>NC_014297.1:0-1404559 GCF_000196895.1 Halalkalicoccus jeotgali B3
GGCAGTCTGGGCTGATCGAGCGTCCGGAGTTCGACCGAGTTCTTTTCCGCGCTCCTCACCGGAGAGTCGGGAGTATCCTTTATACGTCGCGCCGAGAACCCTCGGGTATGTCGTCGGGAGAATTCGAGGGATACGGCGGACGTCACGTTCCGGAAGCGCTCGAAGGACCGCTCTCGGAACTCGCAGCGGCCTACGACGAGGTCGGGAAAAGCGAGGGGTTCCAAGAGGAGTTCCGGGGCTATCTGGAGGAGTTCGCGGGCCGACCGACGCCGCTGTATCACGCGCGCAACCTGAGCGAGCGCTACGGCGCGGAGATCTACCTCAAACGCGAGGACCTCCTCCACGGCGGTGCCCACAAGATCAACAACACGCTCGGACAGGCGCTGTTGGCGAAGAAAGCGGGCAAAGAGCGGTTGATCGCCGAGACGGGCGCGGGCCAGCACGGGGTCGCGACCGCGATGGTCGGCGCGCTGTTCGGCCTCGAGACGGAGATCTACATGGGCGAGAAGGACGTCGCCCGCCAGGAGATGAACGTCGTCCGAATGGGCCTGATGGGTGCGGAGGTAAACGAGGTCACCCGCGGCGGGGCGGGGCTGGCGGACGCCGTCGACGTTGCCCTGGAGGACTTCGCCGGGAACGTCGAAGACACCCACTACCTCGTGGGCAGCGTCGTCGGCCCCGACCCGTTTCCGCGGATGGTTCGGGATTTCCAGTCGGTGATCGGCGAGGAGGCCCGCGAGCAGTTCCGCGAGCGGGTCGGCGAACTGCCGGATGCCACGGTCGCCTGCGTCGGGGGCGGCTCGAACGCCATCGGGCTGTTTCACGCCTTCCGTGACGATCCGGTCGACTTCTACGGCGCGGAGGGTGGCGGTGAGGGCAGCGATTCCGCCCGCCACGCCGCCCCGCTCGCACAGGGACGGGACGACACCCTCCACGGGATGCACACCCGAGTCCTCGACGAGGGTGTCGAGGTCCACTCGGTGTCGGCGGGTCTCGATTACCCCGGCGTCGGCCCCGAACACGCGATGTTCCGGGCGATCGGTCGGGCGGAGTACACCGGTGTCACCGACGAGGAGGCGCTTGCGGCCTTCAGGGAACTCAGCGAGACAGAGGGGATCATCCCCGCGCTCGAATCGAGCCACGCGATCGCCCGGGCGATCCAGTTGGCCGAGGCCGGCGAGCACGAAACGATCCTCGTGAACCTCTCGGGGCGAGGGGACAAGGACATGGAGACCGCGGCCGAGCGGTTCTCGCTCTAGCCAAGAACCGCGCCGATCGCGCTCGCGAGCGCCTCGAAGTCCTGCATGGTGATGCCGTCGGTGGTGACGAGGACGCCCTCGCGGTCGGTCGTCAGGCGAACCAGATAGCCGTGATCGAACACGCGGATCGTATAGCGGTAATCGCCCAGCTCAGAGCCCTGATAGGCGTCCTCGGTGATCTGAAAGCCGCGCCACTCGTTGCCGATAAACGTCGAGAGGTCGGCGTCCCGTTCGAGGTCGCTTCTGAGGTACAGTTGCTCGAAGTCGTCGCGGGTGAAGTAGGTCGCCGAGCGGAGACTGTCCCCGACGGCGGTGCGGGCGGTGCGGACGATGTGGTCTGCGGTTTCGGCGTCGACGAGGTCTGCGGGCATGTCGGAAGGGGGCGCGGCCAGCCATATAAACCCTTACCGTCCGTGATACGGGTTCACGTTCGACGACCCGATAGTAACTGCCGCCACGCGAACCCTTTTGCCCGTCGCTTGCGCGGGTACCCACGTCATGGACCTACAGATCGATGGGAATACGGCGCTCGTCACGGCCTCTTCGAGCGGACTCGGCAAGGCCTCGGCGAAAGCGCTCGCGCGCGAAGGCGTCGACGTCGTGATCAACGGTCGCGACGAGGACCGACTGGAGGACGCACGAGAAGAGATCGAGGCCGAAGCCACGGGAGCGGTCGTCGCGAAGCCGGGTGACCTGACCGACCCCGAGGACGTCACAGCGCTCGTCGAGACGGCAGTCGAGGAGTTCGGCGGACTGGATCACCTCGTCACCAGCGCGGGCGGGCCGCCAAGCGGCCCGTTTATGGAGACCGAGGAAGAGGACTGGTATCACGCCTACGACCTGCTCGTGATGAGCGTGGTTCGACTGGTAAAGGAGGCCGCCCCGCACCTCCAAGAGGGCGGGGGGACCATCGTCACGATCACCTCTCGCAGTGTGAAGGAGGCGATCGACTCGCTCGTCCTCTCGAACTCGGTGCGCATGAGCGTCATCGGCCTCGAAAAGACCCTCTCCCAGGAACTCGCACCCGATGTCCGGGCCAACGCCGTGTTACCGGGCCCCCACGAGACCGCGCGGATCCAGGAGTTGGTCGATCAGGCGGTCGACCGGGGCGATTACGACTCCTACGAGGAGGGGCTCGCAGACTGGAGCGACGGCATTCCCCTCGAACGGATCGGCGACCCGCTCGAACTCGGAAACACCGTCGCGTACCTCTCCTCGCCAAAATCGGGCTTCATCAACGGCGTGTCGGTGCCGATCGACGGCGGGGCAGGGGCCTCGAATCTATGAAACCCGTCGAGTTCGACGACGCCGAGAGCTACGAACCCGAGGAGGGCTGGGGCCGACGGGCGCTCGCCGGCAGCGACGAGTTCACCTTCGAGTGGTTCGAGAAGCCGCCGGGCCATTCCTCCCCGATGCACGACCACGAGAACGAGCAGGTCTGTCTCTGTCTGGAGGGCGAACTGGTCGTTCACACCGAGGACGAGACGGTCACCCTCGAGGAGTACGACTCCGTGTGGCTCGAGTCCTGGGAGTCCCACCGCGTCGAGAACGCGAGCGAGGAGCGTGCGGTCGGACTGGACGTCTTCGCGCCGGGGCGTTCGTTCGACTTCTGGACGGATCGAGAATGAAGTACCTCGCACGCACCGCCGCGGGCCGCCCGCTTCTTGGTGACGAGGCGGGGTTCGTCCCGCTGTCGGCCGCGGGATTCGAGAGCGTCGCCGACGCGCTGCCCGCCGCTGCGGCGGGCGAGTTGCCCGCCCCCGGTGATCTCCCGGTCGGGCGCATCCCGGACGAGGGGATCGCGTTCGGGCCCCCGATCGCCCTCGAATCGCTCGGGAAGTGCTGGGGGATCGGGCTGAACTACGAGGAACACGCCGGCGATCTCGACGAGGACCGCCCCGAGGAACCCGCGAGCTTCATGAAACCACGGACGGCGGTCACGGGTCCCGGCGGCCCCGTTCGCCTGCCGCCGAGCGAACGAACCGACCGCATCACGGCGGAGGCCGAACTCGGGCTGGTGCTCGGGCGAACGGGGAGCGATCTCACGGAGCCCGACGAGGCGATCGCGGGCTACCTACCGGTGATCGACATGACCGCCGAGGACGTCCTCGAGCGGAACCCGCGTTTTCTCACGCGCGCGAAGAGCTTCGACACCTTTCTCGTGCTCGGGCCGGCCATCGCGGTGCCCGACTCGCCCCCCGCGTTCGACGACCGGCGGGTCGCCACGGAGCGAAACGGCGAGGTCGTGGCGGAAAACCGGATGGAAAACATGCTGTTTTCGCCGCGGGACCTCGTCACGTTTCACTCGCGGGTGATGACGCTCGAGGCGGGTGACCTGATCAGTACGGGCACGCCCGGCGCGGGCGTGATCTCGGCGGGCGATTCGGTTCGTGCCGAGGTCGAGGGGATCGGGTCGGTCGAGGCCGACGTGGTCTAGTCGTCGGCGGTCGAAAGCGGCGCCGCCTCGGGCCGCGGTTGATCGCCGAAACCGGCGCTGAGCAGGCGTGTCATGGCCTCTTCGACAGTCTCGTCGGTAGGTTCGACGTCCGCGGGGTCGATCTCGACGACGTAACCCGTCGTGACGTTGGGGGCGGTCGGTACGAACAGCACCATCCGGCCGTCCTCGCTTCGTCTCCCGGTTTTGAACGCGGTCATGCGCGCGCCCATCCACGTCGTTACCTTGACAGGCTCCTTGAGCTCCGTATCGCCCGAGACGACCGTCTCGACGGCCAACTGCGAGGCGTTGTAGACCACCCGGAGCAGCGGGACGCGGTTGATCGCGGTATCAAGCCACCCGCTCGCGAGCGCGCCGCCGGCGGTACGGGTCGCCATCCCGACCAGCGCGACCGCTAAGACGAACACCGCGAGCGTGACGGCGACCCGGGCCAGCGGGTTTTCGATGGCGTCGGTCAGCGGCAATCCGGCGAGGAAGGAAAACAGCCACGCGATAGCGTACAGCGAGATCAAAAGCGGGACGAGTACGACGAGTCCGCTCGCGACGTCCCGTTTCCACTCGTCCATGGGTCCGAGTACCGCCCGGACGGTTAAGAACGTACTCCCCGGCCGGGCTACTCGCTCGCGTCCTCGACGCGGGCGGCGTGCTTCTCCAGTTCGGCGGCGAGCGTTCTGGCTTGCTGGGCCGAGAGGCGCACCGAATCGGCGTGGGCGGGCAGGTTCTCCAAGTCGGTGTTGTCCAGTTCCAGCCGGAGCGAAACGTGGTCGGGGTCCTCGCGAGGGGCGGTGACGTTCAAGATCGCGAGGGCCTCGTCCGTCCAGCCGTGACCTTCGGCCTCGGCGTCGAGCAGGTCGAGGGTCGTGTAGGCGTTGACCTTCATGATGCGGTCGGGCATATACGGAGCGAAACGCGAGGAAGGCACTTAGCGAGTGTGGAACCCAGTGGGACGATCAGTCGTCGGCGGACGTCGGCGCGGGGCTGGCGTCCATGTCGTCCTCGTCGGCGTAGGGGTACCACGTCTGTTTCGTGTTGTGCATGTACGGATCCGTATAGGAGGTCTCCTCGGGCTCACAGAGGTCGGCGAGTTCCTCCTCGTCGCGCTCGACGACGAACTCGCGGAAGGTCTCGTCGCCCTCGCGCTCGGCGGCAAAGCCCTCGATCAGGTTCGCGATCGCGCCGGGCACTTCGTCTGCTGGCACGCGCTGGACCACCCAGTCGGCGAAGTTGGGGTTCTCGCCCAAGCCACCGCCCAGCCCGATGTCGAGCGCCTCAACCGGCTCGCCGTCCTTGCGGGTCTTCATGCCCCGCAGCGAGACGTCGGCGATCTGGGGCTGGGCACAGGAGGCCGTACAACCCGAGAGATGGATGTGGAAGTCCTCGATGCCGTCGGGGAGTTCGACGTTCTCGACGAGCCAGCGCGAGAAGCGCACTTGCCTGTTTTTCGTCTCGACGATCGACAGCGAGCAGAACTCCGTGCCGGTACACGCGATCGACCCGCGCTGGAACGGGTGGGGATCGGGGCTGTACTCCGAGAGCAGGGGCTCCGAGCGGAGCTCGTCGAGGTTCTTCTCGGGGACGTCGGTGAGGATCAGGTTCTGGCGCTGGGTGATCCGGGCCTCGCCCGAACCGTATTCGTCGGCGATGTCGGCGAGTTCGATCACCTCGTCCGCGCCCATCCGACCCACGAGGACGTTCAGTCCGACGTAGTAGTTCCCGTCGTTCTGTTCGTGGATGCCGACGTGGTCGGCGTGGCCGTCGGCGGTGCCGGCGTTATAGGAGTAGTTCTCCCGGAGGTCCTCGCCCGCGGTCTCGAGTTCGAAGTCGACGTACTCCTCCTGGAGGACGTCGCGGACCTTCTCGGGGCCCCACTCGTCGACGAGGAACTTGATCCGGGCGTTGTAGCGGTTCTCGCGGTCGCCGTGGTCGCGAAACAGCGCCGAGAGACCGCCGGCGACGTCGGCGGCCTGTTCGGGCGTGACGAAGACGTCGATGTCGCGGGCGAAGCGGGGCTCGTTGCGCGCGAGTCCGCCACCGACGCGGACGTTAAAGCCCGTCTCGCCGTTCTTCTCGGCGGGTTCGAGACCCAGATCGTTGATGTCACCCTGTCCACAGCCCTCGTCACACCCCGTAACGGAAACCTTCCACTTGCGGGGGAGGTTCGAGTGATCGTCGTCGCCCTTGAAGGTGTCGTGGAGTTCGTGGATGGTATCGAGCGCGTCGACGTGTTCGTGCTTGTCCTTGCCGGCGACCGGACAGCCGACGATGTTGCGCCAGGAGTCCCCACAGGCCTGCAGCGTCGAGAGGCCGGCCTCCTCCAGTTCGTCCCAGATGGCGGGGACGTCCTCGATGTTGATCCAGTGCAGTTGGATGGCTTGGCGGGTCGTAAAGTCGGCCCAGCCGTTGCCGAACTCGGGGTTTTCTGCGGGTCCGGTCGAATATTTCTTCGCGACCTCGCCGATGGCTCGCAACTGACCGGGTTCGAGCACGCCGTTTGGCGGGCCGATCCGCATCATGAAATAGCTCTCCTGGCCGGCGCGCTGGTGGTACAGCCCGTACCACTTGAAGCGCTCGAACCAGGCGTCGTGTTCGTCCTCGGGGATCGCGTCCCAGCCCTCCTCGGCGAAGCGCTCCATATGGGCACGGATGTCAGTGCCGTAGACCTCGTCTTTCCACTCCTCCACGTTGGTCGGCATACCTGTCCGTTACGGTCCGAGGCCTAAACGCCCCGCTCTCTCGTCAACGGTGGCCGGTGCTCGTCGGTACAGGAAAATGTTGTCACTTCCCTGGTTGCCTGATACGGTGGTCCGCGGCGGGGTCGCTTGGGACGAACGCCCCGTCTTCGACGTGCCCGATCGTGAGCCAGCCCATCGACCCACGTTCGCCGCAGGTGATACAGTGGCCGACGGCTCGAACCTCGATGCGCTCGCCGTTGGGGCGGACCTCGAAGAAGGCCTCCAGCAGTACGTCGGCGGTCTCACAGCCACAGAACTCGTGGTCCGTGAGCCGCCAGAGGTCACTGACGCCGACCTGTCGGGAGTCGTCGACGCTGATCCACGCCCCGTCGTCGAGGATTCGAACCGGAACGTCCATACGGAGTCTACGTCCGGCGGAACCTTAGCCCGTCGCCTCTCGCAAGGCGTACCGACCCTGTTGACGCCCCCAAATGGGAGGAATCGCCGGAGGGCAAAGCGAAAACCGATCGTCTCCGCGACCGAGATAGGGATCAGTATCTCCGGTAGACGGGAGTTGGGGTAGGGCTTGTCCCTGCACACGGGTCTATACGCCGGCCGGCCGTATCCGGGAGTGATGACACGGAATCGCGACGAACGACGCCAGTACGCCCCGGCGGATGTCGCACCGGAACCGGACGCGGAGGGCGAGAGATGAGCGACGAGGAGCGCGACGACGCCCACCTCGCGGACGTCGAGGAGGGAGCCGGCTGCACCGAGATCTGGGAGCACCTCTCGGAGCGACGCGAGCGCGAACAGTCCGATTAGCGACGACGTTTTGCGTATTCGATCCAATAGGACAGCAATGACCACCGAGCGACCGGATGGCCCACCGAGCGATCGCGAATCACCGGTCGGGCAACCGGTCGTCAGGGGTGACGCCGCTGTTACTGGCGAGCACGCACGCGAGGCCGTCCAGTTCGACCCGGACGACCCCGAGAGTCTCGCCGCCGCGGCCGAAACCGTCAGACGGTTCTCTGAGAACACCGCCGGAGACGAGGACAACATCTACATGCTGCGGGGTGCCGCGGCGTGTGCGGCGCTGGTCCGCGGCGAGGGGTCCTACAAGGCCGCCACCGAGCGCGCCGGCGGCGATACGTCGGTCGCGTTCATCCGCAAATGGGCACGGGTCCACGACCTGCCACAAGCAGTCAGACGGCACGTCGCGATGGGCCACATCGCCCCTACTGCAGCCAAACACATCGCCCGCGTCGCCGGCGACGCCCGGTTCCAGCTCGCGTGGGCGACCGTCGACAACGACCTGACGGTACGGGAGGTCCGGGCGATCGCCAGCGCGATCAACGACGGGGCGACCCCCGAGGCGGCGCTGGGTGCCCACGGCGTCACCGCCGGCGAACTCACCGTCCGACTCCCCATCGAGAGCTATCGCGAACTCCGCCGGGAGGCCGCCTTCGAGGGCGTCGCGCCCGGCGAGATCGTCGACCGAGCGCTCAGCGAGTATTTCGAGTGAAAAAGCGTTTCCCGGCCGATTCGAGCAGGTCGATCCCCGTCGTGACCTCGCTCCAGTCGATCGACTCGTCGGGAAAGTGCGCCTGCCGGATCGATCCCGGCCCGAAGACGACCGTCGGAATCCCGGCCTCGATGTAGTGTCGCGCGTCGGTTCCGTAGGTCGCCCCTCGCACCGTCGAATCCCGTCCAGCGGCATCGAGCGCCTCGCAGACGGCACGGACGATCGGTTCCTCAGGACTGATCTCCGCGGGTTCGAACTGTACCGAGAAGCGCTCGAAGCGCGGAGGGTGTTCGGTCAGCCATTCCGAGTCGGCGACCACCGCCGCGATCCGTCGGTCTACCTCCTGTTCGACCTCGTCGACCGTCTCGCCGGGCGCGACGCCGATCCGGAACTCGCTCTCGAGGTGGGCAGGGACTGACGAGGCCCACGACCCCGCATGGACGGTACCGGCGACGATCGGTACCGGCCTCGGGAAGGGCTCGTACAGCGGGTGGGTGATCCCGCGGGCGCGCTCGGCTTCGAGGTCGGCGAGGGCGTTTCGAACGCGCTCGAAGTGGTCCAGGACGTCCTCGCCGTGCCACGGCGTCGCCGCGTGGGCCGACCGCCCCGTGAGAGTAAGGCGCTTCATCAGTGTCCCCTCGGTCGCGATGACGGGTGTGAGGTCGGTTGGCTCGGCGATGATCGCCGCGTCGGGAACGGGGTAGGGCGGGTCTTGGGCCGACTCCGCCGCACCGATCCCGCCTGCCTCCTCGCCGACGACGCTTTCGACGACTACGCGACCGTCGAGGTCGGCCTCAGCGAGTTGACGGGCGGCGAAAACGGAAGCGACCAGCCCCGCCTTCATGTCCGCCGCGCCCCGGGCAGTCAGGGTCTCGTCCGTCCACGTGGGTTCGAACGGGTCCGAGGACCACTGATCGGCCTCCGCCGGGACGACGTCGGCGTGTCCGTTGAGGAGCAACGTCGGACCCTTCCCCGAGCCCAGTTCGATGACGCCGGCGACGTTGGGACGGCCCGTCGTCTCGATCTCCGCGGGATCGTCGGGAAACGAGGGATGGGTCACGAGACGTTCGGAATCGGGCTTCCAGTGATACGTCTCGAAGCCCAACTCGTCGAGTCGGCATCCGAACCACTCCTGTGCGGGGGCCTCGTTTCCGTCGGTCGTATCGAACGCGAGGAGCCGTTCGACGAACGCGCGTCGGTCCACGTCGTCGGTCATGCACGTGGGTCGTCGAGAACGGGTTTAGAGGTTCGCATCGAATCCTGAACGCTTATAGTCGTGGGGTGGCGACTCCCTCGTGAGGGCCGGTAGCTCAGTCCGGCAGAGCGTCTGACTCTTAATCAGACGGTCGCGTGTTCAAATCGCGCCCGGCCCGCTCTCGTTCAAACGTTTTCACAAGGAGCGAAGCGTCTATCGACAAAGGACTCCAAAAGGGACCGGAAACGGATACGTATTGAATGACGCGCGAAGCACAGTCGGAGATGTACGCGAGAACCGAAGGCGATCGTGACTGGAGTTGCTCGCCGGGGCGATACAAGCGGGAGTCAAGCGAGCGGATTACGACCAGGAGTGAGCGAGTCTCATCCTCGGACCGGGAGATACGAGAGCGCGACGAGCAGGAAGACGGTGATACCACTGAGGACGGAGATCCACCGCAAGCCCGCCTGGTTCGAAATGAGCCCGAACGAGCCGGCCGCCCACGCACCGATAGCGATCAGCGCGAAAAGCCCCGCGTACATCGCTGCTGCGCGTCGTTGCATATTCCAGGGGAATGGGTCCGGGGCTATAGAAGTTACTTTTCCTCGTCCATCCCCGCTCGGGACGATCGATCTACGTTCCGAACGGATCTCACAGGGTCACCTGCGAACTGCGATCGGACACATTGCGAAGGAGTCAGAGGCTGGTCGGCAATTCAGCCAGAAGCCAAGGGCCGGATTTGAACCGGCGATGGGCGGCTCTGCAGGCCGCTGCGTTAGGCCGGACTCTGCCACCTTGGCACGCTCACGACTACCCGCCTGGCAATTATAAGGCTAGCGGTCGGCGGGTACTGTCGCTATCCGTAAATGAAAAAAGCCCACGACCCCGAGAAGGGTCGTGGGCTTTGAAGTATGAATGGAAGGCGGCGAACCACCAGTTGCGAACCGTTGTAACGGAACGGTCTCGGGTTCCACCGGGACGGACCCAGCGTGTACTTCCGATTGCGTTCCTGGGTTCGTACTTGGCCCCTCTTGCGAGGCAGTTTTCCCAGAGGCTCGCGCACTCCAGTACTCGCGGGAACGCTGGCGGGCTTATCTGCCGTGTTCGGGATGGGTACGGGAGTTGCCCCGCCGCTATGGCCGCCTTAATGCCGATCAACGGAATCGAACCGTTGGGCTACCAGTATCGGTGCTTGCCGATGTGTACGTGCGATTCAGTTAACGCCTGGATCCGTTTACCGGTCACGGATACAAATGCGGTATGACTGTGTGGCTTCGGTCTGTTAGTGCTCGCGGGCTTAACACCTCGTTGCCTCGGTGCGCACACCCCGAGTCTATCGAACTCGTCTTCTACGAGTGACCTCAACGGTACCTCTTTTCCAGGTGGGTTTCGAGCTTAGATGCGTTCAGCTCTTACCCCGTGTCACGTAGCTGCCCGGCACGTGCCCTCTCGGACAACCGGTACACCAGTGGTGACCAATCGTAGTTCCTCTCGTACTATACGATCGTTCCCGTCAGGTACCAAAACACCCCCAATAGATAGCAGCCGACCTGTCTCACGACGGTCTAAACCCAGCTCACGACCTCCTTTAATAGGCGAACAACCTCACCCTTGCCCGATTCTGCACGGGCAGGATGGAGGGAACCGACATCGAGGTAGCAAGCCACCGGGTCGATATGTGCTCTTGCCGGTGACGACTCTGTTATCCCTAAGGTAGCTTTTCTGTCAGCAATTGCCCGCATCAAGCAGGCTAATTGGTTCGCTAGACCACGCTTTCGCGTCAGCGTTCCGTGTTATGAAGAACACTGTCAGGCTTCCTTTTGCTCTTGCGCTCTTTTCCGGGTGTCCGACCCGGATGAGGAAACCTTGGGGCGCGCTCGATATCTTTTCGAGCGCGTACCGCCCCAGTCAAACTGCCCGGCTACCGGTGTCCTCCGCCAGGAGTGAGAGTCGCAGTCACCATCGGGTAGTATTTCAATGATGCCTCGGTGGCCCGCTAGCGCGGGTACCTGTGTAACGGCTCCTACCTATGCTGCACAATGGCGACCACGTCTCAGCGACAGCCTGCAGTAAAGCTCTATAGGGTCTTCGCTTCCCCTTGGGGGTCTCCAGACTCCGCACTGGAACGTACAGTTCACCGGGCCCAACGTTGGGACAGCGACGCTCTCGTTCATCCATTCATGCAAGCCGCTACTAAAGCGGCAAGGTACTACGCTACCTTAAGAGGGTCATAGTTACCCCCGCCGTTAACGGGTCCTTCGTCCTCTTGTACGAGGTGTTCAGATACCCGCACTGGGCAGGATTCAGTGATCGTACGAGTCCTTTCGGATTTGCGATCACCTATGTTTTTACTAAACAGTCGGAGCGTCCGAGTCACTGCGGCCTGCCCCTACACAGGGCAGGCATCCCTTATCGCGAACTTACGGGACTAATTTGCCGAATTCCCTAACGTCGGTTGATCCCGACAGGCCTTGGCTTTCGCCGCCATGAGTACCTGTGTCGGATCTCGGTACGATCGTCGTGCTCGGCTTTTCACGGGCTCTGGGTTGAACCGACTTGCGCTATCCCGCCGTTCGTCCGCTTCGTGCCATTACGGCTTCCACGGACTTTGACGGTTTGACCGGGCGAGTGCCCGGCTCGGTCGGCCCCAAAGCGTCACCTTTGAATGCACGACGGTACTGGAATATTAACCAGTTTCCCATTTGTCCCCTTCGAATTGCGGGGGGACTTAGGATCGACTAACCCTCGGCTGATCAACATTGCCGAGGAACCCTTACTCATTCGGCCGTCGGGGTTCTAACCCGACTAACGCTGCTACTATGACCAGGATTTTCGTCACCGATCGGTCCATGCGAGCTCTCGCCCGAACTTCCATCCGATCGGAGTGCCAGTCTACACGATTACGCTGTAAGGCGTACGGCTAGGTCTCGGTGGTGAACTTGAGCCCCGATCATTTTCGGCGCCTCAAACCTCGGCCGGTAAGCTGTTACGCTTTTCTTAGAGGGTAGCTGCTTCTAAGCTCACCTCCCGGCTGTCTAGGGCTTGAGACCACCTTCAATCGCACTTAGTTCACACTTGGGGACCTTAACCCAGCTCTGGGTTGTCTCCCTCACGGTGCACAGGCTTACCCCGGCACACCGGATTCCTTGCGTCAACGGCGTCCGTAGGTTCGGAGTTTGACAGGGGGGCGCACTCCTCTCGGAGTGCGGTCCCCCAATCGGTCGCTCTACCCCACGAACTACCTCGACAAAGGTCATGCTTCGACATGTTTCGACTGGAACCAGCTGTTTCCGGACTCGATGGGCCTTTCACCCCTATACGCAAATCACGGGAGGGTATTGTAAGACACCAACCCTAACAGGCCTCCACGTGCCTTTCGGCACGCTTCACCTTGCATGCGCATAGATCGTCCGGTTTCGGGTCGTACCCGTTTGACTCCCCGCGCTTGAACACGGTGGCCCTCGTCGTAAGACTGCGGCCATATCGGTTTCCCTACGCCTTCCCCGGTTCTCGGGTTAGACTCGCCAAACAGGTACACTCCCTGGTTCGTTTTTCAAAACGCACGACGGAACACCGGCTCCCCGTGAATTCTACTACGGGCTTGCACCCGATTCGTTCTTCACGGGGCCTTTCGTGCCCCGTCGCTCAATCGCCAACTGATTTCAGGCCCTATTGCACCTCCCTTCTGAGGGTGCTTTTCAGCGTTCGCTCACGCTACTTGTTCGCTATCGGTCTCGAGGAGTGTTTAGTCTTGGCCGTCGATGCCGGCCATATTGACGAGGGATATCCAACCCCCGCTACTCTGGAACTGACGCACGCCGTACTGGTCTGTGTTACGGGGCTGTCACCCTGTATCGCGCTCCGTTCCAGGAGACTTTACACAGACGATCCGACGATGAGAGTCAGCCCGAACACCACATTGCCCGTAAGGGCTTCGGTTTGGACTGTGTCGCTTTCACTCGCCGTTACTCACGACATCCCATTCGGTTTCTCTTCCTGCCGTTACTGAGATGTTTCAGTTGTCGGCGTTCCCCATTGCGCAAGGCAATTGCGAGAGGATTCCTATTCGGAAATCCCTGGTTCTTAACCTCCATGCGGCTCCCCAGGGCTTATCGCAGCTTGGCACGTCCTTCGTCGGCACTCGAGCCGAGCCATCCACCAGCTGGCACAGTAGCCACGCTGATATTGGATTTGTCACTGTGACCCGGTAAACGGATCCAGTGGACGTCTGAATCGCACGTACACACGGCGTCATCCGCACACCCGTTGCGAAACGGTGCGTGCATCAACCCTTCCCACCCACGCTTGCACGGGGCGGTGCATCGGTCTCGTTCGGATTTGATCGAAGGTCCCTGCCCCACTTAAGGGACACGGTTTCGATCTCCTCCGGAGATGGACCCACTGGGATTCGAACCCAGGGCATCCTCCTTGCAAAGGAGGCACTCTACCGCTGAGCTATGGGCCCGTCCCTCTCGGGAGGTGTTAACCCTGGTAGTTCTAAGGTGCCCGATCGGAATGCGGGCGATCGCGAACTACGGACTGCCTAAGGTGGGTCGGGCACGTCGGCCCGATCCCGGTCAGTGGAGGTGATCCAGCCGCAGATTCCCCTACGGCTACCTTGTTACGACTTAAGCCCCCTTGCGAAGCCCAGATTCGACCGTCGTTCGACGGCCTCATCCGGACCTCACTCGGGTGCTTTGACGGGCGGTGTGTGCAAGGAGCAGGGACGTATTCACCGCGCCCTTCTGAGACGCGATTACTACCGAATCCAGCTTCATGCGGGCGGGTTTCAGCCCGCAATCCGAACTACGACCGGGTTTAGGAGATTAGCGCCCCCTTTCGGGGTGGCGTCCCACTGTCCCGGCCATTGTAGCCCGCGTGTAGCCCAGCACATTCGGGGCATACTGACCTACCGTTGCCCGTTCCTTCCTCCGTGTTGGCCACGGCAGTCTCCCTAATGTACCCAGCTACCACAAGGGTACTGCTGGCAATTAAGGATGCGGGTCTCGCTCGTTGCCTGACTTAACAGGACGCCTCACGGTACGAGCTGACGGCGGCCATGCACCTCCTCTCAGTGGCTCCAATAAGCTCATCACACTGATCTTCATCGCACACTGTCGGTGCTGGTGAGATGTCCGGCGTTGAGTCCAATTAAACCGCAGGCTCCTCCGGTTGTAGTGCTCCCCCGCCAATTCCTTTAAGTTTCATCCTTGCGGACGTACTTCCCAGGCGGCTCGCTTCTCGGCTTCCCTACGGCACAGCACTGGCTCGTAGCCAGTGCCACACCTAGCGAGCATCGTTTACAGCTTGGACTACCCGGGTATCTAATCCGGTTCGTGACCCAAGCTTTCGTCCCTCACTGTCGGATCCGTTCTCCCGAGGCGCTTTCGCCACCGGCGGTCCGTCCAGGATTACAGGATTTCACTCCTACCCCGGACGTACCCCTCGGGTCTTCCGGTCCCAAGCCAACTGGTTTCCGCCGGACGTCCGCTCGTTGAGCGAGCGGATTTCCCGACAGACCTGTTCGGCCAGCTACGGACGCTTTAGGCCCAATAATATTGGCCATCACTCGAGCTGCCGGTATTACCGCGGCGGCTGGCACCGGTCTTGCCCAGCTCTTATTCACCTACCACCTTACGGTAGGGAAAAGCGAGGACTGTATGCCCTCGCACTTGGAGTCCCCTTATCGCACGTTCGTGCAGTGTAAAGGTTTCGCGCCTGCTGCGCCCCGTAGGGCCCGGTATCTTGTCTCAGATACCGTCTCCGGGTTCTTGCTCTCACAACCCGTACCGATTATCGGCACGGTGGGCCGTTACCCCACCGTCTACCTAATCGGCCGCAGCCACATCCTATGGCGCCGGAGCGTTTCGTGCTCTCTCCAATTCCAGGATGAGAGCGATATTCGGTATTAGCCTCAGTTTCCCGAGGTTATCCCGATCCAGAGGGTAGTTTGGCCACGTGTTACGGAGCTATTCGCCACGGGTCTGAACCCGTGCGACTAGCATGGCTAAATCGGACTCCAATAGCAATGGCCTCCGGCAGGATCAACCGGAATGGTCCTGAGCGAATGCTCAGGGTTAGGCGGGTACACAAAGGTGTACACATTGCATGGTCCGTAGTTCGGCGATCACTCCGAAAACCGATCGGGTATCACCGAACTACCAGGGCTAACATCAGATCCCATCTGTACGGCGGACCGCAGGGGTGGAATCCTCATTTCCTTCGGACCTGATTGTTGGCTTCGATGGGTCATAAACCCTTCGAAGCTCGTTCGAGAAGGGAGTTCGAATCCCCCCTCGACAGGCCCGTGACTGTAGAGCGCTGTGAACGCCCTACGATCACTGTGTTTCTTTCTCCGCATCACATCCGAGTGCCCTTAACCACTTAAGGGCGTCGGATCGTGGTCGGCGCCGGAATCGGACACCGGCATCGACTTCGCGGTATTCATTCCGAGTGGCCTTAACCACTTAAGGGCATCGGACTCCCGCTGGCGTTGGAACGCAACGCCAGCGGGGGATCGCCCCGAGATCGCCCGGAGCGTCCTTCGCATTTCTTCGAATGGCAGGTATACATATAAGGCCGTCGTTCGATCGCCGCTTCGTCTTGCGATACCATGAATCGAAGTACCACGTAGGAACCGGAGTAGGTCCTCACGGATCGAACCGTTCGGGATGCTACTCGGACTCGAGTTCGCTATGTCCGGTGAGGAAGTATCGCACGGATGGAGGTCGACGGTTCATCCCGGGCTCGTCGGCCATCGGTCGGGTCGAGTGGTGTCCGCGCGTTCGTGCGTGCGCCCGCGAAGGACGTATGTGTGACGAAGTCCGTCGCTATCGGTCGAAGAGAACGGCCCCCCTCACACGGATTCACTCGTCGATATGCTCGATACCCTGCTTCGAGACGTTTGCCTCGGTGATCTCGTCGGGCATCCAGTCGGGACTGTCCTCGGGAGCCGTCTGCTCCCACGCCCAGCCTTCGTAGATGTGGACCTTGTCGGTCCCCTTCTCCCGGAGCTGGAGGGTCGTCCGACTCGCTGCGTCCTCGCTGGAGGCGGGTTCGAGCCGTCGGGCGGCCTTCAGGGCGGCTTGTCGGGGAGTGTTACCCGAGAAAACGCTCGATTCATCGCCGCTGTCCTTGCGCAGTGCAAAGTTTCGTTTGCCGTCTTCGCGGACCATAGTGGAACTCCATGTCAGATCTCCACATCCTTCATAATAAGTATATCCCTCAAATCGAGTGCCGGCGGCCGGATGGTTTATATGTCGGTTCGGACTGATACCGCGGGGACGCGGACGGGACGAGATGTATGATGAGAAAACACTTATGTACGACGTGGGCGGAACGTTCGGTAGAGTACCCCGATGGTGCGAAAAAAGAAGCTGAGCCCCAGTGGTGCGAAGGACGATCAGGGCCAGTACCACAACGTACATCTCAACCTCCACGAGGACGAACTGGCCGTCGCCGGGATGGACATCGGCGACGAGGTGTTCGTCCGCGTTCGAGAAGACAAAATCATTATCCAGAAGGCCGACAAGGACGAGGTCGAGCACGATTTCTGACGGTCGCCCCGTCCCGAACCCGTCCCGGATGTCGTTTTACTCCCTTCTCCGTCCCGCGCTCTTCGGTCTGCCGGCAGAAACCGCACACACAGCGGTTACGACGCTCTTGAGCGGGGCCCAGCGGACGCCGGCGACGGCGCTGGCCCGCAGGCACTATCGGGTCGACGATCCACGGCTATCGGTATCCCTGTTCGACCAGCGATTCCCGACGCCGGTCGGGGTCGCCGCCGGCTTCGATAAGAACGGCGAGTTCCCGCGAGCACTCGAAGCGCTCGGGTTCGGTCACGTCGAGATCGGTGGCGTCACCGCGGATCCGCAGGCCGGCAACCCGCAGCCCCGAATGTTCCGCCTCCCGGAGGACGAGGCGATCGTCAACCGGATGGGCTTCAACAACGACGGGGCCGACCGCGTGGGGGCAAGGCTCGAACGGTCCGAACTGCCCGACGTGCCCGTCGGGGTGAACATCGGCAAATCGAAGGCGACACCGCCCGAGCGCGCGCCCGATGACTACCGCTATACCTACCGTCGGCTCGCCGAGTACGGCGATTTCTTCGTCGTCAACGTCTCGAGTCCGAACACACCGGGACTCCGGGACCTCCAGGGCGAAGCGCATCTCCGGGGGATTCTCACCGCCCTCCGGGAAGCTGGCGCGAATCCCTTGCTGGTCAAGCTCTCGCCCGACCTGAGCAGCGGGGCGATCGCGGACGCGATCGGCGTCGTCTCGGACCTCAACCTCGACGGGATCGTCGCGACCAACACGTCGGCCGAACGACCCGAGAGCCTCCGGGGACGGCACCGAAACGAGACCGGCGGACTCTCGGGACGGCCGATCGAACCGCGCTCGACCGACGTGATCCGTTTTATCGCCACGCGAACCGACGTCCCGATCGTCGGCGTTGGCGGCGTCTTCACCGCCGCGGACGCCTATCGCAAGATCCGTGCGGGCGCAAGCCTCGTCCAGCTCTATACGGGGCTGGTCTACCGTGGCCCCTCGATCGCAAAGGAAATCAGCGAGGGGTTGCTCACGCTGCTCGAGCGTGACGGGTTCGATTCGGTCGAAAAGGCGGTCGGCGCGGACCTCGAGTAGGTCAAAACGGGCTCAGACGCGCTTGGGGTCCAGATCGATGTCGAGCTCCGCGAGTAGCTCCCTCGCCTCCTCGCGTTTCTCCTGGTGCTCTTCGAGGAACTCCTGCATCAACACGGCGGCCTGCTCCTTGCAGTCCCCACAGAGGCGTTCGCCGCCGACGCATTCGTCGTAGACCTCCTTTGCGAACTCGTCGTCGTCGCCAGCGAGCAGGTAAGCGTACAGCTCGTAGACCGGACACTCGTCGGCGCGCCCTCCGAGTTCGCGCTGGCGTTCGGCGGTCTCCCGGCCGCCCGTGGTCGCCGATTTGACCTTCCCGTAGCCCGTCTCGGGGTCGTCGAGCAGGCTGATGTGGCTCGCGGGGACCGACGAAGACATCTTCCCTCCCGTCAGGCCGGTCATGAAGCGATGGTAGATCGAGGAGGGGGCCCGAAAGCCGTAGCCGCCGTGGGCGAGTTCGACCTCGCGGGCGAGCTCCTCGGCCGCGTCTCGGGAGAGCTCGAAGGAATCGATGTGGGCTTCGTAGACGCGTTTCTCGCCCTCGGCGGCCTCGATCAGCGCCTCGAAGGCGTCCTCGGTGGCGTTGCGGTCGAGAAAGCGGACCCGCGGGCGAAGCGGCTCTTTCCCCGCGGCGTGGAGCTTCTCGACCGTCGACTCGATCACGGCGGGATCGTAGAGGGCGGCCAACGCGTCGTGCTCGTCGAGCCAGTCGGCGGCCTCGACACAGCGCGGTCGGTCGGGTTCATCGGCGAAGGACTTGCGTTCCTCGTAGGCGCGTGCGAGCACCGTCCGTTCGGCGGGGTCGGCCTCGAAGCTCGCGTAGGCCTCCGTGACGCCGAAATAGCGGGTTCGAGCGGCCAAATCCCGCGCCAGCCGGACGTGGGGGTCCTGATCGGGGCCTACCGGAATGACGGTGGGTTTGGGTTCGTCGAGTTGGGGATAGAGGATGTCGGCCATCTGGGTGACGACCGACTGCATGTGCGAGACCGACGTCTCACCGCCGAAGCCGTAGATCGCCTCCATCTCCGAGAAGTTGACCTCGCTCCCGAGTTCGAACGCGAGGTCCTGCAGTTCCCGGTTCTCGGACTGGCGGTAGAGTTCGCCCTCTGTGGGGTCGAACCCGAGTGCGAGCAGGCTGAGGATGTAGTCCCGCGCGTGCTCGTCGATCTCCTCCCACGGCAGGCCGCGGGCGGAGTGGGCCTCGAGGTCGGCGATCAGCCCGTAGGTATCGCCGCCCTGCTCCTGGTGCCAGATCAGCTCGTCGAAGACGAGCTTGTGGCCGATGTGGGGGTCGCCGGTCGGCATGAACCCCGAGAGCGCGGCGAAGGGCTCGCCCTCGCGCATCGCGCGGGCCACCCGATCGTACCCGCGATGGCCGAAGATCACGCCCCGGCGCATCAGGTAGTGGGGGTCGGTCACTTCGGGGAGGACGTCGTCGAACTCCTCGATACCGAACTGTTCGAAGAGGCTCCGGTAGTCGTCGACGGTCGAGGAACCCCACGGGTCGAGGGCGACGTCGTCGGTGGCGGCTCCCCCGTCCGGCTGTACCTCTTCGGGCTCGTGGGTAGGTTCCTCGTTCATGGTGTGAGTCTGCCGACCGAGACGAAGGTCGGCTTCGTACCGTCGTTCGCGCTCGCCAGCGCAAAAACCATTCGTTTGCGCACCCCGTGAGCGAGCCGAACGTCGAGCGAGAGTTCCCGGGGCGAACGGGCACACCCCGGAGGGAGCGCCCGGACGAGGGATTCGGAGTGACCCAAATCATCGACCGACGTCACGTCCGCGTACACCCGAAAGTCCGCGCCGAACTTGAAACCGGTCTTGGGGACGACCCCACGCTCGCGGAGCGCGGTGTAGACCGCGAGCCGGCGTTCGAAGCGCTCGCCCTCGACCGCCCGGCCGCGTTCGAGGATCGACCCGTCCGTCGAGAGCGAGCCACGTTCGGCGAGATACGCGGCCTCGAGAAGCGAGAGCTGGATCGGGCCGTCCGCACCCTGACGACCGGAAAGCGGCTGGCCGTAAAACGCCGCCGAGAACAGTCCCTCGGGCGGGTCCCACGCGATCGCCCGGTCCGCGAGCAGGTCGGCCTCGACGGTTCCGGAGAACCCCGTCGAGGAACCGTTCATCGTCGGTCGTTCGACCTCGAAGTAGGTCACCTCGCTCTCCTCGTCGACGACCGCGAGCGCGCCCGGCAGATCGGCCACCCCGATCGCTTCGCGCTCGCCGGCGACCCGCAGTTCGTACAGGCGCTCGTCGTCCCACGGCCCCGAACCGCGCTCGTAGACGACGAAGTGGGCATCGGCGGGCGGGTCGGAAACCCAGCCCTCGCGCGCGGGCGAGAGATAGAACCCCCGCTCGCGGAGGTCGGCGTAGACGAGATAGCGCACGAGGAAGGTCGGGTCCTCGAACCGGCGGACGAACGCCGGGAAGTCCATGTCCTCGACGCGTAGGTCGCCCCGAAAGAGCAGGTGGGCCGCCTCGACGGGGGCGAGTGCGATCTCGTTGCCCTCGATCGGGCGGCCGTACCCACGGGCGTCGTAATAGCGCTGGCGGGCGTCGCCCGCGACGCGGACCACCCCCTCTTCGATCCGTCCCCGCGGTTCGTTCATGCCCGGTCTTGCGCGAGCGCTCCCAAAGGCTCACCGATCACCCGGTGCACGCCGAGTCGAGACAGCGCCGTCCCCTGGGAGTCTCGAAGCGGGGTAGTCCGCAGTCACACTTCCCGATCACGGTTCCGTCGGGAATCACGTAGCCGACCTCACAGTCGGGGTAGTTCTCACAGCCCGCGAGCAGTCCGCCCCGGCGGAGCACGCGGAGCGGCCCCCCACAGTCGGGACAGTCCCACTCGCGGTCGAAGCGCTCTTTGACGATCCCGTCCAGCGGCTCGCATTCTCGGGAGAGACAGAGTTCGAACCGGTCGCCGCGTGCGACCGCCATCCGCGGCAGGCCACACTCACAGCGACCGTCGAGGACGCTCGCGCCGTCGGGCAGTCCGAACCGGTTCTCACAGCCCAGACACGAGACGACCCCGCCGGCACGCACGAGGGCGCGCTGGCAGTCGGGGCAGTCGCCGACCGGGATCCCCGCTTGCGAACCGGGGTACTCCCCGAAGCCGTAGGCGCTCTCGGACTCGACGCGGAGGGTCTTCTCGCCGGCGATCGCAGTCACCGAAAAGCCCCCGTTTCGAGTGCGCGCGACTGAGTCGGCGCGGGTGAGCCACGCGACCGGCTGGTAGCCGTCCGTGTCGTGGACCAACACGGTGTTGTCGGGTTTGAGCAGGACGATCACCTCGCCGCGGTGGGTCCCGTCGTCGGTGTGGACGAGACAGTCTCCGGCGAACACGGAGAGCGTATCGGCGTCTGACATGGGCCGGTTGGTCCGCCGCCCGTACATGAACCTTCGTCCGCGGTCGGCAGGACTATCCCCCACGAGCGGGCAGGTCCGGTATGGACGTCGTGTTGTTCGACATGGACGGCGTGATCGTCGACTCGGAGGACTACTGGGTCGAGCGCGAGCGCGAGGAGCTGCTGCCGGCGGTCGTCGAGGAGGACGTTCCGGTAAGCGAGATCACCGGCATGAACTACAAGGAGATCTACGAGTACCTCGACTCGAACTACACCACTCTCGTCGAGCGCTCGGAGTACATCGACCGGTTCGAGGCGCTGGCCGAGGAGATCTACACCGAACACGCTGAACTCATGCCCGGCTTTCGGGACCTGCTCGAGGCCCTCCACGAGCGCGGGGTACGGACGGCGATCGTCTCCTCGTCACCGCCCGACTGGATCGGGACCGTCACCGACCGATTCGACCTAGCGGGGTTCGACGAGATCGTGAGCGCCGAGCACATCGACGGACCCGGCAAGCCCGAGCCGGCGATCTACGAGCACGCCGCCGGTGAGATGGACGTTTCGCCCGCCGAGTGCGTCGTCGTCGAGGACTCCGAACACGGCGTCGAGGCCGCCGCCGCCGCGGGCGCCTACACGATCGCCTACGGGACGGCCACGAACGACGAGCACGACCACTCCGCGGCCGACGAGCACGTTTCGGGTCCCGAGGAGCTGCGCGAGCGCCTGCTCGCCCTATGTAACCCGGACTGAACGGCTCTCGACGACCGGCGCGAGCGGCAGGTCGGGAAAGACCACTTCGACGATGTAGGTGAGTTCCTCGGCGTCCCCGCCGAAGACGCCCACCGGCACCGTCGTCGAGCCGAGAAAGGTCTCGCTTTCGGTCATCTCGACGCCATTGACGGTAACGCGAACCGCGGCGTTGGCCCCGCCCGCGGTCGATTCGACGGTCACCTCGCACATCTCGTTCTCGCCCGTCTCGATCGTCTCAGGGAACGCGCCCCAGTCGATCGAGACGGCAGGAAGTGAACCGGCGTTCTCGACGACACGCTCGGCGACGCTCTCGGTCAACCCGGCCTCGACCAGCCCCTCGTTGTCCGCTGCTCGCACGTCGCCCGGCGAGGTAAGCCCCTCGCTCGCGAGTTTGCTCGCCCGGCCGGGGCCGATCCCCGAGACCGCTGTCAGGGAGACCGCGTCGTCGCTGACGCCGTACTCGACGCGGCCCTCGATCCGACAGACCCGGTTGGTCGTGCGAGGGGTCGAAAAGCGATCACAAAAGGCGTGAAATGCAGCCAACAGTCGGAGGGCGTTGCGTCGGATCACCCACGCGTCCCCCGAGAGCTCCGACGGAGTGGTTCCGGTCATGGCCCCTCGGAGGACCGCGAGCACCTTGCGCTCGCCCGCATCGAGATCGCTCCCCCGTCCGCCGAGGGCGGCGTCGATCGCCTCGCGCTCCGATTGTCGGGCGCTGACGCTGTCGAACTCGCTCGCCCGTGCGACCGTCCGTAGGATCGCCTCGTCGGCGACCTCCTCGCGGGTTGCCAGGTCGTGAAACCGGGCAGCGGTTTCGAGCCGGAGGTAGTACTTCGAGGCGAGCACGCCCAATGGGGTGGTCTCGACCGAGAGGTCCTCGCTCACCTCGACGAACCCCTGCTCGACCAGCGAGTCGAGAGTGTCGCGAACGCGCTCGCGGAGCGTCTCGAACCCGTACTCGGCGGGCTCGCTGCGCGCGCGCACGTAGTAGAACGTGGTTTCGAGCCAGCCCAGTACGTCCTCTAGGTCCCGAACCGTCCCCATGGCGATCTCGGCGTTCAGATGGGAATCGAGGTCCTCCGCGAGGCGGGACTCGATCTCCTTGCCCTCCCGCAGGAGGCGACGATACCGGTCGGCCTCCGCACGGTCACAGATCACCCAGCCATACCCCACCGAATCGTAACCCGGCCGGCCCGCCCGCCCGAGCATCTGCAGGACGTCGAGCGGGCTCATGTCGAGTTCGCCCTCCAGGGGGTCGTGGTACTTCGTATCGCGGATCACGACACACCGGGCGGGCAGGTTCACGCCCCACGCCAGCGTCGAGGTCGAAAACAGCAGTTGGATCTCGCCCGACTTGAACCATCCCTCGATCAGGTCCCGGTCGTTCTTCGAGAGGCCGGCGTGGTGAAACCCGACGCCGTCGAGGGCGGACTGGCGAAGCGTGTTGTTCTCCAACCGCTGGGTCTCGGTGTGGAAGTCGTAGTCGCCGCGTGCACCCACCGGAATATCGCGCTCGACGAGTTCGTCGCGAGCCTTCTTCGCCGCCTGCACGGTGTCCTGGCGGGAGGCGACGAACACGAGCGCCTGGCCGTCCTCGCGGATGTGTGGCTCGGCTAGATCGAGCGCCCGGTAGAGCCGGCGGTACTTATCGGCAAAGGAGTTCTCGCCGTGCGAGTAGGTCTTGACGTCGGCGTGAAGGTCGACCGGACGGTACTCCTCGCCGAAGGCGAAGGTGGTTTCGGGCCCGGCGTCGAGCCAGTCGGCGACGTCCTCGATGTTCGGCATCGTCGCCGAGAGCGCGACGATCCGGGGGGCACAGAGCCGCCGCAGGCGCGAGACCGTCACCTCGAGGACCGAGCCCCTTCTATCGGAGTCGAGCAGGTGGACCTCGTCGATCACACAGCAGTCGATATCGGTGACGAAGTCGTACCGCCGCGAGTCGTGTTTCCTGGTCGCCGAGTCGGCCTTCTCGGGGGTCATCACGAGGATGTCCGCGCGGCGCGCGCGGCGAGGGTTGAGATCGCGCTCGCCGGTGACGACGTAGACCGAATAGCCCAGTTCCTCGAAGCGTTCCCACTCGCCTTCCTTCTCGTTTGTCAGCGCGCGCATCGGCGCGATGAACAGCGCGGTACCGCCGTCCTTGAGAGCTCGACAGATGGCGAGTTCGGCGAGCGCGGTCTTTCCCGATGCCGTGGGCGCGCTCGCGACGACGTTGTCCTCGCTCTCGAGGAGGGCTGGCAGGGCCTCGCGTTGCATCTCGTTGAAGGACTCGAAGGGGAAGGCCTCCGCGAACTCGGGGAGCGCCTCGGCGACCTGCATCTACCGGGTAGGGGGGACGGCGAAGGAAAGGCGTTTCTGTCCGGCCGAGCGCGACCCCCGCAGGTTTTTGCGTGGGCGCTCCCCACTAGCGCCAATGAGCCTCTCGCGCAAACCCGACTGGTTGAAGACGCGTCCGCCGTCGGGCCGGGAGTTCGCGGGGATCAAACGCACCCTGCGAGAGCACGACCTCCATACGGTCTGTGAGGAGGCCAACTGTCCCAATCTGGGGGAGTGTTGGAGCGGCGGCGCCTCCGGAGAGGGCGGCACGGCCACCTTCATGCTGATGGGCGATCGCTGCTCGCGGGGCTGTAACTTCTGTGACGTCGAGACGGGCGGAATGGAGCCGCTCGATCCCGACGAACCCGCGAACGTCGCCAGCGCGATCGCCGAGATCGGCCTCGATTACGTCGTGCTCACGAGCGTGGATCGGGACGACCTGCCCGATCAGGGCGCGGGTCACTTCGCCGAAACCATTAGGGAGATCAAAGCCCGCCATCCGGGCATCCTCGTCGAGGTGTTGATCCCCGATTTCCGGGGCGAGCCCGAATTAGTACGGGAGATCGTCGACGCCGAGCCGGACGTGATCGCCCACAACATCGAGACCGTCGAACGCCTGCAGTTCCCCGTGCGCGACCGGCGGGCGAACTACGAACAGAGCCTCTCCGTGCTGGAGCAAGTCAGCGAGGAATCGGCCATCCACACGAAGACGAGCCTGATGCTCGGCGTCGGCGAGCATACTCACGAGATCTACCAGACGCTTTCGGACCTCCGTGAGGCCGAGGTCGACGTCGTCACCCTGGGCCAGTACCTCCAGCCCTCGCGTACCCACCTGGACGTCTCGCGATTCGTCCACCCCCACGAGTTCGAGACGTGGCGACACGTCGCCGAATCCGAACTGGGTTTTCTCTACTGTGCGTCGGGCCCGATGGTCCGCTCGTCGTACAAGGCAGGCGAACTGTTCGTCGAGGCGGTGTTGCGGGAGGGAGCGAGCGTCGAGGACGCGCGCCGCGAGGCCCGGGCTGCCGGGAACTAGCCGGTTCGTGAATCCAACTCGGACCCAATCTATATACCGCACATAATCATCTGTAGCAGAATATATA
Organism: Halalkalicoccus jeotgali B3; assembly: GCF_000196895.1. Classification (NCBI taxonomy): domain Archaea; kingdom Methanobacteriati; phylum Methanobacteriota; class Halobacteria; order Halobacteriales; family Halalkalicoccaceae; genus Halalkalicoccus; species Halalkalicoccus jeotgali. The sequence continues at coordinate 25,263 of NC_014297.1, forward strand.
AATTATAGTACAAATATAAAGGTAAAAATGGAGGTGTCGCGAGGTACCACACGCATGGTTCTGACAGAACTCACACGGCGGCGGGCATTAGAGGTGCTGGCGCTGGCGGCAGTCGGCACGACCGGCGTCGGCGCGGACGGTTCGAAGGGCGAGAGAGAGGGCCACGACCATGACGAGGAGGGGCCGACGCTCAATCGCTTCGCGACATCGATCATCGGCTCGGAGGTGACGGGGATGTTCATCACGCGCGAGGGGCGCTTCTTCTTCAACGTTCAACACCCCGACGCGGACCAGGACGGCGAGGACGAACCCGGCATCGTCGGCGGGGTGCGGGGACTGAACATCAACGACCTGCCGAGGGACTTCCCCTCCGTTCAGATCCCGGCGGGCGACGACGACGATTACGGCGACGGCGACGGCACTCCGGAGTCCTACGACCGGATGGTCCAGACGGCGATGGGCTCGTACCAGCCGATTCTGGAGGGTGGCACCGACATCGGCGACGGCGAACGTTTGGGCGTCCCGGCGACTCCCGGCGGTGAACACCTGACGAACGGAACGATGCCCGACTTCAACGGGTACGTCCCGGTGGAAAACGATTCGAAAGGCGTCCACGAAGGATACCTGTTCACGAACTGGGAGACCCGGCCAGGAATGATGAGCCGGATTCACGTCGTCTCGAAGGGAACGGGCCCCTGGCAGGTACTCGACGCCGAGAACGTCGACTTCCGCGACGTCGAGGGCACGTGGGTGAACTGCTTCGGCACCGTCTCGCCGTGGGATACGCCGCTGACCTCCGAGGAGAACTACTCCATCCCGGACACCGACCGCTGGAACGATCCCGAGTACGACGGAATCGAGGACGTCGAGCGCCTCGCGAAGTACCTCGGGTACGAGACAAACGACGAGGGCATCTACGACGAGGAGTATCCCAATCCGTATCGCTACGGCTACATCGTCGAGATCACCGACCCCGTCGAGGATCCCACACCGGTCAAACAGTTCGCGCTCGGGCGATCGACCCACGAGAACGCCGTCGTGATGCCCGACGAGAAGACCGCCTACACCACCTCGGACGGCACCGCACGCGGCTTCTACAAGTTCATCGCCGACGAGGCGGGCGACCTCTCGTCGGGGACGCTGTACGCCGCTAAGGCGATCCAGCAGGGACCGGTCGGGGGCGACCCCGCGGACGTCGGATTCGAACTCGAGTGGATCGAACTGGGGCACGCGAGCAACGAGGAGATCGAGGGATGGATCGCCGAGTACGACGACGTCACTCAGGCCGACTACACAGAAGGAGAGACCAGCTACATCACCGACGAGGAGGTCGAGCGGTGGGCAGCGGGGAACGGCGAGGACGACCGTGTCGCCTTCCTCGAGACGAACCGCGCGGCCGGCGCGCTCGGGGCGACCGACGAGTTCCGCAAGATGGAGGGCGTTAACATCCGCCGGGACGCCGATATCGGCGACTACGCCTACGTCGCGATGTCCGAGACCAACCAGACGTTCCTGCCCAACGAGGCGGCCGCCGAGGAGTACGACGACGCCGAGGACCATATCCAGGTCAACGGCGACGAGTGGGGTGCAGTCTATCAGATGCGACTGTACGGCGAGGGCGAGCGCTGTGGCAAGCAGACTGCCGCACACGACTACGACCTGCTCCGGATGGAACCGGTCGTCACCGGCGGCCCGAACGCCAACATCTGTGGGGGCTGTCCCTACGACGCGCGTCCCGACTCGAAGAGCACCGTCTGTGAGGACTGCTCGTTCAACCCCGCCAAAGAGAGCGAGGAGGGCGTCGTCGGCAGGGGCATGGAGAAAATCGAGACCGTGTTCACGAAACAGGGCTTCGACCCCTCGACGACGATCGCGAACCCGGACAACATCGTCGTGATGGACGACGGCCGCGTGGTCATCGGCGAGGACACCTCCCTGGAGGGCCACGAGAACAACATGGTCTGGATCTACGACCCCGACGAGTGAGCGATTCCCCACGAACGTATAGTGGTCGGATCTGAGAAGGGCCGTATCCGACCGAACGTGTTCTTTTATCGGTACCGGGTCGAATTTCGACCGTCGAGACAGGGTCTGATACGGATATCGTCTATCGGTACCGGGAGAAATAAAACCGGGAAACGATCGTTACGAAAATCCTATAACCCGAGCGGGAGACGGTTGTGACATGCTGCGGAGAGTGTATTCATGAGTACGGTAGAGCGCGACCCGGAAACGCGCGTACAGGTCCTCGCCGACGACGGGTCGGTACTCGAGGACAGCGAGGTACCGGATATCGACGACGAGGAGGTGATCGACATCTACCACCAGATGCGCCTGGCCCGCCATTTCGACCAGCGGGCGGTGAGCCTCCAGCGCCAGGGGCGAATGGGGACCTATCCGCCACTATCGGGCCAGGAAGGTGCCCAGGTCGCGAGTGCGCATGCCCTCGATTCCGAGGACTGGCTCTTTCCGAGCTATCGGGAACACGGCGCCGGCCTCGTGCGTGGCCTCTCGCTGGAGCGGACCCTGCTCTACTGGATGGGCCACGAGGACGGCAACGCGGTCCCGGAGGAGGCCAACATATTCACCGTCGCGGTCCCGATCGCCTCCCAGATCCCCCACGCCGTCGGCTACGCGTGGGCCGCGAAGCTGAGGGGCGAGGACACCGCCGCGATCTGTTACTTCGGGGACGGTGCCACGAGCGAGGGTGACTTTCACGAGGGGCTGAACTTCGCCGGTGTGTTCGACACACCGAACGTCTTCTTCTGTAACAACAACCAGTGGGCGATCTCCGTACCGAGGGAACGACAGACCGCAAGCGAGACGCTGGCGGTGAAGGCCAGCGCCTACGGCTTCGAGGGCGTCCAGGTCGATGGGATGGACCCGCTCGCGGTGTATAAAGTCACGCGCGAGGCCGTCGAGAAGGCGAAAGACCCCGCGGAGGGACAGCGCCGCCCGACGCTGATCGAGGCCGTCCAGTACCGCTTTGGCGCACATACGACCGCGGACGACCCCTCGGTCTACCGGGCGGATGACGAGGTCGAGAAGTGGAAGAAGAAGGACCCGATCCCGCGTCTGGAGACGTTCCTGCTCGAAAACGGCTATCTCGACGGGGAGGGTGTCGAAGCGATCGAGGCGGCGGTCAAAGAGGAGGTCGCTGACGCGATCGACGCCGCCGAGGCGGTCGAGCGTCCCGATCCCGAGGAGATGTTCGCGGACGTCTACGCGGAGATGCCCGGACGGCTGGAGGAGCAGTTGGAATGGTTCCGGTCGATCCGCGAAACACACGGCGATAGGGCGCTACTGGAGGACCACTGAATGAGCGAGACACAGAACCTGACCCTGGTACAGGCGGTACGGGACGGACTGGCCGCAGAGATGCGAACCGACGAGGACGTGCTCGTCATGGGCGAGGACGTCGGCAAGAACGGCGGCGTCTTCCGCGCGACCGAGGGGCTCTACGACGAGTTCGGCGAGGACCGCGTGATCGATACCCCCTTAGCGGAGTCCGGGATCGTCGGCACGGCCATCGGCATGGCCGCCTACGGGCTGAAACCCGTCCCCGAAATCCAGTTCTCCGGGTTCATGTACCCCGCGTTCGACCAGATCGTCTCACACATGGGCCGGCTGCGGACGCGCTCGCGTGGGCGCTTTACCTGTTCGATGACCCTCAGAGCGCCCTACGGCGGCGGGATCCGTGCGCCCGAGCACCACTCCGAATCGAAGGAGGCCTTTTACATCCACGAGCCGGGCCTCAAGGTCGTGATCCCGAGTACGCCCTACGACACAAAGGGGCTGCTCATCAGCGCGATCCGCGATCCCGATCCCGTGGTCTTCCTCGAACCGAAGCTGATCTACCGCGCGTTCCGCGAGGAAGTGCCCGACGAGTCCTACGAGGTACCACTGGGCGAGGCCGCGGTCCGCCGGGAAGGAGAGGACATCTCGGTGTTCACGTGGGGCGCGATGACCCGCCCGACGATGGAGGCCGCCGAGAACGTAGAAGGCGAAATCAGCGTCGAGGTCGTCGACCTCCGGACGCTCTCGCCGCTCGACGAGGAGGCGATCATCGACTCCTTCAAAAAGACCGGGCGGGCCGCGGTGGTCCACGAGGCGCCCAAAACCGCCGGGTTGGGTGCTGAGATCGCCGCCACCATCCAGGAGGAGGCGCTGGTCTATCAGGAAGCGCCCGTCAAGCGGATCGCCGGCTTCGATACGCCGTTCCCGCTCTATGCGCTGGAGGACTACTACCTGCCCGAGCCGACGCGGATCGAGGAGGGCATCAGGGAGGCCGCCGAATTCTGATGGTCCGCGAGTTCAAACTGCCCGACGTCGGCGAGGGCGTCGCGGAGGGCGAGATCGTCCAGTGGTTGGTCTCGGAAGGCGACGAAGTCAGCGAGGACCAGCCGGTCGCGGAGGTCGAGACGGACAAAGCGGTCGTCGAGGTCCCCTCGCCGGTCGACGGTTCGGTAAAGGAGATCCTCGCCGAGGAGGGCGAGGTCGTCCCCGTTGGAAACGTCATCATCACGTTCGCGGTGGAAGGCGAGGAAGAAGAAACGGCCGAGAGCGAAGCACCGACGCACTCCCAAGAACGGGTCAGCGAGGAACCGGCGGAGATCGGTGAGGAGGACGAAACCGAAACGCCCGCAGGGCGAACGTTCGCCCCGCCGAACGTCCGACGACTGGCCCGCGAACTCGGCGTCGATATTTCGAGCGTGTCGGGCTCGGGCCCAAGTGGCCGGGTCACCGAGGGGGACGTGCGCGAGGCCGCGGAAGGGGGCAATGAGGAAACAAAGGGACCGAAACAGCTCGACGAGGGACTGCCGTCGGCGACCCGGAAGGCGGGCGAGGAGGGGGGTTCGGCTACCGGGGCCGACACCGCAGACCTCGAATCGGCGGATCGAGACCGGACGCTGGCCGCACCCGCGACACGGAAGCTCGCCGAGGAGGAAGGCGTCGACCTGAACCGAGTCCCGACCGACGAGGAGCGCGACGGCGAGGCGTTCGTCACGCCCGAGGCGGTCCGACAGTACGCGACCGCCCAGCGCGAGGCACAGGCTGCCGACGCCGCGGCTGTCGCGGAAAGCGGGACCGAAGCCAGCACAGGAGGCGAACCGACGGGAAGCGAGGAGCGCCTTCCCTACCGGGGGATCCGCCGGACGATCGGCCGTCAGATGGCGAACTCGAAGTTCACCGCCCCGCACGTCAGCCATCACGACACCGCCGATGTGAAGAGGCTCGTCGAGGCGCGCGCCGATCTGAAAGATCGCGCCGAGGACCGGGGTGTGAAACTGACCTACATGCCCTTCATCATGAAGGCGATCGTCGCCGCCCTGAAGGAGTTCCCCGAACTGAACGCCTCACTCGACGAGGAGGCAGAAGAGATCGTCGTCAAGCACTACTACAACATCGGCATCGCCGTCGCCACGGACGCGGGCCTGATGGTTCCCGTCGTAAGGAACGTCGACGAGAAGGGGCTCCTCCAGCTGGCGTCGGAAGTGAACGAACTCGCCCAGAAGGCCCGCGAGCGCTCGATCAGTCGGGAGGAGATGCAGGGCGGCACGTTCACGATCACGAACTTCGGGGCGATCGGCGGGGAGTACGCCACCCCGATCATCAACCATCCCGAAGTCGGCATTTTGGGCCTCGGAAAGCTGACCGAGCGCCCGGTCGCCGAGGACGGTGAGGTGCGGGCGGCCCACACGCTGCCGCTGTCGCTGTCGATCGACCACCGCGTGATCGACGGGGCGGAGGCGGCCATGTTCGCGAACCGCGTGATAGAGTACCTAGAGAACCCAACGCTGCTGCTACTAGAATAACAATGGTCGTCGGAGACATCGCAACCGGAACGGACGTACTGGTGATCGGCGCGGGACCAGGAGGGTATGTAGCCGCCATCCGCGCGGGACAGCTCGATCTAGACGTAACCCTCGTCGAGAAGGACGCGTATGGCGGGACCTGCCTGAACCACGGCTGTATCCCCTCGAAAGCGCTCATAACCGCGACGGGCGTCGCCCACGAGGCCGGAAACGCCGAGGCAATGGGGATCCACGCCGACCCCGCCATCGACATGGGCGGGATGATGGAGTGGAAAGACGGCGTCGTCGATCAGTTGACGGGCGGCGTCGAGAAGCTCTGTAAAGCCAACGGAGTGAACCTCGTCGAGGGGATCGCGGAGTTCGACGGCGAGAACAGGGCGAGGGTCGCCCACGGCGGCGACGGTCAGGGCTCGGAATCGATCGAGTTCGAACACGCGATCGTCGCGACGGGTTCGAGACCGGTGGAGATCCCCGGCTTCGAATTCGACGGCGAGCGCGTCGTGAGTTCGCGCGAGGCCCTCTCGCTGGAGTCGGTCCCCGACTCGCTGGTGATCGTCGGCGCGGGATACATCGGCATGGAGTTAGCAGGTGTGTTCGCGAAACTCGGCACCGACGTGACGGTGGTGGAAATGCTCGATGAGGCGCTCGTCGGGTTCGCGGACGACCTCGCGAAGCCGGTCGTCGACGGGATGGAGGACCTCGGTGTGGAGATCCGTCTGGGCGAGGCCGCAAGCGACTGGGAGGAAACCGGCGACGGGATCAGCGTCACGACCGAGACCGACGAGGGCGAGGAGACGAACTACGACTGCGAGAAGGTCCTCGTTGCCGTCGGCCGCCAGCCGGTGACCGACACCCTGAACTTGGAAGCGATCGGGCTGGAACCCGACGAAAACGGATTCCTACAGACCGACGACCGCGCGCGGACCGACGTCGAGAACGTCTTCGCCGTGGGCGACGTCGCCGGCGAGCCGATGCTCGCACACAAGGGCATGAAAGAGGGACAGGTCGCCGCCGAAGTCGTCGCCGGTGAGGCGAGCGCGCTCGACTACCAGGCGGTCCCCGCGGCCGTCTTCACCGAGCCCGAGATCGGAACGGTCGGGATGACCGAAGCCGAGGCCGAGGAGGCGGGCTTCGAGCCCGCGGTCGGGCAGATGCCGTTTCGCGCCAGCGGGCGCGCGCTGACGACGGGCCACACCGACGGGTTCGTCCGGATCGTCGCCGACGCCGAGAGCGGCTTCGTGCTGGGCGGGCAGATCGTCGGCCCCGAGGCCTCCGAGCTGATCGCGGAGATCGGGCTCGCGATCGAACTCGGGGCTACCCTCGAGGACGTCGCGGCGACGATCCACACCCACCCCACCCTCTCGGAGGCGGTCCACGAGGCCGCCGAGAACGCGCTCGGCCACGCGATCCACACGCTCAATCGGTGATCGACACTCGAATCGACGGGCGGGTCAGCGCCGGTGGACGGTCAGCGACTGCAGCCAGAGGTTCGAACTCCCGACGCCGGGAATCGAGGGGAGAAAGCCCGCGAACTGCTCCGTGTCGACGGGCCACTGTTCGAGGGGGTACGAGCGGACCAGCGTGGGCGCCTCGAGGTAGATGCGTTCCGTGATCTCGCGGACGAGTTCGTTCCGTCGCTCCCGGTCGGGTTCGCGTCGGGCTGTTGCGATCGCTTCGTCGGCACCCGCCAGTCCGTCGAGCCCGTAGCCCGCGGCGTTGTACGCGACGGTGCTGCCCGATCCGTCCGCATGGGCGTTGTCGCTGTGAAAGTGCTCGTACAGCGACGGCACCCCCGCCGAGGAGAGGTCCGACCACTCGCCGGCATACACGTCGAAGTCGGTCTCGAGGTACGCCCGGTCGGCGATCGCATCCGTGGGCCGGACCGTCGTTTCGATCGGGATCCCGACCCGTCTGAGCGCCTCGACGTAGCCACGGGTGAACTCGGCGACCAGCGGGCGTTCGTCCGCCGGCGGACTCAAGACCACGAGCGGGCCGCCGTGGAGTTCCCCGAGGGGTTGGCCGTCGACGTAGAGTTCGGCGTCGACGTCCGCCTGTGCGAGGAGTTCGGAGCTAACCTCGTCGAAGGCGTACTCGTAGGCCGCCTCCGTCTGGGCGGTCTCCCCGAAGCCGGTCAGGCTCCCGGGGTATTCGCGCCCGGCGTAGGTGCCCGCGGATCCCGAGACGACCGCGCCGTTTTCGAGGAAGCTCCGGACAGTCCGGATATCGAGACCGCCGCCATCGGCCCCGCGAAACCCCAGCGCGCGCATCGCGTCGGGGGCCGTCCCGTCGGGGCGCTGTTGGATCGGTTCGTCGGCGGCAGCCTCGGGCCGGATGGACTCGAAGGCCGGCGGGACGACGGCGTTGCCGGGGACCGCGTACTCGAGGGCCAACTCCCGAACCCACCGGCCCCGATCCATCGCCATGCTCAGGGCCTGTCGAAACGCCTGATCGTCGAGTGGCGGGCGACGCATGTTGAGGGTGTAGTGGCCGTAGCCGTCGCTTCGACCCGCGATCAGGCCGAGACCCTCGCGGTCGACGATCCCGCTGGCCTGTGCGGCCTCGAAGGCGCCCGCGTACATGGCGTCGATCTCGCCGTTCAGGAGGGCACGGTGGACCGCATCCGGGCCGGCGAACAGCCGAACGCGGATCGAGGCGAGGTACGGGCCGCCCGCGAGCAATAGGTCGTGGTCCTCGACCCACGGCTGGGTCGCGAGGGGCCACCGTCGGCCGAGCGAGACGACGCGCTCGGTCGGGGACTCCTGTTCGAGGAGGCGGCCCGGTCCGAGGGCGACCGGAACCTCGGGATCGTGGGCGGCGTAGTCGTCGATCCCGCTCCAGACGTGTTCGGGAAGCAGGCGAAGCGAGAGCTGATCGGTCTCGTAGGTCCCGACGACCCGATCGAGCGAGAGCGTCAGGTCGTACTCGCCGCGTGCCGCCTCGACCGAATCGATGGGCTCGGTCGCGCCGAAGGTGCGTCCCGGCGTCCGGTTCGCGTAGAGCTCGTAGGTGAACAGCACGTCCTCGACGGTCAGGTCCTCGCCATCGGACCAGCGGAGGTCCTCGCGGACGCTGAGATCGATCGCCATCCCCTCGGCAGTCTCGCGGGCGGTCCAGTCGGTGAACACCCACGGTCTGGCCTCGAAGGTCGCGGGATCGACGAGGACGCCCGGCTGATAGAGCAGGTCCAACAGCGCGTTCGTCGGGCCCGAACTCGCGGTCAACGGGTTCAGCGCGTCGAGTTCGCCCGGAAACCCGACCGTGAGCTCGCCGCCGGGGTCGATCCGGTCGGGATCGATCTCGCCCGGTCGTTTGGGATCGTCGCCGCCGAGACAGCCCGCACCCGAGATCGCCAGTCCCGCCGTCGCCGCCAGGAGCGACCGCCGGGTGACGTCGGTGAACTCCGCCATACACGGTGACCGGGTTCCATCGACGTAAGCGCTCTGACACCGTTCGTGGGATGAGTTCTCACGGAACGTACCCGAGGCCTTTTGCCGGTGAGCGCGAAACCCGCGTTCGATGAGAGCAGTCACGCTGGGACCGGCCGGGACGTACTCACATCGGGCGGCGGGCGCGGTCGCCGAGGATGTCGACTTTCGCGAATCGGTGACGGGCATCGTCGAGACGGTCGCGACCGGGCGAGCCGACCGGGGCGTGATCCCGATCGAGAACAGCATCGAGGGCAGCGTCACCGAGAGCCTCGACGCGCTCGCGGAGTTCGAGGTCGGCGTCGTCAGGGAGATCGTCACGCCGATCCGCCACGCGCTGCTCGCCCAGAGCGGGGAGTTTACCACCGTCGCGAGCCACTCGCAGGCGCTTGCCCAGTGTCGTGAGTTCCTCGAGGCGGAGTACCCCGAGGCCGACCTCGAACCGGTCGCGAGCACCGCCCGCGGGGTCGAGCGCGCACGCGAGGACCCCACGATCGCGGCGATCGGCCACCCGGAGAACGCGAGCAACGGCACCGAGCTACGCGTGCTCGACGAGGACATCCAGGACCGCGACTCGAACGCGACGCGGTTTCTCGTCGTCGCGCCCACCGACGAGCGCTCGAAAGCGGGCGGAAAGTCCTCCTTCGTCGTCTACCCGAGCATGAACTATCCCGGACTCCTCCTCGAACTGCTGGAGGCCTTCGCCGACGAGGACATCAACCTCTCGCGGGTCGAATCGCGTCCCAGCGGCGAGCGACTGGGCGACTACCTCTTTCACATCGATTGTGAGGCCGGCATGTACGAAGAGCGCACCGAGCGGGCCAGAGAGCGCATCGAATCGATCGCACGGAAGGGATGGGTACGCTGGCTCGGGTCCTACGACACCGAACACGTCCTGTACTGAGCGGTCGGCCGGGAACTACTAGTGGCTCGCGCGCGAATCCGGTCCCGATGGCAGACGACTGTGGGTGGGACCACGACGAGACGCGAAAGCGCGGCGAACCCGCCCGTGAGCGCAGTTCGATCCGCAAGCGCGGCCGGACGCCCCGGCGGACGGTACTCGCGGCGTCGGTCGCCGGCCTCGCGGGAACGGCGCTTTCGGGCCGGGCCGGCGCCCAGACCGAAAACGACACTGTCACCATCGTCCACGACCTACACACCCACAGCGGCATCGGTCCGCTCGACGGACCCAACATCGCACGCTACCGAACCGTCATCGACGAACAGCTCGCCGCCCGCGAGGATGCCGTCTTTCTCACCAGCGGCGACGAACTGGGCTCCTCGCCGGTCTCGTTTTTCACGAAGGGGACCCACAACGTGGCGTTCATGAACGAACTCGACATCGCCGCCGCGGGCGTGGGCAACCACGACTTCGATTACGGCGTCGAGACCGCGGCCGAGCGCTTCGAGTCCAGCGAGTTCCCGTGGATCAACTCCGCGCTCTCGACCCCGGAGGGCGACCCCATCCCGGGCACCGAGCGCTGGCGGACCATCGAGGTCGGCGACCTCACATTGGGGGTGTTCAACGTCGTCGTCCGCGGGTTTCACAACATCACGGACTACCCCGAGGAGTACGTGGCCGGGGACCCCGTCGAGGTCTCACGGGAGATGGTCGAGACCCTCGAAGCGGAGGGTGCGGACGTGATCGTGCTGGCGTCGCACGTCGCCCACGACACCCACTACGAGATCACGGAAGCCGTCGACGGGCTGGACGCCATCTTCGGCTCGCACTCGCACATCACCTTCGACGAGGCCGAGGTCCACGAGGGAACCGTCATCAGCGAGATCGGCTACGCCTACGCCCACCTGGGCGTGATGACGCTCGATTCGTCGGGCGAACTCCTCGAGTGGGAGCGCATCGATCTCGACGAGAGCGTCGAACCCGATCCCGCCTTCGACGCCCGGATGCGCGTCCAGTACGCGGACCTCGAGGAGGAACTCTCTCGGGAGGTCGGCGAGACGGCGGTCGAACTCGACGCCGACGGGACCGTCACCAACGGTCGCGAGAGTCGCCTCGGCAACCTCATCACCGACGCGATCCGCGAGACCGTCGACGCCGAGATCGCACTCCAGACCGCCGGCCGCATCAGGACGGACAACACCTACGGCCCGGGCACGCTCACGACGAGGGACGTCCTGCAGATCATGCCGTTTACCGACACCCTGATGGCGTTCGAGGCCACCGGCGAAGAGATCCGCGAGGCGCTCGAGGGGCGGATCGACTACCTCCCCGAGGACCCCTTCGGCGCGCGCCAGCGCCAGCAGGTCGGCGGGTTGAACTACGAGTGGAGCGGCCACGACGAGCCGGAGGTCGGCGCGGTCTACGTTGCGGGCGAGGAACTCGACCCCGAGGGGAGCTACACCGTCGGGACGACGGGCTACGTCAAAAACACCGCACTGGGCTACGAGTCGCTCCGGGACAACGAGGTGCTTCGAGAGACCGACGCGGGGCTCGGACCGGCCGTCATGGAGTACGTCGAGAGCCGCGGTCGGGTCGCCCCCGGGATCGAAAACCGCATCCTCCGGACCGACGCCGAGGTCGGCACGGCGACCGAGCGCTCGCTGGTCGACGAGGAGTTCCGCGTCCGCTTCGAGATCCCCGACCGGGTCGAATCGATCCACGAGGGGAGTTTCTACGCGCTGACGACGGCGGGCGAGCGCTACGACGCCCGCCAGGCCACGCGCGAGGGAGAGAGCGTCGAGGTGGCGTTCGACCGCGCGGGCTGGGGGGCGTTCGCACCGGCCGGCGACGAGCACCCGATCCGCGTTTTCGGCGGGTTCGAGCCCGACGACGCGGCCTACGGGTATCGCGACGAGGACGACGATCCCCGCGAGCTGCCGGTCACGGACGCCGTCGAGGGGTTCGTCATGAAGGGACTGTTAGACGCCGAGTCGACGTAGTCGGCCCGGTCGGTCGGGGTCGTTCGAGACGACAGACACAAGGACGTTACGGGTATTAACGTTCACCATGCCATCTCATGCCCCCTATCCTCAGCTCGACGGTCCCCTCTTCGAGATGGTCCAGCACGAGGGCGTCTTCGCGGACTCGAAGACGCTCGTCGACTGCGTCCCCGTGGCCGATCCCGCCGAGATCGACGAGCGCTTCGGCCAGCGCGATTTCGATCTCGAACGGTTCGTCAGGAACCACTTCCTGCTTCCCGAGGACCCGATCACGGGAACCGATCCCTCGACGGTCTCGATGGAGTGGTACATCGACGAACTCTGGGAGTACCTGATCCGCGATCCGGTCGAGACCCGCGAGGGCGAGACGATCCTCGAACTCCCACACCGAAGCGTGATCCCCGGCGGGCGCTTCCGGGAGATCTACTACTGGGACAGCTACTTCGCCGCCGAGGGACTGGCCGTCACGGGTCGGCTCGACTTGATCGAGGAACTGGCGGCGAACTTCGCGTCGCTGATCGAGCGCTTTGGCTTCGTTCCCAACGGCGGGCGGGTCTACTACACCAGCCGGTCGAACCCGCCGCTGTACCACCGGCTGCTCGACCTGCTGGCCCACCGGCGCGGTCCGGAGGCCGTCCTCGAGTACCTCCCCGCACTCGAACGCGAGTACGAGTTCTGGATGGACGGCGTCGGCATCAAAGCGGGCGACTCCCACCGCCGGACGGTCGGATTCAAGGGGGGCGTCCTCAACCGGTACTGGGACGACGACCCCTCGCCGCGCGTCGAGTCCTATCGCGAGGACCGCGAACTCGCTGCGTTCGCGGATCGGGAGCCGGAACGCCTCTACCGGGACGTGCGGGCGGCCTGCGAGTCGGGCTGGGACTTCTCCAGTCGCTGGTTCGCCGGCGAGGGCATCGAGTCGATCCGCACCACGGAGTTAGTTCCGGTGGATCTGAACGCCTTCCTCTACGGGATGGAGTACTCGCTTGCGGGCTGGCACGAACACACTGGCGACGGTGCGCGGGCCGAGAAGTATCGCAAGCGAGCGATCGCCCGGCGGGGGCTCGTCGATCGGTACTGCTGGGACGACGAGGCGGGCTTTTACTTCGATCACGTCTGGACAGAACGCGAGCGAAGCGACGCGTGGACGCTCGCGGCCGCGGTGCCGCTGTTTACCGGGATGGCAAGCCAAACGCAGGCCGACGGGGTGGCCCGGACCCTCGAAGAGCGGTTCCTCCGGCCGGGCGGACTCGTGACGACGCTCACCGAGTCCGGCGAGCAGTGGGACACTCCAAACGGGTGGGCCCCGCTGCAGTGGATGGCGGTCGTCGGGCTCGCGGGCTACGGACACGAGGAACTGGCGACGGAAATCGGCGGGCGCTGGCTCGATCTGAACCGCTCGGTGTTCGAGGAGACGGGTCAGATGCTCGAGAAATACGACGTGACCGGCGGCACCGGCGAGGGACTGGGCGGGGAGTACCCCCTGCAGTACGGCTTCGGGTGGACCAACGGCGTCGCGCTCGCGTTGCCGAACCTGTTTTACTGATTCGAGTGCTCAGACGAGCAGCTCCCAGAGTTGGCCCGTCGAGCCGGCCCCGCAGTGACACCCGGAAACCCGGACCAGCGTGCCGGCCGCCCCGCTCGCGAGGACGGCCCCGAGGATCGTCCCGCGGCGGGAGCCGACGAGCGCAGCGAGGAGGCCGGCGGCGAACAACAGCGCCGAGAGCTCGGTGACGTAGAGCCAGTTCCCCCCGATCCCGACCGAGGCGACGACCAAAAACGGGTCCGCCCCGGCGGTTTCGAGGGGGATATGCCCCGGCAGCAGCGTCGGCTGATAGAGCGGGCCCCGAATCGGCGTCCGGCGGACGAGCGCCGCGAGCGCGAGGGCGAACCCCGCGAGCGGGGCCAGCACCGCGCCGGCCCCGAGGTCGGGTCTCGACGGGGCCCGCGAGTGGCTCACGCGGACTCGACCTCCCGCCAGCCGATCTGCCAGTTGGCGAACAGTCGGACGAGCGCCGAGGAGATCGCCCCCAGCACGCCGATGGTGATGATCCCGACGATGATGGTCGGGTACGAGCCGCTGGTGTAGGCAGACCACGTCAAGAATCCCAGCCCGGTGCCGCCGGCGACCATCTCGCCGGCGATAAGGTTGACCCACGCCAGACCCATCCCGACGATCATGCCGGCGTGGATCGCCGGCAGCGCGCTCGGGTAGATCACGTGTCGGAACGTCTGGAACGACCCGGCCCCGAGCGACTGGGCGGCCCGCGAGAACTCGACCTCGACGCCGCGGGCGCCCTGAATGGTGTTCAGCAGGATCGGGAAGAAGGCCCCGAGGAAGGTGATGAACATGATCGAGAGCTCCGAGGCCGGCAACACGAGGATCGTAAAGGGGATCCACGCGATCGGCGGGATCGGCCGCAGCATCTCGAGGGCGGGGAAGGTCAGATCGGCGAAGACGGTGTAGCGCCCGACGAGCAGTCCGAGCGGGATCGCAACGGCGGCTGCGACGACGAACGAGACCAGCACGCGGACCGTACTGCGGGCCACCGAGAGCCAGAAGTCCTGACGGTAGAACTCCTCGAGAAAGGAACTCGCGACCGCCATCGGCGTCGGCAACCCAGCGACGATCCCCAGCCGGGTGACGGCGAGCCAGAGTACCGGAACCGCGAGGATCGACGCCGCCCGGACGAGGCGCCTTCGCGTCTCCATTAGGCCTGCCCCTCCTCCTGTTCGAGCGCGCGCTGGGCCTCCTCGCGGATCACGGAGAGGGCGCGTTCTCGCAGCTCGGTAAAGCGATCCGTGGTGACGACCTCGGGGTCACGCGGCCGGTCGAGGTCGACGTCGATGACGTCCTTGACCTGGCCGGGCCGGGCGGTCATGACGACCACGCGGTCGGCCAGCAGAATCGCCTCCTCGACGTCGTGGGTGATGAAGAGTACCGTCCGGTTGTCGCGCTCCCAGACCTCGATCAGCTTCTTCTGCATGATCTCCTTGGTCAGGGCGTCGAGCGCGCTGAACGGTTCGTCCATCAGCATGATGTCGGGGTCGTTCGCGAGCAGTCGGGCGAGTTCCGCGCGCTGTTGCATCCCTCCCGACAGTCCCGACGGATAGGCGTCCTCGAACCCATCCAGTCCCATCTCGTCGAGGATGTTCCGGGCGCGGCCAGCCTCGACGCCGTCGTTCATCTGCGGGCCGAACTCGACGTTCTCCTGGACCGTCTTCCAGGGGAACAGTCGGTTGTCCTGGAAGACGACGCCCCGTTTCGGGTCGGGACCCGAAACCCGGTTCCCATCGACGATCACCTCGCCCTCGGTGGGCTCGAGGTAGCCCGCGATGCAGTTCATGACGGTGCTCTTCCCGCAGCCCGAGGGCCCGAGCAGCGCGACGAACTCCTCGGCCCCGATATGCAGATCCATGTCGTCGACTGCAACGACGCGCTCGCCCTCGGGGTCGTAGACCTTCGTCAGGTCCTCGATGTCGATCGCGCCGGTCGCTCCGGGTGTCGGTTCGCCCTCCGCCGTCTGTTCGCGTGTCGTCTGTGATTGGTTGCTCATTTGTATGGTGGTGTGGTGGTTCGCGGATTATTCGACGGTCTGCCACTCGGTCAGTCGGTTGCCGATCCGGTAGACGACCGTCGCCGAGGCGTACCCCAGAATGCCGATGGCTATCATGCCGACGGCGACGACGTCGGTCTGGAGCAGACGGTAGGCCTGGAAGATGATGTAGCCGATCCCGATCCCGCCGGCGATCATCTCGGCGGCGACGACCGTGATCCAGGCCAGGCCGACGCCGGTCGAGACGCCCGTGACGATCGAGGGCAGGGTCGCCGGGAAGATCACGTGTCGGAAGACCTCCCGGGAGTCCGCGCCCAGGCTCTCGGCCGCACGGAGGTACTCGTCGTCGACGGTACCGACGCCCTCGATGGTGTTGACGAGGATCGGGAAGAAGGCCCCGAGGAAGACGACGAAGATCACGCCGCTTCTGAAGGTGGGCATCAACAACAGCGCGATGGGCACCCACGCGACCGGCGGCACCGGCCGGAAGACCTCGAGGGCCGGGAACAGCGCGTCCTCCCAACGGCGACTCGCGCCGATGACCAGCCCCAGTGGGATGGCCGTCGCCGTGGCGAGTACCATTGCGACGACGACGCGCATCGCCGAGAAGGCGGCGTGTTGGTAGATCGTCGCCCCGCTCCCGGTCATCGGCGCGCCGAGCAACGCGGAGACGAACGTCGACAGCGCCGGCACGGGACCGACGAACCGGCCGAAGCCGAGGATTTCGAGCCGGACGAGGACCGCCCACAGGACGAAAAACAGGACCACCGACAGCGCCTGTCGGGCCCGTTTCGTGAGGACGGGGACGGTTCCGGCGTCGAAGCGCCGCTTGACCCGGTCGACGGTGCTCATCGTTCTGCCTCCCGAAGCGGGTTCCAGTCGGCCTCGGCCCTGAGTTCCTCGATGGCCTCACGCAGGAGATCGACCCGATAGCGCTCCTCGGGCGGAAGCCGCGGAATGACCCCCTGGTTCTCGTAGAGGAACTCCGGAGCGCGTTCCTTGAACAGCCGGTTGGCCGTGTCGATGGCCTCGTAGTCGGTATAAAACAGCAGGCGCTGGGCGCCGGAACCGACGTCGAGGTTCTCATACAGGGTCGCACGCAGCGTTTCGCGGTCGTAGCCACGCAGTTGGCCCTCCTGTGTGATGAGGTCCATCGTCCGCTCGGGGTCGGTGGCCATGATGTGTTTGGCCTCGAGTTCGGCCTTGAGCCAGCCCTTTGCGGCCTCGGGGTGGTCCTCGACGAGCGAGTCGAGCATGAGCAGCCCGGCGGCGTCGTACAGATCGTAGCTCGCGCCCGTAAAGGCGTACTCCGCGGCGTCCTGCTGGATGACCGACCGGGCGACGGCGGGCTCCCAGCCGACGCCGACCGGGATGTTGCCCTCCCGGACGTTCGTCGAGATCGTCGCCATCCCCTGATCCGAGAGGTCCGGCTGGATCCCCTCCTGATCCATCACTTCGAGGATGAACCGGTGGGTACAGCTGCCGGTCGTGACGCCGACCTCCCGGCCGTCCAGGTCCGCCGGCTCGCTGACCGACGACCCCGAGGGGACGAAACAGAGGTTACACTGCTGGCCCTTCGAGAAGCCCGCCATGGCGACCAGATCGATCTTGGTCTCCTCGTTTGCGAGTGCGGTGATGGAGGGCATGTCGCCGGTGTAGCCGATGTCGTTCTGGGTGGAGATCATCTTGTTTCCGATCACCGCCCCCTGGAGGGCGACCTCCCAGCTCCCGACGGAGTACTCCTCGGGGAGGTGTTTCTCGGCGAGGCCGGCGTGTCTGATCACCAGCGCCGACCACGATTCGGTGTAGAAGGGCTGATACCCAACGATGAAGGACTTCTCGTCGAACGCGGCGGCGGTCCCCCCGAGCACTCCCGTCTCGGTACAGCCCGCGAGCGCGCTCGCGCCGAGGACGCCGGATGCCTGGAGTAGTCGCCGCCTGCTCACCCCCGTTTTGTCGGCCGATTCTCCCGTCTGCCGTCGTAGCTCCCGTGTATCGGTATCCATACTGGCCCGTAGAAACCGTCCGGCCGTGGTCAGAATCGGCACGCTCCGACCCACGACCGAATGATATCAATAACGTATATAGTACGTGTCGATCTGCATGAACAAGTTACACGCTTGTGTGAGCAACGTGTTTAAGTTCTCAATCAGTTATCGCGCCCGGATACGAAAACGGGCCGGCCCCGAGGAGCCGAGTCGATTTCCGACGCACCGAACCCTGGGAAGAACCGTCGGATGGAAAGCTATAGGGAGACCTCTCGCCCATCCGTATATAAGAGATGAGCGAACGGGACTACGACCACACGGCGATCGAGGAGCGCTGGCAGACGGTGTGGGCCGACGCGGACGCCTACCGGACGCCCGACGGCGCCGAGGACCCGACGTACGTCCTGGGAATGTACCCGTACCCCTCGGGCAAACTCCACATGGGCCACGTTCGGAACTACACGATCACGGACGCCTACGCCCGATATCGCCGCATGACCGGCGATGAGGTGCTCCACCCGATGGGCTGGGACGCCTTCGGCCTGCCCGCCGAGAACGCCGCCAAGGAACGGGATACGAACCCCCGGGACTGGACGATGGACTGCATCGAGACGATGCGCGGCCAGATGAAGTCGATGGGATTCGGCTACGACTGGGACCGCGAGATCACCACCTGTACCCCCGAGTACTACAAGTGGAACCAGTGGCTCTTCGAGCGCTTTCACGAGGAGGGGCTTGTCGAACGGCGGGACGCCGAGGTCAACTGGTGTCCCAACTGCGAGACGGTGTTGGCCGACGAGCAGGTCGAGGGTGAGGACGAACTGTGCTGGCGCTGTGGGACCCCCGTCGTCCAGCGCGAACTCGAACAGTGGTTCCTGTCGATTACGGAATACGCGGACGAACTACTGGAGGCGATCGACGACCTGGAGGGGTGGCCGAACTCCGTGCGCCAGATGCAGCGAAACTGGATCGGACGCCAGTACGGGACCGAACTGGAGTTCCCCGTAGAGGGGTACGGCTCGGTCGAGGCCTTCACCACCCGCGTCGATACCATCCACGGCGCGACCTTCTTTGCGCTCGCACCGGATCACCGGATCAGCGAGGCGCTGGCCACGGAAAACGACGAGATCCGCCAGTTCGTCGAGGAGGAGGCCGACCCCGATGGCGACGAGCCAAACGGCGTGGCGACCGGCCTGACGGCGACGAACCCCGCCACCGGCGAGGAGATTCCGGTCTACGTTGCGGACTTCGTGCTCTCGGACGTCGGGACCGGGGCGTTGATGGCCGTGCCGGGCCACGACGAGCGCGACCACGCCTTCGCGACGAAACACGACATCGAGATCAAGCCGGTCATCGCCCCCGAGCCCGACGACTGGGACGGCGAGACGGTTCTTGAAGCACCCGACGTCGGGGAGGAAGCCTATACCGAGGACGGCGTGCTCGTGAACTCGGGCGAGTACTCCGGCCTCGACAGCGAGACCGCCCGCGAGCGCCTCACCGAGGGAATCGAGAGCGCCGAGGAGTCGACGCAGTACCACCTGCGCGACTGGGGCATCTCCCGCCAACGCTACTGGGGGACGCCGATCCCGGTCGTCCACTGTCCCGACTGCGGACCCGTCATGGTGCCCGAGGAGGACCTCCCCGTTGAGCTTCCAGAGTTCGTCAACACGACCGGCAACCCGCTGGATGCCACCGAGGAGTGGAAGGAGACGACCTGTCCGGCGTGTGGCGGGCCCGCGGAGCGAGAAACCGACACGATGGACACGTTCGTCGACTCCTCGTGGTATTTCCTCAGGTATGTCTCACCCGACCTCGACGAGGCCCCGTTCGACCGCGAGCGGGCCAACGACTGGATGCCCGTCGACCAGTACGTCGGCGGGATCGAACACGCCGTGATGCACCTGCTCTATTCGCGCTTTTTCACGAAGGTGCTGGCCGACCACGAGGGCCTCGAACACCGCGAACCCTTCCGGAACCTGCTCGCACAGGGGATGGTCCAGTTGGAGGGCGAGAAGATGTCGAAATCGAAGGGCAACACGGTCTCGCCCCAGCGCATCGTCGAGGAGTACGGCGCCGACACCGCCCGCCTGTTCATGATGCAGGCCGCCCAGCCCGAGCGGGACTTCGACTGGAGCGAGGAGGGCGTGCGCTCGACGAACGCCTTCCTCGGTCGCCTGAAGGAAACGGTCGAGGCATTTGCGGAGAACGAACCGAATGGCGAAAACGACGCCGTCGCCGGCTACGTCGACAGCGAGATCGACGCGACGGTCGCCGTCGCCACCGACGAGTACGAGGCGCTGCGGTTCAACGAGGCGCTGCGGGAGACCCAGGGACTGGTTCGGACCTTGCGCCAGTACGCCGGGTACACTACGCCCCACGGGGAGACCTACGGGCGCGGGCTGTCGGCGGTCGTCCGCCTGCTCGCGCCTGTCACACCCCACCTCGCCGAGGAACTATGGGAGTCGCTGGACGCCGAGGGGTTCGTCGTCGAGGCCGACTGGCCGAGCGCCGAGATCGACCGCACGCGCGTCGAAAAGCGCCGGCGGCTGATCGAGAACACCCGCGAGGACGTCCGGGACATCGTCGAGGTCGCCGGCATCGAGAACCCCGAGTCGATCGCGGTCGTGATCGCCCCCGATTGGAAGTACGACGCCTTGGAGATCGCGATCGAGAGCGACGCCGAGAACCTGATCGGCGAACTCATGGGCGAATCCCACATCCGCGAACAGGGCGACGCCGCCGCGAGCTACGGCCAGGACCTGCAGGCCGAACGCGAAGCCCTGTCGAGGACCCTTTCCTCCGAAGCGGAACACGAGGCGCTCGAAGCCGCCGCGTGGCTGCTCGAACGCGAGTTCGACGCCGACGTCGAGGTTATCCGCGCCGACGAGGCCGACGAGGAAGTCCTGCGGAAAGCCGAACCCGGCCGGCCGGCGATCCACATCGAGGACTGATCGCCGGTTCCCCTATAACGCCGGCGCGAAAAGGGTTATCCTGTCAGGCGATCTATTCGAGATATGAGCGAATCGGAGGACTCCACGACGAAAAAGACCCTGCGGACGGTGACGCCGTACTACCGCGGGCGTTCGGACGAGGAGATGAACCTCATCGGGATCGCGTACTTCCTCGTGCTGTTGGTGTTGCTCGTTCCCCTGCTTCCGTTCATGATCATCGTCTGGGTGCTGAACAAGGTCTTCGGGGCGATCCACCAACGGGCTAGTTGAGCCCGAGCAGGTCGAACGGGTAGCCGTTGTCGTTCTCGGCGGCGTGTTCGTAGACGACGTGAGCCGCGGCCACGTCCTGAATGGCCAGTCCCGTCGAGTCGAACACCGTCACGCCGTCCTTGGGCGTGCGTCCCTCCCGGTTCCCGACGACGATCTCGCCGATCGCGGCGTGGATGTCCGCGTCGGTCAGGACGCCCGTGTTGTAGGGGACGTTGATCTCGCCCGAGTGGGTGGTCTGGGCGTGGTCGTCGATGACGAGTTTCGCGTCGAGGAGGACCTCGTCCGCGATCTCGTGTTTGCCCTCGGCGTCCGCGCCCATCGCGTTGATGTGGGTGTGCTCGCCGACCACCTCGGGAGAGACGAGCGGGCTCTCGACCGGCGTCACGGTCGAGAGGACGTCACAGGAGGCGGCCTCCTCGATCGACCCGGCCGAAACGTCGAAGCGACCCTCGAAACGCGAGACGAACCGCTCGACGCGCTCGTCGTCGAGGTCGCTGATCACGACCCGCTCGATGGGACGGATCTCGGCGATGGCCTCCAGTTGGGTGTACGCCTGGACGCCCGCGCCGACGATCCCCATCGAGCTCGCGTCGGGGACGGCGAGGTGGTCGGTGGCGACCGCGGCGGCCGCGCCGGTGCGCTGCATCGTGAGTTCGGTGCCGTCCATGACCGCGAGCGGAAGTGCCGTCTCGGGGTCCGAGTAGATCATCGTGCCGAGCACCGTCGGCAGGTCGTGATCGCGCGGGTTGTCCGGGTGGACGTTCACCCACTTGATGCCGGCGGCGTCCCACGATCCGGCGTCGAGATACGCGGGCATCGAGCGGAAGTCGCCGTTGTACTGGGGCAGGTCGATGTAGGATTTGGGCGGCATCTGGGCGTCGCCGCGCTCGTAGGCCGCAAAGGCGTCCTCGATCGCGGGGATGAGCTCCGAGAGGCGCGCGTTCTCGGCGACGTCCTCGCCGTTCAAAAGCAGCGTTTGCATAGCGGCAACTATCGCGGAGCCCTACTTAATTCCATCTGAACGGGTAGACCGGCGGTTCGAAACGTAATCGGGGTGACGACTGACTGCGCGGGACGTCCGATACACACCGCAGACGACGAGTTTCGTCGCCTCGCGAGCCGACGGAACCTCGCCCCACACGGCCCGGGCCGGCACCGACTTTATTGACTCGGATACTCGAGGGAGGATATGGCCTTTCGAACGACGGCCGGGTGGTCGCTGATCACGTCCGGAATCGTCACGCTCGTGCTAGCGTACCTGCCGTATCCCTCGTTTTACTGGGGAATCGGTCTCCTCGTCGTGGGCGTTCTCCTGTTCGTGACTCGACGGATAATATAAGCGGATCACGCATCCGACGGTTCGGATGGGATCACACCGTCGTTTTCCGGGCGATCAGCCGCGGGTAGGCATCGGAAATCGCGATGCAATCGCCCGAGGATAGTGACGAACGCCTGAAAAAGCAAAGCGAGTTCGTATCCGACTACCGATCGCGTTCTTCGGACGGACGAGCGGTCGATAGGAGGCGATCCGGGACCGATTTCACATCGACGGGCGAAGTGAAGCTTCCTCGCCTCACATCGCGCCGCCCATGCCGCCCATACCGCCCATGCCGCCCATACCGCCGGGCGCGCCGCCCTCGTCGTCGCCCTTGTCCGTCGAGAGGTCGCCGGCGGAGATGATGTCGTCGATCTTGAGCACGAGGTTCGCCGCCTCCGTCGCGGAGGTCAGCGCCTGCTCTTTGGCGTGAGCCGGCTCGACGATGCCCGCCTCGAAGGTGTCCTCGACGTCGCCCGAGAACACGTTCAGTCCGGCGTGTTCGTCGCCCGACTCGTGGGCCGAGCGCAGGTCCACGAGCGTGTCGATCGAATCGAGGCCGGCGTTCTCCGCGAGCACACGGGGAACGAGTTCGAGCGCGTCCGCGAAGGCCTCGACGGCGAGCTGCTCGCGACCCGAAACGGAGTCGGCGTAGTCACGCAGGCGCGAGGCGACTTCGACCTCGACTGCGCCGCCGCCCGCCAGCACGCGACCGTCCGAAACGGTCTGTGCGACGACTTCGAGCGCGTCGCTGATTCCCCGTTCGAGCTCGTCGACGACGTGCTCGGTCGAGCCCCGAAGGAGCAAGGTGACGCCGTGGGCGTCCTCGCCGGTGACGTAGAACATCTCGTCGGTCTCGTCGCGCGTGACGCTACCGTAGCCGAGTTCGGCCTCGGTCGCGCTGTCGAGATCGGAGACGACCGCGGCGTCGAGAACCTCCTTCAAGAACTCGAGGTCGGACTTCTTCGCGCGCCGGACCGCCAGGATGCCCTCCTTCGCGAGGTAGTGCTGGGCGAGGTCGTCGATGCCCTTCTGGCAGAAGACGACGTTCGCGCCGGTCTCTTTGATCTGCTCGACTTTCTGTTTGAGCTGGGCCTCCTCCTGATCGAGGAACTGCTGGAGCTGGTCGGGACTGTCGATGCTCACATTCGTATCGGCGTTGGCCTCCTCGACCTCGATGGCCTCGTTCAGCAGGAGGACCTTCGCGTCCTCGACCTCGGTGGGCATGTCGTCGTGGACGGGGTCCTTATCGACGATGGCCCCCTCGAGGAGTTCGCTCTCGCTCGCGGAGCGGCCGGTCTGGGTCTCGATTTCGAGGAACTCGAGGTCGACGACGTTGTCGCCCTCGTCGGTCTCGACGGTGACCTGGCTGACTGCGTCGACGATCAGCTGGGCGAGGTGCTCCTTGTTGAGCTCGGCGCCTTTGCCGGTCATCGACGTCTCAGCGACCTTCTTCAGGAGCTCCTCGTCGTTCGAATCGACCTGCTCGGCGACGTTGTCGACCTCCTGGCGGGCCTGCTCGCTCGCCATGTGGAAGCCCTTGATGATCGCCGTCGGGTGGATGTCCTGTTCGAGGAGGTCCTCGGCGTTTTTCAGGAGCTCGCCAGCGATCGCGACCGCAGTCGTGGTGCCGTCGCCGGCCTCGTCCTCCTGCGTCTCGGCGACTTCGATGATCATCTCGGCCGTCGGGTTGTCGATGTCCATCTCCTTGAGGATGGTCACGCCGTCGTTGGTGATGGTGACCGAGCCCATCGAGTCGACGAGCATCTTGTCCATCCCCTTGGGGCCGAGCGTCGAGCGAACCGACTCCGCCACCGCTCGTGCCGCAGAGATGTTGTAATCCTGCGCGTTGCGGTCCTGTACGCGCTGTGCGTCGTCACCCATGATGATCATGGGCTGACCCTGCTGCATTCGCTGGCTCATAGTCATCCGAATCGTTGTTTGTGGTTCTATATAAAAATACCGGTTTCCGCCAATCCGGTGTCTTTCGCAGACCGAAGGATATCGGTCGAAATACCTGTTTTCCGGTACATCACGCCGATTCATGTGACATGCTATCAGTGTTCTCCAGGTGAACGGCGGTTCGATTAGAAGTGGTTTAAATACAGAACGGGTACGGGAGCCTCCGGGAGGGCGACCCCTACGTCGGCGACCGACTGTCGGGGTATGAAGCAGGCCGACACGTAGTGGATCGCTTCTCTCCTCGGTCCGTTCGGAACTGCCAGAATCGTTAATAAGAAGAAAATGGTATATGATCCCATGGTGAGCGAACTGGACCGCTGGTTTCAGCCACGGAATCGGACGGAGGTGATAGTCGGTCTCGTGGTCGGGTACTGTCTGGTCGGGCTTCTCGTCTCGTATTGGGGAGGCGGGATCGACTGGGACAACCCCGCCGTCATCGCATGGGTCGGAACCGTGACGTCGGTCACGGTCGGTGCGCTGATAGGCGCGTTCGGTATCGTCACGGGGGATTACTACCGACGGCGAGAACCGTACCTCACCGGAATGAAAGTCTTCGGCGCAATAGCGCTGCTTTCGGTCGCCAGCATTGCGGTCGTATAAGCGCCGCACCGCAAGCGAACGAGAGTGGGCGAGGGGGGTTTAGTGCAAGTTTGTGCGAGGAGTGGTGCCCACAGCGTTACCGGACGGAGTCCTGTAGAAAACCGGAACGCTCTGAGTTCCGGTGACGCCCATAGGTGCGAGGACACCCGACGTCACCGGAAGTCTTCGATTTCCGAGACGCAGGGACGGCGAAACCGTCTCTTATGAGTAAAGAAGTGCGTTCCGAAGGTTCATACTCGGTCGGGGGCTACAGAAAGTAGTATGGCTAGTGCGGAGAATCAGGAGCTTGTCGGCCGCTTCGAGGAGTTCTATCGGACCTATTATCACGACGAGATCGGCACGCTGGCACAGCACTACCCGAACGAACAGCGTTCGCTCTATCTCGACTGGGCCGACCTGAACCGCTTCGACCCCGACGTTGCCGACGACTTTCGAAATCAGCCCGAGCAGATGCAACCGTACGCCGAGGAGGCGCTTCGCCTCTACGACCTCCCGGTCGACGTGAGCCTCGGGCAGGCCCACGTCCGGGTCCGGAACCTCCCCGGCGCGACCGACATCCGGGAGATCCGCTCGAAGAACGTCAATACGCTCGTCGAGGTGCGTGGAATCGTCCGCAAGGCCACCGACGTCCGCCCGAAGATCGAGCAGGCGGCCTTCGAGTGCCAGCGCTGTGGCACCCTCACCCGGATCCCACAGACCGGCGGCGATTTCCAGGAGCCCCACCAGTGTTCGGGCTGTGAACGCCAGGGCCCGTTCAGGATCAACTTCGACCAGTCGGAGTTCATCGACGCCCAGAAGCTCCGCGTACAGGAGAGTCCCGAGGGGCTGCGCGGCGGCGAGACGCCCCAGAGCCTGGACGTCCACATCGAGGACGATGTGACTGGCGAGGTCACCGCGGGCGATCACGTCCGCGTGACGGGCGTGCTCCACCTCGAACAGCAGGGCTCGAACCAGGAGAAGTCGACCATGTTCGACATCTACATGGACGGCCACGCGGTCGAGGTCGAAGAGGAGCAGTTCGAGGACATGGAGATCACCAACGAGGACAAACAGGCCATCGTCGAACTCTCCTCAGATCCGAACATCTACGAGCGGATGGTCGACAGCCTCGCACCCTCGATCTACGGCCATCGCCAGGCGAAACTCGCGATGACCCTCCAGCTGTTTTCCGGGGTGACGAAACACCTGCCCGACGGCTCGCGCACCCGCGGTGATATGCACATGCTCCTGATCGGGGACCCCGGGACCGGGAAGTCCGCGCTGTTGCAGTACATCCGCAACATCGCGCCGCGTTCCGTGTACACCTCCGGGAAGGGCTCCTCATCAGCGGGGCTGACGGCCGCCGCAGTACGCGACGACTTCGGCGAGGGCCAGCAGTGGACGCTTGAGGCCGGCGCACTGGTGCTCGCCGACCGAGGCATCGCCGCGGTCGACGAACTGGACAAGATGCGCCCCGAGGACCGCTCGGCGATGCACGAGGCGCTCGAACAGCAGTCGATCTCGATCTCGAAGGCCGGGATCAACGCCACCCTCAAATCGCGGTGTTCGCTTCTGGGTGCGGCAAACCCGAAGTACGGGCGGTTCGACCAGTACGAGCCAATCGGCGAGCAGATCGACCTCGAACCCGCGCTGATCTCGCGGTTCGATCTGATCTTCACCGTTACGGACAAACCGGACCCCGACGAGGACCGCAAGCTCGCCCAGCACATCCTCCAGACGAACTATGCCGGCGAGTTGAACACCCAGCGGACCAACCTCCCCTCGCCCGACGTCACCCGCGAGGAGGTCGACGCTGTCACCGAGGAGGTCGCCCCCGACATCGACGCCGAGTTGCTGAGAAAGTACATCGCGTACGCCCAACAGAGCTGTTTCCCCCGGATGACCGACGAGGCCCGCGAGGCGATCCAGGAGTTCTACGTCGACCTACGCTCGAAGGGCGCCGACGAGGACGCACCCGTCCCCGTCACGGCCCGGAAGCTCGAAGCGCTCGTCAGGCTCGCGGAGGCGAGCGCCCGCGTCCGGCTTTCCGATACCGTCGAGCGCGAGGACGCCGAACGCGTCATCGAGATCGTGCGCTCCTGTCTGCAGGACATCGGCGTCGACCCCGAAACCGGCGAGTACGACGTCGACGTGATCGAGACGGGCCGCTCGAAGACCCAGCGGGATCGAGTGAAGGGAATCAAGGAGATCATTCGCGAGCTACAGGAGGAGTACGACGGCGAACCCGGCGCACCCCAAGAGAAAGTCATCGAACGGGCCGCCGAGGCGGGCATCGAGGACAGCAAGGCCGAACACGAGATCCAGAAGCTTCGGGACAAGGGCGAGATCTATTCGCCCGATCAGGACCACCTCAGGCTGGTCTGAGGACTTAGGAGACCGCTTCGATCGCTTCTTCGAGCGAGAACCGCCCCTCGTAGAGTGCGGTCCCGACGACGACCGCGTCCGCACCGGCCGCCTTCAGCGCGCGGATGTCGTCGAGGCTGGCGACCCCGCCGCTGGCGACGACGGGGATCGACACCGCCTCGGCGACCCGTTCGACCGGGTCTGTTTTTACGCCCTCCAACTGACCTTCGACGTCCACGTTCGTAAAGAGGATCGCGCCGGCACCCAACTCCTCGTAGCGGGCGGCGACCTCGGCGGGGTCCAACCCGGTGCCTTCGGTCCATCCCGAGACGACGACCTCACCCTCTTTCGCGTCGAGGCCGACCATCACGCTGTTCTCGTGTTCTTCGCTGATCTCCCGAACGATCTCGGGGCTCTCGACCGCCGCCGTGCCGAGGATCACGCGGTCGACGCCCCGATCCAGTAGTTCGATCGCGTCCTCGGCGGTCCGAATCCCCCCGCCCAGTTGGACTGCGAGCTCGCTGTCGACGGTTTCGAGGACGGCCGCGACTGCCGCGGCGTTTTCCCGTTCACCCTCGAAGGCGCCGTCGAGATCGACCAGATGGAGAGTGCGTGCGCCGGCTTCGACCCAGCGACGGGCGGCCGCGGCGGGCTCGCCGTAGCGTTTCTCGGTGCCGCGTTCGCCCTGTACCAGCTGGACGACCTCGCCGTCCTGCATATCGACCGCAGGAATCACCTCGAATTCCTCGAACATGGTGTCGCCCACGGAGAGTGCGGGCCTAAACACACCGGTCGGAGTCCGCGACGTCGATCCCCGTCTACAGGCGCTCAAGCGGGTTTTGGTCGGCCAAATTTACGGCCAAATTATATCAGAATGTAGCCGTTGTGGGGTTCGAGAGTGCCGTAATCCGTAAAAGAGATGATCTGGAAATGAACAGCAAGGTCTAACAGGTATGCCGACGAACGGTCGAGTGATGCCAACAGTAGAATACCTCAACTACGAGACGCTGGACGACCAGGGCTGGGACATCGACGACGACGACCTCTTCGACCAGGCCGCCGACGCCGGCCTCGACGAGGAGGACTACGGGAGTCTCGACGTCAACGAGGGCGAGTACATCCTCGAGGCCGCCGAGGCCCAGGGCTACGACTGGCCCTTCTCGTGTCGCGCCGGTGCGTGTGCGAACTGCGCGGCGATCCTCAAGGAAGGCGAGATCGAGATGGACATGCAACAGATCCTCTCAGACGAGGAAGTCGACGACAAGAACGTCCGTCTGACCTGCATCGGTTCGCCCGCCGCCGACACGGTCAAGATCGTCTACAACGCGAAACACCTCGACTACCTCCAGAACCGCGTCATCTGAGAACGGTCGTTCCGTCGTTTCGTTCACTTTTTCGAGCCACAAAATATACACCCGCCGGCCACGGCTTCACAGCCGTGTTCGCTACGGTACCGGACCTCCTGCGTTTGCTCTGTGTTCCCGTCCTCGCCTGGGCGGCCCATCGGGACGTGCGGACCCGCCGGGTTCCCGCTCGGACGTGGACGCCGCTGTTCGCGCTCGCGGCCGTCCTCTTCGTCTGGGACGGGATCGCCTCCTATTTCGCGGGCGGGCTGACGTGGGCGTACTTCC
The DNA here is from genome assembly GCF_000196895.1 of Halalkalicoccus jeotgali B3. Lineage (NCBI taxonomy): Archaea > Methanobacteriati > Methanobacteriota > Halobacteria > Halobacteriales > Halalkalicoccaceae > Halalkalicoccus > Halalkalicoccus jeotgali. The sequence continues at coordinate 54,022 of NC_014297.1, forward strand.
TCGTCGGGGCGGCGATCAGCCTGTTACTCGTGATCCCCGCCGCCTACGGGTTCTGGCGCTTCGGGGCGTTCGGCGGCGCGGACGCGAAGGCCCTGATCGTTCTTGCACTGCTCTTTCCGACCTATCCCACCTACGAGATCGGGCCCTATTTGGTGCCGGTCGTCGCGACCCCCACTGGGGCGTTCGCGCTGACGATCCTCGCCAACACTGTCCTCGTCGGGGCCTGTTACCCGCTCGTGCTCGCGGTCCGGAACGCGCTTTCGGGCCGGCTCACGGCGCTGATGGTCGTCGGCCGGCCGGTCCACTGGTCGGACGCCGAGCGGACCCACGGGCGAGTGCTCGAGGACGGCGAGGGGTTCACCCGGTCGGGACTCGACCTCGACGCCCTGCGGATGTACCTTCGCTGGCGCGGGACGACGCTTTCGGCGCTGCGAGAGGATCCCGCACGCTTCCGGGATCCCGGCTCGTTGCCCGCCGAACCGGCCCCGGCGGGCGACGGCGCGATCGCGGACGGTGGTGAGCAAACCGACGGGTTGCGATCCCCCTCGGACCTCCGACCTGACGGCGGTGAGCGAACGAACCCGTCGCGAAGGAACGAGGACGAGTGGGGCGCGGAGGCCTTTCTCGCGGACGTCGGGTCGGCCTACGGCACGACCGCCGAAGGCTTGCGCGAGGGGCTGGACGTGCTCACCACCCGCGAGACGGTATGGATCTCGCCGGGGATCCCGTTTCTGGTCCCGATCCTCGTGGGTCTGCTGGTCGCGCTCGTCTACGGCGACGTGCTGACCGGCGCCCTCCGGATCGTGGGTGTGGTATAGCGTGACGTAAACACTATAACGCTCGGCCCGAAGCACTCGGACGATGTCACCGCCGGACGACCGGGTTCGCTTTCTCGCGACCACCTCGAACCGTGTCTCTCTGCTGAGTGCCCTCGGCGACGGGCCGCTGCGCCCCGCCGAACTCGTCGAGCGCCTCGACCTCTCGCGTTCGGCGACCCACCGCAACCTCAAGGACCTGGTCGATCTGGGCTGGGCCAGTCGGGTCGAAGGCGGCTATACGGACACGGTCGGGGGCCGACTCGTGCTCGGGGCCTACGAGGAACTGATCGCCACCGTCTCGCTCGTCGAGGAGTACGGCGAAAGCCTCGAACCGCTCGCGGAGGCCGGCATGTCCCTGTCGCCGTCAGTCCTCGAGAGCGCGACCGTCGTCACGGCCACCCAGGGCGATCCCCACGCCCCGCTTCGCTACTACACCGAGCGCGTTCGCGAACTCGATCCCTCGCGGTTCCTCGGCATCGTGCCGGTCGTCAGTCCGCTGTTCAACGAGGCCCACCGGTCGCTGCTCGATGCGGGTGCGGAGGGCGAACTCGTGTTGGATTCGGCGGCGCTGTCGGCCTCGAAACACGACTACGGAACCGAGTTCGACGACGCCGTGGCGACCGAGGAACTCGTCGTATACGCCCATCCCAACTCCTTTTCGTTCGGCCTCTCGATTGTCGGCCAGCGGGTGTTTCTTGGCGCCTATGAGGCGGGGCAGTTCGTCGCCTGCTTCGAGTGGGGCGACCCCGACGTCCGCGAGGAGGCGTTGGTCGCCTACGAGACCCACCGGACCGCGGCCCGCGAGGTCGACGCGACGGCGCTACCCTCGTAGGTGTCCGACGGCGTGGGACATGTACCGGAAGGTAGCTATAGGGGTCATCGGTCCGTTCGCCCGGATGTGGGCCGGCCGGCGTGCCGGATCGGCGGTGTCCCTGACGACGCACCCGGATGGCCCAATACCCCCCTGCGCTCGTGGTCGCACCGCCGATCCACGCTCCTGCTTTCGACGGTCAATCGACCGACACGGAAGACCTATTCGCCGCCAGCGGCTCATTCGATCCATGAGCGACGCACCCGACGTGGAGTTCGACGACCGGGGGCTGGTACCCGTGATCGCTCAGGACGCCGGGACCGGGGACGTCCTGATGCTCGCGTACGCGAACCACGAGGCCCTCGAACGGACCCGCGAAACCGACCGCGCCCACTACTACTCGCGCAGCCGCGGGCAACTCTGGGAGAAGGGCGCGACCAGCGGTCACACACAGTCGGTCCGCGAGATCCGCGTCGACTGCGACGGCGACACCCTGCTGTATCTCGTCGATCAGGAGGGCGGGGCCTGTCACACCGGCCACCGCACGTGTTTCTACCGGACCGTCGAGGGCGAGCACGTCGGCCGGGAGGAGTTCGATCCCGACGACGTGTATGACTGAGCGCGATCCCGAATCCCGGCTGGCCGACGCCTACGACCGCCACGAGGCCGCCAGCGCGGCCGTCGAGGAGATCGGCGAGGACGAACTCCGGCGACTGGACCGCGCCCACGAGCGCCTGCGGGAGCTGTTCGAGCGCTACGAGGGGCGAGCGACCGGAACGGGCGACTTCGCGGGGTTCATCGAGTTCCAGAGCGGGCTCGAAGCGGTCGTCTCGGGGCTCCCCGACGACCTCGCCCACCGCGAGGCCTTCGAGGCCGTCGAGGACGCCTTCGATAAGCGCCGGTTGGGCGAGGGGGATTTCGAGCGCGCCCGCGAGGTGCTCGCACCGGTCGCCGAGGACTGCGAGCGCCTCAAGAAGCGCGCGAGCGCCCGCGAAGAGCTGCGCGACGCCCGCCGGGCCGTCGAGGCCCGCATCGCGACCCTCGGGAGCGAGATCGCCGAGTACGACCGTCTGCTCGCGCTCGCGGACGTCGACCTCGACGCCCCGGTCGCGGACCTCCGGGTCCCGATCGAGGGGTACAACGGGGCGATCGCACGTGATTTCGCGGACTACCTCGAACGGGCGAGCGCACGGGAGGTCGTCTCACTGCTCGATCGGGCCGAGCACTACCCGCTGGTCGAGACCCCCACCCTCCCGGCGGACGTGCGGGCGTACGTCGCACGCGCCGACGCAGGGACCGAGCCGATCCCGACGCTGCTCGAATACGCCGGGTACTCGCGCTCGAAGCTGGATCACTACGTCGCGGACGCCGACGCGCTCAAGCGGGCGATCGCTACCCAGCGGACGGCCATCGAGCGTGTCGACGCGAGCGCGTTCCAACTGGCCTGGCCCCCCCGTCCCGCCGGGGAGCTTCGCTTTCGCCTGCGCGAGCTCCGGGCGGTGATCGCGCGTGTCGCAACCGAGGAGACGATCGCCCGGCTCCGGGAGGTCCGGGCGCTCGCCCGCGATCCGGAGTACGAGCGCCTGCAGCGGGCCGCCCGGGCCCGAGAGGCGCTCGGGCCCGGGGAGCGCGAGCGCCTCGAAAGCGGGGCGATCGAAGCCGACAGGGACGGGGCGATCGATGAGCGAAAGAGACTGCGCGAGGCCCTGGGACGCTACGCGCCGACGATGTCGTCCTGATAGCTCGCGATCTCGGTCATGACGGCCTCGCGGTCGTCGGCGGGGACGTCGAAGTCCTTCAGGGCCGTGTTGAGGTGCTTCGCGATCGCGTCGAACTCCTCGGGTGTGATTCCCATCCCTTCGTGGGCCGCCCGCATGTCCTCGCCGGTGTACTGGACGGGGCCGCCGGTCACGGAGCTGATGAACTGCGTCTGGTGGGCGATCTGTCGTTGCATGTCGACGTCCTCGAAGTAGCTATTGACGAGCTCGTCGTCCATGACATAGCCGTAGAACTGATCGACGACGGCTTCGATCGAGTCCTCGCCACCGAGCCGATCGTAGAGCGTTTCCTCTGGCATACGGTTTCGTGCTCACGGCCCGGCAGTATAACGTATGGGCCGAACAGGTTCGGTCACTTGGCGTCGTCCCGGGCCGCCTCGGCGGCGTCGTAGAGTCGCGCGGCCAGTTCCTCGGCGCGCTCTCGCCCGCGGGCCTCCGCGTAGATCCGGATGACGGGCTCGGTCCCGCTGGGCCGGGCGAGCACCCAGCCGTCGCCGTAGTCGAGGCGGACGCCGTCGGTGGTGTTTCGATCGGCGGCCTCGCTTTCGGCGACCCGGTCGACGGCCTCGAGCATCGCCTCGCGTTGCTCGCGGGTCTCGTAGGTGAGTTTCAACCGGACGTTGCAGTAGTCCCCGAAGGGCGCGACCAGTTCGCTCGCGGGTCGATCGGCCAGCAGTTCGAGAAACCGGGCGGCGATGTAGGCTCCGTCGCGTACGAGGCTATACTCGGGGAAGTAGATCCCGCCGTTGCCCTCGCCGGCGACCGGTACCGAGACCCCCTCAGCCTGCAGTTGCTGGATCCGGCTGGTGATATACGTGCTTCCGATGGGGGTCAGTTCGAGGTCCGCGCCCGTACGCTCGCAGACGTCGACCAGCCGCTGGGAGACGTTGACCGCGGCGACGGTGGCGTCCCGGGGTCCGAGTTCCGCGTCCGCAAGCGCCGCCAGCGCCGCGTCGCCCTCGATGTAGCGACCCGTTTCGTCGAAGAAGATCGCCCGGTCGCCGTCGCCGTCGTGGGCGATTCCGACGTCGGCGTCGGTCGTGGCGACGAGCCGACCCAGATCCTCGAGGTTCGTCTCGACGGGCTCGGGGTCCCGGCCGGGAAACCGGCCGTCGGGTTGGGCGTTGACGGTCAGGACCCGACAACCGAGTTCTCGAAACAGTCGCGGGCTGGTCAGCGAGGCCGCGCCGTGGCCGGGGTCGATCGCGACTGTGAGGTCGGCGTCGGCGATCTTCTCGCGGTCGGCCGCCTCGCGGACGCCCTCGACGTACTGGCGGGTGGCGTCCTCGACGGCGAACTCGTCGCCCGTCCTCGACCACGAGCGCGCGCCGTCGATCTCCGAGAGAAAGGCCTCCTCGACGACCTCGAGTTCCGAGACCGAGAGTTCGGTCCCGCTGGCACCGATGAGCTTGATGCCGTTGTACTCGGGCGGGTTGTGCGAGGCGGTGATCATCACCGTCGGCATCCCCTCGCGGGCGGCATACGCCTGTGCGCCCGGCGTGGGGATCACGCCCAGCCGGTGAACGTCACAGCCGACGCTCTGGAGACCGCTTACGGCGGCGTTTTCGAGCATGCGTCCGGTCGAGCGCGTATCGCGGGCGACGGCCATACAGGGGGCCTCTAGGACCGTTCCGGCGGCCGCGACGACCTGCAGGACGAACGCGGGCGTGATCTCCTCGTTGGCAACCCCGCGCGTCCCACTCGATCCGAACACGTCCATCGCCTGACTCTGGGGAGCGACGGGGCAAATGGATTCCGGAACAGCCATTTCACGCCCGCGGACGAACTAGCGAGTATGAGCACGATCGAGGAAAAGCGCGTCTACGCCGACAAAAGCGCCGAGAGCCGCGTGTATCTCGCGAGCGACCTCGGGGTCGTGCGCGTCTCGGTGTCCGGGAACCTGATCGGGAACTTCGGCATCAAGCAGCGCTGTGTGGCCCGCGACCTCGCGTGGATCGACGGACTGGTGGTCGCCACCGACGAGGACGTGTTGCTCGGCGGTGAACCGACCGGGTTCGGCACCGCCCTCGCCGTCGGCGGGACCGAGAGCCCGATCGCCGCCTCTCCCGAGGGACGGATCGCCCGGTACGAGGGCGGCGAGTGGAGCGATCTGGGCACCCTTGCGGGGATCCGGGCGGCCGACGGCGACCTGCTCGCGACCGCCGACGGGGTGTATCGCGCCGACGGCGAGCTCACGCACGTCGGTCTAGAGGGCGCGAACGACGTCTCGACGTCCGGTACCCCGCTCGCGGCAACTGATACGGGACTCTACCGGCTCGGTAACGGCTGGATGCGTGATCTGGACGGAGTGTTCGACCGGGTCTCGGGGGTCGGCGCGCCGGGCGAACTCGCCCTAGGAGCCGCGCTCGCAGACGACACACTCTCCCTCTACGACGGCGAGTGGCGCGAACGCGAGACGCCCGAACCGCTCGCAGCGGCGGCGGTCGGGGAGGCGGTCTACGGCGCAACGGACGAGGGAACGCTGTACGTCGACGCGGGCGACGGCTGGCGCTCGCAGGCGCTAGGCGTTTCGGGTGTGCGGGCGCTGCTCGTCGCCTAACCGAAAACGGGTTTAGCGCGCCCGGTGCATCCACGGATATGATCGTACCCGGTTCGTCCTCACAGTCGCTCGCGGCCGCACTGGCGAGCGAACTCGACCGGCCGCTTGCGCCCGTCGAGTTCGAGCGCTTTCCCGACGGCGAACTACTCGCCGCCACACCCGAGGTCGAGACCGGTTCCGCGGTGATCGTCGCCTCGACGACCACCAGCGACGCCCACCTCGAACTGCTCCAGCTACAGGACGCGCTGCGCGAGAGCGGCGTTTCGGAGATCACGACCGTGCTACCGTACATGGGGTATGCCCGCCAGGACAGCGCCTTCGAGCCGGGCCAGCCCGTCTCCGTACGCGCAGTCGCCCGCGCGGTGAGCACCGGCACCGATCGCGTGCTGACGGTCTCGCCCCACGAGGAATCGGTCCTCGAACACTTCTCCGTGCCCGCGGAGGCGGTCGACGGCGCGGGCGTGCTCGCCGACCCGCTGCCCGAACTCACCGATCCCGTCTTCCTCTCGCCCGACGCGGGAGCGATCGGGATCGCCGAAACGGTGCGGGAGAGCTACGGCGAGGGCGAGGTCGACTACTTCGAGAAGGTCCGCCACTCGGGCAGCGAGGTCGAGATCACGCCCAGCGACGTCGCGGTCGACGGGCGGGACGTGGTGATCGCCGACGACATCGTCGCGACGGGCTCGACGATGAGCGGGGCGATCGCCGCGCTCGAGGCGCCAAGACGGGTGTTCGTGACCTGCGTCCATCCGATGCTCGCGGCCAACGCCAGAACGAAGCTCGCGCGGGCGGGCGTCGAACGGGTGTATGGAACCGACACGATCGAGCGCGCCGAGAGCGAGGTCAGCGTCGCGCCCGCGCTGGCGGAAGCGATCCGCTCACGCTAATTCGATCGCGATCCCCATCGCCACACCCTCGACGTCCCACTCGCGGCGATAGCCGTCCTCGACCGCCCCGAGTTCCTCGGCGCGGACCTCCTCCGTGATCAACCCTTCGTGCTCGCTCACGAGCCCCGAGACCCGGTCGTCTGCGATATCGAGGTCGAGGCGGATCGGGGCGTCGAGGGGCAGGTCGAGTTCCTTTCGCATCTCCTGGACCCTCCTGATGACCTCGCGGGCGTAGCCCTCGCTTTCGATGTCCTCGGTGAGTTCGGTGTCGACGTAGACGACTCCTAACCCGTTGCCCTCGATCGTGACCTGCGAGCCCGAGAGTTCCTCGGGGGTCTCCTCGACGAACTCGACCATCTCGTCGGTCAGCTCGACGTCCTCGCCGAGCGCCGTCGAGACGGTAGCCGAGAGCGCCTCCAGGGAGGGTTCCTCGATGCGAGCCTCGTTGAGCGCTCCCATGACGTCCCCTGCCCGATCGCCGAACGCCGGTCCGAGCACGCTCATGTCGGCGTGGGCGCTGTAAGCCAGTTCCTCAAAGCGCTCGTCGGAGGCGACGACGCGAACCTCGCGGGCGTTGAGGCGCTCCTCCAAGAGCGCCCCCTGGCGGCCGACGGCTTCGGCGAGGCGGTCGTCGCCCGCCGCGACCACCACGCGGGTGACGGGCCAGCGGAGCTTGCGTTCTGCCTGCTGGCGGGCGTTCGAGCCGGCCTCCTCGACGGCTCGGACCAGCTCGATGTCGGTTTCGAGCTGCTCGTCGGTCCAGTACTCCTCGACCTCGGGCCATGCGAGCATATGGACGGTGTCGTGGCCCCGATCACCAGTGAGCGCGCCGTAGATCTCCTCGGTGATGAAGGGGGCATAGGGCGCCAGCAGCGCACAGACCTGCCGGAGGACGTGATACAGCGTGGCGTACGCGGCGTTCTTCGAGGGGCTGTCCTCCTCGTCCCACATGCGCTCGCGGACGACCTGGATGTAGAACCTCGAAACGTCCTCGACGACGAACTCCATCAGCGCCGAGAGCGCTTGGTCCTGGCGGAACTCGTCCCACGCGGCGGTCATCTCGCGGGTCACGGTCTGGAGACGTGCAAGGATCCATTCGTCGACGAGTTCGAGGTCCGAATCGACGGCGTCGAGGTCGGTCTCTTCGGGATCGAACCCGTCCATGCGCATATACGGCAGCGGGAACCGGAAGACGTTCCAGAGGATGTTGAGATTACGTTCCATCGTCGCCATCTCGTCCCACGAAAAGCGCATGTCCTCGCCCTGAGGGTTGACCGAGAGCAAGAACAGCCGCATCGCATCGGAGCCGTGGCGCTGGATCGCCTCGTGGGGCTGGACGACGTTGCCGACCGATTTGGACATCTTTTTGCCCTCGCTGTCGTTGGCGAAACCGTGCATCAACACCTCGTCGTAGGGCACCTCCCCGAGCGCGGCGGTACCCATTCCCAACTGTGACCAGAACCACCCGCGGGTCTGGTCGTGAGCCTCCATGATCAGGTCGGCGGGCCACAGCTCGTCGAACTCCTCTTCTTTGCCGGGGTAGTCGAGGGTACCCCACGACGCGACCGAGGAGTCGAGCCAGACGTCGAAGACGTCGGGGACGCGCTCGTAGGTGGTGTCGCCCTCAGTGATCGTCAGCTCGTCGACGGTCGGGCGGTGGAGGTCGACCTCCTCGGGATCGACGTCTCGGTCCACGCGCTCAGCGAGTTCCTCCCGGGAGCCGATCACGATCACGTCGTCCATCTCGCCCGACCAGTCCTCGGGAACCCAGATCGGGATCGGGATCCCCCAGTAGCGCTGTCGTGAGACGTTCCAATCGGGGGCATTCTCGACGAAGTCCCTGAACCTGTTGTCCCGTGCCCACTGGGGGTGCCACTCGCTGTCCTCGATGTTGGCGAGCAGCTCGTCCTTGACGTCGGTGATCGTGATGAACCACTGGTCGGTCGCCATCTGCAAAATGGGGGTATCACACCGCCAACAGTGGCCGTACGAGTGCGTCAGCGTTCCGGAGGCGACGAGCAGGCCCTTCTCCTCTAAGTCGGCCGTGATCTCCTCGTCGGCCTCTTTGACGAACTGTCCCTCGTACTTGCCGCCCTCGGAGGTATAAACGCCGTCGCCGGCGATCGGGCAGAAGACGGGCAGACCGAGTTCGGTACCGCGCTCGAAGTCGACCTCACCGTGGCCGGGCGCGGAATGCACCAGCCCGGTGTCCTCGGCCTCGACGTAGTCGGCGTGGTACACTTCTCGGGTGCCCTCGCTGTCGGGGTTTGCGGGAACCTCCTCGGCGAGGGGGTGCTCGTACTCCCAGCCGACCATTGTCGCGCCCGAAAGTTCCTCCTCGACCTCGTAGTCCTCGTAGCGTCCCTTCGAGAGGACGTTCTCGGCACAGTCGGCCGCGACGTAGAGGACGTCCTCCTCGCCGTCTCGGCGGGCACGAACCCGCTGGTAGGCCAGCTCCTCGTTGACGGCGACGAACTCGTTTGCCGGGATGGTCCAGGGCGTCGTCGTGTAGATGACGAGGCTGCCCTCGCGCTCCGTGAGGGGGAACTCGACGTAGACCGTGGGGTCCTCGCGGTCCTCGTACTCGACCTCGTTGTTCGCGATGGCGGTCTCACACCGGGGACACTGGCTGATCGAGCGTTTCCCCTGATCGACTAATCCCCGGTCTGCGACCTGCGAGAAGCCCCACCAGGCGGCCTCCATATACTCCGGCGAGACCGTCCTGTAGGGGTTCTCCCAGTCCATCCAGACACCGAAAGACTTGAAGTCGTTCTGGAGACCCTCCAGTTGCTCGTCGGCGAAGGACTTGCACTCGGAAATGAAGTTCTCCATCCCGAACTCCTCGATGTCCTTCTTGTTCTCGAAGCCAAGGCGCTCTTCGACCTTCGTCTCGATGGGCAACCCGTGCATGTCATAGCCCGGCCGGTCGGTCACGTCGTGGCCACGCATTCGGATCTGGCGGATGTAGGCGTCCTTCAGGCTCTTGTTCCACGTCGTCCCCATGTGGGCCGCTCCCGACGTGTACGGCGGGCCGTCGACGAAGAAGAAGGGCTCCTCGTCGGCGAACGCTTCTTTCGTTTTCTCGTAGGCGTCGACCGCCTCCCAGTAGTCGAACACCCGCTTTTCGAGTGCCTCGGGGTCGTACTGGTCGGGGACCTCCCCGAACCGCGCGCCCTCCGAGGGGTGGTCCTCCTCGTCCATATCGGACCTGCTCATACCAGTAGGAATCCGGCGTGGCGGTAAAGAGCGTTCGGTCGAAAGCCCTCGGCACGGCTTGGCAGCCGTGCCTCGCCCTTTTCATGACCACCAGGCCTGCCTAGTCGCGGCGCGCGATCACGCGCCGCTTCCGGGAACGCCAGCCCTTCCCCGTGCCGCTCGCGTGGCTGCCACTTTCGGCAGCCACGCGTACGCCGGCCACCGGAGGACCGCAAGTACCGATCTATTTTTATTCTATAGTCTATATCAAGAAATATTCGAAGTGAAGCGAGGCAGAAGGACGTCCTGCTCATGCTCTTTGCGATACAGCTCTCGGCCCTCGTAGTCGTGATGCCGGGGCTATTTCCGCTGCTATTCGTTTCGGGATTCATCACGTTGCACGTGCTTGTGGAGGAACTCGTCAGACGGCTAGACGAATACTCCGAAAGAGAGTTCCGCGACGGACGCCTCTCAACACCGCTTTACGCTCTCACACCTTCCCTGTTAACCGTGCCGCAGTACCCCGATTCACGCAACGTCCTCGAACCGAACTGCACCCGGTGTCCTCACCTCGCGGAGACCCGCGAGTGCATCTCGTGGGGGACTGGCCCGCTCGATTCCCCCGTTCTGGTCGTCGGCGAGGCCCCGGGTTCGGGGGCGCCCGAAGCGGATCTGTGGAAGGGCGGCAACTGGACCGGGATGGCCTACACCGCCCGCCACTCCGGGCGAGTCATTCGGGACCTGATGGAGTCGGTCGGGTATCACGACGCCTACTACACGAACGCGGTGAAGTGCTTTCCTCCGGATGTTCCCGCGAGCGAAGCGAGTGGGAGCTCGTCGGAACCGGGCTCTGACGGTGGGAAGGTATCGAACCGCGAGCCCACCGACGAGGAGCTTGCGACCTGCCGAACTCACTTGGTGACCGAGGTCGAGGAGGTCGAACCGGACGCCATCGTCCCGACCGGAAAGCACGCCACCGAAACGCTGCTCACGCTCGACGAAAAGAGTCTGGATGGATTCACGGATCACGTCCTGACGCCCATCGACTGCGAGGCGCTCTCGACGCCCCTATTACCCGTGCTTCACCCTTCCTATCAGAACATCTGGATCGCGCGGCTTGGCTACGAGTCCGAGGAGTACCGCGAGCGACTGCGCGAGGAACTCGACGGGCTGTGTGCGGGCGGGTAACTTTCTTACTCCGAGCCGCCACACGTCCCCATATGGCAAGCATCTTCAGCCAGATCGTCGACGGTGAGATCCCCGCACGGGTCGTCTACGAGGACGAGACGACGATGGCGTTTCTCGACGCCAACCCGCTCGCGCCGGGCCACACGCTCGTGATCCCCAAAGCGGAGCACGAGCGCCTGAACGACCTCCCTGACGACCTCGCAAGCGATCTCTACGATACACTCCACCGGCTGATCCCCGTCATCGAGGGGGCCGTCGACGCCCCCGCCTCGAACGTCGCATTCAACAACGGCGAGGCCGCTGGCCAGGAGGTCCCCCACGTCCACGGCCATATCATCCCCCGGTTCGAGGACGACGGCGGCAACCCGATCCATGCGATCGCCGGCTCCCCACCGAACCTCGACGACGAGGAGTTGGACGATATCGCGGAGAGGATCTCTACGGACACCCGGATCTAATCCGATATCGTACCGAAAGGATCCGAAAGCGGGCCGATCGCAGCGATCGCCCGGACAGGACCCGCCATCGGCCGGGGTGTTTGTTGGATAGAACTATCAAAAAGAAATAGTTTTAAATATTAGTCTGATATATTACAACTTGATGGCAACTAAGATACCTTCAAATTGTCCTGAATGTAATGGAACGCTGACCACTCGCGGCGGGGAGACGACGTGTTCGGACTGTGGGCTGGTCGTCAGCGAAGAGCGGATCGATCCCGGGCCCGAGTGGCGGTCGTTCGAGGACGAGAGGACCGACCGTCGACGAACGGGTGCGCCCCTCTCGCGATCGCGCCACGATTACGGGCTCTCGACGGAGATCGGATACAGCGGATCGAACCGCGCCAGCGGGCGCAAACGACGGTTATACGCCCGACTTCGCAGACAGCACAAACGCTCGCACTGTCGCAGCAAGGCCGAGAGAAACCGGCGCGACGTGTTCATGCAGATTCGTCGTCTGACCGCCGCGCTGTCCCTTCCCGACTCGATTCGTGACCAGGCGTGTACGCTGTTTCGTTCCGCACAGGAGGCGAGGATCGTGACGGGGCGCTCGCTGGAGGGCTTTACCGCCGCAACAGTGTACGCGGCCTGTCGAGTCCACGGCGTCTCGCGGATCCGTGCCGAGGTGCTCGAGGCCTCGCGTGCCTCCCGATCGGAGCTCGATGCGGCCTACGGCGCGATGGATCGCGAGCTCGGGCTGCCGGTCGGGCCGCTCGACCCCGACGAGTATATCCCGCGATTCGGGACCCGTTTGGACCTCTCAGTCGAAGTGCGAAATCGCGGGAGCGAACTGCTCGAATCGGCAGTCGAGAGCGAACTGATCGGCGGGCACAACCCCGCGGGCGTTGCGGCGGCCTGTCTGTACACCGCCGCCAAGGAACGCGAGGCGGACGTCACCCAGAAGCAGGCCGCCGCCGTCGCCGACGTGAGCCCGCCGACGATCCGGGTCACCTATCAGGCGCTCCGTGAGGCCGAACTCGTCGGCTAAGCGCAATCGCCATGTGCCCCCGGCGTGTTCGGTCGGCCATGACCGACCGGACGGCGGAAATCAGTAGAGAAACCGCCGAAACCGAGATCGAGTGCGTACTCGAAATCGACGGCAGTGGCGATTCGGAAGTAGAGACGGGGATCGCCTTCTTCGATCACATGCTGACGGCCTTCGCGACCCACGGGCTGTTCGACCTCACCGTCCAGTGTGAGGGCGACCTCGCGGTCGACGACCACCACACCGTCGAGGACGTCGCGATCGTTCTGGGCGAGGCGTTCTCGGCGGCCGTGGGCGACAAATCGGGGATGGTCCGCTACGCCGACCGACGGGTCCCCCTCGACGAGGCGGTCGCTTCGGTCGTCGTCGACGTCAGCGGCCGACCCCGCTTTTACTTCGACGGCGAGTTCTCCCAGGACACGGTAGGGGAGATGACCAGCGACATGGCCCGCCATTTCGCCGAGTCGCTCGCGATGAACGCCGGGCTGACGCTCCACCTGGACGTCGAGGGCGAGAACGCCCACCACGAGATCGAGGCGTCGTTCAAATGCCTCGCCCGCGCGCTCGACGACGCGACGCGGCTCGACGAGCGCCGGGGTGGGACCCCGAGTACGAAGGGTAAGCTGTGATGTTCGACGAGATCATGGCCAAGTTCGAGGGCTCGCCCAGCCAGCAGGCGGTCATCCGCCTGTTGCTCGAACGTGGCTTTTCGGTCAGCGACGAGGGTCGAGTCGTCTCGGGTGGGATCGAGATCCCCAACACGCAGGTCGCCCGCGAGATCGGCGTCGACCGCCGTGTGGTGGACTCGACGACGGACGCCATCCTCGCCGACGAGGACCTCCGGCTCGTCTTCCAGAACATCTCACAGATCCCCAGCCTGATGGATCTGGCGCCCGTCATCGACCTCTCGACGCTGACGATCGCGGTTCGTGATGCGGGCCAGGAGGGGATCGTCGCCGCCGTCACCGGTTTGCTCGCTGACAACGGCATCTCGATCCGCCAAACAGTAAGTGAAGACCCGGAGTTCACCGACGAACCCCGGCTCTACATCGTCACCGACGAGCCGGTGCCGGGCGACGTGCTCAACGAGCTCCGGGAACTGCCGTTCGTCCGAAAACTCGAACTCCAGTGATCAAGGCCAGAGCCCGCGCGCGTCGTGGGCGGCTCCGAGCCGTTCGAGCGCGAGGACGTAGGCCGCATCCCGCCACGCCAGCCCCCGCTCGTCGACGCGATCCGCGACCGCGCTCCACGCGCGGAGCATCTCCGTCTCCAACTCTTCGTTGACGCGCTCGTGGCTCCACGATCGCCGGTTGATGTCTTGAAGCCACTCGAAGTAGCTCACGGTGACGCCCCCGGCGTTCGCGAGGATATCCGGGATAACGGGGATCCCGCGCTCGCGCAGAATGGAGTCGGCGGTAGCGGTGGTGGGGCCGTTCGCCCCCTCGACGACCAGATTCGCGGCGATCGCGTCGGCGTTCGCCGCCGTGATGACGTTGCCGACGGCCGCCGGGACCAGCACGTCGACGTCGAGTTCCAGCAGCTCCTCGTTCTCGATGGTCCGCTCTGCGACCCGCGTGACCGCCTCGGGTTCCTCCTCGTGAGAGGGGATCGACGCGGTGTCGAGCCCGTCGGGGTCGTAGGCTGCGCCGTTGACGTCGCTGACGGCGACGACCGTCGCGCCCCACGAGTCGAGCAGGCGCGCGGCGTTCGCGCCGACACTGCCGTAGCCCTGGACCGCGACCGTCGCCCCTTCTATCGGGATGTCGTGATAGTCGCAGGCCTCGCGGGCGACGATCGCCACGCTCCGGCCGGGGGCCTCCTCGCGACCGTGGCTCCCGCCGATCACCGGCGGCTTTCCCGTCACGACGCCGGGCGTGGTCTCGCCCTGGAGCACGCTGTAGGCGTCCATGAACCAGCCCATCGTTTCGGCGTCCGTGCCCATGTCCGGCGCCGGAATGTCGTGCATCGGACCGACCGTGTCGCGCAGTTCCTGGGCGAACCGGCGGGTCAGCCGCTCGGTTTCGGCCTCGCTCAACTCCTTGGGATCGACCACGACGCCGCCCTTCGCGCCGCCGAAGGGCAGGTCCATCACCGCGGTCTTCCAGGTCATCCACATCGAGAGGCCGATGCACTCCTCCTCGGTGACGCCGGGGTGATAGCGCATCCCGCCCTTGAACGGGCCTCGGACGCTGTCGTGCTGGGCGCGATAGCCCGTAAAGACCTCGAGGCTCCCGTCGTCGCGCTCGACCGGCAGCGAGACGCGCTGGACGCGTGCGGGGTGTTTCAGCCGCTCGACGACCGCGGGATCGATCTCGACGTGAGCGGCCGCCCGGTCGAGTTGGCGCCGCGCCGTCGCGAGCGCCGTCTCGGGTTCCGCTCGCTCCTCGGTAACGGGAACACTCATGGTCACTCGATCGAGGTCGCGCAGTTTCGAAGCGGCGCCTCACACTCGGGGCACGACCCGGGATGGGACGTGGCGCTCACGCGGGCGCCACAGGCCAGACACTCGTAGATCGATTCGGTCTCCGGGTCGGACGCCACGTCCCACGTCAG
Source organism: Halalkalicoccus jeotgali B3 (assembly GCF_000196895.1). Classification (NCBI taxonomy): domain Archaea; kingdom Methanobacteriati; phylum Methanobacteriota; class Halobacteria; order Halobacteriales; family Halalkalicoccaceae; genus Halalkalicoccus; species Halalkalicoccus jeotgali. The sequence goes on from NC_014297.1 coordinate 69,294, forward strand.
GGTACTGTTCGCTGCCATCGACGTGCAATATTTGCCGCTCAGCCATGGGCGTGTGGGTTCAATAGAGAAGATTGTGACGATACCTCATGCTTCAACTGTGAAGCTACCGTCGAACAGCGACCCGAAGAGCGCCCGCTGGGCGGCCCGGTTGAGCTGGTAGAACGCCGAGGGGGAGATCCCCAGCGCGTCGGCGACCGCCTCGCCCGAACAGTTCCGCGGCGACTCGAAGAAGCCGCTGTGGTAGGCCGTCCGGACGGCCTCGCGTTGGCGGTCGGTGAGCCGATCGAGGAGGTTCGAGCGGTCCTCGGGGCCCGAGCGGGCCTGTTCACGCTGGGACAGGAGCGTCGCCTCGGGGTAGAGTTCGGTGATTGCGCCGTCGACCGCCCGGACGTCCGTCGGGTTCGAGACGTCGACGATCAGCCGAGCGGTCGCGTCCTCCGCGCTCGCTCGGAACGCCCGCAGGGTCGCACCGCGGTCGGCCAACCGGGTCGCGACGAACGGCGAGGCGAGACGAAGCCGGAGGACGCCACCGTCCTCGCGCTCGGCAATGGGGCGCGCCGCCTCGATGGCGGCGACGTCATCCGCGGCCTCGCGAACCGCCTCAAGCGGCGCACCCTCGACGGCGACGAACGCCAGCACGCCGTCCTCGACGCGACGGACGCCACCCTCGAGGGTGATCTCGCAGTCAGCTGCCTGTGCGAGCGCCAACAGCGGGGCGTCCGTCGAGTCGACCTCGTAGACCAGTTCGGTGACCGTCTCGCGCAGCAGGGCGTTTCGCTGTTTGACCGCCGTGAGCGCCGCCGCGATGGTGTCTGCGAGTTCGAGGAACACCGCCCGGGTCATCTCGTCGAAGGCGTCGGGCCGGTCGGCGTAGACCGACAGCACGCCGTAGAAGAGCCCCTCGTGGGCGAGCGGGACGCTGAGGACCGACTGGTAGCCGTACTCCAGCGCCGCCGCCCGCCACGGTGCCTCGCGAAAGTCCGCCGCGACGTTGTCGACTGCGACAGCCTCGTCCGATCGGGCCGCCCGGACGGCGGGTTCGTCGCCGGCGGGGTCGACGCGGTCGAGGTACTCACGGCCCTCGCCGGCCCACGCGCCGGGCGCGAGGCCGTCGTCGTCGGGCGAGCCGATCCACGCGAAGCGGTAGCGGTCGTCGCTCGCGAGGCGTTCGGTCACCGCCCGCTCGATGCCCTCGCAGGTCTCGGCGCCGACCAGCGCCCCGTCGATCCCGCGGATCACGTCGTTGATCCGGTTGAGCCGCGAGAGGTCGTCGTTTCGCTCGCGCAGTTCCCGGTCGCGCTCGCGGAGGGCGGCCTCGCGCTCGATGCGATCCAGCGCCGCCTCCGCCGTCGCCGCCAGCAGGTCCGCGAGCTCCTCCGCGAGCGCGTCGAACCCGTCCTCGAAGGCGGCCGCCAGCACGCCGTGATCGCCAAGCGGGACCGCGAGGCGCTCGCCGTCCACGACGACCTCGCCATCGATGAACGCCCGCCAGACGGGCCCCTCGCCGGGTCGTATCGGCTCGACCGCCCGCCCCGCGGCGAAGGCGTCGGTCGTCGCCGCCGGCCGCAGCGCGTTGGCCTCGGCGTCGAACAGGTAACAGCCGATTTCAGGGGTGTCGAGAACGTCGGCGGCGTCGGTAGCGACGAACCCGGCGACCTCCCCGCGGCCCTCGGCGTACAGCAGTTCGCGGGCAGTTCCATGTAACGTCGAGAGGGCGCGTTCGCGCTGCTTGCGGGTGGTGACGTCCCGACAGCTGTACAGGGTGGTGCCGCCCTGAATCGAGACGCGCTTTGCGTTGACCAGCAGCGTGTGTTTCTCGCCAGCGCGGTCGGTCGCCGTACACTCGATGTTCGTCAGCACGCCCTTCTCGCGGAGTTCGGCGGGGTCGAACAGCTCCGGGCCGAGCAGTTCCTCGATGGTCCCCAACTCGCGGATCTCGGAGACGGTGTAGCCGAAGATGAAGTGGACGTTGGGGCAGACGTAGGTAAACCGGCCCTCGTCGTCGGTGACCAGTACCGTGTCGGTCATGTTGTTGAGCGTCACGCGGTGGAGTTGCTCCGAGCGCGTGAGTTCCTCGGCGAGTTCGACCCGCTCGCTGACGTCGAGGGCCGTCACCACCAGCGAGTCGCTCCCCTCGATAGGCTCGACGGACAGCTCGACGGTGTCGGGAGCGCGTTCGTCACCCGCACACGCAAGGGTCAGCGACCGGGAGTCGCCGCCGCCGGCGCGCTCGACGGCTTCCCGAAGCCGGGGTCGGCCCTCCAGTGCGATCCAGGGGCGCTCCCACAGCGGGTCGCCGATCGCGTCCGCGTCGGGGGCGAACGCTCGGGCGGCGTCGTTGACCCGCTCGACGCGGCCCGTCGAGTCGAGGACCCACGTCGCCGACAGTGACCCGGCGAACAGCGCCTCGAACTGTCGGGCCCGCCGGTCGCGCTCCTCGCGGGTCCGCCCGATCTCGGTTGCCCGGGCCGCCCGGTCGCGAAGTTCGGCCGGCGAAGTCGAATCGGCGGGGAGGTAGTCGGTCGCGCCCGCCCCGATCGCCGCGCTCGCGCACTCCTCGTCGCCCGACCGGGCGTAGATGACGACTGGGAGGTGCGGGCGGTCCTCCCGAATCGACCGGAGCAGGTCGATTGCGCTCCCGTCGGGAGGCGAGAGCGCACTGATCACGCAGTCGACCGGCACGTTGTCGAGGCGGGACCGGGCCTCCCCGATGTCGGAGGCGACCGACGTTCGGGGGGAGTCGAGCGCGGCACTGACCGTTGAGAGCCACCCGTCGTCGCCGACCAGCAGGAGTCGCGGCGGAGCGGTGTCGGACGCTGCCATCGCCGTCCGTAGCCGGCCGAGGCGTATAAACGCCGCTCCCGGTCCGGTGTCCGCTGTTGCGCGGTGGTGCTCCGTGTCACAGACCGCCTTCGATGCGGGTGTGACCCGTTCCCGCGGACCGGTACCGTATTCCCGACCGGGATCGTGCTCCCGACTGAGTGAGCGACACCTATCGAACCGTCGCGGGCCGGGCGAGCGCCGCCTTCGAAGTACGGGGCTCCGAGTTCCTCGGCCACGTCGCGCCCGTCGAAACCGTCGAGGCGGCCGAGTCGTTCGTCGCCGAGGTCGAGGTGGAACACGCCGACGCCACCCACAACGTGCCCGCCTACCGGGTCCGGGCCGACCCCTTCCGCGAGTACGCCACCGACGACGGCGAACCCTCGGGATCGGCGGGCAAGCCCGCGTTGAACGTTCTCCAGGGCGAGGAGATCGAGAACATCGCCTGCGTCGTCACGCGCTACTACGGCGGGACGCACCTCGGCTACGGCGGGTTGGTCCGGGCGTACTCGCGGGCGGTGAGCGAGGCCCTCGACGCCGCCGGGGCCCTCACCGAACGTCCCCACACCCGTCTGTCGATCACCGCCGAGTACGACGATTCCGGTTCCGTGCGGGGGATCATCGAGAGCACGGGGGTCGGGTTTGAGGCCGACTACGGCGAACGGGTCACGTTCGACGTGCGCGTCCCGAGCGAGGAGCGCGACGAACTGTGCGACAGGCTCCGGAGCGCGACGGGCGGGCGGGTCGGGATCGAGTAGTTTCGAACCGAAACCCTATTCGCGCCGGCTTGCGAGACCCGAGCATGCAGACGATCAGCGCCAACGATTATCACGATCTCGTCCGGGTGAGCGATCCCCAACTGTCGCCCGACGGCGAGCGCGTGGCGTTCGTCCGGACGACGCCGAGGGACGCCGAGGAGAGCGAGGCGACGATCCACATCGCCTCGCTGGGCGGCGAGGGATCGCGACGCTTCACCCTCACAGCGGGAATCGACAGCGAGCCACGCTGGAGCCCCTCGGGCGACCACCTCTCGTTCGTGAGTACGCGCGGCGATGACGACCGACCCCAACTCTGGGTCGCCCCCGCGGACGGCGGCGAGGCCCGGCGAATCACTGAGGGAGTCGGCGGCGTGTCGAACATCGCATGGCGTCCCGACGGCGAAGGGATCGCGTTCGTCCAGTCGAGCACCGGGGAGGACCGCGAGGAGGGGCGTGACATCGAGCAGAGGGATCCCGATTACGAGCCCGAAACACCCGATCCCCGCGTGATCGACCGGCTGATCTACCGAGCGGGCGCGCGCTACTTCGACGGCGGGCACAGCCACGTCTACGTAGCCGACGTAGACGGCGGGGTAACCCGACTCACCGACGGCGAGTACGATTACGTCACACCCGAGTGGGGCGACTCGGAGACGCTGTATTACGCCGCGAAACGCACCGACGACCCCGACGACAACGCCGTCCACGACGTGATCGCATACGACGTCGAAAGCGGGACCGAGGAGGTCCTCACGGAGACGACCGGCTGGGCGGTCGGACTCGCCGCGACCGCCGACGGGCGGGTCGCGTACCACTACACGCCCGACGGGGGCTCGACGCTCCGCCAGACCGATCTCCGGGTGTTCGACCGCGGAACGGAAACGGAGACCACCCTCACCGAGACGCTGGATCGGACCGTCGAGGGCACGCCGAAGTGGGACCCCCACGGCGAGTATCTCTACTTCCTCGCGCCCGACGAGGGCGACGTTTCCCTGCGGCGGGTTCGCGAGGACGGTGAGGTCGAAACCGTCGCTCGCGACGGCCACATCGACGGGTTCGACCCCGGACGGGACGCCGTGGCGATGACCAAAAGCGAGTGGGATCACCCCGGCGACGTCTTCGTCTCGACGCCCGCCGGCGCCGAGACCAACCGACTCACGCGGGTCAACAGCGAGTACCTGACCGACCGGGCGGTCCCCCAGCCCGAGGAAGTGTGGTTCGAAAGCGACGAGGGAACGGAAGTACAGGGCTGGGTGCTGACCCCGCCCGATATGGCCGAGGGCGAGCGCTACCCGCTGGTCGTCGAGATCCACGGCGGCCCCCACGCGATGTGGAGCACGTCGGGGACGATGTGGCACGAGTTTCAAACCCTCGCGGCGCGGGGCTACGTCGTCTTCTGGTGTAACCCGCGGGGCTCGACGGGCTACGGCGAGGAGCACATGGGTGCGATCGAGCGCGACTGGGGGGCGGTGACCGCGCGGGACGTGCTCGCGGGCACTGACGCGGTCTGCGAACGCGAGTACGTCGACGAGGGCCAGCAGTTCCTCACGGGCGGGAGCTTCGGCGGGTTCATGACCGGGTGGCTCGTCGGCCACACGGAGCGCTTTTCCGGAGCCGTTGCCCAGCGAGGCGTCTACGATCTACCGAGCTTTTACGGCTCGACGGACGCGTTCAAACTCGTCGAGTGGGACTTCGGGACCGAGCCGTGGGACGACCCCGAGTTCCTCTGGGCCCAGTCGCCGGTCGCCTCGGCGGGGGAGGTCGAGACCCCGACGCTCGTGATCCACGCCGACGAGGACTTTCGAGTGCCCGTCAACAACGGCGAGATGTTCTACCTCTTCTTGAAGAAGAACGGGGTCGAGACCCGCCTCGTGCGCTACCCTCGCGAGGGTCACGAACTCTCGCGGTCGGGCGAGCCCGGCCACGTCGTCGACCGAATCGAGCGCCTCGCCCGCTGGTTCGACGGCTACTCCGAGCACCACGACGCGCCAAAGGCACTAGAGCGGGGCGAGGACGGGCTGTCGGGAACCGGGAAGGGGAACTGAGCGGTCGGCTGAAGGTTCAAGCGTGGGCGCGACCTACGGGAGGTATGGAGAAGAACGTCTGCGGCATCGACAGACGGGTCCGGATACTCGGTGGGATCGGGCTGCTCGCGGCCGCGCTGCGGACACGGGGGATCCGGCGAGTGGGCGCGCTGCTTGCGGGGGCGGTCCTCCTCGGTACCGCGGCGACCCAGCGGTGTCCGCTGAACGCGCTGGTGGGAATCGACAGCTGTCGCGTTGGGGAGCGCTCGGAACCCGAACGGTGAGGTATATAGCGCTCCAAGGGTGCGTTTCGCCTCAAGCGTATCACAACAGACAATACTCCAGTCCCCCGGTTTCGACCCGAAGGGAAGGGGTTCACTCGACGAAGTCGATCCCCTCGACGGAGGGGGCGGGGTCGGGCTGCATCCGCCGTTCGTAGCGCTCGATCCAGTCGGCGAAGCAACCGGGACAGAGCGTCTGTGAGTCGACGTCAGAACCATCGACCGCAAGGGAAACGGTCCGCGAAAGGGCCGTCCGGACCTCCTCGCTACAGCCGTCACAGGAAACGTCGGTCATAGGATGGCTCACACGGGCGGACGAATAGCCCTTGTCCCTTCTACGTCGTGCGGAACGCCCGGTCGCCCGCATCGCCCAGCCCGGGAACGATAAAGCCGTCGTCGTTCAGGCGGTCGTCGATCGAGACGGTGAGGAGTTCGGCCTCGGGGAACGCCTCGCCGACGCGGATCAGACCGTCGGGAGCGCTCACCGCAGAGAGGACGAACAGGTGTTCGGGATCGGGGGCGTTCTCGAGGATCTGCTCTAAGACCGCACACATCGTCGAGCCGGTCGCGAGCATCGGGTCGGCGACGATCACGGTGTCGTCCTCGTGGATCTCGGGCAGTTTGACGTAATCGATGGTGATGGGGAACTCGCCTTCGGCCATCCCCGCTTCCTCGTCGCGGCCCGCCGAGATGACACCCTGTTTCGCCCGCGGGAACGCCTTCAGAAGCCCCTCGACGAAGGGTGTCGCGGCCCGCAGGACGTTGATGATTACGACGTCATCCAGTCCCTTGACGCGCTCGCCCATCGTCGTCTCCAGTGGGGTCTGGATCTCGACGTACTCGGTCTCCATGCTGCCGTCGATGATCTCGTAGCCACAGATCCGCCCGAGCTTGACGAGCCCCTTGCGAAAGCCGACCTGCTCGGTCTCGACGTCGCGCAGCCGCGAGAGGGTATCTCGCGCCAGCGCGTGCGTGATGACGTGTGCGGTGTCCCTGTCTTCGATGGTCATACCCGCCCGTTTCCATGCTCAACTCTTATCTCTACTGCATCGGCCCTCTCCGGGGGCTCGGCGATCAGAACCGATCGAGCGAGTACGCGAGGACGGCAAAGACGGCCGAGACGACGATCGCGGTCAGGACCGCCTCGATCAGGAACTCCCCGCCGAGGAGGAGCCGCTCGAGAGCGATCGCGAGACCGACGGCGAGGATGGCGAAGACGATCGCGACCCCGGTCGCCGGCGTCGTCGTTCCTTCCATGGCCGTAGTGTCAACGTCCGTGATGATAACTCCTCCCCGGGGCCCTAAACGAGTGCACCTCGGGAGGACCGGACGACGAAGCGAACGACTTTCGGTCCCCGCGAGCCGAGCCGCCCCATGCGCGAGGTCAGCGTCTCGCGGTTCGTCCGCGCGACACCGAGACAGGTCGGGCGGGTCCTCTCGCCGGCGGCGCTCGTCGAATACGAGGGGAGTTTCGAGCCCCGCGAGACGGTCGAACTGGCGGACGGAACCCGCGTGGTCGCCGGCGCGAGCGGGCTGGAGATGGGACTGTTCTTCGAGGAGTTCGAAAACGGCTATCGCTACGAGCAAGAGGGCGACGCCGGCCCCTTCGAGCGCATGGAGACGACGATCACCTACGCGCCCGAAAACGAGGGGACGCGAATCGGGATGGACTCGGCCGTGACGCTCGGTCTGTTTCCCCGCGCGCTCACCGACCGCGTGGCGGTCTGGAAGCGCGAGGCCGAACTCGAACGCGCCCTCGGCGCGATCGAAAGGGCGCTATGAGACGAACTCGACCGCCTCGTTCCCGGTCGGGAAGGGCTCACCGTCGCCCCCGTCGTCGTCGGTCAGACAGGCGTCCAGTCGCTCGATCAGCGCCTCGTGATCTAGCCCGCGCCCGATGAACACGAGCGCCTGCTCGCGGTCGCCCCACCGCTCGTGCCACTCCAAGTCGGGGCGGTTCTCCCGGTAGAGGTCGCGTTCGATCTCGGGGCGGGCGGCGATCCAGGGCTCGCCCGCCGTCACTCGGGCGATCCGCCCCGCATAGCCAAGGCGCAGTTTCGCGTCCCGCCCGGCAACCCAGAACGTTCCCTTCGCGCGAACGAGTTCGTCAGGAAGCGATTCGAGGAGCTCCGAAAGCGCCCCGGGGGAAAAGGGTCGCCGCCGCCGGTAGGTAACGGAGGTGACGCCGTACTCCTCGTCGGGGTGGCGGTGGTCGTGGTCGACGTGGTCGTGATCGTCCGACAGCCCCGCATCGGGGTCGAACAGGCCAGTATGAAGGATCTCGGCGGGGTCGAGTTCGCCGAACTCCGTGCGGAGGAGTCGGGCATCGGGTGCGAGACGGTCGAGGATTGCCGCGACCGCATCGAGCTCGTCGTCACCGAGCAGATCGCATTTGTTCAGAACGAGCACGTCACAGTATTCGATCTGCTCGATCAGGAGGTCCGAGAGGGGGCGACTCTCGCCGTCGTCGAGTTCGGCGCGTTCGGGTTCGGTCTCACCCGAAAACAGGTCGTGGAAGGCGACGGCGTCGACGACGGTGACCAGCGTGTCCACATCATAGACGGCGGCGGCCTTCGAACGCGCCGTGAACAGTCGGGCGACGGGTGCGGGTTCGGAGATACCCGAGGACTCGACGACGAGGTGGTCGAACTTCCGGGAGCGAGCCAGGCGCATCACGGCCGTCTCCAGATCGTCCTGCAGTTCACAGCAGATACACCCATTGGAGAGTTCGGCGATCCCTTCGGCCGAACCCCCTTCGGCGATCAGCTCGGCGTCGACGTTCAGCTCGCCCATGTCGTTGACGAGGACGGCGACCCGTTCTTCGGCGGTCGTGAGGAGGTGATTCAATAGGGTGGTCTTGCCCGCACCCAGCGCCCCCGAGAGGATCGTGACGGGAATCGCGTCGGCCATGCCCCCGCTGGGGGCGGACGGGGCTTCAACGCACCGCCAGCGACGGGAGCTGCGATTCGATCAGCTCGCGGTCCTCCTCGAACCACGGCGGGAGCGAGAGGCGTTCGCCGCCGTCCTCGGCTACGAGACCGACGGGTTCGGTCGCGAGTTCGAAGAGGATCCCGCCGGCATCCCTGACGTACAGCGACCGGAAGTAGTGGCGGTCGCGCACCCGCGAGACGTGGTAGTCGCACTCGCGAAACAGGTCGTGCCACTCGAACAGCTCCGCTTCGCTTTCGACCCCCAGTGCGACGTGGTGGATCGTCCCCGGTCCCTCGCGGCCGAACTCGCCACCGCGATCGAGGATGTCGACGGGATGAGAACCCTCGCCCGGCGCCCGGTAGCGCACCCGGTCGCCCTCCTGACCCGCGGGCTCGAACCCGAGCGTTTCGAGGGTCGCGGCGGTCGCATACGCGTTCGTGGGCCACAGGGTGACGCCGTCGATTCCGCGGATCGCCGCGTTCTCCGGGACGTGCTCGGTCCAGGGCTCGCCCGCCGCCCTGCCCGCGATCAGTTCGAGACTGGTTCCGTCGGGATCGCTCAGTCGAAGCCCGTGTTCGTCGAAGCGCTCGACCCGCTCGGGGTCGTGGGCCGCAAGGCGGTCGGTCCAGTAGTCGAGCGATCCCCCCGGGACCGAGAGCGCCACCGCGCTGGGTTGTGGGCGGCCGATCCGGCCGGGATCCCCGTGTGGATAGGGAAAGAAGGTCAGGACGCTGCCCGGCGAGCCCGAGGCGTCGCCGTAGTAGCAGTGATATGCGAACCGGTCCTCGTGGTTCACCGTTCGACGGAGGAATCGCAGGCCGAGCAGGCCGACGTAGAAGCCGACGTTCGCCCGTGGATCGCCCGCGAGGGCGGTGACGTGATGCAGTCCGGTCGCGTCGCTCAGCATGTTCCCTCTACTCGCACTCGCAGTTCGATCCCGTCCGGGTCCGAAAGCGAGAGCGTGTCGGTTCCCTCGGACTGTTCGGCTCTTCCGATCCGATCGCGAACCGCACCGAGCGCCTCGCGATCGGGGACGAGCAGTTCGACCCACGCGAGCCCGCGCCCACTCGCGGGAGCCGTCCGCCCGTTCCACGTGTTCAGCCCGACGTGGTGGTGATAATCGCCGGCGGCGAGAAACAGCGCCGCGTCGCTCCACTCCTGTCTGACGGTCAGTCCGAGCCCCTCGACGTAGAACTCGCGGACACGCGGGAGGTCGGTGACTTCGAGGTGGACGTGTCCGACGGTCGTTTCGTCGGGCACCCCGGCCTCGCCGCGGCGCCGGTCCCCGAGAGCGTCCAGATCCAGCGGAAGGGTGGCCATCTCGATGCGTCCCTCGTTGGTCGGCCACTCCTCGCGGGGGCGGTCGCGGTAGATCTCGATCCCGTTTCCCTCCGGGTCCGAGAGGTACAGCGCCTCGCTCACGCGGTGATCCGAGGCCCCGTCGAGGTGCCAGCGTTCGTGGATCCGTGAGAGGGCATCGCCAAGCGCGGCCCGCGAGGGGACCAGAAATGCCACGTGAAACAGCCCCGCCTCCTCAGTCCCTCGTTCGGGCGCCTCGGGGGCCGCGAGCAGTTCGAGCAGCGAGTCGTCGCCCGCACCGAGCGTCGCGCGGTCGGCTTCGCGCTCCAGCACGGTCAGCCCGAGCACGTCCCGATAGAACACGACGAGCCGGTCGAGGTTGTTCGCGCGGAGCGCGACGCGGCCGACGTGGGTTCGGTCAGGGAGCACCGAGTCGATCATGCGGATGGAAGGTGGCGTACGGACATAACCCATCGCCCGAGCGACACCGTTTTGCACGGGCAACTGGGATCGAGTAGCATGGATCTCGCCGCGCGGATCGCCCGCTTCCGGGCCGTCGCCGAGGAGTGGCTCCGGGGGCTCTATCACGGGATGTTTACCCATCCGGCCTACGAGACGATCGAAAAGGAGGCCGAGGACTTAGAAGACGAGTTCATGCTCGCGTGTTTCCCCGACGCCTTCGGCATCCCCTCGCCGATTTCCTATTACACCGCCGAGTTGCTCCCCCACCTCACCGACGAGTACGAGGCGTGGCAACGGCGAATGTGGGATCGTGACTCGCTGGTCGAGCGAAAGGGCCAACAGTATCACTTCTAGATGGTCGAGTTCGTCTTCTTCGGCGGCAAAGGCGGCGTCGGAAAAACGACGGTCGCGAGTGCCTACGCACTGAAATGTGCGCGTGCGGGTCTCGATACGCTCGTCGTCTCGACGGATCCGGCCCACAGCACCGCCGACGTCTTCGACCAGGAGTTCGGGGACGACCCCCGCCCTGTCGAGGGCGTCGAGAACCTCCGGGCGATGGAGATCGATCCCGAGACCGAGGTGCAGGAGCACCTCCAGGAGACCAAGCGCGCGCTGGGCGAGCAGCTCAGCTCCTCGATGGTCGGGGAGATCGACCTCCAGATCGAGATGGCCCATCGCACCCCGGGCGCCTACGAGGCGGCGCTACTCGACCGCTTTATCGACGTGATGCGCACTGCGGAGTGCGATCGCGTGGTCTTCGACACCTCGCCGACGGGCTCGACGCTGCGGCTGCTGTCGCTGCCCGACTTGCTCGAGAAGTGGATCGACCGCCTGGCGTACAAGCGAGAGAAAAGCATCGATTACTTCGAGATGGCCGCCGTCGGAAAGCAGGAGCCACGACGAGTCCGTGAGGGCGACCCGATCCTCGCGCGCCTCCGGGGACGAAAGGAGCGCTTTGCCTTCGCGGGCGAGGCGCTGGAGGAGGCTACCTTCTACCTGGTCTGTACGCCCGACGACCTCTCCGTGCGCGAAACCGAGCGCTCGCTCGCTACTCACCGCGAGTACGACCTCTCGGTCGGCGGGGTCGTGATCAACAAGCGCACCCCAGAACCCGATCCCGACGAGGAGGGGCGCGGGGCCCGGTTCCTGCGCGGGAAGGTCGAAACCGAGCGCGAGCGGATCGCGGAGATGCACGAGCGCTTCGACGCGCCGATCGTCGGGGAGATCGAAACCCGTATCCGGGAGATCAAGGGCGACCTCCTCGAGGAGGTCGCGGCCGAACTCGCCGTCGACGGCTGATAAGTCAACTAAGTATTATAACAGCGAGAGTAGGTCCTATATTTCGTGGGTAGAGAACGAGGAACCGAACGACGTATCGCTGCAAGTATGAGTTATATTTATATCAATCCTGAACGATTCGGCGCTAGAGCTACGCATGGCAGGAGTTATCTGGATCGTCGCGATCGTACTCGTGACGTTCACGGTCGCGTACATCGGCTACGGGCGCTATCTCTCGCGGTTCGTCGGCCTCGACGACGCTCGGGAGACGCCCGCACACAAATACGAGGACGGACAGGAGTACGTCCCGGCGACGAAACCCGTCCTGCTGGGACATCACTATTCGAGCATCGCGGGCGGGGCACCGATCGTCGGCCCGATCACGGCGGCGTTGACGTGGGGTTGGCTGCCCGCCGTGTTGTGGGTCGCCATCGGCAACCCGCTGATGGGGGCGGTCCACGACTTCACCTCGCTGTCGGCGAGTCTCCGTCACGAGGGCAAATCGATCGGCTACATCATCGGCGAGTACGTCGGCGAGCGCGGCAAGGACATGCTGTTGTGGTTCGCGTTCCTGCTCATCATCCTCGTGGTGGCGGTGTTCGCGCTGGTCATCGGCGTCGTCTTCAACGCCTATCCGCAGGCCGCGACCGCGAGCGTGCTGTACGTCGGGCTGGCAGTCCTCTTCGGTATCTGGCTCTACCAGCTGGGACTTCCCTTCTCGGTCGGAACGGTGATCTTCGTCGCGGGCGTGTTCGCCTCGGTCTGGGTCGGCATCCAGTATCCCGTTGCGCTCGTCCCGGGCGATTACCCCGCGGGGACGCTCGTCCTCTTTGGCGGGTTCCCGATCGCCTTGCTCGACAGCCCGAACATCGCCGCGTGGGTCGTCACGATGCTGATCTACGGTGCGGCCGCGAGTATCCTCCCGGTGTGGACGCTGCTCCAGCCCCGCGATTACCTCTCGTCGTTCCTGTTGTACGCGGGCGTGGGCGGCTCGCTGCTGGCGGTGATCGCCGGGACCTTCCTCACGTCGACCGCCCAGCCCCTCGAGATCCAGATCGGTGCATGGTACGGCTTCTTCGGACAGGGCAGCCCGCTCGCGGAGTTCCTCCCGGCGATGATGCCGCTGTTTCCGCTGTTGTTCATCACCATCGCCTGCGGGACGATCAGTGGCTTTCACTCGCTGGTCTCCTCGGGCACGACCGCAAAACAGCTCAACAAGGAAAGCGACGCCCGGTTGATCGGCTACGGGGGAATGCTCGCGGAGGGCCTGCTCGCGGCGGTCGCGCTGTGTGCGGTCGCGCTGATCGCCATTCCGGCCGGGTCGGGCGGGATCGGGCTGGCGCTGCCGAACTTCGCCGAGGGCGGCGGGATCATCCTGACCGCCCTCGGCGTGCCGCTTCTGACCGGCGAGGTCTTCATGGCGCTCGTCCTCGCGAGTTTCCTGCTGACGAGCATGGACACCGCCGTGCGTCTGGGTCGCTATATGATGGAAGAGATCGTCGGCACCCCCGAGACCGCTGTCGAAAGCTACGCCGCCAACAAGTACGTCAACACGGGCGTCATCGGCGTTGTGGCCTTCTTCCTGCTCGGGAGCGGGCGCTGGGAGGACCTCTGGACGCTCTTTGGCGGGGCGAACCAGCTGCTCGCGGCGCTGGCGCTTTTGACCGGGACCGTCTGGTTGGCCAACTGGGACCAGTCCAAACAGCTGCTCAGTACCGGCGCGCCGATGGCGATCATGACGTTCATCACGATCGCTGGGTTGGCGTGGGTCGGGGGCTACCAGATCGTCGGCGGCAGACTGTTGGGGATCACTGCCGAGGCCGAGACGACCTTGTTGGGGCAGGTCTCGGCGGTCGCACAGGTGCTCATCATCATCACGCTGATCGGGCTCGCCCTGTCGCTGCTCAAACTCGGCTACGAGAACCTCCAGACGGTGCGCGGACCGGGCGAGGCGGTGGCGGCCGACGGGGGGACGGAAGACGACTGAACGGGCTCGGATCGACAGCCAGCCTGAAAGGCGAGCGTGATCGGCGGTTTTCGAGCCGGTTCGGGACCCCCTACTCGCGATCGGGTCGGAATCCACCCACGAACTGCTGAACCGTATACGCGAGAGCGAACAGCACGAACGCGAACAGTGCGATTACCCCGAGTTCCTGTCCACCGGGGAGTTGTAGCAGCCACATAGAGTGTAATTTATCCGGTAGGATGTAGTCGCTCCGGCCGAACGAGTCGGTCCCCGAGCGGCCACCAGAGATCGAACGCGATGAGCGCTATCGCAATCGATTTGCGAGCCGACTCAGCAACCCCGATTTCTCGCGCTCGATCGGGTCCCACGTGGCGAAGGCCGCCGCGACGTCGGCGTTTTCGCTCGCGACGAGTTGCTCCTCGCTCGGGACGACGACAAGCAGATTGATCTCGTAGTGACCGTGATAGCCGAACTTCAACAGGGTGCGATCCGAAAAACCGGAAACGTACTCGCGGACGCCCTCCCCGAGCGCGTCGGCCACCAGCGCGAAGGTGAAGTCGGTGCTGAAGTGCTCGTCGGCGGGGACGATCCACTCGTCGGCCAGTTCGTGGCCCAACTCGACCAGCCCATCGAGATCGGCCTCCCGGACGGTCCCGACCCGACGCGCGAGGAGGTGTTCGGTCGAGTCGTGGCGCGCAAAGGAGATCGACGGGTGGAGGAACTGCTTCTGGTTGCGAATCGAGAGTTCGCCATGGAGGTCGAAGCGCTCGCCCCGAACCCGGACGTCCCGGTCGAGGTCGTAGTTGGTCGCGAGGCGACGGGCGACCCGGTCGAGGAAGGGATCGTCGTACTCGGGGACGGCCTCGGGGCTCATCGCTCGGGCTCGTAGGGGTGGGCGTCGTCCGCGGCCGGCGGCGCGCCGATCGCGAGGACGCGAACCGGCTCCCCGGATTCCGCGGCGTTGTAGGCCCGATGCGGGCTGTCGGGGTCGGCCACGAAGACCTCGTCGGGCCCGACCGCGTACTCGCCCTCAGGGGTCTCGACCGAGAGCGTCCCCGAAAGGACGTAGAAGACCTCTTCCTGTCGGTCGTGGTAGTGATAGACGAGCGGGAGCTGCTGGCCGGGGTCGGCCTCGTAGACGTTCATCGCGAGTTCCGAGAGATCGGCGGCGTCGCCGACCGACCGGTGCGTACACGGCCTGTCCGGGGTCGGGTCGATATCCGCGGGGTCGATGACGTGATAGCCCATACCGTCGGATGGGGGGCGGCGATCAAATACGTTGGGCAAACGGACCGATCCGGCAAGCTATAACCCGCTGGACCGCGTACTCACGGACAATGAACGAGAAGGACACCGAGGCCTGCGGTCGGTGTGCCATCACGACCGTGGTCGACGCGACCGAAAGCGGTCGGGACGTTCTCGGCGAGGAGCGCATCGAGATCGCGGAACGCGAGATGCGTCGGACGTCGCCCCACCACGTCGCCGCGAGTCGATTGAAGTCGTGGTTCGACTCGCTGGGCACTCGACTGATCTACGGCCGATAGTACGCAAGGTCAAACTATGTATTCACCGACGGAGAACGGACACTGATGGAAGAGAGCATCGCCGGGTTCAAACAGCGCGGGCAGTGGGCCGATATCGTCGAACACGGCGAGCGGATCACGCGCGCGCTACGGGAGGCGGGCGTTTCGGGGCCTGCCTTCGAGGAGTGGGACGAGTGGCGACCCAAATCCCACGAGCGCATCGAGACGGACGTCAGCGAGAAGACCGCCGCACAGGCAAGCGTCGGCGAGGGCGAGGGCGAACGCGAGGGAAAGGAGCCCGACGAGGACCTCCAGTCGGCGGGGAAGAGCCTCACGGAGTCCTACGAGAGCCTCGAGGAGGACGACACCGAGGGTGCGATCGACAAGTGGGAAGAATCGGTCGGCTACGTCGCCCGCGCGGCGGATTCGGCGAGCCGGAAGGCGATCCGGGCCGTCGAGGACACCGTCTATCGGAAGGTGATGACCCAGCTCGCGCCCTACTACTTCGACAACGAACTCGTGAGCGCGAACCTCCAGCGCACCACGAGGGGCGAGGTCCCCGAGTTCGTCTTCGAGGTCAACATCAACGACGACCGCCGGAAGGAGGAGGTCTCCGAACGCCTCGTAGAGTACGAGGAGGAGATCGACCGCTGGCACGTCGAGAGCGAAAAGGAGGTCGCGACCGTCGAGGCCGCCGAGGGCGTCGAGCCGACCGACGCCGAAATCGAGGCGACGACCGCGATCCCCGAGGGTGAGAAAAACCCTGCCGAGGAGCTGATCGAACACATCGAGTCGGCCGAACTCGCCGAAGGGGTCGAGACCACCGAGAGTGAACGCGAGACGGCAACGGCCGTCACCGAAGAGGACGACCGGTAGGCCTTAATGGCGGAACCGCCGACTGACCGTTGATGGTCGACGCCGCAACCCTTCTCACCGTTCTCGTCGCCGCGCTCGCGAGTCTCTTCATGGCATGGGCGATCGGCGCGGGCTCCAGCGGCTCGACACCGTTTGCCCCCGCCGTCGGTGCGAACGCCATCTCGGTGATGCGCGCCGGCTTTCTGGTCGGCCTGCTGGGCTTCGCGGGGGCGGTGTTGCAGGGCGCGAACGTCTCTGAGGCCGTCGGACGCGAACTCATCTCGGGGGTCACCCTCTCGGGGGAGGCCGCGACAGTCGGCCTACTGACCGCCGCGACGCTGGTCGCGATCGGCGTCTTCACGGGCTACCCGATCGCCACCGCCTTCACCGTCACGGGCGCGATCGTCGGGGTCGGCCTCGCGCTCGGTGGCGCCCCCGCGTGGGCGAAGTACGCCGAGATCGCCACTCTCTGGGTTCTGACGCCCTTTATCGGCGGCGGGATCGCCTACGGCACGGCCCGCCTGCTGCGTGCGGAGGGGGTTCCCGAACGCTACACCGTCCCCGTCCTTGCCGGGTTGATCGGCGCGCTGCTTGCGAACATCGAGTTCGTTCTCCTGGGGCCGCCCGGCGGGAGTCGCTCGGTCGCCAGAAGCGTCTCGGTCGCGCTCGGGTCGCCGGCGATCGGCGAGGTTGCCGTCGGCGCGATCGGAGCCACCGTGGCGTTCGCGCTCCTCGTCATGCTGGCTGTCGGTCGGGACATGGAACGGGACGCAGACGGCGCTCAGCGCCGATTCTTGCTCGTGTTGGGCGGGCTGGTCGCGTTCTCGGCCGGCGGCAGCCAAGTCGGGCTCGCGATCGGGCCGTTGCTGCCGCTTCTCGACCCGTTCGACCTCTCGGTGACCGCGGTGTTGGTCGGCGGCGGGATCGGGTTGCTCGCCGGGTCGTGGACCGGCGCGCCACGCATGATCAAGGCGATCGCACAGGACTACTCCTCGCTGGGGCCACGCCGGTCGATCGCCGCGCTCATCCCTTCGTTCGCGATCGCGCAGGCCGCTGTGCTGTTTGGCATCCCGGTCTCGTTTAACGAGATCATCGTCAGCGCGGTCGTCGGCGCAGGGTACGCCGCGGGCGGGGGCGGGGTGAGCAAGGCCAAGATGGGATATACCGTCCTCGCGTGGATCGGTTCGCTCGTGCTCTCGATCGTGCTCGGCTACGGGATCTTCACGCTCGTCTTCTCGGTGCTGTGATCAGGCCTCCTGATCGATCTCGGTGGCGTCCTCGTCCTCGTCCTCGTCGTTGGTCGGGTGTTTCTGAATCCGGGCTTTCATGATTCGGGTGTTCTCGACGCTCTCGACCGTAATCTCGACCGAATCGTAGGTGATGGACTCGCCTTCCTCGACGAGGCGACCCGCCCGGTTGAAGATAAAGCCCGCGATGGTCTCGAACTCCTCACCCTCGGGGAGTTCGATCTCCAGCGCCTCGTTGACCTCGTCGATGTTGACCTCGCCGCGAACGACGACCGTGGTCTCGTCGACGTGTTCGACGGGTTCGTCCTCGCCGCCTTCGAGGATCTCGCCGACGACCTCCTCGACGAGGTCCTCCATCGTGACCAGTCCCTCGGTGGTGCCGAACTCGTCGATGACGATCACCATCTTCAGGCGGTCCTCGCGCATCTCGGTGAGCAGTTCGTCGACGTTCTTCGATTCGGGGACGTGCAGCGTCGGGGTGGTGAGATCCGACAGCGGGAGTTTGCCCTCGCCGTACTGCGAGTGGCGTACCAGGTCCCGGATGGTGACGATCCCGATGACGTTGTCGAGGTTGCCCTCGTAAACGGGCAGGCGCTCGTGACCGCTCTGGACGCAGGTCTCGATCGCCTCGTTGACCGACGTCTCGGTGTCGACGGCGGTCATATCGAGACGGGGAGTCATCACCTCCTTTGCGATGGTGTCGGTAAACCGGAAGATGCGCTGGAGCATCTCGTGTTCGTCCTCCTCGATTACCCCTTCACGCTCGCCGGTTTCGAGCATGTCCTGGATCTCGTCGCGGGTGACGTAGGGCGTCTCGATCGCCCCGCCGGTACTGCCGGTGAGGCGGTTGATCTGGCGGGTGAGGTAGTCGAAGAGGACGACCAACGGATACATCAGGTACTCCGCGATCTTCAGCGGGCGGGCGACCCGCCGGGCCCACGACTCGGTGTGTTCGACCGCGTAGGATTTGGGGCCGCTCTCGCCGAACAACAGGACTAGCGCGGTGATGCCGAACGTCGAGAGGACCGCGGCGGTCGCCCCGCCGAGATACAGGCTCAGCAGACTCGTCGAGATTGCCGTCATGGCAATGTTGACGAGGTTGTTGCCTACGAGGATCGTCACCAGCAGGCGGTGAGGGTCCTCCTTGAGCGCCTGGACCATCTCCGCACCCGAGAGGTCCTCCTCGACCATCGCCTCGACGCGGTGTTGGGCCAGCGAGAACATCGCGATCTCCGAGGAGGAGAAGAAGGCGGACAGAGCGACCAGCAACAGGATCGTCGCGACTCCGAGGGCCGTCACCGTTCCGGTGGTGAGTTCGACACCGAGGACGTCGGTCTGGACGAGAAGCGAGAACTCCATTCGGTACCTCCCCTTCAAAGGCGGCGGGATTAAACGTTTCCGCCCCCACGGCCGGGGATCCCGCAGACGCAAGTGCAAGCGGGACCGAACCGTTATAACTGCCCGCCGGCCCAGAACCGGGCATGGAACTGGACCGGGCGGTACGTGCAATCCGGGCGGGCGAACTCGTCGTCTACCCCACGGAAACGGTCTACGGACTGGGCGCGGACGCGCTCGATCCCGCCGCCGTCGAACGCGTCTACGAGGCGAAGGGCAGAGCGCGCTCGAAACCGCTGTCGATGGCCGTCCCCGACGTCGAGGCCGCCGCCCGCCACACGAGCCTCACCGATCACGAGCGGGCGTTCATGCGCGAATTCCTCCCTGGGCCGGTGACGGTGGTCGTCGCCGCCGGCCCCGAGGTGCCAGAGGCACTCACCGCCGGACGGGACCGGGTGGGGATCAGGATCCCGGATCAGGACCTCGCGCTTTCGTTGCTAGAGGAGGTCGCGCCGATCACCGCTACGAGCGCGAACGCCAGCGGACAGTCGAGCGCCCGGCGGGTCGCGGATCTCGATGCGGGAGTCCGGCGGGCCGCCGCCTGCGTGCTCGACGGGGGCGAGACGGGCGGCACCGAGAGCACCGTCGTCGACGTCGAGCGCGGCCGGCTCCACCGCCGGGGCGCGCTCGCAGAGGAGATCGAGGCGTGGTTAGAGGCCCAGTAGCGAGCGCAGCGACCGGGTGCGGGTTCCACAGCGATCGCGGTACTCGCAGGACCCGCATTTGGCGCTGTTCTTCAGCCGGGCGGGCGGCCCGTTCATCGACTCGACGGCGCGGATCGCCTCGCGGTAGGCGGCCTTGCGGCGGGTGGTGAGCGAGATTTTCCGGATCACGCCGTACGCAGGGTACTCGACGAAGGCCGTCTCGACTGGCTCCTCGCGTTCCCACGCCAACCCCTTCGCGAGCGCGACCGCCCGCACGGAGTGGGGTTCCCAGACGCCCTGCTCGGGCGGCGAGCCGGGCGAGACGAACGATGGTGCGAGCGGGTCTTCGAGGACTTTGCTCGCGATCCCGCGACACTCCCGACCCGAGAGCAGGACCTCCCTGTGCGGGGGATCGGCGAGGTCGTCCCAACAGTCGAGGCGCTCGCGGGCCCGCCCGAGCGCCTCGCGGTACTCGGTGGGCGGGCGCTCGATCGGTCGCTCCTCAAGAATGGCGTCGCCGGCGAGCAGCGCGTCGTACTCGAAGGCCAGTTCGCGCCGGGCGGCGACCGACGGCGGGATCTCCCGGTCGTCGTCGCGCCGATAGTAGAGCTGGCGGGGACAGTAGGCAGCAGTCGAGAGGTCGCTTACGGCGTACACGGGGCTGTTGGCCGCCTCACCCGATAAAAACCCTCACCTCACATCGAGAGGTCGTTTTCCATCCCCTCGGTCGCCTCCTCGAGACCGTCCTCGCGGGCGTCGCGGGCGAGTTGCGTGGAGAGGTCCCCGTCGGTGACGATCTCCTCGAACTCGTCGCGAAACCGGTCGTTTGCGGTCCGGGCCTCGTCCTGGGTCTCGATCACGCAGATCGCCCGGTCGAGGGTCGCCTCGTCGGCGTCGAGTTCCTCGGCCGGCTCGGCGTCGGTCTCCTTGGTTCGCAGTCGGCGCAGCTCGCGCAGCTCGAAGGGAAAGTCCGTATCGCTCTCGCGAAGCAGATGCAGATCCATCCGCGCACGGACGACCGACGCCTCGTCGACGTCGAGTTCCTCGGCGAGCTCCGCGTCGGAGTCCTCCTCGAAGAACCCCCGCACGAGCCGTCGGTACGAGCCGTGATCCCAGTCGGTTTCGAACGCGTAACGCTCCTCCATCCGTCCGATGACGTCGTCGAGACGTTCGTCTTCGGGCTGCTCGTCGGTCAGGGAGCCGGGGGTCTCCTCTTGGGTTTCGGTGACGGTGCCGTCCTCGGAGACGTCGAGGAAGAGATCCCGCAGTTCCTCCGTTTTCTCGTCCATCGTGAACCCCCTCTCATACGTGTATCGTATAAAGCTTGTCGGCGGCGTTCGCAGGTTCGTCAACCGAAGATTCAATGCAGTTGACGGAGAGACCCGGATGTGATTCGATCGTGAGCACGGAAACGGAGTCGGTCGATCTCGTCGACGATACGACGGTGAAGAACATCGCCCGAGCGGCACTCTTTGCCGCGCTGGCCGGGGCCTTCGCCTACGTCTCGTTCCCCTACCCGCTGTCGCCCGCGCCGGTGACCCTGCAGGTACTGGGGGTCTTTCTCGCCGGGGTCTTTCTGGGTCCGGTCTGGGGCGGGGCGGCGATGGTCCTGTATCTCGTCGCGGGCGCGGTCGGCGCGCCCGTCTTCGCGGGTGGGGAGGCCGGACTCGGGTCGCTGGTCGGGCCGAACGCGGGCTACCTCTGGTCGTACCCGCCCGCGGCGGCCGCGGTCGGCGCGCTCGCGCACGGGCGGGCCGTAGAATCCCCGGCGTCGGTCGGCACCCCGCGGCTGGTCGGGGCGATGGCCCTCGGGGTGTGCGTGATCTACGCGATGGGGGTCGCGGGGTTGATGGCGGTACTTGGCCTCTCGTTGCCGAACGCGCTCCTGACGGGTGCGGTCGTCTTCCTGCCCGCCGAGGCGCTGAAGATGGCCGCGGCCGTCGGGATCGTCCGTAGCGACCGGTTGCGCGCCGCATGATCGAGACGCGCGATCTGACACACGAGTACGACGGCACGCGGGCGCTCGATCGCGTCTCGCTTTCGGTCGCCGACGGCGAGTTCCTCGTACTCGCGGGGCCCAACGGGTCGGGAAAGAGTACGTTAGTACGTCACTGGAACGGACTCATCGAGCCCGACAGGGGCGAGGTGCTGGTCGATGGGCGGCGGGTGGACGAGGACCTCGTGGCCGCCCGGACGAAGGTAGGGATGGTGTTCCAGAACCCCCGAGACGGGTTCGTCGCCGCGACCGTCGGTGCGGACGTCGCCTTCGGCCCGGAGAACCTCGGGCTCGCTCGAAGCGAGATCGAACGCCGGGTCGACGAGGCCCTGGAGGCGGTCGGCCTCGGCGGACGGGGCGACGACCGGATCGAGACGCTCTCGGGGGGCGAACAGGAGCGACTCGCCATCGCGGGCGCGCTGGCGATGGCACCCGCCCATCTAGTGCTCGACGAGCCGTTTACGGGACTCGACGAACCCGCGAGACGAGCGGTCCTCGGTCGACTCGAAGCGCTCTCCGTGGCGGGGACGAGCGTGATCGTCGTCACTCACGACCTGCGGGACGTTCGCGACCTCGCCGACAGGTTGGTCGTCCTCTCGGCGGGTCGGGTGGTTCGGGACGGACCCCCGGAGTCGGTGGACCTCGCGGGGCTTGGCGTCCGGTCCCCATGCTGAGTTACTCTCCAGGGAACTCGCTCGCCCACCGGCTGGATCCGCGGACGAAACTCGCCGTCCAGATCGCCTTTGTCGCCGCGGCGTTCGCCCACACCACGCCCGCCGGGCTGACGGTCCTGAGCCTCCTCGCGCTCTGCGTTCTCGCGAGCGCACGCCTCTCGCCGTTCTCGGCGATCTACGCCTATCGCTTCGCCCTCCCCGTGTTGCTCGTCGGTCCGTTGATCGAGGGCGTGGGGCTCTCAGGGTTCGCTTTCGAGAGAGCGTTCGAGACGAGCCTCGCGAGCTATCGCGTGTTGCTGGTCCTGCTAGTTTCGGCGGCGTACGTCCGCTCGACTCCGGTGAGGGAATCGCGGGCGGCGATCCAGTGGGCCGTTCCCGGCCGGGCGGGCGCCTTCCTGGGGATGGGGACGGCGTTCGTCTTCCGCCTGTTGCCTCTGCTTGTCGTGGACCTGAAACGGACCCGCGAGGCGATGGCCGCCCGACTTTCGAGCGAGCGACCCGTCCACGAACGCATGGCGCTGCTCGCGGTCACAGGTGTAAACCGGGCGCTCGCGCGGGCGGATGGCTTCTCGCTGGCGCTTCGAGCGCGGTGTTTCGCGTGGAACCCGACTCTCCCGCGACTCGCGTTCTCACGCGCGGATTTGCCCGCGCTCGCGCTTGCGTGCGGACTCGCGTTCGCGGCGCTCTACTAACTGCTAACTGCTCCCGACGAGGAGAATCGCTCCGTCGGTGACCTCGGCGATGTCGTCGGCGTGAATCTGCTGTTGGCGCTCCTTTTTCATCTCCGTCCCGGTGAAGTTCACGTAAAACTGCTCACCCTCGATGGCGGTCACGGTGCCGACCTGCCGACCGTCGTTGGCCTCGACCTCCTTTCCGATCAGATCGTCGGTGAGTTCGGTAGTCATGACCGTTTGGAGGTCGGGTGCCCGGCCCGTTAGTACCGCTGCGTGCGATGGCCGGTCACTTGCCGACGGGTTCGCCGGTCGAATCCGGCGTGCCGAGGGGCTCGCGATCCGGGTCCGAGCCCATCGACCGCACCCGAACGCTGGCCATCTTGTAGTCGGGAATCCGACTGACGGAATCGAGTTCCTCTTGGGTCAGGTTGTTGACCGCCCCCGTGGCGAAGTGCATCGGGATGAACACCTTGCCCGGAGCGGTGCGATCGGTGACCGTCGCCTTCACGACGATCGAGCCGCGTTCGGACTCGACTTCGACGTACTCGCCGTCGGCGACGCCGATCTGACCAGCGGTCTCGGGGTGGATCTCGGCGAAGCTCTCGCCGACGTGACCCATCAGGCCCTCGTCGCGCCGGGTGAGCTGGCCGGTATGCCAGTGATAGAGCACCCGCCCGGAGGTCAGCGCGATGGGGAACTCCTCGCCGGGCATCTCGGTCGGATCGCCGAGATCAGCGGGGACGAACCGGGCCTTGCCGTCCTCGAAGTTGAACTCCTCGGTGTAGAGGTTCGCCGTCCCGGGGTGATCCTCGTCGGGGCAGGGCCACTGGAGGCCCTCCCCGCGCTCTTCGAGGCGTTCGTGGGTGATCCCGCCGTAGATCGGCACCAGCTCGTTGATCTCGTCCATGATCTGAGTCGGGTTCTCGTATCCCCACTCGAAACCGAGGCGCTCTGCGAGTTTCTGGACGATCTCCCAGTCGGCGTGGGCCTTCCCCGGCGGGTCGGCCACCGGCCGGACCATCTGGACCCGGCGCTCGGTGTTGGTGACGGTGCCGTACTTCTCGGTGATCGCCGCCGCCGGCAACACGACGTCTGCGTACTCGGCGGTCTCGGTCATGAAGATGTCCTGGACCGCGAGGAAGTCGAGCTTTTCGAGGCTCTCGTGGGCGTTCGTGAGGTCGGGCTCGGAAATCGCGGGGTTCTCCCCGACGACGTACATCCCCCGCAGGTTACCTTCGTCGACCTCGTCGAACATCTCGGTGATGCGCAGGCCGGGCTCGTCGGGCGGCCGGACGTCCCACGCGTCTTCGAACTTCTCGAGGACGTCCTCGTCCGAGAGCTCCTGGTAGCCCGGCAGGGTGTCCGGGATCGGCCCCATGTCGCCGCCTCCGCCTTGGACGTTGTTCTGGCCGCGAAACGGCGAGAGGCCGGCGTTTTCCTTGCCCAGGTGCCCCGTCACCAGCGCGAGATCGGCGAGCGCCAGCACCGTCTGCGTTCCGTACGTGTGCTGGGAGATGCCCATCGCCCAACCGAACACGCAGGTGTCTGCCTCGGCGATCGTCTCGGCGGCGTTCTTCAACTCCTCCGGCGAGACGTTGGTCAGCTCCTCGACCTTCTCAGGGGTGAACTCCCCGACCTTCTCCTTTACCTCCTCGAAGTTCCGGGTGCGCTCCTCGATGAACTCGTCGTCCTGGAGGTCGTTCTCGACGATGTGGCGGATCATCCCGTTGATCCACGCGATGTCGTGGCCGCCCTCGGTGCGGGTGTACTGGTCTGCGTGTTCGGCCAGGTCGATCTTCCGGGGGTCGAAGACGAACAGGTCCGCGCCGTCCCGGACGTTCTGTTTGATGCGGGTCGCGAGCACGGGGTGGCTCTCGGTGGTGTTCGCGCCCGTGATCAGGTAGCAGTCGGTGTTGCCGATGTCCTCGATCCGGTTGGTCATCGCGCCGTAGCCCACGGTCTGTTTCAGCGCCGCGACCGTCGAGGAGTGACACAGCCGCGTGCAGTTGTCGATGTTCTTCGTTCCCAGCACTTGGCGGGCGAACTTCTGGACCGCGAAGTTCTCCTCGTTGGTCGTCTTCGAGGAGGAAAGCACCGAGACCGTGTCGGGGCCGTGCTCGTCTTGGATCTCCGAGAGTCCCTCCGCGACCCGGTCGAGCGCCTCGCCCCAGGTGGCCTCGCGGAATTCGCCGTTTTCCTTGACGAGGGGCTGATCGAGGCGCTCGTCGCTGTTGACGTAGTCGTAGCCGAACTTCCCCTTCACGCAGGTCGAAAAGTCGTTGGCGGGCGTCGCCTCGGGGTCGGCGGGCCGGGCCGCGAGCACCTCGTCGTCCTTGCCGTAGAGATCGAACCGACAGCCCACCGCACAGTACCCGCAGGTCGTTTCGGCTTTATCCATCTGCGAGAGGCGCGCATCGCCGACGGCCTTCCCGATGTCGAACAGTGCGCCCTCGGGCATGCTGTTCGCGGCGGTGAACTCCGCGGCGTGCTCGGCGTCGGCCATCGCCTCGTCGACGACGGTGCGGGCGCGCTTTCCAGCGGCCTCGCGGGCGGCCGTCGCCTCGTGTTTCGCGTGGGCCATAAAGCGCGCGACGCCGGATTTGCCCGCGAGATCGTCGTTCAGGTCCCGTCCCCGAAGGTCGCGGTTGGGCGATTCGGCCGTCTCGATGGTGTCGGCGGGCGTGCGTTCGATGACCGTACCGATGGAGTTCTTCTGGTCGAATCCCGGGAACGGCAGGGTCGTCGCGTCGACCAACCCCTTCTCGGTGAGCGAGCCGGTCGGACAGACCGTCGCACAGTGGCCACACGAGACGCACGTCGAGTCGTCCATCGTCTCGGCCCCGCTCTGGAAGCCGATCCGGGTGTCCGGGCCCGACCCCTCGACCCGGAGGACGCCCTCGACCTGCACGTCGTTGCAGGCCTCGACACACCGGTTACAGAGGATGCACTTGTTCCGGTCGATCTGGATAAAGGAGGAAGTATCGTCGATTGGCTCGTAGGCGTCGCGGTCGTCGAAGACGCCGTAGCGGGGGTGTTCGACGCCGTTCTCGATCGAGGCGTCCTGCAGTTCACACCGGCCGTTCTGCGAGCAGGTCGTACACCGGAGGTTGTGGTTCGAAAGCAGGAGGTCGAGGTTCACGTCGCGGGCCTCGCTCGCGTCACCGGTGTCGGTGTCGACGGTCATGCCGTCCTCGACGGGGTGGCTACAGGCGGGAACGAGCCCCTCCTCGTCCGTTTCGACCACACAGGTGCGACACTCGCTTCGCGGGCCGACCTCGAAACGGCCGTGGTCGCCCGCGTCGCCCTCGTCGCCCCGGTCGTAGTAACAGACCGCCGGAACCGTACCGTCCGTGTCGACGGCCTCGACGGCGTCGAGTAGGGTCGCGCCCTCCTGGACGGCGACGGACTGGCCGTCGACCGTGAGGTGGGCCATCCCCTCCCCGTAGTCGAGGTTCGGGTCGTTTGCCGTCCCGGTCCGGAAGTCCTCGGTCAGGGGCGTATTCGACTGTGGATCCTCGATGTCAGGAACGCGCGGTGTGGGATGGGTACTCATGATTCGACGGTGGATTCGGGGCGTCTGGTCCGCTGGTCGTCCGTACACTCGCCGGCGAGACATTGCCCGCTGGCGTGGGCGGTGAACTCGGTCTCGAAGGCGTCCATCGCGGTCGTCACGGGCCGGGAGGCCGCCCGGCCGAAGTAGCAGGTGCTCGTCCGGCGCATCACCCGTGTGAGCTCGCGAATCGAACCGCTGTCGTACTCGCCGTCGTAGACCTCCCGGAGGAGGGCAACGAGCTGTTTCGAGCCCTCGCGACACGGGACACAGCGCCCGCAGTTCGCCTCGCGGGCGAACCGGGCGCGCTTGCCCGCGAGCGCGACGGTACACCGCGTCCCGTCGAACAGTTCGACGGCCCCGTTGGTCCCGAGGTTCGCAGAATCGAGCGACTGGGCGTTCGCGGGAGTATCGAGCGTCCGGGTGAAGCCGCCAAAGCACCCGCCGACGCAGGCGAGCTTGAAGTCCTCGGCCGGGACGGCTCCCAGTGCCGTTTGGAGCGAGCTCCCGGTCGAAAGCTCGACGGTCGCGCGGTCGGCGTCGTCGACGACAGTCACGATCCGGGTGCCGGGATCGGCGTCGTCGGCGTCGAAGCTCTCGGGCGAGAGCAGCGCCGTCCGGAGCTGTGCGAGCGTCCGGGGGGTGTGGATCGCCGTCGGCCGGCCGAACAGCCCGTGTTCCTCCGGGCCGGGCGGGGTCCGGCGGGCCTCGATCCGGTCTGCGCCTTCGAGCGATTCGAGCGCCATCGTCGGCTCGCCGGCCCGATACTCGTCGGGGCCGCTCGCGATCTGGACGGTCGCCCCGAGCGCGTCGTCGATAGCGTCGGCGGCCGTCTCGCAGCGTTCGAGCGCGAGGTCGTCGGCCTCGTTGGCGTAGACGACCACGTCCGTGGCGCCGACGGCCGCGGCGACCGTGAGCGCCCCGTCGAGGACCGCCACCGGCGCGCTCTTGAGCAACAGCTGATCGGCGTCGGCGGCCGGGTCGGGCTCGTTGCCGTTGACGACGACCACCGGCTCGCCCTCCGCCTCGCGGGTCGCCTCCCAGGCGGACGCGAGGGGCGCGTCGTGGCGGGCGTCGCCCCGACCGCGCCCGAGCAGGCCCAGCGCGTCGACGTCCTCGCACAATCCGCCGGGGTCCTCGCGGGCGTCTTCTGCGACCAGCCGCCCGTAGTCCTCGGGGACGGTCGGCGCGACCCAGCCACAAGGCGCGAGCGCGCCCCGCCGGCCGACCGACAGCGATCCCGTTTCGGGGACCGGCAGCGCCCGGGTGTCGGACTCGTGCTCGACGACGTACCGGGCGTCCCGGGTCGGTAGTTCACCCTCGTCGATCCGCTCGACCAGCGTTCGCGTCTGGGTCGGCGAGCACTCGACGTGATACGCGGTCCAGCCCTCGGCGGTCACCAGAACGACGGGTTCGATCCCGACGGTGCCGATCGGCCCCACTTCGACGACGGGGACGCTCGACGCGGTCGCGCGCGCCGCGTCGAGGACCGCCGCGTGGCGGTCGTCCTCGGCGCTGCAGACGCGCACGACCGGTGATTCGCCGACCGCTCCCCTGTCCACTGTCATACGAAACCCCAGTCGTGACGAGGGCGAAAAAGGTCACGGGCTGCAGGCGCAAACGGGATCGCGGGCCGGATCGACACCCGCGGACGGATTCTTCGAATCGGGCCTGCCAGCGGTCGCGTCGACCGGCGTTTCGCTGACGGTGGTTTCCGAATCACGGTTGTAGTTCACTATTGGTAAAGAAATGACTGTTTACAGTAGTACCAGGTAACTGGCTCCAGAGGGGAGACATTTGGTGGTAAGACTTATGGAGGCGCTACTCCGGTGAACGATTATGCACGTCGCCCAAACGGGTGGGGAGATCACCCGCGAGACGTTCTGGGAGATCGGCCCCCTCGGCAAGGGGATGTTCTACTTCCTCTCGGTCGTCGCCCTCCTCGTGTTCGTCTACGGCGTCTACGAGCGCTTTGCCCGCTACACCGACGGCGAGAGCGATCCCCGCGACCGCCTGAACGATCTCGGTTCCCGGATCGTAAGCGCCGCGCGGATCGTCGGCTCGAACGAGAAGCAGTTCAACCGCGACCTCTACGGCGGGCTGATGCACGCCTTCGTCATGTGGGGGTTTCTCGTGCTCCTGATCGGGACGACGATTCTCTTCGTCGACATGGACTTCTACCGGCCGCTTACAGGCGAGTCGTTCTGGGTCGGGGAGTTCTACCTGGCCTACGCGATCGTGCTCGACGCCTTCGGCCTGCTGTTCGTCGTCGGCCTCGGGATGGCAATGTACCGGCGGTACGTCGTGCGCAACGAACGGTTGTGGGGGAGACACACCGGGTTGGAGGACGACGCGTT
The DNA here is from genome assembly GCF_000196895.1 of Halalkalicoccus jeotgali B3. Lineage (NCBI taxonomy): Archaea > Methanobacteriati > Methanobacteriota > Halobacteria > Halobacteriales > Halalkalicoccaceae > Halalkalicoccus > Halalkalicoccus jeotgali. Next base: position 98,028 of record NC_014297.1, read on the forward strand.
CGTCTGGACGCTCTTTCTCCTCGGTGTGGGCGGCTTTCTGGTCCAAGGGGTCGGAATGGTCGGCCAGGAGATCCGCGCCGGCGAAACCGTGAGCTTCGTCGGCGTCTTCACCGCCACGCTACTCGAAGCGGGCGGGCTCACCCCCGAGGGGGCGGCGGCGATCTACCCCGTCGTCTGGTGGCACCACTCGATCCTCGCCTTGGTGTTCGTCGCGTGGGTCCCCTACGCGAAACCGTTTCACATGCTCTCGTCCTTCGCGAACGTCGTCACCCGCGACGAACAGGCCGGCAGAGTACTGCCCAACATCCCGGCGGATCTCGACGCGACCAACGCCGAGTCCATCGACGATTTCACCTGGAAGGAACTGCTCGATCAGGACGCCTGTACCAAGTGTGGCCGGTGTTCGTCGGTCTGTCCCGCGAAAGCCTCCGGGAGGCCGCTCGACCCACGGGACGTGATCCTCGACCTCAAGAGCTACCGCGAGGAGGTCGACGCCGGAGCTGAGGACACGCCCATCATCGCTGATGGGGGCAGTAGCGTCATCGACGCCGAGACGATGGAGTCGTGTATGGCCTGCATGGCCTGCATGGACGCCTGTCCCGTCGAGATCGAGCATCTGAACTCCTTTACCAGGATGAACCGCCAGCTCACCGATCAGGGCGACGTCGATTCGAACATTCAGGGGGTCTTCCAGGACGTGATGCAGAAGGGCAACACGTTCGGCGAGCCCCAGCGCAAACGGGCAACGTGGGCCGAGGAGTTGGAGTTCGACCTGATCGACGCCCGCGAGGAGGAGGTAGAGTACCTCTGGTACGTCGGGGACTACCCGAGCTTCGACGACCGCAACAAAAAGGTGGCGCGCTCCCTTGCGAAACTGTTCGAGCACGCCGACGTCTCCTTTGGCATCCTCTTCGACGACGAGAAATACGACGGCAACGACGTGCGCCGGGTCGGCGAGGAGTTCCTGTATCTCGAACTCGCCGGCCACCACGTCGAGACCTTCGAAGAGTGTGCGTTCGAGAAGATCGTCTGTACGGACCCTCACTCGTACAACACGATGAAAAACGAGTATCCCGAAGTCGACTTCGCGGAGTTCGCCGACGACCCGATGATGCCCTTCGAGTACGACGAGCAGTGGAACGTCGAGGGGGAGATCGAGGTGCTTCACTGGACCCAAGCAATCGAAGACCTCGTTCGCGAGGGACGACTCGGCCTCTCGGGGAGCGAACTCGAGTACACGGTCACGTACCACGACCCCTGTCACCTCGGGCGGTACAACGACGAGTACGAGGCGCCACGGGATCTGGTGCGCGCGACGGGCTGTGACCTCTACGAGATGCCGCGCAACCGGTCGGATTCCTTTTGTTGTGGCGGCGGCGGGGGCGGTCTCTGGATGGAGTTCGACGAGGACCCCAAGCCAAGCGAGGAACGCCTGCGAGAGGCGCTAGAGGACACCGACGCCGGCTCGGGGATCGAGAAGTTCGTCGTCGCCTGCCCGATGTGCATGACGATGTACGAGGACGGCCGGAAGACCGGCGGCTACGAGGAGGACATCGAGATTGTCGACGTGGCCGAACTGCTGATCGAAGCCGTCGAGGCAAAGCGGACGGTCGCAGCGGACTAAGCCGTCTCGACGTATTCGACGGCCGCGTCCGGGGTCTCGACGGTCTCGACACCCGCCACGTCGTGACTCGCGATGCCGGCGACGGGCCGGCCGAAGTCGAGGGCATGAGCGATCTCCGAGAGGGTCCCATAGGAACCGCCGATGGCGATGGCGCCCTCGCCGTTGAGCGCGACGAGGACGTTGCGAGCGTTCCCGATGCCGGTGGCGATCGGGACGTCGACGTAGTCGTTGGCCTCGTTCGGGTCCGTACTCGGCAGGATACCGATCGTGTCCCCTCCGGCCTCCGTCGCGCCGCGACAGGCCGCCTCCATCACGCCCGTCCGGCCGCCACAGACCAGCGTGTGGCCGCGCTCGCCGAGCAGTTCGCCCACCCTCCGAGCGACCGCCGTCTCCTCGTCGCCGACCGTCCCGCCGCCGATGACGCTGACGCGCATACCGGGCGGTCGGCGGGCACAGCCAAAGACCTCCCGACACGCCTTTGGCCGCGACGTGCCCAGATCGAGTATGGACATCACGAAGCGCCCGCGCCGCCTTCGGAGCGACGGGGTCCGGCCACTGATCAGCGAGACCGCGCTCTCCCCGGCGGACCTGATCGCGCCGGTTTTCGTCGACGCCACCGCCGACGAGCGCGTCCCCATCGAGTCGATGCCCGGCCACGAGCGCGTGCCCGTCGATGGGATCGTCGAGCGGGTACAGGAGGTACGAGAGACAGGCGTCGAGGCCGTCATGCTCTTTGGCATCCCCGCGGAGAAAGACGAGCAGGGCACTCAAGCGTGGGTCGACGACGGCGTCGTCCAGCGCGCACTCCGGCGGATCTCCGAGGAGACCGACGCCTACGCGATCGCCGACCTCTGTTTCTGTGAATACACCACGCATGGGCACTGCGGAGTGGTGGAAGAGGATGCGAAGGAGGACCCGCGCCAGACGGTTGACAACGACGCGACTCTCGAGCTGATCGAGCGCACGGCACTCTCACAGGCGCGGGCGGGCGCAGACATGATCGCTCCGAGTGGCATGATGGACGGCATGGTCGGCACCATCCGGGACGCGCTAGATCGCGAGGGCTTTACCGAGGTCCCGATCATGAGCTACGCCGTCAAATACGAGTCGGCGTTCTACGGCCCCTTCCGGGACGCCGCCGACGGCGCACCCGCCTTCGGCGACCGGCGACACTACCAGATGGACCCCGCGAACAGGCAAGAGGCGGTTCGCGAAGCCCGCCTCGACATCGAGCAGGGTGCGGACGTCCTCATGGTCAAGCCCGCGTTGCCCTACCTCGACATCGTCCGGGACGTCCGCGAGACGACCGACCTGCCGGTCGCCGCCTACAACGTCTCCGGGGAGTACGCGATGTTGCACGCCGCAAGCGAGAAGGGCTGGCTCGATCTGGAGGAGGTCGCACGGGAGTCGTTGCTCTCGATCAAACGGGCGGGTGCGGACCTGATCCTGACGTATTTCGCCGAAAGCATCGCGAGCGAGTGTTCCGCGGGCCGCCGGACGTAGGCCGACGACCGTACCGAGCGGATCGCTCGCGACCCGGTGGGCTGACAGCCGGACGGGCCCGCCGATTCCGGTAGCGGTGCCTCGGGGTGTTTCAACACGGCGCTGAAATCCCGCCGGCCACCGGAGAGCCCCCCGGAACCCCGCGGTGATCGCCCCCGTGGTCGCCGAGCGCGCGCGAGGCCGAGGGGCCCGAGCGGCCGGATCGCCGGCGGACGTTCGTCAGGTTCCATGGCGATGAATGCCCGGAAATCCCGACGAAGAACGACCTTATATTGCTATTATCCCATTGTGTATCGTACGTTCGTCTACCGCAGACGTTGTAAAATTCGTATCACGAACCCAATATATATGTAGTTCCGATTCCATCGAATCAGCCGTGAACTGGAACACATCCATAATCGAAATCGGATCGAACACTGACGAACGTCCACCCGAGGTGGTTGGATGCAAGTAGACCCCTCGGTGCTCGCGGAGGGGGTCAACATGATGTGGGTGCTGGTGGTGACGTTCCTCATCTTCTTCATGCACGCCGGTTTCGCGATGCTCGAAGCGGGCCAGGTGCGCTCGAAGAACGTCGCGAACCAGCTCACGAAGAACCTGCTGACGTGGGCGGTCGGCGTCGTGATGTTCTTCTTCGTCGGCGCGGCGATCAGCACGATCGTCGGCGCGATCACCGGCGGGGGAAGCTACACGCTGGCCGACGCCTTCTCCTCGACGATCGGCGGCGATTCGGCCGCCTGGGTCGATTGGCTGTTCGGCGCGGTCTTCGCGATGACCGCAGCGACCATCGTCTCCGGGGCCGTCGCCGGCCGCGCGAAGCTCCGTGCGTACGTCGGCTTTACCGTCCTCCTCGCGGCCGTGATCTATCCCGTCGTGACCGGCCTGACGTGGGCCGGGGGCTTCCTCGATGCGCTGGGCTTTCACGACTTCGCGGGCGGCATGATCGTCCACGCGGTCGGTGGGATCGCCGGGCTGACTGCGGCCTGGATCCTCGGCCCGCGGATGGACCGCTACAACGCCGACGGTACCGTCAACGTCATCCCCGGCCACTCGATGACCTTCGCGGTACTCGGCACGCTCGTGTTGGCCTTCGGCTGGTACGGCTTCAACGTCGGCACCGCCGCGACCGTCTTCACCGCCGAGGGCGGCGAACTCGCGCTGGGTGCCTTCGAGTACGTCGGGCGGGTCGCCCTCGCGACGACGCTCGGGATGGCGCTGGGCGCGCTCGGCGCGAGCGTCGTCTCGCTGGCGCTCACCAAGAAGGTCGACACGCTCTACGTCGCCAACGGCCTGCTCGCAGGCCTGGTCGGCGTGACCGGCATCGCCGACATCGTCACCTGGTGGGGTGCGGTGCTGGTCGCGTTCATCGCCGGCGCACAGCTCCCCCTGGTGTTCCGTTTCGTCGAGCGCAACCTGAAGATCGACGACGTCTGTGCGGTCTTTCCTGTCCACGGGTCGGCCGGGGTCATCGGCGCGCTTGCGATCCCCTTCGTCGCGATCCCCGGTGAGGGCCCGACGGTGGTCGCACAGGTCGTGGGCGTCGCCGTGATCGCCGCCTGGACGATCGGCGCGACCGCGCTCGTCTGGGGCGCGTTCAAGGCCCTCGGCCAGGCCCGGGTCACCCCCGACCACGAGCGCGACGGCCTGGACGTCTCCGAACACGGCGTCGACACCTACCCCGAGTTCGGCGGTCCCGACATCGCCACCGACGGCGGTCCCGACGTCGTTCGCACGGACGGTGGCGTCGCGGACTCGGGGATCAAGATGATCACCGCGATCGTTCGTCCCGACCGGCTGGGTGCGGTCAAACGCGAACTCGCGAACGTCGGCGCGCCCTCCCTGACGGTCACGAACGTCTCGGGCCGCGGCTCACAGCCCGCCAAAAAGGGCCAGTGGCGCGGCGAGGAGTACACCGTCGACCTGCATCAGAAGGTGAAAGTCGAATGCGTCATCGCGGACATCCCCGTCGACGAGGTCGTCGAGGCGATCCGCGAGGGTGCCAACACCGGCGAGCCCGGCGACGGCAAGATCTTCGTCATGCCCGTCGAGGACGCCCTGCAGGTCCGCACTGGCAACCGCGGCCCCGAAGCAGTCTGAACTGCAGGTAATCGACCGCGGTTTCGGTACAGACGATACTCCCTATTCTCGTCCGATTCGTAACCACTCGTAATTACTCCAGATGAGCAAACCATAAGTGCCTGTGCGCCGGCGTTGTTTCTATGGCGATACAACGGCGGGGTTTTCTGGCGCTGGCGGGTGGCACGGCTGCGGCCGGCCTTGCCGGCTGTACCGGGACGTTCTCGGGTGGCGAGGAAAGCGAGGGAGGAAACGAGAGCACGAGCGGCGGCGGCTCGATCGCCGACCAGGAACTGGTGCTCGCGACGACGACGAGCACCTACGACACCGGCCTGCTCGACGAGGTCAACGCGGCCTTCGAGGAGAACTTCGGCACGCCGGTCCAGGCGATCTCGCAGGGAACCGGTGCGGCACTCGAAACCGCACGGGCCGGCGATTGTGACATCGTGATGGTCCACGCCCGGAGCCAGGAGGACGAGTTCATGCGAAACGGCTACGGGATCAACCGCCGGGACCTGATGTACAACGACTTCGTGATCGTCGGGCCGAGCGACGATCCCGCCGGGATCGGGGGCAGCGGGGACGCGGTCGGGGCCTTTCAGGCGATCGCCGAGAGTCAGTCGCTGTTCGCCTCCCGTGGGGACAACTCGGGGACCAACACGGCCGAGCTCCAGATCTGGGAGGCCGCGGGCGTCGAACCCGGCGGCGAGTGGTACCTCGAGACCGGTCAGGGGATGGGCGATACGCTCAATCAGGCCAGCCAGCAAGGTGGCTACACCCTCTCGGATCGCGGAACGTTCATCTCCCAACAGGATGAGATCGAACTGGAGATCCTCGTCCAGGGACCCGTCGAGGGCGGTCCCGAGATTCTCGCGAACCCCTACGGGGTACTGGCGATCAACCCCGCGGTCCACGATAACGTCAACTACCAGCTCGCGATGTCCTACATCGGCTTCCTGACGAGCCAGGAGGGCCAGGACGTCATCGAGAACTACGAACTCGACGGCGAGCAACTGTTCTTCCCGCAGGCGCTCTCGGAGGACCCGAACTTCCAGCAGTACGTCCCGGAGGGCTGGCAGCCCGAGGGTACCGACGGGGGCAACGCCACAGGGGAGTGATGGCCCTCGAGGCGCTCCAGCCGATCGTCGAGTTACCCTTCGAGAGCCACTACATCCGGAGCATCGTTCGCGTCTCGTTGACGGTGAGTCTCACCGCCGTTGCGCTCTCGACGCTCGTCAGCATTCCCGTCGCCCTTACGGTCGGCTTCAAGGAGTTCCCCGGGAAGGGGCTCGTGACCGCCGTGATCAACACCGGGATGGGGTTTCCGAGCGTCGTCGTCGGCCTCGTGGTGCTCTTTGCGGTGTCGAACGAGGGGCCACTCGGCGCGCTGGACCTCGTTTTCACCCCCCAGGCGATGGTTATCTCCCAGTTCGTACTCGCCACGCCGGTGATCACGGGGGTGAGTCTCGCGGCGATCACGGGCGTCGATGACGCCGTCCGGAACGCCGCCTACGCGATGGGCGGGACCCGACTCGACGTCGCGCTCGTCGTCATCAAGGAGGCGCGCTTCGGGATCGCGACCGCGGTGCTCGCGGGCTTTGGCCGGGCGATCAGCGAGGTCGGGTCGGTGCTGATCGTCGGCGGGAACATCGCCTACGCCGACGGCACCGCCTACACCCGCAACCTCACGACGGCGATCACGCTGGAGGCCCGCCAGGGACGCTACGAGACGGCGATGTTCCTCGGGGCGATCCTCGTCGCGCTCGTCTTGCTGGTCAACGCCATCGTCGGGCGTCTCGGCGGGGGTGGGCGACGATGAGTGGTCTCCTGTCGGTCGAAGGCCTCGGCCACGCCTACGACGAACCGGTCTTTACCGACGTCTCACTGTCGGTCGACCGGGGCGAGGTACTGGCGATCATCGGCCCCTCAGGGGTGGGCAAATCCACGTTACTCAGGCTGCTCGCGCTGTTCGAACGTCCGGACGATGGGACCATCAGCTACGAGGGAACCGACGTCTGGGCGATCCCCGAAAACCGGCGCCTCGCGTTGCGCCGGAACGTCGGCATGGTGTTCCAGGAACCCAGCCTGTTCGACGCCTCCGCCCGGGAGAACGCCGAGTACGGCCTCCGGGTACGCCAGTCGTGGGCCGATCGCCTGAAGCGAAACGCGGCCCAACTCGTCGGGCGGAAAAACGGAACGAACGAGGCCGCACAGGAGGCGCTCTCGGTGGTCGGGCTCGACGGGAAAGGAGACCAGAACGCCCGCTCGCTGTCGGGCGGGGAGGCCCAGCGGGTCGCGTTCGCTCGCGCGCTCGCGTACGACCCTGCGGTACTGTTGCTCGATGAACCCACGTCGGATCTGGATCCCCGAAACACGGCCGTCCTAGAGACGGCGATCGGACAGGCCCGCGAGCGCGGGATCGGCGTCGTCGTCGCGACCCACGACATGCACCAGGCCGAACGGATCGCCGACAGGGTGGCGGTGGTACTTGGCGACGGGATCGTCGAGGTCGGGCCCACCGAGCGGGTCTTCGAGGACCCCCACGATGAGCGCGTTCGGAAGTTCGTCGAAGGGGAACTGATCTACTGAACGCCCCGACGAACCCACGGCGCCGAGGGCAGTCCCGCTGGCCGTCCCGAGGGAGGAGGATAGTCGACGCTGCCCGAGGTATCGCTCTCGGGGTCCGCCGAGATCCCGGCACCACCGCTGGATTGATTTCCTCGCCCGTCCTCGACGGTCGTATCGAATGGACGAGCAGGACGTTCGCGGTTCGGTCGAGGCTGGACTGATCGTCGGCGAGGAGACCATCACCGACCGGGACGTCGAGTTGCTGCGTGCGATCGCCGAACACGGCTCGATCCACGCGGCCACGAACGCGCTGGAACGGTCCTACGCACACGCCCAACGCCGGGTCGTCGAACTGGAGGAGGCGCTCGGTCCGCTGGTCGAGCGCCAGCGGGGCGGCTCGGACGGCGGCGGGAGTTCGCTCACCGACGGGGCCCACGCGCTGCTCGAACGCTTCGAACGCCTCGATACCGCAGCCGAGGGGTTGGTCGCCGTCGAGCAGACGGTGCTTTCGGGGCGGGTGATCGAGCGCGACGGGGAACTGGGCGTCGTCGAGTGCGCGCCGGGGCGGGTTCGTGCGCTCGTCCCGCCCGAGGAGGGGCCGGTCGCGGTGGCGATCCGCTCGGACGCCGTGACGCTCACGCCACCGGCGAAGACGCCCGATCCCACCGAGACGAGCGCTCGCAATCGGTTTGCGGGCGTCGTCAGGGCCGTCGAGCGCGGCGAGACGGTCGCGCGCGTCCGTCTGGATATCGGGGGCGAGACGCGGCTCGTGGCGCTCGTGACGCATGCAAGCGTCGAGCGCCTCGGCCTCGAACCCGGCCGGGAGGTCGTCGCCTCGTTCAAGGCCACGGCGACCCGAGCGACTCCGACACACCCCGATTAAGTACTCCGACCCGCAAGCACCGGTATGAACCTCGAGAACTCCCGCGAGTTGTACGACCGGGCGCTGTCGGTCCTGCCCGGCGGGGTGAACTCGCCGGTGCGCGCGTCGATCCAGCCCTATCCCTTCTTCGTCGAACGGGGCGACGGCGGGCACGTCATCGACGCCGACGGCAACCGGTATATCGACTGGGTGATGGGGCTGGGTCCCCTGTTGCTGGGTCACGATCTGCCCCAGTCGGTCGAGTCGGCGGTCCAAAAGCAGGCAAGCGCCGGCCCGATGTACGGCGCGCCCACGGAGATCGAGGTCGAACTCGCGGAGTTCGTCGCCCGTCACGTCCCCAGCGTCGAGACGGTCCGCTTCGTCAACAGCGGGACCGAGGCGACCGTCTCGGCCGTGCGCCTCGCACGGGGCTACACCGGCCGCGAGAAGATCGTCGTCATGCAGGGGGGCTATCACGGCGCCCAGGAGTCGACGCTCGTCGAGGGCGATCCCGACGATCCGTCCCCGAGTTCGAAGGGCGTGCCCGACTCTTTCGCCGAGCACACCATCCCAGTGCCGTTCAACGATACGGAGGCCGCAGAGCGCGTCTTCGAGGAGCACGGCGAGGAGATCGCGGGCGTGCTCGTCGAGCCGATCCTCGCGAACAAGGGGATCGTTACTCCTGTTGATGGCTATCACGAAACGCTGCGAAAGCTCACCCGCGAGCACGGCTCCCTGCTGATCTTCGACGAGGTCATCACCGGCTTCCGGGTCGGCGGGCTAGCGTGTGCACAGGGGAAGTTCGACGTCACCCCGGACGTGACGACCTTCGGCAAGATCGTCGGCGGCGGCTTTCCCGTCGGCGCGATCGGTGGGCGCTCGGAGGTCGTCGAGTCCTTTACCCCCTCGGGCGACGTCTTCCAAGCGGGGACCTTCTCGGGCCATCCGGTGACGATGGCCGCCGGACTGGAGACGCTGAAGTACGCCGCCGAAAACGACGTCTACGATCACGTAAACGCGCTCGGCGAGCGCCTCCGGTCGGGACTGACCGACATCTGTGCGGATCAGGCCCCCGAGTACACCGTCGCGGGAACCGACAGCATCTTCAAGGTGCTCTTGACGCGCGATGCACCCGTCGAAAGCGAAAGCCATTGTGAGAGCGGCTGTGAGCAACGCACCGAGTGTGCGCGATATACGCACTGTCCGAAGACGGGCGCGGACGTCGCCGGCACGGAGATCGAACGCTGGAACCGGCTTCTGTGGCCCGCCATGTTCGATCAGGGGGTCTTCCTGAGCCAGAACGGGTTCGAATCACAGTTCGTGAGCGACGCCCACACCACGGAAGACGTCGAGGAGACGCTCGAAGCCTACAAGGACGTCCTGTAAGGTCAGTCGGTGGTCGGCTCGGCGGTCGTGGCCGTCCCGGGTCGGTTCTCACCGGCACGCCGATTTTTCAGCGCGAGCGCAACGAACAGGACCGCGCCGGCCGCACGCAGCACGGGCCCGACGGCCAGCGGCGCGGTCAGGGTGTAGGGACTGACCAGCGCCATCAGGTCGGCGACCGTGGTAAACAGCGTCAGCGGCGTCATCAGCAACACTGCCGAGACCGCAAACAGCGCCCGTTCGACCCGCGGGACGCTCGCATAGAGGTAGCCGATGATCGTCGGTCCCAGCGCCACCACCCCGAGGAACGTCCCGACGATCGGGACGATCACTTCGGGGACGAAAAAGCCGATATCCAGCACGTCGGCGAGGCCGATGACGCGGGCGTCACCGTTGCCGGTCGAGCGAAGCAGGACGATCCCGGGGGTAAAGGCGAAGGCGAAGGGCACGATCGCCTTGTTCAGCGACAGCGTAAAGGCCTCGACGCCGGTCGGGAACGGGTCGGATTTGGCGACGCCGGCCGCGGCGTAGGCGGCGACGGCAACCGGCGGCGTGATGTCCGCGATCACGCCGAAATAGAGGATGAACAGGTGGGCGGCCAGCACCGGGATCTCCCCGCTCTGGACGATCGCCGGCGCGAGCACCGACGCCAACAGGATGTACGTCGCCGTCGTCGGCACACCCATCCCGAGGATGATCGCCGCGATCGCCGTGATGAGCAACAGTAGGGCCGTCGACCCGCCCGCAAGCGACGTGATGAACGTCGTGAGGTTCGGGGCGAGCCCGGTCGCGCTCAGGACGCCCGGGATGATGCCGACCGCAGCGACCGCGACGACGATCGGGGTCGCGGTCCGCGCGCCGGCCTCCAGCGAGCGCAACACGAACGTGCCGAACCCGAAGGGTGCGTTGCGAGCCAGCGACGGGCGACCGAGGGCGTTGGCGGTCGTCTCTGCGGTTTCGTCGACCGACGGATCGTAGTCCAGAAACGGCGCGTCGAGGTCGGGACGGGCCACCAGGACGAGGACACTCACCAGGAGGGCGATCCAGACGAGGTTCCCGGCCGCCGCCGAGAGCGCGGCCTCGACCCCCAGACCCCCGGTCGCGCCGCCGGTCAGAACGCCCAGCAGACCGGTGCCCGCGAACAGATACGCGAACGTTTCAAGCGCGAAGAGACCCACGATCGCGCCGAGCAACGGCCCGCGCGTGCGTTCGCTGTAGGCGGCGACGATCGCGATCGTTGCGATGATCGCGAGAATCGAGAACCACGCCGACCGGGCGACCGACAGCCGGGCGATGACCAGATAGTACAACAACAGAGCGATCGGCACGAGGTAGAACCACCCCTTCCGGAGGTGGGGGCGGATCGGGATGGTGTCTGCCTTGTCGATGCGCTCGATGTTCGTCCGCGAGGCCTCGAGGTGGACCATCACCCAGACGCCGAAGAAAAAGGCCACCGCGGGCACCGCGGCGGCGATGATGACGTCGGAGTAGGGCGTTGCGGTGTACTCGACGATCAGGAACGCTGCGGCGCCCATCACCGGCGGGAGGATCTGCCCGCCCGAGGACGCCGAGGCCTCGACCGCGCCCGCGAACTCCGAGCGGTAGCCCGAACGCTTCATCAGCGGGATCGTAAACGCGCCCGTCGTGACGGTGTTGGCGATCGACGAGCCCGAGATCGTCCCCATGAAGCCCGAGGCGAGGACGCTCGCCTTCGCCGGACCGCCCTTTCGGTGCCCGGTAACGGCGTAGGCCAGATCAATGAACCACTGGCCGGCACCCGACATCTCGAGGATCGCCCCGAAGAGGATGAAGATGTAGATGAACTGGACCGAGACGGTGACGGGGATACCGAAGACCCCGTTTTCGGTGTTGTACCAGAAGTTCTGAATGATCGTCGCCCAGTCGCCCGGCGGGATCGAGAAGATCTCGATGTAGGGCAGGCCGATCCCGAACCCGAAGGGCGTCGAGACGACGCCGTCACCCGGGATGAGATAACCATAGCGCGCATAGAGGACGAAGGCGAGGACGATCAGCGTGAGATAGATCCCCAGCGAGCGCCGTGTCGCCTCGAGGACGAGGATCACGCCCGCGGCCCCGAGCAGGAACGCGACCGAGGTCGAATCCAGCGGGATCCCGAGCGCCGAGATCGCCGCGACGAGGGGTTCGAGAGGGGGGACGATCTCGCCGATCGTCCGGCCCGTGCCGAGCCCGAAGACCCGCATACGCTGGACTTCCGAGAAGGACGTCAGCATGTAAAGCGCCGCGAGCACCGCGATCACGATACAGACGACGTCGGCGGGCGTCACCCGCTCGCGGCGCGCGTCGACGAACGCCCAGCGAACCCCGCTGCGAAGACCGCGGGCCCCACGGGTGACGGGGCTGTCGGCGCCGAAGCGATCGGAAAGCGCCGGGACGATCCGGGCGAGGCGACCCGCGAGGGGACCGTCGCCGGTCGTCGGCGGGTACAGGAGGAAGGCCAACACCAGCGCGAAGACGACGTGGACGGCGTTGACCTGTAGCAACTGGAGGGCGGCGAGTTCGACCTCGCCGACGATCGGCAGCGTGAGTCCGAACTCGAAGCCATGGGCGGCGATCCAGACCTGATAGAGCGAGAACGCGATACCGACGACCGCGACGAGCACCGCGGCGATCCCGCGGGGATCCCGCCGGCGTTCGAGCTCGTCGATCAGCTCCTGTTGTTCCTCCTCGGAGAGTTCGGGTTCGTCAGCCTCCCCAGTCGCATCCCCGGATGACGTACTCATGGCAAGTAGGTCACGCCCCAGCCCCTATATAGGGTGCGCTCCGGTCGAGGGTAGCATCCAGAACCGACCGGCGCTCGATCGAGAGCCGGACCGCACGGGCGTCCGAGCGCTCGACGAGGTCGTACGTTTGGGAGTCGACGTGAAGCCGGTGGCCGGCGGTTCGGCCGGGCTTGACCACCAACTCCTCGCTCGCATATGAGGGGTCGAACGAGAACGTGCCGTTCTCCCGGGTGACCTCCGCGCCCGCGGGCAGCCCCCAGCCGTAGGACTCAAACTCCATGCGCGTCATGACGAGCTCGTCGCCACGAACGGTGAAGGCGTCGAGCACCCGCGTCTTCTCGACGCTGTGGGTGTACTCGAGCGCGACGACGGTGCCGTTCTCGACGGGCGTCTCGATGAGGCGCTCGCCCGTGGCGGCGTCCTCGACCACGAGGACCCTATCTGCGGGCGTCGCCGCGGCACCGGCGACGGCGAGGGTCCCCAGAAGACAGACGACCGCGACGAACGCTAGTACGCGACGACGGCCCCTCACGACGTCCCCCCGCCCGAGGAGGGTCGCCGGGGCGACCGGAAGGCGGACGGACCGAGCGACGCGTTCGCACGTCGGCGGTCCGGATCAGGGACGCCGGCCATCGGCTCAGGCCGAGCTGTTGGTGTCGTTGCCGCCGGTGGCGTTCTCGGCGCTGTCGTTGCCGCTCGTGTTGCCCCCGCTCTCGTTTGTGCTCCCGCCGCCCGACCCGAAGTACGATTCGGCACCGGGGTGCAGCGGGATGGACATCCCCTCCTGGGCGGTATCGCGGCTGATGAAGTCCTGTTTGATGCTGAGCTGGTCGACGTTGTCGAAGATCGTGGTCAGGATCTCCTCGACGATGGCCTCGTCCTGCTCCTCGGTGGTGGCGATCATCGCCTGGACGGCCACGGTCGGGACGGCTTCCTCGACCCCCGAATAGGTGCCCGCGGGGATCTCGTCCTCGGCGAAGTAGTCGCCCGAATCGAGGATCTGCTGGCGGGCCTGTCCTTCGATCGAGACGATCGTGATGTCCGTGCTCGTCGCGAGGTTCTCGATCGCGCCGACCGGCCAGCCGCCGACGATGAACGCAGCGTCGATGTCGCCGTTCTGGAGCTGCTCGGCCGCCTGCGAGAAGCCCGTGTTCTGTTCGGAGTAGTCGGTGATCCCGACGGCCTCGAGGATCTGGACGGCGTCGACCTGCGTCCCGCTACCCAGATCGCCGGTATTGATCGTCGCCCCCGAGAGGTCCTCGACCGAGGAGATGCCGCTCTCGGCGCTGGCGACGATGTGGATCGTCTCGGGGTACAGCGTCGCGACCCCGCGAAGCGAGGGCACGGCGTTGCCCTCGAAGTCCTCGATGCCGGTGCCCTCGTAGGCGAAAAACGCCGTGTCGTTCTGGACCAACGCGAAGTCCGCATTGCCGCCCGCGAGGTTGCCGATGTTCTCGACGCTCGCCCCGGTCGAGCGCACCTGCAGCGAGTAGTCCGTGTTCCCGTCGACGATCTGCTTGAACTGGTTCGAGAGCGGGTAGTACGTCCCGCCCTGCCCGCCGGCGTCCCAGGTGAGTTCGGTGCCGCCACCGCCGCCGCCACCGTTCCCGCCGCCACCGTTGCCCCCGTTGCCGCCGTCGTCGCTCGTGATACAGCCGGCGAGCCCGGCGATACCTGCGAGACCGATTCCCTCCAACACCCTCCGTCTATCTATCGAACGCATACCTCCCCATAGACCTCACTCGGTGATAAATATGTATGTTTACCGATAATCGGGTCGTGAACGGCCCGTCGGTGATAAGTAACCTGCACCAGCAGGGTCGGTTGGCAAGTTTCCACCCGGAGTAGGGGGTTGTGCGATGGCACACAACTTCACCGAGGACGACGAGGGCAAGATAGTCGTCAACGACCAGGGCGATGAGGTCGGCATCATCGCGGACGTCGAACACGGCACCGCCTACGTCGATCCGAACCCCGGATTGACGGACAAGATCAAGTCGAAACTCGGTTGGGACGACCGCGACGAGGACACCTACCCGTTGCAGTCGGAGGCCGTCGCGTCAGTAGACAACGACGCGGTTCGGCTCGGTTCGGCGGCCGCGACCGGGACCGGAGCGACCGGGACCGCAAGCGAAACCACGACCGGATCGGGTGCCAACACGCCGCCGGGCAACACCGGCACCCGGGACGACGACGACGGACTGCTGGACGACGACGACGACACCCGTCGGTAGACCCCCACCGCGTTTTCGTTATTCTTCGACCGGGCCGGTGATCAGCGCCGACTCGATGAGGTTGCGGTGACCCCGACGCAGTCGCTCGGAGAGCGCCTGGTGTGAGATGTCGAGGCCCGCGGCGAACTCCCCGAGCGTGAGGTCCCGCGGGACGTTGTAGTAGCCACGTTCGACGCCTTGGACGAGGGTGTCGTGTTGTTCTTTGGTGAGGCTGTATTGGCCGCGGCGATCACCCTCGAGGTCGTAGATGCTGGTGACGTCGAAGTCGACGCCGGCGCGCTGACAGTGGTCGTAGGCCGCCGAGAGCGACTCGCGGTCGGGAAAGAGGATCCGCAGGCGCCACGTCCCGTCGCTGCCGGTCGCAGAGAGGACCGTCGAGTCGGTTTCGAGGACCGTTTGGACCGGATGGATCGAATCGACCCAGTCCATCCGATAGAGTCGCTCGGAATCCAGTTCCGAGAGGCACTCGACCCCGTTTACGGTCGGGTCCTCGGCCAGCGCCTCCTCGAAGCGATCGAACTCCTCGGTACGGACCCAGACGAAGGGGATGAGTCGTCCCTCGCTGTGGGCCGCGACGCGCTCGATCTCGAACTGGACGGTGGGCACGGCGGCCAGCGTGTCCCGGAGCGCGAACTCCGCGGCGGGGACGGTGAGTTCAGCGATCGTTCCCATGCGTTGTCCAAAACTGCTGACGGGATAAGGGTGTGTAAATGCCAATCCCCCAAGAGGTACGAGAGAAGGGGCGACAACAGGCAGTATATGTGCGTCGGGGCCTCACCCCCGGGCATGACCACGCGATCGGACCCGATCCGGCTGGCGACGCGCGGATCGGACCTCGCGCTCGCCCAGGCCGAATCGGTCAAGCGGGCGCTCTCGGGGCGTCGCCGTGAGGTCGAGCTCGTGACGGTGGAGACGACCGGCGACCGGATCGACGACGAACTCATCCACCGGCTGGGCAAGACCGGCGCGTTCGTCCACAGCCTCGACGAGAAAGTACTCGCGGGGGACGTCGAGGGCGCGATCCACTCGATGAAGGACATGCCCACTGAGGAGTCCCAACTCGTCGTCGCGGCCGTCCCCGAACGCGCCACCGCGGGCGACCGCCTCGTGACCCCCGACGGAAAACCCCTCGCGGAGCTTCCCGAGGGCGCGACGGTCGGCACCGGCAGCCTCCGACGGGGGGCCCAGTTGCTCGCACAGCGCCCGGATCTGACGGTCGAGCCGCTGCGAGGCAACGTCGATACCCGGGTCGAGAAGCTGCTCTCGAAGTCGCTCAACGAGGAGTACGACCGGCGGGTCGCCGCCGACGAGCAGCGAAAGGCGAACACCGACGACGACTTCGAGCCGGAGTTCGACCGCCGTCCCGAAGAGTGGATCGAGGGACTCTCAGAACGCGAGCGCCAGGCGTTCGAGCGCAGCGAGTCGTTCGACGCGATCGTGCTCGCCGCGGCCGGACTGGAGCGCTCGGGGCTAGATCGTGAGATCCCCACGTCGGACCTGCCCACGGAGTCGTTCGTGCCCGCGGCGGGCCAGGGGGCGCTGGCGGTGACGATGGCCGACGGCGACCTCGCCCGCGAGGTCAACGAGGCGCTCGACCACCCCCGGAGTCGCGTCGAGACGACCGTCGAGCGCACGGTCCTGGCGACGCTTGGCGGGGGCTGTGTCGCCCCGATCGGGATCCACGCCGTGATCCAGGGCGAACACGTCCGTACGCGGGTGCAGGTGCTCGCTCGCGGTGGCGAGCCGACGATCTCGGTGACGCGTGACCTGCCCGTCAAGCGCCACGCCGAGGCCGCCCGCGAACTGGCCGAGGAGCTCGCAGACCGGGGTGCCAGCGAGTTGATCGAGGAGGCCAAACGCGAAGCGACCGAAGAGGAGATCGACACCGAACGAACTGACGGCGAGGAGACGGGAGACGGAAAATGACGGGCACGGTCTATTTGGTCGGGAGCGGCCCCGGCGATCCCGAACTCCTGACGGTGAAGGCCCGACGGCTGATCGAAGAGGCCGATATCGTTCTCCACGATAAGCTCCCCGGCCCGGAGATCATCGAGTCGATCCCCGAGGGAAAGCGCGAGGACGTCGGCAAGCGCGCGGGCGGGGAGCGTACGAGTCAGGAGGAGATCAACGAACGGCTCGCCGAGCTCGCACGCGAAGGGAAGCGGGTCGTGCGCCTGAAAGGCGGGGACCCGTTCGTCTTCGGCCGGGGCGGCGAGGAACTCGAGTACCTCCACGAGCGCGGGATCGCCGTGGACGTGGTCCCCGGGATCACCTCCGCGATCGCCGCGCCCGCGGTCTTCGGAATTCCGGTTACGCACCGCGATCACGCCTCCTCGGTTTCGTTCGTCACCGGCCACGAGGACCCCACGAAGGCGGAGTCGGCGGTCGACTGGGAGGCACTCGCGGCGACCGGCGGGACCATCGTCGTACTGATGGGCGTGGGCAAGCTGCCGGAGTACACTCGGGCACTTCGCGAGGCCGGGATGGACCCCGGGACGCCGGTCGCGCTGGTCGAACGGGGCACCTGGCCCGACGGCCGAGCGGTCGCGGGCACGCTCGACACCATCGTCTCGGTGCGCGACGAGGCGGGGATCGAACCGCCAGCGGTGACGGTCATCGGTGGGGTCGCGGGGCTCTATGAGAGCCCGGAGGGACAGGAATGACCCAAGAGACGCGGATCGCGGTCTTTCGGCCGGACGATGAGCGTCTCTCCGAGGCGGTCGACCTGCTCGAATCGCTCGGGGCCGATGCGGTCCCGGACCCGATGCTCGCGGTCGAGCCGACGGGCGCACGCCCGCGAGAGGACGCCGATTTCACGGTCCTGACGAGCAAGACCGGCGTCGAACTCGCTCGGGAGGCGGGCTGGCACCCTTCGGGAACGGTCTGTGCGATCGGCGACAGAACCGGTAGAGCGCTCCGGGAGGCGGGCTACGAGGTCGATCTGATCCCCGAGGAGTTCTCCTCTTCGGGGCTCGTTCGCGCCCTCGAAGGTGAAGTGGCTGGCGCGTGCGTCGAGGTCGCCCGCTCGGATCACGGCAGTCCCGTCCTCACCGACGGGCTGAACGAGGCGGGCGCGTACGTCCACGAGACGGTGCTGTACGAGCTGGTCCGCCCGCCGGAATCGGGCGTCTCGGTCGAGCGGGCCGCCGCCGGCGAACTCGAGGGTGCGCTGTTTACCTCCTCGTTGACCGTCGAGCACTTCCTCGCGGCCGCCGACGAGCGCGGGCTACGCGAGGAGGCGGTCGACGGGCTTTCAACTTCGATCGTCGGCGCGATCGGCGCGCCGACCCGCGAGACGGCCGCGCGCAAGGGGATTGCGGTCGACGTCGTTCCCGACGCGGCGAGCTTCGAGGAGCTGGCCTGTGCCGTCGTCGAGCGGGCCGCCCCGAGCTATCGGGACTGAGCGAACCGGATCGCCCGCGTGGGGGCGTCGACCGTCATCGGCGCGCCCATCGGCAGGGGCAGGTCGGGGCCGGGATGGCCGAAGTCCAGATCGAAGACAATCGGGAGGTCGGCGTACTCCGATACGGTCGCCGCGATGGTGCGGCGTTGGCGGCGGCGATACCGTTCGCGCTCGTCGTCTCCGGGTGTCTCTGGTTTGCCGACGACGAGCGCCTCGCAGGCCTCGAGGATCCCCCGCTCGCCAAGCGCCGTGAAAAAGCGCTCGATCAGCGCGGGCGTGGGGGTTTCTCCGGAGGTCTCGACCGCGAGGATCCGCCCCTCGCAGGTCTCGCGGGTGAAGTAGGGCGTGTCGGTCAGGAGCTGGGATTCGAGCATCGCGAGACAGCCCCCGACCACGGGCGCGGTGACGGTGCGGCCTGCGGGGGCGTGCCAGCGCCACCCCTCGCTCTCGAACCACGTTCTCGGCAGGTCGCTCTCGATGTCGTAGTATTCGTCGGTCCACTCCCCAGCCGGCGAAAGCACGCCGAAGGGCGTCTCGCGCAGCGCACGCTTGACCCACTCTCGGGTGGCGGGGTGCATCCGCGGGTCGGCGACGAGGTCGGGAAACAGCTGGGCACCGTAAAACGAGACGAGGCCGAGGGAGTCGAGAAACAGGTGCAGGTGGGTGTTGTCGCTCGCGCCGAAAAACCGCGTGGGGTTCTCCCGGAGGGTCTCGGGATCGAGATGTGGGAGCATCTGGAGCTGGCAGTTGCCCCCGAACGCGGCGATCACCCCCCGAACGTCCTCGCGCTCGAACGCGCGGTGGACGTCCTGGGCGCGCGCTTCGGGGTTGGCCCGAAGCCACTCGGTGGTGCGGGTCGCGGTGTCGAACAGTTCGACGTCGAGATCGAGCGAGCGAAGCCGCTCGACGCCGCGCGAGAGGGCACCCCGCGGGGCGGCGTGCGAGGGTGCGATCACGGCGACCGTATCGCCGCGTTCGACCGGCGGCGGGTAGGCGGCGTCCATACCGGGGCCACGCCCGGCGGGCGTTTTTCGGTTTCGCCTTCACGTGAGTTCGCGGCCCTTCGTCCCCAGCCAGAACAGGCCGACGACCACGAACAGGGCGCCGACGAGGGCGCTCTCGGTGACGTACATCGAAACCCCGACCATCACGATGCCGAACGCGAACGCGACCTGAAAGCGCGGGTCGAGCAGGCTCGTGGCGAAGACGCCGACCGCCAGCGTGAGCGTGATGTAGACGCCGATCAGACTCGGGAGCGCAGCGACGGGGCCGGACCGACGACTGATCAGATACGCCGAGACGAGCGAAACCGCGAGCAGCCCGACGACCAGCAGTTTCGTGAGGAGCGTCACCCTCGAATCCGAGAGCATGGTGAGGGATACGGGATGGCGGGGATAAACGCTCGGTGGGCGACTCCGGAAGTTTATGCCCGGTGATGGGTAAAGGAGCACTAATGGCCGGCCCGGTCCCCGAACTCGACGCCCGCGCGAGCGCCTGTGCGAACCGCCTCCGCGAGGCCGAGGCGGTGTTGCTCGCCTCCCACATCGACGCCGACGGACTGACGAGCGCGGGGATCGCCGCCAGCGCGCTCGAACGCGCCGGAATCAGCTTCGAGGCGACGTTCGCCAAACAGCTCGATTCGGAGGAGCTGGAACGGATCGCCGCGAGCGACTTCGAGACGGTCCTCTTTACGGACTTCGGCAGCGGCCAACTGGACCTGATCGCCGCCCACGAAAATCGGGGCGCGTTCACGCCCGTGATCTGCGATCACCACCAGCCCGCAGACGCGGGGACCGACTTTCACTGTAACCCGCTGCTCGAAGGGCTGAACGGGGCAACGGAGCTGTCGGGTGCGGGGACGGCGTATCTCCTCGCACGCGCGCTGGAAGACGGTACCGACAACCGGGATCTGGCGGCGCTGGCGGTCGTCGGGGCGGTCGGGGACATGCAATCGAGCGAGGGCGAACTCGTCGGGGCGAACGCGGCGATCGTCGAGGAGGGGTGCGAGGCGGGCATACTGAATACCGGCACGGATCTGGCGATCTACGGCACGCAGACCCGTCCACTCCCGAAGCTGCTCGAGTACGCGAGCGACGTGGCGATTCCGGGGATCTCTGGCGACACCAACGGGACCCTACGGTTTCTCGACGACCTCGACGTCGACCTGCGCGAGGGCGGCGAGTGGCGCCGGTGGGTCGATCTCGACGACACCGAACAGCGAACGGTCGCGAGCGCGTTGGTCCGGCGGGCGGTCGCAAGCGGCGTCCCGAGCGAGCGGATCGACGGGCTGATCGGGACGACTTACACGCTCGTGGGAGAGCAACCGGGCACCGAACTCCGTGACGCGAGCGAGTTTTCCACGCTCTTGAACTCGACGGCGCGCTACGAGCGCGCGGACGTCGGCCTCGCAGTCTGTCTCGGGGATCGTGGACGGGCACTCGAGGAAGCCCGAGGGCTGTTGGGAAACCACCGACGCAACCTCTCGGCGGGGCTGCGATGGGTCGAGGAGATCGGCGTCACCCGCGAGACGAACCTCCAGTGGTTCGACGCCGGGGACCGGATCCCCGAGACGATCGTCGGCATCGTCGCAGGAATGGCGCTCGGGTCCGACGGGGTCGATCCCGAGGTGCCGATCGTCGCCTTCGCCGAGAAGGACGAGGGGACGCTGAAGGTCTCGACCCGGGGAACCCACGCCCTCGTAGGTCGGGGACTCGACCTCTCTGCGGTGGTGGGCGCGGCCGCGAGCGCGGTCGGCGGCGACGGTGGCGGCCACGACGTGGCGGCCGGAGCGACGATCCCCGAGGACGAGCGCGAGGCGTTCGTCGCTCGCGCGGATCGCCTCGTCGGCGAACAACTGTCGTGACAGGGAAGTACATGGCAGTCGTACGAGGGGTATGGTACGTTTCGAAACGAGTTCGCTGACCCCGATCCACTGGCTTGCTATCGCGCTCGCGGCGATAAGCGGGCTGATCCACCTGCTGTTGGCCGTGATCTTTCCCGTTCTCCCGTTCCAGGTGAGCTTCGTGCTCGCGGGGCTGGGCTTTTTCGGTGGAATCGCCCTCGTACTCGTGGGATATCGACGGCGATTGATCTACGCCATCGGGGTACCGTTTACTGCGGTCCAGATCGTGCTCTGGTATCTCGTGGTCGGGCCGACCCTCGGGAGCCTCGATACGATCGACGCGATAGACAAACTCGCACAAGCGCTGTTGATCGTCCTGCTCGTCGCTCTGTACGCCCGCGGTCGGTGAGTCAGTCCTCGGCACCGACGATGACGGTGTTTTTGAGCACGCTCTTTTCGCCACGTCGGAGGCGCTCGGAGAGCGCCTGGTGTGAGATGCCGAGCTCCTCGCCGAGATCCGTCAGCGTGATCTTCCGCGGGACGTCGAAGTACCCGCGCTCGTAGGCGGCGACGAGGGTGTCCTGTTGCTCGTCGGTGAGCCCGAAGCGACCCTCGCGCCCGTCGTCGAGCTGGTAGATGCTGCGAATGTCGACCGTAAGCCCGGCGTCCCGGCAGTAGTCGTAGGTCCGCGAGAGCCCGTCGCGGTCGGCAAAGAGCACGCGGATCTGCCAGCCCGACTCGTCGCCGAACGCGGCGAGGATCGATCCCTCCTCTTTGACGAGGATGTGGATCAGCGTCTCGATGTGATCGACCCATTCCATTCGGAAGAGCCACTCGCCGTCGAGTTCCGAGACGAGTTCGATGTTCTCGACCGACTCGTCGGCCTCTAGTTCCGTCCGGATCCGATCGCCGTCCCCGTCGCTGACCCAAACGAAGGGCATGACGTGATCATCGTCGTGGGCGACGAACCGCTCGACCTCGAACTCGACGTCCTCGACCCTCGAAAGCGTCTGGGAGAGGGCGAACTCCTCGCTCGGAAGTTCCATCTCGACTATCGTAGCGCTCATGGGCCGTCGTATGGTCGCAGGGGTAATACACCCCTTGAAACGACGTCCCCCGAACGGGTAGTTTCGTATCGTCGGAGAGGATTTATCAGGGAGAGATCCAGCCGAAGACCGATACGGAGTACCGGACGTGGTAGAAGAGAGGTTCGGTTCCGTCAGTCCGCTCGGTCACCACCCCGTCCTCGACCCGAACTCCGACGCGACGAGCGGTGATAAATCAATAGCGACGATAGAGAACCATTCGGTCGCGACACCGTCCCGCTTTTACCCGGGCCGACCGAGAGGCGGGTATGAGCGAGTTCGACCCCGAGAAGTTCGAGGAGAAGTACGTCCACTACTTCAACGAGCTCCAGCGAGCCTACAAGAACGCCTTCGAGTACATGAACGAGCGCTACGACTCCGAACTGGTCCACGGAATCGACCAGCAGGTACTCAACGAGAGCGAACCCCAGTACGAAAACGGCGAATTCTCGGTCGATCTCCCCGAAAACCCCTACGGCCGATTGGGGGGAGTGATCGTCGAGCGCGAGCGCTTCGAGGAGGTGCTCGAGATCTATGTCGAGCGGATCGAGGCGGAGCTTCACCGTGTCCTCGGCGTCGAGCGCTGAGACAGTCCAAAGGTCTATCAACGTTCGCTTCCTACCCGAGAACATGAGTACCGAGACGCAGGAAGCGGACGACCTCAACGATCGCGTCATGAACTTCCTGCGGCGCAACTTCCCGCAGATCCAGATGCACGGCGGCAGCGCCGCCATCCAGAACCTCGACCGTGAGAGCGGCGAGGTGACGATCCAGCTCGGCGGGGCCTGCAGCGGCTGTGGTATCTCCCCGATGACGATCCAGGCGATCAAGAGCCGAATGGTCAAGGAGATCCCCGAGATCAACCAGGTCCACGCCGAGACCGGCATGGGCGACGACGGCGGGATGGGTGGCGGTGGCGGCATGAGCCCCTCGTTCCCCGGCGAAACCACCGACGACGAGTCGACGGACGAAGGCCCGCAGGCGCCGTTCTAACCCGATCCGTGCGAGTTCTCCCACGTTTTTACCAGACCGGTTAGCAGTGCGTTCGTCGGGACCGACCCCTCGGCTTGCTGGGCCACGTAGCCGTTGATGGCGTCGATCTCGGTTCGCCGTCCTTTCCGGAGGTCCTGAGCCATCGAGGAGGTGTTTCCGCGAGTGGCGCTCGCGACCCGTTCGAGCGCATCAACGACCATCTCTTCGGAGAGGTCGACACCGCTTTCGCGGGCGACGCGGGCGGTCTCGTGGGCCGCTTCGCGGGCGATCGGCCACGCCGGCTCGTCGAGAACGACGCCGTTTTTCGTTCCGGTAAGCGCCGTCAACGGGTTAATCGCAGTGTTGACCGCACATTTCACCCAGAGCCGTCGGGGCATGTCGTCGGCGACCGTCGTCTCGAGCCCACTTTCAGCGAACGCCTCACCTATCATTGTTGCGAGCGTACTTTCACCACCCTCGGGTGGGCCGAGAACCACTCGCCCGAGTCCGGTACATTCGACCGCGCCCGGTTCGATCAGACGCGCCCCGTAGCTCGCGGTGCCGGCGAGTACTGGGCAGTCAAGCTCGGCCGCGAGGCGCTCCTCGTTTCCCAGTCCGTTCTGCAGCGAGAGCGCAGTTCCGAACTCGCCGGTCGAAAGGGTTCGGGCGGCCTCATCGGTGTCGTAGCTCTTGACGGTGACCAACGCGAGAGCCGCCGTGAGACCGGTCCCGTCGGTCGTCACCTCGGGATCGATACGATAGTCGAACTCGCCGCCGACTCGGAGACCGTCCTCACGGATCGCCGCGACGTGCGGGTCGCGTCCCACGAGGACGACGTCGTGTTCGCGCGCGAGCAGTCCGCCGAGCAGGCTCCCCAAACTCCCCGCGCCGAAGAGGACGATCCTCACGCCGCTAGTCTTCGGTCCAGTACATCAGCGACTCGCGCGGTTCGCCACAGTTGGGACACTCCCCGGGGAGTCCCTCGTCGATACGGCCCATCTCGCCACACTCCATGCAGCGCCACATGAGCTCTGCCTCCCCGAACTCCCCGCCCGAGCGGGCGTGCTCGACGCTCATGGACTCGTAGCCCTCGCGCATCGTGACGTAAAAGCCAGCGTTGTCGAACCCGCGGACCTTCCCGAGGCGATTGCCCTCGCCGTCGAAGACCGACTGCCCGAAGTCGATCCGATCGATCTCTTCCTCGCTGACGTCGTCGGGTATTTCGCCGTCGTTCATAGGGAACGGATGAACGCCAGACGGCATAAAGCTCCGCTTCAGACCGAGTATCGCAGGGGCAGCGACTCGACGCCGTAGATGAACGAGCTGCGGGTCGGTTGGAGCCTCGCGTCGGCGAACTCGACGCCTGCGAGCCGGTCGAACAGCTCCGAGAGGGCGACCTCGGCCTCCAAGCGAGCGAGCGGCGCGCCGAGACAGTAGTGGGTGCCGTGGCCGAACCCGAGGTGCTGATTGGGCGAGCGATCGGGAACGAAGGAGTCGCCCTCGGGGAACTGCCGGTCGTCGCGGTTGGCCGAGCCCATCCAAGCGATGACCCGATCGCCCGCCCCGATGGTCTCACCGCCGACGGTCACGTCCTCGGTCGCGATGCGAGTCATCGCCTGTACGGGCGCCCGATAGCGAAGCGTCTCCTCGATGGCCGGCGTCGGGACCGCACCCGCATCGGTGTAGGTCCCGAACAGGTCGTTCTCGCCGAAACAGCGGACGGCGTTGGTGATCAGGTTCGTCGTCGTGATGTTGCCCGCGACGAGCAACAGTATGCAGGTTCCAAGCACCTCCTCGCGGGGCAGGGGCTCGCCGTCGATCTCGGCGGTCGCGATCGTCGAGATCAGGTCATCACGGGGGTTCTCGCGGCGTTCCTCGATGAGCTGGAGGAAATAAAAGCCCATCTCGCGCTGGACTTCCTGCTGGCGTTCTGCGAACTCCGCGCCGCCCTCGTCGTCGCTCGCCGAGGAGACGATGGCGTCGGACCACTCCTTGAACCGGTCGCGGTCCTCGACGGGCACGCCCAGCAACTCGGCGATCACCACGACCGGTAGCGGGTAGGCGAACTCCGAGACCAGATCCATCTCGCCCTCGCCTTCGAGTGCGTCGTCGAGGATCTCCCGGGTCAGCTCCCGGATCCGGGGTTCGAGCTCGCGGATCGCCCGCGGACGAAACGAGTCCTCGACGACCCCGCGTAGGTCGTCGTGGCGCGGCGGGTCCTCGAAGAGCATCGTATCGAGGATCAGTCCCTCGCCCTCGCCCTCGGGTTCGACGAAGTCCGTGGCCTTCTCGGGATCGACCGAGAAGGTCGCGTCGTCGTTGAGGATCCGCTTGACGTCGGCGTAGCGAAAGACGTCCCACGAGTTGCGCCCGGGGTCGTAGCGCACCGGTTCGTTCTCGCGCATCTCGCGGTACCACCCGTACGGTTCAAGCCACGCCTCGCGCGTCGAGAGTTCCTCGGGAAACGCCTGCAGGCCCTGGGGTTCGGCTGAACTCATACTGTCAGTAGGATAAGTACACGCATCAACTTTTTGTTGATGTGAGTATAGGGCCATTCTATAACAGAGCCCTAATGAGAGAGTAGATATCTTTTGTTTAGAGGATGTGAAAAGATATTACGATGAATGTACTAAGAGAGATTTTTAATGGTATCTGATGTCGAACTTGCGATGAGTATTGTACAACTGACTAGTGTTCTTATCCCGATTTTACTTGGAATTACTCGTTACTATATTAGTAGTCAAGTATAGACTATATTCATATTTCTAATAGAGAGCTTGAAATGTATACTGGTCTCTTATTTTTACCTCTTCTTGTTGCCTATTTACAATCTGCTAGAATTATTGTCTCGTATGGCAATCACTATCTTACCACGTCTGTAGTCGCCTATGGTTCATTTCTCACGCTCTTGTACGCAGCAATTCCGTACACTCTAGGTCAGAAAAAACGGCATTTGTATTTAGTGCCTTAGGAACACTATTGCTCTTAATAAGCTATAATCTACTTATCTAAATACGACAGTACCCTATATATTTATATCATATTACATGAAGTCCGCAATTCCCGACTGCTTGTTCTTGTCGTTCTCGAAGACGCTTTCGAGCGAGCGATCCAGAATCGCGAGGCGCTGTTTGGTGTACTCCCGACAGCCGTACTCCTCGGCGACGCGCGTTGCGGTGTCCATGTACTTGCTCACCGACCCCTCGTGGACGGTGAGGTTCACCGTCCCGCCACACTCCCGGCAGTCGCCCGAGAGGGGCATTCGCCTGTACTTCTTCCCGCAGGAGAGACAGCGCGTCTCCTGACTGGAGAAGGCTCTCAAGTTCCCGATCAGGTCGGGGAGGAAGTGGTACTCGATGACGCGCTCTGCGACGTCCGTTTCGTCGACCGCCCGCAGCTTTCTCGCGAGTTCGAGCTGAGCGTCCATCTTGTCCATCATCGATCCCAAGGTCTTGTACGCCGAGAGGTCCGGCCCGAGCGCGATGTTCGAGGTGTCGTGGGTGTGAGAAAAGCCGCGATACTGGTCGTCGGTTCCGACCGATTCCTCCGCGAGCCTGATATCCACCTCCCCGGGATCGGCCAGTTCAAGCGTCGCCTCGTAGAATTCGAGGGGATAGCGCTCGACGACGTCCATGTTGTGGGCCTCGTCGTCGATCTCGGCGGGGTCGATCCGCGAGGACATAACTAATGGCGCGTCCATCTGCCCGCCGCGCTTGTCGGGCAGATACTCCTTCGAGAAGTTGAGCAGGCCGTCCATCAACAACATTACGCAGTCCTCGTCCCCGTCGCAGTTGCGTCGCTTCGAGGCGTGAAAGTACGGATGGGCATACCCGACGGCAGCGCTCGTAAAGCCGACGACCCGCCCGACGACGGCGGCGCTGGTGTGAGGAGCCATCCCGAAGACGAGTTCGCCGACGAGCTCCTCGCGCTCCGAGACCTCGTAGAACGGGTCGAGGCCGTAGTAGCGCTCTAACAGGTCGTCGACGAAGTCCGCGGTCTTCAGTAAGTGTTCGGCCGCGCCGTCCGAGAGGACGATGTCCTGGACTTTCAGTTCGACGAGCTGGTCGTCGTGTTCGAGCGGTTCGCCCGCGATATCCTCGTGGTAGCCCAGTCGGCGGAACTCGTCGACCGAGATGTCGAGCTCTTCGGGCCGGACGCTACTGACGGGGAGGTCGGTCATGTCGTAGCGGATGGTGCCGTCCTTGAACGCGCTGACGCCGTGTTTCGCGCGTAAGACCCCCTTTTCCATCGGTTCGGGCGTTTTGTGTGACGAGGTGAGGCCCTTGACCCCTTTCAGCATCTCGAAGGAGCCCTCGCGTTCGTTGATGGCCGAAAGCGCGTCGTGATAGATCCCGTCGAGGTCGATCACCTGTCGGTCGACGCTGGTTCCCTCGACCTCACAGCGGGGACACTCGACGCGACCCGCCTCGTCGGGTTCGAGTTCGGTCCCACAGTCGGGACACTCGTAGTGGGGGAAGGTGTTTCCCCCACAATCCGGACAGTCACCGCGGAAGGTACGGGTTCCACAGTCCGCACACTCCCGGCGGCCGATGGAGACTTCGACTTCGCCGGGCGTATCGCGCATATCGGGCGCGTGGCGGGCTGCCTTCGCGACGTTGCGCTGGGAGCCCCCGGCCTCGCCGATAGGAAAGAGGGTATGCACCGCCGGGCTGAGCTCGCGCTTCTCGGATTTTTCGGGCCGACCCATCCGGTTGCCGATCCGGGTGGGGGCGCGCTCTCTGACGGTAAAGGGTGCGACCTCCTCGACGGCCTTCATCGCGTTGGTCCCGTCGTCCCACGCGTGGGCCTCCTCTGAGAGCGAGTCCCACTCGCGGATCAGCTCCTCCGAGAAACCCATCGTCGCGACGAGCGCGCGCCACTCGGGTACCGAGAGGGTTTCCGCGGTCTGGCGGTGTTCGACCAGCAGGGTCTCAAGCGCCTCGCGAACCACCTGTGTTCGAGTCAGTTCGAGTTCGCCGGCCGTGACCTCGGCCCCGTCGATGGCGTCGGCGAGCGCCTCGAATTCGCTCGTCGAAAGGTCGTGCCACAGGTAGGTGTAGTTCGGATGCAGCGGGGCGTCGTACTCGACCGCCCAGTCGAGGGCCTCCTCGACGGTGGGCGATTCGAGGTCGACGTGCGGGGAGTCAGCAAGCGCCTGGACGTTCGCCGCGCTCTCCTCGAACTCCTGGATCCACCACTCGAAGGAGTAGGAGGCCGGCGCGAGCGGGTGGTTGTTCTCGACGAACTCCCCGAAATTGACGAGGTACTCGCCGGCGTCGATGATCTTCTCGACGCCGTTTTGCACGTCGAGCGCTTCGGCGGGGTCGTCGATCCGGCGCACCTCGCCGTTGGCTAATCGAACTGTGGGCCCCTCGATGGTGTCGACGGGGATGATCCCGTGGGCCTTGCCCGGCCGTTCGGTTTTGATCTGGGTGCCCGTCGCAAGGAAGTCGTCGACGATATGCATCGTCGCGGGGTGGATGCCGCCGGTCGCGAAGCCGTGGTTTCTCGCCCGGCCGTAGCGCAGGCGAAAGCCGCCCGGCCGTGAGGGATGTGAGAAGACGGGCCGGCCGGCGATCAGGTCCCTCAAAAACTTCGTCGCGGGTTCGACCCGCGGCGGGCCGGCGGGCTCGTCGGACTCGGGGTCGGACGCCACGTCCCCTTCCTCGGTCGATTCCCCGCCGTCCTCGTCGCTGTCGTCGCTCTCGCCGATGGTTCCGTCGATGAGGTCCTGCAGCCAGGGCCAATCGACCTCGTCGAGTTCGCGGGTGTAGCGCTGGATCTTCGGGGCCTTGAGCGCGATCCCCTCCGCGAGGACGAGGCACATCCCACCGCGCGGGTTGTTCGTGCCGACCCGTTCGAGGTCACGAAAGCCAGAGACCTCGGCGTCGCCCGTCGATTCGCCGTCGAGGAGGACGGGGCAGTTCCGGGCGATGAACTTCGTCTCCTTGTCCTTCGGGGAGTACTGCAATCCGGTGGTTTTGTCGTACAACCCCACTTCCTCGGCATAGCGCTCGATCTCGTCGTCGCGAGCCTGATACTCCGAGACGTCGAGCAGCGTCCGGGCGTAGTCGGCGACGAGGACGGACAGCGCCTGTGCGGTCCCGCCCGCCGATCTGATAGGCCCGGCATAGAAGACGCGTACACACTCGGTGCCGTCGTCGTTCTCCAACAGTTCGACGCGGTCGATCCCTTCGATGGGGGCGGCGACCACGCCCTCAGTCAGGAGCGCGACCGCGGTCCGCACGGCGCCCTCGATCTTCCCGCCTTTCGTCTCGTACTCGCCGACCCGCCCCTCGGCGAAGTCCTCGGCGAGCGCGAGTGCGGCCTCCTCGCGGCTCATCTCCTCTTCGAGTTCGCGAACCCGCTCTGCGACGCCGGGAATCCCGAGGATGTTCTCGACCCGGTCGGCCATGTCCTTCGCGACGGGGATCTCGACCTCGGGGCGAGGATCGCCACCCCGCTCACGGGCGCGCTCGGCCCGGTCGAACGCCTCGTCAAGCCGGGATTCGATCCGCTCGAAGTAGCGTTCGTCCTCCTCGTGCATCTACAGCCAGAGGTCCAAGCCGGTGGTCATGTCGGGCTCGCGGACGAGGTCGTCCTCGAACTCGCGCATGTAACACTCGCCGGCGAAGACGGTCCCGGAGTCGAGATGGCCCGCAATCGCCTGCCCGCTGGGACGCGAGAGCACCGCGTGGGTGTGTGCGAAGCGCTCGGCGTCGAGCCAGGAGATGTTACCCATACAGGCGGCGACTTCGAGGGGCTCCTCGAACGTCACGGCGTCGTAGGCCTTCTCGCGCTGGTCGTAGAAGTGGATCTCAGCGTCCTGGACCGCCCCGAGCGCGTAGAAAAAGCCCGCGTCGATCTCCGCCTCCTCGGCGAGGGTCTCTAGCTCCTCGCGCCAGTCGGCACCGGTCTCCATCCGGGCGACGAACTCCCGTTTCGTGCGGACCTCGCGGTAGTGCATGCGGGAGGGCAACGAACCCGAGCGTCAAAAAGCCTCTCTATCGGCAGTCCGGAAGCGACGCCGCGTCACTAAGTGGCATGGAGAGCCACGCCCCGTCGGCGGTGATGTCGGCGATGATAACGCGGTCCTCGCCGTCGGCGTCGTCTATCGAGGTCAGAACCTCGGTCTCGCCATCCACAGCGGACGCAGGGGTCGCTTTCGTGGACATGATATGACAATCGATAGCGTGACTTATAAACTTCTCGGAGAACGGGCGCGGATTTATCGGCCCCATCATCAATCCCATGCGCGTGCCGGTCGTCGGTGCGGGTGGTGTTCGCTCGCGGGATGACGTGGGGGGAGACCGGGGGGTACAAGACGACCGAGGTCATATTCCGGGAGCATGAAGGTCACAGACGCGATGACGCCGCGCTCGGCGCTTGTGACCGTTGAGCTGCCGGGCTCGCGCGACGATGCGCTCGAATACCTCCAGGAGCGCGAGTTCTCCTCGGTGCCGGTCATCAAAAACGAGAACGGCACCGAGACGTTCCGCGGGCTGGTCTCCCGGGAGGGGCTGATCGAGAACCCCGACGAGGACCAACTCGCGTTGCTGTTGGAGGAGGTGCCGACGACGACCGAGGAGACCTCGATCGAGGAGCTCGCGGGGCTGATGCTCAGAAAGAGCGCACGGCGCGTCCCGGTCGTCGACGGGCGCTTGGAGGGGATCGTGACGATCACCGACGTGATCCGAGCGATCGCGAACGGCGAGGTCGCCGGCGACGCCGAGATCGGCGACCTGGCGGCCCGTCACATCAACAGCGTCTACGCTGGGACGCCGCTGCCGGTCGCCGAACGCGAGCTACATTACGCCGACGAGCCCTATGCGATCGTCCTCGACGAGGAGGCCGATACCTGTGGGATCCTCACCGCGGTCGACGTCATCGAGGTCGCCAAGGTCGTCGAGGGCGAGGAACGCACCGGCGACAGCATGGCCAGCGACGACGACGACTGGAAATGGGAGAGCATCAAGGCCGTCGGCAGCAGGTACCTGCCGACGCGAAACGTCGAGATCCCGACCGCGCCGGTCGAGGAGTTCATGACCGAGGACGTGGTCACGGTGACCAAACAGCGAACGGCCCAAGAGGCCGCCCAGCTCATGATCCGCCACGACATCGAGCAGCTCCCCATGATGGCCGGCGACGAACTCGTGGGCATCGTCCAGGACACCCACCTGCTGGAGGCGCTCGATGAGCGATAGCGACCGCGATTCCGAGGGCCGCACCCTCGCCGAACTCGCGAAACGCCGGGGCTTTTTCTTCCCCTCGAACGGCGTCTACGGCGGCGTCGCGGGCTTTTACACCTACGGCCCCGAGGGCGCGGCGCTCAAGCGCCACCTGGAGGACGCCTGGCGCGATCGCTTTACCGTTCGGGAGGGCAACCGGGAGATCGAGGCGCCGACGGTCATGCCCGAGGCGGTCTTCGAGGCCTCGGGACATCTCGATGGGTTCGACGACATGCTCGTCGAATGTGCGGAGTGTGGCGAGAGCCATCGCGCGGACCACCTGATCGAGGACAACACCGCGATCGAGGACGCGGAAGCGCTCCCCATTTCGGAGGTCGAGGAGCTGATCCGCGAGCACGAGCTCGTCTGTCCCTCGTGTGGGGCCGCGCTTGCGGGCGAGCCCGTCGAGGAGTTCAACCTGATGTTCGAGACGACGATCGGGCCCGGGAGCGGCCAGACGGGCTACATGCGCCCCGAGACGGCCCAGGGGATCTTCGTCGAGTTCCCCCAACTGGCCGAGTACGCCCGCAACCAGCTCCCCTTCGGCGTCACGCAGATCGGCCCGGCCTACCGCAACGAGATCAGCCCCCGCAAGGGTATCATCCGGGTTCGGGAGTTCACGCAGGCCGAACTGGAGCAGTTCGTCGACCCCGAGCGCGACGAACCGGACCTCTCGCGGGTATCGGACGTCGAGGTGACGCTCTATCCCATCGAGAACCAGCGCGAGGAGGGACGCGAGTACGTCACGACCACCATCGGCGAGGCCGTCGCCGATGGCACCATCGCAAGCGAGTGGGTCGCCTACTACCTCGGGATCGCCCAGGAGTGGTACGAGCGGGTCGGCATCGACATGAATCGGTTCAGATTCCGCCAGCATTTACCTGGGGAGCGGGCCCACTACGCGAGCGATTGCTGGGACGCCGAGGCCGAACTCGGTGGCGACTGGGTCGAGATCGCCGGCTTCGCCTACCGGGGCGACTACGACCTCTCGAAACACGCCGAACACGCCGACCAGGACTTTACGGTCTTCGAGCAGTACGACGAGCCGATCACGACAGAGCGCGCGACGGTCGATCCGGACATGAGCTATCTCGGACCGGAGTTCGGCGGGAAAGCGGCGGAGATCGCTGACGCGCTCGAAGCGCTCGCCGAGCGCGATCGGAGCGCCTTCGACGACGAGACCGTCTCCGTCGAACTCGACGACGAGAGCTACGAGGTACCGACCGAGAAGACTGGCTTTTCGATCGAGGAGGTCACCGAGTCGGGCGAGCACGTCACGCCCCACGTCGTCGAGCCCTCCTTCGGGGTGGGTCGGACGCTGTATGCGCTGTTCGCCCACGCCTACCGCGAGGACGAGGTCGACGGCGAGGAACGGAGCTACCTCTCGCTGGCCCCGGAGATGGCGCCCACGACGGTCGGCGTCTTCCCGCTGATGGATCGGGACGGCCTCGGCGAGCGCGCGCGCGAACTCGCGAGCGAACTCCGTGCGGCCGGGCTCGAAGTCGCCTACGACGACTCGGGCAACATCGGGCGCCGGTACCGACGCCAGGACGAGGTCGGGACGCCGTTTTGCGTGACCGTCGACTACGAGAGCCTCGAAGACGGGACGGTGACGCTGCGCGATCGGGACTCGACGACGCAGGTTCGGGTCCCGATCGTACAGTTGGTGGGCGTCCTCGACGGTCTGCGTGGCGGCGAGCGGACGTTCGACGCCCTCGGCGAGGAATACGAAAAGCTATCGGCCGGGGCCGAAAACGCGACCCAATAACGTGGCGGAGATCGGCCGGCGGCTGGTGCACGCAAGCGGGGCGCTCGCGCCCGCGAGCTATCTGCTCGGCGTTCTCACGTGGGCGCAGCTGGGATGGATCCTCGCGTTCGGGGTCGTTCTCGCGATGGGCTTGGAGTTCGTGCGGCTCCGCTCGGGGCTGGAGTGGTGGATCTACGAGAACCTCACCCGCGAGTACGAACACGAGAAGGTCGCGGGCTACGCGCTGTACATGGTCGGGATGGCCGTCGTGGCGCTGGCTTTCCCGCCCGCGATCGGCGTGCCCGCGATGTTCATGCTCGCCATCGGCGACCCCGTCGGGGGCTACCTGGGCAAGGGCGCGGCGACGAAATCGCCGGTAGCGCTCGGGGCGGTCTTTGTGGTCTGCCTGCTGTTCGCGCTCGCGTTCGTCCCGCCGATCGTCGCCGTCTGCGGGGCGCTGGCGGCGACGGCCGCCGACGGCTACCTGCTGTCGATCCGGGAGTACGTCGTCGACGACAACCTCACCATCCCGATCGGGGCGGCCCTCGCGATGTGGCTCGGGGTTACGCTCGTGGGGCCGATCTGAGCGCTCGTCGGGCGGGCCGTAACCACTATGCGACTAACAGCCCGATTCCCGGCCGATGAAGGTCACTGACGCGCTCGATGGGGCCCTCTCGACGCTGGTCGAGCGGCCCGCGGCGATCCTCCCCGCCTATTTCGTCGGCTACGGCGCCGGCACCGTCGCCCGAACGATCCCCCTGCTCGGGCTCTGTCTCGCCTACCTCCTATTGCTCGTTCAGGGTCGCCTCGCCCCCCTCGAGGACGCCCTCGCCGCGACCGACCCCGAGGCGCTCGGGGAGGCAGGGTCCCAGCCGGTCGATCCCGAAGCCATCCCGACCGAGCGCCTCGAGGAGGCGTTCGCGGGCCTCCTCACGCCAGGAGTGCTCGTCGTCGTCGGCGTCTCGGTCCTGCTCGGGCTGGCGATCTGGCTTTTGGTCGGCGCCGCCTTCCACGCCGGCCAGATCCACACCGTCTACGCCGCCCTCGGCGAGCGCTCGCCGGTCGAGGCCGGCGTCTCGGGGGCGATCGGGGATCTAAAGCCCTTCGTCGGCCTCGCACTGTTCGAGTACGGCCTCTACGCGCTGGTGACGGTCGTCTATGGTCTCGTGGTGTTCGTCGCGAGCGCGCTCTACGCCGCCGATCCCGGGCTCGGGCTCGTAATCGCTGTCGGGGCCGCGCTGTTGGCCCCGGTCTGGCTGCTCTCGGTGCTCGCGATCGCCGCCGTCTTCGTTTTCGCCCCACAGGCGGTGGTCGTCGACCGCGTCGGGACCGTCGACGGGGTCAGGCGGGGCGCGGGGTTCCTCCGGCGACGCCCCGGGGCGTTCGTGGCCTATCTCCTCGTCGCGCTCGGACTCACGGCCGCGGTCGGCGGGGCGACGGCGCTGTTTGCCGTCCTCGGTGTCTCGCAGGTCGCCAGCATCCTCACGCTGGTGTTCGTCACCCCCTTCCTCCACCTCCTGAAGACGGGGATCTACGCCGAGGGTGGGCGCGTCGAGACGCGTCCGCTGCTTTCGGCGGAGGGCCGCGGGCTACGGGCGCGCCTCGGGCAGGGCTGGGCGGCGAGCGCGGGGGCGTTTCGCTCGGCCGTCCTCTCGACGACGGGACTCGCGCTGACGGGGGTGTGTCTCCTGGTGTTCGGGCTCGGCACCCTCGGCGGGTATCTCGCGGTCGGGGAGTTCGCCCTCGGTATGGGCGAGGTCGGGGACCCGACAGCGGTCTTCGGCCCGTTCCCGGTCGATACCTTCGTCATGATCGCCGCGAACAACTGGCTGGTCGCGGTCGGCCAGACGTTCGCCGGTCTCGCCTTCGGGCTCCCGACGGTGGTCAACCTGCTGTTCAACGGCGCGATCGTCGGGCTGGTCGCCGGCCTCAGTACCGACCTGCCGGTCGTCGCGGCACTCGTCGTCCCGCACGCGCTGCTCGAGGTCCCGGCGCTCGCGGCCTCGGGCGCGCTCGGACTCCGGCTTGGCTATGCGAGCTGGCGGCGTGCCCGTGGAACCGTCGACGACGCGGCCCTCGCGAGCGAAATCCGGCTGGCCTTCTGGGCGCTCGTGGGTCTGGCTTCCGTCTTCGTCGTCGCCTCGTTCGTCGAGGCGTTCCTCACCCCACGTATCGCCGGGTGGTTTCTGTAGCTCCAGCCGAAACAGAGGGGTTGTGAACGCCACACACTCTAATTATCACGGACGATAGTTCGGTGAAACGATCGAGCGCTTCCGGCTCTGAAACGGCCGTCGATCCACGCGGTGCGTTCTCACACCCGATAGCGAGCGCGATCGGGGACCGAACGTCTCGGTACGACGGGGTACGTTTCGTGTGGAGCTACGGGACGACTCCGACGGTCAGCAGGGTCCCGTAGGTTCGGTAGCGTTCGACCATTTCGTCCCTGTCCTCCCAGTCGTCGGTCGGAAACGCGCTCTCGTCCGGGATCTCGACCTCGCGATCGGGGACGTTGTCCTGCTCGGCGACGTGAAAGCCCGCTTCTCGAAACGCCTCGCGGTACTCCGAGCACGACCAACGGGTCATCTCGACCGAAATGCGCTCTTGCCACTCGTGGGAGTGGACGTTCTCCTCGTAGTAGTTCACCGCACAGAAGAAGGTGCCGCCGGGCCGGACGATCCGGGCGAGTTCCGAGAGGGTGTGATGGGGGTCGCTCGCGTAGTAAAAGGCCTCCATCGAGAAGGCGTGATCGACGGAATCCGTCGCAAGCGGGAGCGAGTCGAAGTCCGCGAGCAGGAACGATATCGAGGGGTCATCGGTGTACGAGCGGGCGTTTCGGACCATTTCGGGCGAGCCGTCGAGCCCGTAGCCCCGGTCGGCGCCCTTCGTCTCCCGGAGCGCCCGCAGCGCGTAGCCCGACCCCGTTCCGAGGTCGAAGACGGTATCTCCTTCCTCGACGGGCATGCGGGCCAGCACGTGTTTGGCGGTGTGCCAGTGGCGATCCTCCATGCCTCGATCCCTCCCCTCGCTCGCCCAGTCGTCGAACTCCTCGCGAACGCTCATACGTGGTGGTCGGGCGGCGGGGGCAAAACCGGTTCGGAGTCCGACGGGGTGCGATCCACGTACGCTTAAGTCGATCCGTCGGGTGGCTGTGGTATGGACTACGCGCTGGCGATCGAAGGGGCACCCGAGACGGTTCCGGGCGGGACCGGGGTCCTCCTCCTCCATCCGAGCACCGGCGAGACCGACCGTATCGACACCGATTTCCTCGCGACCGACACCGACCACTTCCTGGTGATCTCGACACGAACCACCGCCCGCGAGGTCGAACAGAAACTCGAGTACTACGACGTCGACGAATCCCGGGCCGTCATCCTCGATACCCTCTCGGTCGAGCGGGGCTACTCGCGGCGAAGCGGCGAGAAGGTCCACTACGTCTCGGCCCCCCACGACCTCGACGGGATCGTCTCGCAGGCCCGGAACTTCCTCGAAACCCACGACGGGAAACTCCGCCTGACGGTCGACTCGGTCACCGAGCTCGCCTACTACGCGGACGAACAGGAGGTCTACGAGGCGATGGGCGAACTGCTCGACCTCCTCGCGGAGTACGATGCCGTCGGGCTCTTTCACCTCTCGAAGGAGGTCCACGACGAGGAGACGACCGAGAAGTACGTCGAGTTGTTCGACGGCACCGTCGACCTGACCGCCGACGGAAGCGTCAGGTGCGAGTTCTGACCGGGATTACTCGAGCGCGTCGAACGTCTTTTCGGCCCACCGGAGCGCGAACGCCGGGCCGTGCTCGCGATACGCTTCGGTATCGAGCGCGCCGAAGGGCGCAGGGAGGTCGAGGTCGTGTTTGATCGCGCTACAGGCCAGTTCCGTCGCCTCCGCGAAGTCGAGTTCGTTCCTCGCCACCAGCGAGGGGAGTTCCCCGACCCGGCCTTCGAGGCGCTCGCCCGCGTCGACCCACGCTTCGTACAGGGCGGGTTCCTCGTTCTCCCACTCCGCGAAGACCTCGCGGGTGAAAAGCCCGCGCCACCCCGCAAAGAGGGCCGTCGCGATCTGGTAGGTGGCGTTTGGGCCGAGCCCCGTCGCCAGCGCGAGTCGGGGGTATTCCTCGCCGAAGAAGCCGATGAACTGTTCGGGGAAGTCGAACCCGATCTCGACGAGCGACTCGGCGATCAGAAAGTCGACGAACGCCTCGGGAACGCCCTCGACGCGCGCTTTGACGAAACAGATCGGTGGGACGGTCTGTGTCGTCCACGCGACGCTGCCCGCCCCGGGAGTGACGACGACGAGGTCCGAGCCGACGTACCGCCGCGGGATCGCGGGGGCGTCCTCGGGGACCCACTCGTCGGAGTGGCTGACGGGCGTGATCTCCTCGGTGATCACGGCGAGATCGTCGAGCGCCTCGGGAGGCAGGGTCTCGAAGTCGCTCTCGCAGTCGACTACTAGCGTTCCGGGGGCGTGTTCTTCGCGCACGCGTGAGAGGGCGGGCGAGAGCGGCCGCTCAGCGAACATCAGACGAGAAACGCGTAGTACGCGACCAGCGCGAGCGATACGGCCGCCGCGATCGCAACCGTTCCCACGACGACTTTCGTAGCTTGACTCATACCGCTCGAATCGGCGGCCCGGCGTATAAAGGGTGAGCATCCGATCCTCACGCGATCCGAGACGACACCACCGCCCTTTCGGGTGGAACGAAACCCCGATCAGCCGGTTCGTCAGTGATTCTAGACGTGTTGCAGACGAAACGAACGGGTTCTCGGGCGTGTGGAGGTCGGTTGGTTGTCAGTTCTCGGGGCCGCGCCGGAACGACTCGGGGACCTCGATGACGTACCGGCCGTTCTCCTGGAGGGCGATGATGAACTCCTCGCGCTTGTAGAGTTCCATCAAGTTGAGTTCGTACTGGCCGTGGTCGACGATCCGGATGCTCTCGAACTGGTCGTTCAGCTCCTCGCGGAGCTGTGAGAGGTCGGGTGTGTCCTCGGAAGCGGGTTCGCTCGTGGCCTCGGACAGTTCGTCGGCGTCGACGACCGACGACCGGGCATCGGCCTGCGCGCGGTCCTCGCGGTCGGGGCCGTCGGTCGACGTCGGCTGCTCGGCCGGCGAGTCGGGAGCCAGATCGGGCTCGGGATCCGACTCGTCGGCCTGCTTTGCCCCCTCGGGAAGGAACTGGAACTTGTTGCCACCACACTCCGGACAGCCCGATAGCATCTCCTTGGAGCCGTCCTCGAAAGAGTGACCACACTCGGTACACTGGTGGGGCACGGTTATCGCCGGGAGACGAGCGCGCTGATGAGCGACTCGTCCTTGTGGAGGGTCTCGATCTGGTTCGCGGGCCCGATGACGGTGAGCTTCTTGGTCTCCTCCTTGCCCATCAACCGTCCGAGGAAGCCGCCTCCGCCGGTCTGGGACTTGGGGTAGGTCTCGATCTCGATGCCGTTGAACCCGTCGGGGTTGATCTCGCTCATCGTTACCTCGATGAGTTTCGACTCCTCCTCGGGGGTCAGGCCCTCCTCGAGGATGACGATGTTTCCCTCGTGGACGCCGTCGAGGATCATCCGGATCTTCTCCATGCTCGCGAGTTCGTCCATGCGCTCGCCGCTGATGAGGTCGATCTGCACCCCATTGTCGTCCGAACCGGTTATTTCGGCCATCGTATCACCCGAAGTACTCCGCGATCTTGTCGTACACTTCGTCCATGTTCTGTCCTTCGAGCGCCGAGAGCTCGACCGTTGCGTGCTGGGGGAAGGCGTTCTCGATGCGTTTGACGTTCGACCCCTCCAAGTCGATCTTGTTGGCGAAAATAAGGACCGGCAGGTTCTGGCTCTCGATGATCCCCACGAGCATCGTGTTGACCTGTGTGAAGGGGTCCTCCGTCGAATCGAGCACGTAGATGACGCCGTCGACGTCCTCGCGAAGCCAGTGCATCGCCTCGGCGACGCCTTCCGTGGCCTCGCGGGAGCGCCGGACGGCGTCGTCCTCTTCCATGTCGTACTCGAGGAACTCGTTGTAGTCGACTTTCGTCGTCACCCCGGGCGTGTCGACGATGTCGATCGAGACCGACTGCCCGTTTCGCTTGATCTCGACGTTCTCCTTGCGGCGGGCACGCCGGGTCTCGTGGGGTACGTGACTCTCCGGGCCGACGGCGTCCCCGGTCCAGTCGCGAGCGATTCGATTGGCGAGCGTCGTCTTTCCCGCGTTTGGAGGGCCGTAGATACCGATCCGCTTCTGGGTATCGGTAGCGAAGAGCCGGTCTGCCGCGCGTGAGATACTATCTTTGATATCTGTGAACAGTCCCATCCTGTCCTCCCGCGCCAGACGGCGCGTCCATGCGCGTAGACGAATAGTCAGGAGTACTTAAGCCTGCGTCAGACATACCTACAATAGATTATATAACGTCGTGCGGTGGCGATTCGGGAAGCGACTGCAGAAGTGACGGATCAGCGAAAGAAGCGTCCCAGCCGGTATCGACCTCACGAGAGGCCCATCACTCCCAACCCCCACCCCTT
Source organism: Halalkalicoccus jeotgali B3 (assembly GCF_000196895.1). Lineage (NCBI taxonomy): Archaea > Methanobacteriati > Methanobacteriota > Halobacteria > Halobacteriales > Halalkalicoccaceae > Halalkalicoccus > Halalkalicoccus jeotgali. The sequence continues at coordinate 137,829 of NC_014297.1, forward strand.
CGTTTCAACTGGAGACCGGTGGAGGAACGAGGCTGATCTCCGGATGGGAGTTAATTCCACTAGCTAATATTATCTATATAATATTATTTCTAGTTGAATTCATATCTGCTACTGCAGTACGGATATGGTTGTTCTGTGTTTGACTTAGCTGTTTCCCTTCTAGAACGACCACGGGAGGGGGGGGACTCTTGAGCGGTTCCAGTTGAAACGAAGGGGTGGGGGGGTTCGAACTCGTCTCGATAAACGTCTCTTCGTCGCGAGGGGAGGATTCGATCGCTAAAGACAGTTTTAATACCCTCGATTACCTTGAGTTCGCCTGCATCGACTGACGACCGACCAGCATCCGTATCCCGAGTGAACCGGTGTCTCGACTCCTCTCCGCTGTGATTCGGGGATGCGCGTTCTGGACTCCAGTTGAAACAAAGGGGTACGCCGGTCGCGGTTCACCAATCCATGACAGGGAACGATTCCCCACCCGAGGACCGCCCGTCCGAGGAGGCTCCGGATCGTTCCTTTGCGGTCGACGTCGAGGAGGTACTCGAGGACGATCCCGACGGGGAGCCATCCCAGGGGCTGTTCGATGACCTCCTCTCAGGGGAACCGATCTTCGAGAACAAGGAGGTCCTCAGACCCTCGTATACGCCCCACGAACTCCCCCACCGTTCGGATCAGATCAACAAGATGGCGACGATCCTCGTCGCCGCCCTCCGGGGCGAGACGCCCTCGAACATCCTTATCTACGGGAAGACGGGGACCGGAAAGACCGCGAGCGCGAAGTTCGTCAGTCAGGAACTCGAACAGACCTCGAAGAAGTATGAGGTCCCCTGCGAGGTCGAGTACATCAACTGCGAGGTGACCGATACCCAGTATCGGGTGCTCGCCCAACTCGCCAACAAGTTCATCGAGCAGAACGAGGCCCACGTCGAGCGTCGGCTCTCGGACCTCGCCGACCTCCGCGAGGCCGTCGAGGAGGGATCGACTGCACTCGAAGCGACCCCCTTCGAGAGCACGACGGGGATCGATTCCCGGATCGAGACTCTCGAAGACGAACTGGAGGAGATGGAGCCGGTACCGATGACCGGCTGGCCCACCGACAGGGTTTATAAGGAGTTCTTCGACGCCGTCGACTACCGCGAGCGCGTGGTCGTCATCATGCTCGACGAGATCGACAAGCTCGTCGAGAAATCTGGCGACGACACCCTCTATAACCTCTCGCGGATGAACTCCGAGCTGGATAATTCGAGAGTGTCGATCATGGGGATCAGCAACGACCTGAAGTTCACCGACTTCCTCGACCCTCGGGTGAAGTCCTCACTGGGCGAGGAGGAGATCGTCTTCCCGCCCTACGACGCTAATCAGCTCCGTGACATCCTCCAGCATCGCGCGGATATCGCCTTCGAGGAGCGTGCCCTGACCGACGACGTGATCCCGCTGTGTGCGGCCTTCGCCGCCCAGGAACACGGCGACGCTCGCCGGGCGCTCGACCTCCTCAGGACGGCGGGCGAGCTCGCCGAACGCAGCCAGTCCGAGCACGTCGACGAGAGCCACGTCCGCAAGGCCCAGGACAAGATCGAACTCGACCGGGTCGTCGAGGTGGTTCGCACCCTCCCGACCCAGTCAAAGCTCGTCCTGTTCTCGATCATCCTCCTGGAGAAAAACGGCGTCCACAACATCAACACCGGCGAGGTGTTCAACATCTACAAGCGACTCTGTGAGGAGATCGACGCCGACGTACTGACCCAGCGCCGGGTGACGGACCTGATCAGCGAACTCGACATGCTCGGGATCGTCAACGCGATCGTCGTCTCGAAGGGACGGTACGGCCGGACCAAGGAGATCAGCCTCTCCGTACCGACCGAGGAGACCGAGGCGGTCCTGCTGGCCGATTCACGCCTCTCGGAGATCGAGGAGATCCAGCCGTTCGTCCAGGCGCGCTTCGACAACTGACGGGGCGGCGCTTTTATGCCGGTGTTGATCCGAGCCCACCGAGACCCGCTCGCGGGGTGTTCGGTGTTGCGACTGGCCCCTCGAGCGTGGCCGGATCGAGTCCGGACTCGACGATCACCTGCGGGGCGCCGCCGGCAGCGAGCTCAGCCAGTTGCAGTCTGACCCAGCCGAGCCACGGGATACGGATCTCGGCGGTACCGATCACCCACTCTTCTTTGACCGGCCCCGAGAGCCCGCGAACCTGGTCGTAACGCTGATTTGTCACTTCGTTGTCGCCCTTGGTGATGAACCCCGACTGGGGCGCCGGGCAGTTACGAAGCTCCCCGCAGTTGTCGGCATTGCCGACGTGGTCGGGATCCGCGCGGTCGTACCAGTTCTCGCCCTCCTCGACCCAGAAGTGCGCCCGGTGGATGATCGGTACCTGACGGTCGTTGCCGTTTGGCTCGTAGACGATCACGTCGCCGGGTCCGTTGAAGGTCTTATAACCCGTCTCCCGACCCGTTTCCGCGGTAACCACGCCGGTGTCGCCGGTGGCGCCGTCGTTGATGAACCGGTCGTTGTCGGTGATGAAGACCAGATCGTTGGGCTGCATGTTCGGCTCCATGCTGCCGCTCTCGATGGCGACCATCGGCGGCCAGACGCCCGAAAGCGAGAACAACAACAGACCGACGAGAAGGACGGAACCGACGCTAACGAGGAACTCGCGGGCGACCATTGCACTCCCGTGATCGACCGTCCAGAACCAGCGAAGCCAACCGCGTACCGTCTGGGGACGATCGTCGGCGCGAGCGGATCGTGCCGATTCGTCGTCCGCCGGGGACCTACCATCGCCGGGAGGACTCATTACCTCTCATACTAGGGGTTCGGATTTCAACCTTCTGGGTTTTCGCCACGCTTTTGATCTCGCTCGGAGTACCCTGAAGCCGTGGCCGAAGAGACGGACAGACGGATCGTCGCCGAACTCGCTGCCCGCGGATACAACGCGGATCGGGAGGCCATTACCCTGATCGCGGGCACGCCCGACCCCGAAGACGCCATCGAACGGGCCGTTGAGACCGTCTCCGCCGACGCGCTGAAGGTCACCGGGGAGCAGCTCCGGGGACTCTTCGAGGACGAACGCCGCGACGCGTCACCCCGTCGGGACGCGAACGATTCTCCGTCCCGGGCGTCGAACCCCCCTGTTTCTCCTGCAAAAACGGACGACGAAGCGACCAATTCAGCTGAAACGGTTCCAGTCGAAGCAGAGGTCGACACGTCCGCGATGGGGGACGGGCGGGTCCCGGTCGAGTCCGGGAGACAGCTCGTCGAGATACTCGGCGACATCACCGGACAGAGTACGGGTACCGGCGAGTACTCCGACTTCGTGACGGTCTTTCGGGACCGCTACGAACGCCTCGCCGGCAAACTAAGGAGGCGAGTCAACCACCGTCCTGCCGACGCGATCCAGTCGATGCCCGGTGGGGGCAACGCCGAGATGATCGGGATGGTCAACGACATCCGCTCGACCGCCAGCGGCCATTGGCTGATCGAACTGGAGGACACCACCGGCGTCTTTCCCTGTCTGGTAATGAAAGACCGCGAGATCGCGGATCTCGTCAACGAACTCGTTTACGACGAGGTGATCGCGGTTCGGGGTACGCTCGCCGACGACGCGGGCATCCTCTTTACCGACGAGATCTTCTTCCCCGACGTCCCTCACACCCACAAACCGAACACGGCCGACAGGCACGTCCAGGCCGCGCTGATCTCGGACGTCCACGTCGGCAGTCAGGAGTTCGCCGCCGACGCGTGGAGCCGCTTTGCCGACTGGCTGCACACCGAGGAGGCCCAGTCCGTCGAGTACCTCCTGCTCGCGGGCGATATGGTCGAGGGCGTGGGCGTCTACCCGAACCAGGACGAGGAGCTCTCGATCATCGACATCTACGAGCAGTACGAGGCGTTCGCGGAGTACCTGAAGGAAGTCCCCGGTGATCTGGAGATCGTCATGATCCCCGGGAACCACGACGCGGTGCGCCTCGCAGAGCCCCAGCCCGCCTTCGACGAGGAGCTCCGGGAGATCATGAGCGCCCACGACGCCCGGATCACGGGCAACCCCTCCACAGTGACCATCGAGGGCGTTTCGGTCCTGATGTACCACGGGATGAGCCTCGACGAGATCATCGCGGACCTCCCCGAAGAAAAAGCGAGCTACGACGATCCCCAGAAGGCGATGTACCACCTCCTGAAGAAACGCCACGTCGCGCCCAAATACGGCGGGAAGATGCGCATCGCCCCCGAGGAGCGCGATTACCTGGTGATCGACGAGGTACCCGATGTCTTCCATACGGGCCACGTCCACAAGCTCGGCTTCGGCACCTATCACAACGTCACCGCGATCAACAGCGGGTGCTGGCAGGAACAGACCGCCTTCCAGAAGAGCGTCAACATCGACCCCGACGTGGGCTACGCCCCGATCGTGGATCTGGATACGCTCGACGTGACTGCCCGGAAGTTCACCTGACGATGCCAGGTCGGGCAATTCTGCCCCGGATGAGTAGGGTTATTTGTCCGCTTTTGTTATTCTCCGGCATGAGCACGACACACGCGGGTGAGGACGTATGCGCGTCGTAGCGAAGTTCGGCGGGACGAGTCTGGGAAGCGGCGACCGGATCAATCGTGCGGCCGATTCGATCGCGGGTGCGGTCGAGGGCGGCCACGAGATCGCAGTCGTCGCCAGCGCGATGGGCTCGACGACCGACGACCTCCTGGACGACATCACCTTCGAGACCGAGGAGGCCGACCGCGCGGAGATCGTCAGCATGGGCGAGCGAACCTCCGTGCGAATGCTGAAGGCCGCGCTGGCCTCTCGCGGGGTCGAGGCGATCTTCGTCGAACCCGGCAAGGACGAGTGGCCGATCGTCACCGACGAGTACGGCGAGGTCGACGTCGAGGAGACCAAACGGCGCGCGAAGGAACTCGCCGCCGACCTCGACGGGGTCGTTCCGGTCATCACGGGCTTTCTCGCCGAGACTCACGACGGCAGCGTCACCACCCTCGGGCGGGGTGGCAGCGACACGACGGCCGTCATGTTGGGCAAGTACATGGACGCCGACGAGGTCGTCATCGTCACCGACGTCGAGGGCGTGATGACCGGCGACCCCTCGGTCGTCGAGGGCGCGCGAAACGTCGGCGAGATAAGCGTCGACGAGCTACGGAACCTCTCGTTCCGGGGTGCGGAGGTCGTTGCCCCCTCGGCGCTCTCGTATAAGGACGGGCGAATGGGCGTCCGGGTCGTCCACTACCAACACGGCGATCTCCTGACTGGAGGAACGAGCATCGAGGGCGAGTTCGAGAACCTCGTCGATATGCGCGAGGAACCGCTGGCCTGCGTGACGATCGCCGGGCGCGCCATCCGCAACCGACCGGGGATCCTCGCGGACCTCTCGACGCCACTCGCCGAACAGGGTATCAACCTCGATGCGGTCGCAAGCGGGATGGACTCGGTGACCTTCTACGTCGACAGCGACGAGGCCGAGCGGACCGAGGCGATCCTCCACGAGTCGGTCATCGAGGACGACTCGCTCTCGAGTGTGACCCTCGAAAGCGACTTCGCGGTGATCCGCGTAACGGGCGGGGAGCTACCGAATCAGTCGGGAATTATCCAGGGCGTGATCACGCCGGTTGCCGAGGAGGGCATTACGGTCCACGACGTCATCACGAGCGCGACGAGCGTCGCCGTCTTCGTCCCGTGGGCCGACCGCGAGCACACTCTCGAAGTGCTCCAGGAAGCGTTCTAGCTCAGCGCCCCTCCCGGAGCCGGCTTCCGATCCGCTCCGGAAGCCCGACCCCGGCGACCGCCTCGATCACCCGATCGATATCGTACGCCACGCGGCGTTCCTCGACCGAGCGCTCCTCGAGGTCGACGACCGCGTACGCGGCGCGCGGATCGCCGTCGCGGGGCTGGCCGACGCTCCCCGGATTGCAGACGATCCCCTCCTCGTAGACCGCGTGGCCCTGGATGTGGGTGTGGCCCAACACGAGCAGATCCTCCTCCTCTAGGAGATCGGGTCCGAACTCCTCGGGATAGGTGTAGCGATCGGGGTCGTCGGGATGGCCGTGGATCAGTTTCACCCGGTCCTCTAGTTCCGTTCGCTCCTCAGGGAGTCTCGCGAGCCACTCCGACTGGTCCTCCGAGAGCTCCTGACTGGCGTACTCGACCCCGGCTTTCGCCATCGCGTTGAACCGGAAGGCGGCGTCCTCGGCGACCGCGCGGTCGTGATTCCCCATTACGGTCGGAACCGCCCGCTCGCGGACGGCTTCGACGCACTCGGCGGGCCAGGGGTTGTAGCCGACGACGTCGCCCGCACAGAACAGATGATCGACCGGCGGCATGTCCTCGAGAACTGCCGAGAGGGCGACCCGGTTCGCGTGGACATCGGAGATGAGGCCGACGCGCATACCCCCTCGTAGGGGGAGGTGGGCCTTCAGTCCTGCCCGTTCTCGATCGCCCGTTCGAACCCGTCGCCCGCCCGGACGATACCGGCGGCACAGACCGCGTGCTCGAACTCGTGGTCGTAGACGGTTTCGGCGGCCGCCGCCGCGCTCTCGGGCGCGAAGTCGATCCCCTCTGGGGAGTCCTTCTCGTAGGTCGCCACCAGCGTCGGCTCGGTGACGCGCTCGACCAGCAGGGCGTCCTTCCGGACGATACCTATCACTGCTTCCTCCCCGTCGAGCACGCCCGCGATCCGTGGGGTGTCGTACTCGTCCTTCTCGTAATCGAGCGCCAACAGACTCGTCGCCAGCGCGTCCCGTGCGGGATAGCCCAGTTCGATCTTCTCGGCGACCGGATCGACGTGCGAGCCGTTACCCAGCACCGCGCCACCCTCCACCGAGCGCACGCAGTTGTACGAGACGTAGGGGTTGTCCGTCTCCTCGGCGTCGGCGGTCGGGCCGACGGTGAGGCGGTCGTCGCGTTCGATGATCCGGCGGTTCGGGAACGAGCGTGAGGAGACACGATAGGCCCCACAGTCGGGGCCCACGATCAGGAAGCGGCCGACGTACATACGCGAGCGTGCTTACTTCGCGGATAAGTAGGTGTCGGTGTATGCACGGATGAGGTGTGCATCGTGGTGTCACGGATGGGCCCGACGCGCAACGCTTACATGGTAGCGACGGATATGGACGTGCGACGGCAGTCCCATGGGGTAGTGGCCAATCCTGAAGCCTTCTGGGGGCTTCGACACAGGTTCGAATCCTGTTGGGACTACTCGCGATTTCTCCCGGTCGGTACGTACCTCCCAGTCGTTCGTTTATGTGGGGAATCCGTAATTTTATAACCGGCTCGCCCCTGTTGTGAATCGTCACGACCCCTATGGTAGCTCTGAACACGGTGTTCGATCTCCTTCGCAAGGAACGGCGCCGATACGCGCTGTATCATCTCGACCAGCAGGAGGGGACGGTTCCGATCGAGGAACTCACCGAGCAGGTCGCACGGTGGGAGGACGATTCGGAGGACGAACCGACCACCGAGGAGTACGAGCGTGTCGAACTCTCGTTGCACCACACCCACCTCCCGAAGACGGCGAACGCGGAGTTCATCGAGTACGACGCCGAGGCGGGCGAAGTCAACGTTCGCGGCACACCCGCCGAGTTCGAGGCAGTATTGACCATCGCGGAGGTGCTGGAAGACGGCGGTCGCTCGGAGTAGGCCCTGAACGGGGAGGCGCGTGTGGTCGAAACCCACGCAGGTCCGCGTCACGGAAGTCTTATCCGTCGAGGGGGCTTCGAATGAATTGCAATGGCGAAAGGCGAAGTTGATTTCTTCAACGACACTGGCGGCTACGGTTTCATCTCGACGGACGACGCGGACGACGACGTGTTCTTCCACATGGAAGACGTTGGCGGTCCGGACCTCGAAGAGGGACAGGAGATCGAATTCGATATCGAACAGGCCCCCAAGGGCCCCCGAGCGACCAACGTCACCCGTCTGTAAGGCGGCTTTCGACGTCTCGCGCACTATCTTTCACACTTTTGACGACGCCGACCGGTGAGCGGCGGCTTTGGGCCAATCGTTTACTGGCGTCGGATCGTAACGCGGACGATGACAGCCAACTGGACGGCCGACGAGATGCAGGACCTCTCGGGAAGTACGATCGTCGTCACCGGCGCGAACAGCGGGCTCGGCTACGAGGCCACCCGCGCGTTCGCGCGCAAGGGCGGGCACGTCGTGATGGCCTGCCGGAGCGAGGAGCGGGGCGAGGAGGCCGCCGGGTCGATCCGCGAGGACTTCCCGGCGGCGTCGCTGTCGGTCCACGAGTGCGATCTCGGGGACCTCGATTCGGTCAGGCGCTTCGCAGCGGAGTTCGAGGCCACCTACCCAGCGTTGCACGTCCTCTGTAACAACGCGGGTGTGATGGCGATCCCCCGAAGCGAGACCGAACAGGGCGTCGAGACCCAGTTCGGTGTCAACCACCTGGGTCATTTCGCGCTGACGGGCCTGCTTCTCGACCGGTTGGTCGAGACCGATGGGGAGACCCGCGTGGTAACCCAGAGCAGCGCGGTCCACGAGCGCGGCGAGATCGACTTCGAGGACCTGAACTCCGTCGACCGGTACGACTCGTGGGACGCCTACGCCCAGTCGAAACTCGCGAACCTGCTGTTTGCCTACGAACTCGACCGCCGACTCGACCGGGCGACCCTCGACGTCACGAGCGTCGCCTGCCATCCTGGCTACGCCGCGACCGACCTCCAGCGCCGCGGCCCGGAGATGCGCGGGTCGAGATCCCGGCTCCTCGCGATGAAGGCGGCGAACGCCGTCTTCGCCCAGAGCGCCGCGGCCGGTGCGCTTCCCCTTCTCTATGCTGCGACCCAGCCCGAACTCGAAGGCGGCGAGTACATCGGTCCCGGCGGATTCCGGAACATGCGTGGCGCTCCCGAGGTCCAGCGATCGAGCGACCGCTCCTACGACCGCGAGGACGCCGCTCGGCTCTGGGACGTCTCGGAGGAGCTTACCGGCGTCCGGTACGACTTCGAGCGCTCGGTCGCCGGCCGGGCCGGACGGCTCGCCGACAGGGTTTCCGAGACACTCTCGCGATAACCCCTCGCGGCCTCAGAGACCGCCCTTGGTGATGCGCCGGTGAGTGCCGACGACGAGTTCCCGGAGCACCGGCATCCCGTCGTAGGTCCACAGCAAGAATGCACAGCCCATCAGCCCGAGCTGGAAAGTCAGCTCCGGGGACGGATCGAGCGTGAGCAGCTGGTAGGCATAGGGGAGAAAGGCCTCCAGGAAGCCACTTATCAGGCCTTGGCCGTGCTCCCCCTCGGCCTGCTCGAGCGGCCAGAGGACCCGCTCGACGGGGTAGCGACCGTAGCGGGGGTAATCCGGGATCACGTCGCTCGGCAGGTGCAACAGGTAGCCCGCTCCGAACGCCAGCCCGACTCGCGGGCGCCCCACGCGATGGGCGAGCACGCCCGCGAGGACCGATAGCGGCACCGCGACGAATACCGAGTGCCCGACCGAGTACCCGCCGGGAAAGAGCCCGAACTGCCAGGAGAGGGTCTTATCCAGGAGGTCGGGAAACAGCGCCGCGAACACGACCGCAAGGGCCGCCGCCCCGCTCGGTCCCTCGCGATAGACGAGGTGGCTGAACAGCGAGTAGGCGACGTACCCGACGATGACGTGTTCCCATGGCCACATGTTCCGCTCAGCTGATAGTTACGCGCCCGACGTTAATACCCTTCTGGATCTATTTGTTAACTCGCCGCACGAACGTCCTCTGTCACCTCGACCAGCTGCTTGCCGATGTTCTCGCCCTCGAACAGGCCGATAAATGCCTCGGGAGCGTTCTCGAACCCCTCGGTGATCGTCTCCTCGTAGTGCAGTTCGTCCTCGCTTACCCACTGGCCGAGTCGCTCGGTCGCGGCCTCAAACCGGGGCGCGAAGTCGCTGACGAGAAGCCCTTGGACCCGTGCGCGCTTCTCGATCAGCGTGGCGAGCTTTCGGGGTCCCGTAGGGAGTTCCTCGGCGTTGTACAGCGCGATCTGCCCGCAGACCGCCACGCGGGCGTCGACGTTCAGGTTCGCGAACACCGCGTCGGTGATCTCCCCGCCGACGTTGTCGAAGTAGGCGTCGATCCCTTCGGGGCACGCCTCGGAAAGCGCCTCGTGGACGTCCTCTTGATTGTAGTTTATCGCCGCGTTGAAGTCCAGATCGTCGGTCAACCACTCGCATTTGCGCTCGGAGCCGGCGATCCCGACGACGCGTGCCCCTGCCATCCGGGCGATCTGGCCGACGACCGAGCCGACCGCGCCCGCGGCCCCCGAGACGACCATCGTCTCGCCCGGCTTCGGCTCGGCCACTTCGAGGGTGCCGAAGTAGGCGGTCCGGCCGGGCATCCCCAGGACGCCCAGCGCTGTCGAGATCGGCGCGAGGTCGGAATCGACGGGCGTGAGTTCGCTTCCGAGCGCGATCGAGTACTCCGCCCACTGCAGGTTGCCGGCCACGACGTCGCCGGCCTCGAAGTCGTCGTGATTCGACTGTTCGACCTCGCCGACGACACCGGCTTGCATGGGCTCGCCGACTGCCCACGGGTCGGCGTAGGACTCCCCCTCGCGCATCCGCCCGCGCATGTAGGGATCGACCGAGAGGTAGCGCGTCCGTACGAGCACCTCGTTGGCGTCGGGTTCGGGCCGCTCGCTCTCGACGAGCTCGAAGTTCTCTTCGGTCGGTTTCCCCTCGGGGCGACTCGCCAGGATCCACTGTCGGTTGCTGTCGCTCATCCCGTTCGGGTCGGCGTGCACGCCACAAGTGGGTTCGGCTACCGGGCGATAACGTCCGAATCGGCGGGGTTGTCGGCCTCGAACTCCGCGACGAGCCCGTCGATCCGTCCCGGTTCGTCGCGACCCAAAAGCGGCTCCTCGGCGGTAGAACACGCCGAGTCGACCCCCAGTCGTTTACAGACGCGGTCGCTCGTCGCTTCGGCCATCGCTCGGTAGGTCGTGAGCTTCCCGCCGACGATGCTCGCAAACCCCCCGATCCCGTCGCGCTCCGCGTGATCGAGCAGGTGAAAGCCCCGCGAGATCCCCCGTCCAGCGTGGCGCTCGCGATCCGCGCTGTACAGCGGGCGGACCCCCCAGTAGACCCGGTCGATCCGCTCGCGGTCGAGCCCCGAAAGCATGGCGCCACACTCCGCGAACATCCGGTCGATCTCCGCGTCGTCGCGCTCGAACTCGTCGGGGTCCTCGACATCGACGCTGGTCGTTCCCAAGATCACCTGCTCGTCGTGGGGGACCACGATATCGCCGTCGGCGGCCGGTCGCGCACGGTTGAGCACGGTGTCCAGATCGGCGTACTCGACGGCGACCATCACGCCGCTGGAGGGTGCCATTTCCAGGTCGATGTCTGCCATCGACGCGAGCGTCCCGGCCCACGCGCCGGTCGCGTTGACGACGTACTCCGCGCGGATCTCGAACTCGCCCGAGCCGTCCTCGACGAGCGCCCCTCGGACCGCGCCGTCCTCGATGATGAGGTCGGCCACCTCGGTCCGTGGGAGGAGGGTCGCCCCGTGTTCGCGGGCGTCGACGGCGTTCGCGACCGTCAACCGGGTCGGGTGGATCACGGCGTCGGGCACGCGAAGCGCGCGCTCGACCCCCTCGGCGAGGTCGGGAACCGCCTCGCGAGCGTCGGCTGCCGACAGCTCCTCGGTCTCGATTCCCAACTGCTCGCAGGCTGCGCGCTTTTCCTCGAAGAAATCGGGGTCGTCGCCCGCGACCTGAACGAACAGTCCGGCGGTGTCGCTGAGACAGTGGGGGGCGATCTCTTTGAGAACGCGGTTCTCCGCGATGCACTCCGCTGCGCCCTCGGGGTCGCCGGGGACGTAGCGCGCCCCGCTGTGAAGGAGCCCGTGCGAGCGACCGCTGGTCCCGCTTGCGAAGTCGCCGCGCTCGACGAGTGTCACGTCCACCCCGCGCATCGCCAGATCGCGGGCCACGCCCGCGCCAGTCGCCCCGCCGCCGATCACGAGGACCGTGTCCATACACTCCATACGGACAGGAAACACTTCAGGCGTCCGTTCGGCATGTCGCCGGCGGGTCGGTCTCCCGGGTCCGAGGGCCGGACCGCACTCGATTCGAACCCGGGATCGAGGGGTTCGAGACGACCGCACCCGGACGCGAGCGCGCTCACTCCCGTCGCCAGGCATCGGGGGCGATTCCCACTCGCCTGACGAGAGACGGATAGATCGCCGCGACCGCGATCGCGACGACGAACGAGGCCCAGAACCCCAGTTCGCCGTAGAGCGCCTCGACAGCGACCAGAACGCCGAAGATCACCGTGATCATCACCAGGTAGTGGGGAAGGAGGTCGACGATTCGCGAGCCGAACGAACTCATCGCTTGGGGGTACGCGGTTCGAGCGCCTATAGTTGCGGGTCCTCGGCCGGCATCCGCTCGCGTCGGGGATCGATCGTCACCACGCGACCAGCACGAACCCCACGAGCAGGACGCCCGTGAGGACGACCTGCATCGCCGTCGAGGCGAGCATCCCGAGCGTGGTGTAGATCGCGGTTCGGACGCTTCCCTCCAGGTCGCCCGAGCGCTCGAACTCCATGACGAAGGTGGCCAGCACCACGCCCGCAATCGTGCCGACCGGGCCCGCGAGAAACAACAGGACGAACCCGACGATTCCGGCGACCGCCGCCGTCCGGAGTGAGGCCCCGCCGGCCCCAGCGGAGATCACACTCGAGAGCAGGTCGAACCCGAGCGTCACGAGCGCGAGCAGGGTCGCCCCCACGACGAAGAGCGTGCCGGGCTCGGAAAAGCCGCTGGCCCACCAGTAACCGTAGATCCCCGCGAGCGAGAGCAGAGCACCCGGAACCAGCGGAACGAGACTGCCGACCACGCCACAGACGAGCAACGCGACGGCGACGGCGAACGCGAGTTCGACCATCAGCGCTCGTAGGCCCCCCGTCGAGCCAGCCGCCCCCGCTTTGCGAGCACGTTCGGGGTCCGACAGACCCCTCGTGCGCCCGCGGCCTGCGGGACGGTGCAGTTGTTGCAGTTCTCACAGACCGCCCGTTCGCCCGCCAGCACGCGCGCGGGCAGGCGCGGCTCGGCGTAGAAGGGTCGGCCCATCCCGACGGCGTCGGCCGCCGAGTCGAGGACCGGTTCTATCTCGGGCCCCCTGATCCCGCCTTCACAGAGGACGGGAACCGAGACGCGCTCGCGGACTTGCTCGCACAGCCCGGCGTTCCAGGCCGGCTCGAAGTCGAAGCCACGGGCGTGGATCCGGTTCGCGAGCGCGACCGCCCGCCAGCGGGGACCGAAGGCCTCCTCGTAGCCCGCCCTGAACCGGTCGTCGGCCCACGCGCGCTCGGGGAACTCCCCACGGACGAGGCTCATATCCCAGAAGACGGAGCCACGAACGGGGACCACGGCGTCATACCCCATCGCCTCGCAGGCCCGACAGATCTCGACGGCGTCGCGCTCCGAGAGAAAGCGCCGGATCAGCGGTGGACTCCCGGTTTCGACGGGCACTTTCGTCACCAGCGGGACGTCGCCAGCGCGTTCGCGGATCTCGTCGTGGATCGTCGAGAGGAACCGGACGCGGTTCGTAAAACTGCCTCCAAATTCGTCGTCGCGACGGTTGTAGTACGGCGAGAGGAACTGCTGGACGATCCCCATGTTCGCGCCCGCGATGTGGACCCCGTCGTAGCCCGCGGCGACACAGCGCTCGGCCGCGCGTCCGAAGTCCGCGGCGAGTTCGTAGACCTCCGCTGTCGAGAGGACGTGCGGGTCGTACTCCAGGACGCCGAGTCGATCCGCGAGCCGGAGCAATCGTGGCGGACGCGAGACCGCGAGCTGTTTCAGGTCCGGGTTCTCGGCGCGGTACCCCGCATGCCACGTCTCCATGCTTCGCAGCCCGCCGTGTTCGAGTTGGACGAAGATCCGCGAGCCGTGTTCGTGAACCGCGTCCGTGAGCCGCTCTAGCTCGGCGACGAACGCCGGGTCGTGAACACGGGTCATGCCCGGAGCCGCACAGCCACCCTCCCTGCGGACGATCGTCGCGCCCTGAAAGAGCAGCCCCGCGCCGGCCTCGGCCGCCGGTTCGAGCTCACGGATCAGGCTCTCGACGGCGTCGGGGCCGTTGCCCGCACACTCCAAGAGCGGCGCGCGGTACAGGCGGTTCGGGACGGACAGCCCACCGATCTCGAACGGATCAGTGATCTGCGGGGACATTACCCGTTCTACGCGCCACGGAGGGTAAGCAGTTCGGCCCTACAGCGAGCCCTCGGGCTGGTCCTGCTCGCCCTCGGAGACGCTCTCGTCGACCGCGTCGAGGTCGCGCCCGTCGTTGTACTCCTCGGGGCCGCCATTACTTCCCGTTAGCTCGTTGTACAGCGCCTCTTCTGCCTCTTCTGCGGTCTCGAAGCGCTCGCCCTCCAGCCGGTCGAAGACGCTCCCGACAGACTCGGTCTCGTTGGGCATGTCGATGGGCTCGCCGCCGTAATCCACCGCGAGCTCCTCGCTCGTCGCGGGGTACTTGTGCTCGGAAAGCATCTCGCCGAAGCGACCATCCGACGCCGCGGATTCGGCTGCCTCCGCCCGTTCGCGTTGGCGCTCGCGTGCGCTCTCCTGTGGGTCTCGTTCTCCCATAGCTCCGGGTTCGGCGGCCGCCCGCATAACGGTTGGACCTGCAAACGCGCCCTATCGCTCGACGACGAGCAACGCGACCCGCTCGCAGACCAGCTCCGCGAGGCTCGCGTCGGTCGCCGCCCGTTCGGCGTCGGTGATCCCGTAGAACTCGGCGATCCGTTCCTCGTCGGCCCGCTCACCCGGCTCCCAGTCGGCCGGTTCGACGAGTTTCGAGAGCGCCTCGACTCCCTCGCTTTCGTCCTCGCCGTCCACGACGAGCACGACCTCCCGTTCGCCCTCCGAAACGCCGATCTCGAACGCGCGGTTGATCTGGCGGCGACCCGCCGCGTACAGCAGGACCTCGACGCTTCGCTTGCGGGCGATCGCCTCGCCGCGCTCGCTCGCCCGGTTCGCGAGGTCGACGGCGCGGTCGAGCTGTCCGGGACCGGCGATATACCGGGCGTCGAACGCCTGGACCGTACACCCGAACTCCTCGCCAACCCCCTCTAGCTCCCCGAGAAACGTATCGAGGTCGTCGATGTCGGCGGTTCCCGTCAGGAGTTCCATTCAGAAATCACCCAGTCCCGCCTGTCCGTCGCCACGGTCGGGTTCGACCTCGACGGCCGCCGATTCGTCGGCCTCGACGTCCCTCACTTCGGGGTTCGGGTGACCGGCGTTTCTGAGGACCGTCTCTGTCGTCTTCTCCCGGCCCCTGAGTGCGCCGAGCACGACAGACTTCTCGGCGTTGCGTAGCTCCTCGCGCGTCTCGATGCCGGCTTCGAACAGCCATCGTGCGCGCTTTCGTCCGACGTTTCCGACGCCCGTCAGCCCGAGTAGCTCCTCGCCGACCCCGTGTTCGACCCGCTGGCGCGCGGCGCTGATGGAGGCGACGACCTCGGGCCCGAGATCGAGCTCGACTGCGAGTCGCTCTGCGGCGTTGAGGAGCCACTGGGCGGTCTCGACTTTCCCACGCAGGTCGCCCGGCCCGATCGAGTAGCGCTCGGTGATGCGTTCCTCGTCGACCTCGCTCGCCCAGTCCTCCAGTAAGGAAGCGGTCTTGAGCGCCGAGAGCCAGTCCTCGAAGCGCTCGGATTCGAACTCCGTGGGCATATCGCCGAGGAACTCCGCCTCGCGCTCGTAGGCGATCTCGGTGTACTTCTCGCGATCGCCCGACCGCAGGTACAGTTCCCACATGTCCGGTGTTCGGGCGACGAGGTGATAGAGGCCGAGCGCGCTCGCCTGCTCCGAGTCGCACAGCCCGTCGACCATTTCGGCGGCGCTCATGGGGTCGAGATACAGCCGCGAGACGGTGTGGCCGATCCCGGTCGCCTCGATGTGCTCTTCGCGGCTCGCTTCGCTCTCCGCTCGGTCGTCCGAGACGCGTTGCGTCTCGCTCACGTCTCGCTCCAAAAAGCCGTTCCGTTCGAGATAGTCGAGCATCCGGTCGGTCACGTTCTCGAGCCGATCGGGGTCGGTCGACTGGGTCGCATAGAGGGTGCGTTCGAGGAACTCCAGCAGCCCCGCACGGGAGTTCGCAAAGCCCGAGGCGACCGTCGCGAGGATGTGCGTACGGAGTGCGGGCTCGGTCGCGAGCTTCGAGCGGACGGGCTCGGGGTCGGCCCAGACATACCGTTCAAAGAGTTCGTCGAGCTCGTCGTGGTTGTTCGCGAGCAGCAGGGCCTCGCCGTAGGGGTCGAGGCCGGGTCGACCCGCCCGCCCCATCATCTGGTGGACCTCCAGGGTCGCAAGCGGCTTCATCCCGCCAGCGTCGCCGTCGTAGCGCTGCCAGTCCCGGACGATAACTCGTCTACTTGGGGTGTTGACGCCCGCCGCCAGCGTCGGCGTCGCGCTGATGGCCTTGATCAACCGGTCGCGAAAGGCGTCCTCGACCAGCGTACGGTGCTCGCGGGTGAGTCCGGCGTGGTGGAACGCCGCGCCGTTCGCGATCGCGTCGGCCAGGTCGTCGCTGGTCTCCGAATCGCTCACCCCTCTGACCTCTTCAGCGAGTTCCGCGAGCTCCGTGCGCTCTGCGTCCGTGAGGTGATCTTCGACGGCGTTCCCCAGGCGGCGGGCGGCGGCCTCGGCATTTCTTCGAGAATTGACGAAGACGAGCGAGGAGCCGCCGTCTTCGAGGGCAGCAGAAACGAGCGCGGTCGTCGGGTTCTCGCCCGATTCGATCGCGAACTCCTCCTGGGACCCGTCGTCGAAATGCAGCGCACTGCCGTAATGAACACCGGTCTTGAGATCGATCGGCCGCCACTCGGAGTGGACGAGTTCGGCGTCGAGCCACTCGGCGATCTCGCTTGCGTTGCCCACCGTCGCGGAGAGCGCGACCGTCTGGAGCGCGCGGTTCAACTGTCTGAGCTTCGCGAGCGTGACCTCCAGGGTCGGTCCGCGGTTCGCGTCGTCGACGAGGTGGATCTCGTCGGCGACGACACACGAGAGCTCCTCGATCCAGGAGGCGCCGTTGCGTACGAGCGAATCGACCTTCTCGCTGGTGGCGACGACGATATCCCGATTGGAGAGCCACTCCTCGTCCGAGTCGTAGTTGCCCGTCGAAACCCCTACAGAAACGCCGAATGACTCGAAGCGCTCGAACTCGCGCTTTTTCTCGCTTGCCAGCGCTCGGAGGGGGACGATATACAGCGCTTTGCCGCCGCGTTCGATGGCGGCGAGCATCGCGAGCTCGGCGATCAGGGTCTTGCCGCTGGCGGTCGGAACGCTCGCGACGACGCTCTCGCCGTCGATGACGCCGGCTTTCACTGCTTCGGCCTGTGGGGGATAGAGTTCCTCGATGCCCTCCTCGTGGAGGTGTTGTGCCACCCCCGCGGGAAGGCCCGAAAGCTCCGCGGTTTGCATTGGGGGTTTTTGAGCCGTCAGCAGGTTTAAACTGTCGCCCCGGTGCGGGCTCCGCCATGGTTTTAGGCCTCTCGGCGCAATCTCGGGTATGCGAATCGAGTACGACCGTGACACCTGCATCGGGATCTACCAGTGCGTCGATGAATGGTCGCAGTTCGAGAAGGACATGGACGCTGGGAAGGCCGAACTCCTCGACGCCGACGAGGACGACGGCACCTTCGTCCTCGAAGTCCCCGAAAGCGAGGAGTTCGACGCGGAGATGGCCGCCCGTGTCTGTCCGGTCGACGCCATCGCGCTGTACGACGACGACGGCGAGCAGCTGGTTCCCTAGCTCTGTAGATCCCAGAACTCGTGGGCGTCCTCGCGCTCGAAGAAACCCTCCACGGTGCGTTCCTCGTGTCCGCCCGGTGGCGACCCGGCGAAGACGCCGATCGCGCCGGCGTCGGGGTAGACGGTGACATCGGGATCGCGCATCGTCGAGATCGCGAGATAGCGAAGCGGCCCCTCGGAGTCGTTGATCACGCGGTGGGCGCCCTCCTCGCCGACCGGGAGCGCGACGTACTCGCCCGCCCGGAGGTCGTGGTTCCCCTCGGCGTCCCGCAGGACGCCGGTTCCCGAGAGGACGTAGATCGCCTCCTCGTTTCCCGTATGGTAGTGATAGGGCCACGACCGGCTTCCCGGCGGGAGTTCGTAGAGGCTACAGCCGATCCCCTCTCCATCGGCGGCCTCCGCGAGCTGTTTGCGCCGAAAGCGCGTGTCGCCGTGGTCGAGTTCGCTCCACTCCAGCTCGGTCGCATTGACGCGATCCATAGCCGTAGCTCGATACGGATCGGAATAGCCGTTGGGACGATGCCGCCTCAGTCGATCTGGTCGTACTGTTCTGCGAGTTTGTCGGCGGCCGCGCCCAGTTGTTCGCGCTCGTACTCGTCTAAGTCCCATTCGACGACTTCCTCGACGCCCTCGCTACCGAGTTTCGCGGGCACTCCCAGCCCGACGCCCGAATGGCCGAACTCGCCCGAAAGCGGGACCGAGGCGGGGAAGACCTCACCGGTGTCGCGGATCACGGCCTCGACCATGTGACCGACGCCGGTCGCCGGCCCCCACTCGGTCGCGCCCTTTCGCTCGATGACGTTCATCGCGCTCTCCTGAAGCTCGTCGAGAATCTCCTCCTTCTCGGCGTCCGAGAACTCGGGATCCCGGCCGTCGACGCGCACCTTCGAGAACACCGGGACCTGCGAATCGCCGTGCTCGCCCAGAATGGTCGCCTCGACGTTTTGCACTTGGGTGTCGAAGCGCTCTGCGAGCACGTACCGGAATCGGGCCGAATCGAGCCGCCCGCCGAAACCGATCACCTTCTCACGAGCGCGCTCGCCCGTCTCGTAGAGGTGTCGGTTCAGCAGGTCGACGGGATTGGAGGTGGTGATCGTCACGTAATCGTCGTTGTGCTCCTCGATCGAGGAGCCGATGTCGGCCATGATCGGGGCGTTGTCGCCCGCCAGATCGAGGCGAGACTGGCCCGGCGAGCGGGGGATCCCGGCCGTGATGACGACGACGTCCGAGCCCTCGGTGGCCTCGTAGCCGCCCTGCCTGACGGTGGTGTTGGCGTCGTAGGCTACCCCGTGGTTGACGTCGGCGGCCTGGCCCACGGTGTCGTCCTCCTTCTCGGGGATGTCCACGAGGACGAGTTCGTCAGCGATCTCCCGCAGCGCGATGTTGTAGGCCGCGGCGGCACCCACCGTGCCGGCCGCCCCCACGACGCTCACTTTCGTCATATCACGTACTACGGCCACGCCGAGGCCGTTAAACGTATCGGAACGGGGTGTTCTCGCACCGTTGTGAGTGCCTCCGACGGCGGTGGACCCGCAGTCCTTTTCGGCCTCACGACCCTCCTTCGGGTATGAGCGAGTTCGACAAGGAGGCCGAACGCGAGAAGCTCCGGAAGAAATACGCAGAGGAACAACAGGACAGACAGTCCACCCAACGCATGAGCGATCTCCTGCTTCAGGGCGCGACGATGACCAACAAGCACTGTGACACCTGCGGTGATCCGGTCTTTCGCTACGACGGCCAGGAGTTCTGTCCCTCGTGTCGGGCCGCGAGTCAGGACGCGGAGACGACTGCACAACCCGGGTCGCCCCAGTCGCAGTCGCCCGATCCCTCTGAGACCGCTCCCGAGAACGAGGCCGCCGCCCGCGCGGTGGCCGACGAGGAGCGAAGCGACCCCGCCGACACCGGTTCCCAGCCCTCCGAGGTCCGCGAACCCGAACGCGAGGCCGAGGCGGAAGGACCCTCCGCTGTCAAATCGCGCGAAGCGACCCCCCAGACCCCGAGGGAACCGGCGAGCGGCGACCTCTCGGGGGCGCGCGAGGAACTCGGCCGGACGATCGCCACCCTCGCGCGCCGGGCCGCCGACGCCGAGGACCCCCGGCGCGCCCGCGAGTTCCTCGAGGCCGCCGACGAGGCCGCGAACACGCTTTCGACGCTGAACGGGCGCTAATCGAGGACCGAGAGGTACTCCGGGGGGCCCGGTCGGTCGTGTAAACCCCCTCGCCGCGCCGGACGATCCGATGGTCGTCGGTCTCCATCCCGGCCGCGTCCACGACGAACACCGCCGGATCGGTCGTGTGTCGTCGCCCCACCTCGCGTGCCTCTCTTGCGGTCCCCGAGAGATGGACCTGCTGTCGATCCATCGGCCTCAACCCCTCCTCGCGGATCGCCGGAACGTTCTCGGGGGCGGTCCCGTGATAGAGTTCGCCCGAAACCGGCGTCTCGGGCGCGTCGAGGTCGACCGCGACGGAGTGGCCGTAGGCGGCACGTACCCGCTCACCGGCGCGCTCGAAGCGCCCCTTCGGGTCGGTGCGGATCACGCCCGCGACAGCCTCCGGGTCGGCCCAGTCGTACTTCGCCGTGACCGCCGCCACGAGGTCGTCGGCGACCGTCCAGCCGTGTGCGTCGAGCGAGAGGCCCACGTCGTCCGGGAAGTGTCTGAGCGCGCCGCTCATGAACTTCGAAACTCGTCTCCGTTGGCCCGTGTCCAACAGTCGCTCGCCCGCTTTTGCGCAGGTCGGACACGCCTCCCCCTCGAACGCCCCGTGGCCGGGACAGCGCCGGATCTCGCTCATGCCATTTCCTATCGTGGCGAGCGGGAAAACAGTTCTAGCACGATAATTTATACGGAATACGGCCACACTCACGAGTGATGTCCACGCACAACATGGCCGACTACGACGACCTCTGTGAGTCCTTCGAGTGGGCCGATATCCACGCCGAGGCCGACTGGAACGCCCCCGAGGAGTTGAACATCGCTCACGAGGTCTGTGACCGTCATCCCTCTGATCGAACCGCACTGGAGTACGCCGGAAGCGAGGGCGAACGCGAGACGCTCACCTTCGGCGACCTGACCGAGCGCTCGAACCGCTTTGCGAACGTCCTGTCCGATCTCGTCGACCGAGGCGACCGCGTCTTTTCGTATATGCCCCGCGTACCCGAACACTACGTCGCGCTCGTAGGCACGCTGAAGGCCGGCGCGGTCTTCGGCGGGATCAACGAGCGCTTCGGTCCCGAGGGGATCGCCTACCGACTCGACGACTGCGACGCGACGGCGATCGTCACGACCGCCGCGAACCGCGGGACGGTCGGGGAGGCCCTCGCGGATGCCCCGTCGGTCGAGCACGTGATCATCGTGGGCGACGGTCGTGAGGGCGACGACCGCGACTTCCACACCGAATGCGAGGCCGCAAGCCCCGAGTTCGAGACCGTCCGTACATCTGGGGACGACGACGCCCTGCTGTACTACACCAGCGGCACGACGGGCCGGGCGAAGGGCGTGCTTCACAAACACCGCTGGATCGCAGGCGTCGCGGCCACCCAGCGCTTCGCGGTCGACCTTCAGGGCGAGGACCTCTACTGGTCGACCGGGGATCTGGGCTGGCTCACCGGCCCGATCAACGCCCTCGGGGCGTGGTTCTGGGGGACGAGCCAGTTCACCTACGAGGGCGAGTTCGAGCCCGAGGCGTGGGCAGGGCTGCTCGACGAACACCCCATCACCGTCCTGTTTAGCGTCCCCACGGCCTATCGGATGCTCCGCGAGCGCGAGTCGGTCCTCGACGGGGTCGACCTGCACCTGCGCCACGCCCTCTCGATCGGCGAACCTCTCTCCGCTGGTGTCGTCGACTGGGGCGAAGACCGGCTGGGTGTGACGATCCACGACACCTACGGCCAGACCGAGACGGGCAACATGATCGTCAATAACTACCCGACGATGGAGGTGCGCCCGGGGAGCATGGGCAAACCCCTCCCGGGGATCGAGGCGACCGTCGTCGATCCCGAGACCGGCGAGCCCCTCCCGGCGGGCGAAACCGGCGAGATCGCCCAGCGCGGCGATTACCCCTGCTTTTTCGCCGAATACTGGAACCAGCCCGAGAAGACCGAGGCGTGTTTCGAAAACGACTGGTATCTCTCGGGCGATCTGGGCTATCTCGACTCTGAGGGGTATTTCTGGTTCGAGGGCCGGGCAGACGACGTGATAATCTCCTCTGGGTATCGGATCGGCCCCTTTGAGGTCGAGAGCTCGCTGGGCGAACACGAGGCGGTCGCCGAAGCCGCCGTCGTCCCCAAGGCTGACCCCGAGCGGGGCAACATCGTCAAGGCCTACGTCGTCCCCAGCGCGGGGGCAGAGCCCTCCGACGGGCTCGTCTCCGACATCCAAGAGCACGTCAAACGCGAACTCGCGGCCCACGAGTACCCCCGCGAGATCGAGTTTCGCGACGAATTGCCGAAGACGGTAACGGGAAAGATCCGCCGGACGGAACTCCGCGAGGAGACGGGTTAGTCGCTCGCAGACAACGGTCGTACCCGGCCGTTCTCCCCCGACGTGCCGGCTCCCTCCGCGGTGGTATCGCTGCGATATTCGATCCCGGAGACGAATTCGACGGGTCGAGAGGGTGTCTCGTGTTCGGCTTCGCCGTAGTACCCGCGTTCCCAATCGCTGTTGATGTTCTCCTCGTGCTGCGGGCTGCCATACAACAAACGAACTGAATCCGGCGCATGAGAGTGCGATTTCGATGTAAATTCCATCTCTTTCTGTATAATCTTGATGTGATAGCTAATAAATCTGCCTCCCTGTTGATTAAATCTCTACGATACTGTTACCATATCCTCTAACACCTAATATATACTCGATCCGGGGAGATCACCGGGTACAACGGACGTCGCTCGGCTTCGCTGTTCGGCTTTCGGCCCGTCCTCACGCGGGATGGCGGGCTATCCGGTCAGAGAGGACGGTGTCCCCCGTCGGTTCGGCGAACTGATACCGGCGTCCGATCGGGGGGAATACTCGATTCCGGGGACGTATTCGATGTCGGTGGATGAGTCTTGGCCGCTAGCGTCCCCGTAGTACTCGTTTTCCCATCCGTCCCAGGTTCCATCCTCGTGCTGTGGCTCACCGTACCGCGACTGCGGATCTACGTCGCCCGACTCGGTTCCTGTTGTAAACATTGCTCGTATTCGAGTAAACTATTTACTCACTAATAACTGCACCCTACAAACAACTAGTTGTGTATAATGACCATGGGTCCGAATCAGTATATATAGGATTCGTACCGACCGGCGACGACCTCACGGATTCGACCCGCAGTTACCTCGCCGACGCCCTCCGCGTCCATCAGTTCCTCCTCGCTCGCGGTCAGTACCGCCTCGACGCTGCCGAACGCTTCGAGAAGCGAACGGGCGGTCACGGGGCCGATGTCCGCGATCGAGCCCACGACGTACTCCTGTTGTTCGGCGAGCGTCTTCGAGGACTTCTTGCCGTGGACGCTGACCTCCCGGTCGTCGACCTCCTGTTCGCGTCCGGCGATCACGGCGAGTAAGTCCGCCGTGTCGGCTTCGTCCTCCGTGCGGAGCACGCTCGCGCCGAAGTCGATCGCGAGGCTCGCGAGCGCCCCCCGAATGGCGTTCGGGTGGACGTTTCGTTCCTCGTAAAGTCCCGCGCCCTCGATGATCACTACCGGCCGACTGTAAAAACGCGCCATGTCTCCGACCTGCTCGAAGACCGACCGATCCCCGCCGACGAGCGTATCGAGGAAGTCGGAGACGGATTTGCGTTCGACCGCCACCCGGTCCGAGAGGACGTAATCGCCGACCGCGAGCGTTTCGAGGCGCGTGCTGATCCCCTCGCGCGTCGAGAGGTCGCGCGCGATCGTCGCGTCGAGTTCGCGCTGGTCGGCGACGATCTCGATTCCCCCGTCGGGATCCGGCTCGGGCGTTGCGATCGCCCCTTCCTCAGATCCACATTCCGAGCCGTCCGCGTCGTCATCCGCTTCCGGTTCGTAGGACTCCAGTCCGTGCTCTAGCTCGTCGACGTCGTCCCCTTCGCTTCCCCCGTCCTCGGCATCGAAGTCCGCGAGCTGGCGCTGGCTCGGATCGAGCTGCTCTTCGACCTCGCTCGCGACGCCCTTCAGTTTCCGCAGTTCGGACTCCATCTCCTTTTCGCGCCGGCGTGAGATCCAGAAGTACGCCTCGTCGCGGGTGTCCTCGGCCAGCAGGACGACGACCTGTCCCTCGTCCTGCCGGCCGGTTCGGCCCTTGCGCTGGATCGCCCGAATGGCCGTCGGGACCGGCTCGTAAAAGAGCACGAGATCGACCTCCGGGACGTCCAAGCCCTCCTCTGCGACCGACGTCGAGACCAGCACCTCGAACTCCCCCTTACGAAAGTCGTCGAGCACCTCCTTCTGTTCCTTCTGGGTCATCCCTGAGCTGCCCTCCTTGTCGCCCTGGCCGACGAACCGCCGGGTGTCGACGTGCTCGCCCAGGAACTCGGTGAGGGTCTCTGCGGTGTCGCGGTACTCGGTGAAGACGATCACCCGGCGCCCGCCATCGACCAGCGTCTCGATGGCGAGCCGGCGGGTTTCGGAGAGCTTCGGGTGGAGGTCGTCGTACTCGTCGGCCCGGCGCATCGCCTCTCGGACTTTGGGTTCGCTGACGAGGCGCTGGCTCGCCTTCGACGCTCCCGAAGAACGGGCCTCGTTGCGCAAGCGCTCGAAGTACGCCTCCAAGGCCTCGACCCCCTGGGATTCGACGACCTCGACGGCGTGTTTGAGCTTCATCACCTCCGCGTGGATCGACATCCCGGTGTAGCCCTCCGATTGGTCGTTTTGGATGAGCTTCTGGAGTTCGCTTCGCACCCCGAACAGTTCCTTGCGCGAGATATCGACGCGCGCCGAGCCGATCACGCCTATCTCCTTGAGCTTCTCCAGGCGGTCTTTGACTACCTCGTTCAGGGCGTCGCGGATCTCGATGATCTCTTCGGGCACCTCGATTCGCTTCCACTCGACTTCGGTGTCGTGGGTGTACTCGGCGACGTCCGAATCCTCCTCGGTCATCACCTCGACCTCGCTGATCCCGAGGTTCTCACACACCTCTAGGATCGCCTCCTCGTCCCCCCCCGGCGAGGCGCTCATTCCCGTCACGAGCGGGTTCTCGGCGTCCCCGTGGTAGCGTTCGGCGATGTAGACGTATGAGTAGTCGCCGGTCGCGCGATGGCACTCGTCGAAGGTCAGATGGGTGACGTCCGCAAGCGAGATCCGCCCGCCGACCAGGTCGTTCTCGACGACCTGCGGGGTAGCGATGACGATTTTCGAGTCGTCCCACAGCGCCGCCCGGTCGTCGGGGCGGACCTCTCCGGTGAAGACGACGATCTCCTCGTCGGGGATTTCGAGCGCCTCGCGGTAGAACTCGGCGTGCTGCTCGACCAGCGGTTTCGTCGGTGCGAGAAAGAGCGACTTCCCGCCGACGTCGTTCAGCCGTTCGGCGGTGACCAGCAGGCTCACCGTGGTTTTGCCCAGTCCCGTCGGCAGACAGACGAGGGTGTGGGCGGTCTTCGCCCGACCCGCGAGCTGGATCTGATAGAGCCGGCGTTCGATGAACCCGGGCGTGAGGAGGGGGTGATCCACGCGGGGGACCTGTTCGTCCGTGGCAGCCATTGGGCCGTTTTGTTCGTTCTCGTGGTTAAGGGTTCGCGTAGCGTGGCGGAAGTGAACCCCGTCCGAACCCGTGGGCGGGCTACAACAGCAGCGATCCGGCGAGTCCGACGAGAACGACTCCGAGCGCAAGCTTCAGTCGCCCGGCCTCGATCCGGTGGGCGAGCCACCAGCCGATCGTCACGCCCGCGAGGTAGGCCCCCGTGAGCACGAAGACCAGCGGCGCGACGACCGCATCGAGCAGGAGGTAGTTCGCGGTCGTAAACAGCGCGGTCGCGAGGACGATGACCTGTGTGACCGCGATGGTCACGAGCATCGGCACGCCGACGAGCACGAGTGCCGGCGCCGATACGGCCGCTCCACCGATCCCGAGCAATCCCCCGAAAACGCCGATTAACAGGCCGATGACGACGAACCCCACCAGATCGCTCCTCTCGCGTCCGAGTTCGATCCGCGGTTCGAGGTCGCGGTACTCGCGGTAGACGATGATACAGCCGACCGCCGCGAGCATCGCCGCCAACAGAAGTCCGTACAGGTCCCGCGAGAGGTAGGCGTTCGCCTGCACGCCGAGCCACGTCCCGACGGCCGCCCCGGTGCTCACGACGCCCGCGAGTCGCCAGTCGATCTCGCCCGAGCGTGCGAAGACGAGACTGCCCAGTATCGCGCCCACGGCGAAAGTCGCACTCGACGTCCCGGCGACCTCGGCGGCCGAAAGCGGGGTCAGGAGGTACAGGCCGGTCACGATGAGGATCCCACCGGGACCGATGGTCGAGACGATGGTACCGCCGAGGACCGAAAGGAGGGTAAGAGCAAACAGGACGCCGATTCCGAGCGCGAACTCCATTCAGGGCCGCCTACTCGCGTAGATCCGTTGAGGATTCGGCTTGCAGACGACGCGGACGGATCCGAGCGGCGTCGGTGCCCTCAGAACTCGACGGTCCCGATCCAGCCTTCGTCGCCGTGGGCCGGACAGAACGGCTCGTGATTTCGCTTGCAGTTCTCGTCCATACACCACCCGCACTCACACCACTCCTGGAAGGTATGATCCGGGAATCGATGCCGGCAAAGCGTACATTTCGCTCCCATATGATATGATACAACATAGCACGGCTTAACCCCGTCGTGAGTCCCGTCGTTGAGGTGTCTTCCTCTCTAGATGAGCGCTACTGGTCGTAGACGGGATCGGGAGGACAGTTCACTTTCACCCTGCAGGCGAGCGGATCAAGTGGCTCGGGGCCCTTGTACGCTCAATGAGTGATACGAGTTCCGGCCCGCTCCAGCCCGACAGACCGGAGGCCGAGAAACCCTTCCGTGTCGAGGCCCCCTTCGAGCCCGCGGGCGACCAGCCCGAAGCGATTGAGCAGCTCGTTTCGGGCTACGAGTCGGGGATGGATCGCCAGACCCTGCTGGGCGTGACGGGCTCGGGAAAGACCAACACGGTGAGCTGGACCGTCGAGGGCATCCAAACCCCGACCCTCGTTATCGCCCACAACAAGACGCTCGCAGCCCAGCTCTACGAGGAGTTCAGGAACCTGTTCCCGGACAACGCCGTCGAGTACTTCGTCTCCTACTATGACTACTACCAGCCCGAAGCTTACGTCGAGGCAAGCGACACCTACATCGATAAGGACGCCTCGATCAACGACGAGATCGATAGACTCAGGCACTCCGCGACGCGCTCGCTCCTGACCCGCGACGACGTGATCGTCGTCGCCTCCGTCTCGGCGATCTACGGGCTGGGTGACCCCCGTAACTACGTCGACATGAGCCTCCAACTGGAGCAGGGCCAGCGGATCGACCGCGACGAACTGCTCAAAGGCTTGGTCGACCTGAACTACGAGCGAAACGACGTCGACTTCACCCAGGGGACGTTTCGAGTGCGCGGTGACACCGTCGAGGTCTTCCCGATGTACGGCCGCTACGCCGTGCGCGTCGAATTCTGGGGCGACGAGATCGATCGGCTTAGCAAACTGGACCCCCTCGAAGGCGACCTCAAAAGCGAGGAGCCCGCGGTTCTGATCCACCCCGCAGAGCACTACTCGATCCCCGAACAGCGCATGGAAAACGCCATCAGCGAGATCGAGGAGGACCTCGAAAAACGGATCCGGTACTTCGAGCGAAACGGCGACATGCTCTCGGCCCAGCGCATCGAGGAGCGCACCACCTTCGATATCGAGATGATGCGCGAGACGGGCTACTGTTCGGGCATCGAGAACTACTCCGTCTACCTCTCGGATCGCGAGTCGGGCGACGCTCCCTACACCTTACTCGACTACTTCCCCGACGACTTCCTCACCGTCATCGACGAGTCCCACCAGACTATCCCCCAGATCAAAGGACAGTACGCCGGCGACAAATCGCGCAAGGACTCGTTGGTCGAGAACGGCTTTCGCCTTCCCACGGCGTACGATAACCGCCCGCTGACCTTCGAGGAGTTCGAAGAGCGGGTCGGAAAGCGCCTGTACGTTTCGGCGACCCCCGGCGACTACGAACGTGACGTGAGCGAGCAGATCGTCGAACAGATCGTCAGGCCCACGCATCTCGTCGACCCCGCGGTGTCGGTCCAGTCCGCACAGGAGCAGATCGACGACCTGATGGCCCGGATCGACGAGCGAACCGACCGTGACGAACGCGTGCTCGTGACCACCCTCACCAAGCGCATGGCCGAGGACCTCACCGAGTACCTCGAGAATTCAGGTGTGGGCGTCGAGTACATGCACGACGAGACCGACACCCTTGAACGCCACGAACTCATCCGCGGGCTTCGGCTCGGGGAGTTCGACGTTCTTGTAGGTATTAACCTCCTGCGCGAGGGACTCGACATCCCCGAGGTTTCCTTGGTAGCCATCCTCGACGCCGACCAGCAGGGGTTCCTGCGCTCGCGGACCACCCTGATCCAGACGATGGGTCGGGCCGCGAGAAACGCCGAGGGCGAGGTCGTCCTGTACGCCGACGAGACGACCGACGCGATGGCCGAGGCCATCGAGGAGACACAACGGCGCCGCGAGATCCAGCGGGAGTTCAACGAAGCGCACGACTACACGCCGACGACCATCGACAAGGAGGTCAGCGAGACCAACCTGCCGGGAAGCAAGACCGACACCTCGGGTGTGACCGGCGACGCCCCCGAGGACACCGAGGCCGCCCAGGCTCGGGTGCAGTCCCTCGAAGAGCGCATGAACGAGGCCGCGAGCAACCTCGAGTTCGAACTCGCGGCCGACATCCGCGACCGGATCCGCGAACTCCGCGAGGAGTTCGACGCGCTTTCGGACGAGGAGGGGGTCGTTCCCGAGCCCGAAACCGAATTCTAAGCCCGCACCAGCGTCACGGGCGAACGATCCGGCTGTAGACCGCCTCGATCCGCTTGCGGACCGCTTTCATCGCAATTCCGTCGCGCTTGGCCAGCCACAGCACCCCGCCCATTCCGACGCCCTCTTTTGCCTCCCCGGCGGCGTAGGCCGCCATCGCCGGATGGTCTCGGTTACTGAACCCGGGATCGGTCACGCGGAGATCGAGATCCAGATCGACTGCGAGCGCTTCGACCCCCGCGCTCTCGTCGTCGGCGACGAAGGCAGTGGTCGCGAGCGTTAGCGGCGCCTCGACACCCGCGTGGCGCGCTAGCGCGGCGGCCGTTGCGAGTTGGGTCCCGCCCGCGAGCGTCACGCTGATCCCGGCGTCGGTCGCGCCGACGATCAGGCCCGCGACGGTAGCCAGCACGGGGTCGCCGACGGCCCGAACCGCTTCTATTGGCGTTCCTGCCGCACTGCCGGGTTCGAGCCCGCTCGACGCGAGCGCCTCCTCGACTACCCGTCGTTTGAGTCCAAGCGGATTGTCGGGGAGCGACGAGGAGACGGCCGGCCGCTCGCCGAGCGCCCGCAGGACCGCCATCGAAGTGGTCGTCCCGCCCGGGATCGTCTCGCCGATAGCCAGTTCGGAATCGGGCAGCGCCCGACCGAACGCTGCCCCGGCCTCGAACAGTTCGCTGGCGTTTCCGACCGGCTCCTCGTGTCGGATATCGCCGCCCGCGTTTCCCCCCAGCGAGACGGTCGGCGCGCCGCTTTTCCGCGTCAGCCCGGCGTCGATGCAGGTCACGTCGAAGCCCAGGAGCTCGCGGACCGCGCGGGTGTGGACCGCCGGCGTCGGACAGCCCGAGGGACTAACTGGAACGGTCGGTGCGTGGGTCACGTCGCCGTAGTCGAGGATTTCGAGATCCGCACCCGGCGTATCGTACAGCGCCTCCTTATCGGCCCCCGCGGCGCTGATCGGACCCGCGCCGGAGTCGATCGCCCCCGTCCGAGTGCTCCCGGCGACGACCACCAGCCTCGGCGTTCCGCGCTCGTCCGGCGTACGCTCCGGTTCGTCGACCATTCCTGCACCGTCTCGACCCCAACCGGACTTTAATCGGTCGGTGGCAGCGTCGGGATCGGGGCCCGCTTGCGCTGGCCGTCCTGGACGTCCGGTGGCGGCTCCGAGCCCGAACCGTGACCCGGCGCACCGCTGTCGCCGCGTTGGACAAGTTAATTTGTTCTACAAAAAGCAAGGTTGGGAACCTTTATGCCGATCCCGTCGGACAGACGAATACGGTCCGACCGACCGCCCTGAGCGGCGTACCTCGGTAGTGGCGACGCTGTCGGGCCATCCATCATGAGCCATACGACGACACGACCCGACGGAATCGAAGCGATACTCGAGCAGGCGTGGGACGACCGTGCCGAGGGCTCTCCCGACGACATCGCCCGTGCTGCCCGCCGTGACTGCTATGAGGGCGCGAGCCGCGAGGAAGTCTACGAGGCGATCATCGGCGCGCTCACCGCCCGGATCGACCGCGTACCGGAGTACCGGACCGTCGCCGCACGCGTCTTTCGACGGCGGTACTTCGAGGAGCGTGTAGGTGTGGCCCCGGACGACCACGAGGCTGCCTACCGCGACTCGTTCGTCGCCTCGATCGAGCGCGGCGTCGAGGCCGACCTGCTCGACGAGCGTATGGGCGAGTACGACCTGTCGAGGCTCGCCGAGGCGCTCGAACCGACTCGTGACGACCGACTCGATTACATGGCGATGGAGACTCTCTCCCAGCGCTACTTCCTGCGTGAGGGCGACGAGCCCATCGAACTGCCCCAGACGTTCTGGATGCGCGTGGCGATGGGGATCGCGCTCCGGGAAGCGCCCGAGGAGCGCGAGAAGTATGCAAAGGAGTTCTACGACCTGCTCTCGACGCTGCGATTCGTCCATTCGACGCCGACGCTGTTTCACGCCGGGACGACCCACCCGCAGCTCTCCTCGTGTTATCTCACCACCGTTCCCGATGACCTGGAGGGGATCTTCGACGCGTACAAGGAACACGCGAAGCTCTCGAAGTGGTCGGGCGGGCTCGGCAACGACTGGACCCCGCTTCGGGCCAGCGGCGCACGGATCTCCTCGACGGGCGTCGAGTCCACGGGGACGGTCCCGTTCCTGAAGATCGCAAACGACGTGACCGGCGCGATCAACAGGAGCGGGAAACGCCGCGGGGCGGCCTGTGCCTACCTCGAAGCATGGCACATGGACTTCCCCGCCTTCCTCGACCTGCGGCGAAACACCGGCGACGAGCGCCGGCGCACCCATGACATGAACACCGCGGCGTGGGTGCCCGACCTGTTCATGAAGCGCGTCCAGAACGACGAGAAGTGGATGCTCTTTTCACCCGAGGAGGTTCCCGACCTGCACGGGACCTATGGACGCGAGTTCGAGGAGCGCTACGAGGAGTATGAGCGGCGGGCCGAAGCGGGCGAACTCGACCAGTACGAGCGGTGCGAGGCCGCCGAGCTGTGGCGCAGGACCCTCACTCGGCTGTTCGAGACGGGCCACCCGTGGATCACGTTCAAGGACCCCTGTAACGTCCGCTCGCCGCAGGATCATGCGGGTGTCATCAACTCCTCGAACCTCTGTACGGAGATCACGCTCAACACGAGCGAGGAGGAGACCGCCGTCTGTAACCTCGGTTCGGTGAACCTCTCGCGCCACGTGATCGAGGACGGGCTCGACCGCGAGGCGCTCGCCGAGACGGTCAACACGGCGATGCGGATGCTCGACAACGTCGTCGACCTCAACTTCTACCCCACGGAGAAGGCCGAACGCTCGAACATGCGCCACCGGCCAGTTGGCTTAGGTACCATGGGCTTTCACGACGCCCTGCTGGAACAGGACATCCCGATGAACTCCGAGAAAGCCGTCGAGTTCGCCGACCGAACCCAGGAGCTCGTCTCCTATCACGCGATCCTCGGCTCCTCAGAGCTGGCCGCCGAGCGCGGGGCCTACGGGAGCTACGAGGGCTCGAAGTGGGACCGTGACCTGTTCCCCCAGGACACCGTTTCGATCCTCGAGGAGGAACGGGGGCGCGAGATCCCGATCGACGTCGAGGAGCGCCTCGACTGGGGACGGGTGCGAGAACACGTCTCCGAGCACGGGATGCGAAACTCCAACACGATGGCGGTCGCGCCGACGGCGACCATCTCGACGATCGCGGGGACGACCCCCTCGATCGAGCCGATCTACTCGAACCTCTACGTGAAGTCGAACATGTCGGGCGACTTCACGGTGATCAACGACCACCTCGTTTCCGATCTCAGGGAGCGGGGGCTGTGGACCGACGAGATCCGCGACCGGATCACGTACCACGACGGCTCGATCCAGGAGATCGACGCGATACCGGAGGACGTCACGGAGCTCCACCGGGGCGCCTTCGAGATCGACCCGCGCCACCAGCTTCGCCTCTCGGCGGAGCGTGCGACCTGGATCGACCAGGGCCAGTCGCACAACGTCTTCTTCCCCTCCACGGACGGCTCGCTGCTCGCGGGCGTCTACGAGACCGCCTGGGAGCTCGGCCTGAAGACGACCTACTACCTCCGGACGCTGGGCGCGAGCCAGGTCGAGAAGACCACGCTCGACATGCGCGAGTACGACGACACCCAGTTCCGCGACTCGGACGACGATGACGACGAGGACGAGGGGAACGGCCTGCCGAGCGTCGAGGACCCGACCTGCGAGGCCTGCCAGTAATGCCGCTGATCAACACCGAGAGCCACCACGACCCCAACAAGATCCTGCCGATCGACTACGACTGGGCCCGCGAGTACTACAAGGCCGGCGTCGCCAACAACTGGACGCCCGAGGAGGTGCCGATGGCCGACGACGTCCACCAGTGGGAGAACGACGAGCTGAGTAGCGAGGAACGCCAGCTCGTCGAGTGGAACCTCGGCTTCTTCTCGACTGCCGAATCGCTGACCGCGAACAACATCGTCCTCGCGGTCTACGACCACGTCACCGCCCCCGAGTGTCGCCAGTATCTCCTCAGACAGGCCTACGAGGAGGCGATCCATACCGATACGTTCATCTACTGCTGTGACTCGCTGGGGTTCGACCCCGAGTACCTCTACGGGATGTACGACCGCATCCCCGCTATCGAGGCCAAGGACGAGTTCGTCGTCGACCTCACGCAGGTGATCGACGATCCGGACTTCGAGATCAGTAGCGACGAGGACGTCCGGGAGTTCCTCCGGGACCTCGTCGGGTTCTACGTCATCATGGAGGGAATCTTCTTCTACGCGGGCTTTGCGATGATGCTCGGGCTCAAGCGCCAGGGGAAGATGGTCGGCGTCGGCGAGCAGTTCGAGTACATCATGCGCGACGAGTCACTCCATCTGAACTTCGGGGTCGATCTGATCAACACTGTCCGCGAGGAGAATTCAGGGATCTGGACCGACGTGTTCGAAGCCGAGATCGAGGGACTGCTCCGCGAGGCCGTTGAGCTCGAACGCACGTATGCCCGCGAGGCCTGCCCCGAAGAGGTGCTCGGCATGGGACCGGCGCAGTTCGCCGAGTACGTCGAGTACGTCGCCGACAGACGCCTCGATCAGTTGGGAATGGAGCCGGTCTACGACACCGACAACCCGTTCCCGTGGATGGCAGAACAGGTCGACCTGAACAAGGAGAAGAACTTCTTCGAGACCAACGTCGCGGAGTACCAGTCGGGCGGCTCGCTCGAGTGGTGAGGACAGGTGGTCGGAGCGAGCCGGATCGCGTCGCAGTCCGACGCCGCTCTAGCACAACCCAGATGGATCGAAATCCGCTATCTCCCGACTGAAGCACAAAACTACTTGTCCTCGCTGGCCGGAGGGGGACCAATGTCCGACACCGAGAGGGGATCGAGCGTGCTGCAAAGCAAGCGCGACGCCACGCGCTATCAGATCCTCGTCGAGATCGCCGAGCGCCAGCCCGCGGTCAGCCAACAGGAGGTCGCCGACGCCATCGGCGTCACCGCCCAGGCCGTCAGCGACTACCTTGGTGGGCTGGTCGAGGAGGGGTTCGTCGAGAAGGGTGGGCGCGGGCGCTACGAGGTGAGCAAGGAGGGCGTCGACTGGCTGATCGGCCGGACCGACGAACTCCGGGCGTTCACCGACCACGTCGCAGAAGACGTCATCGAACAGGTCGAGATCGAGACCGCGCTCGCGACCGACGCCATCGAGGAGGACCAGTCGGTGACGCTCTCGATGGCCGACGGGGTGCTCAGAGCGACCCCCGGCGAGGCCGGTGCGGCGACCGCGGTCGCGATCACGGGTTCCGAGGCCGGCGCGGACGTCGGGATCACCGACGTCGAGGGCGTCCTCGACTACGAACTGGGTCGGGTCACGGTCGTCTCGCTGCCCCGGGTCCACGAGGGCGGCAGCTCGGTCGCCGATCCCGACACCCTCGGCGAGTACGCCGCTTCCCACGATCTGGTGGCGACGGCGGGCACCGAGGCGGTCGCCGCGGCCTGCACGGCCGGCCTCGACCCCGAGATCCGGTTCGGGACGCCCGAAGCAGTTCGAGAGGCGGCGACGAAGGGTCTGGACGTGCTCCTGTTGGCGACCGACGACCGGCTGGCGGCCCACACCGAGACGCTGCGCGAGGGGACCGTCGGCTACGAGATGGTCGAAGCGGAAAAGCGGTAGCTACAGTCGTTCGGTGATCGTTCTCGCCGTTTTCTCCCCGATCCCCTCGACGCTTCGCAGGTCCTCGACGGACGCCGTGCGGATCCCCTCGACGCTCCCGAAGCGCCGCAACAGGCTCGTCCTCGTTTTGGGGCCGATCCCCGGCACGTCATCGAGGACGGTCGAAACGTCGTCCCGAAGCGTCTGGTGGTACTGCAGCGCAAAGCGGTGTGATTCGTCGCGCACCCGCTGGAGGAGATGCAGGTGTGTGGCGTCGGAGGACCAATCGAGGGGCCCGTCGGGCGTGATCACCAGCTCCTCGGCTTTGGCCAGTGCGATCGCCGGAACGTCCCAGCCCGTCTCCGAGAGCGCCTCGCGTGCGGCGTCGAGCTGGCCATCCCCGCCGTCGATGAGCAGGAGGTCGGGGTCGGGGCGGTCGTCGCGACCCTCGACCGCCCGCAGCGCACGCCAGCGCACGAGCGCGCGCATGTTCGCGTAGTCGTCGTTTCGCTCCTCGAGTTTCTTCCGGCGGTAGCCCGACGTCTCGGCCTCGCCACCCACGAAGAGAACGTTGCTTCCCACGGCGGCCTTGCCGTGGGCGTGGCTCACGTCGAAGCCCTCGATGCGCTCGGGCCGAGGGATCGAAAGCGCCTCCGCGAGCGCGCTCACGGGGTCGTCGCTGTAGTCGCCCCGGCGGGCGTTCTTGATCGCCAGGTCGACCAGCGTGGCCTCCCGGCCCGCCCCGGGCACCCGGAGGTCGATGCCCTCGCTTTCGAGCCAGCCCCGTAACTCGGCGTCGGCGGGGTCTTCCGGTACCAGCAAGCTGTCGGGAAGCTCACGCTCGGCGTAGTACTGGGCGATGAACGCGGCGAGGACGCCCGCATGACCGTCCCCGGCGTCGGGAATCGAGAGGTGGTGGCGCTCGCGGTCGACCAGCTGCCCGCCCTCGCTCTGGAGCCGGGCGACGATCGCGCGATCGCCCTCGGTCGACACGCCGAGTACGTCGACGTGGCGCGCGTCGGCGGCGTCGTGGACGGCCTCGCCGCGCCCCTCGTGAAAGCCCTCGACGGCCTCCAGCCGATCGCGCAGGCTCGCCGCCCGCTCGAAGGACTGCTCCTGGGCCGCCCGCTCCATGCGTCGCCTCAGGGGGTCGGCGAGGGCGCCCGTCTCGCCCGCGAAGAAGCGTTCCACCGACTCGACGTCCTCGACGTAGGCCTCCCGCCCGATCTCGCCCGTGCAGGGGGCGGTACAGAGCCCGATGTCGTGGTCGAGACAGGGGCGCGCTCTACCGGAGAACTTGTGGTCCGAACAGCCCCGCACGCCGTAGACCTCCCTGAGGGCCTTCACCACGACCTCGACGATCCCCTTGTTCGTGAACGGGCCGAAGGCGGTCGCGGCGGCATCGGGATCCCGCGTGATCTCGATGCGGGGGAACTCGTGGTCAGTTAGTTGCACCAGCGGGTAGGACTTGTCGTCCTTCAGCCGGACGTTGTAGCGGGGTTGGTGGCGCTTGATCAGGTTCGCTTCGAGCAACAACGCTTGCGTCTCGGTGTCCGTGACGGCGAAATCGATCGACTCCGCACCCTGCACCATTCGGCGAATCCGCGCGCTTCGGGGGTCGGCGTACGACCGGACCCGCCCCCGGAGATCGACCGCCTTTCCGACATAGAGGGTCGTCCCGTCCGCGAGGAACTGATAGACCCCCGGTTCGCGCGGCAGCGTCGCTGCGTGCTCCTTGAGTTCCGCCCCGTCCATTCATCCGTCCTAGTCGCCCGATTCGTTTGAACCTGCCGCCCGCGGACGGCGCTCAGGACCGTTCCGGGGCCGATTCGGGCCGTTCTCGTGCGCTCGATTCGTCCGGGATGTCGGACTCATCGAACGCACACGCGAGGCAGTAGTGATTGACGCCCTCCGTGCGGGTCGAGATCGGGATCCCAGCGAGCGCGTACTCCTCGCGGTAGCGCGTTGCCATCCCGCCCTCGACGTCGGCGCCACACTCGACACAGGACTCCCCACGGGTCTCCCCGGGCCGGACGACCCGTCGGTCGGTGCTTCGCACCCGTCCGAACCGGGTTATCGAATGTCGGCGGTCGAGCCGGCGGCGGAGGCGGGGGTTGACCAGCACGCCCGATACGACGAACACCAGCCCGAACACCACGAGAAGGGCTACTCCCATCGCGGAGCCGACGCCCCCGCCCGCGACGAGTCCGCTGACGGCGGCGACCAGCGCGAGCGCCCCGAGCCCGACCAGCAGCCAGCCGGCGATGGCGTAAAACAGCTCGGAGACGGCGTCCGCCAGCGCAACGATACCGCCCTCATCACCCATGGGGAACGGTCCCCGAGCGCCACTATACGTTTTCCGGCCGCCGGTCGCTTCCCGGCTCAGGGGTAAGCGCCGCATACAAACCCGGCGCGTGCGAACCCCGAGTATGAGCGATACCGTCCAGTGTTGGCTGGTCGAGCGCACGTACGACGACAAGGGCCTGATCCGGCTGGTCTACGCCCCGACCAACGGCTCGGGACAGTTCGTCACCGAGCGTGCGGCCGCGACCGGCGTCGACGCGACCGCCGCGATGGAGGTCGATCCCGAGAAACTCGACTCGATCGCCGAGGAGAACGCCGAGCGCTACGAGGGCGAGGCAGAACGGATGGCCGGACGCCACGACCCCGACGAGTCGGTCTGAGTCGACCTAAAGACCTATATCGGGGCTGGATCTAGCGCGGGCAATGACCGCGATCGAACTGCACGGCGTGAGCAAGCGCTACGGTGACGTCCTCGCGGTCGACGACCTCGCGCTCGATGTGCGAGAGGGGGAGGTCTTCGGCTTTCTCGGGCCCAACGGGGCGGGCAAATCGACGACGATCAACATGCTGTTGGATTTCGTCCAGCCCACCTCGGGGACCGTCGAGGTACTGGGACACGACGCCCACGAGGAGAGCGTCCGGGTCCGCGAGCGAACCGGCGTCCTTCCGGAGGGATTCGACGTCTACGACCGCCTCACCGGCCGGAAACACGTCGAACTCGCCGTCGACTCGAAAGGGGCGAGCGACGACCCCGACGCGCTATTGGAGCGCGTGGGGATCGAAGAGGCCGCCGACCGCAAGGCCGGCACGTACTCGAAGGGAATGTGCCAGCGGCTCGCGCTCGCGATGGCGCTTGCGGGCCGGCCTGACCTCCTGATCCTGGACGAGCCATCGACGGGACTGGATCCCAACGGCGCGCTCGAAATGCGCGAGATCGTCCGGGAGGAGGTCGAGCGCGGTGCAAGCGTCTTCTTTTCGAGTCACATCCTCGGACAGGTCGAGGCCGTCTGTGATCGGGTCGGCATCCTGCGCGAGGGCCGACTCGTCGCCGAGGACAGCGTCTCGGGGCTCCGCGAAACCGTCGGGGCCGACACGACGCTCAGAATCACGGTCGGTGAACTCCCCACGGGGGCGCTTGATCGCGTGCGCGCCCTCGATGGCGTGATGGGGGTCGAACGCGAGGGATCGACCCTGCTGGTCGCGGCCGAAGACGGCTCGAAAACGGCCGTGTTGAGTACCCTCGAATCGGAGGGCGCGGAGGTCCGTGACTTCGAGACCGAGGAGGCATCACTGGAGGACCTCTTTCGGGCCTACACGGAGGGGACGGCATGAGTTGGCGAGTCGTCGCGCGCAAGGACTTCGAGGACTCGATCCGCTCGCGGGGGCTGTGGGTCGCCTCGGCGCTCTTTTTCGTCCTGTTCGTCGTCCCCGCGTATCTCGTCGCCGACGGCGTCGGCGGGGCGGTCGTCTCCCAGACCGGCCAGCAGATCTCCTCGGACGCCTTCATCAGCCTGCTGGCGTCCTTTGTCGCCTTCCTCATCCCCTTCGTCGCCATCGTGCTCGCGTACGCTTCCGTGGCGGGTGAACGCGATTCGGGCACGCTGAAACTGCTGCTGGCGTTGCCCCACTCCCGACGGGACGTCGTGCTGGGGAAGATCGTCGGACGAAGCGCCGTGATCGTCCTGCCGATCCTGGTAGGCTTTCTCGCCGCTGCGGTCGTCTTCCTCGCGACGCCTGTCTCGCTCGCACTCGGCAACTACGTCGCCTTCGCGCTGCTGTCGGCGCTTCTGGGCGTGGTGTTCGTCTCGCTTTCGGTCGGGATCAGCGCGGCGGCCGCGAGCCGACGACAGGCCATGCTCGGGAACGTCGGCGTCTACGTGATCTTCTCGCTGTTCTGGGGGAGTTTCGCCGAAGGTGTGGTCAACCTGCTCAACGAGTACACCGACATGGCCTTCGAGACGCTCGTGCGGATCCAACTCGCCGTTCGACTCCTGAACCCGGTCGACGCCTACCAGTCGCTGGCGGCGATCCTCTGGACGCAGGACGCGCTCGGGGCACGCCTCTCGCTGTTCGGCGGCGGCATCGCCGGACAAGTCTACGGACAGGCGCTCGACCCGCTGCCGGCGTACTTCTCGAACCCCGTCGTCGCGCTCGTCTTCCTCGCGTGGCTGGTCGTCCCGCCCGTACTGGGATATCTCGCCTTCCGCGACGCGGATCTGTAGCTACTGGAACGTATCCTCTAGAGTGCGTTGGTTCGATGATTCCTGCTGCTCCTGTCGATCGGCTTCCTCGCTCTCGTCCACCAGCGCCTCGAACTCCTCGGGCGTGAGTTCGGGTACGCCCTCGTCGGCAGCGTCCTCGCGCTTTGAACTTCCGGGGTTCTCGCCGACGACGAGGTAATCGGTGTTGCCTGAGACGCTGCCCGTGACCGAGCCGCCCGCCCCCTCGATCAGTCCCTGGGCCTCGCTTCTCGTCCGGTCGGGAAGCGACCCCGTGAAGACGACGGTGAGCCCCGACAGGGTATCGCCCGACTCCCGGTCCTCGGCCCGTTCGGGTTCGACGCCAGCCTCGCGGAGCTCGCGAAGCACCCGCCGGTTGCCCTCACTGTCGAAAAAGTCACGTATCTCGCGGGCGACGACCTCGCCGATCTCGTCGACCTCTCGGAGTTCGTCCTCGCTCGCGTCCATGAGGCCGTCCAGATCGCCGAAGGCGCCGGCGAGTTCGCGGGCGGTCGCCCGCCCGACGTGGGGAATACCGATCGCGGCGAGAAAGGCAAAGAGCGGCGGCGACTTCGAGGCTTCGAGTTCGGCGAGCAGGTTCTCGGCGCTCTTTTGGCCCCACCCTTCGAGCTCGACGAGATCTGCTCGCTCCAGGCGATAGAGGTCGGCGACGCTCTCTTCGACGAGGCCAGCCTCAAGCAGCTGATCGACGCGCTCGCCACCCAGCCCCTCGATGTCCAGACCGGAGTCGCTCGCGTAGTACTCCACCGACCGGCGAAGCTGGGCCGGACAGGCCAGCCCGCCGGTACAGAACGCGATCGGCCCGTCGCGCTCGATCGCGCTGTCACAGACCGGGCAGGTTGCGGGGAACTCGAAGTACCCCGAAGAACGCTTCTCGACCACCTCGTCGACGTAGGGAATCACGTCGCCCGCGCGCTCGACACGCACGACGTCGCCGACGTTGACCTCCTTCTCTTCGATCTCCGCGGGGTTGTGCAGGCTTGCGCGCGAGACGGTGACCCCGCCGACGTCGACGGGATCGAGCAGCGCCACAGGGGTTAGCCGTCCGGTGCGCCCGACCTGCAGGGCGACGTCCTGGATCGCCGTCTCGCCGGCCCGTGCGGGGAACTTGTATGCGAAGGCCCACCGGTAGTGCCGCGAAGTCGTACCCAGTTCCTCGCAGGCGGCCTTCTCGTCGACCTTGATGACGACGCCGTCGATCTCGTAGTTCAGCCCCTCGCGGTCCTCGACCAGCCGATCGCGGTAGGCGATCGCTTCGTCGATGTCGGCGGCGAGTTCGGCACGGTCGTTGGTCTGCAGGCCGTACGATTCGAGCGCGTCGAGTTCCTCCCAGTGGGTGGCGATCCCCTCGCTCGCGTCCAGTATGTCGTAGAAGAAACAATCGAGCGGGCGTTCGGCGGTCACGGTAGGATCGAGCTGGCGGATCGTCCCCGCGGTGGCGTTTCGCGGGTTGGCGAACGGTTCGTCGCCGCGCTCGACGCGCTCGCGGTTGTACGCCTGAAACGCGTCCCGTGGCATGAAGATCTCGCCGCGAACGGCAAGGAAGTCGGGGTACTCCCCCCGGAGACGCTGGGGGATCGAGCGGATCGTCCGGACGTTCGCGCTCACGTCGTCGCCTTCCCGCCCGTTGCCGCGGGTCACCGCGCGCTCGAAGACACCCTCGTCGTAGACGACCTCGATGGAGACGCCGTCGAACTTCGGCTCGCAAGTGTACGTGACCTCGCCGATCTCGCGGTCCATCCGTTCCGCGAACTCCCGGACGTCCGCCGCGTCGCCGCTTTGCTGGATCGAGAGCATTGGCGCGACGTGCTCGACGGTTTCGAGCTCCTCTACGGGCTCGCCGCCCACACGCCGTGTCGGGCTATCGGGGATTTGGAGGCCGAAGGACTCCTCGATGTCGACCAGTCGTTGAAAGAGGGTGTCGTAGGTCCGATCCGCGATCTCGGGGTCGTTCTCGACGTAGTACCGTCGATCGTGATGTCGAATCGCCTCCCTCAGCCGGCGGGCCTCGCGTTCGGCCTCGTCGAGCTCGTCGATGGGGGTGAGATCCTCCGGTGGGTCCCGGAGATAGGGGTTCTGGTCGCTCTCGTTCATTGCCCGTGCTTTCGCCCCGGCGGGCAAAAACGCCCCCGTCTCGACCGACCGGTCAGTCCATGTACCCCTCGCCCATCCGCACTCCCTCCCGGACCAGCCGTCGGCCGGCCGCGAGTCGGCGTCCCTCCCACGTTTCGAGCGCTGACTCGACCTCGCTCCGGTCGCGTCCGTCGAGCGCCGCGCCGAGCTCGATCGCGTCGGCGGCCGCCTTCGCGGTGCCCGCGGCGGTGTGTGGGCGCGCGACGAACGCCGCGTCGCCCACCAGACAGACCCGACCGGCGGTCATCCTCGGGACCGTGAGGTCGTAGACCGTCTGGACGAACGGTTTTTCAGTTTTTCCGACCAGTCGGGAGAAGACGTCGGGGAGTTCCTCGGCGCTCGCCCGCAGTTCGCGCTCGACCCCCTCCCGGAGGCCGCCGGGTGCGACCGAGAAGTCGTGTTCGACCCCTCGTGAGTCCGTCAACAGCCCTTCCAACCGATCCCCGTCGCGCACGTTGTCGTACCAGACCCAGTTGAGTCGGCGTTCGCCCGCCCACGTGCCGCCGTCGGGACCGGGAATGAGGTAGCCCAGAACAAGCTGGCGCTCGCCCTCGAAGAAGAGGAAGGTGTCCTCGAAGCGCTCGACGAGTTCACGCGAAACGTCTCGCTCGTCGATCAACCCCCGCCAGGCGACGTAACCGGCGTATTCGGGGCCGACGTCCGGGAGTAGCTGTTCACGCGTTTCGGAACGGCCGCCCTCGGCGACGACCAGCAGGTCCGCCCGACGCTCGGCGCCGTTCTCGAACCGGACCGCTACGGCCTCGCCGTCGCGCTCGAACCCGACCACTCGGCCCGCGTGGTACCGGTCGTCCTCCACGGTTCCCCGAAGCCGCCGATAGAGGGTGTCCCACCCGGTGAACGTCATCGAATCGGCCCGCCCCTCGCGAACGCTCCCGTCGCGGTTCAGATACTCCCGGCGATTGGTCGAGAGGGTGAACTCGTCGGGACGCGCGATCCCCCGATTTTCGAGGTACTCGAGCATCCGGGGCTGGACGACGATGCCCGCCCCGCGCTCGGCCAGTTCGCCCGCCGCGCGCTCGAAGACCTCGACGTCGTGGCCGCCCTCCAAAAGCGCGAGCGCGGTGAACATCCCACCCATCGACCCGCCCGAGACGATCACGCGAAGTCCATCGGTCATTTCCCGTTTTTCGGACGCGACGCTCATAGGACTGAGGTCGGCGAAAAAAGCGTGCGAAACGAGAGGGTGGACGCGCTATTCGGTCGGGTCGTTGTACGCCCGCGGGTCCGGCGAGGGGAGGTTGGGCTTGCCGCCGCCGGGCTGGCGCCCGAAGGAGAACTCGCTCTTGCCGTCGACCGACTCGCCCGTCGTCCATGCCGTCTCGGGGTTGTCGGTCGGCTCCTTGGTGGTCGAGAAGAACTCGTAGTTGAACTCCTGGTTCTCCTCCTCCTGCGGGAAGCTGTCGGGCACGGGCAGGTGATCGAACGCGTCCTCGGGGTCGCCCAGATCCTGCAGCGCCGCGAGCCACTGGTTCTGGTGCATGGTGTCCCGGGCGATGAGGTACGACAGCATGTCCTTCATGCCCGGATCGTCCGTCATCTCCCAGAGCCGGGTCGCGAGCGTTCGTCCCGTCGCTTCGGCGGTCACGTTCGCGTAGAGGTCACCGGCGGGGTTGCCGCTCGCGTAGACGTGATCCGTGCTGAAGGGGTTGCCCTGGCTGTCCTCGGGCATCGCGCCGAAACCCGCAGAGAGGAACTGCCGGGGCAGGTAGCCCTGCATCGCGGCGTTGACCGCGCCGTCCTGGGCGAACTCCTCGCGCATCCCGACGGGCGCACCCTCGAGGTTCTTCGCGACTGCCGTCGCGAGCATCTCGACGTGGCCGAGTTCCTCCATGGCCGTCTCGTAGAGCAGCATACGCATCTGCTCGTTATCCGGCGGCTGGTTCATCCCTTGGAACAGGTACTGCATGAACACGCGGATCTCGCCCTCGACGCCCCCGATGGCCTGCTGGAGCATCCGCGCGAACGCCGGGTTCGGTTCCTCTACCTCGACCGGATACTGGAGTTCGTCGTCGTGGAAAAACATCACCTGTCGATAGGATAGCGCGTTGGTAAGTCGTGGTGCTTGCGTGGGCGTCGGTATCATGAACCCTCCGCTGGCGCCATTTGCGTCGATCCCCGGGGCTTATCCCCTCGCGCGCGAACCGCGAGATACGGACGGGTCGATGGCCCCCCGAGACGTTCGAGGCGCTCGATGAGGCGTGGGGACAGCATCGACTCCGCTAGGTGATTCACGTGACCGAGAAACGCGAATACAGAGACGACTACACGGACAAGACGCTGTACATCCCCGGCCCGACGGAGGTCCGCGAGGACGTCATCGAGGCGATGGCCCAGCCGATGTTCGGCCATCGGATGGACCGGATGACCGACCTCTACACCACGATCGTCGAGGACACGAAGGATTTTCTCGATACCGACAACGACGTCGTGATCCTCACCGCCTCCGGCACGGAGTTCTGGGAGGCCTCGACGCTCAACCTCGTCGACGAAAACATCCTCGTCGCGACCTGCGGGAGCTTCAGCGAACGCCACGCCAACGTGGCCGAGCGCCTGGGCAAGGACGTCGACCGACTCGAATACGAGTGGGGGCAGGCGGTCAAACCCGAGGACGTCCGCGAGGCGCTCGAAACGAGCGAG
The DNA here is from genome assembly GCF_000196895.1 of Halalkalicoccus jeotgali B3. Classification (NCBI taxonomy): domain Archaea; kingdom Methanobacteriati; phylum Methanobacteriota; class Halobacteria; order Halobacteriales; family Halalkalicoccaceae; genus Halalkalicoccus; species Halalkalicoccus jeotgali. The sequence continues at coordinate 181,503 of NC_014297.1, forward strand.
AAACAGTACGACGTCGTCGCCTGCGTGATGAACGAGTCCTCGACCGGGGTTCGCAACCCGATCGAGGAGATCGGCGACGTCATCGCCGAGTACCCTGACACCTACTTCGTCGTCGACGCCGTCTCCGCGCTCGGCGGGGATGCCGTCGACATCGACGAACACGGGATCGACGTGCTCTTTGCGTCCTCGCAGAAGGCCTTCGCCATGCCGCCGGGGCTGGCGATCTGTACCGTCAGCGAGGACGCCTACGAGCGCGAGGTAGGGAAGGAGTCGGCCTCCTGGTACGGCGGCTTCCAGCGCACTATCGACTACTATGACCGCAAGGGCCAGACCCACTCGACGCCCGCGATCCCGATCATGCTCGCATATCGAACGCAGATGAAACACATGCTCGATGAGGGTCACAAGAATAGGGATAAACGCCACCGCGAGATGGCCGAATACACCCGCGAGTGGGCCCGTGAGAACTTCGGCACCTTCCCCGAGGCGGGCTACGAGTCCCAGACGGTGAGCTGTATCGAGAATACACGAGGAATCGACGTCGCCGGGACGATCGACGCCGTCAGCGAAGAGTACGACATGGTCTTCTCGAACGGCTACGGCTCACAGCTCGGCGAGAAGACGTTCCGCATCGGGCACATGGGCGAACACGACGTCGAGAGCATTCGTGCGCTCACGGACGCCATCGAGGACGTCGCGGGGCTATAGAGCCAGCTTTTCGTATGTTCTAAAGATTGAGGGGTTCAGTCTTACAATACAGGAATACTACTCTTCAAGTATTCTGTAATATAGTGCTCTGTTCGAATCTATTGACACTTCTTTTTGCTCCCGAATCATAGCATAAACGCGTGTATCTAAATCTATGTACACCCCGACGGATACCTCGAATACGCCACTTGTCGCCATTTCATATTCAATATTTGGCGCAAGTTTATTATTAGTAGATACTTTTCGCAGCGTCAAATTATCGTCTTTAGGATAGATACGGACTGCATCACTACCTATGAACACCACAATATACCAAGAGCAATCATTTATATCTCTATTCGTTATTCTCTCAAATTCTACTCTATTGATGGATATCTCTCCGGTTACTTGTATGTGGTTTCCGGATGCTAAAATTCTATATTCCTCTGTTTCAAATAGATTAACTCCTCCCCCAACGCGACTAACATAATAGTATCCACTCGGAGAGTATACAAATGATCCGATTTCATAGGCATTTTCTGGATCGTATCCTCTTTCTCTGATATGTTCTTCCAGATACTCTATCATTTTTTCTCGCAATTCTACAAACCCACCCTCCTCAGCTACGGTAGACTCTAATTCAGTGTGTATGTCCGAGTATGTACTCACCAACTGCGCAGTTGGCCACTTTTCGACATTAGAGGTAGTTGGGGTAGTAAAACAAGGTTTGAGACGGCTGATTATTTCATCTAACGATGCCCCATACAAATTCTCAACTAGAAACGATATGACTTTTCTTGAATCACTTATATACCGATTCAGATCATCATAATGTTCGAACTCATATCTATGATCTTGGCTATGAGCCATCTCATTCCGAGTCTTTCTTACCTTCTTGAATTCTCCTTTCAAATCTTCATTGTCTATAATACTGCAATTCCCTAAAATACCTTCACGTTGGTATTGTGATTTTCTTTCTAGCTCATTTATTAGTACTTTTTCATTAGCTTGAGGAGATAGCGACTCGAATATACAATAAATAGATAGGTATTCTATAATAGATGAACCGTATAATGAATACCGAACTATCCGCTTATCTGATTCTCTCTCTTTCTCCTTCTCACTCTCATCAAATTCAGTATGACGATAGAATGGCAATGAATAATCTATCGTACAAATCCCCACCTCCGCATTAGAATACTCCTCGTTATAATTAACTAAAATTTTAGTTCAGCGACTCCGCTGCTATATTCATATAGGTTTTCAGTTTCCTCATTCAACCAACTGCGTGCAGCCTCAATCCTTTCTTTTGACATTATTACTGCTTTTTCATATATCGTGGTCTATCTTTACTCTTCCTCAGATTATCTAACTCGGTCATATATTTCTATCTTCAATCAATTTTCGCTGGTTTTCTATTGGGCCCGCATTTTATCCCGTGGCCGCTGTAGATGAGGGCATGTCTCTTCTCATCGATACGGACCCCGGCTGTGACGACGCACTCGCCCTGCTGCTCGCGCTCGAAAGCGACCTTGACGTGGTCGGCCTCACGACGGTCGCCGGGAATTCCACTATCACGAACACCACCCGGAACACCCTCGCGCTGCTCGACTTCTTCGACAGCGACCTCCCCGTCGCCCGTGGAGCCGGCCGACCCCTCGTCAAACGCCAGGACACCGCGGAGTTCATCCACGGTGAGGGCGGGCTGAAGGGCGACCTACCCGCTCCCACCCGCGAGCCCGTCGACATCTCAGGTGCCGAGTTCATCGTCGAAAAAGCATGCGAGGACGGCGATCTCACGATCGCCGCGATCGGCCCGCTGACCAACCTCGCGCTGGCTCTGGGGATCGAGCCCGACCTGCCCGAACTCCTCGACGACGTGCTCGTCATGGGCGGAGCGGTCTACGCGCCGGGCAACCGCACCCCCGCCGCGGAGGCGAACCTCCATGCCGATCCCGACGCCGCCAGCCGCGTGCTTCAGTCGCTCGACCCCACCTTCGTCGGGTTGGGCGTCACCATGCGCGCGACGCTCGATCCCGCCACCCTCGATCGCTCGGGCCGACGCGGCGCGATCGTCGAGGAGTGGCTCACCTACTACCCCGACGACGTGAGAGAGCGCTACGGGATCGACCGTTCGCCGATCCACGACGCGGCGGTGATCGCCCATCTCACCGACGGCGTCCTCACCCTCGAAGATCGCGCGCTCGAAATCGACACGCGCGAGGGGCCCTGCCGCGGGGCGCTCCTCAGTGACGAGTACGGCGTCACCGAGGAGCCCGAAAACGGCCGGGTCGCGACCGATATCGACGCCGAGCGCTTTCGCGAGACGATGGGCGAGGCGATCGAGTCGGTGCTGTGAGTCGCTGCTGATCCGCTATTCGTACTCCCGGCCGCCGAGTGCGCGCGATTCGATGTACTCCCAGTCGTACTCGACGCCGAGGCCGGGTCCGTCGGGAACGCCGACCGTTCCGTCCGGATCGACCGCATCGAGCTGATCGGAGTAGCCGCCGAGATAGACCGGCGGCTGGGTGTTGTCGCATTTCGGGTGGACCAACGCGAGCTCGTAGTAGTTCGCGTTCCTCGTCGCGGCGATACAGTGGCGCTGGGCCGGTCCGGGCGCGTGAAACTCCACGTCGAGGCCGAACCCTTCCGCGATCTTCGCGCGTTTCATCGCGCCGGTGATCCCGCCGTCGTACTCGGGGTCCGCGCGGACGAAATCCGTTGCCCCGCTCGCGATGAAGTCGGTAAAGGGTTCGAGCCCCCGGACGTGTTCGGTCTGCAAAATTGGGGTGTCTATGTGCTCGCCCAGTTTGCGGTGAGCGTGCTGGCTGCTCCCGCCGTCGCGATACGGGTCCTCGTACCAGTAGAAGTCCTGTTTGTCACACGCCTTCCCGACCTGAAGGGCGTCGGCGAACGTCTCGTACTCGCAGGCCGGATCGAGCATCAGGTCCATCCCGCTGCCGACGCGCTCGCCGACGGCATGAACCGTGGCGATCTCCCTGTCTATCTGTCGGGCGTCGTCGCCGCCACCCCAGCCGTGGATCTTGAAACCCGGAAACCCCCGTTCGCGACACTCCTCCGCGAAGTCGGCGTACGCCGCCGGGGAGTTGAGCCCGCCGCTGTCGTCGGCATGATACGTCGAGGCATACGTGGGCAGGCGCTCACGATACGTCCCCAATAGCTCGTGGATCGGGGCGTCGTGGTACTTGCCCGCAAAATCCCACAGCGCGATGTCGAGCGGCCCGATCCCCATGCGGTCGTACTTCCGCAAGGCGCGCTTGAGTTCGCTCCAGTGGCGCTCTCGGTGCAGGGGGTTCTTCCCGATCAGGTAGTCCGCCACCGTGTTGATCTGGGCGAACGCCGGCGAATTGCCGCCGATATACTCGCCGGTGATCCCCTCGGTGGTCTCGATCTGGAGGGCGAAGAGCTTCCGCTCGGTGACCGCCCCGGGTTCGTAGGTCAGGTTGAAGCCGTTCTCGTCGGTGCCGACGTCTTCGATCGGGTAGGAGAACTCCGTCGACTGGATCCGGGTGATCCGTGGTTCCATACCGGGCACTCTCCGTCTATAGGAAAAAGGTTGGGGCTATTCGTCGGGACCGTGCGACTCCCCGTCGTCGAGTCCGGCGTCGTCCTCGTCGAGCCCCTCCAGCCCGTCGCCGCCGAGGTCACCCAGCCCGTCCACGTCCTCCCCGTCCAGATCGTGGATATCGTCGCTCTCTTCGACTTCCTCCTCGTCGAGCACGTCGATTTCGACCTCGACGGGATCGCCACGCTGGTCTTCGACCAGTTGGAGGACGAGCCGCCCGCCTTCGCGGCCGATCGCGCCGCCGACCGCATAGCCCACCGTCTGTTCGGCGAACTGGCCGGGCGTGTAGCGCCCGACCGTCTGTTTGACGACGAGTCGGCCGGTCATCTGCCCGACCAGCTCGCCCATGCGCTCGAAGTCCATCGCCTCGGGATCGCCCTGTTCGAGCGCCTCTAGATCGACCGCCTCGACGAGTTGTGTGATCGAGTCGGCGGTAAAGGCCGCCTCCAATCCTCGATCGAATCCCCGCCCCAGCAGGTCCGGTAGGTTCGGTGCCATACCCGTTTCTGTCGCTCCAAGGGGACAAAAAGCCTCCCTGCACCTGCCGGTCCCTTCAGAGACGGAACCCGAGCAGGTTCCAGTAGCGAAGCACCGCGAGGAATACTACGCACGTCAGCGCCACCAACGTGTAGTGGAGCCGCGAGAGCACTCCCCAGTCGCCGTCGTGCCACGCGAGCACACAGCACGCGAGCGTTCCGAGCGTCGCCACCACCCCCAGCACCGGGAGCGCAAGCAACCCCAGCAACGCCGGTGGTGCCTCGAACAGTATCGCGTTGGGGTCGACGGCCACGAGGGTGCCGAGCCCGACGGCGAACCCGACGAACAGCGCGCTTGCGAGTCCCGCCGTCCACCGCGCGATCCGCGGCCGTTCGGGCCCCGGCGGGCGGTCCCTCATTCGGTGCCAGAGCCCGAGTGCGGACCAGCCCACGACCGCAGAGAGGAACACGAGAAGCGAGAGCCCGACCACCGCGAGCTGCGCCGTCGTCGCCTCGTACCACGCGAGACGCTCGAACGCCATCACCGGAACGCTCCCCAGAAAGAGGTGGGTGATCTCGCCGTCGTCCTCCTCGAAAACCAGGGTATCCCCGCCGTCCTCGCGGCGAAAGACCAACGGCTCGACCTCGATCCACCGCTCGACGCCGGCCCCGGGGAGCTCCGTCACGAGCGCGTCGTCATCGATCCGGACCTCCATCGCCCCGCCCAGCGCGCCGATCTTCTCGTAGGTGGTGTGTGGATAACGGATCGCTCGGTAGGACCCCGTGAGCGCCTCGCCGCGGGTCACCCCGTCGGCCACAGCCGGCGGGTCGGGCTCCCCGAGGTAGCGGTCGAGAAAGGCCCCGATGAACTCCTCGCGGGCCTGCGTCCCGCCGGGGCTGTTGTACGAGACGAACAGCCCGAGGTCCTGTTCGGGTGCGAGCAACAGCTGGCTGTGAAAGAGTTCCGTATCGCCGCCGTGGCCGATGGCCCGTTCCCCGCCGTGGCTCATCTCGTAGAAGCCATAACAGATCCCGTCGACCCGCTCGTCGTGGGCGAACCGCCGGCGGTGCATCGCCTCGACTGTCCCCGCTTCGAGGATCCGTGTTCCCTTCAGCTCTCCGCCCGCCAGGTGCGCGCGCATGAATCGCGCCATGTCCGTGGCGGTCGCGCTCATCGAGCCTGCGGGCGCGATTCCGACGTACTCGAACTCGCCCTCGACGAACTCCCCATCTTGATACCGGTAGCCCTTCGAGACCTCACCGACCCCCTCCGGCACCGGCTGGGCGAACGTGCTGTGATCCATCCCCAGCGGCTCGAAGACGTTCGCCTGCACGTAGCCCCCGAAGCTCGTTCCGGCTTGCTCGGCGACGATATGGCCCGCGAGCGCGGCCCCGTAGTTCGAGTAGGCGGCAAGCTCCCCCGGTGGGCGAACCCGTGTCGGCTGTTCGCCGGCCAACGTCTCACCGAGCGGGCGGAGGTCTTCGGGATCCTCGACGAACGTCCCCCGGTAGCGCTCCTCGAAGCCCGGCGTGTGGGTGCCGAGGTGGTCGAGCGTGACCGGTTCGCTGTAGGCCCCGGGGATCGTCACGTCCTCTAAATACTCGTTGACGTCCGTATCGAGGTCGAACTCGCCCCGCTCGACCCCCTGCATCACGCCCGTCCAGCCGAACAGCTTCGAGACCGAGCCGATCCGAAAGAGGGTCTCCTCGGCGTCGACGGGTTCGTCGTTCTCGACGTCGGCCCGCCCGTAGCCCTTCGCGAGCAGCGTCTCACCCCCGCCGACGACCGCGACCGTCGCGCCCGCGACGTCGTGTTCGGCGAGCCCTTCGGCCATCAGCCCGTCGACGAACGTCTCCAGGCCATCGGGGTCGGGCGAGTCGGGGTCGGACTGGGCGCCGGCCGGCCGCCCGGCCACCGCCCCGGCGGCGGCCGCTCCTGCGCCCTTGAGGACGGTTCGACGGGAGATGTCGGTGGAGGGACTCATTCCGCGTTGCTCGCATCCACTCGCGGATCGTATATATATCTTCAGCGGACGGTGGGTGGCCCGAACCGGGCGTCGGAGGCGGGAGTCGCTCTCACTCCGGGCGAAACGTTCCCTCGACGGGGATCTCGATCCGCAAGAACAGCGGCAGACAGACAGCGGCGATCAGGACCTCGAGGCCACCGACGACGAGGAAGGCCGCGAGATACCCATACGCATCGGCGACGGTGCCACCGACGAGAAAGCCCGCGAGAAAGCCCATGCTGCCGGCGATGTTGAACCCGGCCATCGACGCGCCGCGCTCGCTCTCGTTCGCCAGATCGGTCACGAGCGCCATCGTCGCCGGCGAGACGAGCGCGCCCAGCACCCCCACTAGCACCATGCCGGCCTGCGCGAGCGAAAGCGTCGGAGCCAGCCCGACGAGGACGATCGCGCCGCCGAAACACGCCGAGCCGACCACGATGGGGAGCGTCCGACCGATCCGATCGGAGAGCACGCCCATCGGATACTGCAACAGCGCGAAGGGGACGAAGAACATCCCGAGGACGATCCCGGTTTCTGCGGGCCCGATCCCGAAGGTCTCCTGGAAGTAAAAGGTGCCCACGAGCGCGAAGAACCCAGCGGTCATCCGGTCGATGAAGCCGAAGGCGAAGGGCAACCCGAGCGCCGGGGTTTCCGTGAGTCCCCCGAGGATCTCCCGCAGCGATCCCCGCCCCTCCCCGGGGGCCCGATCGCCGAGAAGCCCGACCAGCGGGACGACCGCGAGCAACAACACCCCGGCGACCCAGAGGGGTGCGAGCGGGTCCAGCGTGGCGAGTTGGCCGCCAAGCGGCGCGCCGGTCGCGGTACCCCCGCCGATGGCGATGCCCGCCGCACCCATGTTCTTGCCGTGCCCGCCCGGCAGGTCCATCAACATCGTCATCGACAGCGAGAAGGCCGCGATGGTCATCGCGCCCTGCAGGACGCGGATCAATAGCACGTGGGCGAAGGCGAGATCCACGACTGCGGGGAGGGCCGCCAGCCCGAGATAACCCGCCGCACCGCCGGTCGCCCCGAGGGCGATGAAGGGTACTCGTCGCCCCGCTCGGTCGCTGGCGGCCCCCCAGAGGCTCGCACAGACGACGAACGCCGAGAACTCCGCGACGAGAAACCACATGCTCGCGTCCAGGTCGGTACTCGCGCCCAGCGCCGCCACGAGGTCGGCGATCCCCGGATAGAGGAGTACTTGCGCCAGCAACACGACGAAGACCACCGCCGCGAGCACGACCCGGTCGCGCCTCGGAGAGCTCACGCTCGCCCCTACGGGGGCGATCACCTAACCTCCTATGGATCGACGGGCGCCACGACGACGACTGCCGGACTCGCGGGGATCGCCGCCTCGATCCATCCACTCGCTTTTCCTCCGAGACGATGGACGGTTCCGACGGCCGTCGTCGAGAGGCTGCGAATCTTGCCGTTATTGCTGGTTATAAAACTCTAGGAGGATATGCATCACGTACATGAATCGATGGGGACCCGCGACGCGGAGCGTCCACGCCGGCACGCGTGCGGACCCGGCGACGGGCGCTCGCGCGCCGCCGATCTATCAGACGACCTCCTACGAGTTCGAGAGCGCCGACCACGCCGCCGACCTCTACGCGCTCTCGGCGGAGGGCGACGTCTACTCGCGGATCAGCAACCCGACGACGCGGGCGCTCGAGGAGCGTCTGGCCGCCCTCGAAGGCGGTGCCGGGGCGGTCGCCACCGCCTCGGGAATGGCCGCCCTCGACGCCGCGACCTTCCTGCTTGCTGCCCCCGGCGACTCGATCGTTTCTTCCTCCGCTATCTACGGCGGCACTACCGCCTACTTCGAGCACGTCGCCGGTCGCCGGGGGATCGAAACCCGGTTCGTCGACACGCTCGATTACGAGGCCTACGAGAACGCGATCGACGAGGGGACGGCGTACGTCCACTGCGAGACCATCGGCAATCCGTCGCTCGTCACGCCCGACATCGAACGCCTCGGGGAGATCGCACACGATCACGACGTGCCGCTCGTGGTCGACAACACGTTCGCCACTCCCTACCTCTGTCGGCCCGTAGAGCGTGGCGCGGATCTCGTCTGGGAGTCGACCACGAAGTGGCTCCACGGTTCGGGCTCGACGGTCGGCGGCGTGCTCGTCGACGGCGGGGAGTTCGACTGGTCGGGCTACGAGGAACTGGCGGGCGAGAACCCCGCCTACGAGGGCATCGATTTCAGTCGCGACTTTTCGGATGCTCCCTTCGCGGCCGCCACCCGGTTTCGGTCGCTGCGGGCATTGGGCGCCCAGCAGGCGCCCTTCGACGCCTGGGCCACCCTCCAGGGGCTCGAATCGTTCCCCCTCCGGATGGAACGCCACTGCGAGAACGCGCGGATCGTCGCGGAGTTCCTCGCGGATCACGAGGCCGTCGCGTGGGTCACGTATCCCGGCCTCGAGTCGCACCCGACCCACGACAACGCCCGCGAGTACCTCGAAGGGGGCTTCGGCGGGATGATCGCCTTCGGGCTCGAAAACGGCTTCGAGGGTGGGAAACGCGTCTGTGAGGCCGTCGACCTGGTGAGCTTCGTCGCCAACATCGGCGACGCGAAATCGCTGATCATCCACCCCGCCTCGACGACCCACGGCCAGCTCACGCCCGAGCAGCGCGCGAAAAGCGGCGTCACCGAGGATCTGGTCCGACTGTCGGTGGGCATCGAGGACCCCGAGGACATCCTGGCCGATCTCGACCGGGCGATCGAGCGCGCGACGGGCGGGGAGCCATGAGCGACAACCGAGAACTCGCCTCGCTCGGGGAGTTTCGCTTCGAGTGTGGCGAGTCCATTCCCGACCTCCAGATCGCCTACGAGACCTACGGCGAGTTCACCGGCGAGAACTGCGTGCTGGTCTGTCACGCCCTGACCGGCAGCGCCCACGTCGCGGGCTCGTTTCGCGACACGACGACGGATCAGGCCTCGGCGTGGTGGGAGGACATCGTCGGGCCGGGCAAAGCCGTCGACACCGCCGAGTACTACGTCGTCTGTGCGAATATCCCCGGATCGTGTTACGGCTCTTCGGGGCCCGCCAGCGAGAACCCCGAAACGGGTGAGCCCTACGGCACCGACTTTCCGCCCGTCACGGTCGGGGACTGGACGCGTTCACAGCGGAAACTGCTGGACCATCTGGGCGTGGGACGCCTGCACGCCGTCGTCGGGGGCTCGGTCGGCGGGATGAACGCGCTCGATTGGGCAGTCAGGTACCCCGACGACGTTCGGCGGGTCGCGCCGGTCGCCACCGCCGCCCGCCTCGACGCCCAGTGTCTGGGCATGGACGCCATCGCCCGGCGGGCGATCACGACCGATCCCAACTGGCGGGGTGGCGAGTATTACGGGGGGCCAGCGCCCGACGACGGGCTGGCGCTCGCTCGGCAGTTGGGGCATATGATGTACCTCTCGAAGGCCTCGATGGAGCGCAAGTTCGACCGCCGTTCGGCGGGTCGGGACGCCCACCGCGAGGCGTTTCCCGCCGACCCCGCCGCCGACTTCTTCCCGTATCGGGACGTCGAGTCGTACCTCGACTACCAGTCGACGAAGTTCGTCGAGCGCTTCGACGCCAACAGCTATCTCTATCTCACGCGGGCGATGGACGACTACGACCTGTCCTCGGGATACGAGTCCGACGCCGACGCGCTCGCGGCCTTTACTGGCGAGGCGCTTCTGATGAGTTTTACCGGCGACTGGCACTTCACCGTCGCCCAGTCCGAGCGCGTCGCTGAGGCGTTTCGCGCGACCGACGGGGACGTCGCTCACCACGTCATCGAGTCCGACCACGGCCACGACGCGTTTCTCGTCGAACCCGGGAAGGTGGGGCCACCGCTCGCGGACTTCATCGACGACGGCCTCGCGGGCAAGGCGATAACCGACACGAAGACGGACCAGAGTAGCGACTTCGCGCCGGTCCACGCGAGCCTCTTCTCGCGGTGAGGTCAGTTCTCGGCGGTTTCCCCGAGTAGGCTCGCGACCTTCCCGCGGAGCGCCGCGTACGCACCCAGCCCGGTGCCGGCGGCAAACGAGAGGATACCTGTCAACACGAGCAGCGTCAGGTCGGGGTGTTCGGCCCCGGTGTGCAGCAGTGTCGGATCCATACCCTCACGGATTCACGCGGCTGACATCAATGTGGCGGTCTTCCCAAACGTTACGTCAGAGAACGCCTCGATTTTCGAACAACCGGCGAAGCTGCGACATCTCCGAAATCACTTCCTCACAGTGGGGCTCGACGGCGGGTTTCGGGTCGAACCCGACCGCGAGTCCGGCGACTCGCAACATCGGCAGGTCGTTGGCGCCGTCCCCGACGGCGACCGTCGCCCCGGGATCGACGCCCTGTGCGCTCGCCAGTCTGCGCAGGGCGTTGTCCTTGGTCCCCTCGATCAGGGGGCCCTCGACCTCGCCCGTCAATTCCCCGTCTTCCATGGGCAGGCGGTTGGCGACGATCGAGTCCACCGTGATGCCCTCGCGGGAGAGTGCGCGCTCGACCCCGCGCTCGAACCCCCCCGTCAGGATGGCGGTGTGGACGCCCGCCGCGTTGAGCGCCTCGATCAGTGCCGCCGCGTCCGGCCTGAGACGAACTTCGCCGTAGGCCGCCTCCGCCTCCTCGCGCGACAGTCCGTCCAACAGCGCGGCGCGCTGGCGCAGGCTGTCGGCGTAGCTCATCTCGTCGTTCATCGCGCGCTCGGTGATCTCGGCCATCTCGTCGGCGACGCCACAGCGCTCGCCGAGCAGGACGGTCATCTCCGAGTCCGAGAGGGTGCCGTCGAAGTCGAAGGCCACCAGTGTCATTGTCCGGCGTTCGTCCGCACGGGGTTTCAACCCTCCCATCCCCGTCGAGCCGTTCGACGCCGGTTTGCTATAGATCAACCGTGTTCTGGGGCCCAATAGACGAACGGCAGGTACTTCCCGGAAACCGGCCCATCTCCACCGGGTGAGCCGTCAGAGGCACCCACCACTGACCCGCGACCACGCCGCCCGCTGGCGATCGCGCCCTTCCACTTCCGTCGCCGTTATCGACCCAGTACGACGCCGTAGGCCGCCGACTCGGTTTCGAGGAGGCGCTCGACCGTCCACGGCGTCCCGGCGATGACCCCGGCAAGCGCGTCGGGAGTGGCCATCAGCAGATCGATCCACGGCCCCGCCAGCTCGTCGTACTCGACGCGAAACCGACGGTACGCGAGGCCGTCTCCGACCGCGTGGCGATCGAGGTACTCCGATTCGGCCCACGCCTCGGGACCCGTCGGATCGCTCAGATCGGCGACGAGCCGTTCGCCCGGCTTTGTGACCCGGGCGAGCTCCGAAAGCGTCCCGTCGAGCGCCGCTCGCGAGCGCCCGAGTCCGAGCTGCTGGCCGACGACGAGCACCGTATCGAACGCGCGGTCTACCGGTAGGTGGGTCAGATCGCCCACTAGCGCGCGTTTGAGCCCTCGTTTGCGGGCGACCCGGATCGCGCCGGGGCTCCGGTCGACTCCGAAAACGGCGTGACCGCGTTCCCGTGCCCACAGCGCCGTCCGGCCGACCCCACAACCGGCATCGAGGATCGATCCCGAAGCGTGCTCGACCATCCGTTTTCGAAGTCGCTCCACTCCCCGTAGTCGGCGAAATACCCCGCGAGATGCGCCTCGCTGACGTGTCCGTCGTCGCGCCGGTAGACGGGCTGCTCGACCAGCCGTCCATGGTGGAAGTCCGCGACCATGCGTCCGAACGCGTCGCTCATACCTCGACCTCGCGAGCCACCCAGATAGTGTTAGTCCGACACACGGTATCGCTTCCCCTGGAAGGCCAGCGCTGCCGATGACACAAGGGTTAACCCCGACGCGGGGGAGTTCTCTCGCATGAGGATTCTCGTTACGGACCCCATCGACGACGCGGGGTTGGAAACGTTGCGCGAAGCCGGCCACGAGGTCGAAATCGACTACGATCTCGACGGCGGGCCCGCCCTCGTAGAGGCCCTCGCCGGCGTCCACGGGCTGATCGTCCGTTCTGGCACCGAGGTAACTCGCGAGGTGCTCGACGGCGCCGCCGACCTGATGATCGTCGGCCGCGCGGGCATCGGCGTCGACAACATCGATATCGACGCGGCGACCGAACACGGCGTGATCGTCGCCAACGCACCCGAGGGTAACGTCCGGGCGGCCGCAGAACACACCGTCGCGATGACCTTCGCCGCCGCCCGCTCGATCCCGCAGGCTCATACCAGATTGAAGGCCGGCGACTGGGCCAAAAGCGACTTCTTGGGGACCGAGGTCAACAACAAGACGCTCGGAATCGTCGGGCTCGGACGCGTCGGCCAGGAGGTCGCGAAACGGCTGAATAACCTTGGGATGGACCTCGTCGCGTACGATCCGTACATCTCCGAGGACCGCGCCGAGCAGATCGGCGCCGACCTCGTCGAGTTCGAGGCCTGTATCGAACGGGCGGACTTCCTGACCGTCCACACCCCGCTGACCCCCGAGACGGAGGACCTGATCAGTCACGACGAACTCGAACTGCTCGGCGAGGGCTACCTGATCAACTGTGCCCGTGGCGGCGTCGTCGACGAGGCGGCGCTCGCGGAAGCCGTCGAGACCGGCCCGCTGAAGGGGGCGGCGCTCGACGTCTTCGCCGAGGAACCGATCTCGCCCGAGAACCCCCTTCTCGATGTCGAGGACGTTATCGTCACGCCCCATCTCGGCGCTTCGACGGAAGCCGCCCAGGAGAACGTCGCGACCAGCACGGCCGAACAGGTGCTCGCCGCTTTCAACGACGAACCCGTCCTCAACGCGCTGAACGCCCCCTCGATCGACAAGAGCGCGTTCCCCCGCGTGCGCCCGTACATCGAACTCGCCGAGACGGCGGGCCGGATCGCCGCCCAACTGCTCGATAAGCGCGTCGAGAGCGTCGACATCCGCTATGCCGGCGAAATCGCAGAGGAGGAGGTCGATCTGGTGACCGCAAGCGCGCTGAAAGGCGTGTTCTCTCCCTTGGAGTGGCAGGTCAACGCCGTCAACGCCCCGCAGGTCGCGGAGGACCGCGGCGTCGACGTCACCGAGACCAAGAGTCATCAGGCCGAGAACTTCCGTAGCGTGGTCACCGTAACGGTCGGCAACGGCGACGGCGAGACCGAACTCGGCGTTTCAGGCACCCTCTTTGCCGACGACGATCCCCGGATCGTCCGGATCGACGACTACCGGGTCGACGCCATTCCCCACGGCCATATGCTCGTCGCGCGTAACTACGACGAGCCCGGCACCATCGGCTTTATCGGCACCGTTCTGGGGGAGAACGGCATCAACATCGCGGGGATGTTCAACGCCCGCGAGGCCATCGGCGGCGAGGCGATCACCGTCTACGACTTAGACGAGGAGGTGGGCGAGGAGCTGCTCGCCCAGCTGGAGGACGACGAGCGGATCATCGAGGCGCGCTACATCACGCTGGACGGCGCGGATACGGTGCGGACCTCGTTGTAGTCGACCGTTGTCTTTTATTAAACATCGAGGAATATCCACATCTAATTTATGCCATACGATAAAATATACATAAGGAATATTGATAAAATATCTTGATATCACATCTTGATTCCATTATAAATATAAAATCTGATATTTAATTAAAATAGTTAACTATATAAAATAAAATATTAGAAATATTATGTGGAATAAAAACTACAACCGGCGCTCAGTATTCACGACTATCAGCAGTTCTGTAGCTTTCTTTGGTGCTACTGGAATCGTCGGTGCAGCAAGTGGAAAGGGTGACACACATGCTTCTGATGAGTCTGTGGCGTCGGAAGGCCACTCCCTTGAATTATTTGAATCAAACGCGATTCGCTCTCCGTTTTACTTCGACACAGAATTTCTCCCCGGTCTTACGTGGAGAACGCGCGTTGTCGGAAACCCGTAGGCGTTTCCCGGTGATGCTGGAGAACAACGACGACAGAATACAAAAATTGAAAAATCAAGTGATACGTAATGGTTACTCGTAGACAACTTCTCGGCGCTGGATTGGCTACCATTGGTAGCAGCTCCACGGCTTATGTGCTCCTGAACAGACCATCTGAAGCGACCGGTGGTTCGACAGAGGGGACGATATGCAGAGCACCAATACAGCGCTCTCCCGGTGAGACGTTGAGCATTCTGACCGTCTTGGTCGACGAAATGTCTGTGACCGTCAAGTTCGACGTCGAAACTGACCAGTCCGCCGATTCGATAGCGATCATTATTGACGGCGAGCAGGTGATGAGTCAACCGTGGACCGGCGAGCAGGGGTCACTTACGTTTGACTACGATGGCCCGGTGGTATTCGAACTCCATGCACGTTCGGAGGATGGGGCCGTTATCGACAGTGCGAAATTTCTCGCCGAATGCGGTCCCGCTGAGGAACTGTCCGCGAACACGGCGTGATCTCCCTGCGCTCGCTGCCTGACGATTCCAATGGTATGATCGATCGGAACCGCCTCTAACTTCTGAGATGCTCCAGCACGCCCGCCGTCTCACCCGGCACCGACTCGGGTTCCACGCCGGCTTCGGCCGCCGCGTCGGGGTCTTTTAGTAGATGACCGGTCGTCAGACAGACCACGCGCTCCTCGCTCCCCACGACGCCCTCCTCCCGAAGCTTCCGCAGGCCCGCGACGCTCGCCGCCGAGGCGGGCTCGACGCCGACGCCCTCGCCCGCCAAGGCCCGCTGGGCGTTCGTGATCTCCTCGTCCGAGACCGCGACGGCCGTCCCGCCTGTCGCCCGGATGCCCGGCAGCGCTTTGGGCGCGTTCACCGGGTTGCCGATCCGAATCGCGGTTGCGCGCGTCTCGACTTCCTCCCAGCGCTCGACTTCTTCTCTCCCTTCCTCGACGGCCTCGACCATCGGTGCCGCGCCCTCGGCCTGCACGCCGGTGAGCTTGGGGACCTCCTCTTCGTCGAGCGCGCCGCTCGCGACGAGCTCCCTGAAGGCCTTATACAGCGCCGCGGTGTTGCCCGCGTTGCCGACGGGGAGGACGATCCGATCGGGGAACTCGCCGTACTCCTCGCGGTGGCGTTCGAGGATCTCGAAGCCGATCGTCTTCTGGCCTTCGAGCCTGAAGGGGTTCAGCGAGTTGAGCAGGTAGGCCTCGCCTTGGTTCGCCAACTCCTGGACGATGTCGAGACAGGTGTCGAAGTTACCATCGACTTCGAGGATACGTGCGCCGTGCAGGCTCGCCTGGGCGATCTTGCCCGCGGCGACCTTGCCCGCCGGGAGCAAGACCACGGTTTCCATGCCCGCACGCCCGCCGTACGCGGCGAGCGCGGCGCTCGTGTTTCCAGTGGAAGCACAGGCCAGCCGGTCGACGCCGAGCCGTTGGGCGACGCCGACGCCGACGGTCATGCCCCGGTCCTTGAAGCTCCCCGTCGGGTTCATTCCCTCGTGTTTGATCCGGAGTGATTCGACGCCGACCTCGTCTTCCAGCCGGGGCACTTCGTACAGCGGGGTCGCGCCCTCCTCGATGGTGACCTCCCGCTCCACTGGAAGCGCGTCGGCGTAGCGCCAGACGCCGGTTCCCGAAAAGGTGTCGAACGTCGGGTGTTCGGCGTAGCGCACTTCGAGCAGCGCGCCCGCGTCGCTGCGATACCTGACTCCCTCGAAGGGGGCGTACTGCTCGCCGGTTTCGATGCATTCGAGCCAGACACCGTCGTCGGCGACGTCGGGGACGGCTTCGGTCCCGATCGTGAGGTTCGGACTCATTATCGGATGGTGGGGTCGGGAGGTGAAAAGCGCCTAGTTACTCGCCGTTCCGAACCCGTCGATCCGCTCGTGAACCCGCTCGTTCCACTCTTCGAGCGCCTCGTGCATCCGTTCTTTCGCCTCGGGCAACGCTACCGCGGTGTACTGATAGACGTAGCCACCCGAATCGAGCAGGCCGATCAACTCCTCGGTGGTCAGCTCACCCGCACTCACGCGGAGCGGTGCGGCCATTCGTTCGCAGAGAGACGCCCGCGCGCAATCAGCGTTCGCCCTCCCCTATATGAACGTCACCCGTTCGTGCGTCGCCGGAACTATACCGAACAATCGTTACTATCTCCGCGACCCTCTCCGAACTCGTGAGCACTGAAACACCGATTGAAACGGGATCGTCGACCGAAACGTGCTTCGAGCCGTGGCAGGCCGGGTTGATCGGCGGGATCGCCGGCGGGCTGGTCTTCGGCGCGATGATGAGCCTGCTGATGCCGTCCATCATCGAGGTGGGAATCCCCGCCCTGTACGGGATCGAGGGGTCTGCCGGCCTCGCCGGCTGGCTCATCCACATGGTAAACAGCGCGGTGCTGGGCGTCGTCTTCGGGGTGATCGTCGGCGCGGCCGGGCTGACCGGGACCGGCCGTACCGTAGGCATGGGACTCGTCTATGGAATCGTCCTCTGGATCGCGCTCGCGGTGCTCGTCATGCCGGTCTGGCTCGGCGCGGTCGGTTTCCCGATGACCCCGCCACTGCCGAACGTCGACCCGATGAGCATGATGGGCCACGCAGTCTACGGCGTGGTGCTGGGCGCGGTCTACGCCGCGATCCGGTAAACGTGCGCCCCCGACCGAGCCTCTCACTCCTCGAGCAGCCACGACAACAGTCCCTTCTGGGCGTGGAGCCTGTTTTCGGCCTGCTCGAAGACCAGCGAGCGCTCGCCTTCGACGACCTCGTCGGTGATCTCCTCGCCACGGTGGGCCGGCAGGCAGTGCATCACGCGGGCGTCGGTGTCCGCGAGCAAGTCCTCGTTAACCTGAAACCCCTCGAACGCCGCCAAGCGGTAATCGCGCTGGTCCTCCTGGCCCATACTGATCCAGACGTCGGTGTAGACGACGTCAGCGCCCGCAACCGCCTCGGCAGGGTCGTCGGTGACGGTCGGTACCGCCCCGAACGAGTCGGCCCGTTCGACGTGATCGGCGTCGAGGGCGTACTCCGGGGGCGTCGCGACGGTCAGATCGACGCCCGCGATCGCACAGCCTAGCGCGAACGAGCGTGCGACGTTATTCGCGTCACCGACCCACGCCACCGACGTCCCTTCGAGTTCGCCGACCGCCTCCCGAATCGTCAGCAGGTCCGCGAGCGTTTGGCAGGGGTGGGCGTCGTCGGTCAGGCCGTTGATTACGGGGACGGTCGCGTAGCGCGCCAGCTCCTCGATGTTTGCGTGCTCGAAGACACGGGCCATGATCGCATCGACGTAGCCCGACAGCGCCCGCGCGGTGTCCTTCAGTGGCTCGCCGTGACCCAGTTGGATGTCGCGCTCGCCGAGGAAGACGGCGTGCCCGCCCAGCTGGGTCATTCCCGTCTCGAAGGACACCCGGGTGCGGGTGCTCGGCTTTTGAAAGAGCATTCCCAACGTCTGGCGTTCGAGGTCAGGGTGCGAGACCCCTTCGTGCTGTTTTTCCTTGTACGCTACCGCACGATCGAGCACCTCCTCTAGCTCCTCGGCGCTCAGGTCGTCGATATCGATGAAGTGTCGTGTCATAGGCGGTCTGCTACCTCCGTCAGTACCGCGATCGAGCGGTCGTACTCGGACAGATCGAGGCGTTCGTCGGGTGCGTGATCCAGATCCGAGTCGCCGGGGCCGTAGGTCACCATCGGGCAGTCCCAGGCCGAGGCGTAGATGTTCATGTCGCTGGTGCCGGTCTTGCGCAGCAGGCGTGGATCCCCGTCCTCGCCCCGGATGGCGACCCGAAAGGCACGCGCGAGTTCGGTTCGGGGGCTCTCCATCACCGGCGGGATGGGCTTGCTCCAGTTGACGGTGCCCGCGGCGTCCGTGTCCGTCCGGAGTTCGCCCTCGGCGATCTCGCGGACCTCCCCGGTCGTCATCGACGGGGGAACCCGGAACTGACCGTCGAGCGTCGCCGAAACCGAGAGCCCGTCCTCGTCGGTGCCGCCCTCGATCGAGACCGGCTTGGTCGTCACGCGCTCGAAGACGGGGCCCCACTCTTCGTCCTCGCTCGGCGAGAAACGCTCCTCGATACGGCCCCACCAGCCGATTGCGTGCTGGATCGCGTTTGGCTCGGGCCGGGAGGTATGACCCGACTCGCTGGTCGCGACGTAGGTGCCCGCGAGCATCCCTCGATAGCCAAGCGTGATGCCGTCCCACCCGCTCGGCTCGCCGTTGATCAGCGCGTCCGGTGGCTCCCTGTCCTGTAACAGGTACCACGCGCCCCGCGAGTCGGTCTCCTCGCCGACGACGCCGGCGAAGCTGGTTCCAGAGTCGACGGCGGCGACCGCCATCGCACACAGCGGGCCGGTCGCGTCGACGCTGCCCCGCCCCCAGAGCACTTCAGCGGTTTCACCGCTTCCGTCTCGTTGCCCCTCCGGCGCAACGCCCTCCTCCGTCCGGACGGGGATGTCGCCCGGGACCGTATCGATGTGGGAGGTGAGCAGCACGCGGTCGTCCGCGGGGGCGCGAACGTTGCCGACCGCGTCGATCCGCGCCTCGCGGTCGTGAGCCTCGAAGAAGTCAACTAACCGCTCGGCGGCCGCCCGCTCCTCGCCCGAGGGCGAGGGTGTCGAAACCATCCCGATCAGCAGGTCGCGCGCCGAGTCGCTCGAAACGCTCATCTCACGACTCCGTACTCGCGCTCATCGTTTCGGCGAGCGCCCCGACGACGCTCTCGACGTGCTCCTCGTCGATGACGAGCGGCGGGAGGAGTCTGAGAACCGACCGACCGGCCGGCAGCGCGAGCACCTGGTGGTTCAACGCGAGATCCCGCAGGAGGCGATTGGAGCCCCGCTTGACCTCGATACCGGTCATCAGCCCGCGCCCGCGGACGTCGCGGATCGGCAGGTCGGCGGCCTCGATTTCCTCGTGAAGGTACTCGCCCATCTCGGCGGCATGAGTGGGGACGTCCTCCTCGACGAGGACGTCGAGGGTCGCCGCGGCGGCCGCACAGACCACGGGGTTCCCGCTGAACGTCGAGCCGTGCGGGCCGGCGTCCTCGGCGATCCAGTCCTTACAGAGGGTCGCGCCCAGTGGCAGGCCACTCGCGAGGCCCTTCGCGCTCGTCAGGATGTCGGGGGTAACGCCCTCGCCCTCGCACGCCCAGAACTCGCCGGTGCGCCCGAGCCCGGTCTGGATCTCGTCGAAGACCAACGCCGCGCCCGTCTCGTCGCAGGTCTCGCGGGCGGCCTGTAGATACCCCTCGGGTGCGGCGTTGATCCCGCCCTCACCCTGGATGGGTTCGACGATCACCGCGGCGGTCTCCTCGTCGACGGCCTCCGCGAGCGCTTCGCCGTCGCCGTAGGGCACCGTCTCGAAGCCCGCCGCCAGCGGCTCGAACGGTTTTTTGTACTTCTGTTTCCAGGTCGCCGCGAGCGAGCCCATCGTCCGGCCGTGAAACGCGCGCTGGGTGGCGACGATCTTCTTCCGTCCCGTGGCGCTGCGGGCGAATTTCAACGCCGCCTCGTTGGCCTCGGTGCCCGAGTTACAGAGCCAGACGTTCTCGATGTCGCCGGGCGCCACGCTCGCCAGCTTCGAGTAGCAGGCGTCGCGTGCGTCGTTGGGATACGACGCCTGAACGAACATCAGCTCCTCCAGTTGGTCCTTTGCGGCCGAAACCACCTCGGGATGGCAGTGGCCGACCGGCGTGACCGCGTAGCTCGCGCCGAAATCGAGGTATTCGGTCCCCGAGTCGTCGTAGAGGTACGTTCCCTCGCCGCGTTCGATTCTGATCGGCTTCTCGGAGAAGACGAACCCGCTCATTCGTCCGCACCTCCGAGCGCGCCGGGAGTAAAGCGTGTTCCATGTCCGTCGAGCGCGGCCAGAATGGGGTCGTTGAAGTTCGCATCCGAGACGATCACCTCGCTGGCGCCGCCGTCGAGCGCTTCGGTCGCGGCCATCACCTTCTTGGTCATGAATCCTTCGGCGGCCGCCTCGACGCGCTCCATCTGTGCGGGCGTCTCGGCGCTCTCGATCAGCGTCTCGGGGTCCTCGGGGTCCTCGTAGACGCCCGCGACGTCCGTCAGCACGACGAGCGACGCGCCGAGCGCGCCGGCCACGGCCGCAGCCGCCCGGTCCGCATCGGCGTTTACGGGGGTCCCGTCCTCGGCGAGCATCGGAACGCTCACGACGGGCGTATAGCCCGATTCGAGCAGCTCTTTGAGGAGCTCGCTGTTGACCGACTCGATCCTCCCCGAGTGATCGCCGCGCTTGATCTTCTTCCTGCCGTCCTCGATCACTCTGACCGCGGACTTGCGCGCCCCGGTCAGCAGGCCGCCATCGACACCCGAGAGCCCGAGCGCGTTGACGCCCTCGTTTCTCAGCGCCGCCGTCAGGTCGGTGTTGACCTGCCCGGCCATCGCCATCGTAAACGCCTCCATCGTCTCCGCGTCGGTAAAGCGGCCCGTGACGCCGCCCGGCGTGGTGACGTATTCGGGCTCGGTCCCGAGATCGGCAAGCAGCTCGTCGACCGCGGTCGAGCCGCCGTGGACCACGACGACCCGCTCGCCGTTGGCCGTCAGGTGTGCGATGTCCGCCAGCGCGCCTTCGGGCTCGACGGCGCGGGCGCCGCCGATCTTGACGACGATAACCATTAGGGAGCCCCCACGGGATGCAGGCCCTGGAACTCCAACCCGGCCGTCTCCTCCAGTCCGAGCGCGACGTTCGCGGCGTGGACCGCCTGGCCCGCCGACCCTTTCATCATGTTGTCGATCGCCGAGAAGACGACGATTCGCTTGTTGGCCGGATCGAGCTCGAAGCCCACGTCGCCGTAGTTCGTGCCGGCGACGGCCTTGGGTTCGGGGTAGCGATAGACGCCACCGCCGCCGGAGGCGATCCGCATGAACGGCTCCTCGGCGTAGCTGTCGCGATACGCGCCCCAGAGATCCTTTTTCGAGACCGGCCCGTTCGGAAAGACGTGACAGGTCGCGCTGGCACCGCGGATCATATCGACCGCGTGAACGGTGAACGACACCGAGATCCCGAACTCCTGTTCGATCTCCGCCTCGTGGCGGTGGCTCGTCGGCGCGTAGGGCCGGACGATCCCCGAGCGCTCGGGGTGCGAGGAGGCCGCGCCGCCGCCGGCACCCCCCTCCGAGGAGCCGACTTTCACGTCGACGACGATCTGCTCGTCGCCCGAAAGCAGCTCCGAATCGAACAGCGGGCCCAGTCCGAGGATCGTCGCGGTGGCGTTACAGCCCCCCGAGGCGATCAGGTCAGCGCCGGGTAGTTCCTCACGATAGCGTTCTGGCAGCGCATACACCGACTTCTCGAGGTACTCGGACGCACTGTGCCCGTCGTACCACTGCTCGTACTGTTCTTTGGTGTTCAACCGGAAATCAGCCGAGAGGTCGACGACCGTATCGGCGGCGTCCTCGAAGGCGTCGATGCGCTCCATCGACACGCCGTGGGGTGTCGCCGCGAACAGCACGTCCACCGACTCCAGATCGGTGGGATCGGAAAACCGCAGGGTCCGGCCCCGGAGGTTCGGGTGGACCGAGCCGATGGTCTTGTTCTCCGCCGAGCGGCTCGTCGCCTGTGCGATCTCGAAGTTCGGGTGGCCGTCCAGAAGCCTGAGCAACTCGCCGCCGGTAAAGCCGCTTCCCCCGACGACGCTCGCGCTGAGCGGTTCGGTCGAGCCGTTCTCCCCCCCGACCGCCATCAAGCGGTCACCTCGGTTTCGGCGGGCACCTGCGCTTCGAGCCAGTCGACGACTCTCGCCGGGACGTCGACGTCGACGACCTCGTTGAGCGCCTTGAACTCGACCGTGTGGTTGACCTCGTGGACGGTGTAGCCCTCCTCGGTTTCCATCAGGTCGATCCCGAGCAGACCACCGCCGACGGCGTCGCTCGCGCGCTCGACGAGATCGAGCGCTTCGGCGTCGGGCTCGAAGACCTCGGTCGTCGCACCCTTCGCGGCGTTGGTCAGCCAGTGCTCCGAGGCGCGCGCCATCGCGGCGATGGGCTCGCCGTCGACGGCCACCACTCGGATGTCGCGGTCGGGTTTGGCGACGAACTCCTGGATGTAGAACACCTTGTGCTCGTAGTGGCCCAAGGTCTCCTTGTGTTCGAGGATCGCCTCGGCGGCCGAGCGCGATTCGAGCTTCGCCATCAGGCGACCCCACGAACCCATGACGGGTTTGAGGACACAGGGATAGCCGAAGTTCTCGATGCTTTCGAGGGCGGCCTCGGTCGTGAAGGCCACGTCCGTATCGGGTGTCGGCACGCCCGCGCTCGCGAGCGCGAGGCTGTTTTTCACCTTGTCCGCACAGGTCTCTGCGGTGTCGGGCCCGTTGACCACGGGGATCCCGTAGGCCTCACAGAAGCGCGTGACGTAGAGGCTCCGGCTCGTCGAGAGACACCGGTCGAGCACGACGTCGACGCCCTCGAAGATTTCGGGGGGATTGTGGACGTTGAACTGGTGTTTTCGCACGTCGATCTTGGTGATCTCGTGGTCGCGCTCGCGAAGCTCGTTCAGAAGGAGCTTCTCGTCTCTGCGGATCCGGGAGTAAAGGATGCCTACGTTCATTCTATCGGGTCCACCTCGTCTGCCGGGTGGAAAAACTAACCGCTGTCTCGGTGTTCATTGCTGGTCGATCTCGTTCGCCTTCTCGCCGATCGCCATCACTCGCCCCAGTCTTCCTCGAGCTCGGGCGCTTCCTCGAGCTCGACGGGATCCGTCGAGACGACCTCGAGCTCCGCGCCGCTGACGGGGCTGTCGATGATCTCGCCGACTTCGACGTCGGCCGGTACCTCGATCTCGTCGCCGGTCAGGGGGTCCTCCGCCGTGATGGTGCTGTCGTCTGCCATTGTACTTCCCCGTATCGCACGGCTCACCTTAAACCCGTCGAATCTATCGCTTAATTAACATGACTGCAGTATCCGCTACGCGTGCACAAAAGCCCTCTGAGCGCGAATCGCGCTTCGAATATCAGCGACGAAGTGTGTGTGTGTGCCCCGGACGGGGCGGTCGCTCACTCATACGAACGCACCTCCTCGTCTAGTGCCGTGGCGGCGGCCCCGAGCGCCTCGGCGAGGTCGTCGACTGCTCGCTCGTCGGCGCCGATCCCGTCCCAGGCCGCCGCCAGCGTCTCCTCGACCGCCTCGGGTGCGGGCCCGCCTTGCGAGTCCCGGCTCGCGACGCTCGCTTCGGGGTCGAGCGCCGCCTCGACCGCCTCGCGGGGGACGTACTCGGCGAGGGGATCGCCGAGGACTGCCTCGCTCGCCGCATCGAGCGCCGCGTAGTCGCTGGCGTCCTCCGAAGCGAGCGCTACCAGTTCGTGAGCAGTCCGGAAGGGCAACCCGGCCATCGCGAGCGCGTCCGCGACGCCCGTCGCGGTCGAGAACCCCTCGCCTGCGGCCGCCTCCAACTGGTGTTCGTTCCACTCGGCGGTCGCGACCGCGCCGGCCGCGACGTCTGTCGCCTCGCGCACGGCGTCGACCGTCTCCCAGGCGTGGGGCGTCGCGCGCTGGAGGTCACGGTTGTACGCTCTCGGCAGTCCTTTGAGCGTCGTCAGGAGGCCGTTCAGCCCCGAAGAGGCGTCGCCCGCCGTGGCGCGAACCAGCTCCAGGGTATCGGGGTTCTTCTTCTGGGGCATGATCGAGGACGTCGAGGAGTACTCGTCCGAGAGTTCGACATAGCCCTTGTTCGAAAAGAGGATCAGGTCTTCGGCCATTCCGGAGAGCGTCGTCGACAGCGTCGCGAGCGCGCTCACCGTTTCGAGCAGGAAGTCCCGCGTCGAGGAGGCGTCCATCGAGTTTTCGAGCACGGACTCGAAGCCCAGCAGCTCCGCGGTTCGCTCGCGGTCGATATCGAAGGGCGTGCCCGCGAAGGCCGCCGCCCCCAGCGGGCAGCGGTTCGTTCTGCTATAAGCGTCGAGCAGGCGTTCGGTGTCGCGCGCCACCGCTCCCTCGTACGAGAGCAGCCAGTGAGCCACGGTGGTCGGCTGGGCCGGCTGGAGGTGGGTGTAGCCGGGCAACAGCGTTTCAGTCTGCCCCTCGGCGGCCCCGACGAGTGCCTCGCGGAAGGCAACCGTCGCTTCCAGGACCTCCAGGAGGTCCTCGCGCAGTCGGTGGCGGATGCAGGTCGCGACCTCGTCGTTGCGCGAGCGGGCGGTGTGCATCTTCCCGCCGACCGGTCCGATGGAGTCGATCACCGCCGTCTCGATGGCGGCGTGGACGTCCTCGCCGTCGGGCAGCGCGTCGTGGCCCGTGGCCTCCACCTCCGAAAGCGTCGCGAGGATCTCGCCGGCCTCCTCCTCGGGAACGATCCCCTGTTCTGCGAGCATCACGACGTGTGCGCGATCCACCGCGAGGTCGGCTTCGAAGATCCGTTCGTCGGCCGCCATCGAGGAGAGGAATCCGCGAGCGGGCCCACCACTGAACCGCTCGCGGCGCACCACGTCCCCGGACTCCCCGCTCATCTACTGCTCACCCTCGCTCGCGTCCCCGCCGTCGGTCACTGCGGGCGTGCGCTCGCCGACGTCGGCCTCGACGGCGTTCGCGAGGCGCTCTTGCAGGCCGTGATACTTCGCGACGCCGGTGGCGTCCTCCTGGGCGATCCCGTCGACGGTCTCGGTGTTGAACGACGCCGCGCTCGCCGAGTAGACCGCGAACTCGCTGTCCCTGCCTACGGGACGGGCTTTTCCGCCCTCGAGCTTGATCGTCACCGTGCCCGTCACCTTTGTCTGGGTCTCGTCGATGAAGCCGTTCAGCGCCTCCACGAGTGGTGCGAACAGCAGCCCCTCGTAGGCCTTCTCGGACCACTCGTGGTCGACGCCGACCTTGAACGACCGCTCGCCCTTCGTCAGGACGAGGTCCTCGAGCGCCCGGTGGGCGTTGAGCAACACGCTCGCCGCGGGGTGCTCGTAGTTCTCGCGGACTTTGAGCCCGAGCATGCGGTCCTCCATCAGGTCGGTCCGGCCGACGCCGTGGGCGCCCGCGAGTTCGTTCAGGTGCTCGATCAACTCGACGCCGTCCATCGCCTCGCCGTCGACCGCGACGGGAACCCCTTCGTCGAACTCGATCTCGATCTGCTCGGTTTCATCGGTTGGCTCGGCGGTCCAGTCGTAGATCTCTTCGGGGGGTACGTAGCTCGGCTCTTCCAACTGACCGCCCTCGACCGAGCGACTCCAGAGGTTCGTGTCGATCGACCAGACGCCGTCATTCCCTGCCTCGACGGGGAGGTCCTTCTCGTCGGCGTACTCGATCTCCCATTCCCGAGTGAGCCCGAGTTCGCGCACGGGCGCGATGACCTCCATGTCCGAGCCGCGCCAGACCGCCTCGAAGCGCAATTGGTCGTTGCCCTTGCCC
Organism: Halalkalicoccus jeotgali B3; assembly: GCF_000196895.1. Classification (NCBI taxonomy): domain Archaea; kingdom Methanobacteriati; phylum Methanobacteriota; class Halobacteria; order Halobacteriales; family Halalkalicoccaceae; genus Halalkalicoccus; species Halalkalicoccus jeotgali. Next base: position 207,498 of record NC_014297.1, read on the forward strand.
GTACAGCCGTGGGCCAGCGCCGAGCAGTCCTGCTCCTCTGCGACTTCCAGAATCGCTTGTGCGATCACCGGGCGGGCAAGCGCGGTCCCGAGGGGATAGCCCTGATAGGTCGCGTTCGCTTTCACGCCGTCGAAGCAGGTCTCCGCGAACTCGGATTTGGCGTCGACGATGTGGTTCTCGAGCCCCAGTGCCTCGGCGGTCTCTTCGGCCTCCTCGAACTCCTCTTCGGGTTGGCCGACGTCGACGGTCACCCCGATCACTTCGTCGTAGCCGTACTCCTCTTCCAGTAGCGGTACACAGACGGTCGTATCCAGTCCACCCGAAAACGCGAGTGCCACACGTTCCATCGTTGCTCGAACGAACCTCCTATGGGGACATAAATTCTTCCTTTTTGATTATGAAAAATAAGGATAGAGGCTACGCTAACCGGGGAAATAGACGAATCGACGATTAGTCGAAATTTCGGAAGGTCGGGGATGAAGATAGTAGTGGGCCTAGCGGAGGCCCGGTCGCGGTCGTCGGGGACGCGGGGCTCCGGCCCGCGTGCGTGGCGCTACGGGCCACGAGCGTGGGGCCACGGCCTGTGGACGCGATACGACGGCGTCGCTCGTGGAAACGGGCGCATCCGCGAGCGGGTGCCGACTCATTGAGGAATGAAAATAGGCTCTGACTATTAAACGCTTCCGGCCCGGCAGTCCTTGACGAGAAGTTCGATCCGTACCATGGCCCCCGTGTGACCCGTCGATCACCGCGCTTATCCGGTCGTACGCCGTCGAAACGCGGGTGGCGATCAGTCTGAACGTTCCCGTACCGGGGCAGGTAAAGCGACTCGCCGGCGATCTCGAACCCGACCTCTATCGCTTCGAGCGCGTCCGGCGAACCCACACCCTCGGGGTCAAGCGCTTCGGCGAGCGCACACCGACGGAGTACGCCCGTCTCGCCCCGCAGGTCCGCCAAACCATCGCTGGAACACCGCCGTTCGAGGCCCGTATTACGGGGATCGAGTCCTTCGACGCCCCAACCAAAGGCGACTCCCCGGTCGTCTACCTCGCGGTCGAAAGCCCCCTGCTGGGCGAGCTCAACGCACGCCTCTCGGAGACGTTCGGCGCGATCGAGGGGATCGACGCCGAGGACTACGTCCCGCATATCACCCTCGCGCGCGGTGGGACCGAAACAATACGCGAACGCCTCCGCGAGCGGGCGATAGACCCGATCACGTGGACGGTCAACGAACTCGTGTTGTGGGACGCGACTCACGAGGAGGTCGCCACCCGGTTTTCCCTACCCGTCTAACCGCGGTTCGGGTGCCTCCTCGTAGGCATCGTGATCGCCGTAGAAGTTCAGCATCGAGAACTGGAGTTTCTCCGGGGAGATGTCGATCAGCTCGGCGCGCTCTTCGGGCGGGAACGCCCCTCGAACGCTGTATTTGCCCATCTCGCGCTCTGCGGTCTGCGTATAGCGCTTGTCGATGAGCGCGCGCACCCCGACCTCCTCTGGCGAGCGAAGCACCCGTCCGAGGGCCTGTCGAGTCTTCCTGATGGTCGGGATCTCGACGGCGTACTCCCAGCCTGCGTCGGGGTTCGCGTCGCCGTAGATCGATTGGTAGGCGTCTTGGACCGCGTCCATGCGCTCGTCGAGATGAGGATAGGGAACCCCGACCACGAGGACGGTGTGGGCGTCGTCGCCGTCGAAGCTCACCCCTTCCGTTAGCGTGCCCCACAGCGAGGTAAAGAGGACCGCATCGTCGCTTTCGGTGAACTCCTGTCTGAGTTCTTCGGCACCCACGCCGGGCCGGTCGAGATACGGCCCCGCGCTCGTCTCGACGAGCCCGTAGTAGCGCTCGGCCTCGTAGTAGCTCGGGAAGAATATCAGGGAGTTGCCCGGCGTCATCCGGATCGCGTCCTCGATCACGCGCGCGATCGTCCGCTGGGTATCCGGGTTCTCGCGCTCGCTCGCGAAGAGCGCGGGCGTCTCGACCGCGAACGTTCGCCGGTTTTCCTCGGGGAATTCAAGGCCGTAGGCTATCTCGATGGGCTCTTCGAGGCCCAGTACGTCCTCCAGGACGTCGAAGGGACGCAGCGTCGCGCTCATCAGCACGCTCGCGTGGACGCTCGAAAAGAGGCTCTCTGCGACCTCGCGGGGGATACACGTATAGAGCTCCGCCCGGCCGTACACCTCCTCGGTGCCCTCGTCCCGGCGCACCCCAAGGACGGGGTATTGACCCAGTGCGGCCCCGTCGTCGAGCCAGCCCTCGATGAACGCGGCGGCCTGGAGGGTCTGACACTCCGCTCGCGTCTGAGCCTGCCCGTTGCGATAGGCCTCCTCGTACTGCTCGTCGAGTTCCTCGCCGAACTCCAGTGCGCTCTTGAGGTCCCGATCGATCCCTTGGCCCGTGTACTCCTCCAGAAAGGCGAGCGTGAGCTCGTCGCGACCCGACTCGTTGGCGATGGCGACGTCCTCCCAGTTCTCGTCGACCTTTCCCCGGTCGCCGAAGCCAAACGAGTCCTCGTAGGTCGAAACGAGCGCCCGGCGAAAGGCCGCGAACACGGCGAACGCGTCCTCGCTTCGCGGGTCGTCTGCGTCCTCACACTCGTCGAGGGCGCTGTCGACGGTGTTCTCCGTCAGCGTCCGGGTCGCGTGGTCCCGGGCAGCGTCCTCGATGTTGTGGGCCTCGTCGAAGACGCAGATCACGTCCTCGGGGTCGCGATCCAGCCACCGGAAGAACTGCTCTCTGATCATCGGATCGAGCAGGTGGTGGTAGTTACAGACCACGAGGTCGACGCCCTCCATTCCGTCTTTGAGCAGTTCGTAGCCACACAAGCCCTCGCGTTCGGCGTACTCGTAGACCTCCTCGGGGGTGCGCACGTCGCTGAAGAGCCACTGGTAGAACGCGTCGGTGTTCTCGACGAGATTGTTGTAGTAGTGCTCGCAGGTGGGCTCTTCTTCGAGGTCCGAGACCTCCTCGTCGACGGATTCGAGCTCGTCCATCACCGCGCTGCGGGCTTCGGCGGCCCCCTGATCGCCCGCCTGACTCTCCTCTAAGAGTTCCTCCTGTTTGCGTTCGAGCTGGGCCTTATCGATCTCGGAGTCGGCCAGGTCGCGGGTCGTATCGCGAAGCACCTGACACTCCTCGTAGCTCACGTCGATATGGCACATCGAGGCCTTCCCCTTGAAGACGACCGCGCGGATCGCCTCCTCTCGCGTGATCGCGCGGGCCTCCTCGACGAACTGGCGCATCTGCTGGTGGACGTTCGTCGTGATCACCACCGTCTTGTCGGTCTCGCGGGCGTGTGAGAGCGCGGGTACGAGCGCCGAGAGGGTCTTTCCCGTGCCACAGGCACCCTCGAAGAGCACGTCCTGGCCGCGAGCGAGACCGTTTTCGATCCGCTCGATCGCCTCGCGCTGGTTCTCGTAGGGGGCGTCGTACGGGAAAAACCGCTCGGAGTCGGTCGTCGCCACACGAGACGTGGGTCCCGATCGGATAAAAACGCTCGGATCAGGCCGTCTGGGGTTCGATGTAGACGCTTTTGACGCTCTCGTCGGCCTCCCGCAGCGCCCGTTCGATCCCGCCGATGCGTTCGTCGATCTCCTCGCCGTCGAGGGCCGGGTCGAACCCGACGTCGGCGGCCACGAGCAGGTAGTCCGGACCGAAATGGACGCTACGGAACCCGGTGATCTCGGTGACGCCGTTCCAACCGGCGACGATCTCCCGTAGCCCCCGCTCGTCGGTCTTCGGGAGGCTCTCGCCGATCAGCAGGCGCTTGTTCTCCCAGGCCAGCGCGAGGGCAAAGCCCATCAGCATCAGCCCGATCAACAGCGCCGCCGTCCCGTCGTAGACGGGGTTGCCGGTGACGCGGGTGAGGTAGATGCCCGCGAGCGCGATCCCGAGCCCGGCGAGCGCGACCGTGTCCTCGGTCAACGCGGTCAACACGGTGGTCCGGCTGGTCTTTTTGAACGCCTCGCGGTAGCCGCTCCAACCCCGCTCGTCGATCTCCGCGCGCATCGCCGCGCGGGCCTTGATGAGTGCGTAGGTCTCGAAGACGATCGCGCCGAGCAACACAGCGTAGTTGACGTAGATCCCCGGAACGGTCGTCCCCAGCAGGGTGACCGAGCCTTCGGTCAGGTGTGCCTCGCCGTGGACGAGTGCCTCGTAGCCACCCTTCGCGCTCTCCCAGCCCGCGATCCCGAACAGCAGGACGCTTACGAGGAAGCTGTAGAAGAACTCCGCCTTGCCGTAGCCGAAGGGATGCGAGCGATCGCGCTCCTGTCGGCCGTAGTAGATCCCAACCAGCAGGAAGACCTGATTGCCCGTATCCGAGACGGAGTGGTACGTCTCGGCGAGCATCGCCGGGCTCCCGGTCAGCAGGAACCCGCCGAATTTCAGTACCGCGATCGCCCCGTTGGCCACCAACGCAGCCAGCACCACGCCGACGCTTTCACCTGCCATCGGATCCGCTACTCACCCGGGGATAATGCCCTTTGGGATCGAGTCCCGCCTGGAGAGTCGGGGGAGCGAAACCGACACTATCGTCCCCGATCACGTCCACGTATGCTCGCGGTCGTCTCCGACACCCACAGTACCGAGGCCCACGCCCTGACCGGCCGGACGCTCGCGGCGGTCCGGGACGCAGAGCGCGTGATCCACGCCGGTGACTTCACGTCCGTCTCCGCGCTCGACGCGTTTCACGCGGAGGCTCCCCGCCTCGACGCGGTCCATGGCAACGCCGACGAGTCGGCGGTCCGGGACCGACTGCCGGCGGCCCGAACCCTCGAATGGGAGGGGCTGCGGATCGCGCTTACTCACCGCCGGGACGGCGGCCCCACGGGGCTGGCGATGTTCGGGCGCGAGCGCGGCGCGGACCTCGTGGTCTCCGGACACACCCACGCCCCGGGCGTTACGCGGACCGACGATCTCGTCCTGTTGAACCCGGGGAGCCATGCCGACCCTCGTGGTAATCGGCCGGCTCATGCGGAACTCGAAGCGATTGACAACGAGGTTCGCGGGCGGCTCCGTCGGCCCGACGGAACCGTCCTCGAGGAGTTCTCGATTCGGGCCTGATCGGGGGTGTGAGCACCGACCCGGTTTTGCCCTGTAGGCCATTGCAGCCCGTCCGGCTGGCCGAAACGCTCTTTTGCCCACCCCGAGTGGTGGACGTATGTTCCTCCAGCTCGATCCCGTCTATCTCGTCTTCGTCGGGATACTGGTCTTCTTCGTCGGCGGGGCGTACCTGTTCGTCCGGAAGGTGCTTTTCGGCTTCCGAGACGGCTTGGAGAGCGGCCGGCGCTAGAGCGCCCGATCGACGGCCGAAATCGCCTCCTCGACGTCCCCGTCGTCGACGTCCCAGTGCGTACAGAACCGGACGACGTACTCGCCGAAGGCCACTCCGAGGACGCCCGTCGACTCGACCGCCGCGAGGAACTCCTCGGCGGTGTGGCCGGTCCCCTCGCAGTCGACCAGGACGATGTTCGTCTCGGGCTCGAGGACGGAGAGCCCCTCGATCCCGTCGAGCCCGGCCGCGAGCCGGTGGGCGTTCTCGTGATCGTCGGTGAGCCGATGGCGGTTTTCGAGCGCGAGCGCTCCCGGCGCGGCGATGATTCCGGCTTGCCGCATCCCGCCACCCAGCAGCTTGCGGTTCCGGCGGGCACGATCGACGAACTCCTGACTGCCGGCAAGCATCGATCCGACGGGCGCGCCCAACCCCTTCGAGAGACAGAACATCACCGAATCGACCGGCGCGACGATCTCGCGTGCCTCGACGCCGAGCGCCGCCGCGGCGTTGAACACACGCGCGCCGTCCAGGTGGACCGGGACGTCGAGACCGTGGGCCGTCTCTGCGGTCTCGCGGATCTTCTCTACCTCGATGGCCGCCCCGCCCTTGCTGTTGTGGGTGTTCTCGAGGGTCAACAGGCCCGTCCCCGGTCGATGTAGGTCCTCGGCGACGTAGCTTTCTCGTACCCGTTCGGGCGAGACGACCCCGCGGTCGTCCCCCTCGACGGTGCGCACCTGCAGGCCCGAGAGCTGAGCCATCCCGCCCAACTCCCATTTGACGACGTGGCTCTCGCGCTCACAGAGCACCTCCTGACCGCGCTCGGTGTGGGTCCGCACCGCGATTTGGTTGCCCATCGTCCCCGTGGGGACGTACAGCGCCGCCTCCGTGCCGACGATCTCGGCCGCCCGCTCTTCTAGCTCGTTTACGGTCGGGTCCTCGCGATACACGTCGTCGCCGACCTCGGCGTTCGCACTCGCTTCGCGCATCCGGTCGTCCGGTCGCGTCACCGTATCGCTTCGCAGATCGATCATGGGCGGGCTTTGTGTTTGGCGGGCAAAACCCTGCCCGTCCCTACGGGCCCGGCGGCACCTGCCAGTATCGACCCCCTTTTGGTTCCGATCCGGGAACTGCCAGTAGATGACACTCGTCGCCCGTCTCGACGCGCTTCGCTCACCGCTGCCCGCGTTCGCGCTCGCAGCGGCCATCGGAGCGATCGCGCTCGTCGCCGCGCCGCTGGCGGCCGACGCCGCGACGATGCTCGCGATCACGCTGTTCTGTATCGTCCTCTGGGTCCTCACGCCCGTCCCGCCGGCCTACACGGGCGTGATCTGTATCGGCCTCGTCGGGGCCGCCTTCTCGACGGAGCTGGCGCTCGTGGGCTTTCGTTCGCCCGCGACCTGGCTGATCGGGTTCGGGCTGTTGATCGGGCTTGCGACCCGCGAGAGCGGCCTCGCGGACTGGGCCGGCCGGTGGCTCGTCGCCCGCGCCGTCCCGGCCCTCTGGCGCGAGGATCCCCGCCGGTCTTACGGCGCGCTGCTCGTGGCGCTCTGTCTGGGCACGCTCGCCTTCGCGCTGTTGGTCCCCTCGACGCTCGTACGCGTGCTCGTGCTCGCGCCGGTGCTCTACGAGACCGGACGCTTCTTCGAGGACCGCGATGCTCGGATCGGGCTCTTTTTGGGACCGCTGTTCGCGACCTTCTACGGTGCCTCGGGGATCTACACCGCCGCGCTCCCGAACGTCATCATCTCCGGGATCGCGGAATCGGTCGGCGACCTCGCGATCGGGTGGACCGAGTGGGCGACGGTGCTCTTTCCGGTGATGGGACTTGCCCGGACGGTCCTCGTCGCGGGCGTCGTCTTCGCGCTGTATCGGCCCGCTGCCGACTCGGGCGTCGAGGTTCCCGAAGACGGGCCCGGGTCCGCGGGCGGGCGCGAGCGGCGGATGGCGCTGTTCTTGCTGGCGGGCGCGCTCTTTTGGATGACCGACTTCCTCCACGGCCTGCATCCGGTCTTCGGCGCGATCCTCGTCGTCGTGCTTGCCTTCCTTCCGACCGTGGGCGTCGTCGAGTTCTCGCGAGCCGGCGACCCCGACTACTCGATCCTCTTCTTTTTGGGCGGGGTCTTCGCCGTCGGCGAGGGCCTCTCGCAGACGGGGTTTGCGGACCTCGCGGCGGGGGCGCTGTTCGAGACCATCCCCGCCGACGGGTCGCTCGCACTCGTCCTCGCGTTCGTTTTCGGGGCGACCATTCTCCTCAACCTCCTGATGGAGGGGCTCGCGGTCGCGAGTGTCCTGACCCCGGTGTTGGTCTCCTACGCCTCGGGTACGGGCCTGCCGCTCACCCCGGTCGTGATGACCGAGGCCCTCGCCCTGGGGACCTACTTCTTCCCGTACCAGTCGGCCGTCCTCGTCGCGATCCTCGCACAGGACGGCGTCGAGGCGGGCGATCTGATCCGCGTAACGGTCGCCTGCTCGCTGGCGACGATCCTCCTCTTGCTCCCGATCCAGTTCGGGCTCTTCTCGATCCTGTACTGAACCCAAACGAGTTTGGTCGGGCGCGCGCCAGAACCGGGTATGGATCCGCGAATCCGCGAACACGCAGAGACCATCGTCGACCATTCCACCGATATCGCCGAGGGCGACGACGTGATCGTCAGCGCACCCCCCGTCGCGAGCGACCTCGTGGTCGCGCTCTTCGAGGTGCTCGGGGATCGCGGTGCGAACCCGGTCTCGCTCAACGCCGACGAGCGCGCAAAACGCGCCTTCCTGCGTGCTTCCGAGGGGTTCGAGACGCCGAGCCACGAGCAGGCGCTGATGGACGAAACCGACGCGTTCATCCACCTGCGTGCGACCGAGAACGCCACCGAGACCGGCGACGTCGACCCCGAGACGACCGCCGCCTACTCGGTGGCCCAACAGCCGATTCGGGAGGAACGCCTCTCGAAGCGCTGGTGTCTCACGCAGTTCCCCGCGCCCGCGAACGCCCAACTCGCGGGCATGAGCACCGAAGCCTACGAGAACTTCGTCTGGGACGCGATCAACAAGGACTGGGGGGCCCAGCGGGAGTTCCAGGACCAGATGGTCGAGATCCTCGACCCTGCAGAGGAGGTCCGGATCGTCTCGGGCGAGGGCACCGACGTGACGATGAGCGTCGCGGGCAACACCACGCTCAACGACTACGGCGAGAAGAACCTCCCTGGGGGTGAGGTCTTCACAGCCCCTGTGCCCGACAGCGTCGAGGGAAGCGTCTTCTTCGACAAGCCCCTGTACCACCAGGGCCGCGAGATCACCGATGTCGCCCTCGAGTTCGCGGGCGGCGAGGTCGTTTCCCACTCGGCCGGGCAGAACGAGGACCTGCTGACGGAGGTGCTTTCCACCGACGAGGGTGCTCGCCGACTCGGGGAACTGGGTATCGGGATGAACCGCGACATCGACCGGTTTACCTACAACATGCTGTTCGACGAGAAGATGGGCGACACCGTCCACATGGCTGTCGGGATGGCCTACGACGACTGCGTCGGCGAGGGGGGCGAGGTCAACGAGAGCGCGGTCCACGTCGACATGATCGTCGACATGGGCGCCGAGTCGCGAATCGAGGTCGACGGCGAGGTCGTCCAGCGAAACGGTACCTTCCGATTCGAAGACGGGTTCGAGGCCTGAATTTCGCCTTTTGGTCCAGATTTTGCGAGTGAACGGCGACGTCGCGAACGAGACAAAACCAGTCCCGCGGGCGTCGAGGCCGTACTCTCGGACCTGGGGTTCGACGTCGAGCGCATCGAGGACCGGGGCGGGGAGTACCTGATCAGCGCTTGATCGCCCTGATCAGGCGACCTCGATCTCCCGCAGGAGGTCCGCCAGCACGTGCGCGTAGACGACGACCGCGCTGAACGTCGCCAGCAGGCGACTCGCCGGTCGGAACGCGAGGACGAGGGCGCCGCCGATGAGGACGTGGCTCGTCAGGCGTTCGAGTTTCATACGCACGTCGGGGAACACCGACTCCTGCTCGGTGAACGCCCAAATCGGGTGACGAACCGCCCGTGTGAGATAGGACCAACTGCCGGTCTTCAGCCGCGCGATGACGAAGTGATCGAGGTCGATGAACACGCTCAAAAGCAGGCCGTAGGTCCAGAGGGCGAGTTTCGTCGGGAGCGAGCGACCGCGCGCGAGGAGGGCCGCGGCCAGCGCACTACAGAGCGCGCCGATCGCCGCGTGTTCGTGCGAGCGCATGGCGGGCGTTCTCACGACGGGGGCTTTAGTTCGCCGGTTGTCGGTCGGTCCCCCGAATGCGACTCATACGGCCTCGGCCGCGATCACCACGGCTCGTGTTTGAACCCGAAGAGGTAGGCGAGCACGTTCGTGACGACGTGGAGGACCGGCGTCACGACGAACACGACCACCAACAGCGGGAGCGTAAAGACCGCGAGGACCCACTCGAAGGCGACCAGCGCGGTCAGGACGAGCGCCACCACGGCGAAATCGAGCTGATCGACGCCGGGAAGGGGTGCGCCCCGGTTGCGCCCGGTACGACGCTTGATAAACGAGGCGGCCATGTCCCCGAGCATCGCTCCCAGCGGGAGGGTGATCATCACCGCGAGGGGAAAGGTGGGAACCGACACGCCGAACGCCGAAACGGCGGTCGGTTGGAAGACGTTGAGCAGGTAGGCGACGCCGATCCCGATCAGCGTGCCGACGATCGTCCCGCGCCAGGTCTTGCCGTCCCCCAACAGCCGGCGGCCCTTCCAGGTCCGGCCGCCGTCGATCGGCGCGCCCCCGCCCGCGAGGACGGCGGCGTTGTTCGGCACGTACGCGGGCAACATCACCCAGAAGGCGACGACGAGGAGTTCGAGCGGGCCCATACCGACCCCGAACCGCCGAACGATTTAATGCTCAACGGTTCGCCCGCGCACGTCCATCATTAAAGTCCGGCGGGCCGAAGGCGACGTATGCTCCCACCGATCGCCCGCCGGTTCGTCGCCGGGGAGACCCCCGCGACCGCCCTCGAACACGCCCGCGAGTGCAATGATCGCGACATCGGCGCGATCCTCAACCTGCTCGGCGAACACTACGAGGACCCCACGGCCGCCGACGACGACGCCCGGGCCTACGCCGCGTTGCTCGCCGATCTCGGCGGAACGGACCTCGATGCCTGCATCTCGGTCAAACCCACCCAGATCGGGCTGGATGTCAGCGAGGCACGCTTCCGGGACAACCTCCGAGGGATCGTCGACGCCGCCGACGAATACGACCGGTTCGTCTGGATCGACATGGAGGATCACACCACCACCGACGCCACGCTCGACGCCTTCGAGGAGTTCGTCGAGGCGCGAGGCGGGGGCCTTGGCGTCTGCCTGCAGGCGAACCTCAAACGCACCCGCGGGGACCTCGAACGGTTCAGGGACGTCCCCGGCAAGATCCGCTTGGTAAAGGGTGCCTACGACGAACCGCCCGCGATCGCCTACAAGAGTCGTGAGCGGATCAACGAGGTGTACCAGGAGCACCTCGAGTATCTGTTCGAACACTACGAGGGCGGGATCGCGCTCGGCAGCCACGACCCCGTGATGATCGATCGGGCCCGGGAGCTTCACGCCGAACACGACACCGACTTCGAGATCCAGATGCTGATGGGGGTGCGAGAGGACGCCCAAGAGGACCTCGCCCGCGAGTACGAGGTCTACCAGTACGCCCCCTACGGCGGGAAATGGCTCTCGTATTTCTACCGCCGGATGATGGAACGAAAGGAGAACGCTGGGTTCGCGCTACGGGCGATTCTGGGCCGATGAACAACTCTTTTAGCCCGGCCCAGTAAGAGGGGAGCGATGTCGACATGGAAGCGGGACATGGCCAGCGGGCTGGTCGTCCTCGTCCCGATCATCGTCACGGTCTGGGTGGTCTACTGGCTCTTTCGGTTCATCGCGAACCTCCCGCTGACCCAGTCGATCGACGACGCCGCCCTCCGTGTGCTCATCACGCTCGCCGTGTTCGTCCTGCTCGTCTTTGCCGTCGGCTATCTGATGCGCACCGCGATCGGCTCGCTGGTCGAGGCCGGAATCGACAGCGTGATGAACAGCGTGCCCGGCCTCCGGGTGGTCTACAACGCCTCGAAGATGGCCGTCGAGACCGCCCTGACCGGGACCGAGGACCTTCAGGCGCCGGTGAAGGTAAACACCTGGGAGAACATCCGCATGACCGCGTTCAAGACCGGACGGGAGGCTCCCGACGGTCGGAAACTCCTCTTCTTGCCGACCGCGCCCAACATCACCAGCGGGTTCGTCATCGAGGTCGAGGAGGAGGACGTCATCGAGACCGACGACACGGTCGAGGAAGCGCTCACGAGGATCCTGAGCGCCGGCTTCGGCGAGCGCGACGAGACCCCCGCAGGCATCCCCATCGACGTCGTCGAGGAACGCCCCGGGCCCGAGGCCAAGACCGACGCGGACGACCGCCCGACGACCGACTGACGCTACTCGACCGTGGGGTACTGCGTATCGAGCAGGTCCGTTTCCGTCTCCGTGGCCGGGTCGGCCCCCTCGGGACTGACGCTGCCGGTCCGATAGCCGTGTAAGTCGAGCGTGACGTGCTCGAAGCCGAGGTCGTTCATGTGTGCGCGGGTCGCCCGGACGAACTCGATGTCCAGTGCCTCCTCCAGTTCCTCGGGCGCGATCTCGATGCGGGCCAGTCCGTCGTGATCCCGCACGCGAAACTGCGAGAAGCCCCAGCCCCGTAGCAGGGCTTCGGCCTTATCGACGCGAGTGAGTCGCTCCTCGGTGACCTCGATCCCGGTCGGGATCCTCGACGAGAGACAGGCCATCGCGGGTTTCTCGGCGACCGAGAGGTCATACGTAGCGGCGATCTCCCGTACGTCGTCCTTGGTGATGTCGTGGTCCAAAAGCGGCGAGCGCGCGTCTAGTTCCGCGACCGCCTGCAGGCCCGGCCGATGTCCCTCGCCGGGGTCCGAGGCGTTGGTGCCGTCACACACCACCGGAATCCCGAGTTCCGCGGCCCGTTCGAACATCTTACCGAGTCGCATCGACCGGCAGTGATAACAGCGGTCGCCGTCGTTTTTGACGAACTCGGGGTCGTCAAGCTCGGAGAACTCGACGATCTCGTGGCGGATGCCGATCTCCCCGGCGACCCGTCTCGCGTCCTCCAGTTCGGCATCGGGCAGCGTCTCGCTTTTCGCGGTGCAGGCCACGGCATCCTCCCCGAGGGCGTCGTAGGCGATGGCGGCGACGGCGCTCGAATCCACTCCCCCGGAGAAGGCGACGAGTACCCCCTCTTCGGTGGCGAGGTCCGCGCGGGCGGCGGCCAGTTTCTCCTCCGTGGACATGCCCCGCCCTTGCTCGCCCGCGGACAAAAGCCGTGCGCTCTCGCGGGGTGCGGCCGGGACGTTTTTGCGTTCGCGCCGGTAGTGAGCCTATTGATGGAGTTCGAGTCGATCCCCGGGGTGGGCGCGAAGACCGCGAGCGCGCTCGCCGAACTCGAGGACGCCAAACGCGCACTCCGGGAGGGTGACGTCGCCGCCCTCGCGGGCGCGCCGGGGATCAGCGAGGGCCGGGCCGCCCGGATCGCCCGCGGTGCGATCCGTCGGGAACACGACGACTCCTCGCGGCTGTTGCGGACCGACCGCGCCCGCGAGATCCACCGCGAGCTGCTCGCCCTGCTGCAGGAACGGGCGGTCACCTCGTACGCAAAACGCCGCCTCGAGACGTTCTACCCTTCGTCCTCGTCCTCCCGGATCGAGGAGGTCCAGTCGTTCGCCCAGCGGGCGACCGACCGCGATCCCGACCCCGACGTTCGGGGGGCGCTGGCGGGGGTCACACCCCTCGAAGCGCCGCGCCAGGTCCGGGTACGCGATCGCTGTCTGGTCACGAGCGACGCCGAGACGCTGGCCGCCGCACGCGAGGCCGTGCCCGAACTCCCGGTCGAGGTCTGCGAGGACGCCCGCGGGCTGGCGGACCTCGCACGGGGCTACTCGACGGTGATCGCACTCGACGAGGCCTTCACCGGTGTGGAGGTAGCGGGTGACGTGCGGGTCCGGCCCGACGCCCTCGACGATCCCGCCGAGACCGTTCCTGAACGAACCCTCTCGTTTTTCGCGGGCAACCGGGAGTCGATCCGTGCGGCGATCGCCGTTCACCGCACGGCCGACCTCGACCCGACCTGTGATCTCGCCGCCCTCGACGACGCGCTCTCGCGGCTGGGCCCCGACGGCGAGGTGAAAGACGACGCCGAACTCGAACGCCTTTCGCGGGCGGTTTCGGACCTCGACGCGAGCGTCCACACCGCAGAAAGCGTCGCCAACGACTCCCTCAGGGGGGCGATCGAGAAACGCGACGTGACCATCGAGGGGACGGACCTGCTCTCGCTTGCCGAGCGGGGGGCGGGCATCGACTCGCTGCTCTCCCGGGAGCTCGCAGACGAGTACGACGCCGCCGTGGAGGCGGCCCGCGAGCACCTGATCGACGCGCTCGCGCTCGATTCGGGCGAGAGCGAGATCGCCCGCAACGCCTTCCCCGAGGAGCCGACCTTTCCGGTCGAGCACGACGAGAGCGTCGTCGGGCGGCTTCGCGAGGAACTGGTCGCCCGGAAAGAGCGCCGCGCGACGCGGGGCAAGCGTGACCTCGCCGCGGACCTCGCGGCGTTTCGGGAGCCGTCCGCGTCGCTGGTCCGGGCCGCGCTCGAACTGGACGTCGAACTGGCCGTCGCCCGTTTCGCCCGCGAGTTCGACTGTGCGATGCCGGCGTTCGGTGGGGCGGGCATCGAGATCGAGGGCGGACGCTCGCCGCTGCTTTCCGAACCCCTCGAAGCGATCGAACCCGTCGATTACACGGTGGCGGGCGTCACCCTGCTGTCGGGGGTCAACAGCGGCGGGAAGACCTCGACGCTGGATCTGGTCTGTGCCGTTGTAATCCTCGCCCAGATGGGCCTGCCGGTGCCCGCCGACTGCGTCCGACTGGAGCGCTTTTCGGAACTGCACTACCACGCCAAGACCCAGGGCACGCTCGATGCGGGGGCCTTCGAGGGCACGGTCAAGGAGTTCGCCGACCTCGCCTCGGGGGGCGAGGGCCGACTGGTGTTGGTCGACGAACTCGAGAGCATCACCGAACCGGGCGCGAGCGCGAAGATCATCGCCGGCCTCCTCGAAGCGCTCAACGAAACCGATACCACGGCGGTCTTCGTCTCCCATCTCGCCCGCGAGATCCGCGCGGCCGCCGACTGCGAGCTCGCGGTCGACGGGATCGAGGCCGTCGGGCTGGCCGAGGGCGAACTCGTGGTGAATCGCTCGCCCGTGAAGGGCCGTCTCGCGCGCTCGACGCCCGAGCTGATCGTCGAGAAGCTCGCCCGCGAGGAGGGGACGGCGATCTACGACCGCCTGCTCGGGAAGTTCGAGTCATGAACCGGGATGGCACCCTCTACGAGATCGTCCACTTCGGCGCGGTGGTTAGTCTCGCCTACGCCGCGCTGTACGCCGCCAGCCTCGCCGGCGTCACCGAGTTTTGGGCCGAGTTGCTGATCGCGGGCGTCGTCGGTGTTGGCTACGTCCTCGTCGCGTTCTATCTCGATCTCGCGCCGCCCTCCTGGCGCGGGGAGTGAGCTGTGGCGAACGATTAAATAGGCCGGCGAGCGTGGTGAAAGTGATGGTCGAGGACCCCGAGGAGGGGATGCTCTCGTGGGACGAGTCGGTCTTTCGCGACGAGCGCGTCTTCGAGATCGACTACCTCCCCGAGACGTTCGAACACCGAGAGAGCCAGCTTCGGGGCCTCCAGTACGCGCTGCGGCCCGCCGTTCGGGGCTCACGGCCGCTGAACGCCCTAGTGCAGGGCCCGCCCGGGACCGGCAAGACGACCGCCGTCCAGAAACTGTTCGGCGAGCTCTCGGGCCATTCGGGGGTGCGGACCGTCCACGCCAACTGCCAAGTCGACTCGACGCGCTATGCCGTGTTCTCGCGGCTGTTCGAGGGGATCTTCGAGTACGAGCCGCCCTCCAGTGGCGTCTCCTTTAAGAAGCTGTTCGGGCAGGTCACCGACCGGCTGGTCGAGGCCGACGAGGTGCTCGTTGTCGCGCTCGACGACGTGAACTACCTCTTTTACGAGAACGAGGCCAGCGATACGCTCTACTCGCTGTTGCGCGCCCACGAGACCCACCCCGGTGCGCGGATCGGCGTGGTCGTCGTCTCCTCCGACCTCGCGCTCGGTACGATCGAGGAGCTCGATTCGCGGGTTCAGAGCGTCTTTCGACCCGAGGAGGTCTACTTTCCGGTCTACGACACCGGCGAGATCGTCGACATCCTCGGCGAGCGCGTCGACCGGGGGTTCCGGGAGGGGATCGTCTCGACGACGGTCCTCGACCGGGTCGCGGAGTTCACCGCCGACAGCGGCGATCTCCGGGTCGGGATCGACCTCCTGCGCCGGGCGGGCCTGAACGCCGAGATGCGCGCGAGTCGAACCGTCGAGATAGAGGACGTCGAGGAGGCCTACGAGAAATCGAAGTACGTCCACCTCTCGCGGAGCCTGCGGGGGCTCGCCGACAGCGAGGCGACGCTCGTGGGCGTACTGGTCGATCACGACGGCGAGCAGGCCGGCGAGGTCTACGAGGCCTTCGCCGAGAAGACCGGCCTGGGCTAT
The DNA here is from genome assembly GCF_000196895.1 of Halalkalicoccus jeotgali B3. Lineage (NCBI taxonomy): Archaea > Methanobacteriati > Methanobacteriota > Halobacteria > Halobacteriales > Halalkalicoccaceae > Halalkalicoccus > Halalkalicoccus jeotgali. The sequence continues at coordinate 223,390 of NC_014297.1, forward strand.
ACGCGCTACTCGGAGATCGTCAACAAGCTCGACAATCTGGGGCTCATCGAGACCTCCTACGCCGGAATGGAGGGGCGGGGTCGTTCGCGCCAGCTCTCGCTGGCGTACGACCCCGAGGCGATCACCAACCGGCTGGAGTGACACGTTCCGGTTGACATTCCGTTTTGGGACCCGCTTTCGGCTCCTCGCCGGCCCTCACCACGAAAAACGAGAGCGAGCGGGAGCGGTGACCGGTGACTCGCCTCAGGCGGCCATCCCGCGGCAGGTCTCGGCACACTCGCGCAGGACTGCCGCACAGACCTGACAGTGCTCGTGATCGTGGCTCTCGCACTCCTCTGCACATTCCTCGCAGGCGTCGGCACAGACCGCCGCGAGGTCCGCGTGGTAGCCCGAGTCGCGCGCCATGAAACGGGCGTGAAGCGTCGCGATGTCCGCGACGTCCCGACACAGTCGGATACACTCGGCCATGCCCTCGCCTTCCTCGGCACAGGCGTCAGCACACCACTCGCAGGCCTGTGTGGCCTCCAGGCAGTTGTCCATGCACTCGGCCATCTCGTCGTCCAGGTGATCGATCTCTGTTAGCGCCATCGCACTTCCCGATACGGGTGCAGGCATTTCCTCGATTTCGGTTGCGATAGCCGGTTCTCTCGCCCGGATTCGCTTCGAAATCCGATGGCGATCGGGTCGCCGGCGACCGACCCGTTCGGTGTTTGCGCCGGCCGGCTCTCATACGAGCGTCCCCAACCCCGTTCTCGACCGCGAGCGGGGCGTTCCGGTCGGTCCCCGACGACTTTCGATTCCGAACCGGCGCTCGCACGGACGGGTTCCGACCCGATTGAAACGCTTTTTTCCCCGGGGAGCGACCGGCCGCGCATGAAGACCACCGGTGGGAGTGAGGTCGAAAAACGGAACGCGGGCGAACGCGCGGCCGAACTCGTCGCGGACGGGGCGGTCGTCGGGCTCGGCACCGGCTCGACGACGGCCCACGCGATCCGTGCGCTCGGCCGTCGAGTCGAGGACGGGTTCGAGGTGCAGGGAATCCCGACCTCCTACCAATCGGCTGATCTGGCCCGCGAGGTCGGAATCCCCCTCACGACGCTCGATGACGCCGCTCCCGCCATCGCGATCGACGGTGCTGACCGGATCGCGGGCTTCGAGTTGATAAAGGGCGGCGGGGCGGCCCATACCCGAGAGAAACTGGTCGCAAGCGCCGCCGCCCGGCTGGTGATCGTCGCCGACCCCTCGAAGGAATGCGAGACCCTCGACCGACCGGTTCCGCTCGAAGTCCTGCCCGCCGCGCGCCGGCCCGTTTCCGAGGTGGTCGAGGGACTGGGCAGTACGCCGGACCTACGGCTGGCCGAGCGAAAGGACGGCCCGGTCGTCACCGATAACGGCAACCTCGTGCTCGATTGTGATTTCGGCCGAATCGAGGAGCCTGCCGACCTCGCCCAAAAGCTCGCTTCGATTCCGGGCGTGCTCGAACACGGGCTGTTCGTCGGGCTGGCCGACACCGTATTGATCGGCACCGAAACCGGCGTCGAGGAACGCGAGCGCCGCCGCTGATCGACGGAAAAATATACGAGAAGGGCTCGGAAGCCAGCTTACAGGTCGCGGGGCTGGACCGTCTTCCGGTCGTTGTCCTCGGCGCGTCGCGCCGCGTCGTTGAGGAGCTCCTCGACCTCCTCGTCGAGCGCGTCGTAGAAGTCGGAGGAGACGTTGTGGTCGGACAGTGCTTCCTTTACGGCGGCTTTGACGATCAGGTCTGCCATACGAACGGGCCTTTTCCGGCCGCCTTTATAAGTTTTCGTAAATCGGCGTGATTCGAAGGCGACGAATAGGAATAGCTGGGGGTCTACCCCCCGAATATGGGACTTCGCGACATTCTTGACGACGTGCATTCGGGCGAATTAACCCCGGAGGAGGCGCAAGCGCGCCTCGCAGGCTACGCGAGGACGGAGGCCGGGCGCTTCGATGCCGCCCGCGAATCGCGACGCGGCATCCCCGAAGCGATCTTCGCGCCCGGCAAGACCACGGAGGAGATCGCCGCTCTCGCCGAAACTGCCCTCGAAACGACGGGACGGGCGGTCATCACGCGGGTCGACGGCGAGGCGGTCACCGCCCTCGAAACCGTCCTCGACGGCGAGGTGACTCACCACGAACGCGCGCGCTGTCTGGTCGTCCACGCGCAGGGGTTCGAACCGCCCGAACTCGACGCTTCCGTGGGGGTCGTCACCGGCGGAACGGCGGACCGTCGGTCGGCCGGTGAGGCCGCGGTGATCGCCGGCGAGATCGGCGCGCGCGTCGAACGGATCGAGGACGTCGGCGTGGCGAACCTCTCGCGGGTGATCGACCAGCTCCCCCGATTGCGCGAGATGGACGTGCTCGTGGTCGCCGCCGGGCGCGAAGGAGCCCTCCCGACCGTGGTCGCCGGGCTCGTTTCGACCCCCGTGATCGGCCTGCCCGTCTCCAGCGGCTACGGGTTCGGCGCCGGCGGCGAAGCCGCCCTGCTCGGGATGCTCCAGTCCTGTAGCGTCCTCTCGGTCGTCAACGTCGATGCGGGCTACGTCGCGGGCACGCAGGCCGGACTGATCGCCAGCGCGATCGCCGATGCGCGTCCGTAGTTCGGAATGTGAAAACGATAGTAGGGACTCACCGACTTCCGGATCCCCGATCGGCGCATTCGATTCCCCTTTCGCGAACATATCTTTCCCGAAGGCAAATATTGGAGTGATTTTGGAAAGAGTATATATTCGGTCCTCCCATACTCCTACCTACCGGCACGGCGGTCCTGCCGGAACGAACGCGATGCCACACTGTGACCACTGCGAAGCGCACGTCTCCGAGCGGTTCGAGCGCGTGTTCGCCGACGAACACGGGCGCATCTTCGCCTGCCCGAGCTGTTCGGCAAACGCGGGCATAGCGGAGGCCGCGAGATTGCGTGCGCGAAAGGCATAGGGCCCTCCGGGGCTATCCGAACCGTAACCCAACCACCACGCGAAGCCCTTTCGGATCCGATGACTCACTACGTCTACGTCCTCGAATGTGCCGACGGAAGCCTCTATACCGGCTATACCACCGACGTCGAGCGGCGGGTCGCCGAACACGACGCCGGCGAGGGCGCCAAATACACCCGTGGTCGGACGCCCGTCTCGCTCGTCTACACCGAATCCTTCGAGACGCGTTCCGATGCGATGAGTAGGGAGTACGCGATCAAGCGGCTCTCGCGGGCCGAGAAAGAGGCACTGGTCGACTACTGAGCCGTGGTCGTGTGTTCGGTGATCGGCTCGGGGTCGATGAAGGCGTACTCGACGGCCTGTCGGCCGAGCTTTCGGACGCGCTCGTCGAGCGCCGAATCGAGGAACGCCCCCTCCGAATCGAACCGGTCGCTCGCGTTGCGGATCCCCACCTCGTGGGGCAGGGTCCAGCCGTGGACCGCCCGGACGCTCGCGCGGAGGTGTTCGAGGGTGGGTCCGTAGGTGCCCCCGCCCGCGACCGCGAGCAGGCCGACCGTGGTGTCCTCGAACTCGTCGAACCCACAGTAATCGAGCGCGTTCTTCAGCGCCGCCGAGAAGGTGCCGTGATAGACGGGCGTTCCCAGCAACACGGCGTCGGCCTCGCGGATCTCGGTCATCAGTTCCTCGGCGTCGCGGGTGTCCTCGGTGTCGGGGTCGTAGACGGGCAGGTCGTACTCCCGAAGGTCCAATAGCGCCGTTGAGGCGCCGGCTTCACGGGCGGCTTCGAGGGCGTGACCGAGCGCGAGACGGGTGTAACTGCTATTGCGGAGGCTGCCACAGACGGCGACGACGCGCGGTGGGTTCATGCCCGAACGAAGGTGGCGAGGAAGGAAAACGACTCCGAAGACCCGCCGGTTTTTCCTCCCCGGGCCCGATGGCCGCGTATGGACGCGATCAGCTTCGGGACCGACGGCTGGCGGGCGACGCTCGATACCTTCACGGCCCCCCGCGTGCGGATGGTCGGACAGGCCGTCGCCAGGCACCTCACTGAGGAGGACCTCGACGGCCCCGTCGGGGTCTGTTATGACGCACGCGAGAGCTCCAGAGGGTTCGCCGAGGAGATCGCCCGGGTGCTCTGTGTCAACGGTTTCGACGTCGTGATGCCCGAGCGCGACCGTCCCACGCCGTTGCTGTCGTGGAACATCGTCGACCGCGACCTCGCCGGCGGGCTGATGATCACCGCCTCGCACAACCCGCCCGAGTACAACGGCGTGAAGTTCATTCCATCCGACGGCGCGCCCGCCCTGCCCGAGATCACCGAGGCCATCGAGGCGAACCTCGCGGAACCCGATCCCCTCCCCGAGGCCGAGTGGGGCGCAGTCCGGGAGGTCGATTTCGTCTCGGGCCACGCCGAGCACGCCCTGGAGCTGGTCGGTGCCGATCCGGACCTCTCGGTCGCCTACGACGCGATCCACGGTAGCGGTCGCGGGGTCACCGACGCGTTGCTCGAACGGACCGGTGCCGAGGTCGAGCGGCTTCGCTGCGAGGAGGACCCGACCTTTGGGGGGGGTTCGCCCGAGCCCACCCGGGAGAACCTCGCGGAGCTGATCGAGCGCGTCACCGACGGCGACGCCGAGTTGGGGGTAGCCAACGACGGCGACGCCGACCGGATCGCGGTGGTCACGCCCGAACGCGGCCTGCTGAACGCGAACCTGCTGTACGCGGTGCTGTACGACTACCTGCTCGAACGCGACTCGGGGCCGGCCGTCAGGACCGTCTCGACGACGTTCCTCGTCGACCGGATCGCCGAGGCCCACGGCCAGGAGGCGATCGAGGTGCCGGTCGGGTTCAAGTGGGTCGCCGACGCGATGGTCGCGGCGGACGCCCTGATTGGCGGCGAGGAGTCGGGCGGGTTCTCGATGCGCGGGCACGTTCCCGAGAAGGACGGCGTGCTGACGGCGCTTTTAGCCGCCGCGGCCCACGACGCCGAGTCCCTCGACGACCGCGTCGACCGCCTACTCTCCGAACACGGCGAGATCCACCAGTCCCGGGTGAGCGTCGACTGCCCCGACGAGGAGAAGGTCCACACGCTTGATGCCCTCGCCGAGGCGATTCCCGATTCGGTCGCCGGCGAGCCCGTTGAGGACGTCAACACCGCCGACGGGTTCAAGCTCCTGCTCGAGAGTGGCGCGTGGCTGCTCGTTCGCCCCAGCGGCACGGAGCCCAAACTCCGGGTCTACGCCGAAGCCGAGAGCGAGGGCCGCGTCGAGGCGTTGCTCGACAGCGGGCGCGAGCTCGTACGCGAGGCCCGGTGATATCAGTCGATACTACCAGCTAGTTATATAGCCGACGGGGGCAAAGCCCGCTCATGGCGTTCAGCGACGACCTGCTTGAACTCGGCGAACCGATCTGGGCCGCCCAGCGCGAGCATCCCTTCGTCACGGAGCTGGCAGCAGGCACCCTCGCGGAGGAGGCCTTCCTCCACTGGGTGAAACAGGACTACCGGTACCTGCTCGACTACGCCCGGACGTTCTCGGTGGCGGGCGCGCGTGCCCGCGACGAGGAAACGATGACTCACCTGATGGGCATCGCCCACACCACGCTCGACTACGAGATGGACCTCCACCGGGAGTTCGCCGCCGACTACGGGATCGACCCCGCCGACCTCGAAACGGTCGAGAAGGCGCCCACCTGCGTTGCCTACACGAACTTCCTCGTGCGGACGGCCCACGAGGGGTCGCTCGCGGAGATCGCCGCCGCGATCTATCCCTGCGGGCAGGGGTATCTCGACGTCGCGGCCCACATGGCCGAGCTGAGCGAAGGCACGCACCGCTATACCCCCTTCATCGAGAAGTACACCGACGAGGAGTTCCTCGAGGTCGTCGAGTGGATGCGCGAACTTGTCGACCGCTGTGGCGAGCGGTATCCCGGCGAGCGCGAGGCGATGGAGGCGGCGTTTCTGACTAGCGCCCGGCTCGAACACGCCTTCTGGGAGATGGCCTACACGCGTGAGGGCTGGGAGCTGTGAACGACGCCTTCGACGGCCAGGGCCGCTTCAGCGAATGGCTCCGCGAGCGCTCGGAACCTGCGTGGACGGAGGCGACGCGCCACCGGTTCGTCGAAGAACTCGGGAGTGACGCCCTCGAGGACGCGGTCTTCGAGCGCTACCTCGTTCAGGACTACGCCTTTCTCGAACTCGGCGCGCGCACGACCGCGCTCGCGGTCGCTCAGGCCCCCTCGATGGACGAGATGGCACGGTTGAGCCAACAGCTCTCGGTGCTCACCGGCAGCGAGAACGACTACTTCGAGCGGGCGTTCGCGGAGCTGGGGGTGAGCAACGAGGAGTGGCGCGAGCCCGATCCCGAACCGATAACCCGGACCTTCACCGACTTCATGCTCCGGGCGGCCCACGAGGGCGGCTACGAGGAAACCCTCGCGACGACGCTCGCCGCCGAGTGGGTCTACCTCGAATGGGCGCGCCACGTCGCCGACCGCGGGCCAGAGCGCTGGTATCTCGAGGAGTGGATCGAGATTCATATCGTAGAAGGGTTCGAGGCCTACGTCGCGTGGTTGCGCGGGCAGCTCGACGCCCACGGCCCGGCCCTCTCGGCGCGCAGACAGCGGCGGGTCGCCGAACTGTTCGCCCGCACCGTCGATCTGGAGGTCGCCTTCTTCGATATGGCCTACGAGTCCTGACCCCCGAGTCGGCCTCGATACCGTCTCTCGGTCCCATCGCTTCTCGTCTCTTCGCACTCGATCTCGAAGCCGAGCGACTCGTAGAACGGTCGGACGGCGGGACGAAAGTCCGCGATCAGCACGCCGCGCTCGCCAGCCCGTTCGATAAGCGCCGAGCCGAGCCCCTTCGCCCGGTGGCGCCGGGCGACCGCGACCGCCGCGACGCGGTTCCCGTCGAGTACGAGCGCGCCGCGAACGTGGCCCGCCTCGCGTGCGACCAGCACGTCGCCCCGGTCGATCGCCCCGCGGACGGCGTCGGGGTCGCTCTCCAGAAGCGCCCCTTCGAGCACCCGCATGACGGCCTCCGATTCGCCCTCGCGGGCCTCGCGGATCATCCGGCCCGAATCACCCGCCTTTGATCAGCCGGAGCACTCGCACTCGCTCGGCCTCGACGGGCTGGTCCTCGGGGACGGGCTGGCCCTCGACCATCACGCTGACTTCGTGGGGGCTCAGATCGAGTTCCGAGAGCAGATCCGCGTAGGTCGGATCGGGGAGCGTGAGGTCGTGGGTCCCCTCGCCGACGACCTCGACGGAGACGTTCATGGCCCTCGTACCCGCGGACGGGATTTCAGGCTGTCGGCCCGTCTCGGGGGGTTTATCACGACAGCGACGCGTGAATCGGGTATGAGCGAGACCGAGGAAAGCGAGCCGGCGGGGCCGGGTCGCGAGGAGATCTGGGTCGAGAAGTATCGCCCAGGGACGCTGGGCGAGGTGATCGGCCAGGAGGAGATCACCGACCGCCTGGAGCGCTACGTCGAGCGCGATGACCTCCCCAATCTCTTGTTTTCGGGATCGGCGGGGATCGGCAAGACGACGTGTGCGACCGCCATCGCCCGCGAGGTCTACGGCGAGGACTGGCGCGATAACTTCCTCGAACTCAACGCCTCCGACGACCGCGGGATCGACGTCGTCAGAGGGCGAATCAAGGAGTTCGCACGCGCGAGTTTCGGTGGATACTCCTACAGGATCATCTTCCTCGACGAGGCCGACTCGTTGACCAGCGACGCCCAGTCCGCACTCAGGAGAACGATGGAGCAGTTCTCCTCGAATACACGATTCATCCTCTCGTGTAACTACTCCTCGAAGATCATCGACCCGATCCAGTCGCGCTGTGCGGTCTTTCGCTTCTCGCCGATCTCCGACGCGGCGGTCGGCGAGCGAATACGGGAAATCGCCCACATCGAGGGGATCGAGATCACCGACGGGGGCGTCGAGGCGCTCGTCTATGCCGCAGACGGCGACATGCGCCGGGCAGTGAACTCCCTGCAGGCCGCGGCCGTCATGGGCGAGACCGTCGACGAGGAGGTGGTCTACACCATCACCGCCACCGCCCGCCCCGAGGAGATCGAGGCGATGGTCACGAGCGCGCTGGAGGGTGATTTCACGACCGCACGTGCGACGCTCGACGACCTCCTCTCGAACAAGGGTCTCTCCGGGGGCGACATCATCGATCAACTGCACCGTTCGGTGTGGGACCTCGGGCTCTCGGATCGGGAAGCGGTGCGCACCCTCGATCGGATCGGCGAGACCGATTATCGTATCACCGAGGGTGCAAACGAGCGGATCCAACTGGAGGCGTTTCTCGCCTCGCTTACCCTCGCCGACGAGGCGTAGTTACCGTTTCTCGAAGTCCTCCAGATCGCCCTGTGGGTCGCCCTCTTCGACCTCGACGTCCTCGACCTCGGCCTTGATCGGTCCCGTCCGACACCACTCGAGCATCGCCTCGACGTCCTCCTCGCTGCCCTCGAACACGCCTTCGACGCGACCATCGTCGAGGTTGCGGATCCAGCCGGTCAGGTCGTGGGCCCGGGCGGTCTCGTGGGCGTTGTCGCGGAAATGGACGTCCTGGACGTTCCCCTCGACGAAGACGTGAGCGCGGGATTCGGGCGTGTTCGTCATACCGGCTCTTTCGGCGTCCGGTGCAAAGCCCTTGACCCGTCACTCGCAACGGTCTGGCCGACCAACTCGGTCTGGACGAGGCCGCCACCTGCTCGAGCAGAACCTGCGCGAGAAGCAGGAGACGCTCGCCGAGCTCGCCGAACTCGGCGAGGAGTTCGACTCCGGTCGCATCGAGGCGTAGTCGCTCGACTCACCGGTCTGATCTCTCGTTTTTCGCAACCACGCCGAGACGTCCATGAGAAGCGTTGCTGCCACTGGTACCGCGTGGATGCTGGTTACGACCGATACAGCAGGGCGAGCATGACGACGCCACCGATCGCACCGGTGATCGTGAACCCGATCACGTCGAACGACGAGCGGACCGTGACGAGGAACACTGCACCGACGGCGAACCACAGGGCGAAGACGGTCACCAAGATCCGTTCCGTCGGCCCGGACTGACCGGATGAGGTTCGATCCTCTTCCAACCGGGCACCGAGCTTGATTCCGACGTACAGTATTAGGAGTAACAGACCGAGCACTATGTCCACGATCCACTCCCCGACCGATGCACCCTGCACGAACGCCTGCAAACCCGGGTACGCGATTAGTGCAGTTGCGACCGTAACCATGACTGGCCAGACGAGTCGCATCTTTTTTTTCGGAATAGCGGAGTTTTCAGTCATGTGTATGAATATTGTCTACAGTCATCATCTGTCTATCCTCGGTCAGTCACCGGCGTACGCTAGCACAATTAAGTGGCTCATTGTCGGCTGATACTCGGGGTCGCTCTGCTGGGGATCAAGACTGTCGTTGGATCGTAAGTTACCTCCCAGACGACGCCACAGCCCCTGTTCACGACCACCATTGTTCCCCACGTAATAAGGATCGCTCCAGCGACAAAAGCTGCGGCGGGACTGCTGAGAGCCCCCGCAGCGATGACCCCTCTCTGAACGAGTCTTTGGTATATTGTCCCACTTCCAGCACCGATCGCGATAAGTCTGTCAAGGTTGCTGATTGTAGCGTCACTGAGGTAGAGTCTCACCGTTCGCCTCGCCCCTCACCACGAACTCTCTATTTCGTAATCGTCTCTATTGCACATTACTGATCCTCCTTACTTGTCTCGGCAGAATCACCGTGGACCTCAATCGTCGTCTCATTAGCCGATATTTCGGATGTCTTCGCGCTCTCTTCCGGATCCTCATTTTTGTTCGTGATACTCAAGCGGCCTGCCTCAATCGCCCTGTTGAAGTCCTCAATGACCTCGCGCCACTGCCTGTATTCGGCTTCTTCTAACTCACTGGGGTCAACATTGATTTCAAATCGGCCATTTCTGACCTTGAGACCTTTTCCGTCTCCGTGAGCGTTGTTGTGGCCTTTTCTGTTTCCACGACCGTTGGATGGGTCAGCGGTGGCGACACTGCTGCCTCCAACCAGCACTCCGAGGGATAATCCAGTATTTACCAGCACTTTTCTCCTTGAGCTGTTTTTGTTAGACACATAATCTAAATATAACTAATAATATATATTACCTACTATAAAATACAAATTTATATTATATTTTTATAATATTTTATAAGATTATTAATCTATATTAGTTTATTTCAGATGTGTATCTATCCTACTGATAACTTACAGACGGAGTCACCACAAGAAGATGCAGCCGTAATCCCAACCTCCGTCAGATATCTGATCGTCTGCGATCCCGTCTGAGCCGATTACTGCTTGGAACTGGAGGTTACTGTTTCATGGTATTACGTTGGGATTGAGGCGTACGTTGCTGGCGTTAACGTGGCTCAAGGTGGAATAGGCAGAGATGATCGATTCTGGTCCGTCTCGTTCATTTACAAAGGTGTCAAGTTCACGGTCGGAGTCAACGCGGTATGGGATGGCGGCTATGACGTTCGACTTGATGCAACAGGAGAGGCCTGCGTACTCGGTCAATGCGTCTCCGGAACACGGACTATCTCTCCATAATTTTCTCCCGGACCACCTTACTGGATCCGGGGCCACGGCTCCAACTCACCCGTTCTGATGGTGGGTGCGCAACAGTTTTACCGCCCGATTGGCCACTAGCGGTATCATGAGTGCGCTCGAAGCCGAATACCGCCTCGAGTATTTCGAGGAGAACGACTTCATCAGGCGGGAGTGTCCGGAGTGTGGGGCCCACTTCTGGACGCGGGACCACGACCAGGAGTTGTGTGGGGAGCCCCCGTGTGTCGAGTACTCCTTCATTGACAACCCGGGGTTCGAGGGGGAGTACTCGCTGGAGGAGATGCGCGAGAAATTCCTCTCCTTCTTCGAGGAGCACGGCCACGAGCGGGTCGAGCCCTACCCGGTCGCCGCGAACCGCTGGCGCGACGACGTGCTTCTGACGCAGGCCTCGATCTACGACTTCCAGCCGCTGGTCACGAGCGGGAAGACCCCGCCACCGGCGAATCCGCTGACCATCAGCCAGCCCTGCATCCGGATGCAGGACATCGACAACGTCGGAAAGACCGGCCGACACACGATGGCCTTCGAGATGATGGCCCATCACGCGTTCAACACCCGCGATGACGTTCCCGAGGACGAGTACGCTTATTACGGGGAGGTCTACTGGAAGGACCGAACGGTCGAGTACTGCGACGACTTCTTCACTTCCTTGGGTGCGGACCCCGAGGAGATCACCTACATCGAGGACCCGTGGGTCGGCGGAGGGAATGCAGGACCCGCGATCGAGGTCATCTACCGAGGGGTCGAGCTCGCCACCCTCGTCTTCATGTGCATGGAGCAGGACCCCGAGGGCGACTACGAGCTCAAGGACGGCAACCGCTACTCCTATATGGACACCTACATCGTCGACACGGGCTACGGGCTCGAACGCTGGACGTGGGTGTCCCAGGGCACCCCGACCGTCTACGAGGCGATCTACCCCGAGATGATCGACTTCCTGACTGACAACGCCGGGATCACCCACACCGACGAGGAGGCCGCGCTGCTGCATTCGGCCTCGAAGCTTGCGGGCCACATGGACATCGACGAGGCCGAGGACATGGAGAGCGCCCGCGGCGAGATCGCGGCGGGCGTCGGGGTCGACGTGGGCGAGCTCGAAGCGCTGATGGAGCCCATGGAGGCCGTGTACGCCATTGCGGATCACTGCCGAACCTTGGCCTATATGCTCGGGGACGGGATCGTCCCCTCGAACGTCGCGACCGGCTATCTGGCCAGAATGGTCCTGCGGCGCACGAAACGCCTCTGTGACACCGTCGGCGTCGACGCCCCGCTCGACGAGCTCGTCGACATGCAGGCCGAACGACTGGGCTACGAGAACCGTGACACGATCCGCGACATCGTGCGCACGGAAGTCGAGAAGTACAGAGAAACCCTCGAACGCGGTGGCCGACGGGTCGAGCAACTGGCCGAGGAGTACGCACAGCGCGACGAGCCGATCCCGGTCGAGGAGCTGCTCGAACTCTACGACTCACATGGGATCCAGCCCGACATGGTCGAGGAGATCGCGACGGAGGCTGGGGCGACGGTCGAGGTGCCCGATGACTTCTACAGTCTGGTCGCGGGACGCCACGACGCCGGTGAGGCGATGCGTGAGACCGAAGAGCGCGACGAGCGGGTCGTCGACCTGCCGGATACGGAGAAGCTCTACTACGACGACGCGGAACGCACCGAGTTCGAAGCGGTGATCCTCGACGTGATCGAGCGTGCTGAGGGCTACGACGTCGTCCTCGACCAGACGATGTTCTACCCCGAGGGCGGGGGCCAGCCCGCCGACCACGGAATGATCTCGACCGACGACGGCAGCTACACCGTCAGCGACGTCCAGGAACGAGAAGGCGTCGTCCTCCACCGAGTGAGCGAGGAGCCCGAAAAGGGCGCGCTCGTGCGCGGCCGGGTCGACCCCGAGCGCCGCCGTCGACTCATGGTTCATCACACCGCCACCCACATCGTCGGCCACGCGACCCGCGAGGTCCTCGGCGAGCACATCCGGCAGGCCGGTGCACAGAAAGGGACCGACAGCGCCCGCCTCGACGTGCGCCACTACGACCGGATCGGTCGGGAGCAAGTAAAGGAGATCGAGCGGATCGCGAACGAACTGGTGAGGGACAACGTCACCGTCAGCGAGGAGTGGCCCCACAGAAACGAGGCCGAGGCAGAACACGGCTTCGACCTCTATCAGGGGGGAATCCCACCGGGTGAGCGGATCCGCCTGATCCATATCGCCGAGGACGTCCAGGCCTGCGGGGGCACGCACGTCTCTCGAACCGGCGACATCGGCGCGATCAAGGTCGTCTCGACCGAGCGCATCCAGGACGGCGTCGAGCGCCTGACGTTCGCGGCGGGCGACGCCGCGATCGAGGCGACCCAGGAGACCGAGGACGCCCTCTACGAGGCCGCAGCGATCCTCGACGTCTCGCCGCCGGAGGTGCCCGCAACCGCCGAGCGCTTCTTCGAGGAGTGGAAGGCCCGCGGCAAGGAGATCGAGTCGCTCACCGAGGAGCTCGCGGAGCTCCGGGCGGGCGAGGGCGAGGCGGTCGAGGTCGGCGGGACGACCGCCGTGATCCAGCGTGTCGATGCCGACAGCGACGAGCTCCGCGCGACCGCGAACGCGCTCGTCGAGCAGGGGAAGGTCGCCGTGCTCGGAAGCGCGAGCAACGGCGCGCAGTTCGTCGTTGCGGTGCCCGAGGGCGTGGGGATCAACGCCGGCGAGGTCGTCGGCACGCTCGCAAGTCGCGTCGGCGGCGGCGGTGGCGGCCCCGCGGACTTCGCACAGGGCGGCGGTCCCGATACGGACGAACTCGACGAGGCGCTCGCGGACGCTCCGGGGATTCTCAAGGAAGTCCTGAACGCCTGAAACGGCCCTTCGATTCCCGGCTCCCGTCCTCCATCACCCGCCAACCGGATTCCTTACCCACAGTCGGCCGGTAGCCTTCGACAATGGTGAGCGTAGACCGGAAGGGTGTGGCGCTGTACTACGAGGTCGAGGGAGACGGCGAGACGGTCGCATTTCTCGGCGACCTCGGGCTGGGCGCGTGGCAGTGGGGCTGGCAACACGCCGCGCTCGCGGGGCCCTACGAGGTGGTGGTCTCCGACATGCGCGGAACGGGCCGCTCCGATACACCGCCGGGGCCGTACTCCGTCGAGTCGCTCGCCGCCGACCTCGAAGCCGTTCTCGCGGACCACGGCACCGCCCGGGCTCACCTCGTCGGCGCCGGCTTGGGTGGGATGGTCGCCCTGGAGTACGGGCGCGCGCGGAGTCTCACCCTGATCGGGTCGAGCCCCGGGGGACCACACGCGCCCCTCCCTCGCGACCCCCGCGAGGCGCTGTTCGCGTCGCCCGACGATCCTAAAGCGCGTCGGGAGTCGCTGCCGGCGCTGTTTTCCGAGACGTTTCTCACAGAGCAATCGGAGGCGTGCGAGGGGATCGCCGAGTGGCGGGCGGGCGACGCCGCTCGCGAGGGGTGGGACGCGCAGAACGCGGCGTTCGAGGCGTTCGACGCGAGCGACTGGCTCTACGAGGTGACGATCCCGGCGCTCGTCGTCCACGGGGAACGCGACGAGCTCGTCCCCGTCGAGAACGCCGCTCTGCCCGCCGAGGGATTGCCGAGGGCGACCCGCGAGATCTACGACGGCGCGGGCCACGGCGTCTGGATCGAACGTTCTCGGCCCGTGAACGACCGGCTGCTCGACTTTCTCAACTCACTCGACTAACACAGCGCCGCCCGCACCGCGTCCGCGATGGCGTTGGTTCGTAAGGAGTGTTCGAACTCGTCGCGGATCCCGTTCGTGACGTAGGCAACGGCGAGGTCCGCTTCGGGGTCGGCCCAGCCGACGATGCTGCCGAGCCCGCCGTGGCCGAAGACCCGTTCCGGGGATACCGTCCCGAATTTGTCCCATGCGCCGCCCCCGAGCACCACGCCCATCCCGTAGCGCCGGGGCACCCCGAGGGTGCCGTCGTGCTCGACTGCGGTCTGCTCGCTCGCCATTACCGCGACGGTGTCCGTCTCCAGGATCCGAACCCCGTCGATCTCGCCGCCGTTCGCGAGACAGCTATAGAATCGTGCCATGTCCCGCGCGCTGCCGGTCGCGGAGGCCGCGGGAACCACCGCACGGTGGAGCCACTCCTCGCCGAACAGCGCCGCCGCCTCGGCGTTCGAGAAGGTATCGAGGCCCGCCCCGTGCTCGCGGGCGCGCTCGCCGGGTTCGAACCCCGCGAGACTCGCGGTGGTGTCGGGCTCGTCCGCCGGGACCCCAAGGTCGGTGTCATCCATTCCCAACGGGCCGAACACCCGCTCGTCGAGATACGCGTCTACGGGTGTCCCGCTCGCCCGTCGGACGAGCTCACCGACGAGAAACCCGTAGGAGAGGGCGTGATACGCCGCCGTTTCGCCCGGGGAGAACGTCGTTTCGGCGGCCTCCATCGCCTCGACCGCGGCGTCCCAGTCGGGCCACTGTTCGAACTCGGCGTCGAAGGCCGTCTGGTGGAGGCCGGCTTGGTGGGAGAGTACCTGTCGGACGGTGATTTCGCTTTTCTCCCCGCCGGAGGCGAACTCCGGCCAGTGGTCGACGACCGGGTCGTCGTAGTCCAGCAGCCCGTCTTCGACACACTGATGAAGCGCGACGCCCGCATATGGTTTCGTACACGAGAAGAGGACGTGTTTCCGGTCAACGGTGGTGGCCTCGCCGTCAGGGCCCGTCGTGCCGCCCGCAACGTCGAGGACGGGTTCGCCCTCGTGGTAGACCGCGAGCTGTGCGCCGTGGTGCAGGCCGGCTTCGACGTGGGTTTCGAAGACGGCTTCGATCCGGTCGATCGCGTCCATAGCCGAACGACAGGTGCCAGCTCCAAAGGCACACGGTCTATCAGGTCATAACTGTCCATTCCACAACTGTTTTTACGATTGGCCTCGTGAACACGGTAGTGAGTGTCCCCCGCATTGCGATTCTCGACGCCTCCCACGGAGATCGAAACACGAAACGGAACTTCCGACGCGAACTCGACGCCTCGCTGACCGAGTTCGACGTCACCGACGGTCAGCTCCCCGATACGTTCGCGTTCGACGCGGCCGTCGTCACCGGTTCGCGCTCGTCGGTCTACTGGGACGAACCCTGGATCGACCCGACGAAAGCGTGGATCGGCGAGGCTATCGAGCGTGAGCTGCCGTTCCTCGGGATCTGTTACGGCCACCAGCTCCTCGCAGACGTACTCGGCGGCACGGTTGAGGGGATGGGCGAGTACGAGATCGGCTACAACGCGATCAGCCTCACCGGTGACTCGCGGCTGTTCGACGGGGTCGACGAGGAGTTCCTCGCCTTCACCACCCACTCCGATGCCGTCGTCGAGCTCCCGCCCGGCGCCGAGCCCCTCGCGGAAAACGAGTACTCGAACCACGGCTTCCGGAAGGGCCACGTCTTCGGCGTCCAGTTCCACCCCGAGTACGACATGGACACCGCGGCCCAGCTCACCCGACGCAAGGACCTCTCGGCGGAGCGCCGGTCCGCGGTCCTCGACGGGATCACCGAGGAGAACTACGCCGCCGCCTGCGAGGCGAAGCTCGTCTTCGAGAACTTCCTGGGATACGTCGAAGGGGTCACCGAGACACCGGTCGCCGCCGACTGACGGGTCGATAGGAGCGTTTTTGAGGCATGGCTCCCGAGATTCGTCCATGCTCGATTATGTGGAACTCGAAGCGGAACTGGACGACGAAGAGCGGTCGTATCGCGACAGCGCCCGCGAGTTCGTCGACGAGCACGTCCGCCCGGAGATCGCAGCACACTACGAAGCGGGTACGTTTCCCGAGGAGATTATCCCCGAGATGGGCGAGCGCGGTTTCTTCGCGACGAGCCTCGCGGGGTACGGTCTCCCCGATGCCAGCGAGACGGCCTACGGGCTGGTGATGCAGGAGCTCGAAGCGTGCGATTCGGGGCTGCGCTCGATGGCCAGCGTTCAGGGCGCACTCGCGATGTACCCTATCCACGCCTTCGGGAGCGAGGAGCAGAAAGACGAGTGGCTCCCCCCGATGGGGACGGGACAGGCGATCGGTGGCTTTGCGCTCACCGAGCCCGACCACGGGTCGGATCCATCGAGGATGGAAACCCGGGCCGAGCGCGACGGCGACGAGTACGTCCTCGACGGCGAGAAGCGCTGGTGTACGAACTCGCCCATCGCGGACGTGCTGGTCGTCTGGGCACGCGATACGTCGAGCGAGGGCGAGCCGGTGCGGGGCTTTTTGGTCGAGACGGATCGTGACGGTCTCGATATCGATTCCATCGACGGGAAACTCTCGCTTCGGGCCTCCAGTTCGGGGGAGTTCACGATGGACGGCGTTCGAATCCCCGAGGGGAACGTTCTGCCCGACGTCGAGGGGATGAAGGGGCCGCTGTCGTGTCTCACACAGGCGCGCTACGGCATCGCATGGGGTGCGGTCGGGGCGGCTCGGGACTGCTTCGAGGAGGCCCGCGCGTACGCGACCGACCGCGAGCAGTTCGGCAAGCCCATTGGCGGATTCCAGCTCCAACAGGACAAACTCGCCGAAATGGCGACACGGATCACGACGAGTCAGCTGCTCGCCCACCGGCTCGCCGAACTCAAAGAACGCGGCGAGATGCGCCCACAGCACGTCTCGATGGCCAAACGGAACAACGTCGAGATGGCGCGCGATCAGGCGCGAGTCGCCCGCGAGATGCTCGGGGGTAACGGCATCACCGACGAGTACTCGCCCATCCGGCATATGGCAAACATGGAGACGGTCTACACCTACGAGGGGACCCACGACATCCATACGCTGATTCTGGGACAGGACCTGACGGGGATCGCCGCGTTCGAGTGAAAACGATAACTACCAGTGTAACTACCGTGCGGAATCGAAGCTTTCGATCTATAAGCCAACTGGATGCCCGGTGTGACGAACTAACACTCAGATATACATTTAACGTCACAGTCACCGTATCCGTGATATGGAGATCGTTCGCAGCAGCATCATCGGGGGGATCGCTGCCACAGCCGTTCTGACGGCACTTTTACTCGTCTCGGACTCGCTTATCGGCGGGACGAGCCCCTTCGTCTTCGCGACGTTCATGAGCCTGTGTGCTATCGGCGGGCCTCCGTACTGTGAGCCGAGCAGTCTCATGGCGACCGCGATGACGTTCCTCTCGTTTCTCGCGCTGTTCGCGCTGGCATGGCCGCTCCTCTTCGGCGCGTTCACGTGGGGGCTCCCGGGCGAGTCCGGCCTTACTCACGGGGCGGTCTTCGGCCTCGTTCTCTACGCGGGATACGTCGGGACGGTTCTCTACGGGATCGGAATCGGTGGGGAGACGGTCGCGGAGAACCTCCCGCTGTTGGCCGTCATGGTGTTCGCGTATCTCGCCTACGGGCTCGTTCTCGGTGGCGTCTACGACCGCCTCGCCGCCCATCGGACGTTTTTGAGCCCAAACCCCGACTGATTATCGGCGGACGAACCGACCCCAGAGAACCCGGCGATCGGCCGCCGCCCGGTAGGCCGGTTCCCTGATCCGCTCGTAGCCCGGAAGCATCCTGAAGAGTTTGACCAGCGTGCGCTCGGGCGGGCCGAGGCGCGCGCCGATCTCCTCGACGGCCCGCCCGCAGGAGTGAACTGCGTCGTCGGTCAGCAGATGCACACACGACTCGTAGTCCTCCGGGAGGCGGGCACGTTGATCGGGCGAGAGCTCCGAGAAGCCGACGAGTTCGAATACGCCCCGCGAGTCGGCGTACTGGGCACACCACGTACAGAACCCACAGTCGTCGTCGTAGACGAGTCTGGGCGGCGCGCGGACCGCGACTACCACGATCCCACCCCGGATCCGATCGGTACGGACGAAAGCGCCATATCCCCTCTGAGAGGCCATCGGGCATAGACCTGCGGAATCGCGTCGCGGCCTTTATACGGACCTCGTGTCTCCATCCGCCATGGCGATCGATCCGCAGTTCGACAGTAACCGCGAGACGGAAGGGACCCACCGGGGCCACGACGTGTGGGGCCCGGTCGAGGAGCCAGAACAGCTGGGAATTCACGGCACGCACGTCGCGGTCGACTTCGACGTCTGCCTGGCGGACGGGGCGTGTCTGGAGGACTGTCCCGTGGACGTCTTCGAGTGGGTGGACACGCCGGGCCATCCCGAAAGCGAGATCAAGGCCGATCCGGCAAACGAGGCCCAGTGTATCGACTGTATGCTGTGTGTCGACGTCTGCCCGGTCGACGCCATCGACGTCGACGCGAGCCGGATCTAACCCTCCCGGTCGACGTCGAGGCGTTGCTGGAGCTCGCGGAGCTCCTCGCTCTCGGCGAGTTCCTCGAGTCGCTCTTGGAAGTGTTCCTCACAGAGGCCGACCCGGACCCCGTCCGACTCCGCGCTGACGGCCGCTTCGCGGTCGCAGTAGTGACAGCGCATACCTTTTGTAGGGTTCGCACACGGTTGAAGGCTCCGTTTACGGCAGCCGAGCGTCGATCTCCCGATAGGCGACTTCGTCGAGCCCCGCCCGCCCCAGCCGGTCGTCGTGGGCATCGCTCCCTCCCGTCGCGAACAGCCCGTTTCGCTCGATGACCCGATCCAGGAGGTCGGTGTCGACGGGCCGCCCGTAGGGGTACCACCGCTCGACGCAGTCGAGCTCGCGCGTGAGCGAGAGGGCAGCCTCGGGGTCGGGATATCTGAAGGGATGGGCGAGGCCGACGAGCGCACACGACTCGCGTAGGGCCGAGAGCCCCCGCTCGAAGTCGGGGATCTTTCGCGGGACGTAACACGGACAGTTCGCCCCGATCAGCTCCGCAAACGCCCCCTCGTAATCGAACCCTGACTCGGGGTGGGCCGCGATGGCGCGGGCGACGTGTGGCCGACCCAGCCCGGGGGCGGGTTCGAGGTCGAGTCCGATCCCGAGTCGGTCCTCGACCCGGCGGATGATCTCGCCGCCGCGCTCGATTCGGCTGGTCTGGATCCACTCGACGAGCCCGTCGAGGGCGGGGGTTTCGCGCACGCCATAGCCGAGCAGATCGACCGCCCCCTTCGGCGAGTCCACCCGGAGTTCGATCCCCCGGATGAGGGTTACGTCCTCGCGTTCGGAGACGGGTGCCTCCAGGTCGGGGTGGGTCCGGTCGTGGTCGGTGATCGCGACGACCGCCACGCCCGCCTTCCGGGCCGCCGCCGGAACCGACGCGAGCGCCATCGCCCCGTCGGAGGCGGTCGTGTGGACGTGGAGGTCGGCATACACCATACTCTCGCTACGGCTCCTCATTCGAAGTCCTTGTGCATTATACGCCTAGAAGTATCAAAGGCCGTTTATGGACAATCATTATAATCTTCGTTCATCCAGATAGGGGTACGATGTGTTACACCAGCACCGACGCGCTGTTCGACGACCACAGCTACCCCGCGACGACCCGTGAACTGATCGACCGATACGGCGAGCAGACCCTCGAACTGGCCGGCGGCTCACAGACGGTCGGCGAGGTCCTGGGCGTGGCCGGTGAGGAAACGTTCGAGAGCGCCGAGGAGGCCCGGTACGCCGTTTATGCCGGGATGGGAAGCGAGGCCATCGGTCGTGTCGGCTACACCGACCGGGACCCCGAACCGCCCGGCACCAACGGCCACGTCCCGGTCTCGTTTTAGACCCACTCGACGTCGTCGAGTTCGATCGGCACCGACCCCTTCGCGTAGGCCTCGGTCCACCCCGACGGCCGGACCCGAAAGACCACCGCCGGGCGATGGCCGACCGAGGGCTTCTCGCCACGGACCTGGGCCCACTCGTCGTCACGAAACGACGAACAGTCGACGAAGAGCGTGATCCCCCCGCCGTGTTCTGCCAGTTGGCCCGAGGTCTTCGTCTCGGCGGTCTCCCTGACGGCGGCGACCGCGGTGCTTGCCGCCCGGTGGGTCGGCGGTAGGGGCCGGGTCACCTCGACGAGGGTCCCCGTCTCGCCTTTCTCGGCCCGGAAGTCGATCGAGTGGCCCGTCGTCACCTCGATCTCGGGAACGATCCCGTAGCCGGCCCGCGCCAGGAGGTGTGCAACGGTGAACTCGCTCATCGTCGCGCTCATGCGGACGGGATCGAGGCGCTGGCTGGTCCCCAGTTTGCTCGCCATCGTGTAGCGATACTCGTCGAGGACGCCCGGGTGGAGGACCGATTCGTAGAACGCACAGGCGTCCTCCCGACTGGTGTCGGGAAAGCCGGCGGCGTGATCGCGAAAGAACGCCCGGGTGGTCTCGCGGCCGTCCTTCGAGCAAAAGACGGGCAGAAAGAACCACGAGAGGTGTGGGTAGGCGGCGAGCCACGGTTCGCCCTCGTGGAGTTCGGCGAGCAGTTCGCGCTGGGCCCACCGCGCGACGGGGTAGGGCACCTCGTCGAAGGTGTACTTCTCGGTTCGCCAGAGCGCACTGGGCGTTTCGGTGTTGCCCAGCCAGTAGGCCTCCCCGTCGTCCCAGACGAACAGCGCCGTATCGCCGTTGTCCATGTCGAAGCGGCGGGCGTCGTACCCCGCGGGCGACCGGTACCACGGTGTCGAGCAGCGCGCGCCCATGGCGTCGTCGAGCGAGCGAAACAGGTCGCGATGGAGGCGGTCTACGGACCACGACTGGGGGGAGTGTCGAAAGCGAAGCGGGCGGGCCACGATATATCTCAGGGAGTCGGAGCGGTTTAGCGTTCCGACCCGCGACAGTGTGATCGTCCGTTACATTAATACACCGGGATTTCCAAGATTGAGTGTGGTTCGCAATGTCAATGGGTGCCTACGACGACGACGAACACGAGCGCCGAGAGAAGAAGAACGCAACCGTCGATACGGACTTCGACGACGACCGCTCTGAATACCACGGAAAACTCGAGTTCGATTCGGGAGAGTCCGCGGAGGCGCTTTTGGACCAGTTCCGGCGGATCAAATCGAGCTAACGCCGGCTTCTGGCGATCAGATACGACGATCCCGAGAACGTCGTCACCGCGAGGATGTGTCCACCCAGCGCGACGACCAGCGACGGGTGATCGAGGACGAACGGGACGAGGATCACCTGTAGCAGGCCGAAGCCGACGTTGAGGAGGTCCACCTGGCCGAGCGTCGCCCCTGTCTCGCTATCAACTGGATAGCGAAGCGTGCGCCACAGCGAGACGACGCCGATCCACCAGCTCGCGCCGATCCGATAACAGAGGTCCCAGCACACCAACAGCGCGAAGTAGACCAGAACCATCGGTGGCTCGGGCCCGAACAGCTCGTTCAAAAGCGGCGTCGCGGACTGTCGGGGATCGACCACGAGTAGGTAGGTCACGAGCGCGATAAACGCGAGCACGCTGAGGACGACCTCGACGTTCGAGCCAAACAGCAGCTTCCGGTAGGACCCGGAGACCGAAACCGAGCGGACGAGCGCGCCCATCCGGAGCATGACGACGCTGCCGCCCGCGGCGACGATCACGGCGGCGGTCCCCACGAGGGCGGCCGACCACGCGTCGTAGACCGCCGCGAGGGCGAACACGCCGACCTGAAAGAGCGCGAGCTGGAAGGCAACGGCCACCCGGTCCGAGAGATCGATCCCCGGCAGGGCGCTGACGATGCTCTCGTAGGTCCACGTCTCGCCGAACTCCGGTTCCGGCGTCGAACTCCTGGCCATCACTCCTCCCCGAGGGCCCGCGAGACCGCCGTCTCGAAGGGTGTCAGCTCGACGGGAAGGGACTCGCGGATCCGGTCGTCGGTAACGACGACGGGGTTTTTGAGCCCGGCCGCAAGCGCGTGGGCGACGTCCCGGTCGACGTCGGTGACGAGGCTGACCCAGTAGGCCGACAGCGTGGGCGTCAACACGGGCACCGGAAGGATGTAGAGGCGTTTGCCGAGCTTCTCGGCGGTGACCCGCAGCATCGACTCGTAGGTCATCACGTCCGGCCCGCCGATCTCGAAGGTCTCACCGGCCGTCTCGGGCGCCTCGAGCACGCCCACGAGATACGCGATCACGTCGTCGATGGCGATGGGCTGGCAGTCGTTTCGGACCCACCGGGGGGTGATCATCACCGGCAGTCTGCTCGCCAGCTGTTCGATCATCTCGAAACTCGCGCTCTCCCCGCCGATGATCACCGCCGCCCGAAGCGCCGTCAGGTCGTACTCGCCCTCCTCGAGGACGTACTCGACCTCGCGGCGCGAACGCAGGTGTCCCGAGAGTTCGTCCGCCTCCTTGCCCAGCCCCCCGAGGTAGATCACCCGCTCGACACCGGCCTCGCTGGCCGCGTCGCGGACGTTTGCGGCGAGTTTGCGGTCCATCTCCTCGAACTCTCCGCCGGATTTCATCGAGTGGACCAGATAGTAGACGGCGTCGATCCCCTCCAGGGCGGGCGGGATCGTCTCGGGTTCGAGGAGATCGCCCTCGTAGACGTCGACCTCGCGGGGCCCCCGGTAGTCCGCCGCGTCGCGGACGAACACCCGGACCTCGTGGCCCGCCGAAAGCAACGGCTCTACCAGTCGCTCGCCGACGAACCCGGTCGCCCCCGTCACCAGCACGTGCATACCCGAACGTGGGACGGACGCTCCTTATACTGTGGCCCGGCCGGGCCGAGCGCTCACTCCCCCCAGCCCGGCGTCCCCGGCGCGCCCCGTCGTTCCTCTACCCCTCGGGCGAACTCCGGGTTCGGATCCTCGCCCGCCCGGCGCTTCCACTCGGCGGTGGACTCGCCGACCCACGAGGTCGTTTCGAGTACCCGCGTCCGCTCGCGTTCGTAGACCGCCCGGTTGTGGGTCACCGTTCCCGGAGCGCTCGCGCGCGCCCACGCGACGAACTCCGCGCGATCCGCGTCGGTCGCCTCGCCCGTCCGTATGCGCCCGATCATCCCTTCGATTCGATCCGGCTCGGGGTGGACGAACAGCTTCTGGCCCAGCGCCTGGGGACCGAGCATGAGTCCCGAAAGGTCGTCGGGGACCGTCCCGTCGAGCAGGCGCTCGTCGCCGAAGGCGTCCTCGACGCGCTCACACTCGGTTTCTGCCTCCAACGCGAGGTTGTGGCCCGGGTACTCCGCACACTCCTCGGGGTAGGTTTCCGTACTGTGGATCCGACACTGGAGGGTCGTCGGATCGAGAAAGGCACAGGTCGGTAGCCACGTCGGGGGTCGGTCGAACGGCCCGACCGGTTTGGGTGGCTTCCTGAGCCCGACGAAGAAGACGGGTTTGTCGTCGATCGCCGCCAGCGTCGTTCCGTCGATCTCGACGCCCGCCTCGGCCGTCCAGAGGCGCGGGGTCATGGCGTCGCCCAGTCCCGCCTCGAGGAACCCCCGGACGTCATCGCGGGTCAGCGGGACGAGGTTGTAGGCGT
This sequence comes from Halalkalicoccus jeotgali B3, assembly GCF_000196895.1. Lineage (NCBI taxonomy): Archaea > Methanobacteriati > Methanobacteriota > Halobacteria > Halobacteriales > Halalkalicoccaceae > Halalkalicoccus > Halalkalicoccus jeotgali. Next base: position 247,239 of record NC_014297.1, read on the forward strand.
CGTCGAGGGGTTTGCGGGGCCCGCGGCGCTCGTGTTCGATCTCGGCCCCGGAGAGCGCGCGCCAGTCGATACAACAGCCCGCACAGCCCGCACAGTCCACCTCCATACTCGACGGACGTGACAGAGAGACAAAAAGACGACCCCATTGAATACCCACCGCGTCCTACGCCCGTTATGAGCGCTCTCCCGTTTGCCGACCGAACCGACGCCGGCGAGCGCCTCGCCGACCTGCTCGAAGACCGTGGCGTGAGTGCCGACCGCGTGCTCGCGATCCCCCGTGGCGGCCTCCCGGTCGGGCGGGCCGTCGCCGACGCACTGTCGATCCCCCTCGACGTGATCGTCGCGCGCAAAGTCGGCGCGCCCGACAACCCCGAGCTCGCGATCGGCGCGGTCGGCGCCGACGGCTCGCTCTGGCGAAACGACGCGCTGATCCACCAGTTGAACGTCCCCGAGGCTTACGTCGAGTCACGGGCCGCCCGCGAGGCCCAGGCCGCCCGCGAGAAGCGCGACCGGTATCGAGGATCGCGCGGCCCGCTCGATCTCGCCGGCGAGGCCGCGTTGATCGTCGACGACGGGATCGCGACCGGCGCGACCGCCGTCGCCTGTATCCGACAGGCCCGCGCGGGCGGCGCGCGACGGGTAGCGCTCGCGGCGCCCGTCGCCCCACCCGAGGTCGTCGCCGATCTCGAGACCGAAGCCGACGACGTCCTCGCGCTCGTGACGCCGGCGGACTTCGGGGCGGTCGGGCGCTTCTATCGCTCGTTCGACCCGGTGGCAGACGAGGTGGCGATGGGCTACCTCGACGGTTAAGCTCCTCTGTCCCCTACTGGAGGTATGCCAGATACGAAACGTGGCCGCGAGCGGAGCGGACGGGGAAAGCGCTACCAGACCCGGATCCGCGACATCGAGCAGGAACTCGCGGCCCTCCGGGAGGGCGAACCGACCCTCTCGGAGACGCCGCTTGTCGCGACCTACACGAGCGAGGACGGGCAGGACCTCGATCGCGTCGAGTGCTACGGGTTCGAGGAGCTGGTCTACGGTGTCGCGCTCTACGACGCGGCGGGCGAGCAGGTCGCCTACGTCCCTCACGACGCCATCGTCGCGATCGAACCCGCCGACTGAGACCACGACCGTTATAGGGCGTTCTAGGACACGCCTACCCATGAAGGAGTACTTTTTTCAGCCGATCGTCCGCTACAGACCGATAGGAACGATGAACGCTCACAAGATAAGAGTAAAATTGGACGATCCGTCCACGATAGACCGATGAGCGAGCCCATCCCGACGACCTGTATGCGGTGTGCGGTCGGCTGTGGACACCTCCAACACGGTGCGGACCGGGGCTACGGGCTGGCGGGAATCAGCGGCGATCCGGCTCACCCGACCAACGGGGGGCTGGCCTGTGGACGCGGCCTGCGAGAGACCGCCGAACCCGACGGTGAGTGGCTCACCCGGCCGCTCGTCAGGAAGGAGGGCGAACTGGTCCCCACGAGCTGGGATACGGCCCTCGGAATCGCCACGGACCGACTCGCCGCGGCCCGGGCGCGCGACCCCGACCGAGTCGCGGTGCTGGGAAGCGGCCAGCAGACCAACGAGGCGGCCTACCTGTTGGGAAAACTCGCCCGCGGGGCGCTCGGCACCCGCAACTACGACGCCAACACCACCCTGTGTATGGCCAGCGCCGTCACCGCCTACTACGACGCCTTCGGCAGCGACGCCCCGCCGCCGACGTACGACGACATCCCCGAGGCCGACGTCCACCTGCTCTGGGGGGCCAACCCTGCCGTGGCCCACCCCGTGCTCTTTCGGTGGCTCAGAAACACTGAGAGCGAACTGATCGTCGTCGACCCCGTCGAAAGCGAGAGCGCGGATCACGCCGACGTCCACGTCGCGCCCGAACCGGGCACCGACCTCGCGCTCGCGCGTGCCGTGTTGGCCCGTCTGATCGAGACCGACCGGATCGACCGGGCGTTCGTCGCCGAGCACACCGAGGGATTCGAGGATCTCGCCGCCGGACTGGCGACGACCCGCGAGGCCGCCGCGAACGCCGGCGTCTCGCTCGATTCGATCGAGACGCTCGCGGCGGCATTCGAGAAGCGAACCCTCGTCTACTGGGGGATGGGCGTCAACCAGAGCACCCAGGGGACCGCGACGACAGGCGCGCTGATCGACTGCTGTCTCGCCTCGGGCAACCTGGGCGAGGGTTCGGGGCCGTTCTCGCTGACGGGGCAGGCCAACTCGATGGGGACGCGGGTCTGCTCCGCGAAGGGGACCTGGCCCGGCCACCGCGACTTTTCCGATCCCGACCATCGCGGGGCCGTCGCCGAGGCGTGGACCGTCCCCGTCGAGCGCCTGCCCGCCGATCCGGGGCCGGGACCCGTCGGGATCGGGCAGGCGATGGCCGACGGGGACGTAGAGGTGTGTTATACGGTCGCGACGAACCCGGTCGCCGGGCTTCCCGACGCGGCGCGTGCCCGCGAGGCCTTCGAGGACACCTTCCTCGTCGCTCAGGACGCCTTCGAGACCGAGACCACCCGGCTGGCCGACGTGGTTCTCCCGGCGGCGACGTGGGGCGAATCGGAGGGGACGACGACCAACATGGAGCGGACGGTCTCGCGGGTGCGTGCCGCGACCGACCTCCCGAGCGGGGTCAGATCCGACCTGGACGTCATCGGCGCGATCGGACGTGAACTCGCCCCCCGGAGCTTCGAGCGCCCGCCGCTCGACCCCGAACGGGTCTTCGAGGAACTCGCCGCGCTCACCCGCGGGACGCCCGCCGACCTCTCGGGGATCAGCTACGCGCGGCTCGAGGCGGAACTCGCGGTCCGCTGGCCCGCGCCCGACGCGACGAGCGACGGCGGCTACCGGTACCGTACCGACGAAGGCTGGCGTTTCGAGACGATCTCGGGCAAGGCTCGCTTCTCGACGGGCACTCGTGGAAAAGTTCCCGAACCCACCGACGAAGAGTACCCGCTGACGCTGACCACGGCCCGAAAGGCCGACGAGTACAACACCGGGGTGCGGACGCGGAACGGGTCGCCCGAACCGCCGGTCGCCCGCCTCCACCCCGACACCCTGCGGGACGCCGCCGAGCGCGTTCGCGACGGGCTCCTCGACGTCCGCTCGCGACGCGGGACGGTCACCGCACGCGTCGAGGCCGACGACCGCATCCCGCTAGGGATGGTCTGGCTGCCGATCCACCACCCGGCGGTCAACGAACTCACACTCCCCGAGACCGATCCACGCTCGGACGAACCGAACTACAAGCAGTGTGCGGTCGGGTTGCTCGCACCCACGGAGTCACCAGAACGCCCGGCCGTCGCCCGCGGCGACTAAAACCCGAGGCCACGGGCGCACGCGCGCATCCGGTCGCTCGACACTCCCGCCGCCCGGGCCGCCTGTTCTAACGTGAGGGTTCCACATCCGTACAGGGTTGCCGCCGATACTTGCGATTTCGTCGCCATACACTCCGTATACTATCCGTGTATGTAAAGTTATCGTGGTACTAAGTCACGGTATCTCCGACGATCCATAGCCGAGAGAAACGACCGTCCAGATCTCACGCCACAGATTCGAATTCGCCCAAAACGGTCTCCGATCGCGTTCTGTCGATCGCCGCGGCGCGCTCACGGGGCCAGCCACGACGGGCATCGTCATCCGCCTTTCAGTCGTCGCCGCTGACGGTCGAAGTGGCGCCTGTATCCGGCTTTTCGACGAACCAGCCACCCGTGGTCGCCCGCTCGGCGACGTGGGGTTGGAACACCCACGCACACAGCGCCAGAATGGGAAGCATCGTCGCGGCGACGACGACGTATCCCAGGTGGAGGTTCGGCAGAAACGCCGCCGAGAACACGAGCGGGTAGATCGAGCCGCCCGAGGAGCCGATCCCGCCGACGATTCCGGTGACGGTGCCCGAACTGTTGGGGAACATCGCGGGGACCTGTGCGAAGATCGCCCCCTCGGCGAAGGCACAGCCCAGTCCGACGAGGAAGCCGGCCGCCACGGCGGCGTAGATGTTGCCCGTCAGGCCGGCCCCGGTCATCCCGACCATCGCCACCGTGACGAACACCAGCGTCGAGAAGGTCCACTGCTCGCGGTAGCGCCCCGCGAACCACGGCAGGAGTTCGATCTCCCTGCGCGCGACGACGTCGCTGACGTAGCCGCCGATCGGCCGCAACAGTCCCGCCGCGACCGAGAACGTCGCCGCGAACGTCGCCGCGATCACGATGTCGCTCTGACCGAACGCCTCGCGGTAGTAGGTGCCCAGCCAGCCGTTCATCGCGAGTTCGAGCCCGAAGGTCATGACGTAGGCGGCCGCGAGGACCACCGCCCCGTAGCGCGTCGCGATGTAGAGCCACTGGTCTACGCTGGTGCCCTCCCTGGTCGCCTGTCGCTTGGCCTCGCTTTTGGCCGCGTCGCCGACGAGGTAGTAGACGATCCCGACGCCGATCGCCAACACCCCGGTGTAGAAGAACGCGGCCCGCCAGTTCGTCGAGAACAGCGGTCCGGCGTAGTTCTCGCCGAAGACCCGCGGGAGCGTGAAGTACGCGCCAAGCCCCGCCCCGGCGTTGCCGATCCCGGCAAAGATTCCCTCTGCGGTGCCGAGGTTCTCCTCCTCGAACCACTCGGCGACGTGCTGGATGCCGATGACGAAGGTGATCCCCGCCAGCGATGCGACGATCCGCGAGGCGGTAAACACCTCGTAGGTCTGGGCGAACGCGCTGACGATCGAGAACGTCCCAACGAGCACCATCGTACAGCCGGCCGTCACGGGCGCGCCGAATCGGTCGGTGAGCGGCCCGATGACGATCCGTCCCAGCGGCACAGCGATGACCGCCGCACTCGAAACGATCCCGAGTTGGGCCACCGAGAGGCCGAACTCCGCCGCGATCCCGCCGGTAAAGGGGGCAAAGGAGAACCAGATCACGAACCCGAGGTTGAACATGACCGTCGCGAGGAGCAGATTCTTCCACTTCCCGTCGATCACTCCGGGTCACCCCCCGAACCGCCGATAGCAGTCGAATTTTGTTTACGATCATCCATACATTCGCGTATTTCCACTGTACACATGGTAAATCTCGACCGAATCTGCCCGAGTCTCCGTAATAACCTCTTCGGTGATAGTGTTAATAAACGGGGGATCACACGAGACGGAACCCGGTGATGGGGGATGTCTCGTAGGACGTATAAGGTCGGACGTGGCGGAATACGACAGCGCTTTCCGATATATCTCACTAATGCATCGAGAAATAGAAATTACTGGTATTATCGAGCTGAAAGTCTTTGATTCAGAGAATCTTTCCGGATAGTACCTTATACGTGCTAATCCACGTACGTGGGATGGGGGACCTCATAGAGGTCTAGCGAAGTGACTGGATTGTCTAGTGGATAGCGTTATTAGTCCGATCCAAACAGTATTCGACGTGAGAGTCCTTCAAGGTGGTCTACATGGTCAAACTATCGGACATTCATCCAACTGAGGTGGGCGGTCGTGGCGCCTGAGATCGAACAGTGGAAAGACGACTGTTACGGCGAGGAGCTGCGCGGGAAGATCCTCGAGTTCGCGGCGGGCGGCTGGGAGACGATCCCCGAGGGGGAACGCAAGAAGTGGTTCTCGCTGTTCAAACACTGGGGGGTCTTCCACCAGCGCGACGGCCAGGAGAGCTACTTCATGCTGCGCCTGCAGAACGCCGGCGGCGTGTTGCGCCCCGGCCAGTTGCGCGCGATCGGCGAGGTCGCCCGCGACTACGCGACCGGCCCCGCCGAGAACCCCGAGTTCGGCAACGGCTTTCTCGACCTGACGACCCGCCAGTCGGTCCAGCTGCACTGGATCAAGCTCGAGGACGTCCCCGCGATCTGGGAGAAACTCGAATCGGTTGGCGTCTCCTCCCGATCGTCGGGGGGCGACTCGATGCGCAACATGGCCGGCTGCCCGGTCGCCGGGCTCGACGCCGAGGAATTCATCGACTCGCGGGACCTGCTCGAACGGCTGAATACCGACCTGCGCGAGGACGATACTCTCGCAAACCTCCCTCGGAAGTTCAACGTCTCGGTGACGGGCTGTCGGGAGGGCTGTGCCCAGGACTCGATCAACGACATCGGGCTCGAACCCGCCGAGAAAGGCAGAACGAAAGGCTACAACGTCCGGGTCGGCGGCGGTCTCGGAGGGAGACAGCCCCGGGAAGCCCGCTCGCTCGACGTGTTCGTCACGCCCGAGGAGGCCTACGACGTGGTGCGAGGTTTCGTCGAACTGTATCAGGAACGCGGCCAGCGCGAGAACCGCCAGAAGTCCCGCTCGCGCTTTTTCGTCGACGACTGGGGCGTCGAGGAGATCCGTGCGACCCTCCAAGCGGAGTACGTCGAGTTCGCGCTCCGGACCGCGGGCGCGGACCTCCGCGAGGAGTACACCTATAACGCCGGGACCTGTCGCGGCGGCGACCACGTCGGCGTCCACGAGCAGAAAAACGGCGAGTACTACGTGGGTCTGAGCGTCCCGGTCGGTCGCCTGCGCGCGAAGGAGGCCATCGCGATCGCGAACTGCGCGAGCGAGTACGGAAGCGGGGAGGTACGCCTGAGCCGCCGGCAGAATCCCCTGATCATGGACGTTCCCGAGGCCGATCTCGACCCGTTGCTCTCCGAACCGGTACTGGAGACCCACACGCCCGAGCCCCACCCGTTCCAGCGCGGGTCGATCGCCTGTACGGGCACCGAGTTCTGCCCGCTGGCGCTGACCGAGACGAAAGCCCGTTTGGCGCGAACGATCCGCTGGCTGCGCGAGAACTGCGACCTCCCTGACGACGTCGAGGACATTCATATTCACTACTCGGGCTGTACGGCCGACTGTGGGCAGGCGCTCACCGCCGACATCGGTCTGCAGGGCATGCGCGCACGCAAGAACGGCGAGATGGTCGAGGCGCTGGATATCGGCGTCGGCGGCGGAATCGGGGAAAACCCCTCGTTCATCGAGTGGATCCACCAGCGCGTCCCCGCCGACGAGGCACCGATGGTGATCAAGAAACTCGTCGAGGCCTACGGCGCCCACCGCTCTCCGGGCCAGTCCTTTCGCGAGTGGGTCGAAAACACAGGCGTCGAGAGCCTCGTCGAACTCGCCGAACCCGAGGAGAGTTCCTACGAGGACCCGTGGATGGACGACGCGAAGGGGTCGTGGTACCCCTTTGCGGAAGGCGAGAGCCCCGCCCCGACGGCCGCCGACGGCACCCCGATCTCCGCTGACGACTGACCGCCTGCCGGATCGACACCGGCAAGGTCCTCCCCGCCCAACGCGCCCCATGAGCGACGCATCGTCGACCACCCCTTTTTCGCCCGAGCGCTGATCGAGCGTGCCACAGCCACGCCACCGCTCCGGGGACGACAGACTGGGTTTCGAGGAGACGACCAACTACCTCACGAGCGCGCTCTCGAAGTTCGTCCCGAACTGGCTGGCCAGGCGCGCGGTGAGCGTCTCCGTCGAGACCCCGAGAGACCGGTATCGACGGGGCGAACCCGTCGAGATCGTCGTCGAGTTCCGCAATCGCCTCCCGCTGCCGATCACGGTTCCCACCGTCGAGCGGCGGCTCTGGGAGTGGCGCGTCGACGGCGTACTGGAGGCGACCGAGGAACCCCGGTACGTGGATCGCTCGCCCAACACCTTCGCGTTTCGCGGCGGCGAGAGAAAGCGGGTCGTCCAGCACTGGAACGGCCACTTCCGGCGTGCGGAGGGAATCGACGGCCTGCACGCCTCCAAACCCGCCACGCCGGGCGAACACACCATCAGCGTCTCGCTGACGACGACCGACGGCGACGGCCCCGGGGACGCGACGACGATTACCGTCGAGTAGCGATCGTCCCGACTCTCGCGAGAGTCGAGACGACTCAGTCGTCCGAGACGGCTGCCTCGGACTCCGATCCGGGCTCGACCCCGGACGCGTTCGCTCCCGGTTCGACGGGCTCGCCGGTCTCCGGATCTAACCGGACGCCGTCCTCGCGGTGGCGGTGGCAGGCCGCGTAGTGAGTGCCGGTGCCGTACTCCGGGCTGATCTCGTAGGCGGGGACCTCCCGCGCGCAGACGCTCTTCTCGGCGAATTCCGCGACCAGCAACTGCGCGGCCCCGTCCCACTCCTCGCGTTCTATGTGGTCGAGTGCCGTCTCGATTATCTCGCCCGGTTCGCCGGCGGGTACTCCCTCGAAGAAACGCCGGCGGAGCTTTTCGGGGTCGTCCGTCTCCGTCGTGCGGCGGTCGACCGCGCGCATGAACGCCCGGGTTTCTTCCCACTCCCGGTCCGCGAGGTCGTACTCGTCGGGCGCGATGAGTTCGGGACAGCGCGTGCGAAAGCGACAGCCCGAGGGCGGGTCGATCGGGCTCGGCACGTCGCCCTCGAGCACGCCGCGTTCGCCCCTCGCACGCGGATCCGGCACCGGGATCGATTCGAGCAGCGCCCGCGTGTAGGGGTGTTGGGGGTTCTCGTAGAGTTCCTCCTTGTCCGAGAGTTCGACCAGCTGCCCGAGATACATCACCGCGACGCGATCGGATATGTGACGAATTACAGAAAGGTCGTGGGCGATAAAGAGGTAGGTCAGATCGAACTCCTCCTGGAGTTCGCGCATCGTGTTCAAGACCTGCGCCTGGATGGAGACGTCGAGCGCGCTCACCGGCTCGTCACAGACGATGAAATCCGGGTTGACCGACAACGCACGCGCGAGGTTGACCCGCTGGCGCTGGCCCCCCGAAAAGGCGTGGGGATAGCGGTTGTAGTGTTGAGGGTCGAGCCCGACCTTTGCCAGTAGTTCCTTCGCGCGGGCCTCGCGACCCTCGTCGTCGAGCATGTCGTGGGCTTCCATTGGCTCTTCGACGACCTGGCCGACCTTCATCCGCGGATCGAGCGAGGACTGGGGGTCCTGGAAGATGAGTTGCATCTCGCGGCGTTTCTTCCGGAGCGTCTCGCCGCCCATCGCGGTCAGCTCCTCGCCCTTGAAGTAGACGGTGCCGTCCGTGGGTTTGATGAGCTGGAGGATGTTGCGCGCGAGGGTGGACTTCCCACAGCCCGACTCACCGACCAGCCCTAGCGTCTCGCCTTTCTTGATGTCGAAGGAGACGTTCTCGACGGCTCGGACCCGTTCGGGCTCGTGGATCACCGGCGGGAAGGCACCCTCGGGATTACGCTTGAACCCGCCGAACAGCCCCTCGTCGTTCGAGAAGTGTTTCGTCAGCCCTTCGACGCGCACCAGCGGCTCCTCGGCGTCGTTCATCGGCTCCCCTCCCCCGTGAGACCGACTTCGAACCCGCCGGTCGCCTCGTTTTCGAGCGGTTCGCTCCCTTCGTAGCCCACGTCGAAGGCGTCGTGTTTCACGCAGGCCGCGCGGTGGACGCGCCCGCGCTCGCCGTCCTCGCCGACGGTCCGGAGGTCGGGATGGACACGCCGGCAGACCTCGCGGGCCTCCGGACATCGCGGGTGGAACCGACAGCCCGACGGCGGATTGATCGCCTCGGGCATCACCCCACGGATGGGGTTTAACTCCCCGGTCGTCTCGTCGGGTCGGGGCATCGAGGCCAGAAGTGCCTCGGTGTAGGGATGGGCGGTGTCGTAAAACAGCTCGTCGACGTCGGCCTGCTCGATGATCTCGCCCAGGTACATCACGTTGACCCGGTCACAGATCTCGGCGACGACGCCCATGTCGTGGGTCACCCAGACGAAGGCGGTGTCGTATTTTGCCTGGAGTTCCTCGACCAGATCGAGGATCTGGCCCTCGACGGTGACGTCGAGCGCGGTCGTCGGCTCGTCGGCGATGATTAGGCTGGGTTCACAGGCCAGCGCCATCGCGATCAGCACGCGCTGGCGCATCCCGCCCGAGAACTGGTGGGGGTACTGCTCGTAGCGCTTCTCGGGTTCGGGGATACCGACCTCCCGGAGCATCTCGACCGCTTCGGCTTTGGCCGCCTCGTCCGAGAGCTCGCGGTTGAGCTCGATGAACTCCCGGATCTGCGAGCCGACGGTGAAGACCGGGTTGAGACTCTCCATGGGGTCCTGGAAGATGATTGCGATCTCGCGACCGCGAACCTGCGTTCGCATCTCCTCCTCGGAGAGCATCCCCTCGCGGGGAACGAGTTCGGGGGGCTCGCCGGACTCGCTGTCGTCGGTTTCCTCGTAGCCGATGAGGGTCTCGCCCTTGAACGTCACCTCGCCGTCGACGATGACGCCGGGGCTGTCGACCAGCCGCATGATGCTCATGGCGGCGACGCTCTTTCCGGCACCCGATTCTCCGACCAGTCCGACGAGCTCGCCCTCGTACACCTCGAAGGAGATGCCGTCGACGGCCCGGACGGTTCCGTCCTCGGTGAAGAACTGGGTCTTCAGGTTCTCTACTTTCAGTAGTGGTTCCTCGCTCATTGTCAGTTGTTGATCCGCGGGTCGAGTGCGTCTTGCAGCCCGTCACCGAGGAGGTTGAACGCGACCACGGTGACGAGGATGGCGATGCCCGGCCAGATGCTGAAGGTCGGCGCCGGCAACATGTAGTTTCGCGAGGCCGCCAGCATCTGACCCCACGACGGGGTCGGTGGCTGTGCGCCGAAACCCAGGAACGACAGCCCGGCGACGATGAGGATGCTCACCCCGACCTGCAGGGTGGCCTGGACCAACACCGGCGCGAAGCTATTGGGGATAATGTGGCGAATGATGATGTTCCTGTCTTTTACCCCGGCGGCCTTGGCCGCCTCGATGTATTCTTCCTCGCGGATCGAAACGACCCGCGAGCGGATCAGCCGGTTGAACACCGGGATCGAGGCGATCCCGACCCCGATCATCGCGTACGTGATGTCTCGGCCGAACGCCGACATGAACGCGATGACCAATACGAGAAACGGGATGGCGTAGATGGTGTCGGTGATCCGCTGGAGGACGTCGTCGACCCAGCCCCCGTAGTAGCCCGAGACCGCACCGACGAGGGTGCCTCCGACCAGCCCGATCGCCGTCGCCATGAACCCGACGGTCATCGCGATCCGGGTCCCGTAGATCAGCCGCGTGAAGATGTCACGACCGCGGTGGTCGGTTCCAAGCGGGTACTCCCAGGTGCCAGCGCCGAGCCCGTTTTCCATCCCGACCGGCGGCAACAGCGTGTTGATCACCTCGGGATCACGCTCGGGGTGATGGAAGAACGGGACCGACTTCGCGATCGCGTAATCGAGCAGGTAGTAATCGACGCTGACGACGGCCGCGACGGCCGTGATGAACGCGATGATGTAAAAGCCCATCCGGGCCGTCGAGTCGCGTTTGACCTGTTTGAGCGTATACGACAGGCCGACGCGGGCTTCGACCTCGTCGACGCCGCCCTCGGAGGGTTCCTCTGTGAACTCCTCTTCGCTCTGCGTTTCGTGTACTGCCATTATTTCTCACCGTAGGTGACCCGCGGGTCGATGTACGCATACGAGATGTCCGTGATGATGACGCCGACGAGATACAGCGCCCCGAGCATGAACGTCGTGCCCATCACCAGCGGGTAGTCCTGGTTGTTGATCGCCTGGATGACCAGCCGGCCCATCCCGTTGATCTCGAAGACGGTCTCGATCAGCACCGCCCCGCCAAGGGCCGTGCTCAGTCCGAGCCCGACGATAGTGATCACCGGGAGCTGTGCGGGCTTGAACGCGTGTTTCCAGACCACGCCGCGCTCGTCGACGCCGTAGGCGCGCGCGAGTTTGACGTACTCGTTTTGCAGCGAGTCGACCATCGAGGAGCGCTCGATGCGGGTGATCGAGGCCATCTGCAGCGTTCCGAGCGCGACCATCGGCATTACAAGTCGCTTGAGCGACTCGACGACGACATCGAGCTGAGTCACCGCCCCCCGGACGTTCGCGGGGTCGGCCCACGGGAGGAACAGCCCCGTCGCGGGCAACAGTCCCAGCTGGAACGAAAACAGGATGATCAACAGCAGCCCGATCCAAAAGGAGGGCGTCGAGACGCCGATCAGCGCGACGATCCGCGAGACGTGATCGACCGGCTCGTTGCGCCGCTTTGCGGAGATCACGCCCAGCGGGATCGCCGTCAGCAGCGCGAACCCGAACGCCGAGAAGACCAGATACGCCGTCACCGGCAGGCGCTCGATGATCTTCGTCAACACGGGCACGTCGTAGTAGATGCTGTGGCCCAGATCGCCCTGTGCGACGCCCGCTAAGTAGCTGAAGTACCGTTCGTGGAGCGGTTGATTCAGTCCGTAACGGGCCTGTACCTGTTCGACCATCTCCGCGCTCGGGGTCGGCCCGAGCATGATGCTCACCGGATCGCCCGGGATCGCATTGGTGAGAAAGAAGGTGATCGTCACGATTCCGATGAGCACGGGGATCGCCTGCAGGCACCGCCACGCCGTGTATCGAAGGAGTCCCATGAAGTTGTTCTGTTGATATTTTTATGATCGTTCGCTCGCTATGAGTTCGATTCAACCCAGCCACGGTTATAACCGCGTCGATCCGAAAACGAATGTCTCCGAATTGTGACCGTTCGTCTACTCGACTGACGTCGTCGCGAACGACTCCGCAAGCGGTAGCGTCCCCGAATCGGGGTGGGTCTGGTAGCCCGAGACGTAATCCTTGAACGCATACCCGTTGATCAGGTTGTACGCGGGCAGGTGGACCCGGTCTTCCAGGAGCGTCGTCGTCGACTCGATGTAGAGCTGTCGTCGCTCCTCCCGGTCGGTCGACTGGCGTGCGTCTACGATCTGCTGGTCGACCTCGTCGTTGCGGTAGAAGGTCCCCTGGGTGACGCCCTCGTTCTCCTGGGCGAACATGTAGTAGGTAAACGCCTCGGGGTCGGGTGAACCCGACCAGCCCAGCGCGTACAGGTTGTAGTCGTCCTCGGCCCCCGAGAGGTACGCGTCAGTGAAGGCCCCCCAGTCGAGACGTTGGACCTCGACGTTCTCGAAGCCGGCCTCCTGCAGGCCGTTGCCGACGCCGACGCCGATCTGCTCGCGCATGTCGTCCGGCGGGACGATGATCCGCCAGTTGTAGTCCATCGAGACACCGGCTTCCTCGAAGAGCTGCTGGGCCTGCTCGATGTCCCGGTCGTGGGGGATCTCGGACCACTGGTCGGTCGGGAAGTCCCACCCCTCGGAGATGGACTCGGGGAAGGGGCTGTACTGGCGTACGCCTGCGGGTTCGACGTAGTTGCCGACCTCCTGGTCGAGCGAGACGCAGTAATCGACCGCCTCGCGCACCAGCGGGTCCGAGGTCGGTCCCTCCCCGCAGTTAAAGGCGAGATAGAAGTAGCCGATTCCGGGTGTCTCGTCGATGGTCACGCTGTCCATCCCCTCGACCTGGTCGTACAGCTGCGGCGGGATGGTCTCGATGACGTCGTTCTCGCCGGTTTCGAGGGTCGTCACGCGGGTGGACTGTTCCTCGACGCCGCTGAACTCGACGAGATCCAGCTCGGCACCGTTCTCGCCCCAGTAGTCGTCGTAACTCTCGATGCGGACGTACTCGCCTTCTTGCCACTCGGAGAACTGGAAGGGGCCCGAGCCGATCGGGTTCTCGTGGTTGAACGCGTCGGGGTCCTCCTCACGGACGGCCTGCGGGACGACCTCCCGGATCAGCGTGTAGTCGAACGCGCCGTAAGGGTAAGACAGATCGAACTGGACGGTCTGCTCGTCGATGGCTTCGGCGGAGTCGATCATGTCGACCTCGCCGGCGTTTTCGGTCTCCTCCTCGAGGGGTGCGACGTAGGAGTAGACGGCGTCCTCGGCGGTCACGGGGTCGCCGTTGTGGAACGTCGCGTCCCCGTTGAGTTCGACGATGTATCGCTGGCCGTCGTTCTCGATTTCGGGCTCACCGGCCGCGAGTGCGGGCTCGATCCCGGTCGCGTCCTCGTTGTACGTGTACAGTCCTTCGAAGATCTGGCCGACGACCTGCTGGGAGGGGACGTCGTTGAGGACGATCGGGTCGAAATCGAGCGCGCCCTTTACCTGCGCGAAGTAGAGCTCGCCCGAGGTGCCGCCGCCACCGCCCGAATCGCCGTTGTTGCCGCCGCCTGCACAACCGGCCAGGCCGACGGCGCCGGCTGCGCCGACGTACTTCAGAAGGCTCCGACGATCGAGAGTGTCGTTGGGTCGAATAGTGTCTTTCATGAGTCGTGTTCTACCGCGATACTCCCAATTTCAGATAGTTGAATAAAAACTTGTCGAAAGGATGGTCACCTCTTCCCGATAAAAACGATAGATATTGCAAAATACTTCGGAAAAATTTTCTGAAATAGTTTATTTTCCTCTATAGTGGGAGAACCATATTTATAGCTATTAATAAGGTTGAAATCCGAGCAGTCCGATCTCGTCCTTCCGGGGTCCGATTCCCGGCACGCGCAAGTGCTATCCGTCTTCGAATCCGGCCACGATCGTGCAACATCGGTGATACGTCTGCGAAAACGTCTATTAACGGACTGTTCTTCTCATGACAGCAGATCGACGCCGGGGACCCCATTGACACCCGGGCGAACGAGGTGTTTAGGCGACGCGGCCCGAACCGCATCCGTGACACCCTGTGACTGCTGTGGCGAGGACGTCCACGTCGCGGGCGGCATCGCCGATATCTGGTCCTTTTCCCAGGAGCCGACCGGCGGGATGATCCTCGAGTTCGAGGACGGCACCGAACACTTCCTCTGTTATGGTTGTATCGAGCGCCTGCCCGACGATCCCGAGGCGGCGGACGTCGCCGCGCTCTCGGAAAGCCGCTAGCTTTAGGGCCGTCCCGCCCCCGTCTTCGAGGGTGCAGCCCGCCCGCATCGAGAGCGAGTTCCCCGCACCCTCCCACCGGGGCAACCAGCGCGAGGCCCTCCGCGAGATCCGCGGGGCCTTCGAGGCCGGCAACGACGTCGTGTTGGTTCGTGCGCCCACCGGCAGCGGCAAGTCCCTGCTGGCCCGCGCGATCTGTGGGGCCGCGAGGACCCCCGAGGAGGCCGAACCGAGCCAGGCTACTGGCGCGTACTACACCACTCCGCAAGTCTCGCAACTCGACGACGTGGCCACCGAACCGTTGCTGTCGGACCTCCAGGTCATCCGCGGGAAGGGAAACTACACCTGCATCCTGCCGGGCGAGGAGACCACGCCGGTCGACCGCGCGCCCTGCGCGCGCGAGCGGGGCTACGACTGTGCGGTGAGACATCGCTGTCCGTACTTCTCCGATAGGGCGATCGCCTCCAATCGGACGATCGCGGCGATGACGCTCGCCTATTTCATGCAGACCGCCGGCTCGGAGGTCTTTCGCACGCGGGACGTCTGTGTGATCGACGAGGCTCACGGTCTCGCCGACTGGGCCGAGATGTACGCGACCATCGACCTCGGGCCCCGAACCGTGCCCATGTGGACGGACCTCTCGGTCCCCGAGGTGGAGTCGGTCTCGCGTGCGGCGCGCTACGCCGACTCGCTCGCCCAAACGTGCACCCGCCGCAAGGACGAGTTGCTCGTCCCGGAACAACTCACGCCCGAGGAGGCCGCAGAACGCGACCGCCTGCAGGAGTTGATCGCGGACCTCGAGTGGTTCGTCAGGGACCATCGGGACCCCGAGAGCCCGACGACGTGGGCGGTCGATCAGGCCGAGGATCGCTTGCTGTCGATCAAGCCGATGAACCCCGAGCGCTACCTCTCGCATACGGTCTGGGAGCGGGCGAACCGCTTTGCCCTGCTCTCGGCGACCATTCTGGACAAGGCGGCGTTCTGTCGGGGCGTCGGTCTCGACCCCGACCGGGTCGCGCTGGTCGACGTCGGCCACACCTTTCCCGTCGAGAACCGACCCCTGTTCGACGTCACGCAGGGGCGGATGACCTACGACGAACGCGAGGAGACGATCCCCGAGATCGCCCGGGTACTCGTTCGGATCATGGCAAAACACCGTGACGAGAAGGGCCTCGTCCACGCCCACTCCTATGCGATTCAGGAGCGCCTCGCCTCGCTGCTCGCCGACTTCGGCGTTGGCGACCGGGTGCGAACCCACGATCGGGAGGACCGCGACGCCGCCCTCGAGGCGTGGAAGGAAAGCGAGGGCGCGGACGTGTTTCTGGCGGTGAAGATGGAGGAGGCACTCGATCTGGTGGGTGATCTGGCGCGCTGGCAGGTGCTCTCTAAGGCTCCCTACCTGAACACACGCGACTCGCGGGTAGCCCACCGCCTCGAACGGGGCCAGTGGGCGTGGTACCACCGGGCGGCGCTTCGGACCGTGATTCAGGCCTGTGGGCGGGTCGTTCGCTCGCCCGAGGACTACGGGGCGACGTATCTGGCGGATTCGAGCCTGCTCGACCTCTTCGAGCGCACGCGGGGGGAGATGCCGCCGTGGTTCGCGGAGCAGGTCGAGCGAACGAGTTCGCCCGATCTACCACCCTTCGAGGCGAGTACGGGTTCGGGGACCGGATCGCCCGCCCCGGGGACCGACCGGGGGACGACTCGAACCCCGAGCGGGTCGACGTCGTCCGCGGAGCGCTCGAACCACCCGCTGAGCGACGTGTGGGGCGACGGCTAGATCAGCGCGAGGCTCCCGACCATCGAGCCGACCAGCAGGACTACGAGAACGAGCGCGACCACCTGTTGTCTGTCCATATCCCCACCCAACCGTTCGACGCAATTAATCGCTCCGGCCGACCCGCGCGTCCACCACGACGTGTGCGACACCCGCGCTGTGGCTCTTTACTCGACGTCTGTCGAGAATTTCGACCGTCCGTCCGGCGCTCGTGGCCGCGTTTCGGAGCCGCGAGACGGGTCGTTCTGGCAGTTCGGCCTCGGGCGTCGCCTCGTGCATGTGGAGGACGCCGTCATCGCGCAGCGCGTCGAGCGCGCGATCCAGATAGTCGTGGGCCTCGTAGTAGCCCATCACCACGCGATCGACCCCCGTAACTTCGACGTCCCGGCAGTCCGCCCGGTAGGCGTCGATTCGCTCCTCGACGCCATTCAGCACGGCGTTCTCGAGCAGGTACCGAAAGGCGACCGGGTTTCGCTCGATGGCGCTCACGTGCGCGCCGGCCCGCGCCATCGGCAGCGTGAAGTAGCCGATTCCGGCGAACATGTCCAGCACGCGCTCGCCCTCCTCGACGACTTCGCCCATCCGCGTGCGCTCTCGCTTGTTGCCCGGCGAGAACATCACCTTCGAGAGGTCGAGCGCGTACTCCGTCCCGTGTTCGGTGTGGACCGTTTCGGTGTCGCCCGCGCCCGCGACCACCCGAACCGCGGGCTCGCGGTGCGCGCCGGTGATTCCCTCCCGGGCGAGGACGGTATCGGCGCCGCCGTGCAGTTCCAGTAGCGCCTCGCCGACTTCCCCTTCGCGGGGACAGCCCTCGAAACGTGTGAGGATCACGCTCCCGATGACGGTCCACGAGTTGGGGGCGCGTTCGATCTCCGCGTCACTCCAGTCGCGCGCGGCCAGCAGGTCCGCTAGTCCGGGCGCGCGCGCGTCTGGGTCGGGCTGGCGGATCACCGCACGCACCTCGGTGTCCGTCGGACGACGGGTCACCGGCAGCGCAAGCGCCCCCTTGCCCGCCTCGCGGACCCTTCGAGTGTCGTCGTAGACTCCCTCCGCGCGCAGTGCCGCGATCGTCCGCTCGCCGTCGGGTTTCGGGACGATCGCCGCAAGCGGGTCGTCGCTCATTCCGGTCCGTCCTCGGGGACGGCGTACAGGCCGGCGCGGCTCTTCAGGACGGGGACGGTCCCCGATTCGACGTCGAGGAAGTCGGGTCGCGGGATGGTTTTGGACTCGTAGGTCTCGGGGTCGAGCACCTGGACCGCCCGTTCGTCCTCGACGCTCACGAGCGTGGTCTGCTGGGCGTTCTCGATCCGCCCGAGTCGGCGGGCGTCGGGCGAATCTCCCTCCTCGAAACTCGACTCGTAGCGCTCGCCGGTCGCGAGCCGGCGACCCTTGACGGTGCCCCGGGCGCTGCGGACGAGTACCGGTCCCTCCCCGTCCTCGGGGTCGATGATATCCCCCCTGGTAAACGGTGGCAGGCGGACCGCGTAGGTCACCCGGTAGACCTCGTTGCCGTCCTCGTCCTCGGTGACGAGCGTCTCCGAATCGCTAAAGCCTCCGCCGAAGCGGTTCACGAGGCGCTGGGAGATCTTCTTGCCGATGTTGGTCGTCGAGACCTTCACGTCGACGCCGTCCGCGGTGTCGTCGATCTCGGTGACGAAGGCGTTTCGGTCCCCGGTGGCCTCCATCTCCTCGACCACGGCGTGGGAGATCTCCTTTGTGGCTTCGCGCTCCTCGCTCGTGGGCGTCCGGTCGGTCGCACGCAACTGGACGACACTCGCGTAGTAGCTACCCGCGATCCGCCCACAGCGTGTGCAGGTCTCCCGCGAGATCGTTACCGGGACCACGACCTCCTCCTCGATCGCCTCGCCACGGACCACACCGGTGAACAGACAGTGCATTCGGATCGTGTTCTGATCGACCTGTTCGGGTTCGACCTGCCAGGCTACGCTCTCGGCGTCGAGGTGTACACCTAGGGAGTCGCTCACGGCGTCGATCGCCACGTCGGTGTAGTCCTCGGCGCCGACGTCGACCCAGCGGTTTCCGCGATGGACGGCTCCACACTGCGCACAGACCCGCACGGTCAGTCTCTCCGGTGCGGAAACGAGTTCGAAGTCCTCGAAGTAACAGGCATCACAGAGTCCCGTCTCGGCGGCGGCGGGCGCGCCGGGCAAGTCCGGACGCTCGCCGCCCTCGACGGGGTCGCCACAGCGAGGACAGAAGGCCGATCGGCTCATACCCGATCTACCCGATCCGGTCGGTTAAGCGTCGCGCTACTCGATCGATTCAGACGAACTCGCCCTCGCTTTCGGATCTCGTCGGGTCCTCGTCGAACTTCTCGGCGACGGTCTCTAGGGTCGTGAACTCCACGCCGTCGTGGCCCTTCATGTATTCGATGAACCCCTCCAAAAGCGGGATCATCTGTGGGCGACCGTGGACGTCGGGGTGGATGGTGAGCGTGTAGACGCCAGCGCCGCGGCGCTCGTAGAGGTAGTCGAAGTGGGCCTCGTAGAGCTCCTCGTAGATCATCTTCGGGCTTGTATAGCCGTTGTTGTAGTTGGGCTGTTTCATAAAGAGCATCGGCGGGACGTCGTCGCGATACCACGAGATGGGGATCTCGACGACGTCGGTTTGCTGGCCGTACTCGTAGGGGTGCATCCACGTCTCGGCGGGTTTGTCGTAGTCGATCGACTCCCAGCTGTCGCCGATACGCATGTACAGCGGCTCGAAGTCGCTCTCCATCAGGCTGCTGTCGTAGCGAAAGCCGTACTCCTCGACGAGTTCGGGCGTGTTCTCGCTGTACTCCCACCAGCTCGCGCGGTGGCCGACCGGCTTCTCGCCGGTGAGGTCCTCGACGAGACCGATCGACTTCGCGAGGATGGTCTCTTCCTGCTCGCGCGTGAGGTCGGTCGGGTTCTCGTGGGTGTAGCCGTGGACGCCGATCTCGTGACCGGCGTCCGCCACCGCACCGATCTCCTCCTCGAAGGTCTCGATGGTGTGGCCCGGGACGTACCACGAGGTGTCGATCCCGGCGTTCTCGAAGACCTGCAACATGCGCGGGATGCCCTCATTCCCGGCGAGCAACCCCGGGTGAGGTCAGAGGGCGAGTCGTGGGCGCTGTAGGTGCCCAGCCATCCCGCGACGCAATCCACGTCGATCCCGATCGCGACGTCTATGTCTCCCATTGTGATCCTCCGTTCGGGGCGTCGACGCACAGTCACATAGTAGTACCCGCACGATCTCGCCCCGAGGCAATCTCAACACTTTAACTGTCCGAGACCGTACGAATAGGTACATGGAGTGGAAAACGGACTGGGGGCTTCGCGGGCGCATGGCTTTTACCATGTTCCTGCTCTTTGCCCTCTACTTGGTGTTCGCTGCGGTCGTCGCCGCCTACCTCGGCGGCGGAGCGATCACGATGCTGGTGTTCATGGGTGGCTTCTCGCTGGTACAGTACTTCTTTAGCGACAAGCTCACCCTCTGGAGCATGGGGGCCCACGAGGTCAGCGAGGACGAATACCCCCAGCTACACGATGCGGTAACTCGCCTCTCGCGGCAGGCCGACCTGCCCAAACCGACCGTCGCGGTCACGGACTCGCGGGTTCCGAACGCGTTTGCGACCGGGCGCAACCAGAAGAACGCCGTCGTCTGCGTGACGACCGGAATCATGGACACGCTCGACGGGGAGGAACTCGAAGGCGTCCTTGCTCACGAACTCGCCCACATCAAGAACCGCGATATGATGGTGATGACGGTCGCTTCCTTCCTCTCGACGCTCGCCTTCATTGTCGTCCGGTGGGGCTGGCTGTTCAGCGGCGGGGGCGACAGTAGGAACCAGGCGCCCGTCTGGGTGGCGATCGTCGTCTCGCTTCTGGTGTGGGTAATCAGCTTCCTGCTGATCCGCGCGCTCTCGCGCTATCGCGAGTACACCGCCGACCGCGGGGCGGCCATGATCACGGGCAAGCCCTCGGCGCTGGCCTCGGCGCTGATGAAAATCTCTGGGCGCATGGACCGGGTGCCGAAGGAGGACCTGCGCGAGGAGGCCGAGATGAACGCGTTTTTCATCATCCCGATCAACAAGGGTTTCGTCGGCCGGATCGCGAGCACGCACCCGCCGACCGAAAAGCGCATCGAGCGACTGCGCGATCTCGAACGCGAACTCGCGACCGCCTGATCGACCACGGACCTCAACGCCTTTACTTTTGGTATCCCATCGTTCGATATGGGTATCATGGACACCATCCGCGCCGTCTTCGGCAACAGCGCGGAACACGACGCCACCCGCGAGGCCGACCCCGAGGACCTCTTCGGGATGAGCACGGCCTACATCACCATGGAGGCCGATCTCGACTACCCGAACGAGGGTACCGCGGCGCTCTGTTTCTCCAGTGTCGACAGCACGGACTTCGAGGACACCCTCATGGAGGTGCGGGACATCCTCGAGGCCGGCGAGGCCGAGACCGGGACGACGGCCTCGATCCGCATGGACCAGCAGGGCTATCACTGGGTCGTCCTCGCGGACTCGGACCCCGAGGATCTCGTTACGAGTATCCACTTCGCCGCGGATACGTTCATCGAGCGGGGCTACGGCTCGCGGCTGCTTGCGGCGCTGTTCACTTTCGAAAACGGCTCGCGATACGTCTACTGGGTCTACTCCTTCCGACGGGGTGCGTACTATCCCTTCGCGCCCATCCGCGGGCGCGAGCGCGACCAGTCCGTCGAGTTCAAACTCCAGAGCGTTCTGGACGGGGAACTCGGCGTCGAGGACGATACGGACTACTGGTACCCGCTGTGGCCCGACTCTCCCGAGAAGCATCCCTGGGACTAATCCTCGTTTTTGAACGTTCGTCTCCGAGTGTGCCGTATCCGATTCCCCTCCCGCGCTTTCACTTCCACCCTCCTGTTAACGAGCGTTTATACGGGTATAGGCACAAGGTGGGAGTATGGCAGCAGACTCAGACCTCGAAGACCTCCCCGGCGTCGGTCCCGCGACCGCCGAGAAACTCCTCGATAACGGCTACGACACCTATACGAGCCTCGCGGTCGCCAGCCCCGCCGAGCTATCGAACACGGCCGACGTCGGCGAGTCGAGCGCCGGCGACATCATTCGGGCCGCCCGGAATGCCGCCGACGTCGGCGGGTTCGAGACCGGGTCGACGGTGCTCGAACGGCGCGAACGGATCGGCAAGCTCTCCTGGCAGATCCCCGAGGTCGACGAGATGCTCGGCGGCGGCGTCGAGACCCAGTCGATCACCGAGGTCTACGGCGAGTTCGGTGCCGGCAAGTCCCAGGTCACTCATCAGCTCGCGGTCAACGTCCAGCTCCCTCGCGAACAGGGCGGCCTCGAAGGCAGCGCGATCTTCATCGACTCGGAAGACACCTTCCGCCCCGAGCGGATCGACGACATGGTCCGCGGGCTCGAGGATGACGTCATCGCCGCGACCCTCGAGCACCGCGAGATCGAGGGCGGGCCCAACGACGAGGCCGCACTCGACGTGCTCGTCGAGGACGTCCTCGATAAGATCCACGTCGCGAAGGCGTTCAACTCGAACCACCAGATGCTGCTGGCCGAGAAGGCGAAGGAACTCGCCGGCGAGAGCGAGGACACCGAGTGGCCAGTTCGACTGGTCTGTGTCGACTCGCTGACCGCGCACTTCCGCGCGGAGTACGTGGGCCGTGGCCAGCTCGCAGAACGCCAGCAGAAGCTCAACAAACACCTCCACGACCTCTCGCGGATCGCCGACCTCTACAACACCGCGATCCTCGTGACCAACCAGGTCGCCTCGAACCCCGATTCGTTCTTCGGCGACCCGACCCAGCCCATTGGTGGCAATATCCTCGGTCACAAGTCCACCTTCCGGATGTACCTCCGCAAGTCGAAGGGCAACAAGCGGATCGTCCGCCTCGTGGACGCGCCGAACCTCGCCGACGGCGAGTCGGTTATGCGCGTCGAGGGTGCGGGTCTGAAGCCCGAGTAATCCGAGCGCCCGACGGGTTTGTCCGTCACCGGCGCCTTCGGCTCGTATGGGTCACGAGATAACCTTAGAATGGCCGGGCGATCGGGTCGAGACGTTTTCCGTCGAGCGAAACGAGACGATCCTCGAAGCCGCGGCTCGCGTCGGGATCCGTCTGCCGTACGACTGTCGCAGCGGCACCTGTGCGGAGTGTGTCGGACAAGTCCTCGAAGGGAGTATCGAACACCGCAGGATGCCCCGGGCGCTCGAAGAGTCGGACAGAAGAGAGGGATACGCGCTCCTGTGTATCGCGGTGCCGCGCGAGGACTGTCGCATTCGAACGGGATCGCGACTCAAGGCCGAACTCGGGTCGAGCCCGTGGGGTTAATCCTCGGTCGTCGTTTTATCGAGGTCCTTTTGTCCTTGGTGAATCTCCGCGCCGTCCTGTACCACTTTCTCGGCGAGGACGGCACACTTGATGCGCATCGGGCTGATCTCGATTCCGAGCATCTCGGTGATGTCGTCGCGATCCATCTCGGCCAGTTCCTCTAGATTCATCCCCGGTAGCTTCTGGGTCAGCAGGCTCGCGCTGGCCTGACTGATCGCACAGCCGTCGCCAGAGAAGGCGACGTACTCGATGGTTTCGCCGTCGTCTTCGAGGTTGACGTCGACCCTGATCTCGTCGCCACACATCGGGTTCTCGCCGACGTGTGAGAAGGTGGGGTCCTCGAGCTCGCCGTAGTTCCGGGGGTTCTTGTAGTGATCGAGGATCTGCTCGCGATACATATCCGATCCCATGCTCATAGTGCGATCGAGTACGGGAGTGGCCGGCAAAAGGGTTCCGCAGGGCTATCTGAGCGCGTAGACGCTCCCGTCGGTGCTGCCGACGTACAGCGCCCCGTCGACCACCGCCGGCGAGGAGAACGTCACCGGGCCGATCGACAGGCTCCACTGGTTGGTCCCCTCGGCGGCGTCGAGCGCGTAGACGCTGCCCTCGCGGTTGGCGACGTAGACCCGCTCGCCCGCGACCGTCGGCGAGGACCAGACCTCCCCGCCGGTCTGGAATCGCCACAGCTGTTCGCCCGATTCGGCATCGAACGCGTAGACGTTGCCGTCGCGGTTGGCGGCGTAGACGGTTCCGCCGACGACCGCCGGCCCCGAACCGGTCCAATCACCCGTTTCGACTCGCCATCGCTGTTCGCCCGAGGCGGCGTCCAGCGCGTAGAACCCGCCACCCCTGTCGCCGACGAAGACGGTCCCCTCGGAGACGGCGGACGGTCCCTCGAACTCCCCCGCCCCCTCGACGGTCCATAGCTCCTCGCCGGTCGCGGCGTCGAGCGCGTAGAAGACGCCGTCGAAACTCCCGACGAAGACCGACCCACCGTCTACTGCGGGACTCGCGACGACCTCCGCGCCGGTCCCGGCCCGCCACTCGTCGCCGCCGAGCGCGTAGACGTTGCCGTCGTCACAGCCGATGTATAGCGTGCCGTCGACGATCGCCGGCGACGAGCCCACGTCGTCGTCCGTCTCGAAGCGCTCGGCCTCCGTGCCGTCCTCAAGTGCGAGTGCGTGAACCCCGTCCTCGAACCCGCCGACGTAGGCGAACTCGTCCTCGATCCCGACCGACGAGAAGACGTTCCCGCCCGCGTCGAACGTCCAGACCTCCTCGCCGGAGTCCGTTCCGAGTGCGTACAGCGTGTCGTCGTAGCTGCCGACGTAGACCACGCCCTCGAAGACGGTCGGCGAGGCGTAGATCGCTCCGCCAGTCTCGACCGTCCAGGCGACCGCGGGATCGTCGGGACCGCTCGCGTCGGACAGCGCGCCCGTGTTCGCG
This sequence comes from Halalkalicoccus jeotgali B3, assembly GCF_000196895.1. Taxonomy (NCBI): domain Archaea; kingdom Methanobacteriati; phylum Methanobacteriota; class Halobacteria; order Halobacteriales; family Halalkalicoccaceae; genus Halalkalicoccus; species Halalkalicoccus jeotgali. The sequence continues at coordinate 271,504 of NC_014297.1, forward strand.
ACGTCGGCGCGGTAGGTCGGCCACCCCGTCGGGGACGAAGCGTTTCCGTCGTCGTCCCCGCCCCCGTCGAGCGTGTCCTCGCCACTCGACGACCCGTTCGATCCGTTCGACCCGTTCGGGTCCGACCCGCCCGTATCGGTACAGCCGGCGATCCCGTAGAGCGCGCCGGCCCCGAGCGCCGAGAGCACTCGCCGCCGCCCCGGGTTCGTCCCGTCCATGGGCACCCCATCACGGCGGGCGGACCTGAGCGTTTCGATCAGCCGGCAGAACGACAAAAAGTGTACACTACTTCCGTCGACCGGGACGTATCCTTACTTCACAGCGGCGATGATCGGTGCACGATGGCGATACATCATGGACAACACCTCGTGCTTCCGCCCGTTCTTTCGGCCTCGTCGGGTACGCTGACCCACTTTCTCGATTTCGACCGACACTATCGATCTTCCATCTCCCGTCCCCATTGGGGCCTCACTCCCCGTAGCCACTATCTCCGTCGCTCGCCGAATCAGTCATCGGTTCGTCAATACTGTCTTTCATCCATAATCAATATATACATATTTTGAAATATATATCTTTAGTCATATCAGATAGATTTATCTCTCATCCGACAGTCGTTCCAATCGCTCCGGGGGGAGCAACAGATGACAGACGAGAGTGACTCACACGACGGCCAGCGAACGCGACGAACCGTGCTGAAAGCAACCGGACTGGCGGCGACCGGTCTGGTCGGGTTCTCCGGCGTCGGTGCGGCCCACGGGGGCCACGACGACGATGACAAGGAGCGGAAAGACCCGTACTTCCGGGGTTTCCGACACGGCTATCACGGCGAGAAAAAGCGAAAACGCCACGGTAAAGGCTACCACGACGGATACGACTTCGGGACGAAGAAACGCCGCCGACACAAACACTACGACCTGAACCTCGAAGCGTACTACGACGGGTTCCGAGCCGGGTACTTCGACAAGAAAAAACACACCAAGAACACGGGCTACCGGGAGGGATACGAACACGGCAAGAGGAAAGCCAAGAAGCACCGGAAGAACGGTGGGAAAAAGCGCCGTGGCGGTCGGAACGATCACGACGGGAAACGGAAGGGTCGTGACAAGGACGACCATGATCACGATCACGACCGGAAGCGAAAGGATCGGGACAAGGACGATCACCACCACGACCACGACGATGACGACCGCAAACGCCGTCGCAGGGACGACGACGATGACGACGACGGAAAGCGAAAACGTCGCCGTCGAAAGGACCGCGACCGTGACCACGATCACGACGATGACGACGACAGGAAGCGAAAACGCCGCGACCGGGAACGGGACGGGAAAAAGGACGACTAACTCGATCGTCCCGACGGTTACCGCCTGAGCGCCCGCCACCGATGGCGGGTTCCCCGTCGAGAACCGAACTCGGGAGACCCCTTCTGGCGACGGTATCCCGGTCGATCAGGCGAACAACTGCCGCGCGTCGTCGACCGCCTCGACCAGTCGATCGATCTCCTCGCGGGTGTTGTAGATGTAGAAGGAGGCCCGTGCGGAGGCCGCAGTACCGAGAACGTCGTGCAGCGGCTGGGTGCAGTGATCGCCCGCCCGGATCGCCACCGCGTGATCGTTCATGATCGAGGCCAGATCGTGGGCGTGAACGCCGTTGAGGTTGAAGCCGACGAGTCCGCCGCGGTTTTCGGCCTTTTGGGGCCCGTAGATCTCGATGTCGTCGAATTCCGTGAGGCGCTCTAAGGCGTACTCCGTCACCCATTCCTCGTGGGCCTGAACCCGCTCCATGCCGATCCCCTCCAAGTACTCGACCGCGCGTTCGAGTGCGATCCCCTGGGCGATCAGGGGGGTGCCCGCCTCGTACTTCCAAGGCAGGTCGTTCCACTTCGCGCCCTCGAAGGTGACTTTCTTGATCATGTCGCCGCCATAGAGGAACGGCTCCATCTCCTCTAAGATCGCCTTCTTGCCGTAGAGACAGCCGATACCCGTGGGACCGGCCATCTTGTGACCCGAAAAGGCGTAGAAATCCGCGTCGATCGCCTCGACGTCGACGGGGCGGTTCGGAACGGCTTGCGCGCCGTCGACGAAGATGAGCGCGTCCTGTTCGTGGGCGAGGTCGGCGAGTTCCTCGACGGGGTTGATCGTCCCGAGGGCGTTCGAGACGTGGACGACCGAGACCATCCGGGTGTCCGGGCCGATCAGATCGCGGGCGTGGTCCATGTCGAGTTCGCCCTCCTCGGTGATCCCGATGTAGCGCACCGTCGCGCCGGTCCTCTTTGCGATCTGCTGCCAGGTGACGAGCGAGGCGTGGTGTTCCATCTCCGTGAGGACGACCTCGTCGCCCTCGCCCAACTCGTTCAGCCCCCACGCGTAAGCGACGAGGTTCTCGGCTTCGGTGGTGTTTTTCGTAAATACCATCTCCTCGCGCCCGCCCGAGGCGCCGACGAAGTTCGCGAGCGTGTCGTGGGCCTCCTCGTAAGCGATCGAAGCCTCCTGGCTCAAGTGGTGGATCCCGCGGTGGACGTTCGCGTTCGTTTCCCGGTAGTAGTCGCCGATCGCGTCGATCACTTGGTTCGGCGTCTGTGTGGTGGCGGCGTTGTCGAGGTAGACCAACTGGTTGCTGTCGAACTCCCGTTCGAGGATCGGGAAGTCCTCCCGGACGCGCTCGACGTCGAGCGGCGCGGATTCCTGAATGCCCATTGATAGCCGAAAGGGGTTCGAGAAAGAACATTCCTTCGGTCCACACGGGGTGACGTAACCGGATCCGGTTCACGCATCCGTCAACGACGATCTCCCCTCTATGAGATAAGTTTCCATACCATTACTATCCTTCCGGTGTAGGAGGGTACATGGCTTCGTTCGCGAACCGGCCACTCGGCTCCGCACCAACCGGGAACTCCCCGGATCCGCTCGACATCCCTTGGATCGACATCCACCAGCACACCCAGTCGCTGACGTGGAACGACAGGGAGAAATTCGACCTCAGCGGCGCTCGCGCGGCCGTGATGATCGCCGCGGGCTACTACTGGGCACCCTATCGCCCCGTCTCCGCCGACGACGTCCGCTTTCTCTGGGACGACGCCCTCCGGCGGGCGGCGTGTTTCGACCATCGCCATTTCTACGACCAGTACGTCGCCGTCGGCGTCCACACCTGGGCCGGCGTCGACGGAGCGGCGGAACTGCTCGCGGCCCTCCCCGAGTACTGCGAAGACGAACGGGTCGTCGCTATCGGCGAGACGGGCATCGAATCGACCCACCACACCGCCGCCTGGGGGCTCGACGACCAGCGCGACGTCGTGCGCGAGCAGATGCATATCGCCCGCGAGACGGGCCTCCCGATTCTCGTTCACACCCCCGGATCGAGCAAGGGCGGCTTACCCGCCCAGTACAGCCACAGCTACGAGGAGGCCAACGACAGTTTCACCGAACCGCTGCTCGATCCCGAGAACGCGAAACGAGAAGCAGTAGAAATCGACCTCGAACTCGCGGCGGAGGCGGGCCTTCCCGACGAACAGGTGGTGATCGATCACGCGAGCCCGGCGGTCGTCCCGCTCGTCATGGAAACCACCGACTGCTATCTGAGCTTCAGTATCAGTGCGCCGTGGCTGCGTGGCTTTGATCCGGCCGACGTCGCCAGCGCAATCGAGGAGTACGGTGCCGACAGGATCGTCCTCGATACGGACCTCATCGGCGCGATGGAACACGACGTCTTCGCGATGAAACGGACGATCATGGACCTCTGTCGCCTCGGCGTCGATCGCGAAGTGATCCGGACGGTCGTCTACGAGAATCCCGCGAGGCTCCTGTCGCTCGACACCGAGTGATCACATCCGCAGGAACTGCGCGTGGGGCGTGCCGTCGATCTCTAGTACGTTTGCCTCCTCGACGTGACCCTCCTCGATCGCGAGCGAGACCGCCCGCTCGCCGACGAGGTTCGCCACGCTCGCACGCGCGAGCGTCGTCGCGACCTCCGCCGTCTCGGCTTCCTCGCCACCGTAGAACTCCTCGCTGACGGTGATCGAGACCTCGCCGTTCTCGAACGTCTCCCCAAGGACATCGCGATCACAGACGGACACCAGCAGGCCCTTGGGGGTCTCGCGCTCGGTGAGGATCATCGCTATCGCTCCATCAGCTGTTCTTCGGTTTCGGCGCGCAGTTCCTCGGCCTCCTCCGCGAGGTCCTCTGCGCGTTCGTCCTCGCCCAGTTCTTCGTGGGCGCGGGCCTTCTCCGCGAGTAAGTCCGCGTTCCTGAGTCCCAGCCGCATCGCGTTGTCGAAGCAGTCGACCGCCTCCTCGGCCAACCCGCGTTCGAGCAGGAAGAAGCCGCGGTTGTACCACGCCTGCGGGAAGCGGTTGTCGATCTCGACGGCGCGTTCGGCGTGTTCGAGCGCCTGCTCGGTTTTACCGGTCTCCCAGAGCGCGTACGCGAGGTTGGTCTCGGCGACCGCGGCGTGTTCCGAGCGTTCTGCGATCGCCAGCGCCTCCCGGTAGGCGCCGATCGCCTCGTCGTACTCCCCGAGTTCGGCGTGGGCGACGCCCTTGTTCGCCCAGGCCTCCTGGGACTGAAGCGACCCGTCCTCAGCGAAGCGGGCGGCGCGCTCGAAGGTTTCGGTCGCCTGCTCGTGGCGGTTGATCTCCATATACGAGAGGCCGACCTCGATCAGCGACTCGACGTCGATGTCTTCGCGCGAAACGTTGTGTTCGTCGAGCAAGTCCGTCAGTACACGCGAGTCGACGGGGTCGACCTTCTCGGGATCGACCCGGAGTTCGGGCGGGTCGAGGTCGAACTCGTCGTAGGCCTCGCCGAACCCCTGGCCCTCCGAAAAGCGGTGGTCGCGGTCCTCTGAATCGGTCATGGTCGCGGTAGGCGAGGGTGCGGGGTAAGGCTTACGTCGAAAGCCCTCGGCGCGTACTGGCGTACGCGCCTCGCCCTTTTCATTTCCACCAGGACGCATCACAGCCGCCCGACCGGGCGGCTGCTCTCGGGGACGCCAGCCCTCCCCCGCCCTTCTCGTGCGGGCGGCACTCCTGCCGCTCGCACTCGTACCGGCCGCCACACTGCGACAACACCGCCCGCACCCACACCGATTAGCCGATCCGGACCGAACCCTCGCTATGCGCCTGTTCGTCAGCATCGACCTTCCCGGGAGGTTCGCCGAGCGAATCGCGGCCCTTCAAGAGGAACTCTCGACGGCGGAGGGGATCCGCCCCACCGACCCCACTCAGACCCACGTCACGATGAAGTTCCTCGGCGAGGTCGACGAGGACCGCATCCCCGAACTCGGGGCGGCCCTCGAAAAGGCTATCGCCGAGGCCGACGTCTCGCCCTTCGAGGCCGAATACGGCGGGCTCGGAGTCTTTCCCTCCCTCGAGTACATCAGCGTCGTCTGGCTCGGGGTCCGCGAGGGGAGCGAGGAAATGGGCCGGCTCCACGAGGCCGTCGAACGCGAGACGACGGCGCTGGGGTTCGATCCGGCGGAGCACGACTTCACCCCCCACGCGACCCTCGCGCGAATGGATCACGCGGGCGGGAAGGAACTGGTTCAGCGACTCGTCCGCGAGCGCGACCCGACAGTTGGCCGAACGACGGTTCGAGCGCTTCGACTGACCGAGAGCGAACTCGGCCCTGACGGGCCCGCCTACTCGACGCTCCGTTCGTATCCGCTCGACTCGGAGTAGTCACTTACCCGGGAGTCGGTCGCTCTGTCACCATCCAGTAACTATAAAATTTATTATACTTTAGATGCTACACGTCTGTATGGTTCGATGCAACCGCTGTAATGGGTACGTTTCGCGCGACTACGCCCGTGTGTTCGGTGACAACGAGGATTGCGTGCGTTCCTGTCCGGAGTGTCAGGCGGGCTGGGACGACGGGTCCGAGACCGAGGAGACCGATTCCGAACGGAACCTGACCTTTAGAATGAGCGAGTTCGAAACCGAGACCGACTCGGACGCGGAGGGCACGCGAGCGCCCGCCGAATCCACCTCGGAGACGGCTGAGGGCGCCTCGCGGTTCGGCCGCGTCGGTCGGGCGGTCTCGGGCCTGTTCTGAAAAGGACAGGATTTTATGCGCCGACGGGGTACTGGCGGGTACTATGGGCAAGAAATCGAAGGCGAAGAAAAAACGCCTGGGGAAACTCGACCGCCAGAACTCGCGGATTCCCGCGTGGGTGATGCTCAAGACCGACCGCGACGTAACGCGAAACCCCAAGCGGCGCAACTGGCGCCGTAGCGACACCGACGAATAATGAGCGCGAGCGACTTCGAGGAACGCGTGGTAACGGTCCCGCTGCGGGACGCGAAAGCGCAGGCCAGCCACGAGCGCGCCGACAAAGCAATGTCGATCGTCCGCGGGCACCTCGCGAAGCACTTTTCGGTCGACGAGGACGCCGTGCGACTGGACCCCTCGATCAACGAGGCGGTCTGGGAACGGGGCCGTCGAAAGCCCCCGAGCAAGCTGCGCGTGCGGGCGGCTCGCTTCACCGAGGAGGGCGAGGCGCTCGTCGAGGCCGAACTCGCTCGATAGTGCTTCGCACCGCCTTTTTCGGCTCGTCGTCTGTCGGTGTCTTCGCTCGAGCAACCGACGACGCACTCCTCGTGCGAAACGACGTCGAAGACGACCTGCGCGAGGAGTTGGAGGACGAACTCGACGTCCCCTCGCTCCCGACGACCATCGGCGGTTCCTCTACCGTTGGCGCGCTCTCGGTCGGTAACGAGAACGGCCTGCTGGTCAGCAGTCGGATCACCGAGACCGAACGCGAGGCGATCGGGACGGTTACGGACCTGCCGATCACCGAGCTACCGGGGCGGATCAACGCCGCCGGTAACGTCGTACTCGCGAACGACAGCGGCGCGTACGTCCACCCGGACCTCTCTCGAGAGGCCGTTCGCGCGGTTGAAGACGGGCTCGGCGTTCCGGTCGAACGGGGCGAACTGGCCGGCCTCAGGACCGTCGGAACCGCGGCGGTCGCGACCAACGACGGCGTACTCTGTCATCCGAAGGCCACCGACGGCGAACTCGACTTCCTCGAGGAGCACCTCGGCGTTTACGCCGATATCGGGACGATCAACTACGGCGCTCCCCTGGTGGGGGCGGGACTGGTCGCAAACGAGTTCGGTTACGTCGCGGGCAAGGACACCACGGGACCGGAGCTTGGGCGGATCGAGGACGCGCTTGGCTATCTCGACTAGGAAGATACTTCCGACTCGCGGGCCCAGTTGTGGGCATGACGTTCGTTTCTCTCGATACGGTGATCGCGCGATGAGCATGGGCGGCGCAAGCCCCGAACTGCAGGAGCTCTCCCAGCAGCTCCAGGAGCTCGACTCCCAACAGGACGCCTTGGAGGGCGAGGTCGACGAGCTGCAGAACGAGCAGGCCGAGATCACGGAGGCCGTCTCGGCGCTCGAATCGCTCGAAACCGGCGCGACGGTGCAGGTCCCGGTCGGCGGGGGCGCGTACGTCCGTGCGACCGTCGACGACATCGACGAAGTCGTCGTCGACGTCGGTGGCGGCTTTGCGGCCGAGCAGGAACGCGACGACGCGACCGAGACCCTCCAGACCAAGCGGAACACGCTCTCCGAACAGATCGACGAACTCGAGGCCGAGATCGACGAACTGGAATCGGAGATCGACGAGGTCGAACAGCGCGCCCAGCAGGTCCAACAGCAGGCCCAACAACAGGCGATGCAGCAGATGCAGCAACAACAGAACGACGAGCAGTAAGCCATGTTCGACGGCCTGAAAGAGAAGCTCGGGCGCTTTCGCGACGACGTCGAGGAGGAAGCCGAGGAGGCGGACGACGAGGCGCCCGAACCGACCGGCGCGGACGGGACGGCCGAACCCGCCGAACCTGCGGATCACGACGAACCGCTCGGAGAAGCGGAGCCGTCCGCCGAACCGGCCCAGAGCCCGACACCCGATTCCCCGCCGGAACCGGCCGGCTCCGGCGAGCCGCTCGAACCCGAGGCTCCCGTCGAGACGTCGGATGAGCCGGATGTGGAGTCGACGGGCGACGAGCGGGCGTCGGACTCTGGCGGCGGGTTCATGCACCGCGCGAAGTCGCTCGCGACCGGCCAGATCGTCGTCGACCCCGAGGTCATCGAAGGGCCCTTGGACGATCTCGAGTTCGCGTTGCTCGAAAGCGACGTCGAGTTCACGGTCGCCCAGGAGATCGTCGCCAACCTCCGGGACGAACTCGAGAACGCGACCCGCGGGATGACCCAGACCGTCGAGGAACGGGTCGATCAGGCCCTGCGGGAGGCACTTCTGGAGGTAATCAGCGTCGGCCAGTTCGACTTCGACGAGCGGATCGCGGCGGCCGAGAAACCCGTCACTCTCATCTTCACCGGCGTCAACGGCGTCGGCAAGACCACCTCGATCGCGAAGCTCTCGCAGTACCTCGAAGAGCGGGGCTACTCAACGGTGCTCGCAAACGGCGACACCTATCGTGCGGGCGCGAACGAGCAGATCCGCGAGCACGCACGGAACCTCGATACGAAACTCATCTCTCACGAACAGGGTGGGGACCCGGCGGCGGTCATCTACGACGCCGTCGAGTACGCACAGGCCCACGGGATCGACGTGGTGCTTGGCGATACTGCGGGTCGGCTCCACACGAACGAGGGACTGATGGACCAACTCGAGAAGATCGACCGCGTCGTCGGGCCCGACATGACGCTGTTTACCGACGAGGCCGTCGCCGGTCAGGACGCCGTCCAGCGCGCCAAGAAGTTCAACGACGCCGCCGAGATCGACGGCGCGATCCTCACGAAGGCAGACGCCGACGCCAACGGCGGGGCGGCGATCTCGATCGCGTACGTCACCGGCAAGCCGATCCTCTTTCTCGGCACCGGACAGGGCTACGACGACATCGAGCGGTTCGATCCCGACTGGCTCGTCGATCAACTCCTGGGCGCGTGATGAAGCCCGTCCTGCCCGAGCGATCGGACCCGCAGCACCGCATGAAACTCATTTCCGATAGCCGATGACCGACCGCTAATGGCCGAGGAGGACCCCTTTCGGAAGCTCTTTACCGGCGGGAGCATCGTCTTCGTCGGCGAGATGTTCGGGCTCGGGCTCTCGTTTCTCTCCACGCTCGTCATCGGCCGGCTGCTCGGTCCCGGCGGGTACGGCGCGATCGCACTGGGATCGGCGGCGCTGGCGACCGTCTCGACGCTCGTTCTCTTGGGGATGCACACCGGTGTCGGGCGATTTCTGCCCCGATACGACGATCCGGAACGCCGTCGTGGCGTCCTCGTCTCGGCGTTCCAGCTCGTCTTGCCGCTGTCGATCCTCTCGGGGGCTGGCCTGATCCTGCTCGCGGAGCCCATCGCGACACGGGCCTTCGGCGATCCGAACGTCGCGCCGGTCCTGCGGGTGTTCGGGCTGGCGATGCCGTTCGCCTCGGTCGAGAAACTCGCCGTCGGCGGGATTCAGGGGGTCAAACGGACGTTTCCCAAGGTGCTCGTCGAGAACGTTACCGCCCACCTCACTAGACTCGTTCTCGCGGTGGTGCTTCTGTGGGCGGGGTTCGACGCCGCGGGCGTCGCGTGGGCGTACGTCCTCGGTCACGCCGGTGCGGCCGGACTCGGAACGTACTACCTGTATCGCTACACGCCGCTGTTCTCGCGGATCGGTGCGACCTCGATGCACCGCGAACTGCTCGCCTTCTCTGCGCCGCTGATCGTCTCGGCGATCATGGTGAAGATCCTCGCCGACATCGATACCTTCCTGCTCGGGTATTTCGTCTCGACGGCCGACGTCGGCGTCTACAACGTGCTCTATCCGCTTGCGACGATGCTGACGATCGTGCTCGCCTCCTTCGGTTTCCTGTTCGTGCCGGTTCTCTCGGAGCTACACGCCGAGGGTGACGTCGGGGAGATGGCCCACATGTACCGGCTGGTCACGAAGTGGATCTTCGTGGCTTCGCTTCCGATCTTTCTCGTCATCGGGCTGTTCTCCGAGCTGTTGATCCGCTATACGTACGGATCGCAGTATACGGAGGGGGCGCTCGCGCTCTCGGTGCTCGCGGTCGGGTTTTTCGTTCACGCGATCGTCGGCCCGAACTACAAGACACTGACCGCGATGGGCCACACCCGCCTCATCATGTTCGACAACATCGGAGCGGCGGGACTCAACGTCGCCCTCAACGTCCTGTTGATCCCCCGCTACTCGTATCTCGGCGCGGCCGTCGCGACCGTTATCGCCTATTTCTCGCTCAACGTGGCGTACTCGACCCAGCTGTACACCCGGACCGGGATCCATCCCTTCGACGAGTCGCTGTCGAAAGCGGCGATCGCCGCGCTCGTACCCATCGGCGCGATCTACCTCGTCACCGCCTCGCTCGTGACGATCACGCTTCCGGTTTCCCTCGTGCTCTTCGGGCTCTTTCTGGCGATCCACGCCGTCGTCACCCTCCGGTTCGGCGGCATCGATCGCGAGGAGGTCCTGCTCGTGCTCGATCTGGAGGACCGTCTCGGTGTGGATCTCGGTCCGGCCAAGGCGGTCGCGAAACGCCTTCTGTGACGGCCGCGGCGCCACGGTCGATCACGCGGCTACCCGATCGCTTGACGGAGGCGCCCCTCCGCGCTGGCCTCTGTTGCTCCGCTGGTCACGGACGGATGAGTTCCGGTCGGTCGACGCCTTATTTTTCCATATTTAATACATAAAACTTATTATTAATCTATATACTTCGAAGTTATAAATATCGGACGTAACGATGGATCGATGGATCGTCGGGCCTATCTCACGCTCGGACTCGCCGCCGCCGCGGGCGCGGTCGGCGTGGGGTCGTCTCCAGTCATGGCCAGCGAGGATCCGGCACCGAGCGGGGAAGCAGTCGGCGGCGGCGAGGGCTACGAGCGGACGGTCTCGCCAGCCGACGCGGACGCCGTCGTCTCGACGCGCGAGGAGTTGCTCTCGGCGCTCGACGGCGGTGCAGGGCGGACGATCTACGTCGCCGACGACGCGACGATCGACCTGAGCGCCCGCCGGATCACGATCCCCGGCGACGTGACCCTCGCGAGCGGACGGGGGACTGACGGCTCGCCGGGTGCGCTGATCACCGCCGACGAGCGCGCCTCGCGGCTCTTCCAGGTCTACGAGGAGGGCGTGCGGATCACGGGGCTGCGCTTTCGTGGCCATCACGTCGGTTACTACGACCCCTCGGGGGGCGCCTGGAGCAACGACTCGCTGGCGCTGCGTGCGTACGCCGACTGCGAGATCGACAACTGCGAGCTCTACGGCTGGACCCACGCGGCGATCGGCGTCGGCCGTCACGGCTCGGACCCGCTCGACAGCGCGGCCCACGTCCATCACTGCTCGATCCACGACAACATGATGGCCGGACTCGGCTACGGCGTCGTCGTCTACCGGGGCGACCCGCTTATCGAGCACAACTACTTCGACGGGAACCGACACAGCATCGCGGGCGGCGGCGGTCCCGGCTGCAGCTACGAGGCCCGCCACAACCTTCAGGGACCGAACAGCCTGATCTTCGGCTTCGAGATGCACAGCCCCGGCGGCGACCGGATCGACGTCCATCACAACACGTTCGAACTCGTCGAGAACCGGGGCGGAAGCACCACCGCGGCGGTCGCCGTCCGCGGGACGCCTGCGTCGGGCGCTCGGGTAGTCGACAACTGGTTTCACAACTCCACCGATCCCGGCTCCGATCGCCTCGCGGACGGTTCGCCGGTCGTCCAGTACGACAACGACGCCGGCGGCGACGGGTGGGACGAGGTCACGCTCTCGGGCAACCACTTCGGACGCGACGAGCCACCTGTGGACGTCGGCCATCCCCGCGAGACGGCCGACGTCGCCGACACCGACGCGGCGGACAACACCAGCGTTCTGACGGTCGCCGGTCGGGGCTCGACGGCCCAGTACGCGTTCGAGGTCTCGGGCGAGGTCGAGAAATCGACCGCCTACGGCGCGACGATCAACTCCTACGATTCGATCACTGGTTCGCGCGTGACGGGCCGGACGACGAACGAACCCGACTCGTTCGCGATCGCGGGCGAGATCACGGACTTCGAGGCCAGCGTGCCGGTTGACGTCGCCATCGACGGCGAGACCGTCGATTTGGCTCCCTGAGTCGCGCTCGTTCACACCCATTGATACTTAATCCGTCTTTCACGAAAACCAGTTGAGACTTAATGTGTATCTATCAGCCGTTTCGGTCGCTCTCTCCGTCGGATAGGGATTGCGGACTGTGGTCGATGGACTGTCGTGTGATTGTGTAACCCGAGACGCTATTAGACCGACCATAATAAAGCGACCATGGGTCCGAGGGGCGAGCGATGCGAGGGAGGGGACGGAGTCAGCGGTGCGGTTCGGGCCCACTGTTCACGGGGGATCGCTCGTAGATGCATCTCTCGATGGGCGAACGCCGGATCAGCTTCGGCACCCTTGGGGCGGTCGCGGGACTCCTGTTGGCGGGGCTGTTGATCCCGCTCAACCTCTATCTCTCCCACATGCTGGTACGGACCGTCCCGCCGGTGCTGGCGGTCGCGTGTCTGCTCTATCTGGTAGCGACGCGGACCCCGTCGGCCGAGCGCACCCCCACACTGTCCCGGGGAGCCGCCCACGCCCTGCCGGGGGTCGTCTTCCTCGGCACGGCCGGGCTGATCGCCCTCTCGATGCTGACCGGTGGGCGCGGCCCCGCGTTCTACGCGATCACGATCGCGCTTTCGGTGATCGTCTTCCTCCAGATCGCGCTCGTTCCGGAGCGTAACCTCTCGATCGGCCTGTTGTTGGGGCAGGTCCTCGCGCTGGGGTTCGTCGTGCGCTTTGCCGGGTTGCTCGGGTCGGCGGGCTACGTCGGGATCGACGTCTGGGTCCACATGCCCCAGTACGTCGGCGGGATCCTCGAAACCGGATCGCTCGAGGGCATGGGTCGGACCAAGTACACCGCCGCGCCGCTGTATCACCTCACGGTCGCCGCAACGACGATCCTGACCGGCCTCTCGCCGCGCCTCGCGCTGTTCGGCTCGGTCGGGATCGCCATGGCCCTCGCGAGCCTCCTGGTGTACCTGACCGCCGTCCGGTTTACGACGCCCCGATGGGCGGTCTTTGCCACCGCGGCCTACTCGATCAGCGATTTCGTCGTCGTCTGGTCGATCCACCTGATCCCGACGAGCCTCGGGCTGATCGTGTTTCTGGCCGTTCTGTTGCTGTTCGTCCGGATCCAGCAACACGGGCCCCGTCCCGGCGAAGTCGCGTTGCTCATCGGGTTCATGTTCGCGATGGCGTTGACCCACCAGGTGTCGGCGTTCATCATGCTCGTGTTGTTCGGCGCCGGTTCGGCCGCACAGATCCTCCTGAACGCCGGGCGACTCCGCCGATGGCTGCTCTCGGACCGGGAGACCTCGATCCGCGTCCACAGCGTTCACGGCTACTCGGCGTTCGCACTCGGCCTGCTCATGCTCGTCTGGAGCATGACTCCCTGGGGGAACCGAACGTTCACCGAGGCGGTCGTCGTGGTGCTCTGGGGATCGATCGAGGGCAGCGGGCTGTTCGACCGCGGCGAGGCCGGCAGTGCCGCCGCCGCCGGGGGTCAACCGGGTTCGTTCGTCGGCGAGACGCTCATCCCGCTGATCGACCACACCGGCTTTCTCCTCTTCCTGTTCGGGACCGTGATCGGCAGCCTCTACCTCCTGGGGCGCGAGCGAACGAGCCAGTCGGGACTCACGCTCATCGTCGCCGCCGTGATCATGATGGTGTTCACGCTCGTCCCGCCGATGTTCGGGTTGCGTAACTTCCTGCCCGGGCGGTGGTTCGCCTTTCTCTATGCGGTGATGGCGGTCCTGACCGCCGTCGGCTTCGACCGCCTGCGCCGGGACTGTTCGCCGCAGGTGCTCGCGGCGGTCGTGCTCGTCTTCGCGCTCACCTTCTCGGGAGGGATGGTACTCGCAAGCGACGCGACACAGGACGCCCCCACGTTCCCCGAGGAGAGCGTCCGATACGGCTACTCGCCCGCGGAGGCGAGCGCGATGGACACGCTCATCGAAACGACCGAGAGCGACGTAAACAACCCCATCTACAGCGACAGTCCCTACATCAGTGTCCTCAACCGCTACGGCGGCGAGGAACGCTTTGGGACGGCCACCGTCGACGGCGAGCCACCCGACCACGGGACCGTCGTCTATCGGGACTACCAGCGCGAGGGCGCGCCACGCTTCGAGACCGACGACGGGCGAAACCACATCCGCCAGACGAACGTCCAGGAGATGTGTGGGACCCGCTCGATCGGCTACGACAACGGCGACGTCACTCTCTGTGAGCGCTGACTGACCGAACGGACAAACTCTTTAGCGCCTCGGCCGTCTACTCGTGGTAAATGGTACTCGACGATCTCGGAACTTCCCTCAGGGGGACCTTGGAGGAGCTCCGCGGGAAGTCACGGCTCACCGAAGAGGACGTGCAGGCGGTCGTCAAGGAGATCCAGCGCTCGCTTCTCCAGGCCGACGTCGACGTCTCGCTGGTGATGGAACTCTCCGATTCGATCAAGACCCGCGCACTCGAAGAGGAACCGCCGGGCGGGACGACCGCACGCGATCATGTCCTGCGGATCGTCTACGAGGAGCTGGTCGCGCTCGTGGGCGACTCGACGGAGCTGCCCCTCGAAGAACAGACGATCATGCTTGCGGGCCTGCAGGGGTCGGGGAAGACGACCACGGCCGCGAAGATGGCGTGGTGGTTCTCGAAGAAGGGGCTTCGTCCTGCCGTGATCCAGACCGACACCTTCCGGCCGGGTGCGTACGACCAGGCAAAACAGATGTGCGAACGCGCCGAGGTCGAGTTCTACGGAGATCCCGACGCCGAGGACCCCGTCGAGATCGCCCGCCGGGGGATGGAAGAGACCGCCGACGCCGACGTCCACATCGTCGACACGGCGGGTCGACACGCCCTAGAGGACGAACTGATCAAGGAGATCGAGGCGATCGGCGAGGCGGTCGAGCCCGACCGCTCGTTGCTGGTGCTCGACGCCGCGATCGGGCAGGGTGCGAAAGAACAGGCCCGCCGTTTCGAGGAGTCGATCGGGATCCAGGGGGTGGCGATCACGAAACTCGACGGGACCGCGAAGGGTGGCGGGGCCCTGACCGCGGTCAATGAGACCGACTCGACGATCGCCTTCCTCGGGACCGGCGAGGAGGTAGACGACATCGAGCGC
The DNA here is from genome assembly GCF_000196895.1 of Halalkalicoccus jeotgali B3. Lineage (NCBI taxonomy): Archaea > Methanobacteriati > Methanobacteriota > Halobacteria > Halobacteriales > Halalkalicoccaceae > Halalkalicoccus > Halalkalicoccus jeotgali. Next base: position 286,672 of record NC_014297.1, read on the forward strand.
TTCGAACCAAACGGCTTCATCTCCCGACTGTTGGGGATGGGCGACCTGAAACAGCTCACCGAACGCGTCGAGCGCGCGATGGCAGAAACCCAGGAAGAAGAGGAGGACTGGGACCCCGAGGACCTGCTGTCCGGGACCTTCACGCTCCACGACATGCGAAAGCAGATGAACGCGATGAACCGCATGGGCCCGCTGGATCAGATCATGGACATGATCCCCGGACTCGGCGGCGGGCTCATGGACCAGTTGCCCGACGACGCGATGGACGTCACTCAAGACCGGCTGCGCCGATTCGAGTTCGTCATGGACTCGATGACCGACGCGGAGCTAGAACACCCACGAGCGATCGGTCAGAGCCAGATCGAGCGCATCGCGCGCGGTTCGGGCACCGACGAGGAGACCGTCAGGGAGCTGCTCCAGCAACACAAGATGATGGAACGAACGCTGAAACAGTTCCAGGGGATGGGCCAGGGCAACATGGACATGGAGCGCATGATGAAACAGATGGAAAATCAGGGCGGCGGCGGTGGCGGCGGCATGGGCGGGCTGTTCTGAGACGGGCCGACGTCGCCGGGCCGTCCCGCTCCGCCCGCTACCCGTCCGGTTCGACCGGCCGGCCGTCCTCCGTCGGCGGCGCGATGTGGTCGATGTAGGCCTCGACGCCGGGATCGTCCACGCGGACTTCGACGTCGATCTCCCCCAACTCGCTCTCCTCGCCGACCGCGAAGTTCACGACGCTTTGGAAGGCCGCCTGTTTCTTCAGCGAAAACGAGAAGTACTGTCCCGATTGGCGGGCGAAGAACTCGTTGCGGGCGGTGTCGAGGATCTCCTGGCGGTGCAACAGTTCCGAAAAGTGATCCAGCGAGTGGGTCGTCCCGATGACCTCCCCCTCTTTTGTTTCGAGTTCGACGTTCGGAAACAGGTTCCCCACGGCGTCTTTGACCCTGTCGGTGACTTCGGTGTCACGGACCGGCACCCGAACGGTGGCCTCGACCCGGTAGATCATCGTCGTGCCTCCGAGAGCAGTTCGTCGATCCGTTCGCGAAACGCCGCGAGCGAGCCGGTGTTCTCGATGGTCACGTCCGCGCGCGCCATCGCCTCGCCCATCCCGAAGCCCAGTTCCCGCTCGTCGCGGGTTTCCAGCGGTTCGGTCTCGGGGTTGTCCCGGCCGCGCACGTCGAGGCGTTCCTCGCGGAGTTCGAAGGGCGCCTCGACCGCGATCAGGGTGAAGGCCTCGCCGAAGGCCTCCTCGAAGCGTTCTGCCTCCGCGCCCGAGCGAAGCCCGTCGACGAGAACGACCCTGCTCCCTTCGAGGCGCTCCTCGATCAGCGGCAAGGAACGCTCGGCGATCGCCAGCGGGCCGTCCTCCTCGCGCAGCGCCGTCGCGACCTCGCCGTGATGGTCCGCGGGGTCGAGCCCCCGCTCGCGACACTCCCGGCGGATGACGTCGCCCATCGTGACGACGGGAATGTCTTCCTCGCGGGCGACGGCGGCGGCCTCGCCCTTCCCGCTGCCCGGCAGGCCGACGGTTCCGATGACTCGCATTCGGCGGCGATAGACGCGGTCGGCGGTTAAGCCTGTCCTTCGCACCGTTCTACGGTTCGACTGTTCCCTCGTCGCAAAAGCGACATTCAAAACGCCTCGCTCCCGTCGGTCGCCGACGGTTCCGATCCCGTTAGCTTTTCAACTCGGCCCGCAAACGAGGTTTCGAGGGCACGTAGCTCAGTCCGGATAGAGCGTCGGACTTCTATCCTCGGTGCGCCAGCGCCGGGGGAAGACATCCGACGGTCGTGGGTTCGAATCCCATCGTGCCCGTTCGCTCCTTTCAGTCGCTTACGGGCGCTCCATAACGCCACTCGATTCGCTCGCGGCGATCCCATCGTGCCCGCTCGCTCCTTCCGATTTCTCGTGGCCATTCTTGAGCCTCCTCGCTTCGCTCATGCGATTTCACGATAGCCAGAACCGTTCTGTTAGAGTGAAACACATACGTCATATGCCTCTACAGTTACTGCTGACGTGGTTGCGGCCATGATCGCAACTCGGCTACGGCGGGTCGTCGGTGTCGCGCTTGCCCTTTTCGCGCTTGTGGGGCTGTTCACGTTGTACTCGCGGATCGTGTTCCTGACGTTCCGGAGTATTTCGGCCGGCGTTGCCTTCCTCGGCGGTCTTGTTCTCGTGACAATCACCGTCGTTGTCGGGCGTCGGCTATTCTGGTGAGACGCCGGTGTCGGGACACATCATGCACCCGCTGTCGACGGCAGTTTCGGACCGCACCCCTTTTGATCCGTCCCGCGAGACTCCGACCATGGCCGATACGGACCTCATCGCGGCACTGCGCGAGGCTGACGCCGTCCAGTACGGCGAGTTCGAACTCTCCCACGGCGGGACGAGTGACTACTACGTCGATAAGTACCGCTTCGAGACCCACCCACGCTGTCTCTCGTTGATCGCGACGGCCTTCGCCGAGCGGATCGACGAGCCGAAACTCGCGGGCGTTGCCCTCGGGGCCGTTCCTCTGGTAGCGGTCACGAGCGTCGAGACCGACCTCCCGTACGTCATCGCGCGCAAGCAACAGAAGGAGTACGGCACCGCCAACCTGATCGAGGGCGTTCTCGAGGAGGGCGAGGAGGTGCTCGTCCTCGAGGACATCGCAACGACCGGGCAAAGCGCCGTCGACGCCGCCCAGGCGCTCCGGGAGGCCGGTGCCCGCGTTGAGCGCGTGCTGGTCGTGGTCGACCGCGAGGAGGGCGCCCGCGAGCTGCTCGCCGACCACGACCTCGAACTCGACGCGCTGCTCACGGCGAGCGAACTGCTCGACCGGTAGTATCCGCCTCCGTGCCTGTTTTTTCCCGAAGCCGATTCGGACTGTTCAAGTTCGTGTAGATCACCGTTCGAGTATGAACAGAGCCGAAAAGGCCGCCCTCCAGTTGCAGGCGGTCTCGGTGCTCGGAATGCTGAAAGAGACTCGGACCTACGACGAACTCGCCGATCTGACGGGCCTGCCCGCGGGCGACCTCAACCGGTACGTCAACGGCCACGTCCTACCCGGGACCGAGCGCGCCCGCGAGGTGATCGAGGGCGTCGGCTACGAGACGCTCGCGGCGGAACTCGACGCGCGAATCGAACTCGACGGCGAGGGCTACGTCGACAACTCGGGAATCGTCTTCGACCAGCCCTTTCTCGACCTGCTCGCCCCGGTCGTCGCCGAGTCCTTCGGGTTCGACCGGCCGGACGTCGTGCTGACGGCCGCGACCGACGGGATCACGCTCGCCGCAGCGATGGCACGATACTTCGACGCGCGGTGTGCCTACGCCAAGAAGTCCAAGGAGACGGCCGTCGAGGAGTTCATCGAGGCCCGCGACCGGCTGGACTCGGGGATCGAACTCACCTACTACCTGCCGACCTCGGTGCTGTCGGCGGGCGACACCGTACTGGTGGTCGACGACCTGATCCGCTCGGGCGAGACCCAGGAACTCCTGCTCGATATCGCCGCCGAGTCCGACGCCCGCGTCGGCGGGGTGTTCGCGCTGATCGCCGCCGGCGAGGAGGGGATCGACCGCGCCGAAGCGAAGACCGACGCGCCCGTCGGTGCCCTCTCGCAACTCGACTGACCGTTCCCTATCCGTATCGATGCATACCTCCCGCGAATACGGACGAAAATACTTAAATAATGCCTTCGCGCTATGCTCACTCGTGTATCATGGGGACTGGTGAACGCCTGCGTTCGTACTTCGCCGTCGAGCGGGAGGGAAGCGACCTCAGGACCGAGGCCATCGCGGGGATCACGACCTTTCTGGCCATGTCGTACATCATTCTGGTCAACCCGGTGATCCTCGCCGAGGCGATCGCGATCGAGGGCTACTCGACGGTGGACGTCCAGCAGATGATCGCCATCGCGACGATCCTTTCGGCCTTCGTCGCGACGCTCGTGATGGCCGTCTACGCCCGTCGCCCGTTCGCGCTCGCACCCGGGATGGGGCTCAACGCCTTTTTCGCCTTCACCGTCGTCCTCGGGCTCGGGATCCCATGGCAGACCGCGCTGGCGGCGGTGTTCGTCGAGGGGCTGATTTTCATCGCCATCACCGCCGTCGGCGCGCGAAAGTACGTCATCGAACTGTTCCCCGAACCCGTGAAGTTCTCGGTCGGGGCCGGGATCGGGATCTTCCTGCTGTTCATCGGCCTCCAGGAGATGCAACTGGTCGTCGCGGACGAATCGACGCTCGTGGCCCTGGGCGATATCGCCGCCAGTCCCGTCGCCGGGTTGGGTGTCCTCGGCCTCGCGGTCACGTTCGTCCTCTGGGCGCGCGGGATCAAGGGGGCGATCGTCATCGGGATCGTCGCCACTACGCTCTTTGGATGGGCGCTCACGTTCGCGGGCGTCTTCGAGCGGGGCGTCGTCACCCCCGAGACGCTCGCGAGCCCCCAGTACGACATTACGCCGCTGGCGGGTGCGTTTCTCGACGGGCTAGGGAACGTCGATCCGCTGACCTTCGTGCTGGTCGTGTTCACCTTTTTCTTCGTCGATTTCTTCGACACCGCCGGGACGCTGATCGGTGTCTCACAGTTCGGCGGCTTCCTCGACGAGGAGGGCGACCTCCCGGAGATCGAGAAACCCCTGATGGCCGACGCGATCGGTACGACGGTGGGTGCGATGCTGGGCACCTCGACGGTGACGACCTACATCGAGTCCTCGACCGGCGTCGAGGAGGGCGGACGGACCGGGCTGACGGCGCTGGTCGTCGCCGGGCTCTTTTTGATCGCGCTGGTCGCGGTCCCGCTGATCGCTGCGATCCCCGCTTACGCCTCCTACATCGCCCTCGTCGTCGTCGGGATCATCATGCTCCAGGGCGTCCTCGACGTCGACTGGAACGACCCCGCGTGGGCGGTCTCCGGGGGCCTTACCATCACGGTGATGCCTCTTACCTACTCGATCGCAAACGGGCTGGCGGCGGGGATCGTCGCCTACCCGGTTATCAAAAGCGCCGTCGGGGACGCCGAGGAGGTGCGCCCCGGCCAGTGGCTCCTCGCGGCGGCGCTCGTGGGGTACTTCTACGTCCAGACCAGCGGGATGTTGCTCTGATCCGGTCGCTTTTGAGTGAGGCCCGTCTAGAGGAACCGATGGCACCGATAGAGTTCTACGCGCTCGATGGCTGTCCGTTCTGTGCGAAAGTCGAAAGCAAACTCGACGAACTCGGCGTCGAGTACACCACCCACTCAGTTCCGTCGAGTCACGCCGAACGAACCGACGTCGAGGAGATCAGCGGCCAGACCGAGGTCCCGATGATCATCGACCCCGACCACGGCGTCGAGGGGATGCATGAGAGCGACGACATCGTCGAGTACCTCGAAGAGACCTACGGCTCGGCGGCCTAATCGAGCTTCGATCACGGGAACGACCGGCAGGTCAGGCGTGCTCCTCGGGGGGTGTGGTGCGCTCGCGGATCAGGTCCCTGAGCTCCTCGCCGTCGCGGGCCGATTCGGCCTCCTCACGCTCGACGATCGCGGTCCCCTCGATTTCCTCCCGGGGTGCCTTATCGACGAAGTAGACCGAGCGGGTGAGCGTCACCTTTCCGAGCGAGCCCATGATCCGGGCGCGTTTCTCGGCGGTCTTCGTAAAGGCGGAGTTGCCGGTGAGAAGGCTCTCCTCCTTGCCCTTACCCGTGTCCTCGCCGACGGCCTTGAACGGCGCGCGCGTCGTCGGGTGGACGTCGAAGCCCGCCCGGGTGAGCACTGCGGTGATCCCCTCGTCTTCGGGTTCGACGTCGGGGTCCTCGGGAGTGGGGTCGGCATCCCGAACCTCCTCTGCACCGTCGAGTACGTCGACGGGGCTCGTAAGGGGTGCCTCGAAGAGGTCCTCCAGGGCCATCGCCACCTCGATGGAGGCGTTCATGCCGTCCTCGTACTTCGAGACCGTCCGTCGGGAGACGCCCAGTTCGGTGGCCAGTTGGCCCAGACTCCAGCCGCGTTTCTCGCGCTCGTCGGCCAGAACGTCGCTGTCGATGCTGACGTACAGCCCGCCGGGGGCGGCATAGATAAGCGGCGGCACGTTCTCGACGAACAGGTCCATCGCCGTATCGGGGCTGAACACCGGTACGCCGTGTCGGAAGTAGACCACGCCCGGTTTCAGTTCCTCGTCGCGAGTACGCAGTCCGATCACGAAGGGGGTAGCGTTCAGGTAGCTCCCCAGTCGGCGCATCTCCGCGCCGGTCGCGCCGTCGAAGCCGTCGACGTTACCCAGTATCTTCACGAGGATCAGGTCCTCGCCCCGCCGGGCGGCGATGTCGAAGCTCTTCGGGCGAATGGCACACCGGTCGCTCACCGCAAAGCCCGCGTCGGTGAGCATCGCGGTCACGTTCCCGACCAGTGCTGACCGAGACATATTCCTATATAAGTCATTCGACCCATATATGTGTTGTGACAGTGCAGCATCCCGTTTTCCACTTCTCCACCGCCCGTTCCGTCGATATATATCACCCCGAGACGAAAGCCGTTAGCCGATCCGGCGGGTAGACGCAACGATGACCGTCGTCGGACTCGACGATACCGACTCGCGGGCGCGCGGGATGTGTACGACGTACCTCACGAGCGTGATTGGCGACGCGCTCGTCGCGGAGGGTGCGACCGTCGAGAAACGCCTGTTGGTCCGGCTCAACCCCGCAATAGAGCACAAGACGCGGGGTAACGCCGCCCTCGCCGTCCACACCGACTGCGACCCCGAAGCCGCCTTCGAGGTCGCCCGCGAGGCGATCGAGGACCTGAGCGTGACCGACGACCCGGACACCCAGCCGGGGCTCGTGGTCGCGCCCGGCGACCCCGGATCGGTCCCGGATTCGGTTGCCGAGTTCGCTCGACGGGCGGTCCGGGATCGCCTCTCGCTCGCGGAGACGCTCGCGCTCGCTGATACCGCGAACTACGTACAGGAGGGCTGGTCCGGCGGGCGGGGGCGGATCGGCGCGCTCGCGGCGGTCGGGGCGGGGCGAGCCTTTTCGGAGTGGACCCACGAACTGATCGCGTATCGCGAGCGCGAACGATGGGGCTCACCGAGGGAAGTCGACCCTGATTCCGTTTTCGAGGCCGCCGAGAGCGGGTATCCCGGCGTCTGGGACACGGTCGATCAGGTGACCGGCGATGCGGTCTGTGTTCCACACACACCCGGTCCGGTCCTCTACGGGATCCGGGGGGACAACCCCGATGCGGTTCGGCGGGTCGCCGGGGGCATCGAAAGCGAACCGGTCGCGAGCAGTGCGCTCTTCACCACGAATCAGGGCACCGACGCCCACTTGCGGGACGGAACGGTCGGCTCGGTTCGGGAGCGCCGAGCTTACCGGGTCAATGGGAAAGTCTCACGTGCACCCGAAACGAGGCGGGGCGGACACGTCTTTTTGGAGATCGGCGAGGGGGGCGACCGTCTGGGGTGTGTGGCGTTCGAGCCCACGAAACGGTTTCGCGACCGGGTGCGCGCGCTGCGGGCGGGCGATCGGATCACGGTCTGCGGGGAGGTTTCGGAGGGGACGCTAAAACTCGAGAAGTTCGCAGTGCGGAAACTGAACCGAACCGGGGACAGAAACCCACGGTGTCCTGATTGTGGGCGTACGATGGAAAGCGCCGGACGCGAGCAGGGCTATCGCTGTCGGGACTGTAAGACGAGCGCGGCCGAAAAGGAGCGAATCGAGATCGAGCGCGACCTCGAGATCGGTTGGTACGAGGTGCCGCCGACCGCACGGCGACACGTCGCGAAACCGCTGATCCGGGGCGGGTTCGACGGACCGACCCACCCCGAGTAGTAGGCTACCAGTCGCCCGCTGCGCTCGCGGTTTCGGGTTCGGTCGGCGTCTCGTCGCTCCGGAGGACGAAGTAGGCAATGGGGACGACCAGCCCGATCGGAAACAGGAGAAACGACAGGCCGACGGCGATCGCCCAGACCGTCCCGTTGTTCTCGCGCTTGGCGGCGTCCTTGTAGACCCAGTACCCGGCGACGATCCCGATCACCACGGACACGAGCGTTATGACCAGCGAGATCATCATCAGCGTCTCCATGTCCACCGGGAAGTCCTCGGGGAGTTCCGATTGCATCAACACGAGCGCCGAAAGCAACTGCTCCATCTACCGTCCCCCGCTTGAGACGTCGATTCGGTTCCCGATTCGCGTGCCACGATATTTCATTGCTACAAATTCAGAATAGAAATTATATACTATATTTCTTCTGCTACAATACGTGAAATTGACATCAATCTGGTGTGGAGCCGGATATTCATTTCATTATAGTGATAATATCATTGAACAACTGGTATCGGCAAGATATATGTATTTTGTTCGATAACGTCGGGCTGATCCAAACTGTGACTGCTATCGAACTGACGGACGTAACGAAACGCTACGGCGACGAAACGGCGCTCTCGGGACTCGACCTCGGAGTGAAGGAGGGAGAGATCTACGGGTTTCTCGGGCCCAACGGGGCGGGCAAATCGACGACGATCAACCTGATTCTGGACTTCGTTCGGCCCACCTCTGGCGAGGTCCGCGTCTTCGGTCACGACGCCCAGACTGAGGGCATGGCGATCCGTCGCCGGACGGGCATCCTGCCGGAGGGGTTCTCGCTGTACGATCGGCTGACCGGCCGCCAGCACCTCGAGTTCGCCACCGAATCGAAGGGGATCGACGCCGACGTTGACGCGTTGTTCGAACGGGTCGGGCTCGGTCCCGATGCGCCCGGCAAGAAGGTCGGGGGCTACTCGAAGGGGATGGCCCAACGCCTCGCGCTTGCGGCGGCGATCGCTGGCGAACCCGACCTCCTGATCCTCGACGAGCCCTCGACCGGCCTCGATCCGGCGGGCGCCCGCCAGATGCGCGACATCATCCGCGCCGAGCGCGACCGCGGGGCGACGATCTTCTTCTCCTCGCACATCCTCGAACAGGTGGACGCGGTCTGTGATCGGGTCGGCATCCTCCGCGACGGCCAACTCGTCGCCGAGGACACCGTCGAGGGGCTCCGGGATGCGACCACCGAGGAGACGACGCTGGTGGTCGAACTCGATCACCTGCCCGAGGGCGCGACCGAGCAGGTCGCTGCCTTAGAGGGTGTCTCGAACGTCACCACGCGGGGAACCGTCGCGACCGTCACCTGCCGGGACGACGTGAAATCGCGTGTCATCCGGGCCTTCGAGGAGGCCGGTGCGACCGTCGAGGACTTCGAGACCGAGGAGTCCTCGCTCGAGGACCTCTTTATCGATTACACGACGGGGGCGACCGCATGAGCGCGATCGCCATCGCCAAAAAGGACTTTCAGGACGCCGTGCGCTCGCGCGGGCTGATCGCGCTGACGGTTATCTTCGTGCTGTTTACCGTCGCCGGCGCGTATATCGGCACACAGGTCGCGGGACTGCTCGGCGACGAGGCCGGCGATACGCTCGATCTGATCATCGGCCTCCAGACGCCTGCGAGCTTTCTGGTCCCGATCATCGCCCTGTTGATCGGCTACGGCGCCGTCGCCGGCGAGCGAGAGAGCGGCAGCCTGAAGTTCCTGCTTGGACTGCCCCACACCCGCCAGGACGTCGTCCTGGGGAAAGTCCTCGGCCGAACGGGGGTCGTGGCGGTCTCGATCCTGATCGGCTTCATCGCCGGGATGATCGCCATCTTCGCGTTTACCGGTTCGTTCTCGCCCGTCGAGTACGCCATTTTCACCCTGCTGACGATCGCTTTGGGCTTCGTCTACGTCTGTATCGGCGTCGGCCTCTCCGCGATGACGAAATCGACCACCCGCGCAGCGGTCGGCGCGTTCGGGCTGCTCGCACTGTTCTGGATCCTCTGGAGCGTCCTCGCCCAGTTGCTGCTGTACCTCACCTCGGGGTCGGTCTTCCCCGAACCACCGATCCCCGGCTGGTACGTCGCGTTCCTCTCGTTGCCGCCGGGGCCGGCCTACGGCTCCGCACTCGGGGCGATCCTCGACGAGGGTGGGCTGGCGGTCGCGAGCACCTACGAGGGCCAGGGTCTCGTCGAGGGTGGGATTCCGATCGTCGCCGAACCGTGGTTCGGGTTCGTGTTGCTTGCGGCGTGGGCGTTCGTCCCGCTGGCGCTCGGCTTGCTCCGGTTCGATCGCGTCGATCTCTAAGAACTATACCGCTTCCTCACCGACTTCCGTTCGTGAACCGCTCGGCTTTCTCCGCGGCGCTGGTGATCGGACTCGTCGGGGCCCTCGCCGCCTCGCGATTCGGCCCGACCGCCGCGTTTTCGCCGCTCGTCGCCGTTTTCGTCTGCTCCGTGGGTGCGCTCGCCGGCCTCTGGATCGTCTCCTATGCGCTCGCGCTCGACGCTCAGAGGTAGCCGACGATCGTCCCCGCGAGGTCCCGTGCGGTCAGGGCCGATCCGACGAACAGTACGCCCACGACCGCGAGGAAGAGGGCCCGCTCGACCCGCGAGGGGTCGAAGTAGCGGGTGACCGCGGCGTACAACGCGATCGCCGTGATCGGCAGTCCGATCACGCCGTTGACCGCGGGCATCGTGATCGCGAGCGTAACCGGTCGAAAGCCGGTAAAGGCCAGAAGCGGCAGCGCGAGCAGCACCGAGAGACAGATCAGCGCGTGGACGACCAGTCGGAAGGGGCGCTCGCCGAAGAACGGCCGGTGGCCGAAGGCCTGCGGGACCATAAAGCCCGCACCGAACAGCGTTCCGGTGGCGCTGGTAAAGGAGGCCCCGCCCGCGGCGATGACGAACACGTCGAGCGCCCACGGCCCGATCGCCGCCGCCAGCGGTTCGCCCGGGGCCGTCAGCGTCAGTCGCCCGTCCGGGATCGTCATCGCCGCGACGGCCATCACCGCGACGCTCAGCGCGACGACCGCGAGCATCCCGAAGGTGTGATCGCGGCGGTACTTCCAGACCACGTCCCAGTCTTTCGTTCCCGACATGCTCGTCTGGATGAAGAAGTTCGGGTAGTACACCGTCGTGCCCAGCAGCGCGATCACCATCGTCAGGTACCCGAACTCCGAGACGAACGACGGGACGAAGCCGGTCGCGACCTCGCCCAACGGCAGGTCGAGCCCGAGGACGATCACGAGATACGACCCGAAGATCGCGAGCACGAGCGCCGCGACCACGCCCTCGATGCGGTTATAGAGACGCAACTCGACGAGCGCGATCCCGAGTGCCGCCATCAGGATCGTCCCGATATAGAGGTTCGAAAGCGGCGTCAGGTAGACGAATGCCGCGCCCGCGAGCGCGTAGTTCGCGACGCTCCAGAACTGCATGATGAAGGCGATACCGACCGCCAGTGGTTTCGCCGCGGTCTCGCCGATTCGCTCGCGGATGTAGACCATCAGCGGCCGGTCGGCCGCTGCCAGCCGTGCGGACATCTCGTGCATCGCGAGACCGGCAAGCAACGCCAGGGGCAACACCCACAGCAGTGCGAAGCCGAAGTCGCTACCGGCCTGCGAGAGGATGAACACCGATCCCGCGCCGAAGACGTTCGCCGCGAACAGCAACCCGAGTCCGTACCGGTTCACGAACCGCTTGGTCCCCGTCACCGATTGCTCGACGTAGTGTCTCGTACTCATCGGAGCGTGCAGTGACGTATCCGAAAGTACATTGAAAAGGGTTGAGCTTGCGTGCGAACTGCTCACAGCCGCCTCAGCTCCAGACTGCCTTCAGGCCGCTCCCGGTCAGGGGGACGACGACGTCGTCGCCGTCGTCGAGGACGCCCCGAGCGCGGTACTCCCGCAGGGCGGCCGGTGCAACCGCACACGTCGGCTCCGTGTAGAAGCCCGCTCGGTGGAGTCGGTCGAGTTCGCGTTCCGTTTGGGTCTCTCCGATCGCGATCGCATCCCCGTCTGTCTCGGCGATCGCCTCGCGAATCTCCGTTTCCCGAACAGGCTCGCGGATCCGGATCCCGTCGGCCAGGCCGTTTTCACCCCTGATTGTGCCGTGAATTGTGTCGGCGATCGGGGCGTAGCCGACGGCCTGCGCGCCGAGCAACCTGGGCATGGAGTCGATCCAGTCCGCCTCGAAAAGCGCACGAAAGCCCCGGTAGACCCCAAGAAAGAGCGTTCCGTGACCTAACGGGAGGACGACGGCGTCGGGGACCTGCCAGTCCCGTTGGGCAGCGATCTCGAAGGCCGCTGTTTGGGTCCCGGCGAAGAAGGCGGGGTTCCACGCGTGGCTGGCGTACCAGCCCCCGCCAGCCTGTCGCGGGCTACGCCCGCGTTCCGTTCCGGCGGAACGTGTTTCTGTCCCCTCTACGGCGTCGATACACGCCTCGGTGACCGCCTCACGGTCGCCCTCGACCCGTATCACTTTCCCGCCCGCCCGCTCGATAGCGGCGACCTTCGAGGCCTTGACCGACGCGGGGACGTAGATCTCGGCGTCGATGCCCGCGCGGGCGGCGTAGGTCGCGACTGCCGCGCCGGCGTTGCCCGAGGAGTCCTCCAGTACCCGCTCGACACCGAGTTCCGCCGCCCGCGAGAGGAGCGTCGTCGCACCCCTGTCCTTGAAACTCCCCGTCGGGAAGACGTACTCCAGTTTGAACGCCGCGTTCCACTCGGGTGCGGATACCAGCGGAGTGAACCCCTCGCCCAGCGTGATCTCTCGGGAGATGGGCATGAACTCCGAGAAGGCCCACAGCCCGCGGCGGGTATCGAGTTCGGAAAACGCCGGTGGCGGCCCCTCGGGAAGCGGTCGATCGGCGAGTTCGAGGGGGCCGCCACAGGAACAGCGCCACGGTTCGTCGACGCCGGCGGCATAGGTCCGCTCGCAGGCCGGACAGAACAGGTCGCTCGCCATCAGTACGTGTCGATACCGGTCGCGACCGAGCAGACGTACTCGCCGGTCGCCACTTGTGGCAGCCGCCGGGAGCGCCAGAAGATCCCGTTTCCGTCCGCGCCCACCTCCGATTTGACCGTCCCGAAGACGTCCCGCACGGTAAAGACCGTCTCGCCCCGTGAGACTCGCTCGCCGAGTTCCTTCTCGAAGCGTACGAGGCCGCCCGACGGCGAGCCGTACTGGTCGAAATCGGTCGCGCGCGTCTGGGGTTCGGGGTCGACGTCGCCATCGAGAAACCCGTAGTATCGGAGTACGTTGAAGATCCCCTGGACGCCGTACTCGATGCTCTCTTCGTCCCAGCCGACACAGCCCCCGAGCTCGGGGTCGACCGTCGGGATGCCCTGGTCGGGGCCGACGCGGGCGAGCTGGCCCCCGGGGCCCTTCTGGTCGAGGACGTGCCCGCAGCCGAAGACCTTCGCGAGGGTGAGACACTTCTCGTGGAGCCGGTGGCGGGTGCCACAGCGCACCCGAACCTCGTTGAGCATCCGGCTGGTCGAGCCCTGATGCAGGTCGAGGATCATGTCCGCGTCCTGCGCGGCGTCGAACGTCGCCGCCGAGATCCGCTCTGAGGAGGTGCCCTCGCTGTCGCCCGGGTACGTCCGGTTCATCTTCGTGTCGTCGATCGGATTGCGGTGCTTTGCGACCTGAAAGCCGTGGTAGTTGACGATCCCGACGACGAGTACCTGTCCCGCCAGTTCCGCGGGGTCGATCCGTGGGACGGCCCGCTGGACCACGCCGATCCCGTTGAGTTCGTCGCCGTCGCTTGCGGCCTGTATGTAGAGGGTCTTCCCGCTCCGTGCGCCGTTTATCACCGCGACCGGAAGCCCGAACTCGCCGCCATCGCGCGTCTCGCCGACCACCAGCCGCCCCGTGTCGAACTCGCCGGGGGCGGCCGTCGCCGTTCCGAGGCTCGTCATTACTCCTATACCGCGGGGCCACGCTCTTTAGCCGTTCGATTACCCACCTCCTTGCCTCCGAGGACCGACGCGATTTTGCCCGCGGCGCCCGAACGGTCGGTCGTGACCGAGGACCGACGAAAGCCATCGCTCGCCGGGCTGTTGCTCGCGTTGGGGGTTCGCCGGCACGTAACGGTCGGGCTCGCCGTCGGCATCGCCCTTGCGGCGCTGGCCTACGTCTACCGGATCCGGATCGTCGATCCCGCCCCCGGCGTCGAGAGCTCGCCGCTGTTGTTCGGCGTCCTCGCGGTGACGCTTGCGATCTCCACCGGGGCGCTCGTCGCGATCGTTCTGACGACCGTGGCCGCGATCCGGCGCGCGAGAGGTTCGACTGAGAAACGGTAATCCTTAACCGGGATGGTCGTCAATCCCGGGTATGGCCGACGATCTAAAAAAGGGACTCGAAGGCGTGCTGGTCGCCGAATCCTCGCTCAGCCACATCGACGGGGACGAGGGGACGCTCATCTATCGCGGCTACGCCATCGAGGATCTGGCCCGGGAGGCGAGTTACGAGGAGGTGCTCTATCTCCTCTGGTACGGCGAACTCCCGACGCACGACGAGCTCGATTCGTTCACCGAGCGGATGGTCGCCGAACGCGCCGTCGACGAGGATGTTCTCGCCACCGCCGAAGCGCTCGCCACCGCGGACGCCGAACCGATGGCCGCGCTTCGGACGGTGGTTTCACAGCTCTCGGTCACCGATCCCGACGGCGAGACCGACCCCGAGGACCGCGAGGCCACCCTGGCGAAGAGCCGCCGGCTCACGGCGAAGATCCCCACCATCATCGCCGCGTTCGACCGCTATCGTGACGACGACGAGCCCGTCGAGCCCCGCGAGGACCTGAGCCACGCCGCGAACTTCCTCTATATGCTCAACGGCGAGGAGCCCGACGAGATCGCCGAGGAAACCTTCGACGCAGCACTCGTCCTGCATGCGGACCACGGACTGAACGCTTCGACGTTCTCGGCGATGGTCACCGCGAGCACCCTCTCCGATGTCCACAGCGCGGTCACGAGCGCCATCGGCACGCTCAAAGGGGGGCTCCACGGCGGCGCGAACCAGAACGTCATGGAGATGCTCAAGGAGGTCGACGACAGCGATAAGGACCCCGTCAAGTGGGCCCGCGATGCCCTCGATTCGGGTCGCCGGGTCGCCGGGTTCGGCCACCGCGTCTACGAGGTCAAGGACCCCCGTGCGTACATTCTCGGGGAGTTCTCCGAATCGCTCGCGGAGGAGGCCGGCGAGATGAAATGGTACGACTACAGCGTCGCCATCGAGGAGTTCATGTCCGAGGAGAAGGGCATCGCCCCGAACGTGGACTTCTACTCGGCGACGACCTATTACCAGATGGGGATCCCGATCGATCTGTTCACTCCGATCTTCGCCCTGTCGCGCGTCGGCGGCTGGACCGCTCACGTCACGGAGCAGTACGAGGACAACCGGATCATGCGCCCACGGGCGCGCTACGTCGGCGACAAGAACCAGGAGTTCGTCCCGATCGACGAGCGCTGACCCGTCACGCGAGTCAGATTCACAACATTTATATCTACCTGTCGCATTTCTGTGAAGTGAGGGCACGTAACTCAGCCAGGACAGAGTACCGGATCTCGTATCCGGCCGTCGCGTGGTTCGAATCCCGTCGTGCCCGCTCGCTGGCGCACATGCACGACAGTTCCGTCCCATTCCTTTCATTTTCACCCTCACGAGTGGCTACGGGCAGCCTTCCCGCCGTGGCCTGTCGGTGTATCTCACGCCCGATCCCATCGTAACCCGAAAGCCTTCGGCGTCCGAACTCCGGGCGTGAGACGAGTGTTCGTCTACGGAACGCTGACCGACCCCGAGCGCGTCGCTGAGTTGCTCGACCGCTACGACCTCGGCCCCGCAGCAACTCTCCATGGACTCCACCGAACCGAGGGTCGGTATCCGACGCTCGTCCCCGGCGGCAAATGTGAGGGTCGCCTGCTCGAAACGCACGAAATCGACCGTCTCGATGCCTATGAGGGCGTCGACTCTGGACTCTATACGCGCGTTTCGATCCCCGTTTCCGACGGCACGAACGCCGACTGTTACGTCGGCGATCCGGATCGGCTTGACGTGGACGCCGAGTGGCCCGGAACGGGATCGTTCGCGGAGCGCGTCCGGTCGTATCTCGCGGCGCACGAGGTCGAAATCGGCCACAAAGGATGACACCCGTGCGCCACCCGTCTGACACCCCATCCACATCGGTTCAGTCCGGCGGTTTCACTTCCCATTCGGACGGATGGGTTTTATATAGTTAGAACCCTCCCGTAGAGGTGCACGTCACACGGTTCGTGCATTCCCCATCCGTCCCCTGATTTTTGTGGATAAACGGTTAACCACGCCTGCCGCATAGCCCCGGCTATGCTCGACGTTCAGGACGTTTATGCGGCCCGCGAACGCGTCGCACGGACGGCGCGGCGCACTCCCCTGGAGTATTCACACACCTTTTCGGAAATGACCGGCGCGTCGGTCCACCTCAAACTCGAGAACTTCCAGCGAACGGGATCGTTCAAGATCCGCGGGGCGACCAACCGCATCGCGACGCTCTCCGAACCCGAACGGGAGGCGGGTGTCGTCACCGCGAGTGCGGGTAATCACGCCCAGGGCGTCGCGCTCGCGGCCACCCGTGAGGGGGTCGACGCGATCGTCGTCATGCCCGAACACGCCCCGATCTCGAAGCTCAAGGCCACGCGAAGCTACGGCGCGGAGGTCCTGCTTTACGGCGAGGACTACGACGCCGCTGCCGAACGCGCCCACGAGATCGAGCGCGAGCAGAACCGGACGTACGTTCACGCCTTCGACGACGAGGCGGTGATGGCCGGCCAAGGGACCATCGGCCTCGAAATCGCGGAAGACTGCCCCGAAATCGATACCGCGATCGTCCCCATCGGCGGGGGCGGGCTCATCAGCGGGATCGCGACGGCGCTCAAGGCCCAAGAGCGGGAGATCCGGGTGATCGGTGTCCAGGCCGAGGGCGCGGCGACGATGGCCGACTCGCTCGCAAAGGGTTCGCTCCAGTACCGTGAGGCGGTCGATACGATCGCCGACGGGATCGCGGTCGGTCAGCCCGGCGAGCACACCTTCGAAGTGATCCGCGAGCGCGTCGACGAAGTGGTGACGGTGTCGGACTCGGAGATCGCCGTGGCGCTCGCGGCGTTGCTCGAACGCTCGAAAACGCTCGTCGAGGGGGCGGGGGCGGTCCCGCTTGCGGCCCTTCTCTCGAACGCCTTCGAGTACGACGAGGGCGAGACGATCGTCCCGGCGCTGTGTGGGGGTAACATCGACCTCAATACGCTGACGACGGTGATCATGCGCGGGCTGGTCGAGACGGGCCGGTATCTGAAGATCCGAACGGTGCTGAAGGACCGGCCCGGGGCACTGCGCCAACTGATCGACGTGATCGCCGAGAACCGCGCGAACATCTACGCGATCCAGCACGACCGGACCTCCCGGGACATCGCGATGAACGCCGCCGAGGTGGTGATCGACCTCGAAACCCGGGGCCACGACCACGTCGAGGAGCTGCTTGCAGGAATGGGCGAGCACGGGTACGAAGTCGAGGTCCTGGTGTAGCTTTAAGAACGCCCCGTTCGAGGAATGGGGTATGAAGCGGATCATCAGCACGTCGGATGCACCCGAGGCGATCGGCGCGTACAGCCAAGCGACCGCCGCGGGAGACCTGCTCTTTAGCGCCGGGCAGATCGCGCTCACACCTGAGGGAGAGATGCTCGCCGACGAACCGGTCGCGGTCCAGACACGCCAGTGTCTCGAGAACATCAAGGCGATCCTCGAAAGCGAGGGCCTCTCGACCCAGCACGTCCTCAAGACGACGATCTATCTCGACGACATCGCCGATTTCGAGGAGGCAAACGAGGCCTACGGCGAGTACTTCGCGGACAACCCGCCCGCCCGAAGCGCCTTCGAGGTCGGAGCGCTCCCGAAGGGGGCAGCCGTCGAGATCGAGGCCATCGCTACGACCGAGTGATGGACCCGCGGTTGAAGGCGAGCCTGCTGTGGGGTGCGATCGGGGCGCTGTCCTTTCTCGTCCTCGTTCAGGGCTACGAACTGCTCTCGGCCGAGCGCCTCTCCTTCTCGCTGAAATTCACGGTCGCGACGATCGTCGGGTTCGCGGCGGCCGGATCGACGTATCTCGCCGAGCCGGTTCTGTTCGACGAGAACGGAAGGGTTTAAACGCCGACGGCGGGTACAGTCGGTGTCAGCCGGGATGGCCGAACGGTAAAGCGCACGCCTGGAAAGCGTGTTCCCGTATGGGATTCTGGGTTCAAATCCCAGTCCCGGCGTCTTTTCGAATTACCTGAACCGCCGGCGGTCGGACGGCAAACGGGTGGGTTCGGGCTCATCGGCTCTCCTCGATCGAGACGTACGACCCCCGCTGGGCCGCGATCCAGCGGTCCTCGGGCCGCCCCCGTGTCGCATCGAACGCGACGACCTCGTCGGGTTCGAACCGACCCTCTAGTCCGACGCTGGCGGGATCGAACGTATAGCGCAACGCAAACGTCGGCCAGTCTGCGACCGCCGATGCGCGTTCGGAATCGATCTCAGTCATCGCCCCGCCCGCCGGGAAAGGACGTCTCGAGACGCCGCAGAAATTCGATGGATTCCTGCAGATCCACCATCTGTCCCGTCGTGATGTCGTGGGTGGTGGCTGCCTCCTCGAGGATGCGCCTCGATTCGGTGACTCGGTCCGGGAGCGACTTCGGACTCATCTTCGGTCCCCAGCGTCGAACGGAGCGTCGCCGGCGGTTTCGGACCGCCGACACGCGGTGGTTGTGTCCTGATTCATGACGTATCGATTCGTTTACTATCGAAAGTGTCTCCCGGACGTATGTACTGTTCCTATGGGTTCTGTAACCGTCGGAATCACCGTCTAGTAACCTTCATATCTAGAAAATTGTATTCAATACATAATAAAGTATATGTATTATAGAGCGTAAATGAACGGATACGAGCCCTCCAATGTCGCCAGTCAACGTCCTCTATCTCGGTCGCACGGCCGGTCCGCTCGAGCGACTGCTTTCGGCGACGGGTCGGACCGAGCCGCCCGTATCGGTGTCGGCGGTCCCGACGCTCGATGCGGCGATTGCGCGGCTGGCGTCCCTGCAGGCGGACTGTCTCATCTGGGATATCGACTGTGAATCCAATCCCGAGATCGAACGGCTGTTCTCGCTCGCGCCCGGTTTGACCGTCGTCGTTCGGGAACCTCGCTCGACGCCCGACTGTCTCGAGGCCTACGCCCCCACAATCGTCCGGGCCGACGACGATTCGCTAGTCGATGCGGTGCGTTCGACCCGATCTTCGGCGGAAAACTCGGACTCGCCACCCGAGGTCGCGATGTCCCTTCTCGATCGTTCGGCCGACCGAATAGCGCGGATCGACGGGGACGGAACCTATCGGTCGGTGAGCGACGGGTTGGCCGCCGCGCTCGACAGTTCCGCGGCGGCGCTCGTCGGAACGACGATCGCTGAGACGTCGATGATCGATCCCGAGGTGCTTATCGAACACGGACAGCGTGCGCTTCAGACCGGGGCGATCCAGCGCTACGTCGACGAGGACCATCAGTACGTCTTCGTCCCTATCGGCGACGACCAGTTCCAGCTCGTCGTACAGGACCCGCGATCGGAGACGGTATCCGAACGCGTCGAACTCTCGAACGGGTTCATCGACACCGTTCTGGACCGGCTGTCGGACATCTTCTTCGTCTTCGACTTCGAGGGGACGTTCCTTCACTGGAACGACCGCCTCACGGAGGTGACTGGCTACTCCAACGACGAGATCGCGTCGATGTCGCCGATGGACTTCTTCGTTCAGGCCGACTACGAACGGGTGGACGCGGCGATGTCGGAGATCGTCGAGACCGGCGATGCGACCGCCGTCGTCCGCATCCGAACCCGCGGCGGGCGGTTGCTGCCTTACGAGTTCACGGGGTCGATGGTCGCCCGTGAGGACGGCTCGCCACAGTACATCTGCGGGATCGCCCGCGATATCTCCCAGCGCCGCCGCTCGGAGCGGGCGTTGCGCGAGCGCCAGCAGGCGCTGTCGAACCTCATCAAGAACCTGCCAGGGGTCGTCTATCGCTACCGCAACGAGACGGGCTTTCCCGTCGAATTCATGAGCGAGGGCTGTACGGCTCTGACGGGCTACTCCCGCGAGCGCCTCGAATCCGGCGAGGTCTCCTGGACCGACGACGTGATCCACCCCGAGGATCGGGAGGAACTCCGGGCGGACGTCCAGACGGCCCTCGCGGAGGACGAACAGTACCAGACGACCTACCGCATCCGCACCGCCGACGGGGAGATCCGCTGGGTCCGCGAGCAGGGCAGCGGCGTCGATGACCCGGACGGATCGGTCGAGTACCTCGACGGGTATCTCACCGAGGTCACGGACGTCGTCGAGATCGAGGAGGAACTCCGCCGCGAGAAGGCCTTCACCGAGAGCGCACTCGACGCCCAGCCCGACCTGTTTTACGTCTTTTCACCGACCGGCGAGATGCTCCGCTGGAACGACCGGTTCAACGAGGTCACGGGCTACTCCGACGCGGAGATCGAATCGATGCAACCCACCGACTTCGTCGCATCCGAGGACGTCCCGAACGTCCGCAACGCGATCGGTCGCGTCGCGACCGACCACGAGACGGGATCGATCGAGGCGACGCTCGTGACCGAAGACGACCGTCACATCCCCTACGAGTTCACCGGCTCGGTGATCGAGGACGTCGGCGAGTCGGTCTATGACACCCGCGAGCACGACCTCTATCTCTGCGGGACCGGACGAAACATCTCACAGCGGATCACCGCCGAGCAGGAACTCGAGGCGGCGATCGAGGAACTCGAGCGCTCGAACGCCGAACTCGAGCGCTTCGCCTACGTCGCCTCTCACGACCTCAAAGAGCCCCTCCGAATGATCCGCAGCTACCTCGATCTGATCCAGCGACGCTATGAGGGCTCGCTCGACGAGGACGCCGACGAGTTCATCACGTACGCCGTCGACGGGGCCGAGCGGATGCGGAGGATGATCGACGACCTCCTGACGTACTCCCGGATCGGGACCGACGATATCACCCTCCAGGCGGTCGATCCCAACGAGGTCATCGACCGCGTCCTCGACAGTATCCGGATCGCCATCGAGGAAGAAAACGCCGACGTCACCGTCGAGGACCTCCCGACAGTCGAGGGCGACGCCCAACAACTCGGTCAACTGTTCCAGAACCTCATTAGCAACGCCATCGCTTACTCCGGGGAAGCCCCGCCGGAGATCCACGTCTCGGCGACCGAATACGACGACGGGTGGCAGTTTTCCGTCTCGGATAGCGGGGTCGGGATCGACCCCGACCAGATCGACGAGGTGTTCGAGATCTTCTCGTCGGGGACTGTCTCCTCGAGTACCGGGATCGGGCTGGCCATCTGTAAGAAGATCGTCCAACAACACGGCGGCGAGATCTGGGTGGAGTCCGAACCCGGCACCGGTTCGACGTTTCATTTCACGATTTCGGATACCGACACCACGGACCCGAATCGAGCCTCCGAAATGCTTGATGTATGAGCCACCATCCGTTCTTGCTGTTCGAGACGCTTACTGTGGGATTAATAGGTAAAATGACCTAAAACCGATTCGGCGTAACGTCTCTCGCTCTCTTAATGATACCGTTATTTCCGAAACGTACTCGTCGATAGTGCGGTGTACGGCCCTCCTCGAGGGGATACACCGCAACCCCGTTTCCTAGGGACGGTGTAATATCGTGAACCATCGGCCCATTATATACCCCTCGCTGTCATACTCTACTCTGAGGTATACTGAATGCATGATTTAACAGGATTTCAGCGTGATCTGCTCCTGGTGATCGCTGGCCTCGACGAACCGAAAGGACTGGACGTTAACGACGAACTAGAACGATACTACGGCACTGAGATCCGTCACGGGCGGTTGTATCCCAATCTCGACACGCTCGTGAACAAGGGCCTGGTCAAGAAGGGCAAACACGACCTCCGAACGAACAAGTACGTTCTGACCGACCGGGGCGAGCGAGAGATCGAAGCCCGCCTCAACTGGCAGCTCTCGTACATTCCTGGCGACATCAAGAGCCGACTCGAAGGGCTCCCGCAGACACAGTAAACCGAACACGTCATGCAGACAGTCTCCGCCGGTGCGATGGGGGGAGGCTACTCGAGATAGCCGAGGTCCGACAAACGGTCTTCTACCCGTTCGTCCTCGGTTTCGTCCGTCGATGACCCCGCGTAGGCAGGATATTCGCTCGCTCCAACGTCTCCGACGACCGGTAGGGCCCGACCGTCCATCCGATCGCTGTAGGGTACGCCCATCGCCGAGCAGACCGTCGGCGCGACGTCGAACAGATGCGCGTCCGAGAGATCCCCGTCGATGTCGATACCCTCGCCCGCGGCGACGAACAGGCCGTCGAGTTTGTGGTTCCACGGCTCGGTCGGTGGTCCGAACAACTCGGTGCGGAGTTGGGCCGACAGGAACTGTTCGAAGTCGTTGGGGATCGTGAGAACGTCGACCGCGTTGTCGGTATAGGGGCCCCAGAAGTACTCCTCCCGTGGGACCACCTCGCCGAACACCGGATCGCCGTCCGGCGTGTCGATCCCCTGCAGGCGTTCGATGAGGTCTGCCCGAACGGTCTCGTATTCTTCGGGGGGGACGACGCCCTCGGGGTCACGTCCCGCGAGGTTGATCCGGACGCCCAATTCGGTGCGCGCGCGCATGTAGGCCCGCGATGCCGGGAAGTCGACCTGCTGTGAACCGGTCCGGGTCACGCCCGAAGGGGCGTACCGGCGCGCGAGCGAGCCGAGGCCGATTCGGTCGAGGACTCCGACTGCACGGGAGGGCGTGATTCCGATTTTCGCGGCCACCGCGGCGAGCCGCTCGATACGATCCGGCTCCCAGTTGGTCTCCTCGCTCCCCTCTCGGAGTTGATCGCGGATGGGGTTCCACGACGGCATCCCCTTTCCACCGGTCGTCGCCTCGACGTACCCTTCTCGACGGAGGTACTCGTTGATGCGAAACTCGTAGTTCTCGTAGGGCCCTATCCCGTGGTCGCTAGCGACGAACACCCGTTTCGGGTCACACTCCTCGAGGATGCGCCCGATCTCCTCGTCGGTCGCCTCGTAGATCTGGCGGACTTTCGCCGAGTCGCCCTCGAACTCGTGGAAGACGGTGTCGGTCTTTTGGAACTGGACGAACCCGAAGTCCGGTTCGTACTCGCCGACGAGGTATCGAAACGCCTCCCCACGCATCCGTGCCAGCGTGCAGTACTCCTCCATCTTCTCGACGTCGCTGTACCGGTCGTCACCCCGCGAGTAGTTGGGATAGACCCGATACTCGCCGATCGCCTCGCGGATCTCTTCCAGAAGCCCCTTCGGCTGGGTGCTTGGGTTCTCGGGACCGATGAAGCCCGGTACGATCGCGCCGTCGATGTCGTCGGGCGGGGCAGTAACGGGGACGTTGACGATGACGCTAGACCGGTCGTGCTCGTCGAGGAGCCTCCAGAGGGCGTGTTCACGGACGTGGTTCGCGGTGACGACGCTCCAGTCGTAGCCCTCGAAGTCGATGAACCCGTAGACGCCGTGTTTGCCGGGGTTGACACCGGTGTACATCGAGGGCCACGCGCTCGGTGTCCAGGGAGGGATCTGCGATTCGAGGGGCGCGCTGACACCCTCCTCGATAAGCGATTCGAGGTGCGGTATACTATCGGTCTCCGAGAGTCGGTCGAAGACCGGCTGACAGGCGGCGTCGATCCCGATCAACAGCGTGTCCAGTCGGTCGCTCATCGTCGATCCGTACGTCCGGTGTAGTTCGGTTCGTCTGATCGGTCCATCGTCGTCGACGTATCGGGTGAGTTCATGATCAGTTTCGTCAGCGTGTAGTCGTCCTCAGGTGTCGGTTTCGCCGCCGCCGAGGTCGGTACCGGTGTTCGCATCGCTATCGACCTCCCACGTGGCAGTACACATCGTCACGTCGCCGTTGTCGTAAGCGTAGTGTCGCTCGGCACCGCAGAGTTCGTTCCTGCTCATCTCGGGGGTTACGCTCCGATCGTTCTCGCTGACGAAGAACGATCCGCCGGTGGTCTGATAGTCGCGGTATATCAGCGTCTCGGTGTTCCGGAGCCCCTCGTCGGTGACGTTTGCTGCGACACTGGGTCCGGGTCCGGCCCGCGAGAACACGGTGTTGTACGGGTGGTCGGTGTTGTACGTCTCGTCCTCCGCGATCGGTCTGATGTCGCCGATCGTCTCGACGGCGTTCAGCTCGGGGGCGGTGTAACTGTATTTCGTCTGTGTTCCCTCGAATCGAGGGTTGTCGATCGTCCCGTCAGTCGCGGTAAACGCGACCATCGGGAACGCAAGCGCGAAGACGAGCAACACCACGAGGATGACCGGCGTAGTGAGGCGCCGGGCGAGATACGCGAGACCGACCGCCGCCAGAAGCGCCATCGGCGCTGTGAGAAACGCGTACCACCGCTGGGGGATGAACGTCCGGATCCCGAACATCGGGAACCCGAAGATGAACACGAGCATGACGACGATCGACGCGCCACACATAACCGCTCCGTGGGAGATGTTTCGCCGTCTGAGCACGTAAAAGCAACCAACGACCGCGAAGACGAACACCAAGAGGAACACCGCGGCGTCGATGTACTGGACCGCCTGTTCAAGCACCGTCGGGGCGGACGCCGCCTGCGCCCCCCGATCGCTCGTAATGTCGCCGAGACCGGCCGATTCCTCGAGCGTGACCCGGAAGAAGCTGAACGTCGTCGCGAGGAACGTATCGCCGTTGTACGGTGTCAGCGACCACATGAACGTGATGAAACCCAAATCAAACGCCAAGAGGCCGGTGAGGCTCACCGAGTCGCCGCTCCCATGGGTGTACCCCTGAAACCGGTTCGGCGGTGAGAGCAACTCGAATCGCAACAGGAGGTGTGCGAGCAACCCCGCTCCCGTCAACACGAGCATGATGAACGCCGATATCTGGTGGGTGAGAATGGTCGCGACGCTGAGGACGACGATCAGGACGAACTCCCGCCCTCCCGGGTTGACGTCGAGTACCCGGACGAGCAGGTAGAACACCCCGAGAAAGAAGACGAGTCCGAGTCCCGTCGGGATCAGATGGATCGACCATTCGACGGTGTGGGCCGACATCGCAAAGACCGCGACCGCGAACAGACTCCAGCGCGCCGAGACGAAGAGTCGAGTCGTGATATAGAGGAAGACCGACGAGATCGCCATCCCGAAGCCGACTGAGAGGAACAGTCCGTTGCGAACCGAGACGTCCGCGAGGAGACTCGTCGCGACGACGGCGAGGTGAAACAGCGGTGCGGCGTAGTACTTGCCACCTTCGAGGATGTCGAGCGAGTTGGTTTCGGCGATCGTCACCGAATATGAGGCGACGTGGGACCAGACGTCGATCCCGGTGTACCCCGGCGTCGTCAGCAGGGAGACGTACCGGATCGTGAAGGCGAACGCCACGATCTGGACCAACAGCAACCACGGTACGAAGTCACGTTCGCGCGTGAAGAATATCTGGAGGAAGAGGCCGGCCCCCACCACGGTTGCAATGGTGTAGAACGCGGGTGTGCGTGCGCCCTGATAGAGTCCGAGACCGATCAACAGCGCCGTGCCCAGTATCGTCAGGCTCGGGAGCAACCGCCCGGCCCAGGTCGGGAACGCGGGCAACCCTTCAGTGTTGCTGGTGCGAACCGCGAGCAAGAACAGTCCCGAGGCGATCGTCATCGCGACGGGGATCGCCACGATGTAGAAGTTCGAGGCGAGCAACCGCAACGGAAGCAACACGACGGCGAGGACGAGCGCGAGGACCGCACCCAACACGTCGAATCGCTGGGTCGAGAGCCAGCCGTAGATACGGCCGGAGCTACCCGCCACGGTCTTGCCCTCGCGTGTGTCCTCGGATACGGAATGGCTGGATCATTCGTTCGTATCGTAGTGAAACTCGTCTACGTTATACATCTTATCAACGAGCTGCTCGTGCATAAATCGTCGCGTTCGTCCCAGTTCGCGATCGACCTCTCCAGCGAGTCGCGTCTCGAAGTCGGCGTCTTCGGCGCCCCAGAGCCCGGGATGGGTGAGGATCTGGAGCTTCTCGGGTCGCTCCCCGGACAGCGGGTGCTGATCGCGCCAGCGCTGGTTCGAGTCCCCGAGGTAGGCGATATCGGTGAAAAAGCGCTCCTCGTAGGTGCTGATAAAGCCCTCGAACGATCGTCGGAAGAGCCACTCGTCGGGGCGGTGAAACGAGACCGCCTCGCTCACGTCGCCGAGCAGGCCAGACAGGGCTTCGCGTTCGGCGAGGACTCGCTCGGTGACCGCGGCCGACGGTGCCTCGCCGTTCCAGTACTGATGGGTGCTGAAGTGGACGCCGACGGTGTGGCCCATCGATTGGAGTTCCTCGAGGGCCGCCCTGACCGGCTTGTAGAAGACGTTGTACAGCGGACAGGTGAGCAACACGAAGTAGGTCGACTCGATGCCGAGGTCGGCTTCGATCCGTCCCATTCGCAGGGCCTTTCGTGGCGCGAAGTCGATGTCGTGGCGGACGATCATCTCGCCGGCCGAGAGCGATTCGTCGTAGTCGGCGGGGGTGTAGCCCGAGTCGAGGAGTTCGCTGAGAAACCGTTCGTACCAGTCGTAGGTAAACTCGACCGTCGCCGCCGACGGTCGATCGGAGGGTCTGTGTGTGGTCATTGGTCTGTGATGGGGCGTGCCGGCGTGCCGACGACGGTCGTACCGTCGGGAACGTCCGAGAGGACGCCCGCGTTCATGCCGATTTCGGCGTCGTCCCCGATCGCGACGTCGGTCGCGACCGAGACGTGCGGGTGGACCGTCACGCGCCGTCCGACGGTCGCACCGCCGGAAAACCCCGATCCGTAGGCGACGGTCGTGTCCCGACCAATCCGGACTTGGTGGGCGAGGTGGACCTGCCCGCTTAGCTTCGCGCCGCGTTCGACGACCGTCTCGTCGAAGACGGCCCGGTCGATCGAGGCGTTCGGACCGATCTCAACGTCATTTTCGATTACCACGCCACCTTGATGTATCTGCCGATGCAAGCGATCCGACCCGTCGCGTGCGAAGCCGAACCCCTCGCTTCCGAGGACCGCCCCCGCACGGAGCGTACAGTCGTCGCCGATCTCGACGCAGTCGTCGACGTGGACGTGTGGACCGATCACGACCCGCTTTCCGACCCGTGCCCCATCGGCGACGGTCGCGGTCGGATGGATCCGCGTCTCGTCCGGTCGGTTCATGAAGAACTCGTTTGCGATCCGCACGAACGCGAGCTTCGGTTCGCGGGCGAGCACGAGCGTTCTCGATTCGGGCGCGTCGATCCCCGGTGGGCAGACGATCACGCCCGCATCCGACTCGTGGACGTAGGTCGGATCGTCGTAGATACAGAACGCGAAATCGTCGGAACCGGCGGTATCCAGCGCATCGAGGCCCGTCACCGTCCGTTCGGGACCGACGTGTTCGCCGTCGACGAACGCGGCGATCTCCGTTGAACTGAGAGACACGGTAGTCTACTCGCAGATGGTTTCGGGAGGTATTTTATTATCCCGACGCTAACGCCGCCTGTCGAAGCGAGCGCGCCGGCTACGGCGGAGACGGGCCGCGGGCCGTGAGGGCGATACTCCCTCCATAACCAAGAGCCGTGACCGGGGCGCTACCGACAGAGCACCTGCATACCTATGTATAACGACAAGACGATCGCCGCCGTCATCCCGGCGTACAACGAGGAGCCGTTCATCGGCGAGGTCCTCGAAACCCTCCCCGAGTTCATCGACCGCGCATACGTGATCGACGACCGTTCGACCGACGACACGTGGGGTGAGATCCAACGCAAGGCAGAGGCGGTCAACGAGGAGGGCGAAACCACCCTCGATCGCGTGGTCCCCATCCGCCACGCCGAGAACAAGGGCGTCGGCGGCGCGATCAAGACCGGCTATCTCCACGCGCTCGACGACGAGATGGAGGTCACGACCGTCATCGCGGGCGACGGCCAGACTGAACCCGACATCGTCGAGCGGATCGTCAGACCCGTCGCCGAGGAAAAGGCCGAGTACTCGAAGGGTAACCGTCTTCTGGGGGCCGAGCGCCGCGACATGCCGCTGTTCCGGCAGGTCGGTAACTTCACCCTAACGCTGATCACGAAGATCGCAAGCGGTTACTGGAAGATCATGGACCCACAGAACGGTTCGACCGCGATCTCCTATGAGGCCCTCGACAAGGTCGGAATCGAGGAGATGTACGAGGACTACGGCTACTGTAACGACCTGCTCGTTCGTCTGAACGCCAAGAACATGCGCGTCGCGGACGTCAAGCGCCGTGCGGTCTACAAGGACGAGGAAAGCGACATCGACTACAAGACCTACATCCCGAAGGTCTCGGGGCTGCTCCTCAAGGACTTCCTCTGGCGCCTGCGCGTGAAGTACCTGATCCGAGACTTCCACCCGCTCGCGCTCTTCTATTACGTTGGTGCGGCCTCGGCGGGTGCCGGGGTACTGTCGGCGCTGAAGGCGGCGCTCGACCGGGAGGGGACCTCCCGGGGGACCTCGCTCGTCCTGTTCGTCGTCGGCTGGCTGTTCATGCTGCTGGCGATGGTCTTCGATATGGAGGAAAGCGAGGACCTCGAGGTTCTCCTGTACGACTGAGTGCCCTTGCGGTGCCGTCGGCCGTCTCGAACGCACGCAACGCTGATCGAAGGCAACCGACGGAAGGAAAGACCGTCCGAGTGAGTCGAGTCCGACAGTTCAGTACTCGAAGACGTCGTAGCGGCCGTTGCCGCTGACACTCAGATCGTCGGTCTCGACCGAGCCCGCACCGCCCGTGACCGAGACGCCGTCCCGGACCGTTCCCGAGAGGTCCATGTCGACGTCGTGGATGCTCGCCGAGTCGACCCCGGGCATGACGCGGATGGCTTCGGTCTGGTCAATGCTCATCTCGATGGAGACCTCCGAGACCTCGAGTCCCGACCCGCCGTCGAGTCGGATCGGGCGCTGGCCGCCGAAGCCGTCGATGTCCTCATCGTAGACGAACTCCGTCCCTTCGATCGAACTCCCGTCGCCGCCCAGACGGACCCCCGCGACGTTGGCGTTCTCGACGCGTCCACCCTCGACGTGGACGGTTCCGTCGGCGCTGCTGTCGCCCTGTGAGCAGTAGATCCCGTTGTCGGGGAAGGGGCCGATCTGGATGTCCCGCAGGGTGACGGTGCCCTCGTGGTAGTTGCTTACCAGCAGGCCCGTCCCGCCCCGGCCACCGGAGACGTCCTCGCCGCCATCGGAGAGGTCGACGTTCTCGACGAGGCCCTCGCCGTCGCTCGATTGCATCCCGACGAGCATCGGACCTTTGCTGGGCGTGTCGTGTTTCCCGGAGACGGTGAGGTCACCCGCGTAGAGATCGTCGCCGGCCTGGAGTTCGAAGACCCGGCCGCCGGTGTTGTCGCCGCTGATGTCGGCGGTGAACCCCTCGACGTGGAGGTCGTCGATGGGGCTCCGATAGGTACCGAGTTTGAAGGTATAATCATCGGTGGGGGCGACGCGGATGGTGGCGTCGTCGCCGACCATGCCGAACTGCTCGTAGCCCGCGATGCGGACGGTACCGTCGACGAGGTACTCGCCGGCGGGGAACTTCACGAGGGTGCCGTCGTCGGCGACGCGTTCGAGCGTCGACGTGATCGAGCTATCGCCGTCGTTGTCGGCCCCTGCCTCCACGATGTCCACTACCTCCGAGTATTCGGAGGTGTCTGCTGCACTCGCGATCGATCCGAGAAGTGGCGTTGCTGCAAGCCCCCCGATCGCACCGAGATAACCGCGTCTACTGAATGAGTTGCGCGCTCCGTGGTCTTGCTCTCGCATTTCGTTCCCATGACATGCTCCCCAGTCGGTAATTCTTTCGAAACCGCAATCGTCTCCATAGAATTCTCGATGGTTGATAGTATCGTGAACCGTTCGGGAGTGGTCGTCGACGATGGGTTCGTGAGGAGTGGTCGGCCGGTTCGCTTACGCTCCGAAAGCAACAGAACCGACATTATCCCACTCGTACGGGATCGCTAACTGACGGATCGGTAGAGTACGCGGCCCGTCCCGGCAATTCTTGCAGGATCGGGTTCGACGGACGCGATCGTTTTCGGCGGTAGCAGCTCCGCATATTATTCGATGTATAAATAAAGGTCGTGGCCCGGATATTACGGACGATGACGCACACTACTGGCTTTCGCTCGGGTCGCCGGTCGTTCATGCGGGCGATCGGTGCGGGAGCGGCCACGATCGGCGTTTCCGGTCTGTCGGGCACCGCGGGTGCCCAAGAGGACGCCGAACCGGCCGGGTATCTCTCGCTCATCTACGACGATGGCCCTGTCGAGGACTACGAGATGTATCGAGTCCATCAGCAATACGGCGTACCGGGGTGTACGGCGGCGTGTCCCGGTCTGCTCAACTCCTCCGAGAACTGGCTCAGTAGCGGGCAAGTTCTGGAGATGTCCGATAACGGCTGGGAGTTCATGTCCCATACGATCCGACACCGCGCGCTCGGCGAGATACCGATCGTCGAGGATATCGCGACGGGCGATACCCGGATCTACCCCGAGGCGACCCTCCACGGCCGGTTCGAGGGCGACCCGATCGTCGTCTTCGACGAGGAACTCGAGGCCGAAGCGACCGTCGCGGGCAACGGCGAGGACGATACCGGCCCGTACATCGAACTCGAATCGGGGATCGACGAGAGTTTCACCGCCGGTTCCGACACCCGCGTTCGGTACACCGAGGAGTTCCTCCGACAGATCCTCACCGAGTCGAAGGCCGGGCTCGAAGAGTACGTCCGCGAGGACCAAGTCACGAACCTGATCTACCCCTACGAACGCGACGACGGGCTCGTCAGTGAGCTCGCCCCCGAGTACTACGTCGCGACCCCGACACGCGACGGGGTCGGTCTCAATCCCGAGTACAACCCCGATCCCTACGGCCTCGGTCGCCGCTACATGGAAACCGACCGGATGACCGAATCAGATATCGAGACGTTCCTCGACAACGTCGCCGAGGAACCCGATTACGGGATCCTCGCCGGTCACAGCGAGTACGACACCCTGCCGCCCGAACGGGTCGATTTCGTCCTCCAGCAGGCCCAAGAACGCAACATCCAGGTCGTCACCGTCCAGGAGGCGCTCGATATCTTCGGCGTCGCTCCCGAACCCGAACGCAACGTCGGCGGGAACGACTCCGAACCGAACAACGAGCCCGCTGGCGGCGGTAATGTCGAGGAGGACGAAGAATCGATGGGGTTCATCCAGCGCATTCTCGCCTTCTTCCGGTCGCTGTTCAACTGACCATTTTATTTAGTGTATTTATAATAACTTTATTTAGACTAGAAAACGTATAATAAATTACGGAGGAGCCCATAGGGACCGTAGGCGATTGACGGTGACCAGTAACACAGATCGGGCACAACGGGTCGTCGATACCGTCGACCTCATCTCGAAGAAGTGGCATCCGGTGATCATACAGCGGCTCCTCGAGGCCGAACCGTTGCGATTTAACGAACTCAAAGAGCGTATCGATGGCATCTCGGGGAAGGTCCTCACCGACAGTCTGGAGGATCTCACCGAGAGCGGGCTCCTGTCCCGGACGGTCGTGAGCGAGGCGCCAAAGCGAGTCGAATACGAACTCACGGATACGGGCCACGAGCTTCAGGACGCGCTCGAGGCGCTCGCCGCTTGGGGCGACCGCCACCTCGATCCCGACCCCGACCCCGTGGTGTTGATCGTCGACGACGACCCCCGGCTCGTGCGGATGCACGCCAGTTGGCTCGAATCCGATTACACCGTCGAACGGGCCTACGACGGCGAGGACGCGTTCAAAAAACTCGACGACTCGATCGACGCCGTGTTGCTCGATCGACGGATGCCCGGCATTGACGGCGAGGACGTCCTCGCACGGATCCGCGAGTGGAACCTCGATTGCGGGGTGATCATGCTTTCGGCCGTCGAGCCCGACTTCGATATCGTCGACATGGGCTTCGACGCCTACATCGTCAAACCCGGGTTCAGAGACGAGGTCCGCGAGACGGTCACCGACGTGCTCGCGCGGGACGTCCACGACGCCCCGCTCAGGGAGTATCTCGCCCTGTCGGCGAAGGAATCGCTGTTGCGCGCAGAGAAATCGGCGGCCGAACTCGAAGCCAGCGACGAGTACGACCGGCTTCGACGCCGTATCGAACGACTCGCATCACAACTGGACGATCCCGCCGACGCGGCCGACGACCCACAGCTCCAAGCGCTCCTCAACGACGCCTGAATACCCCGTTTCGATCTCGCCGAGATAGTACGCTCGGATCGCGCGCCGTATGGGGTGGTCGTTCGCGACACGACGGCGTCCGAGCGGTTGTCCACAGTACGATCACTATTTTTACTATCTATGAATAAAAAATATAACTTGTCAGGATGTACAATATCAACGTGACCCCGTCCCCGCCCGTCTCGACGCTCGCTGACGATCGGTTCCGCTCGGCCGACGATCGTCGCGAGGTGTTTCGCCCGCTGACCATGATCCGCGCGGACGGATCGACATGAACGCCGATCCGGCGTTCGGGTCGGTCCTGTTGATCGAGGACAACCCCGGCGACGCCAGACTCATCGAGGAGATGCTGCGTGAGTACCGTGACGACCCACCCATCGAGTTCGCCCACGAATCGTCGCTCGATGCCGGTCTCGACCGTCTCGTCGACGTCGACCCGGACGTGTTGTTGCTCGACCTCCGCTTGTCCGATAGCACCGGTCTCGACACGCTCGAACGCGTCCTCGGGGCGACCGATACCGTTCCGGTGATCGTCCTGACTGGAATGCCCGAGGCGAGTCTCGGGATGGAGGCCGTCTCCTACGGCGCACAGGACTACCTCGTGAAGGACGACGTCACGCCGGAGGTCCTCGCGCGGGCGATCCGGTACTCCATCGAGCGAAAGAAGACCGAGCGCGAACTCAGGACGCGCACCCGGGAGCTCGCCATCCTCAACCAGCTCACCCGCCACGACATCAGAAACGACATCAGCCTCGTCGTCGGGCGCGCCCGCGAGGTGACCGAGTACGTCGAACCGCGCGGCCAAGAGGCCGTCGACGAGATCATCCAATCGAGCAACCACGTCCTCCAGTTGACCCGGACCGTCGGCGACATCGTCGAGACCGTCACCGACGACGAGGAGGTCGATCTCTATCCCGTCGTCCTCTCGCAGGTGCTCGCGACCGAGGTCGAGCGCGCCCAAGAGCTCTATCGGGACGTCGACCTCTCGATCGAGGGCGAGGTCGCGGGGCTTCGGGTGCGCGCGAACGACCTCCTCTCGTCGGTCGTCGGCAACCTCATCAGCAACGCCATCTTCTACAACGACAAGGACGTTCCTACCGTCCGGCTCTCGGCCGACCCCACCGACGAGACGGTGGTCGTCCAGGTCGCCGACAACGGCCCCGGCATCCCCGACCGGCGCAAGGACCGGATCTTCGCCGAGGGCGAACAGGGCGAGGCGAGTTCGGGCATGGGGATCGGACTCTCGCTGGTCGATCGCCTCGTCACCCGATATGACGGCGAGATCTGGGTCGAGGACAACGACCCCGAGGGATCGGTGTTCTGCGTCGAACTCCGACGGACCGGGTAGGATCGTTCCCTGCGATTACGATACTGATAATAACGTGTGCCCGCCGAGAAGACACAGGAGAATGACCGACGCGATCGATTCCAGTGACGACCATGTCTGAACGCCTCGACGTCGCGTTCGTTCCCGCGGAGTGTCCCGGTAGCGACGGCACCGGCGCGACACACAGTTCGACGATCTACATCGAACGCCTCTCCCATCACCACGACCTGACGGTGTACGTCTCGACCCAGATGGACGCCCGAGAAGCGACGCTCCCCGCACAGGACCGCGTCGAGTACGTGCTCCACGACCGCCTCCCGAAGCTCCCACACCCGATCTTCACGAAGATGGACGCCCTGCGCGAGGAGCGTGCCGCCCTCGAACGCCACGACCTGGTCCACTCCTATTCTTCCGCCTTTATCCCCGTGCTCGCCGATCTGGACGTCCCGACGCTTCTCACGCTCAACTCCTACCTGCCCGTCTGCCCGAAGGCGGACATGATGTACCACGGCGAGCGGAAGTGTTCGGGACCCGGCCAGCTGAAGTGTGCGACCTGCGTGCCCGCGACGGCGATGAAACGCCGTCAGGGACTCGAAGCCGAACTCCGGCAGGGCTACGTCTCGATGGGTCAGATCCCGTTCGTCCGCTCCTCGATGGCTCACGCAGAGGAGATCACCGCCTACCACGCGCTCTCGCCCCACCTGAAAGAGGACTACGCCGACCTGGGATTCCCAGCCGAGGCGACGACCGTCGTCCCGCACTTCTACGACGAGGGGTTCTACCGCCCGCGGGAGGGTCCCGCCGAACTCACCGAACCGATCACCGCGCTTTACGTCGGCGCGTTGCAGGACATCAAGGGCGTCGAGACCCTGATCCGGGCGCTCGCCCTGCTCCGGCGGACCGGGCACGACGTCGAGTTGCAGGTCGCGGGTCGTGGCCCCCTCGAGGGGACGCTTCGGGAACTCGCGATTGACCTCGGGGTGAGCGACGCGATCACGTGGCTCGGCTACGTCGATCACGGCGAACTGCCCGATCTCTACCGTTCCTCGGACGTGTTCGTCTACCCGGGGATCATCGACGAGCCCTTCGGCCGGGTGATGCTCGAGGCGCTCGCGACCCACACGCCGATAGTGAGTGCGGACGTCGGGAGCATGGACTACATCATCGGCCCCGCCGGGACGCTCTTCGAACCCGGCGATCCCGAATCGCTCGCCGACGCCTTCGAGGCGCTCTGCGTGGAGTACGCCGACCACCGGGCGGCGATCCCCGAGCAGCTCGAACGCTTCGCACCAGAGACGGTGATCGAATCGCTCGGGTCGCTCTATGCGGACGTCGCCACGAGTTTCTCGACCCGATCGACGTAACACGGAAACGCCATCGACGGGCCCTCAGTCCGCGAAGGTCAGGCGGGTCGTCTCGTCGGCGTTCTCGGGCGAGGGATCGTCGGGAACGTCGCCGTGATAGAGGAGGAACCAGACGTAGACGTCGCCGTCGGCCGTCGGGCCGGCTTCGTAGGCGACCTGGTCGGTTTCGTCGGCGTCGACGGTCGTCTCGAACCGATCGAGTTCCTCGGACCCGTCGACGCTCTCGACGGTCCGACCGTCATCGCTCAGTGTCACCTGTTGTTGGTAGACGACCGTGGTGTAGGTCACACGTTCGCCCTCGTGGTTTTCGATGGCGACGGTGATGGGGGCGGTTTCGCCCGCCGAGAGGTCAGTCGGGAGGTCGGTCGAAGTCAACTCACCCTCACCGTTCTCCGAGAGCAGGTAGAACTCGGTGTGGGGCTCCTCGTTCGGCAGCGAGGGGGCGGCGACGGCCATGTATGCGCCACCGACGAGCAATACGAGGACGCTAAACACCAGAAAGCCGTTCAAGAGGACGTGACGACCGCTTTCGGGCTCGAACGCACCGCGCGTCTCGCCCGGGCGCCGCGACTGGACGGTAAAGAGGCCGGTCAGGCCGCCGAGGTGGGCGCCGGCGGTCGGTCGATAGCGCTTTTCCCCGGGGAGTCTGGCACGCCGGAGGAGCCCCAGCAACGAGAACAGTACCGTCCAGGCGACGACGCCGACAGTGATCGGAAGGAGGGTGATTCCGTAGGGCGTGAAGTTCGCGACGTACGCGATCATCGCGACGAGCGCGAGACTCAACGCGATCGACAGGACGAGACGTTCGAGGGTGCCGAAGCCGGTTCCGTCGTCATCGGGGGCCTCGGGAAAGAGGCTGCTGATGAATGCGTACCCCGGTACCAACAGGACGAGCGGAAGCGCGAGCGCGACGCGGACGGGCGTAATGGAGATCCCCGACAGGATGCCGCCCGCGGCGAGCCCGCTGAACAGGAGGACCGTCAGCAGGTCACCCGTCCACTGGTGGACTCTCATTTCCGTCGCGTACGCGAGGCTCATTCAAAAACCCCCCGACAGTCCGCTTAGCTCCCAACCCTCGTTCGAGTTACCGAATCGACAGGAACTGCGCTCGGATCGGCGGTTTTTCCCGATTATGCACCGCTATCGAAGGTTAATACGTTTATAACAAAGGCCACGACACACTAGGCAGGTAACGAGCGCGGGATCTCGCCCGCACAGGTTCCACCATGCAACTGACCCCACACCAATCCGCGACGACGGCCGAGAGGCCGAGCGCGGAACACGATTACAGCCAGTCCGGTCCGACGCTCGCTGCCCCCGTCGACGACGTACACGCTCGCGGGGGGCGTCGATGATCCCGATCGCGAACCCAGACATCGGGGACGACGAGCGCGAGGCCGTCGACGAGGTCCTCGAGTCGGGATATATCGCCAGCGGCGACGTCGTCACCGACTTCGAAGCGGAGTTCGCCGACTTTTGTGGCGCCGATCGCGGCGTCGCGACCGCCAACGGCACCGCCGCCCTCCACGCCGCCTGCGAGGCGCTCGACGTTCGCGGCGAGGCGGTGATCACGACGCCCTTTTCGTTCGTCGCGACCGGCAACTCGATCCGACTGGCCGGCGGCGAGCCGGTCTTTGCCGACATCGACCCCGAGACTTACACGCTCGATCCTGACGCCGTCGAGTCGATCCTCCGCGAGCGCGAGGACGTCGCGGCGATCATGCCGGTCCACCTCTACGGGCTACCGGCGGACATGGAGCGCTTCGTAGAACTCGGAGCGAAGTACGACGTCGCGATCATCGAAGACGCCGCCCAGGCCCACGGTGCGAGTGTCGACGGCACGCGGGTCGGATCGCTCGGGGACGTAGCCTGCTTTTCGTTTTACCCGACGAAGAACATGACGACCGGCGAGGGGGGAATGGTAACGACGGACGACCCCGAGATCGAAACGGCGATCAGACAGTTCATCAACCACGGTCGCGACGGGAGCGCCCAGTACGCCCACACCACGGTCGGGCACAACCTGCGGTTGACGAACATCGCCGCGGCCCTCGGACGCGTTCAACTAGAGCGCCTCCCCAAGTTCACCGAGGCTCGACGGGAAAACGCACGTCTGCTCGACGAGGGACTGGTCGATACCGCAGTCGAGACGCCGACGGTGCCCGAGGGAACCAGACACGTCTACCATCAGTATACGGTCCGGACCGAGGACCGCGACGCCCTCCAGAGCGCACTCGAGGAAGGAGGCGTCGACAGCAAGATCTACTACCCGACGTGCATCCACGAACTGGCGGCCTACGAGGGCTACAGCGCGGCCGTTCCGAACGCGACGCGCGCGGCGGCGGAAGTCCTTTCGCTGCCGGTCCACCCGAACGTCTCATCGGACGACGTGGATCGGATCGTTGAAGCCGTCGCGGACGCAGGAGTACAACATGTCTGAGCAACCGCCGATCCGCGCGGGCGTCATCGGCGTCGGTAGCATGGGCCAGAACCACGCCCGCGTGTACCGAGAACTCCCCGAAACACAACTCGTCGGCGTTCATGACGTGGACATGGAGCAAGCCGGGTCGGTGGCCGATGCGTTCGGAACGGCCGCCATGGGGATGGATGCCCTCCTCGAGGGGGTCGACATGGTCTCGATCGCGGTACCGACCCAGTTTCACTACGACACTGCCCGCGAGTGCATCGAGGCGGGTGTAAGCGTTCTCGTCGAGAAACCCTTCGTCGAGGACCTCGAGAACGGCCGTCGGCTGATCGAACTGGCCGAGCAACGAAACGCCGTCCTGCAGGTAGGCCACATCGAACGGTTCAACCCCGCGGTAATGACGCTGCAGGACTTGCTCGACGACCTCGAGATCATCGCGATGGAAGCGCGCCGACTCGGCCCGCCGGTCGACCGCGATATCGAGGACACTGCGGTAATGGATCTGATGATCCACGACATCGACATTCTGCTGTCCCTGCTCGATGAGGACGTCCGCGACGTCTACGGGGCGGGGACCCGCAAATCGAACTACGCCACGGCGACGATCCAGACGCCCTCCGGACGGATCGGACAACTCACCGCGAGTCGAGTCACCCAACAGAAGGTCCGTGAACTGACCATCACCGCCGAAAACTGCCGCGTGATCGTCGACTATATCGACCAGTCCATCGAGATCACCCGCCAGTCGCTCCCCGAGTACGTCAAACAGGAGGGCTTTCGCTATCGCCACGAGAACATCGTCGAACAGGTCCTCGTCGAACGGCGCGAACCCCTGAAAAACGAGCTCTCGGCGTTCGCCGAGGCCGTCCGCACCGGCTCCGAACCCGTCGTTACCGGCGAGGACGGCCTACAGGCCCTTTCGCTTGCCCGCCAGATCGACGAACTCGCCGCCAGCGAGAGGAGCACGCCAACGGACGTCGCATAATGGAACTTATGTATACACTACTAAATACATCGGGAGACGATAGTCTCCTATAACCCTATATGACTGGAACAATGCTCCCCACACCCATCACACGCCCGAACGGCGGGAGGGTCGCCGGATGACCGAAACGCGCGTCGAACTCGGTGAGGACTGTGTGATCGACGATCCCGATTCCGTGGGGTATCTCCACGACGAGTCGGCCGATCCCGCCGTCATCGGCGATCGGGCACGCATCCGCAAGGGTACCATCGTCTACGCCGACACGGAGATCGGCGACGATTTCATTACGGGCCACAACGCTCTCGTGCGCGAGAAGACGACGATCGGTGACGGCGTGATCGTCGGCACTGACACCGTCATCGACGGTACCACGGAGATCGGCTCGCACGTCAGCCTCCAGACCGGGGTTTACGTCCCGACGGACACGACCATCGGGTCGAACGTCTTCGTCGGCCCGCGTGCGGTGATGACGAACGATCCCTACCCCGTCCGACGGGAGGTCGATCTCGTGGGGCCGACCCTCGAGGACGGCGTCTCGGTCGGCGCGAACGCGACGATCCTCCCGGGTGTTCGTATCGGTGCCGGTTCGTTCGTCGCGGCCGGTGCGACCGTCACCGAGGACGTCCCGCCCCACACCCTCGCGCTCGGAACGCCCGCCCGGAATCGAGACCTTCCCGAGTCCCTCTCGGGGGAGAACCTACTCAATGAGTAACACAGCACGGAGCGCTCCGGCGCTCTACGACTCCGCGGCATCGACGGACGAACAACGCACTGCGCTGACGAGCGGCGAGATCCCGGTCGCGGTCTACGGGCTCGGCAAGATGGGACTGCCCCTCGCGTCGGTGTACGCCGACGTGACCGGCAACGTCACCGGGATGGACGTCGATCCCGAGGTCGTCGAGGGTGTCAACGCCGGCGAGAACCACATCGTCGGCGAACCCGGCCTCTCGGAGCTCGTCAGCGAGGTCGTCGACCGGGGCGCGCTGTCGGCGACGACCGACGGATCGACGGCCGCGAGCGAGGCCCGGATCCACGTCGTGATCGTTCCGACCCTAGTCGACGAGAACAGCAACCCCGACCTCTCGGTCGTCGAATCGGTGATGGAACAGATCGCCTCGGGACTCAAAGCGGGCGATCAGGTCATCCTCGAATCGACGGTCCCGCCCCGCACCTGCCGGGACGTCGTCGCGCCGTTGCTCGCCGCCGAAAGCGGGCTGGATCGCGAGGAGTTCGGTGTCGCGTTCTGCCCCGAACGCACCGCGAGCGGGCGGGCGATCGAGGACATCCGCGGGGCCTACCCGAAGATCGTCGGCGGGATCGACGACGAGAGCACGCGCGTGGCCGAACTGATCTACGGCGAGATCAACTCCCAAGAGATCATCCCCGTCTCGGACGCGACGACCGCGGAGGCGGTCAAGGTGTTCGAAGGGGTGTATCGCGACGTCAACATCGCGCTCGCGAACGAGCTGACGAAACACGCCGAGGAACTGGAGATCAGCGTTCTGGAGGCGATTCAGGCCGCGAACACCCAGCCGTTCTGCGACCTGCACATCCCCGGTGCGGGCGTCGGGGGCCACTGTATCCCCTACTACCCGCACTTCTTAATCCAGATGTTCGACGCCGACTCGCGGCTGATGGAGTTGTCCCGCGAGATCAACGACACGATGCCGGCCTACACCGCGGAACTCGCCCTCTCCGGGCTGACGAAGCACGGAAAGGAGACCGAGGGAAGCGACGTGCTCGTCCTCGGGCTGACCTATCGGGCCGGCGTCGACGAGCTGCGTGCAACGCCCGCGATGGGCGTGATCGAACGCCTGGCGGGTGCGGGCGCGAACGTCACCGCAGTCGATCCGATCACTGACACGACGGAACTGTTCGAGAACGCGGGTGCGGCGGTCGTGTCGCTCGAAGACGCACGCGAGCGAACCTACGACGCGGTCGTCTTGGTGACCGCACAGGAAGCGTTCGAGGACCTCGAAATACCTGCACTGGCGGCCGACGACCCGCTGGTGGTCGTCGACGGCCGGCAGGCCCTTTCGCAACTACAGAATGAACACGGAATCTACTACAGAGGAATCGGTATCAATGCCTGAACCACTCGGAGACACGGTCTGTCTCGTCGGCCTCGGCTACGTCGGGCTGCCGCTTGCGAGCGCCTTCGACGAGGAAGGCCTCGACGTGATCGGCTACGACGTCGACGATGAGAAGATCGCCGGACTCTCGGCGGGACGTGATCCCACCGGCGAGATCGGCGACGACGCCGTCGCAAACAGCACCATCGAGTTCACCACCGATCCGGCGGACATCGAACGCGCCGACTACGTCATCATCACGGTGCCGACTCCGGTCGACAGTATGAAAAACCCCGACCTCGGGTTCATCGAGGCCGCGGGGCGAACCGTCGGTGAACATCTCGCGAGCGATGCGACCGTCGTTCTCGAATCGACGGTCTATCCGGGCGTGACTCGGGACGTCCTCGGACCCACGATCGAGGAAGCGTCGGGGTTAACCCAGAGAGAGGGGTTCAACATGGGCTACTCGCCCGAGCGCCTCTCGCCTGGCACCGACAAGAGTCTCCGTGAGGTCAAGAAGATCGTTAGCGGCGACTCCGAGGAAACCCTCGCGGATCTGGCCGCCCTCTACGGTCGGATCATCGACGCCGGGCTGTACGAGGCGCCGACGATCGAAACTGCCGAGGCCGCGAAGGTCCTCGAGAACGTCCAGCGGGACGTCAACATCGCGGTCGTCAACGAGCTCGCGCTGATCTGCGATCACATGGGGTTGGATACGAGGGAAGTGATCGACGCGGCGGCCTCGAAGTGGAACTTCCACGAGTACACTCCGGGGCTCGTCGGCGGACACTGTATCCCCGTCGACCCCCTGTTTCTGGTCCATGGGTCCGAACGCGCGGGCTACTCCCCGAAGCTGATTCTCCAGGCCCGCGAGGTCAACGAGTACATGCCCAAGCACACGGCCGAGCTCACGCTGAAGGCGCTCAACGAGTCGGGGAAAGTGCTTCAGGACAGTCGACTGGTCGTCCTCGGGTTGGCATACAAGCCAAACGTCGGGGACCTGCGGACCTCCGAGATCGGCGGCGTCATCACGACGCTCGCGGAGTACGGTATCGAGTGTGACGGCTACGACCCCCTCGCTCCGGACGACCGGATCCGTGACTCGTTCGGGATCGATCCGCTCCCCGAGCTCGATTTCGAGGGTGCAGACGGGATCGTCCTGGCGACACCACACGACGCGATCCTTGAGAACTTCGACCTCTCGGCGGCGAAAGAACAGCTCGCCGAGAACCCGGTGTTCATCGACGTGAAGGGCGTACTGGACGACGAGGAGGTCACGGAGGCTGGGTATGCCTACCGAAAACTCTGAGCGCCTGCTGGTCGCGATCCAGCACCCCGCACACGTCCACTTCTATCGGCACGCGATCCGCGAGCTTGAGGACGATCACGAGATTTCGATCGTCGTGCGCGATTCGGAGGTCGCAACAGACCTACTCGACGCGTACGGTTTCGAGTACGAGGTGATCGGGAGATCCGGATCCGGGCTCAGGCTGATCGCCTCGCAGGCACTGTACGAGGCGAAGATGCTCCGGCGCGCCCGCGAGTTCCAGCCGGACGTGATGAGTGCGATCGGCGGATCGGCGGTCGCTCACGTTGCGCGCGCGGTCGGCGCGAAGAGTGTCGTCTTCACCGACACCGAACACGCGACGTTGACCAACCGGCTGATGGCTCCCTTCGCCGACGAGATCTGGACACCCGAGTGTTTTCACGCGGACTTCGGTGACAAGCAGGTCCGGTATCCGGGCTATCACGAACTCGCCTACCTCCACCCCGACCGGTTCACGCCCGACGAATCGATCCGTAACGACGTCGGGCTCGAGGAGGACGACCGATACGTCGTCCTTCGGCTGGTCTCCTGGGAGGCCTCCCACGACGCGGGCGCGGGCGGGATCGACGACGTCGGCGACGTGGTCGATCGCCTCGAAGCCACGGGTGCGACGGTCCTGATCACTGCCGAAGGGGACCTACCGGCACGCGTGCGCGATCGTCAAGTCGACATCGAGCCACATCGCATGCACGATCTCCTGGCGGGTGCGACGCTGTTCGTCGGTGAGGGGGCGACGATGGCCGCCGAGAGCGCGGTACTCGGGACCCCCGCGGTCTACGTCAACACGCTCCGGATGGGCTATACCGACGAACTCGAGGCGCGATACGGACTGTTGTACAACTGTCAGGGCGCTTTCCGACACCGAATGGCGATCCAGACCGCCGAATCGATTCTCTCGGGCGAGGAAGGTCGCGACTGGGCGGACGCGCGTGCCCGGCTCCTCGAGGAGAAGGTGGATACGACGACCGTGATCCACAACGCACTCACCGGGAATGGCTTCGATTGAAGTCCTGCAGTTGGTGACGACGCCTCGATCGTTCTTCGACCAGCAGGTGCGTGCGCTCGAAGAGCGCGGTGTCGACTGTACGGTCCTCGAGGTCCCCCGTCCCCAGAGCGGTCGGGGACCGGCGGACTTCGCTCGCTTCTATCAGCGGGTTCTTGGTGAAACCGTTCTGGGCGACTACGATCTCGTTCACGCGAACTACGGGTTGGTCGGTCCGCTCGCCCTCGCACAGCCCGTCCGTCCGGTTGTTCTTTCGATCTGGGGCTCCGAAGTCATGGGGTTCTCGGACCGGCTCGACCGGATCACGCGCGTTGCCGCTCGGCACAGTGACGCCGTGATCGCACCTTCGATGCCGGTTTCACGTGAACTCGATCGACCCCATACCGTTATCCCGTTCGGCGTCGACACCGACCTGTTTCGTCCCATCGATCGGGACGAAGCGCGCGACTACCTCGGCTGGGATCGTGACGCCCGAATCGTCCTGTTTCCGTACGACCCCGATAGACCGGTAAAGAACCATCCGCTCGCGAAACGCGTCGTCGATCGTCTCTCGGTCGAGGCCGAACTACGGACCGTGTCAGGGCTGGCGTATGAGGAGATGCCGTACGTGATGAACGCGAGCGACGCGCTGCTCGTGACTTCGGAGCGCGAAAGCGGGCCGATGGTGATCAAGGAGGCCGCAGCCTGCAATCTCCCGGTCGTCTCGACCGACGTCGGGTTCGCACGTGACGTCCTGGCCGGTGTTTCGAACTGTTACATCGGCGAGTCCGCCGCCGACCTCGCCCGCGGTCTCGATTCGATCCTTGATCGCCGTATACGGACCGACAGTCGGGCTACGATCGGAAGACTGGGTGTCGATGAGATGGGCGATCGACTCCTTATGCTCTATACAACTCTCCTCCGTCTCGATTCGTGAGCCGCGTTTCGTTACCATCTCTCGTATCCGCGCG
Organism: Halalkalicoccus jeotgali B3; assembly: GCF_000196895.1. NCBI lineage: Archaea > Methanobacteriati > Methanobacteriota > Halobacteria > Halobacteriales > Halalkalicoccaceae > Halalkalicoccus > Halalkalicoccus jeotgali. The sequence continues at coordinate 330,226 of NC_014297.1, forward strand.
AAACGGTCGGCTGTACTAGGCTACCGCTACCTACTACCTCATTAGCGAGATCCGGTGTCGGCCGTACCCCGAAAACACCGCAATGAAAGGCGACACGCACCGATATTTCGTCAGTTGACCGTGACTTATTGGGTGCTTAGAAGGATCAGTCTCGGAGACTCTCCTCTATGTAGAACGATTTGAAACGGTCTAAAACTACGTGGAACAACAGCCGGTTTATTATGCATCGGCCAATATGGTTCAGACGACGAAATGATGTCGACCGTCAATGCGGAGCAAACCTCCTCAAGCGACACTGACGTTACGGAGGTCGCTCCACCCGAACGTTCTCTCTCGAAGGACGACACGTTTCATATTCTTCAGAACGAGCGTCGTCGCCGTGTGCTGCAGTACCTTTCGGACACCGAAGGGACTGTCGACATGCGTGATATCGCAGAACAGGTCGCCGCGTGGGAACACGACACGACAGTACAGCAGCTCACGTCCAACCAACGTCAACGTGTGTACATCGCGCTGTATCAATCCCACCTCCCGAAACTCGCCGATTTCGACCTCATTACCTACAACCGGAGTCGGGGCGTCGTCGAGCGAACGCCACTCGCAAATCAGGTGACACACTACCTCCAAGAAACCGACGAGGATTCGACCGGCGAACTCGACGACGGGAAGTGGACGCGCTATTACGGCGGAGCGACCGTCCTCAGTATCGCGCTCGTGACGCTCGCGTGGTTCGGGACCCCGCCGATCGGCAGTCTCCAACTGGCGACGCTGATAACCGCGATCTACGCCGTCGTAACCGTGGGGCTGATGCGCTCGTCTACCGACTGAGAAGACGGTCCATACACGTCACATGAGGCCACCGACCACGACGGAAATCGCCGTTTCGATGCTTGTTCGGTATCCGAGTAGCGACCGGTTCACTCGGAGCCGCCGGACCGACGAGTACCGGCGTCGATCCGTCGTCGGGTTCTGGGTGGCGCCGGTGTTAATGCAGTTCACGCCGGGGGTCGATTGTATGCTCGCTCTCGTCGTTGGTCTGTTCGGCGGTATGTTGGCGGGGCTGACCATGTCGCATATGGGGGGCGACGAAGGAACAGCGACTCTCGAAGACGACCGATCCGGGACGACTCCGATGCGTTCTACAGACTCCACCGAACCATCCGAGCACTCGGTTGAGGCTGCCGATCCCATATTAACCGACGACGAGCGTATCGTCCGCTTGCTGATCTCGAACGGGGGTCGAATGAAACAGTCCCGAATCGTCGACGAAACCGGCTGGTCGAAAGCAAAGGTGAGTCGCCTCCTCTCGTCGATGGAGGACGAAAAGCGAATCGCAAAGCGCACCCTCGGCAGGGAGAACGTTATCCTCCTCGATACGACCGACGGGCCGTACGCTTCTGTCGGTCGTTCCGAAGGGTGATTCCCCGCTTCACAGCCGGGTTAGCTGCTTGATAACGGGGGGCCGGTTCCGGTGTCGTCCGCCCTTCACCGTCGCTTTCCCCACCGGTTCTCAGGTCTTCCCGATCGGGCCTCTACGTATACCGTCGGCGGACGGCGACCCCGTTCGGTAGGGTTTTAGTCTGCGTATAGTAATGCATACGAGAACAGTTCTATCGAATAGATGTCCGATGTTTGCCCCGTTGCATGAACTCCCTCCAACCATGACCTCGAACGTTCCCCCCCACCGAGACGAAGCGCCGACAACCAACCCCGGCGAGCGAGGTGAACTGAGATGTGCGGAATAATCGCCTGCGTCGGTTCGACCAACGCCGTCGATACCGTTCTGACCGGCCTCCAAAACCTCGAATACCGCGGATACGACTCTGCCGGTCTGGCGATCCAGAACGATACCGATCTGGTGGTCCGAAAGCGCGCCGGCAAGATCAGCGATCTCACGGGCGGGTTCGTTCGGGAACTCCCCGACGGTGTCTCCGGGATCGGCCACACCCGCTGGAGCACCCACGGCCCGCCGACCGACGCCAACGCCCATCCCCATACGAGCGCCTCGGGGACGGTCGCTGTGGTTCACAACGGCATCATCTCCAACTACGAGGCTCTTCGCGCGGAACTCGAAGGACTCGGGTACGCCTTCCGGAGCGACACCGACACCGAAGTGATCCCCCATCTCGTCGAGCATTACCTCGACGACGGCTACGACAGCGACCAAGCGTTCAGAAAGACAATCGAACGTCTGGAAGGGAGTTACGCGATCGCTCTCATGATCGAGGGCGAGGACACCGTTCGCGCGGCGAGACAGGGATCGCCCCTCGTGGTCGGGCTTCACGACGACGCCTACTATCTAGCTAGCGACGTGCCCGCGTTCCTCGAATTCACTGACGAAGTGATCTATCTGGAGGACGGTGACGTCGTCACCGTTGGGGAGGGCTCACTCTCGATCACCGACCTCGATGGTACTCCCCTTTCCCGGGAGATCGACACTGTCGACTGGGACCCCGAGGAAACGGGCAAGGGCGGCTACGATCACTACATGCACAAGGAAATCGAGAGCCAGCCCGAGTCGCTCTCGAACACGATCCGCGGGCGGATCGATCCCGAGACGCCTGCCGTCCGTCTCGACGGGTTCCCTGCCGGCTGTTTCGAGGGCGTCTCGGAGGTCCACTTCGTCGCCTGCGGTACATCTTATCACGCGGCGCTATACGGCGCACGCCTCCTCGAGGAGGCGAACGTCCGGGTTCGTACGTCTCGAGCCAGCGAGTTCACCGGGCGAGTCCCCGACCCGGAGGGGACGCTTGTCGTCGCGGTCACCCAAAGTGGTGAGACTGCCGACACCCTCGGTGCGCTCAGGACGGCCAGCGAGGCCGGTGCCAGGACGCTCGCGCTGACGAACGTCGTCGGCTCGACCGTCGCTCGTGAGGCGGACGAGGTACTCTACATCCGCGCTGGCCCCGAGATCGGCGTCGCCGCCACCAAGACCTTCTCCTCGCAGGTCGTCACGCTCGCCCTGCTCGTCGAACGGCTCCGGGAAGACATCGAGGGGGCGACCGAACGCGAGGATTCCGAAGCCTTCCTCGAAGCACTCTCGGTGCTTCCCAACCAGATCGAGGAGGTGATCCGGACCTCGCGGGCCGAGGCACTCAGCGCGAAGTACAACGACCGCGGCGCGTACTTCTTTATCGGGCATGCCCTCCAGCATCCGGTCGCGCTCGAAGGAGCCCTGAAGTTCAAGGAGATCACCTACGAGCACGCCGAAGGCTTCGCTGCGGGCGAGCTCAAACACGGCCCGCTTGCACTCGTCACACCGGGAACTCCGATCTTTGCGCTGTTCGACGGGAAACACGACGAGAAAACCCACACGAACGCCAAGGAAGCCCAGGCTCGCGGCGCCGAGATCATCGCCATCACCGCGCGCGAGCGCACCGCAGGGTTCGCCGACGACGTACTGGTGATCCCCGATACGCATCCGGACCTCAGTGGGTTGCTCGCGAACGTTCAACTCCAGTTCGTCTCCTACTACACCGCACGGCTCCTCGATCGCCCCATCGACAAACCCCGCAACCTCGCGAAAAGCGTCACCGTCGAGTAAGTTCGAACCGGACTGTCGGTTTCCTTCCACCAACAGGAGATAACGGTAAGATACATCGTTCTCCTCCCTGTAGATCCGCCAGCATGAAGACGGAGTTGTTCGGGGTGTTCGGCGACCGCGAGCAGTTCGCGCGATTTCGATCCCCGGCCGAATTCGATCGACTCCTCGGCGGAGAGTCGGTTACCGTCGGTATTCGTGATCCTCATCTCGACGTCCCGAACCGAACGTCGGTCCATCGAGCACCCGATGGGTTCTGTGTCGTCTGGGGAGAGGTGTTCGCACCCGAGGGAGTCGAACGACCGGCTTCGACGTGGCTGTTCGACCGCTACGCCACGGAAGGAAACGACGCCGTCGAAGGGCTGAACGGATCGTACGTCGGGGTCATCGAATGCGACGGTGACTCGCTCGTTTTCACCGATCCGATCCACTCCCGGGAGTGTTTCTACACCGACACCCCCGTTCGCTGTTTCGGGACTGACACGGCGGAACTGACGCGGGTGATCCCCTCGCCGACGCTGGACTGCCGTGGTCTCTGCGAGTTCGTCCATTTCGGGTTGACGTTCGGCGAGACGACGACCATCGAACAGCTCCGACGGCTCCCCTTCGACAGCTGTCTCTTTCCCGATGCGATCGAACCGCTCTCACGGTTCGTCTACGAACCGAGATCGTTCGACTACACCGAGGAACTCGCGGCCCGTCTCGAACGGGCTATCGATCGGCGCGCGGCGTATCCCGGCACGAGTGGAATGTTGATGAGCGCCGGGTTCGACTCGCGTGTTTTGCTCGCGAGACTTCCCGAGGTCGACGTCTGTTACACCCTGGGAACGCCCCGAACGCCCGAGGTGCGGGTCGCACGCAAGGTGGCCAGCCAGTACGGAACCCGACACGAGACGCTGCTCGTCAACGAGAGCTACCTCGCCGTCGATCCCGACATCGTTCAGTACACGAACGGCATCCGCGAATCGGTCCACATCCATCACCGGGGAAACACGGCGGAGATCACGGCGGACGTGATCTATCACGGCCTGTTTCTCGATACGTTGTTGCGGGGACGGTTCGTCCCTCACGATACCGTCCACCTCGACGTCATCGATCGTGACTTCCCGCTACCGCGGCTCGATCCGGACCCTGATATCGACCGTCACTTCGCGAGCAAGTTCGGCTTTTACGGTGATACTGACCGACCGCTGATCGACTGCCCCGAGATCGACGCAGACACGTCCGAACAGTTCCTCAAGGATACGATCGCCCGCCACTACAAGCGTGGCTTCGATCGGGCGGATTCGAGGTACAACGCCATGGCGTTGCTCGGTATCAAGGCGAAATCCGCGCTTCCATTCAAGACTCATCTCGCCGATCAGTTCCTCGAGAGCTTTGTCGCGGCCGACTCCGAACTCGTCGACTGGCACCTCACGACGCCGCCCGAACACAGGAACGACCGGACCTACCAGAAGGCGTTGCGGATGATCGATCCGGAGATCTTCCGGTATCGCCCGCCCGATCGTCCACATCGGTCCTATCAACTCAATCAGATGGAGAAGTACCTCCGGAAGAAACTCCCCGGGGTCAGCCCCTTCGGAACGCCGTGGCCCGATCGGGATCAGATCTACGACGAGAACGACCTCGACACGCGTCTGTTCGCGGGACGACCCGATATTCAGGCCCTCCCGCCCCGCATAAAGCTCCGGATCAACGATGCCCGGATGTGGCTCGAATACGCCCGCGGTGAGACGGCCGAAAAGCCCTACGACTTCGTCAGGTCCGAACCCACCCTTTGAGTTCACCCACTCGCGCCGAAGATCGGGCTCCCACCATCGTCGTTACTGCCCCCATCGGTCGTCCCGTTAGTGTCCGTTCCATCGGTTCCGCCGCCGTCACCGCCGTCGGTCGTATCGCCCCCGTCCGATCCCTCGACGTCGCCCGTCTCACCGTCGTCGGTCCCTTCTGAGCCATCATCCGTCTCGTTCCCCGCGCCCGCGCCGCCGGCCCCACCGTCGTCGCCGCTACCGAAGACGGGCTCTTCGGTGCCTCCGCCGTCCGTTTCGTTGCTGGTGTCGGTTTCATCCTCCTCGACCGGCGTGTCACCGTCCCCGTCGCTACCGTCGCTCGGCTCGCTCTCTTCATCCCCCTCGCCCTCCGTCGGCGGGGCCGATTCGTCGTCGTCTCCACTTACACCGTCGTCGTCGCCGTCTCCACCATCGCCGTCCTCGCTACCGTCTCCGATTTCGGTCGTTTCCCCGTCGCTCGCGTCTGTCTCGCCCGCTCCGTCCGAGCCATCGGAGCTATCGCTGTCCGCCGGCGGCCCCTCGGAGTCGTCGTCGGTCGGAACCGGACTCGACGACAGATCCCCCCCCGGTAGTCCGGCGGTGATCGCGAGGCCGACGACGAACAGACCCACTCCGAGTACGAGCAACGCCCGCTGGACCGTGACCTGATCGAGGCGTGTCGTGACGGACGATGAGCCTGTCGTCGCGAAACAGGCGTTTCTCGGGAGCGAGGCAGCCCACATTACTGTCCAGTACTATTCCCCGTCGCTTTATTATCGATTCGATAAAGAATGCGTGTCTGTGCCATACGCTGCGTACGCAGTGTGGGTAGTTAAGTCCTCGACGAATTCCACCGCCGTCATCCGGTCTCGTCGGTGCCGCCGAAGAGTCGTTGGATCGTCGAGGCGTGTCGGCCCAGCGGTCCCGGCAGTCCACGGAGGATCTGAGTGACCTCCGAGGGATCGATCGCCCGGGTCACGAGCGTCAGCACCCCGTAAACGATCAGTCCGGTAGGAGGGACGACCACGAACGCGATCAGGGCCGCGTCGATCGGGAGTCCCGTCTCCGTCAGGGGCAGGCCCACGGTGGCCAGCGGCGACTGGATCAGCGCGTCGATTCCGAGCGCGAGCCCGAGGAGAACGGCGCCGGTGATCGCGACGGTCGTCGAGATACGGATCGGGCGGATGTCCCCGAGCGGGTTGTACCCGATCGTCCGCGCCCCCCAGAGGTGGAACATCGGCAACGAGAGGTAGCCAAGCGAGGTCGCGATGGCGGCCCCTTCGATCCCGAACCGGGGAATCAGCGCGACGTTCAACAGGAGGTTCATCACCGCGGTCCCGCCGGTCGCGAGGATCATGATCCGCATGTCCCCGCGCGCGTGGCTGACCGAGAGGATCGGGCGGGCGACAGCGAAGCCGACCGTGCCGGGCAACAACAACAACAGCGGCGTGATCGTCGGCTCGAAGGCCGCCCCGTAGTATCGGGGGACGAACTTCGTGGCGAGGACGGCGATCCCGATCGCCAGCAGCGCCGTCAACAACAGCGTATAGCGGGTCGCCTTCGAGGCCAGCGAGGTAATCCGCTCGATCCGATCGCGGTGCCACAGCTCGGAGGCCGACTGGATCATCACCGACTGAACCGCCTTGGGCGCGAGCCAGAGGAACTCCGCGAGCACGAGCGCCGCCTTGTAGTAGCCCACCTGCGCCTCGGTCGTATAGGCCTGGAGCATCAGGATGTCGACGTGATACAGCGACGTGAGCAGGAAGATGTAGACGATCGATAGGTTGTTGAAGCTCAATAGTTCCCGGCGGGGGAAGCTCTCGGGAGGGCGCTCGAAGATCGCCGAAAACGAGACGTGTCTCGACAGTCCGATGAACCCGATCACCGTCACGAGCGCGTCCCCGAGGATGTGACCCATGAGGACGCCCGAGACGCCGTAGCCGAGGTACGCAAAGGAGATCGCGAAGACGAAGAAGAACACCTTCTGTGCCACGAACAGGGGTTCCGAGAGGTGTTCGAGCTTCAGTCCCAGCAGCGAGCGACGCGTGTACTCGCGGAACTGCGCCATAATCGTGACGACCGCCAGCAGGAAGAAGAACTGGGCGTAGTCTTCCCCAAGGGTGGCGTCGATGAGCCCGGTCTGGGCGGCCGCGAGCAATAGCGCGCTCGCCGCGAGCGCGAACGCCGTCGCGAGCCGGAAATAGAACCCGAAGACGTTGTCGTGCCAGTCCGGATCCTCGCGGTCCTCGGCGAGGTACTTGCGGGTCCCGCTGTCGACCCCCGAGCTCACAGCGATCATCAGGATCGCGAACACCGACATCACCGTCGCGTACGTGCCGTACTGGGACGGGCCGAGGATCCGGACGAGGACCGGCGTCATCAACGCTCCGACGAACGTACCGGCGACGTTCGCGCCGGCGATGGAGAGGAACGCGGTGATGAGTGTTCGTTTCATGAACTGGGTTCTGATCGTACCGCCACCGTCGTTATCAACTTCCTGTTACGTCCTCAGCGGTCCCGCCGAACCGATTCGCCCGGCGTCGTCGTTGCGCCGCCCGAGAGGATAACACCGGGTGCGAGACTCGTGTTGATCGCCGTCTTCGCGCCGTGACCGACGACGACGCCGAACTTCCGTCGACCGGTCGAGACCCGCTCGCCCTTGACGGTGAGTTTGACGTCCTCGCCGTCGTGACGTAGGTTCGCGACGTTCGTCCCGGCGCCGAAGTTCACGTTCCGGCCCAGAACGCTGTCCCCGACGTAGGTGAGGTGTGGAACGTTCGTCCCGCGCATGATCACGCTGTTTTTGACCTCCACCGATTGGCCGACGTGAACGTCTCCCTCCAGAAGGGTCGCCCCGCGGATGTAGGCGTTCGGACCGACCGAACAGCCGGGACCGACGTAGGCGGGACCCTCGATGGTCACGCCCGACTGGACCGTCGCGCCCTCCTCGATCACGACCGCACCCTCTATCGTGGCGTCGGGGGCGACCTCGCCATCGATGCGGCGACTTCCCTCCGCCAACAGGAGTTCGTTCGCTTCGAGCAGTTCCCACGGGCGCCCGACGTCCATCCAGCGTTCGAGTTCGACGGGCGTCACGTCGTGGTCTTCGATCACGCGCGCGAGGACGTCCGTGAGTTCGTGCTCGCCCCGCTCGCTCATCGGCACGTCGAGGAACTCTCGGGCTTCGGCGGGGAAGAGATAGACGCCCGCGTTCGCGAGGTTCGTCGGCGGTTCGGTGGGCTTTTCGATGATGTCGGTTACCCGGCCGCTTTCGGTCGAGAGTACGCCGTAATTCGAGGGGTTCTCGACCTCGAAGACGCCGATTGCGGGTCCGTTCGCGAACAGCTCGGCGATGCTCTCGGGGTCGTAGAGGTTGTCGCCGTTGAGGACGGCGAACGCCTCGGTGAGGTGCTCGCGAGCCGCCCGGACCGCGTGGGCGGTTCCCAGCTGCTCGTCCTGGGTGGCGTAGCTGACCGGCACCCCACGATAGGTCTCGCCGAAGTACGACTCGACGACCTCGGCCATGTAGCCCGTCACGAAGACCAGTTCGTCCGCGCCGCCGGCGACCGCCGCGTCGGCGACGTGGGCCGCGATCGGCCTGCCGGCGACCGGCAACATCGGTTTCGGGACGGACTCAGAAAGGGGCCGAAGGCGGGTTCCCTGACCCGCCGCGAGGATTACGGTTTGCATTGTCTGGTGGTTTCTCTGTATCGGGCTTTATTATCCGTCGGTTAATGGATGGCGATTCGTGCTCCGCCGCGGGCGGTGTTCACACGCTTCGCCGTGCCTCCTCGACGAGTTCCAGTGCAATCTCTCTGAGTTCCTCGGCGCGCTCCTCTCGGCGGGATTCGGCCGTGACGCGGATCAACGGCTGGGTCCCGCTGGCCCGGAGCAGGAACCAGCCGTCCGAAAAGCCGGCGCGAACCCCGTCGATCGTGAGCAGGTCGGCATCGGGGTAGGCCTCCGGGACCGCCGCGGCGACGCGTTCCATCACCGCCCCCTTTCTGTCGGTTTCGATGTTGTCCCGGCGCAGGTGTGGCGAGACGACGCCGTCGACGAGTTCCGACAGCGGCGTCTCGCGTGCCGTCGCCGCGAGTTTGCAGGCCGCGAGCGGCCCGTCGGGACAGAGCGTCTCGTCGGGCCAGATCCACGCGCCGCTTGGCTCGCCGCCGAAAACGACGTCGGGTTCGGTCGCGCGTTCGGCGACGTGGACGTCGCCCACGCGGGTGTGGGTAACCGACGCGCCGATCTTTCCCACCTCGTCCTCGACGACGAGGCTGGTATCGACCGGGACGGCCACCCGCGTCCCTTCGCGTGCGGCCTCGCGTGCGAACAGCGCGAGCAACACGTCCTTCGGGACGAACCGACCCCGTTCGTCGACCGCCATCATCCGGTCGGCGTCGCCGTCGTGGGCGATCCCCAGATCGGCGTCGGTTTCTCCGACCCGCGCACAGAGCGCCTCGCAGTTCTCCGCGGTCGGTTCCGAGGGCCGGTTGGGAAAGCTGCCGTCGGGGTCGGCGTTCATCGCCTCGACATCGCAACCGAGGCGTTCGAGGGCGGTGACGGTGACGCCGCCCGCCCCGTTACCCAGGTCGACGACGGCCGAGAGTCCCTCGAGCGAGTCGGCTCCGCCGACCGACGCCACGAGATCTGCGGCGTGGCGTTCGGTGGCGTCCTCGACGGTCGTCCGACCGCCGCCGTCGTCCCACCCACTGAGGTCGTACTCGCCTGACTCGATCCGGCTTTCGATCCGTTCGGCTTGTCCGGCGTCGAAGGCCTGTCCCGAGGGGTTCCAGAGCTTGAGCCCGTTGTCCTCCGGTGGGTTATGCGAGGCGGTTATCACGATTCCCGCGTCGGCTCCCTCGCGGCTGACGGCCCGTGCAAGCGTCGGCGTCGCGACCATACCCGCATCGAGCACGTCCGCACCACACTCGCGAGCACCCGCCGTAGTGCCGTCGAGGAGCCACTCGCCGCTCGCACGCGGGTCGCGCCCGATCACGATTCGTTCGGCGCCCTCGGTAGCGACGGCCCGACCGACTGAGAGCGCGAGATCGCCGGTGACGACGTCGCCGACCGGTCCACGGATACCACTCGTCCCGAAGAGATTCATGACGGACCGTGGTTGGTCCCGCTCGGTACTATAACAACCGGTGTTCGACTCGACCGTTCCGTCAGTGGCGCCAAACCCGTCGTTAACGTCCAACTAAAACGGACGGGTGGCCGAATCCGATCCCGAGAAGCCGTGTCCTCACGGTGGCTCTCGACCGGCGGATCGACCTATATCGATCGTCTCCACGACTGCTTCCGGCCACGTTCGACACCAGGTGCCCGTGTCGTATGACCACGTTAATCGTAATATTCGTACGACCTATTCCCTGCCTATTCGGGCGCTTACTCCCCCGATTCTGACGGTTGTGCGCCCGCATTTATGTGTTGTCTAAGTGACTTTCAATCCGAATAGCAAAGAGTGCTCAGTACATATACGGAGACGACAATGGTAGACAGTTCAAACCGACGCCAATTTCTCACGGCAGTCGGTGTCGGCTCTCTTGGCCTCGCTGGGTGTACGGACATGCTCGGAAGCGGCGAGACCGACAACAACGGCAACGGCAACGGGGGCGGTGGAAACGGGAGCGGTGGCGGGTCGGGTGGGACGAACGGCGAGGAGACACAAGCCACCCCACCGATCACGGATGCCGGGGAACTGATCGACGACTTCGAGGACGCCGAAAGCTGGACGCCGATGGACGAGAGCAACGTCGCTGGCGACGGTGAAGCGGCGCTCACCGGAAGTCAGGCGCTCCGGATCGAGAACCAAGGGACGACTGCCGGGGTTTTCCAGGCCTTTCCCGACGGGCTCGACGTCTCGGGGAACCACCTCTCGTTGGCCATCAGGGTCGAATCGCCCCGGCCGACCCGCGTCAGGCTCGAAATCGACGCGCCAGCCCGGGCCGACCAGCTCTGGACGTCCCGGACGGTGCTTAGCTCCCACGAGGGATGGTTCCGAATGGACGCCGGTTGGACCGGTCAGCGCGGCGAACCGAACCTGGGGAACATCCAGGAGATGCGGATCTACGTTCAGGGCCAAGAAGAACAGGAGATCCGCTTCTGGATCGACGACCTGCGGATGACGCCCGCGGGCGATCAGGGCTACGTCATCCTCAGCTTCGACGACGGTGCCGCGAGCCAGTACGAGCGTGCCTTCCCGATCCTCGAGGAGTACGGTTATCAGGGTGCCGCGGCGGTCATCCCGGACTCGCTCAACCGTCCACAGCGACTCTCGATCGACCAGCTCCGCGAGATGCGCGACGCCGGTTGGGACATCTCCTCGCATCCCGACCCGGGATCGGGCCTGACGGAGGTCGACCTCGAGGAGGCCCGGAACACGATCGAATCCTCCTTCGAGTACCTCACAAATCGTGGCTTTCCCGACGGCGCTCGACACATGTTCGTTCCGTACCACGACATCAATCAGGAGGTGATGGAGATCGTCAGCGAGTACCACGAGAGCTGTTTTTACTTCGCCGGCAACAACAGCAATGCCCCGCCGACGGATCCGTTGTACCTTTCCCGAGTCGACATGCACGACGTCGAAGGGTTTACGAGCCTCATCGACATGGCCGCACAGCACAACCAGCTCGCGGTCGGACTCGCCCACGGCGTCCAGCCCGAAGACGCAGAAGAGGACGACCCGCTGGCGGACATCACGACCGAGCAACTGCGCGAGGTGCTCGATTACATCGAACAGAGCGACGTCGAAGTGATCACGCCCTCCCAGCTCATCGATAACGTCTGACGACTGTCGGACCTTTTTATCGTCTTAGGTAGGGTATAATAATGTGGCCGGCACCCTTCAGACCGGTCGTGAGCGGACGCTCGTCTTCGCCCCGACCGCGGAGGGACGCCTAATGGCGGTCTTCGAACTCTCGGTGACGTTTTTCGCCCTCGCCCTCGCGGGCATCGTCGCTACCACTCGGACCGCAACGAGCGTTTGGCTGTCGCGTACCCGCTGGATCAGCGCCGCCTGTATCGTACTGGGAATCTTATCGCTGTTGGTGTAATCACACGGTATACAGCGTGATCTCCCCGGTCGCGGAGAGACAGATCAGATAGCCCGCCAACTCGAAGGTGAATTGTCCCGACCGGTCGCTCGTGGACGCAAACAGCGTGTTCAGCGCGTCCGGATCGACGACCTCCGAGATTCTGACGTCTAAGTCCATCGGATCGGTGTCTTCGGCGGCGGCGATGGCCTCGATGATCGCTGTCGTGAACTCTTCGTGTCGGTCGGGTCGTACGGTGGAGACGGTCGACGTTTCGTCGAGCGAACTCGTACTCATACCCATCGGGACGGGATCACGAACCATGACCCTCGCGAACGTGTGGCTCACTCGCCCGGTTACCGGTCCGTTAGGCGGGAACGAACTCCGATACGTAGAGGTGGTTGAGCATGACGTAGGTGACGACCCCGAGGGTCAGACTCAGGATCCACGTCCCGGCGGCGATCCGTCCGACCGTCGCATGGCGCGTCTCGGTGAGTTCACTCGGCGTGTGGGTCAGTCCGAGGACGATCGCGTACAGCACCAGCGGCACCGCGAGCACCGAGAGGACGATGTGGATCGCGAGCATGACCAGATACGCCGGATAGACCCACTCCCAGAGCGGAACCCACCCGTACTGGCTGGCGAGCACGAAGTGCTTCTCCCCCCCGCCCCCGACCTTCGGGAGATACAGGAGCAGAAAGAGCACGATCAGGACAAACGATAGCACCATCGCGCTACGGTGTCTGTCGACCTTGCCACGCCGGATCCAGTACCAACCGAGCGCAAGCGATACCGTCGCGACCGTGTTGACGAGTGCGATCGCGTGGGAGAGTAGATCGACACCGGCTTCGCCGATGTCGGGATACAGCGGAACGACGCCGGCGAACGTCCCGATGACGAGCGTGTAGCCGAGCGCCGTGAGCACGAGCGCCGCTGCCAGCGGGCGGTCGTGTGCCCGCCGCCGAACGTCTGCCGTTGCCATACCGGGGGTTCGGCCGCGGACGCTAAATGACCTCCCATTTCACTCGCGGGGTTCCAAACCCGAGAATACCCGATACTGGCGACTTCGGTCGCCCGCCGTCAGTCCCGCAGGAACGAATGGGACCGCCCGGATTTGAACCGGGGTCAACGGCACCCAAGGCCGCAAGGATACCAAGCTACCCCACGGTCCCGTACCCACCCTTTTCCTGCCGTCAACGAAAGCGTTTCGTTCTTATCCCGGGCCTCCTTCTCGTCGGACATGGTTACCGGTCTCGAAGTCGTGATTCTTGCCGCGGTCGTCGTCCTCCTGTTGGGATCATATCGCGTCATCCACACCGTCCGGCCGTTTATTGTCAACGCGGTCGTCGGCCTCGTCGCCCTGATTCTGGCGTCGATGTTCGGGTTCGGCGTCGAGATCACGCCGATCGTCCTCCTGATCGTCGCGATCGGGGGGGTTCCGGGTGCGTTACTGGTCGTGTTGCTCGCGTACCTGGGCATCGCCTTCACACCGATCACGCTGGTGATCACCGGACTCCTCTGACCCCGAATCACCATCTATGGCGTGCATAACGCCGCTCTAGCGACTCCATACCTATCCCCGGTGCGACACTCTCTCATCGTGAGAATGTGGCTCGCCGTCCTCGCCCTCGTGTGGCTCCTCTGGCTCGTCGTGGTTATCGGCCTGCTCGTCGCCGAAGGCCGGCGGGACGCCGTCCCCGTCGGCTCGGTCGATCCCACCTCACAGGGCTGAACCGATCACCCCTCCTCGCCGTGGAGTTCCATCTCTGCGACGATGTCGAGCGGATCGTCTCCCTTTCTGATCCCGTCGAGGATCTTGAACGCCTCGTCGGGTGCGAGGAAATGTCGGGTGATGGCCCGTCCCAAGGGAGTGGGCTCGAGTCCGTCGATAAAACCGTATTCCAGTAGCTTGCCGATCGCGTGAGTGGTCGGGATCTCCCCGATCATCCGGTCGTTGAGCGATTTCGCGCGCTTGCCGCCGACGGTCACGTTCGCGAGTGTCTCCTCGATCGCCGCCGACTCGTCGTACTGGGTGCGAACTGGCTCCATCTCGTCTTTCAGCAGGGTGAAGGCGACCTCGTCCTCGGTCCCTTCCATGCTGTTGTGATAGCTACAGTCGGGCTCGACGAGCAGGTAGACCGTCCCGCGGTCGTGGTAGTCGGGCCGGCCCGCACGTCCGAGCATCTGGTGGAACTCCTGGACCGAGAGCCACTCGATGCCCATCGCCAGCGAGTCGAAGATCACCTGCGAGGCCGGGAAGTCCACCCCTGCAGCCAGTGCCGCGGTGGTGACGACCGCCGAGAGCTCCTGGTCTGCGAACATCCGCTCGACCTTCTTGCGCCGGCCGTAATCCAACCCAGCGTGATACGGTGCGGCGTTGTACTCGATCTTCCGGCTGATCTCGTGACAGCGCCGCCGGGAGTTCGTGAAGACGATCGTCTGGCCGCGATAGCCCTTCGAGGACTCGCGGTCGAACTCCCGCTTGACGAGCCGGTTCTCGATGCGGGGCTTTTCGGCCCCGTCCGCGAAGGTGAGGTGGCGCTCGATCGGAATTGGCCGTTCTTCGAACTCGATCAGCCGTGCGTCGAGCTTTCGGGCGAGCCACTCGGGGTTGCCGACGGTCGCCGAGAGGTAGATCCACTGGGCACCCGAGTACCCGCTTCCGGACTGTGATCGCTGCTCGCAGTAGTCCTTCAGTCGGGCGATCAGCCCGTCCAGCCGGTGGCCCCGCTCGCCCTCCTTTAGGGTGTGGACCTCGTCGATGACGACCGTTCCGACGTCGCCCAGATCCCGCCCCGTTCGGAGCGCGTGGTCGATCCCCTCGTAGGTGCCGACGATTACGTCCGCGCCGGGATCGAATCGATTGCCGTCGTCCCGGACCCGGCTCGCGCCCACCCGCAGGGTGACGTCCACGAGGTCGCCGTACTCGTCGCGAAAGTCCTCGTGTTTCTGGTTCGCGAGCGCCACCAGGGGTACGAGAAAGAGCATCTTCCCCTCGCCCTGTAACACGCGGTCGACCCCGGCCATCTCCCCGACCAGCGTCTTGCCGGTCGCCGTCGCCGAAACCACTAGCTGATCGTCGCCTTTCGCCTGCGGGCCCCCGAACAGCCCGTTCTCGACGGCGAGGCTCTGGACCGGCAGGAGGTCCTCGAAGCGCCCCTCCAATAGCGTCTGTAGATCCGGATGTAGATCCAGCGAGGAGACGGGAACGGAGTCGACCTCGTCGGTCGTGGCGCTGATCTCGTCGAACTTCGTGAGATCGGGGTCCAGTTGGCCCTGCAGCAGATTCGTGATCCGATTCAGGTCCTGCACTTCGAGCAGCAGGTCTTTCAGGCGCTCTTCTGCCGCGCCCGTCACCCCGCCCGCATAGGAGAGTTCCCGTTCGAGTTCGAGGAACGCACAGTCCGGACAGATCTGCTCACGCCCGGTCTCGATCGCCGTCCCGTCGGTGATCGGGGAGTATCGTCCCGCCGAGGCACAGAGCCGGCAGGTCCTGACGACACGTGCGTCGAGCTGGTAACCCGAGAGCATCTCCCGGAGCTCCTCGCGGCCCTTCCGGGACGTCTGCTCGGAGATGCGGATCCGCTCGGCCCCGCGGGCGAACTCGACGAACTCCTCCGGGCTGCGCGGCTCCTGGGTCGAGTCGCGCTTGATGCGGAACTTCCCGGGGCGGGGACCTGCGCTCGTCTCCTTGAGCCCGAGAACGGCCTGAAACAGTCGCTCGTCGTTCCTGATGGGCACGGCGAGGTACTCGTCGCCGGTCTCGTGGAGGAAGAGCGTCCCGACCCGCTGGCGCTGCGTTGACACTGGCGGCCCTACGAGCGCGAGGTATTTGTGCCTGTCACTCTCCGGGCGTTCGGGTACTCAGAACACGACGAGCCAGCCCACTGCGATCACACACGTCGCGAGCGCGATAGGGGCCCCGACGGCAACCAGCCGGCCGATCGACAGCGAGACTCCACGCTGGGCGGCGGTTTCGAGGACGATCAGCGTCGCCGCGCTCCCGATCGGCGTCGCGTTGCCCGCGAGGGTCGAGACCGCCGCCAGCAGGAGCCACCCGGTCGGATCGGAGGTCGTCTCCGACAGCAGGATCACCGCCGGGACGTTGCTCACGACGTTCGAGAGGACGAACGTCCCGGCCGCGAACGCCAGCGGCCCGTCGAGCCGGGCGAGGGCGGTCTCGACGACTGTCCCCGACAGCGATCCCACGAGAACGAACATCCCGGCGAACAGGACGAGGATCCCCCAGTCGATCCAGCCGATGAGCTCGGTGCCGGGGACTCGGTCGACCGCCCGGACGAGGATCGGCGTCAGTAACAACACCGTCGCGTCGTTGAGCGCGATCGCCGAAAGTCCCGCCGCAGCGAGCAGCGTCCCGAGCACTAGTTGCCGGCTCGTCCGCAGGCGCGTGACGAGGACCGTCCCGACCCATCCGTAGAACCCGCTCATCGCCAGCGCCTCGACGTGGAGCATCATCCCGAACAGCAACAACAGCGTATCGGCGTGGACGCTCGCGAGCGCGTCGTCGGGCGAGATCGCCCCGACGGCGACGACGACGACGGCGCCGAACGCCGCCGTGACCGACCGGTCGAGGGGGATCCGACCCAACCGCCGGACGAACAACAGCCCGAAGGTCCCGACGACGATACCGATCGTGAGCGGGCTCGAGGCCATCACCTGCGAGGTCGGGCAAGAGGACGAAACCGGTGTCGATGCGCGCGAGGCGTCCGGCGACTGAACGCTTTTTACTATCGCTAGCTAACGTTAGTCATGGCTACCGGCGCAGCATCGGGCGACGGGACGACGAACGGCGCGTACAGGTTGATCGTCGCCGTCGGGGATCCGAGCTACTCTACTCAACTGGTCCGGACCGCCGTCGACATCGCACGTGCGCAGGGCGGCGAGGTGATGGTCATCACCGTTGTCCACAAACCCCACGACTCGCCGTTTTCGGTCTTCTCCGACGAGGCGATCAGGACCGAGTTCGCGGGCGACCGCCGCGAGATACTCGAGAACGCGCTCGCGGTCGCCGACGATACCGTCCCGGTCGACGGCCGTGTCGTCGTCGGGACCGACGTGGCCCGCGCGATCCGGTCTGCGGTCGCGGAACTCGGCGCTGACGCGTTGCTGGTCGGCTGGCACGGCCGGCCTCGCAGGGGTGGAATCGTCCTCGGCTCGACCATCGACGACCTCCTGCGTCGGATCGACTGTGACGTGCTCGTCGAGCGGATCGGGCCGACCGCTGACGGCGTCGAACGCGTCCTGTTGCCGGTCGCGGGCGGCCCGCACCTCTCGCTTGCGGCGAGCGTCGCGGAAGCGATCGCCGGAGCCAATGACGCGACGGTGGTCGTGTTGTCGGTGGTCGCCCCGAGCGCCGACGAGGCCGAACGGGAAACCGCCCGCGGGCACATCGAGGAGGCGACTGACCTGCTCTCGGTTCCGATCGAAACAGAACTCTTGGAGGCAAGCGGGGTCGAGGACGCCGTCGTCGAGGCTGCCGCCGAGTGTGATCTCGTCGTCTTCGGGGCGACCAGACGCGGGGTGGTGCGGCGCCGACTCGTCGGGTCGGTCCCCCAAGCCGTTGGGCGCCGTTCGAATCGGACTGTGATCGTCGCCCGACGACGCCTCGATCGGTCGCTCTTCGGTCGGTTGGCCGGTCGTCTGTGGGACCGCTGACCCCCGGTCGGCCGGATGTGTTTTATACGTCTGCTTCCCCAATCTCCCAGCAATGTTCAAGAGTTTCCGGATCGGTTCGCTTTTCGGGATTCCGATCAAGTTAGACGTGTCTTTTCTGCTGATCCTCCCGGTCTTCGCGTGGCTGATCGGTGCACAGATCGAACTCCTCGTGGGCCCGCTGAATGCGGTCTTCGGCCGAGGGCTCGACGCCGCGGCTCTCACCGCCGGCTCCCGGCCGTGGATCCTCGGTCTCACGGCCGCGATCGGCCTGTTCGTCGGCGTCGTCTTACACGAACTGGGGCACTCCCTCGTCGCGATCCGCTATGGCTACCCGATCGACTCGATCACGCTGTGGATCTTCGGGGGATTGGCCCAGCTCACCGACCAACCCGAGGACTGGAAACAGGAGTTTCTCATCGCTATCGCCGGCCCCATCGTCAGCGTCCTCGTGGGTATCGGCTCGTATCTGCTCCTGTTTATCGTCCCGTCCGGGTTCGACGGGGCCGTCTTCGTACTCGCGTATCTCGCCCTGTTGAACGTCGCGCTCGCGGGGTTCAACATGTTGCCGGCGTTCCCAATGGACGGCGGGCGCGTCCTGCGGGCACTGCTCGCGCGGAACCGACCCTTCGCGCGTGCGACCCAGATCGCAGCCGAGGTCGGTAAACTGTTCGCGTTGCTCATGGGCCTGTTCGGCCTGTTGCAGCTCAACGTCATCCTCATTGGCATCGCCTTTTTCGTCTACATCGCCGCCTCGGGCGAAGCCCAGCAGACCGTCCTGAACGCCGCCTTCGAGGGTGTTCGGGTCGAGGACATCATGACCTCGGACGAGGAAGTCGACAGCGTCTCGCCCGAGACGTCGGTCGCCGACCTCCTCGAACGCATGTTCTCCGAGCGCCATACCGGCTACCCGGTGATGGAGAACGGACGGCTCGCGGGGATCGTCACCCTCTCCGACGCCCGCGAGGTCGAACCCGTCGAGCGGGACGCCTACACCGTCGATGACGTAATGACCACGGAGTTGGAGACGATCGCGCCCGACGCCGAGGCGATGGAGGCGCTCAACCGGATGCAACAACTGAGGATCGGTCGGCTACTCGTCCTCGAGGACGACCGGCTGGTGGGCCTGATCTCCCGGACCGACCTGATGACCGCGCTCAACATCATCAAGTCGAGTGGCTCGATCGAGACTTCCCGGCGGGCGACCGACGACCCCGGTCGATCCGCCCGTACCTCGAATCCCGACCGGGACGGGACCCCCGAGTCGGATCGGCGCTGGGAGTAGCTCCATCGGCTCAGTCGATGTCGATCCGCGAGCCGTCGTCTGCGGGCCGTTCGTGGGTCGGAAGGTGAACCTCGAGGACGCCGTTGCGGTAGCTCGCGGTGATCTCCTCGACGATCACATCCCCGACGTGGAGTCGCTCGTGGACGTGGCGGGTGTGACGTTCGGCGGTCGTCCCGTCGTCGCTGGCGCTCTTGTGGGTTGCCTCGATCGAGACGACGCCGTCGTCGTATCGGAGGTCGATCTCTTCCTTCTCGAAGCCCGGCACGTCGGCCAGAAGGACGTACCCCTCCTCGTCCGTATCGAGACTCAGGTTGAGGTCACGCTGTCCGCCCATCGTCGGGTGGTCGTCCCAGCCGCTCCACATCGTTCGGCCCATCTGTTCGAACAGTCGATCCATTTCATCGAAGGGGTATCGTCGCATTGCCATTTCGATCAATTATACTGATTGTCCGCGGTTCTATATCTCGCTTTCGAGAGTCCTGTTAGCACTCGCAGGACGATTTACTCGATTCCGAATCGCAGTAACTTCTTATGGCAAGCGGTTGTATAGTTGGGTGATGCCAGAGATCACCGTCTCCGACTCGCTGTACCGACAGCTCGAAAACGCCTCCGACGAAGGGGACTTCGAGTCGGCGCTGTGGGAGATGACCTACCTGTTCCAGCGCGGTAACGACCCCTCGGAGTAGTCGCTCGTTTCGTATCGTTGATCCCACCCGTCCCCAGCCGTTGGCTCTTTCGGTGAGAGTCACTCCTGTCGGGTTCGTGGAATCGAACCCCGGTCGCTCGGCCCGCTATAGATTCGATCGTCCCGTATTGTCCACCGCTGGTCGCGAAGTCGCTCGCCGCGAGAAGGTCCAGGTGCGAGAATTGAACCCGCGTCTCAGCCTCCACAAGGCTGAAGGATAGGCCACTACCCCAACCCGGACACATCCATCCCTACTCGTCCTGTGGCTGAAATACGTTACGACTTCAGAACGCTTTTTCGCACCGCTGGCGTACCCCGATCTAGTGGCCATCACCGACAAGATCTACGTCAAGAACCACCGTCAACTCGCCTCCCAACTCGACACCTCGATTCCCAAGGGAGCGTTCAAGGGGGCGACGCTCGACCTCCTCTTTCAAGGCGACGGACTGGAGAAACTCGACGAGGCCTCCCGTGAGCGGGTGCTGGATTTCGCACAGGACTTCCTCGATTGTGGCTGCGATACCAACCCCTACTGTGGCCACCCGGAACAGAAGTTCATGCGCTATCTCCTCGAACTCCGCGCCGGAGGGCTCGGCCCCGAGGCGATCGTCGATGTGATGAGCGACGACTACATGGTGTACGCCTACCCCGGTGACGTCCTCTCGTTTCTCGACGATTCAGTCAGAACGCTCGAAGCGATCGAGGCGCTCGCGGACGTCGAGGGGAACACGGAGATCGAGCACGCGGCAGGAACGAAAAAACGCGAGCTGTCGGGCTAACCCAGCCTGTAGCTGTCGGCTTTCTTTCCGTTTTCCCGGTCTAGCTCCTCTAAGTGGACGACATCGCTGACGTCCTCGTCGTCGAGCTGCTGACGAAGCTGCGTGATGTAGCGTTTGTGTTCGTCGAGCTGATCACGAAGGTGTTCGGCTTCGAGTTCGAGGCGTTCGTGCTCGCGAATGAAGCTCTTCGGTACCTCGACTTTCGGCGGGAACTCGTCTGCGGTTTCGCCGGCGAGTTCGTGCTCGGGAACCACTTGCACCTGGCCGTCGTGGGCAACCAGCGTATCGACGTAGTCGCGAAACACTGCCGACAGCGAGATGTCACGCTCCTCTGCGATCTCTCTGAGCGTCTCGAAGACGTCTTCGTTGACGCGAAACGAGATCGTCTTGTTCTTGTTGCCCATTCTACCCTTTGTTCGTTCGTAACACACTTAATGGTTCGTCAGACGAGCGGTTGCTCCGCCGATATCTCGCGCACTCGCTCGCTTCTCTCGGCTGGCCGGCCGTCGGTTTCACTCGGCTCGTCCCGTTTTGCCGTCGCTCGGTCCTCCGCGTCCCCGCTCGGTGAGACGCCCATTTCGGCGTAGACCTCTTTCCAACCGGCGCTCGGGGAGGTTCGGCTGTTCGTCGTATCGATACGCTCTTGTCTCTCTTCGGGTTCGGTTTGCATGGGCTGATAGTCGGCCCTGTTCGGGTGGTAGTGACACCCGGACGCCTCGGTTCTGGCGTCACTTTCGGGCGTGTGAGTCGAATCAGTCGAAAACGGTTCTCGTGGCTACGCCGTGGTTTCGGCGGTCTCCTCGTTCTCGCCGGTTTCCTCGCTCCCCTCGACGCTTTCGAGCGCCGAAAGCAGGTTCTGCTGGTAGTTCTCGACCGGCAGGTCGTACTCCTCGCGAGCCATCGCGGCGTACTCGTTTGCCTCCTCATCGAACGCTTCGATGCGCTCGATGGTCCGTTCTGCGGTCTCGACGACCCAGCGATCACGAGTACCGACGTCGACTTCGGTGATCGACTCCGGCCGAACCGAGACGTTCACGTCGCCCTCGTCGGTCTCGTAGGTGCGCGGCTTGCCGACGATCGCGACGTACGCCGGCGGCTCGACCTCCCGCAGGAAGTTCGCGGCTTCGGGCTGGTATTGGCCGGCGTAGACGAAAAAGGTCCCGGTGGGGTCGACGATCCGACCCTGCCAGTACTCGCTGTCCTCGCCGACGTCGCTTTTCTCGGTCAGCGTTCCGACGATAAACACGCGGTTGGCCCGCGCGCCCGTCGGAAGCAAGGCGTACAGCGGTGCGCGCTCGTCGTCGCTCTCTTTGAACGTGTAGCCGGCGTCGTTGAACTCGCTTGCGAACACGCGCTGGGCGAGCTCGCGGGTGGGTGCTTGGCTCATTTAGATCGACCTCGCTTTGATCAGCGTCTCTTCGGGATCGGTCGGCCCGCCCAGTTCCTCGACTGCGTCGGCGAGCACGTACCGCCCGAACGTCGGGCCGCGGACGCGGTAGTAGCGCCCGAGCAGCTTGCCCCTGATTTCGTCGGCGACGACCGTCGTATCGAGTGCGTCCATCGCCATCTGCTTGGCTTCGTCCAGGCCGATCTCGGCGACCTCTTCGGTTGCTTCCTTATCGAAGATCACTTCCTGGACCTCCCGACCGTCGTCGAGAACGCCCTTGATTCGGAGGTCGAACTCGCCTTCGACCTCGCCGTGTTCCGAACACCGCCCGTTCTGGAGGACGCGCGTACAGCCCTCCTCGGGACAGCGCTTGATCAGGCCCGAGCCCGACTGCACGTCGACGAACGCGCCCTCGATCTCGGTTTCGTCGTCGCCGACTTCGAGCTCCTCGTCGAGTTCGCTGATCCCGGTCGTCCGGTTGAGCTTTACCGAGAACTGGCCCTGATACTCGTCGGTGACGACGTTCTCCAATCGATAGACTCCGTCCTCTTCGAGTTCGGGCAGGTCCGATTTGGCCCACTTGGTGAACTTCAGCGTGCCGGAGGGATCGCCCAGCAGTCCCACTTGGGCGATCGAGTCGCTTCGGGGTTCCCAGAGGTCGACGACTTTGACCGTGAGGTCGACCCACTGTTCTGCGGCGTCGATTTCGGTAAGCTGAACCTCGCTGTTCGACCCGCCGCCGAGGGAGTCGCGATCCAACCCCGCCTCGTCGAGGTAGTGGTTCGTCACGCTTCGACGGGCTTCCTCCGCGGGGATCTTGTACTCGGTGACGAGCGTTTCGAGCCGAGACTCGACCTCGTCGGTACTGATATCGAGGTGCTCGGAGAACTGGTCCGCTATGCTTTCCGCGTGCTGTCGCAGGTCTGTCATGGTCTCACTGTCTCCGCTTCGTTTTCAATGGGAGACATACCGCTGTTGGTGCCCGATGGTATAAAAAGTTCCGCGAGCGGGGTGAAAGTGATCCATCGACGATCCGACGCACGCGATTCTGCCGTGCCCGACGGGTCTTTGTGTGGCGGTCCTGTAGCGACCATATGACTCGTCGGGGTATGGATCGGTTCGTGCGAACGACCCTTCGTGAGGCGGGGCGACGCTACGAGAGGGCCCGTCGCGATTACGAGGACGCACGGGGTTCCGTTTTCGCCGACGAGGCGAGAATCGTCTGTCGACGATACGCGGAGAAACGTACCGTCGAACTCGACGAGAACGAACGCCCCGACTGCTACGATGCCGGCCACCCTGACTGCGAAGGCTGCGTCGAGGACCTCGACGACGGGACGATCGAAACCTGGTAACCGACCTCGTTGAACAAGCGGGATCGTTGCTGTACTCCATCGATATATCGATAACGACGATATAGAATACGGCTGCCGGCGAGTATCGTCCGCCAGTGTCTGAACGGAGCCTCTCTGAATCGGGCGTCGATCCTCTAGCCGATCGGATCCGGATCAGTTCTATAAGCCTCGTTCCGGACACCGTCTCTCGTCCATCCCCCGCGAGACGACCCGTCGATACAGGGGAGAGTAGCACAGGAGGACCTCGTCCCGGGTCGAAACCCGGTCGGACGACTCGGACGAGTCGGACGTAAATCGCCCGCCCGTCGTGACCTCGTGGAGCCGATCCGAATGCAGTTTGTGCCCCCACGGTTCCCGTATCGGTTCCTAGACGGGGGTCGCTGCCAGGCATCTCTTCTAAGCCTCTGTTTCGGACTCACTCCAGATACCTCGATAGCCGACCAACGCGTTCGCGATCGCCTGTAGTTACGAACGACAGAAAACATACATGACTTGAATACAGACTTAAACGTGAGAATATAACGCTGCCGATACAGTCATTTATTTGTAATATTCCACCCACAAGCTATTCATGTACGTACAAATACAATTTGAATATGTGGATAGATTTTCTTCCGTATTGGTTTGTTGTCAATCTTGATGTAATTGGGTTAATCGTTCTAGGTTTTCTCGTTGAAAAACACTATGTTAGCCGTCCAGTGATAATTGCTAATTCAATTGCGATAAATCTCCACGCGTGGAGAATGGGGTCCCCTCCACGATGGTTAGTGTGGTATGCTAATATAGGACTCATTATAGGAGCAGTAGCGCTTTTTACATATGCCGCTAATGAACAGATGAATAGTCGCTACTATGAAGCATCTCACCTATATTCTTCGATGGTTGTTGCAGGTGTAGTCTTAGTCACAATATTATAATTCCAAAATACCTGTATTAGTGAGTGTTTTTTACTGCTTCTTTGCTCTTCTAACTATCCAATACTATATTATTCTGTATCAAGGGTCACAGCCAGTTCCTGTTCAATGAGATTCAAGATGGCGTCTGCCGTGAAGTTTGAGAACGTTTCTGTAACCTGCAAGAACAACTCTCGTGCTACTACCGCCGAGAGAAGGGTATGATTCGAAGCAAGCATTCATCACAAACCTAGAGGTAGACGATGAGATTGGACTGGATCGCCGAATAACAGAACAGAAAATCACCCAATATACTGCGAGAGGCGGTATCGAGACCTCTTATAAGAAGATCAAGGATTTTGCAGCGTGGACAACGTCCAAGGCGTTTGAGGTCCGGTTGTTTCACTTCGGGATGGCTGTTCTCCTCTACAATATGTGGTTATTAGTGGATTTCTTAGTTCAAGCAACAGTCTACGATGAGTTCAGACCAAAACCTCGATTGACTGCTAAGCGGTTTTTAGATTTTGTTGATCAGAGGTTGAGAACATTACTTGGATAATGGCGGTCGTGTTCGCCTCTGAGTAGCTGCATCACTCTTCTCTCGGCTTGTATTCTTACTTCCAATATGTGAATAAATAGTATGTAGCTATGCGGATAGTTTCTATCGGGTAGTAGCTGCTGTTTTTCCAGAGTTTGAGAGATATTTCCAGAAATGCCATGCCTGATATCTATGACCTTCGCAACTACAGGATCGCTATTTCCTATCGTGGTTAGGAGTTTATCGAGCGGGATGCTGGATCCGTATCACGAGAGTGATCACAGAAGATCAGTCGAGTTCCTGCCGGCGGACGCGTACGGTGCCGTCGATGGTGACGCCGACGAGGAGGTCGCGTTTGACCTCGCGTCCGCTCACCGCGTCGCCCGCGGCGTCGCTGACCGATTTCATCAGTTCCGGTGCGGTCTGATTCACCTTGACGTCGGCGTCGTCGCAGGCGGCATACACTCGCGAGGGAATGTCATAGAGGTCGACTCCGGCGGCGACATCGACGCGGACCGGGGCGTTGAGCGCTTCGGCGAACGCGATGGTTTCGCGGGCCTTCTCGACGTTCGTCCGAGCGCTCGTTTCGATACTGGAGACGTTCGCGCGGGACGTACCGAGTCGCTGGGCGATATCGGCCTGGGGAACGTCGCGCTCGCGCAGTGCGAGGACCTCGGCCTGGCGCCGGGTCAGAACGTTCCGGTCGGCCTCGAATCCCACCTGATCGAGCAGCGCGTCGATATCGTAGTCGTTCGCCTCGTTCATGGCGAGTCCGCTATGCGCCCCAGAAGTTGTCCCGACTGCCGAGTCGTTCGCGGTCCGGTTTGGACGCCGACCCGTTGTCCTCCTCGCGCTCCCCATCGCGTTCGTCCCCCTCGTCGTCTGCCCCGTTCTCGTCGGGCTCGAGGGGTAACCGTTCGATCTCCTCGCCGCGCGCGTGGTTCGAGTGGACCCTCGTTACCTTCACGCGAGCGCGGGCGACCGGCAGGATGCCGTCGACCATCACGATGAACCCGTCCTCGGTCCGGCCCACGCCGGCCCCGCTCTCGTGCATGTCGTCGACCTCGATGACGACTTCCTCGCCGGGTTGGACGGGCTGTTGTTTCAGTTCGCGGATCGGCTGGTTGTAGTGGTTACACCACTCCGCGCCACCGCGATCACCGTAGTGTTGACACCCCATCCCGGCGATTCGCTCCGAATAGCTCGGGCACTCGTCTGCGAGCGGACAGTCCGGCATACGGAGAGGTAGCAAAGCGGCGGGCTAAACGCTTACGACCCACCTTTTACTGCGCGCCCGCCTTCGGCTCGCTGGCGAACGGTGGATCATCACCAGAACGCCAGCGTTCTGGTTACAGCTGGAAAGCTCTGCTTTCCGGCGACAAAACGCGGCTCGTTCCCGTTGGTCACTCGCTACGACCGCTCGCTCACGTCGTTCGCGGAGAGAACGTGGTCGAACCGTACTACGCCAACGGCGTCCGCTCGACGACGGTCCCGTCATAAGTCGGGTACTGCTCGACGATCTCGCCCTCGGTCAGGTCTCCCTCCTCGACCATCTCCTCTAGGAGCCACCACGCGAGTTCGACGTGGTCGGACTTGGCGATATAGAACTCCTCGGGTACGCCGAGGTCGCGCAGCCGGGCCTCCTGTTCCCACGTCTTGCCGTAGACCAGGGTTCCGTCGTCGGTGATCTCGTCGAACTCCCTTCGAATATTTCGGGCCATTCGCTTCAGACGGTTGCGGTGCTGGGCGGCGTCCTTGAACACGCTCGTACAGAAATATACCCTTGGGTGGTCGCCCATCTCCTCGAGGATCGCCTTCGAGCCCTCGACGGCACTCATGTGGCCCTCTTCGAGTTCGTAGCCCTCCTCCTGCATTCTCCGATAATTGCCGTCGCTCATCTCGAACTGGTTGATGTTACAGAAGTCCGCCGCGCCCTCGTCGAGGAAGTCCAGAAACTCCGACTCGGCGCGGATCCCCGGGATCTCGAACGCAGGAGTAAGCCCCTCCTCGCGGGCGATATGCAGGATCTCCTCCCACTCGGTGCCGTGCATCTCCCCCCAGAGTTCGAGCGGTGGGTGAAAGCGGATCTCGTCGAGGCCGGCCTCGCTGAGTCGGCGCATGTTCTCCCGACCGCCCGTGATGCCCGTATAGAGGTGGGTGTGGTGCTCGGCGCCGAACTCGTCTTTGAGCAGGCGCAGGTACCGACAGGTCTTCTCCATCGCCTCCTGGGGTTCGCCGCCCGTCAGCGAGGTGCCAAGCGCGTCCATGCGTTTTGCCTCCTCGATCACGTCGGTATCGCTCTCGACGGGCCGTTCGTTGGCGTACACTTGGGTGACGTTTTTCCTGTTTTCCCCCAAGGGACAGTAAAAGCAGTCGCGCTGGTCGCAGTAGCCGTAGACGAACAGCACCATCTTTCCCCCTTCGGCGCACTGTTCACAGCCCTTGGAGATCATTCAACAGGGATAGCGTCCCCGTCCACAAAAGCCGACCGATCCTGGAACGGCTTGTGGCCTCCCGACGGGGATTACCCCGATTCCCGTAGCTTGGGTGTGTCATTAGTTTCGGCCGGTGATCGACCGATCCGTCGGGTTCGAGGTGGTGTTCGACTGCGCACGCGGGGCCTATCGGCACGTCAGGGAGTGCCCATCAGGGGGACGGTCACGACGGTTTCGACCGATCGCCGGCCCCGAAGGTCCTTATTCACCCGCGGCATAGCCCCACCCGATGCTGCTGGTGCTGTGTGTCGACCTCGACGACGACATCGGTCGGAAGACCGGCTTCGATACCCCGGTCGTCGGCCGCGAGGCCTGCGAGACCGCCGCCGTTGCGCTCGCTACCGCCGACCCGGAGGATTCGGACGTCAACGTCCTCTTTCAGGGCGTCCACCTCCACGACCAACTGATAAGCGAGGGCGAGGCCTGCGAGGTCGCCGCCATCACCGGCAACGCGAAGGCCGATGTGGGTGCCAACCGCGAGGTCGGCAACGAGCTCGACCGGGTGCTCGCGGGGCTCGCGACCGGCGAGTCGGTCTCGGCGATCATCGTCACCGACGGCGCCCAGGACGAGAGCGTCATCCCGGTGATCCGCTCGCGCGTTCCGGTCGATGGGGTCCGACGGGTCGTCGTCCGGCAGGCTCAGGACCTCGAATCGATGTACTACACGATCAAGCAGGTGCTGAACGACCCCGAAACCAGGGGAACGATCCTCATCCCGCTGGGAATCTTGCTCCTGATCTACCCGCTGGTCGCGGTCGCCGACCTGCTCGGCCTTCCCAGTAGCAGCCTCGGGGTGCTCTCGGCGCTGTTGGGCCTCTACGTCCTGTTTCGGGGGCTCGG
The DNA here is from genome assembly GCF_000196895.1 of Halalkalicoccus jeotgali B3. Lineage (NCBI taxonomy): Archaea > Methanobacteriati > Methanobacteriota > Halobacteria > Halobacteriales > Halalkalicoccaceae > Halalkalicoccus > Halalkalicoccus jeotgali. Next base: position 358,506 of record NC_014297.1, read on the forward strand.
CCTCGAGGAGACCGTCGACGAGTACGCAGAACGCGGCCGCCGGCTGCTGTATACCGGTCGAGTGACCCTGATCACGTACGTCGTGGCCGCCGCGCTGTTGTTCATCGGCGGGGTCGGCGGACTCGAATCCTTAGAGCGCGCTCGTGCGGGGGCGGCGCTTGGCACCGGCAGCGTGATCGCCGCGCTGGTCTACGGCGCGATCCAGTGGTTCGCGGCCGCCGGCATCACCTCCAGTCTGGGCCAGATCACCGACGAGTACCTCGCCGGTCGCTTCGAGTGGCGATACCTCAACGCGCCGTTTTACGTCGTCTCGATCGCGGTCGTGCTCCACGCCGTCAGCGCGTTCGTGCTGGGCTATCAGGACCTGCCCTACGTCGCGATCGCGCTCACGATCGGCACGCTACTGGGGCTTGCGAGCACGCTGACCTTCGCCATCGCCGAATCGAGAATGGAACGCCGGGCCGAGCCGACCTGAGCGTTTCAGGCCCGGAGTCGTTTGGGCGGTTTGAGCCACGCGCTGGCCGCGCGGACCCACGCGGACCACGCCCGCGTGATCGGGAGTTGTTCGCGTTCGCGCTCGGTGAGCAGGGCCTCGCAGTCGGGACAGCGGTACTCGACGCTCGTTGCGCGTTCGCGGACGGTCCAGTCGCCCTCGATCGGGCTCCGGTGGTCGCAGGCCGGGCAGAACAACACGGATTTCCTGTCGGGCGGGCCGTCGGGGTCGATCGCGTGAACGGGTCGCGTCATTGGACGAGCGTACGGTCCCAGTGGATAAAACTCCGTTGGGTAGATGGGAAATACGATCTATCGTTCACGAATAACTACGAACTCCGCGAGGTCCTGTAAGTATTCGTGGGCCCGTTCGTCGGCGACTTCGACCCGCGAGAGCGCATCGAGTGCTGCCTCCGAGTGGTCGTGGGCGCGTTCGTTGGCCTCTTCGGGGCCGAGGTCGGTCACCTGCAACAGCGAGGGCCGTTCCATCTCGTCGTCCTGGCCGGTGGGCTTGCCTAGGTCGTCGGCGTCGGCAGTCGCGTCGAGCACGTCGTCGCGGATCTGGAAGGCGATCCCCACCCGCTCTGCGTACTCGCCGACGGCCTCGACGGTAACGGCATCGGCGTCGGCGGCGATCGCCCCGAGTTCGGCCGCGGCGCGAAACAGCGCGCCGGTCTTCCGGCGCGCGAGCTCCATGTATTCGGCCTCGGTCTCGGGACGGGCGACCAGTTCCGTGGCCTCGCCCTCCCCGAGTTCGACCATCGCCTCGGTGACCGCCTGGGTCGCACGCGGGTCCGAGGAGAACAGCGCGAAGGCCTCGCCCAACTGGGCGTCGCTGCCGACGATCGCCGGACCGTAGCCGTAGCGGGTCCACGCGCTCTCGACGCCCCGTCGCATCGCCGAGCGGTCGATGATGTCGTCGATCACCAGCGAGGCGTTGTGGACGAGTTCGATCCCCACCCCGAAGCCGACGGCGTCGTCGGGCTCGCCGCCGACGGCCTCACAGACCAGCACGGTCACCGTCGGGCGGACGCGCTTGCCGCCCGACAGTGCCGTGTGACCGACCTCCTCGGCCAGACCGTCGGGTTCGACCGACCCGACGACCGACTCCAGGCGCTCGTCGACGAGCGCCCGCCGCCGTTCGAGATACTCCATTAGCGGCCCCTCGGGCCGGTCGAGGCAAGTAGATGACGGATCGACGCTCGATACCGGCGGTTGATCTCCCCGGTACTCCTACACGGTCTATGGACCTTTCCGTTGCCCTCGCGTTCGGATGGCGCCACCTCCTGTTCGCCAACTGGCCGGTCGACGCCGATCGGCTCGACGCGCACCTCCCCGAGGCGCTGTCGGTCCAGACCCACGACGGGGATGGCTGGCTGTCGGTCGTCCCCTTTGTCAACGTCGACGTCCGGCCGCGCGGGTTCCCCCGACGCGCGGGGATCGAACTCCCCGAACTCAACCTGCGGACCTACGTCACCCACGGGGGCGAACCGGGGGTCTACTTCTTCAGCCTCGACGCACAGGGGGTCGCGAGCGTCCTCGGGGCGCGCCTGTTCCACCGGCTTCCGTACTACTACGCCCGGATCGACTGGCGTGACACCGACGACGGGATCGAGTTTTCGAGTCGGCGGCTCCATCCCGGCGACCGGCCCGCCCACTTCCGGGCGACCTACCGGCCCACCGGCGACCCCTTCGAACCCGAACCCGGCTCGCGGGCGGCGTTTCTCACCGACCGCAGTCGCCTCTACACGCAGGGCGCCGACGGGGCCGTCCGCCACACCGACGTCGACCACGAACCCTGGCGACTCCGCCCCGCGAGTGCGACCATCACGACGAACACGCTGTTTTCGGCAAACGGGTTCGTCCGGCCCGACGCCGAGCCCGTCTGTTATTACAGCCCCGGGCTGGCGGTCACCACGACCGGAAGCGAGCGCGCCTGAGCGCTTACACCCCGAGAAACACCAACATCCGCCGCTCGACGGTCGGTTTGTGGGTGAGAAAGACGCCGTGTCCCGCGCCATCGATCACGTCCAGTTCGGCTTCGGGGATGGCGTCGGCGGTCTCGCCGAGGATCGGGGGCGGGAACAGTCGGTCGTCCCCGCCCCCGAGTACCAGGGTTCGCGCCTCGATCCTGCGGAGCCCGCCCCGTCCGTCGTAGTCCAACAGCGCCTCGAAGGAGGTCCAGGCGTCCGACGCGACCGCCGGCCGCGGGTGCGTGAGGCGCCCAACTGAAGCGATTGCCGGCGGATAAAAGAGCCCCCGCCAGTCGCTGTACGTCTCGGCGGCCAGCTTTGCGCGGATCGCCCCCCACTCGTTGTCGTACGCCCGGCGGCGCAACTCGTCGACGAGCGCGCGTCCCGCTTCCGAGAGGCGTGCGCCCGTGGCCATGAGCACGAGTTCCTCGACGCGCTCGGGGTGCTCGGCGGCGAGTCGCTGGGCGATACACCCGCCCATCGAGAGCCCCCAGACCGTCGCCGCATCGAACTCCCGTCCGATGAGTGTCGCGTAGTCGTCGGCCATGTCCCGGATCGTCGTTCCCGCCGCGAGCCCGCGCGGTCGGCTGATCACGTAGACAGTGTACTCGTTTCCGAACCGGTGGTAGTACCGGCGCAGAAACCGAACGGCCACCCGCGAGTAGGTCCCGTCGAACAGCGCGTCGGTCACACCGGGGAGGACCACCAACACCCGCGGGCCGTCACCGACGCGGGCGTACGGAACCTCCTCCGAAAACCGTCCCGTCGCCCCCCGATCCATGCCCTACGGAGAGGGCCGACCGTCAAAAACCTAGCCCGACTCCTCGAACTCGCCGATCAGCGCGGGGACGACGTCGAAGAGGTCGTCGACGATGCCGTAATCGGCGATGTCGAAGATCGGCGCGTCGGGGTCGGTGTTGATCGCGACGATGGTCTCCGCACCCTTCATCCCGGCGACGTGCTGGACCGCCCCGGAGATCCCGATGGCGATGTAGACCTCCGGCGTGACGGTCTTTCCCGACTGACCGACCTGCCTGTTTTTGGGCAGCCAGCCGCTGTCGACGATGGGCCGGGAGGCCGACAGCGTCGCGTCCAGCGCGTCGGCCAACTCCTCGACGAGTTCGATGTTCTCCTCCTCCTCGATACCCCGCCCGACCGAGACGAGCACCTCGGCGTCGCCGATGTCGACGTCGCCCCCACCGACCTCCTCGAAGCCGGTGACGGTCGTATGGACCGCCGACTCGTCGATCTCGATCTCCGCCTCGCGGACCTCGGCGTCCCCGCTCGCGCTCGCGCCGGGCCACTCGCCCCCGCGGATCATTACTACTGTCCGCTCGGCGTCGACCTCGACGGTCGTCTCGACCTTCGAGCCGTACATCTCGCGGGTCGCCGTGAGGGTGTCGCCGTCGATCTCGGCGTCGATCACGTCGGTCACGAGCGGGCGGTCCAGTCGGGCGGCGACGGCGGGGCCGTAATCCAGTCCGTTGACGGAGTTCGGTAGCAGGACGACCGTCGGATCGAGCTCCGCCGCGAGCGCGTCGGTGACCTGCGTGTAGACGTCGTGGTTGAACTCCGCGCCGTCGGTCACGGTGTGGACGACATCGACGCCCTCCCTCGAGAGCGTGCGGGCGAACTCCTCGACCTGCCCGCTGATGACCGCGACGTGGAGCTCTTCACCGAGGTCGTCGGCCAGTTCGCGGCCCGCACCGATCAGCTCGTCGCTCACGTCCCGGAGCTCGCCCCGTCGGTGTTCGGCGATCGCCAGAACGCCGCTCATCGGTTCTCACCCTCCGTGAGAACGACGACGACGCTGTGCGCCCAGCGTACACCGGTAGTCATTGTGCGCCCACCCCCTTCTCACGGAGGACGCCCGCCAGTTGGACGGCGGTGTCCTCGGCGCTGCCCTCGAAGACCGTCGCCGTGCTCTCGACTTCCGGCTCGTACATCCTCGTGAGGCGCAGGTCGCTTTCGATTCCGTCGAGCCCGAGCGAGGCGAGGTCCTCCACTGCGATCTCCTTGCTTTGGGCCTGTCGGATCCCCCGCAGACTCGCGTAGCGTGGCTCGTTGATCCCGGTCTGGATGGTCAAAACGGCGGGCGTCTCGACGTCGGTCAACTCCTCGACGCCGCCTTCGAGTTCGCGGTGGACGTGGGCGAGATCGTCGTCGAGTTCGAGATCGTTGACGACGGCGGCCCACGGGTAGTCGATCGCGGCCGCAAGCGAGACGCCGGTCGCGCCGAACATCGCGTCGCCGGTCTGGACGCCCGTGAGAATCAGATCCGGCGTCTCCTCGGCGACGACCGCCCGCAGGATCTCGGTCTTGACGCCGACGTCGAGCAGCCCGTCGAGGGAATCGTCCCACACCCGGATCGCGCGATCCGCACCCTTCGCGAGCGCCATGCGGATCGTCTCCTCGCTTCGCTCGGGACCGACGGTCACCGTGACCACCTCGTCGGCCATACCCTCTTCTGCGAGCTGGACGGCCTCCTCGACGGCGTAGTCGTCCCATTCGTTCAGGTCGTATTCGAGGTACCGCTCATCGATGGCGGTCCCGTCGATTTCGAAGTCCTCCTCGACGGTCCCCACCTCCGCGACGGTCACGAGAACCTTCATCATCGTTGCTTCACCCCCCGCGGTGGTAAACGTTTTCTATAGCGCCGGCCGGAATCGGAGTCCGAGTCGGCTAAGTGCGCCCGAGAGGGCCCCGTGGCTCACTCCTCCTCGACGAGGGTGATGAGGTTCTCACGGCCGATCCGTAGCTTCTCGATCTCGCCGTCTTCTTCCATCAACGAGAGCAACTGGGAGACCTTCGCGTTCGACCAGTCGGTCTCGATGACGATCGTCGCCTGTTTCATCCGCCCGTCGTTGACTTCGAGCAGTCGGATCACGCGCTCTTCGTCCGAGAGCAACTCCTCGTCGACGCCGGCGAAGGGGTCCGGGTCGGGATCCGGTGTCGACACCGGATCGGACTTCGCATCCCGATCGGTCCCCTCCTCGGGGCCGGGTGCGGGCGTGAGCAACGGCATCCACCCGCGGTCGCCGCCGTCGGTCGTCGCAAAGGGGGCGTCGTCCCCACGCCGTGAGAGGACCAACACCAACAGGACGATGGCCCCGACCAGTCCGGCGCCGAGCCCGACCGTCAGCACCGAGAGGTCCCCGTCGGTCCCGTCGCCCGCGACGAGCGTCGCGGTCGGCTGTCCCGGTTCGAACTGCTGGGGCCCCTCCCAGACGACCGTCCCGTCGTCGAGCGCCGCCTCGGGGGTGACGCTCTTGACGGCGTAGCCCTCCGGCGCGCGGATAACGAGGCGCTGGTCCTCGGACAGCGAGGGGAGCCACGTCTCGTCGTCGATCACGAAGCTGTCGCCGAACTCCATCTCGCCGCCGCTCGCGTCGACGAACCCCTCCCAGGTGAACGAGAGCCGCAGAATACCCGTGCTGGCCGTCGATTCTGCATCGCGTTCGACGTCCTCGATCGCCATCTCGCGGTCGGTTTCGTTCTCGCCGGCGGCCGCGAGACGCTCGAAGACCTCGACCGAGAGCGCGCCGTCTACCTCCCCGTTCTCGAAGTCCTCTGCGAGGCGATCGAAGGCGGTCCGATCCGCCTCGGTTTCGAGGGCGATCCGCTTGGAGACGTCCACGTTCGCGTCGCCGTCCTCGGTCAGCGTGATCTCGATCGTCTGGGAGCTGTTGTTGGCGTTCGAGGACGTATCGCCGGTCTGTCCCGCCGCCGGCTCCGCGCCGACGGTCAGGCCCCCGACGAGAGCCACCAGACAGAGGCCGCATACGACGGCGACGGACACCCGCATACAGTAGCGTGGTTGCCGGGGGGAGAAAATGCTTTCCATGCTAAATAAACCGGCGCACAACGATCTCGAAATCCGATAGTTTCAAATATCAAGACATTATTCTATGCCGGATTACTTTTGTACTAGAAGGGTTATACGTGATCTACATGTCTCGGCTGCCCGCGCTGGTCCTCACGGCAATTCTGGTCTGTTCGCTGCCCGCCCTTGGCGTTCCGGGAGCGATCGGTCAGTCGCCGGCCCCCGCGATCGGTTCGCCGGCGGGAGCCCAGCCGGCCATCGAGGGAGGGTCGATCGACTGGCTCGCGTTGTCGGAGGGACCGGCCGCCAGCGGCGAGGGCTACGTCGCGATCGACTTCGGGGCGACCCTCGCGGACGATTCGAGCCGGCTAGAGGCGCGCTACGACGAACACCGCGTCGATGCCCGGATCGAGAACGCCGACTCCGACGCCCAGCGGCGGGCGATCATCCGTGAGGAGTCGGATCAACTGGAGGAGTCGGTCGCCCAACTCCGAGAACGCGAGCGGGCCGCGTACGCGGCGTATTACGAGAGCCAGCGGACCGAGCGGGACCTGCTCGCGGAGCTGGCCGTGATCCACACCAACGCGGTCGCCCTCGAGGCGGCGGTGGCCTCGATCGAGGACCACGACGCCACCACCCCGGGCGTCTCGCTCGACGGCGAACTGGAGGAGATGGAGGTCGCCACGCGCACGATGCAGGGACCGGTCCGCGAGCGGGTCGCGGCGATGATCCACGGCGAGGCCGAGCCGACCCGGGTCCACGTCGAGAGCGACGGCGACGGGGTCGTTCTCGCGCTCATCGAGGGCGAGCAGTTCCACCGTGAAGCCCACCGGCTCGGCAATCGCGATACCGACGCCGAGGCCCAGTACACGAGCCTCGGGGAGTCAGAAGAGCGCATCGCGGAACTCTATCCCTCGGTCTTCTCGGAGGCCCGCTGGAGTTACAGCGAGGTCGGCCACGGCACCCATCGGGGGACCGCCAACCATCCGCAGGGCTCGCTGACGGTGTTTCTCGACACCGCGACCGGCGACGTCTACCGCGAGTTCCAGACGCTCCGGCTCGACCGACTCGACACGGAGACTGCCGTCGTCGAAACCGGGGACGGCGTGACCGTCACGGTCGGCCTGACCGCCCCGGGCGGGCCGGCGAAAGTGATGGTGACCGCGACCGGAAGCGGCGCAGCGCTCTCCGGGGAGGTGACGCTCAACGACCGGGTCGTCGGGGAGACCGACGACGGGACGGTCTGGTTCGTCGCCCCCCGCGATTCGGTGACCGGCGCGGTGAACGCCGGCGGCGAGGAAATCGAGTTCACGGTCCCGGGCGACAGCGCCGATCAGGAGAGCGCACGCGCCACCGAAGGTTCATAACCCGTCGGAGGACCACCGGGGGTCGTGGAACGAGCAGTCTCCCCCGTCATCGGCGTCGTCCTGCTGGTCGCCTGTACGGTGCTGTTGAGCGCGACCGTCGGCGCGATGGTGCTGGCCTACGAGCCTGCCGAACCGGCCTCGACGGTCGTCGTCAGCGGCGCGGTCGACGCCGACGGGAACGAACTCACACTCATCCTCGATCGGGGTGGCCCCCTCGACACTCGGGAGCTCTCGGTCGTCGTCGAAGTCGACGGCGAGCCCCTCGAAACACAGCCGACGGTGCCCGCCTACTCCCAGAGCGGCTTTACCGGCTTCCCGAGTGGCCCCTTCAACGCCGGGACCGATCCGGAGTGGAACCGGGGCGAGTCTGCGAGCCTCACGGTCGCGAAGACGACGAACGGCCCCCAACCCGTCCCCGGCAGCAGCGTCGAGGTTCGGATCTACGAGAACGACCTTCCCGTCGCCACCGTCGAGGCGACAGCCGAATGAGTCGGTGACTCACTCGGTGACGTGCGCGACCGAGGTGATCGCGATGTCGGGGTCGTAGGAGGGGCCCATCAGTCGGTGTTCGACGTCTTCGAAGCCCGCCTCGGCGAACATCCGGTCGGCCTCCTCGGCGTCGTAAAACAGCATGATCGAGTCGGCGACCTTCTGCATGAGTCCGCTCTTGGGGTAGTTCGGGCCGACGACGAGCACCTCTCCGCCGGGCGCGGTGATCCGCTTGATCTCCCGGAGGGCCGCGACGGGATCGGGCCAGTACTCGATCGAGCCCGACGACCAGACGACGTCGAAGCTGTCGTCCGCGAAGGGGAGGCGTTCTGCGTCGCCGAGATAGAACGACACGGGATCGTGTTTGCCGAGTTTCGCCCAGGCCTTCTCGAGTTGGTGGGGGCTCTGATCGAGCCCGTGGACGTCCTCGGCGTGTTCGAGCAGCCCCTCGGTGGCAAAGCCGGTGCCACAGCCCACATCGAGAACGCGGTCGTCGGGATCGATGTCGAGCATCGAGAGGGCCTGTCCGCGCATCTGTTCGTTCCAGATGAAGGGGTTGACCCGGTCGTAGACCTTCGAGAGGTACTTGTAGAACAGCCGCGCGCGTGCCTTGTCTTCGAGGACTCCCATTGGCGGCGCGTTCGGGCCGGGTTCATATATACTGTTGGCTGTCGACCCGATAGCAGGTTCCGCCGGGCAATGCCGTCGATTCGAGTCTTCCAGGACCGGACGCGCCGTAGTTTTCGCAACTCCCTTATAGCCCGTCATGCAACCTTCCTCCTGATTACAGTATGCCGAGGCCAGAGGTTTTAGACCGGATCAAAGAGGCCGAAGCTGAGGCCGACGAGATCGTCGCCGAGGCCGAACGCGAGCGCGAACAGCGCATCGCCGAGGCCCGCGCCCGAGCGGAGGAGATCCGCGAGGAGGCCCGCGAGGGGGCGAGCGATCTCGCCGAAACACGCCTCGCGGAGGCCCGCGAGGAGATCGAGACCGAACGCGAGCGGATCCTGACGCGAGGCGACGAGGAACGCGAGGAACTCGAGGCCCGCTCGGCCGAGCACAAAGACGAGGTCGTCGAGTTCGTCGTCTCACGGTTCGAGGAGGCGGTGCATGCTCAGACCTGAGCGGATGAGCAAGGTCTCGGTGACCGGCTCGAAACGCGTCATGGACGAGGCCATCGAGACGATCCACGGGCTCAACCTCGTCCACATGGTCGATTACGACGACCGGTGGGCGGGCTTTCGGCCCGGCGACCCCGCCGACGAGGCCGAATCGATCTCCGAGAAACTCGTGACGGTCCGCTCGATCGAGAGCATCCTCGACGTCGAGGAGGAGGACGGCGGTCCGAGCCGGATCGTCACCGACGAGGAGATCGACGCCGAGATCGAGGACGTACGCGGGCGCGTCAACGAACTCGACGATCGCCGGGTCGCGTTGCGAGAGGAGCGCCGCGAGATCGACGACCGCCTCTCCTCGGTCCGTCCGTTCGCCGCCCTGGGGATCGATCTGGACCTGCTGTCGGGCTATGACTCCCTCGAAACGCGGGTCGTCGAGGGAAACGAGGCCGCGATCGAGGAAGCGCTCTCGTCGGCCGAGGGCGTCGAGGAGTTCGAGACGTTCGCCGAGGAGGGCGTCGTCGCGATCTTCGCCCACCCCACGGCGGGCCACGAGGACGTCCTCGAGGACGCGCTCGTCGGCCTCGAAGTCACGCCGCTTTCGGTCCCCGACGCCGAGTCGAGTCCCGAGGAGTACGTCGCCGACCTCGAACGCCGCAAGAGGGAGATCGACGAGGAGCTCTCGGAGCTCGACGGCGAGATCGAGGAGCTGAAACTCGACGTCGCGGGCTTCCTGCTCGCGGTCGAAGAGCAGCTCACGATCGACGTCGAGAAGGCCGAAGTCCCCCTCTCGTTCGCGACGACGGACCGCTCCTTTATCGCTGAGGGGTGGGTCCCGACCGAGCGTTACGGCGACCTCGAAAGCGCCCTCGAGGCCGACCTGGGCGAGCACGTCGAGTGCGAGGAGCTCGAACGGGTCGACTACGACGACGTCGCCTCCGGGCACGGCCACGCCCACGGCGAGGACCCCAGCGACGCCGGCGACGGCGATCGCCAGTCCGCGACCGCGGCCGACGGCGAGGGTCAGTCCGCCGAGGTTCGCCCCGACGGCGGGCGAAGCGCGAGCGAGTCGAGTATGCACGGCGACGAGCCGCCGGTCGTTCAGGACAACCCCGGCTACGCGAAGCCGTTCGAGTCGCTGGTCAGCATCATCAACCGGCCCAAGTACTCCGAGTTCGACCCGACGATCTTCCTGTTTCTGACGTTCCCCGCGTTCTTCGGGTTCATGATCGGGGACGTCGGCTACGGCATCCTCTATATGGCGATGGGCTACGGGCTCTATCGGGGCTTCGACAGCGACATGCTCCGCAGCCTGGGCGGTATCGGCATCTGGGCCGGTATCTTCACCTTCGTCTTCGGTATCCTCTACGGTGAGATATTCGGCTTCCATATCATCGCCGACGTGCTCTGGGGCGGCTCCGCGCCCATCCACAAGGGACTCCAGCCCTACCACGGCAACTGGGCGTTGGGCTGGCTCGTCCTGAGCCTCCTGATCGGCATGCTCCACTTGGCGATCGGGTGGGTCCTGGACTTCGTCGAGAACTACCAGAGCCACGGCTTCGGTGATGCACTCGGTGAGAGCGGCTCGTGGCTGCTGATGCTCTTTGGCGTCTGGGGGTGGATCTTCGCCGGCACACCTCCCTTCGGCGCCGCACCCAGTCTGCTGTACGGTTCCGAGAGCGTCTTCGCCGGCAATCCGTTCCCGCTTGGCTTTGCTGGCTTCCCGACGGTAGTCGGCTTCGTGGGCCTGGCGGCGTTCTTCGCCGGCCTTGTCCTCTTGGTGCGGGCAGACCCCGTCGAGGGCGTCGAGTTCCTGAACGTCTTGGTCAACGTCCTCTCGTACACCCGGATCGCCGCGGTCCTGCTGGCGAAAGCCGGAATGGCCTTCGTCGTCAACCTGCTCGTCTTCGGCGTCTTCGTGGTCGGGGAGGGCGAGGAGGCCGAGTGGCACTTCGGGACCGGCCACGCCCCGAGCTACTACCTCGAACAGGGGACCTACCACGGACACGAAGTCACCGAGGTCATGTTCGGCGGTCTGTTCCACTCGGGCGTCGGCGGCATTCTGGCGGGCATCCTCATCCTCGTCGTCGGCCACCTGTTCGTGCTTGTGTTGGGTGTCACGAGTGCCGGCCTGCAGGCAGTCCGTCTGGAGTACGTCGAGTTCTTCGGGAAGTTCTACGACGGCGGCGGGGAGAGCTACGAGCCGTTCGGTCACGACCGGTCCCACACGACCGAGTAGCTCCCCAGCGGACTCTCTCGAGTCCTATGCTACAAGTTTACGTGGAGTACAGCGGATCTGCGCCGTCTTTTTTAACAAGTTTTATGATGGCACTGGGGCGAACTACGGACTGTTCGGGTACTGAAACCCACCACACGAGATCCATCATGTACGAAATCGCCAACGCACTCGCGGACGCAGTTGTACTGCAAGCAGAGACCGGCGGCAGCCCGGCTATCGAGAACACGGGGCTGGCGGCGCTCGCGGTCGGACTGGCGGCGCTGGGTGCGGGCTACGCGGAACGCGGCATCGGCAGCGCGGCGATGGGCGCGATCGCGGAGGATCGAGATCTGTTCGGTCTCGGGCTGATCCTGACAGTCCTGCCCGAGACGCTCGTGATCCTCGCGCTGGTCGTCGTGTTCGTCGCCTGAACACCCCCTTTCCCTTCATCAATGAGTTTAGAAACGGTCGCAGAGGACATTCGGGAGGAAGCCCGCGCGCGGGCCCGCGAGATCGAAGCGGACGCCGAGGAACGAGCCGAGGCTATCGTCGCCGAGGCCGAGGCCGACGCCGCGGAGATCGAAGCCGAGCGAGAGCGCGAGGTCGAACGCGAGATCGCCCAGGAGCGCGAACAGCGCCTCTCGAGTGCGAACCTCCAAGCCAAACAGAAACGCCTCGAAGCCCGCCGAGACGTCCTCGAGGACGTCCGCGAGCGGGTCGAAGCGGAGATCGCGGGGATCGAGGGCGAGCGCCGCGAGGAGCTTACGGATGAGTTGCTCGCCGCGGCCGCCGAGGAGTTCGACGAGGACGCATCGGTCGAGATCTACGGACGGGCCGACGACGAAGCGATGATCGCGGCGCTGCTCGAATCGTACGACGGCTACGAGTTCGCCGGCGAGTACGACTGTCTGGGCGGCGTCGTCGCCGAGAGCGAGGCCTCGCGGGTCCGTGTGAACAACACGTTCGACTCGGTGCTCGAGGACGTCTGGGAGGACAACCTCAAAGAGGCCAGCACCCGTCTGTTCGAGCAATGAGTCCGAGAACGCGCACGATCGGGAGTTCGAACCCGGAGTACGTAAACGCCCGCGTTCGGGCTCGCCGCGCCGCGTTGTTCGACGAGGAGGAGTACCGCAAGCTGGTCCGGATGGGACCGAGCGAGATCGCCCGGTTCATGGAGGAGACCGAGTACGAAAGCGAGATCAACGCGCTGGGCGCACGCCACAGCGGCGTCGACCTGATCGAATACGCCCTGCATGCGAACCTCGCAAAGCACTTCGACGACCTGTTGGACTGGGCCGAAGGACGACTGTACGAGTTCATCGCGAACTACCTCCGGAAGTTCGACGCCTGGAACGTCAAGACGGTGATCCGCGGGATCTACGCCGACGCCAATCAGGAAACCATCGAGGCCGACCTGATCCGCGCGGGCGAGCTCTCCGATCGGGAGGTCGACCGCCTGCTCGAGGCGCGTTCGATCGAGGACGTCGTCGACCAGCTTCAGGGGACGATCTTCGGCGAGCCCCTCGAAGCGGCCTACGAGGACTACGAGGCGACGAACACGCTCGTCCCCCTCGAGAACGCCGTCGACCGGACCTACTACGAACACATCCTCGACAACGTCGGGTCGGTAAGCGGCGAGGCCGACGATCCGGTCACCCGCTACGTCGAGTTCCTGCAGGCAGAGATCGACTTCCGGAACGCCAGAAACGCGCTGCGGCTGGCGCGCACCGGTGCCGATATCGACCCCGGCGAGTACTTCATCGACGGCGGGACGCTGTTCGAGCGCCGCGAGATGTCGACGCTCGTGACCAACCGCGAGGAGTTGCTCGCCCGGATCGAGGAGAGCACCTACGGCAACCGGCTCGATGAGGCGCTCGTGGGGCTGCGCGATGCCGAAGGCGAGAGCCTGATCGCCTTCGAGCACGCGCTGGATACCGCGCTGTCGGCGTACGCAGACCGGCTCGCGAACCGCTACCCGATGACGATCGCCTCCGTGCTGTCGTACATCCTCGCAAAGGAGCGCGAGGTCGACAACATCCGGGCGATCGCCCGCGGGCGGGAGGCCGGACTCACAGAGGAGGAGATCACCGAGGAACTGGTGATACTATGAGCCAGGAGATCGCCGCGATCGGCAGTCCAGAGTTCACGACCGGCTTCCGACTGGCCGGGGTGCGCGTCTTCGAGAACGTCCCCGACGACGAGAAGGAGGCCCAACTCGACGAGGCCGTCTCGCGCGTGCTCGAACGCGACGAGGTCGGCATCGCGATCATGCACGAAGACGACCTCGAGTACCTCTCGCGGAACCTCCGACGGGATGTCGAGACGAGCGTCGAGCCGACGTTCGTCATGCTCGGGGGCGGTGCGGGAAGCGGCGGGCTGCGCGAGAAGATCAAACGCGCGATCGGTATCGACCTGATGGACGAGGACTCCTAACTACTCTATTCCCTATACTACTACCACACAACACAATGAGTCAAGCAACACAGACCGACATCGACGTCGTCAGCGAGGGTCGGATCGAGAGCGTGAGCGGTCCCGTCGTGAGCGCTACGGATCTCGACGCCCGGATGAACGACGTCGTTTACGTCGGCGAAGAAGGACTGATGGGCGAGGTCATCGAGATCGAGGGCAACGTCACGACGATCCAGGTCTACGAGGAGACCTCGGGTATCAGCCCCGGCGGCCCCGTCAAGAACACCGGCGACCCACTCTCGGTCGACCTCGGACCCGGCATGCTCGACACCATCTACGACGGTGTCCAGCGCCCGCTCGACGTGCTCGAATCGCGGATGGGCGCCTTTCTCGACCGCGGGGTCGACGCACCGGGCATCGACTTGGAGAAGACCTGGGACTTCACCCCCGAAGTAAGCGAGGGCGACACCGTCGAACCGGGTGACGTCCTCGGGACGGTCCCGGAAACCAAGAGCGTCGACCACAAGGTGATGGTCCCGCCCGATTCGGAGGGCGGCGAAGTTACCGCGATCGAGGCCGGCGAGTTCGACGTCACCGAGACCGTCGTTACCCTCGATTCCGGCGAGGAGATCGCCATGCGCCAGGAGTGGCCGGTCCGAGAGGCCCGCCCCACGGCGAACAAACGCTCGCCGGATCGCCCGCTGGTGACCGGCCAGCGCGTCCAGGACGGCCTGTTCCCGCTCGCGAAAGGTGGGACGGCGGCGATTCCCGGTCCCTTCGGCTCCGGAAAAACGGTGACCCAGCAGTCGCTCGCGAAGTTCTCGGACGCCGATATCGTCGTCTACATCGGCTGTGGCGAGCGCGGCAACGAGATGACCGAGGTCATCGACGACTTCCCGGACCTGCCGGACCCACAGACCGGCAACGCGCTGATGGCTCGGACCTGCCTCATCGCGAACACTTCGAACATGCCCGTCGCCGCGCGGGAATCCTGTGTCTATACCGGGATCACCATCGCGGAGTTCTATCGGGACATGGGCTACGACGTCGCGCTGATGGCCGATTCGACCTCACGATGGGCCGAAGCGATGCGCGAGATCTCCTCGCGACTCGAGGAGATGCCCGGCGAGGAGGGCTATCCAGCCTACCTCGCCGCACGTCTCAGCCAGTTCTACGAGCGTGCGGGGCTGTTCGACAACCTCAATGGCTCGCAGGGCTCGATCTCGGCGGTCGGCGCAGTGTCGCCGCCGGGTGGCGACTTCTCCGAACCGGTCACGCAGAACACCCTGCGGATCGTCAAGACGTTCTGGGCGCTCGACGCGGACTTAGCCGAACGGCGGCACTTCCCGTCGATCAACTGGAACGAGTCCTACTCGCTGTATAAGGACCAACTCGACAGCTGGTTCGTCGAGAACGTCGCGGGCGACTGGCCCGAAACCCGCCAGTGGGCGGTCGACGTCCTCGACGAGGAGAGCGAGCTCCAGGAGATCGTTCAGCTCGTCGGCAAGGACGCCCTGCCCGACGACCAGCAGCTCACGCTGGAAGTCGCACGCTACCTGCGCGAGGGCTTCCTCCAGCAGAACGCCTTCCACGACGTCGACCAGTTCTCGCCACCGGAGAAGTCGTATCTAATCTGGAAGGCGATCAAGACGTTCAACGACGAGGCCTTTGCGGCGCTCGAAGCGGGCGTGCCCGTCGAGGAAATCACCGCCATCGACGCCGCCCCGCGGCTCAACCGGATCGGAACCCAGGAGGACTACGAGGCGTACGTCGAGGACCTCCAGTCCGACATCGAGGACCAACTCAGGGAGAAATACTGATGAAAGAGTATCAAACCATCACCGAGATCAGCGGGCCGCTGGTGTTCGCCGAGATCGACGAGCCCGTCGGTTACGACGAGATCGTCGAGATCGAGACGCCAAGCGGCGAGGTAAAGCGCGGTCAGGTACTCGAATCCGAGAGCGGCATCGTCGCGATCCAGGTGTTCGAGGGCACGACCGGGATCGACCGGAAGGCCTCGGTCCGGTTCCTCGGCGAGACGATGAAGATGCCCGTCACCGAGGACCTCCTCGGGCGGGTGCTCGACGGCTCGGGCAACCCCATCGACGGCGGTCCCGAGATCGTCCCCGAGGAACGCCAGGACATCGTCGGCGCGGCGATCAACCCCTACGCGCGTGAGTACCCCGAGGAGTTCATCCAGACGGGTGTCAGCTCGATCGACGGGATGAACACTCTCGTCCGGGGCCAGAAGCTGCCGATCTTCTCGGCGTCGGGCCTACCCCACAACGATCTGGCACTGCAGATCGCCCGGCAGGCGACCGTGCCGGAGGAAAGCGCAGAAGACGAAGCGACCGACGAGCCCGGAAGCGAGGAGGCCGACGACGGCGAACTCGGCGAGGGCGCCGACGATGAAGGCTCGGAGTTCGCAGTGATCTTCGGCGCGATGGGGATCACAGCCGAGGAGGCAAACGAGTTCATCGACGACTTCGAGCGCACCGGTGCGCTGGAGCGCTCGGTCGTCTTCATGAACCTCGCGGACGACCCCGCAGTCGAGCGTCAGGTCACCCCGCGACTGGCACTCACGACGGCGGAGTACCTCGCCTTCGAGAAGGGCTATCACGTGCTCGTGATCCTCACGGACATGACCAACTACTGTGAGGCGCTCCGTGAGATCGGCGCGGCTCGCGAGGAGGTCCCCGGCCGGCGTGGCTATCCCGGCTACATGTACACCGACCTCGCCCAGCTCTACGAGCGGGCGGGCCGGATCAAAGGTCGGGAGGGTTCGGTTACGCAGATCCCGATCCTGACGATGCCCGGAGACGACGACACCCACCCGATCCCGGACCTCACGGGGTATATCACCGAGGGCCAGATCGTGATGGATCGGGACCTGAACAGTCAGGGTATCGAGCCGCCGGTGGACGTCCTGCCGAGCCTCTCGCGGCTGATGGACGACGGGATCGGCGAGGGGCTGACCCGCGAGGACCATGCCGACGTCTCCGACCAGATGTACGCCGCCTACGCGGAGGGTGAGGACCTGCGCGACCTGGTGAACATCGTCGGGCGCGAAGCGCTCAGCGAGCGGGACAACAAGTTCCTCGACTTCGCGGATCGCTTCGAGAACGAGTTCGTCCAGCAGGGCTACGACACCAACCGCGACATCAGCGAGACCCTCGACATCGGCTGGGAGCTCCTGGGGATGCTCCCGAAGACGGAGCTCAACCGGATCGACGAGGAGCTCATCGAGCAGTACTACCCCGAAGACGAGACCGACGAGGCCGAAGCCGTCGGCGTCGAAGCCGACGACTGAGGACGTCCGTTCGGTCGATATCGATTTTTGTGACCACGTATCCGGGGAGCGTCGCGTCCCCTCGAAATACCGATCAGTCCCCGTCGTTCCAGCGGTGATCGCGGCCCGCATCGAACGCGTTCGACTGCTGGTGGGTCGACAGCCTGCGTCCGAGCTGCTCGCGGTTGATGAGCGCGAAGCCCGCGAACACGACGAGGAAGCCGGCGACGGTCGTCACGGTGATCGCCTCGCCGAGAACGGCCCAGCCGCCGATGGCGGCGACGATCGGAACGAGGTAAAAGGTGAGGTTCGCTCTGGTCGCGCCGATCTCGTCGATGAGGCCGAAGTACGCCATGTACGCGAGCGCACCCGAGAAGACGGCCACGTAGCCGAGGGCGATGACGCTGGTGGCGTTCCACTCGATCGCGGCGACCTGCTCGCCGCGCACTCCGGCCAGCAGGTGACAGAACGCCGCACCGAGCGGCAGGCCCCACGCCGTCCGGGCGGTGCTTGGCATCGTCGCGTCGACCCGCTTGATGAGCACGCCACCAAGCGCGACCGCGACCGCGCCGACGAGGAGGATCGCGTGGCCGATACCGGCACTTGCAAGCAGGCTCGTGGGGTGTAGCTCCATGACGACGGCGACGCCGCCGAGCGCGACGGCCATGCCGATGGCTTCGACTACGTCGAGGCGTTCCTCGGAGAGCAGCAGTGTCGCGAACACCGGGGTCAGGATCGGGTTGAGGCTGAAGACGACCGAGGCGACGGCGCTGGTGACGTACTGTTGGCCGAGGAAGATCATCGCGTTGGCGAGCCCGATCGTCAGGAGGCCTGCGGCGGCGATCCCCGCGAGATCGGCGCGCGTCTTCGGCAGCCATCGCTCGCGGGGAACCGTCAGGAAGACGTAGCCGAGCAACACGACCGCCGCGATGTCAAAGCGAAGCGCAACGAACAACAGTGGAGGCATGTACTCGAGGCCCGCCTTCGCCGCGACGAAGGTGCCGCCGAAGAACACCGCCGTCGCGAGGAAGGCGACGACGCTGCGGGTCGTCGAGTCTATCGTCCCCACCTCCGTGATCGACCGACGAAACGAACCATTCTGACTCGAAGTAGGTCGCTCACGCATTTATATATGTCCAGAAATAGATTCAATAAGTGATCAGAGAAACACGACCCAGTCAAATACTATCCGATGAATCGATTTCACGGTACGAAACCGTTTTGTGCCGTTGCCGTTCAGGATGCGTATGGAGTCGGCGCTCGCAGAGATAGAGTTTCTCGCCCTCTCGTCGAACCGCGTCGCGGTGTTGGAGGCGCTCACCGAGGGGGTCCACACGCGAAGCGAGCTCGCCGACGTGACGGGTGCCTCTCAGCCGACGCTGGGGCGAATCCTCCGCGACCTTGAGGAGCGGCGCTGGATCGCCCGGACTGACGGCGGCTACGAGGCGACGGCGACGGGTCGCATGGTCGCTGAGGGAATGACTGATCTGCTCGCAATCGTCGAAACGGAGGCGAAACTCCGTCCCGTCGTGGAGTGGCTCCCCGCCGAATCGATGGACTTCGACCTCGGGCGGCTTCGCGACGCGACGATCACGGTCCCGAGTCGAACGCGCCCGAGCGCGCCGGTAAAACGGGTAAACGAAACGCTCAGACGGGCCGAAGACGTTCAGGTCTGCTCGCACGCGCTCAACGAAGGAACGCTCGAAACTGTCCGCGAACGGGTCGTAAACGGCCAGCAGCGGTTCAAGGGTGTACTCTCACGAACGGCGATCGACGCACTCGCCGAGGACGACTCCCTCCGGGCTCGCCTCCGTGAACTCGTTGCCGCCGAGGATGCGACGATCCGAAGCCATCCCGAGGAGATCCCCATCGCGGTCACGGTCGCCGACGGGCGGGTGTACCTTTTAGTACGCGACGACGACGGCGTGTTGCAGGCGGCGGTCGACACCGACGACCCCGACGTGGTCTCCTGGGCGGAGTCGGTCCATGAGCGTTACTGGTCGGCAGCGTCGCCCGTCGAGCCCGACACGCTCTAGGCCGATCGACTGAAAAGGATTAACAGCGTTCGCGTCTAACCCCCGCGTAATGGCCAAGGACGTCAAACCGACTCGGAAGAACCTGATGGCGATCGAGGATCGCATCGACCTCTCCGAGCGCGGCCACGACACGCTGGAGAAGAAACGCGACGGGCTGATCATGGAGTTCATGGACATCCTCGATCAGGCCCAGGACGTTCGGTCGGACCTCGACGACGACTACGAGCGCGCCCAGCGCACCCTCGACATGGCCCGCGCGATGGAAGGCGACGTCGCGATCCGTGGGGCGGCCGAAGCGCTCAAGGAACACCCCGAGATCACGCTTCAATCGAAGAACATCATGGGCGTGGTCGTCCCGCAGATCGAGTCCACGCGGGTGAAAAAGGGCCTCGATCAGCGTGGCTACGGCGTGCTCGGCTCCTCGGCGCGGATCGACGAGGCCGCCGACGCCTACGAGGAGCTCTTGGAGACGATCATCCTCGTCGCGGAGGTCGAAACCGCGATGAAGAAGATGCTCGACGAGATCGAAACCACGAAACGCCGCGTCAACGCCCTCGAGTTCACCTTGCTTCCCACGCTCTACGAGAACCAGGAGTTCATCGAGCAGAAGCTCGAAGAACAGGAGCGCGAGGAGATCTTCCGCATGAAGAAGATCAAGGACAAGAAAGAACGCGAGGAAGAGGAGGCCGAAGAACCCGACGTCACCGAGGGCGCGCCGATCCCAGCCGACGACTGAGCCCGTCGCCCCGTTTTAGTTCCCTCCTCTCCTCTCGGTTTCATGGACTGTGCTACCTGCGGCGGCGACACCCTGCTCGTTTCCGCACCCGATCTCGGTGCGTACCTGCCGGGCGAGCCCGAGACCGTCTCCGTCTGTCGGAGCTGTCTGTCCGTCGCGCCCGCCGAGACCGAGCCGACCGACGACCGCACGGCCGTCGCGGCCCTCTCGACCGGGCTGCCCGACGATCCGGATACCGCGCTGGCGCTCGCGCTGTTCGTGACGCTCTGTGAGTCGCTCGCGCTGTATCGCTCGGAGATCGAGGTACTCGTGGAACGAATCGAGCGGGCGGGCGTCGATCCCCTCTCGGCGCTCGACTACTTGCAGGAGGATCCCGCACTCGACCTCGCGCTCGACGTCGAGCGCCGTCGTCACCAGCTCGTCCAACTCCTCGACTGATCGAAACGCGTGTTTAGACGCCGGTTTCGTAGCGCAATATTCCCGCAATACCCCCAAAGGCGTCGTAGAGCTGTTCGCCCTTCTCGAAGTCAGTCGAGATGAACTTGGGTTCGGTGCCGCGCTGTTCTGCGATCGCGATCAGGTGCTCGATGACGTCCTCGCGCTCTTTGACCTCGGCTTCGGTGCCGTCTTCGCAGGTGTGTTCGGGCGTCGAATGGCGCCCATCGACGATCTCGTACTCGTCGGTGTCACCGCAGTCATACACGACGACGTCCTTCCGGAGGTCTTCGCTGATCAGTAGGCGGTCGACCGACCCCATCACGAGGTTCCTGCGGGTGGCCTCGAAGCCGTAGGTCGCAAGGCCGCCGTCGTGAAGCTGTTTGAAGAACTCCTCCATCTGATTCTTGTCCTTCATCACCTCGGCGTCCGCAAGCGCGTCCTCGGCGGCGTCTACGAGGTCGTACAGGCCCGACTCGTCGGTGTAGGAGACGTCGAACTTCCCCAGGACCTTGTCCTGGAGCTCGTGGTGGAGGTAGTCCCCGTCGAGGAACTCGTCCTTCGTTGGCGAGGGCCCACCCACCAGCACGCCTTCGAGGTCGTGGCGCTCGGGGACGAAGAGGTCGTTTGCCATCCCCGCGACCTCCTGATAGAAGTTGTCGATGGCTTCGAGGCGAAGGCGGGCGAATCGCTGTGCGGACTGGCCACCCTTCCGTTGCTTACCCGGTACCAGCGAGGAGGCGCTTTTGACGGGCTCGACGCGCTTGCCTCTGAGCCACCCGACGTTTGCCTCCCGGCGGTCGAGGACGACAAGTCCATACAAGCCTTGGTCGGCGAGCATGTGCTCTAAGGGCTCGGTCAGGAAATCCGAATCGCAGTGATAGCGGAATGACTCGACGGGCTGGGGCGGGTTCTCGAGCACCCGGGTGATCATCTCGGTCTGGCCGCCGCCCGAGTTGACCGCGCCCGAAAACAGCACCATTCCGTTTTCGGGTGGGTAGGTGTCGTAGTATTTCAGGCGGTCCTTGATGCTCGTCAGGGCGTCCTGGACGTTCGTGCGTGTCTGTTTGGACTTGATGTTCGAGGCTTCCGAGTGCTCCTGGGTGACGTGGGCGGCCACGTCGGAGATCTGGCGGTCGTCGGGGACGTAGATCGTCACGAGTTGGGTTCCCGAGCCCTCGAACTCGTTGAGCTCCTCGATCACCCGCCGGAACTCGTATTTCTTCCTGTCGGACTCCTCCGTGTCCTGACTGCTCATTGGTTCATATAGCCCGTCCAGCCGGTAAGTACCCTTTGACCGCCCGCGTCGTCCGTTCTCACGCGCGGTGTCGCACGCGTCACATCGACTCGGGCGCCTCGATCCCGAGGACCGAAAGGGCGTTTGCGATCGTGTGGCGGGCGCCGGCGACGAGCGCGAGACGGGCTTCGGTCAGGTCTTCGTCCGCCGAGATGACCTGGCGCTCGCGATAGAAGGCGTTGAACGTCTCGGCGAACTCGCGAGTGTAGGTCGCGACTTGGTGGGGCTGGCGATCCGTCGCGGCGGACTCGATCACGGCGGGGAACCGCCCGATCACCTCTAGCAGGTCGCGTTCCTCCGGGCTATCGAGCAACGCGGGATCGATCCGACCGGGATCGTGGCCCGCGCGCGCTGCTTCGGTGAGGATGCCACAGGTCCGGGCGTGGACGTACTGGACGTACGGTGCCGACTGGGCCTCGAAGTTCAGCGCGCGATCCCACTCGAAGGTGATCGCCTTCGAGGGCTGTTTCGAGACGATGTCGTAGCGAACCGCACCGATCCCGACCTGCCGGGCGATGCGCTCGATATCGCTTTCGGTCAGATCGTCGTCGCGGATCCGGTCGTCCATGCGCGTTTCGACCTCGTCGCGGGCGCGCGCGACCGCCTCGTCGAGCAGGTCATCGAGGTCAACGCCTGTGCCCGCGCGCGTGCTCATCTTGCCCTCGGGGAGGTTGACGTAGGAGTAAAACACCGAGTCGAGTCGGTCGGTATCGTTACCGAGCAGGTCGAGCGCCGCCCCCAGTTGCGTGGCCTGCAGCTTGTGATCCTCGCCAAGCACCGTGACGGCGTGGTCGTACTCGTCGAACTTCCACTCGTGATGGGCCAGATCCCGCGTCGTATAGAGCGAGGTGCCGTCTGAACGCAGGAAGACGAGGTTCTTCTCGAAATCGGGAAGGTCGAGCTGCCAGGCCTCCTCCTCGTAGACCGCCTCGTCGAGTTCCCTGAGCCGCTTGACGAGCTCCTCGACGCTCCCGTCGCGGATGAATCGTGTCTCCTTGACGAACGCGTCGAACTCCGCGGGCAACCGGGAGAGGGACTCGCGCATTCCCCCTAATACCGTATCGACCACGTGGCCGACCCGCTCGTAGGCCTCCTCGTCGCCGTTTTCGAGGCCCTGCATGATCGATTGGATCTCGGCCTCGGCGGCCTCGACCTCGCCCTCGTCCGCCTCCTCGAGGAAGGCGTTGCCCTTGCGGTAGTAGCGGACCAGTTCGTAGTCGGCCTTCTCGCGGTCGGGGTCTGGGAGGTCGTCCTCCTCGAAGGTCTCGTAGGCCCACGTGAAGACGGCCATCTGCCGGCCGGCGTCGTTGACGTAGTAGTGGCGATCCACGTTGTTGCCCGCGAAGTCGAGTAGTCGGGCGATCGCGTCGCCGATGATCGGGTTGCGCGCGCGCCCGACGTGGACCGGGCCGGTCGGGTTCGCGCTCGTATGCTCGACGACGACCTCTCTCCCTGTGGGCTCGAGCCGCCCGTAGTCGGCTTCGCGGGCGGTTTCGAGGGTGTCGGCGTAGTAGGCGTCGCTCGCGTGGAAGTTCACGTACGGTCCCTGCGTCCCGACGCCCCCGAGATACTCACAGCCCGCGACGTCGGTCGCATCGGCGAGGTCGCCGGCGACCTCGTGGGGGGACGTTCCGACCTCGCCGGCGAGCCGGAAGGCGACGCTAGAAGCGAGGACCGCCTCGACGTCTTCGGGCGGCTCTTCGAGACCGAGATCCTCGGTCGGCAGCGAGAGCGCAGAGAGCGCCTCCGTGAGCACCTCGGCGGCCTCGGCGCGGAGCGAACGGAACATACACGCCGTTCTGGATCGGCGGATAAAGCCGTTTTCAATCCGCGAGGCCGACGAGTTCGCCGTCGGTTTCGAGCGCAGTCAGACAGTCCCAGACGCTGTAGGCGGCGGTTTCGTCCCGACAGGGAAACACTCGGACGAGTTCGTCGCCACTGTGAACGGCGATACAGATGATCGGGAAGACGATCTCGCGGGCGTCGGCACGCTCGTGTTCCTGGAAGAACGGTTCGATGGTGTGACCGATCTCCGCCGCGCGCGCTTTGAACGCCTCGAACGTCTCGACGGTCCCATCGGCCCCGTTCTCGACGACGACTCGGTCGTCCCAGTGGCGAACGCGCAGTCCCGCGATCCGTCCCTGTCGTTCGAGGCGTTCGACCCGCTCGATTACCTCCCGCTGGCGCTCGCGGGCCGGGAGCGAGGCCGACGCCCGGAGATAGACGACGATCCTATGAGATGCGTTGCTGGTGGTCATGGCTCTCACCCACACGGCTGTGGCGAATTCGCGTTGGATTTCCAACTACAAAGCTACGGGGGGCTATGCGGGCTGTTCGTCGATGAGGACGACCGCCTCCCCGTCGATGAGTGTCGACCCGTCCGCCTCGGTTACCTCGGCGACGAGGCGATACCTGTCCTGTCCGAGATCCTCGACGATCTCACACCGCGCAGTCAACACCGACCCGATTCGGGCGGGTCCCTTGAATTCGAGGCTTTCCGAGAGGTAGATCGTCAGTCCGGGCAGGCGTGCCAGCGCGGCGCTGATCAACCCCCCGACGAGGGTGCCGTGGACGATCCGCGTGCCGAACCGGGTGCCGGCGGCGAACTCCTCGTCCAGATGCAGGCGGTTGGTGTCGCCGCTTGCCTGGGCGAACGCGTGGACGTCCGCGTCGGTCAGGGGCTTGGTGAACTCGACGTACTCGCCGACGCCCAGTTCCTCGCGGGTGTCGACCGAGCGCTCCATCGACCAGCCGACAGCGCCGTAGGAGAGCTCGTCGACGGGGGCGTTGATCCGCTCGGATTTGCTCGAGGACAACCCCATCCCCGCGAGGATCGCCCGGTTTGCCTCGACGTAGCTGTTGACGACGTGCTTCGAAACGTCGGACCACGAGTCGACGAACTCGGTCATCGGCCGCTCCTCGGCGTTCGAGCTCTCGCTCATCGACGCCCTCCACGGGAAGGGACGGGAGTCGGACGACACACGGACTGCACGGTATGGTCCATGATCACACATGGGATAGAAGCACCTTAAGTACATTGAACCTAAGCGGCGGGCTTTTCACCCCGCCAGCCTAACGACGGTTCCATGAGCGGGCCAAAGCAGGTCTCCTCGCCGGAGTACCACAGCGAGAACCACACCGCCGCCCAGACCTGCGGGTGGACCGCAAACGCCCTGCGTGGCGAGGGGAAATGCTATAAGTACGCCTTCTACGGGATCGAATCCCACCGCTGTATTCAGATGACGCCCGTCGTCAAATGCAACGAGCGCTGTGTCTTTTGCTGGCGGGACCATCGCGGGCACGCCTACGAACTCGGCGACGTCGAGTGGGACGACCCCGAGGCCGTCGTCGACGCCTCGATCCGCCTCCAGAAGAAGCTACTCTCGGGCTTCGGCGGTAACGACGAGGTCCCCCGCGAGGTCTTCGAGGGGGCGATGGAGCCCCGTCACGTCGCCATCAGCCTCGACGGCGAACCCACGCTCTATCCCTATCTCCCCGAACTCATCGACGCGTTTCACGACCGGGACATCACGACCTTCCTCGTCTCCAACGGCACCGATCCCGAGATGCTGGCCCGATGTGAGCCAACCCAGCTCTACGTCAGCGTCGACGCCGCCGAACGCGCCACCTTCGACCAAGTCGTGCGCGCGGTCGACGACGACGCCTGGGAGCGCCTGATCGACACGATGGACGTGCTGGCCGAGAAAGAGGACACCCGGACCGTGCTTCGCACCACGCTCGTCGGCGGCGAGAACATGCAGGATCCCGACTGGTACGCCGCCTTCTACGACAGAGCCGACCCCGACTTCGTCGAGCTCAAAGCCTACATGCACGTCGGCCACTCCCAGGGCCGCCTCGACCGCTCGGCGATGCCCGACCACGAGGACGTCGTGGCGTTCGCCGAGGAGGTACAGGAGTACATGCCGGAACACGAGCATCTCAACGACGTACCGGTCTCGCGGGTCGCACTGCTCTCGAAGACCGAGGAGACGTGGGTGCCCAAACTGAAGAAGGGAAGCGAGTTCTGGGAGCGCGACCCGCTCGCGGCCGACTAGTCCCTCATTTCTGTTACGCATCCCACATCCGTTACGCTTATACGGGACGCTCCCGGAGTCCGAGGTATGTCACAGACCGCGGTACGGGAGGTCGGCCCCGACGAACTCGCCGTGCTCCGGCAGTTGGGACTCGACGGCGCGCTCTCGGGCGAAGCGAAGATCTCGTGTTCGGCGCTCGCGGATCGGCTCGATACGTCGAGTCAGACCGCCTCGCGCCGACTGCAGGCGCTCGAAAACGCCGATTTCGTCACGCGCGAGACGGTCGCGGACGGGCAGTGGATCGCCATCACCGACGCCGGCGAGCGCGCGCTGCGCGGGGAGTACGACGCCTACCGCCGGCTGTTCGAAGGGGCCTCGAGCATCGACCTCGACGGCACCGTCACGGGCGGGATGGGCGAGGGCAAACACTACATCTCGCTTCCGGGCTACATGGCGCAGTTCGGCGACCGACTCGGCTACGAGCCGTTCCCGGGGACGCTGAACGTCGAGCTGAGCGAAGAAAGCGTCCGACGGCGCGGCGCGATGGAGACGTTCGAGCCGATTCACATCGACGGCTGGGAGGACGAGGATCGCACGTATGGTCCCTGTGTCTGCTATCCGGCGACGGTCATCGCCGACGAGGAGTACGACACTGCACACGTCATCGCCCCCGAGCGCACCCACCACGACGAGGATCAACTCGAACTGATCGCGCCGACGAAGCTTCGGGACGCACTCACACTGGACGACGAGGATGCGATCACCGTGCGAGTGGAGGAGAAATGACCCAGCGCCAGCGAGCCGCGACCGAACGCGCCATCGGGTCGTTTCGCTCGGGCTCCCCAGTGTTGATCCACGATGCCGACGACCGGGAGGGCGAGACCGATCTGATCTATCCCGCGGGCGCGGTCACGCCCGAGGCGGTCTCCCGTCTTCGCAACGACGCCGGCGGGTTGGTCTGTGTCGCACTCTCGGCCAGCGTCGCCGGCCGATTGGACCTGCCGTTCGTCCAGGAGACGCTCGACCACCCCGCGGCCGAAGACCACGATCTGGCCTACGACGACCGCTCGTCGTTCTCGCTGACGGTCAACCACCGCAATACTCGAACCGGGATCACCGACGCGGACCGTGCGCTGACGATCACCGCACTTTCCGAGGCCGCAGGCGAACCGGATCCCGGCGCTTTCGCCGAGACGTTCCGTGCACCGGGACATGTCCACCTGCTTCGGGCCGCCGAGGGACTGCTTTCCGAGCGCGAGGGCCACACCGAGTTCGGGGTTGCGCTCGCCGAGGCCGCCGACCTGCCGCCCGCGGTCGTCGTCTGCGAGATGCTCGACGACCACACGGGGGGAGCGCTCTCGCCGGCCGACGCGCGGGCCTACGCCCAACGCCACGACCTTCCCTACCTCGAGGGCCGGGACCTACGGGCCGGACTCGGTCGATAGACCCCCGGAAACCGCACACTCATTACCGAGGGATTCGACGGGTCGGATATGGGATTCGACGAGATGGACGTCGACACGATCTGGATGGACGGCGAGTTCGTCGACTGGGACGACGCCCAGATCCACGTCCTCAGCCACGGGCTGCACTACGGTACCGGCGTGTTCGAAGGGATCCGTTGTTACGACACCGAGGAGGGTCCCGCGATCTTTCGCTGGGACGAACACGCAAAACGGCTCTATGACTCGGGCCAGCCCTACGGACTGGAGATCGACCACGACTCCGAGGAGCTCGAAGAGGCGACGAAGGAACTGATCCGGCGTCAGGAACTCGAATCCTGTTACATCCGCCCGATCGCCTTCTACGGCTACGACAGCCTGGGCGTGAGTCCACAGGACTGCCCGACGCGGATCGCCATCGCCGCCTGGCCGTGGGGTGCGTATCTCGGCGAGGAAGCCCTCGAGGAAGGCGTGAAGGTCAAGGTCTCCTCGTGGCGCAAGCACGCCTCGAGCCAGATCCCGACCAACGCAAAAACGACGGGGCTCTACGTGAACAGCCTGCTCGCCGGCGAGGAGGCCCGCCGGGAGGGCTACGTCGAGGCACTCGTGTTGAACAAGGAGGGCAACGTCGCCGAGGGCCCCGGCGAGAACCTCTTTCTGGTCCGGGACGGCGAGATCTACACCCCCGGGCTCTCGGAGGGAATTTTGGATGGGATCACCCGCAACAGCGTCATCACCATCGCCCGCGATCTGGGCTACACGGTTCACGACGAGGCGACGATCAGCCGCGGGGAGCTACACACTGCCGACGAGCTCTTCTTTACGGGGACCGCCGCGGAGGTCACCCCGATCAAGCAGGTCGACAACGTCACCGTCGGCGAGCGCGGCCCCGTCACCGAGGAGCTCCAGTCGCGCTTTTTCGACGTCGTCGAGCGCCGGACCGACGACTACGACGAGTGGTTCAGCTACGTGTAGTCGCCTGCAGTCGTCATACCGGGCCTCGAGTTACCGGCCGACCCACCGCAGTATCAACAGCGTCCCTTCGAAGAGGCCGACCATCGTCAGCGCGACGATGATGGGGGCCATCCCCGTCGGGTCGGGACTGGAGACGAACGCGACGCCGAGAAACGCCCCCCAGAAGTAGAGCCGTCGTTCGGTGAGCCACCGCCTCGTCGTGAGCCCCATCATGATCGCCAGCATGATCAACAGCGGAATCTGAAAGACGATCGCGAGATACCCCATCAGGATCAACATGAGCCCGAAGGTATCGCCCAGCCCGAACGCGATCGCGCCGGCGTCCTGTGAGTACGTCAGGAAGTAGGTGAAGATAGCGGGCAAGACGACGAAAAACGCGAAGAGCACGCCCACGATAGCCAGGATCAGGCTCGTGGGAACGGCCGCGAGGTAGTACTTGCGCTCGTTCCGGTAGAGGCCCGGACGCATGAACCGGTAGGTCTCATAGACCATCACCGGCAGTGCGACGATCAACCCCGCGAGACTGGCGACCTTGATGCGCGCGAGGACGAACTCCAAGGGGCCGTACACCCGGGGTTGGGCGACGTCGCCGCCCGGAAGCACGGAGTACCAGATGAAGGTGATGAGCTGGTCGGCAAGCGGGAAGACGACGATGCTGACCGATCCGGCGACGACGATGACGATCGCCAGTCGCTTTATCATCTCCTCGATGTGGTCGGCAAGCGGCATCTCCTGGTCCTCGGAGGGTGCGGAGAGTCCGCCGACGTCGGCTTCCTCCTCGGCCGTGGCCGCTGTCGTGGTCGTGCCGCCGTCGGGGACGGCCCGCTCACGGCCGGACCTGCGATGCTCGCCCATTCAGCGTGAGCTAGGTATCCGGGCGGTTATAGGCTTTCTTTCTCGATGCGCTCGCACGCGCTATGGAGAAGAAGATTGATAACCGGCTACCGGCTAGCCCTACTGAATGTCGGGTTCGATCGTCGACGAGGACACCGCCCGGAGTCTGAACAGCGGGCGAGAGACGATCGGGGCGGTACTGTCGACGATCCAGACCCACCTCCAGAAGGTCTTCATCGTTTTCGTCGTCGGCTTTCTCGGTACCTTCTATGCGCTCCGGGCCGTCGTCTGGGACTGGCTCCGATCGGTCACGGTCTCGGGGATGCCCCCGGAGGTGATCGATCGCTTCGCGATCATCGTCACGACCCCCTTCGAGGTGATCCTACTGCAGGCGAAAATCGGGATCGTCGCCGGAATCCTCGTCTCGATTCCGCCGCTGCTCTATCTCTCGCGACACGAACTGCGCGCGCGGGGCTACTGGCCCCAGACCCCGATCGCACGCTGGAAGCTCGTCGGGATCGCGCTCATGTCGCTGTTGTTGTTTCTGGGTGGGGTCTCGTATGCCTACGGCCTGTTTTTCCCGCTCATCCTCGGGTTTCTCGCGGAGTTCTCCTACGGCGTCGGGGTCGACCCGACGTGGTCGATCGTCATGTGGACGGAGTTTCTCGTCCTGCTTACGGTCTCGTTCGGGCTGGCCGCCCAGTTACCCCTCGCGATGTGTTCGCTCGCCTACGCCGAGATCGTCCCCTACGAGACGTTCCGGGACAAGTGGAAGTACGCGGTGCTCGGGATCTTCATCTTCGGCGCGATGTTCTCGCCGCCCGATCCCATCTCCCAGATCATGTGGGCGGTTCCGCTCGTGATCCTGTACGCGTTCAGCCTCGGCCTGACGCGCTTTGTCGTCACGCTCAAGCGGGGCGGTCGGGCCAACGTTCGGGGCACCCTAAAGCGGAACCTCCCGCTTCTGTTCGGCGCCCCGCTGTTGCTCGCTGCCGGAGCCTACGGCGCGCTCGTCGCCGGACTGGGCGAATATTTCAACGAACTGCTGCTCGAACCGCGTGATATCGCCCTCCCGCAGGCGCTCTGGCTGCAGGAACTGCTGGGCGTCCCCCGCGAGGTCGCGCTGGCGGTCGGGGCCGCGGCGGTCCTGTTCGCCGTGGCGTTCGTTCTGGTCGTCTTTTACTTGCTCATCTCCTCGGTCGAGCAGTCCCCCCCGGGGCCGACCGGCCGGATGGGCGATCCCGAGGCCATCGACCTCTCGGAACTCGACGCGGCGGGCGTTCGGGCCGCACCCGGAGGGGCCTTCGCGGCGCTCTCCGAGGAGGAGGCGCTTGCGATCGCCCGCGAGGCGATGGACGAGGAGAACCCCGAGAAGGCCCAGGCAGTCCTCGATCGGTTCGACGCGATCCACGCCGAGGAGGCAGAACCCGCCACGGCGGCCGACTCGGAGGACGCGGCCGCCGAGAGCGCCGGGGAAGACGACGAGGAGGACGTCGGCGGGATCCTGACGGGAACCGCGACGGGGATGTTCGCGGCGTTCTCCGAGGAGAAGGACGAGGACGACATCGGCGGGTACCTCTACGACGTCAAGTACATCGCCGACAGCCTCCGCTCGCGGCTGTTGTGGATCTTCGCGGTCTTCGGGGTCGTACTGATCGGGGTCTTTACGTTCTTCTACATCGGCGGGGTGCGGATCATCACCCAGGACTTCGTCTCGCGGATGCCACGGGCCGTCGTCAGCATCGACGACGTCCGGGTCGTCGACCTCCACCCCGTCGAGACGCTGATGTTCATCATCAAGGTGAGCACCCTCGTGGCGTTGCTCTCGATCGTGCCGATGGTGCTGTACTTCGCGTGGCCGGCGATGAAAGAGCGCGGGCTGACGCGGGGCCAGCGCTCGGTGGTCTACGAGTGGACCGTCGCGATCGCGCTGGCGTTGGCCGGGGGTACCCTGCTCGGGTACTACTACATCGCACCCGGCCTCATCGGGTTTCTCGTCTACGACGCCACCCAGGCCGGGATGGTGATCTCCTATCGTATCAGCAAGTTCTCGTGGCTGATCATCTACACCACCGTCGGCGTCGGGTTGCTCGCTTGCGTGCCGCTCACGATGTGGATGCTCTTTCGGGGCAAGGTCGCCTCCTACTGGGGGATGCGCACCCGCTGGCGCGAGGTGACCATCGCCGTCTTCGCCGTCGCCGGGCTCGTGACGCCGGTCAGCGTCCTGACGATGTTCATCGTCGCGATCCCGACGATGCTCGCCTACGGGGTCGGCCTCGCGGGGCTGTGGGCCATCACCCTCGGCGGGCGACGCGACTTCACCGAGCGCCCGGAGACCGGACCCGACGCCGGCAACTCGAAGTGGCTCGCGTTGATCATCGTCGTGTTCCTCGTGATCGGGGGCGCCGTCGCGGCCACCGGCGGGGGGATCGGGTCGGTGCTCTCGGATGATATCCCCGACGCCCCCGGTCCCACCGAGGGCGATGACCCGGCGACCGGAAGCGACGACAACGGGACGGATACCGATTCGCCGGCTGAGGACCCCGAGGCCACAAGCGGTGACGGCTCGGCCGCCGAACCCGACGACGACGGGAGTTCGGGGAGCGGCGACTCGGCCGGCGACGGTTCGGCGGACACCGACTCGGGCCCCTTCGAGGGCGATGACGAGTCCGGCGATTCGAGCGACTCTGCCGGCTCCGATACCGACGCTTCCGAGGACTCCGACGGGAACGGCGGAACGGACGGGAGCGACGACGATGGCGAAAACGGGAGTTCGGGGATCGACGTTCGCGAGCCGATCGACGGGTAGTTACTGCTCGCCCGGCGCGGCGTCCTCGCTGATCGCAAGCGAGAACCCGAGTCCGTCGGGGGCGGCGTCGGGTGCCGATTCGGGGTCCTGGTAGCCGACGCCGAACGCCGAGTAGACGCGCCCGGCCTCGGGTGCGATCTCGAAGCGGGCGATGGTCTTTCCGTCGGTGGCGTTGATCGCCACGACGGTCTCGCCCGCCGGAACCGCCGTCGTTCGACTGTCCCCGAACGAAAGTCCCTCCGCGACCATCGTGCCGCCCTCGGTCATGACGTCGACCGCGGGCGTATCGGGTGAGGCGTGGACCGCCCGCAGGCGGGCCTGACCCGACGGTGGCGGGCTGTAATCGTCCGTCAACGCCACCAGATCGAACTCGTTGCCGCTCACCGCACAGACCTCGCCGAGCGCAGCGAGGGTACTCGGCCCCGATTCGACGGTCGTCTCGGTTTCGAGGAGGGCGTTCTCGACGCCTTCGCCGGTCGGGACGACGGCGACGTCGTAGGTGCCCGGCTCGGCGGGTGTCGTGCCCTCCTGGAGCGTGAGGGGCTCGACGCCCTCGAACCACAACTCGCCGTCGACGTGGACGTCGATCGCCGGGGCGTCCGGCGAGAGGTGCACGACGCGGGCGACGTTCTCCTGGTTCCGGTCGTGAGTGTCCGCACCGGCGACGGTGGTTCCGGCAGAGAGGGCCATTCCGGCTCCGAGCGCGGCGAGAACGCCGCGTCTGGTGTACTCGGTCATCGTTACACTCCTCTATCGTACCGAATAATAAAAGCCGTCGATCGAGTCGGGCCGCTTATCAGTCCCCCCGATATTCTTCAGATATGCCCAAGATAAGCGTCGAAGTGCCCCGTGAGCTGCTTGCTGACCTCGACGCCCACGTCGGCGACGACGGGAAGTTCGTCAACCGAAGCGAGGCGATCCGCGCCTCGGTACGAAAGACGTTGGACCTGCTCGACGAGATCGACGATCGCCACGGACGCCTCGACGATGAACTCGAGTGAGTCGAACGCGCCGCGACTCGTGCTGGCGGCGGCGTTCGTTACGGCGCTGGTCGTCGCCCAGTTGCTCGCGGTGAAGATCCTCGCACTTTCGCTCCCCGTCGGGCTGCCGGTCGTCGGAAGCGAGATCATCGTTCCCGCGGGCGTGCTGGCGTACGCGATCACGTTCCTCGCCACCGACTGTTACGGAGAACTCTACGGCAAACGTCCTGCTCGGACGCTGGTGACGGTCGGTTTTGCGATGATCCTCCTCATGCTGGCGTTGCTCTGGCTCGCGATCCTCGCACCCGGATCGCCCGCGGGCGTCGACCCCGAGCTGTTCGAGCAAGTCCTGGCCCCGAGTACGAACGTCGTCCTCGGCGGCCTCCTCGCGTATCTCGTCAGCCAGCACTGGGACGTGATCGCCTTCCACGGGATCCGCGAGCGAACCGGCGACCGGCTGTTGTGGGCTCGTAACGTCGGCTCGACGGCGACCAGCCAGGCGCTCGATACCGTCGTGTTCGTCCTCGTGGCGTTCTCGCTTGCGCCCACGCTGTTCGGGATCGGGGTGGCGCTTCCGGCGGGCGAACTACTGGCGCTGATCGTCGGCCAGTACCTGCTCAAACTGCTGATCGCGCTCGCGGACACGCCCGTGGTGTACGGGGTCGTCGGGCTGGTGCACTCGCGCCGGGACGAGCGCGGAGCGACGCCCGCCGACTAGTCGAGCCGCTTCGCGAACGCGAAGTTCGGCTTGACCTCCTCGATCTCGATCTCGGCGCTCTCGTCCTCCCCGGCGTCGGGAACGAACACGGTAAAGCCCTCCACTTTCGCGATCCCGTCGCCCTCGCTTCCGACGTCCTTGATCCCGACGGTCAGCCGTTGGCCGGCCTCGACCGGCGCGGTCAGGAAGCCCTTCGCGATCAGGTAGACCTCCGAGGACTCCTCGCGTGAGGCCGCAGGCGAGGTGGTGCGGACGTACTCGAACTCCGCCTCCATGTCGTCCCTGAGCGCGTCGAGGTCCCGTCCCTCGAAGACCTTCACGACGAGATCGCCCCCCGGGGTCAGGATCTCGCGGGCGGTCTCGAACGCCTGGCGGGCGAGGTGGACCGAGCGGGCCTGATCGAGCGAGTACTCGCCGGTCATGTTGGGCGCCATGTCCGAGAGTACCGTGTCGGCCTCGCCGATGCGCTCGATTATCTCCCCCCTCGTTCCCTCGTCGGTCATGTCGCCCTTGATCGTCTCGACCCCTTCCAGCGAGTCGATTCGCTGGAGGTCGACGCCGATCACGGTTCCGGTGCCGACGCGCTCGCTTGCGACTTGGAGCCACCCGCCCGGGGCGGCACCCAGATCGACGACGCGGTCCCCGTGTGAGAGGAGGTCCTCCATTTCGTCGAGCTGCTGGAGCTTGTACGCCGCCCGGGAGCGATACCCCTGCTGTTTCGCCTTGTTGTAGTACTCGTCCTTGCCGGCCATTCGATTACTGGACGTAGGCGTGCGAGGGGCTTACCGGCTTCGCTCCCGCCTCACGGTCACGCGCGCACGCGCGTGAAAGGAAAAGCTGCCTTTTTACGTCGTGCTTTCGTAGCCGGAGCTAAGATGTTCAACGCGATCGTGAGTGCCGACACGCTCGGGACGGCGCTCGATTCGGTGAGCGCACTGGTCGAGGAGTGTACGATCCACTTAAACGAAGACGGGCTTGCGATCCGGGCTGTCGACCCCGCGAACGTCGGCATGGTCGATCTCTCGCTCGACGCGACCGCCTTCGAGTCCTACGAGGCCGACGGCGGGCGTATCGGCGTCAACCTCTCGCGGCTCGAAGACACCGTCGGGATGGCAGACGCCGGTCAACTGGTCCACCTCGAACTCGACGAGGAGACCCGCAAGCTCCACATCCAGATCGACGGGCTCGAGTACACGCTCGCGCTGATCGATCCCGATTCCATCCGCCAGGAGCCCGATATCCCCGATCTGGACCTGCCCGCGAACGTCGTCGTCGAGGGCCGGGACATCAACCGCGCGGTCAAGGCCGCCGACATGGTGAGCGATCACATCGCGCTGGGCGTCGACGAGGCCGACTCGCTGTTTTACGTCGACGCCGAGGGCGACACCGACGACGTCCACCTCGAACTCGACGAGAGCGATCTGATCGATCTCACCCCGGGCCCGGCCCACTCGCTGTTTAGCCTCGACTACCTGAAGGACATGAACAAGGCCATCCCCTCCGATGGCGAGGTCACCCTCGAACTCGGCGAGGAGTTCCCCGTCAAACTCCACTTCGAGATCGCAGAAGGCGAGGGCCAGGTCACCTACATGCTCGCACCGCGCATCCAGAGCGACTAGCGCTCCGGACGACTACCGTTTTATCCGCCACCGCTCCCGTAGCGGCGCCGCCTCGCGATTTCGGTGCTCGACGACCTCCGCGTTCCCGACGACGAGTAGCGCGCCGGCACCCGCGGCCATTACGGTCACCTGGAGGCTCGTGGAAACGGCGAGCGCCAGCAGCGTACCGCCCACGATGCCGATCCCGAACCCGACCTGCAGTAGGACGATCGCGATCAGCGCCCGTACGGAACCCCTCTCCGTGGCCACGTAGAGACCGGCAATGGCGGCAGTTTCGAGTGCGGCGTGGCCCGCTATCAGGAGCGCCCCGGCCGTCCCGACGGCCGACCCCGCGAGATAGACGGCCGCGAGGACGATCCCTTCGACCACCCGATGGGTGATCAACGCCGCGCTGGCCACCTCCGCGTGGTGCGTGCCAATGCGCGCGGAGATTGACCACGCGACTGTCCCCCCGCCGACGATCCCCGCGGTAGCGAGCAGCGGGTACTCGCCGATGGCCGAGACCGCCAGGAGGACGCCGAGAAGGATGAGTACGATCCCGATCACCCTGTCGAACCCTGCCAGCATGCCGGGTCGAAGAGAGAGTCCCGTGAGCAGGACTATCGTACCGGCGGCGATACCGATCCCGAGGATGCCGGCGATGACGGCTCCGAACGCCACACCGACGTCGTGGTCGGCCCCCGTTCCGTGAGCCCGGACCAGGGCCGGCATACAGAACACCCCTATCGCTACGAGCGTCGTCATCCGGAGCAACGACGTACTCTCCGGTGTTCGGGCGCTCATCGCCACGGGTTCTCGAACAGGCGAGCGCGGACGTCCGTCCCCACCTCGACCGTACAGTCGACCTCCGGCGTCGCGATACAGGTCAGGACGTAGCCCGCTTCGAGGTGGCGATCCTTGAGCGCTCGCGGCGGTTCGACGTGGCGCATCTCACCGTCGAGAACCCGTCCGGTACAGGTCCCACAGACCCCGATCCGACAGCCAAAGGGCAGACCGATTCCCGATCTCTCGGCGGCGGCGAGCAGGGACTCATCGGGATCGACCCGTACCGTTTCGCGTCGCTTGCCCGACCGTTCGAGACCCACGACGTGCATGCGGTTACTGCCAGACGTCGCTGGTGCAGTCGCCGTCGGGCCAGCGGATCTCGTGGGCCCGGGCCGGCCCTTCGGGGAGGGTCCCGAAGTCGACGAGAAAGTCCTCGTCGAGCGTCAGCGTTCCCCGTCGAGGGTCGACGTCGGCCTTGAGCATGACCGATCCGCGCTCTTTCTCCTCGGGGAAGAACTGGTCGTCCCACGTCGAGTACAGCGAGGTCGTCCAGTAGAGGCGCTCGCCGTCGAGGCTCAACTGCACCATCTGTGGCCCGGCCGCCAGTTCGCGTCCCTTGACCTCCCTGACGTCGCCGAAGTAGCCTCCGATAGAGATCGAGTCGGCGTGTCGCGGGTTCGCCGGATCGGAGATGTCGTACATCCAGACCTCGCCGTGGAGCCAGTTCGCCCCGAACAGGTAGCGGTCGTCCATCGAGATCAGGATGTCCGTCGGGAGCGCCGGAACCGGCATGTCCCAGCCCTCGAGGTCGCGCCCCTCGAAGTCGATGACCTTCTCGGCGCGCCACCGGCCGTCTGCTCGCGGCTCATCGCCGCTCGCACCCTCCGAGGCGCTCCGCGCCTCGCGGTCCTCGAAGAAGTGGAAGATGTTCGAGGATAGCGCCGCGTTGACGTAGCCGTGGGTCGCCTCGGGGCTGTGAAGGAAACGTACTTCGAGCGGGACCAGCCCTTCCTCTCCGAGGTCGACCGTCTGCTCGACCGTCTTGTCCCCCCAGTTCCAGAAGTGCAGTCGGTGGCCGTACTTGCCGGCCTCGACGTCCTCCATGTCGAACCCTGGCTGATAGGTCTCCGGCGCGGCCCACTCCGAGGAGATCATCAC
Organism: Halalkalicoccus jeotgali B3; assembly: GCF_000196895.1. NCBI lineage: Archaea > Methanobacteriati > Methanobacteriota > Halobacteria > Halobacteriales > Halalkalicoccaceae > Halalkalicoccus > Halalkalicoccus jeotgali. Next base: position 395,522 of record NC_014297.1, read on the forward strand.
GTTGTGACGCGGCTGATACCAGAAGTCGTAGTTCATCTCGATCTCCCCGGGGAGATCCCAGCGTCCCTCGATTTCGAGGTCCTCGTTCAGTTCGAGAAAGCCCCCGGGAAGTTCGCCGTCGGCATCCCCGAGCATGCTGACCATGACCCCACCGCCGGCGGGACAGTGAACGGTGTGGGGAGCCGAGAGATCGAGTTCGTGCACCTCCTCCGGTTCGATGACGCGGACGATCTCGGGATGATCCCTCTCCTTTGTATCGATGACCGTGATCCGCGAAGACCGGTTACCCGGAACCACGAGGTAGCGTCGCTCTAATCCCTCCATATGGCACGACGACGAGCAGGCGTTCCACCCGAAGTGATGGAGTTCATCGCCCTTCGTCGGCATCTCGATCCGATGCGTTATCTCGCCGTAGGTCGAGGACTCCGGATCGACATCGACCACGGCCAGGAAGTCCGGCGCGTCGATGTCCGTCCCGGTGTATAATCCGATGACGTACGCGACCGTTTCCCGTTCGGACTCCTCGATCGCGGCCTGCGGCGTCGCGTATCCCGGTCCTTCAACCTCGGGGTGTTCGCTGTGTTCGCCTGTGTGTGAACTGCTCATGACTCCTCCCCGTTGCCCGAAGTCCCAACTGCTCCGGATCAACGGTGGAGATTAGTGTTGTCGGCACAAATAGATTGATAGATAATAACACGCAGTTCATGCCGAGCGATCAACGGCTGAGCTTCGATACGGCATACGGTTCTGGTTACGGTGGAGGGACGCATACGATATCGGCGAGCAGAGACGACCTCCGATCAAATCGCCTTCTCGTAGCGGTACTCCCGATGCTCTACACCGCTCAACTCCACTGTCCGCTCCTCGACACGGTCGAACCCCCATCTCTCGTAGAACTCGACGCCAACCTCGTTTCCGGCGAGTACCGACAGCGCGAGTCGGTCACATTCGAGTTCCGTTTTGGCCGCCGCAAGCAACTGACTGCCGATCCCCTCGTCCCAGCGCTCGGCGGATTGGATCCCGACTAGACCGTTCGACCCCGGCGGTCGTATATAACTGGGGGCGTTCACACAGGTTTATCCACCCGGCGGCCATAGCCGCTGGCCGATGAAGCCGCTGCACGCTCGCTACCCGTTTCTCGCCGATTCCCGGGCCGCCGTCGAGGCCGCCGAGGTCGATCTGGTCGGGCTGGTTCGCGAGGACGGTCCGGTCGTCTCGCGGGCGAGCGAGCGGGTCACGGGGGCGCTGCGCGAGGGCTCGATCGGGGACGCCCACCGAAGCACGCGGGTCGAACTGCTCTCGTATCCCGTTGCGCGCGTGCTCGTCTCGCTGGTCGACGAGCGGATCTGCACCCGGAAGTACGCCAACGCGGAGGCCAGCCGGGCGATCTCGCTTTTCAGTACCTCCCGAAACGACACGACGGAACTCGCGAGCGCCCGAACCGAACGACTCTCGCTGTCGGAGCTCCTCGCGGAGTTCGACCTGACCGACGCGGTCGACGAGAGCCAGGACGGGTATCGGGTCGCCGTCGGAACCTACCTTCGGCTCGTCTCGGACCTCTGGGGCGACGAGTGGCGACTGGTCAACCGGACGCTCGCCGACGGCGAGGTGTTCATCGCACGCGAGGAACTCTCCGGACTGCTCGAGGAGGCGATCAGCCAGCGCGTCTCCGACGGACTTCCCCTTTCGGTACCCGAGGGGGTCGCTGCACCCCTGGAGGACCGCGTCGAGGAGATCCGCAAGACCCTCGCAGAAATGGACCTCACCCGGGAGATCGACACCGTCGTCCCCGAGCGGTTCCCGCCGTGTATGAAGGCGCTGTTGGATTCCGTCCAGAAGGGCGAGCATCTGGGCCATCACTCCCGCTTTGCGATCACCGCGTTCCTCACGAGCATCGGGATGAGTACGGACGAAATCATCGACCTCTACATGGTCAACTCCGGTTTCGGCGAGGAGATGACGCGCTATCAGACCGATCACATCCGCGGGGAGACCAGCCCCACCGAGTACACCCCGCCTAGCTGTGCGACCATGCAGTCCTACGGCGACTGTGTGAACAAAGACGAGATCTGCGAGGAGGAGATCAACGAGTCCCACCCGCTGAACTACTACGAGTATCAGTTAGACGAAGCCGACGAGGACGAACTCGTCGACTGGCGCGAGGAGGACGGCGAGGCGATCACTCCCGATTGAGGTAGTGAGCGAGGCCGAACCCGACCAGCGTCATGAGTACCACGAACGCGGTGATCGCACCCACGAGGGCCACGCCGCCGTCCGCCGAGAGACCGTCCTGACTGTAGGTGGTGCCGATGCCGACCAGTACCGCGACGAACAGGCCCACCGAACCCACGGAGACGACGATTTCGGCGACCGTCTCCCGGTCTACGTCCATAGCGTGGCGTTTCCCGCCCCGAAGTAAAAGCACTTCGAAGCGATTTCGACGGGGGCCGTTTCGGGTGGAAGACTTACCTTCTTCGGGCCCCTATCCCTATCCGTAGCGATTCGGGGGTTCCAGTGGAACCTCCGGTGATTCCATGACGCACACCAGAACTACACCAGCGTCACTGCCGACCAGTGAGACCGACCTCGACCGGCGTTCGACCCGCGCCCGAACCGACCCGATGAGCGTTACGGCGCTCGGCGATTCGCTTTACGAGGTCGATACCGACCACGGGACCAGCTACCTCGTCGACCTGCGGTCGCGGCGCTGTAGCTGTCCCGACCACACCTTTCGGGGCGTTCGATGCAAGCACCTCCGGCGGGTCGCCATCGAGATCACCGAGGGTCGGACCCCACCGCCGGGACGACTCGCCGTCGAGTGTGCCGTCTGCGGCGCGGAACTGTTCGTCCCCGAGGACGAGACGGACCGACCCCACTACTGCCCGCTCGACCGTCTCGAAGCGGGTGCGTTCGTCCGTGACCGGGAGACGGGCGACCGACTGCTCGTTGTGAGCGTTTCCGACCGACGGGCCGACCACACCGCGGTCGGGAACTCCGCCTACAGCGTGGCGACCTACCCGAACAACCGCGAGTACGATCCGGCAGACCGGGTCGTCGGCGCGGTCTATCCCCAGTCGGTCTCGATGACCGAGGCGGGGCCCGACCCCGACGCGCTGCGGGTGTACTCGTTTCCGCATTCGCGGCTCGAACGCGTTTCGGGGACCTAGTCGAACATCCCGGCGGCCTCCTCGGCCGAGAGGGTGCCCTGTTCGACCGCGGTCAGCACCCGCTCGACGTCGGCACCGCCCGTTTCGGCCCGGTCGAGCAAGTCCTCGATCGTTTCACCCTCCGCGAGCGCGACCTCCTTTTTCACCCGGTAGTTCCCCCCGTCGGTCCGGTAGACGTCGCCGGGGTGGAAGAAGTACCAGTCCTCGCGGTCGAAGCGCACGCCGATCTTCGGGCGGGCGCCGAAGTTCCGCGAGAAGTAGACCAGCGCTTCTACCTCCTCGCCCGTGAGGTAGATCGGCTTTCCCGAGCTGGATTTCGCCTCGATCGCGTAGAACGCCTCGCCGTTGCCCGCGAGCACGTCCGGGAGCTCACGCTGGGTCGCTCCGCCGCTCGCGGGCGCGCGCATCACCGCAAAGCCCGCCTCGTCGAGCCGGTTGACGAGTTCGCGCTCCCGACGGTTCCCTTTCCGGTTTGCCATCTCCGTCCGTCGATTTCCCCCGCTCGCACATAAGGGGTCCCGTTACCTACCGGCCGAGCCCTCGCAGGAACTCTACGAGCCCCGCCGGGGCGTTCCCGTCGTCGAGGTCGAACCCGACCGCGGGTCGGTCGTCGGTGATGCTCCCGGCGTTCTCGACGCTCAGCGTCGTCGTCTCCTTGCCGGCGGTCAGTTCGTACTCGCCGGGCTCGACGACCTTCGGGAGGATTCCGGGGACGTCGCCGGGGACGACCTCCAGCGCCGAGAGGTCGAGGTCGAGGTCGACGGTCGTCGACTCGCCCGCGTCGAGGGCGACCCGTTCGTAGCCCAGCAGCCGGCGGTCCGGTTGGAGCACCGAGCCGTAGGATTGGGTGTTGTAGACCTCGACGACGTGCTCGCCGGCCTCGTCACCGGTGTTCTCGACGCCGACGCTGGCCGTGACCGTCGGCGTGTTCGCCGGATCCGAGACGGACCCCGGCGAGACCGACAGGCCCGAGTACTCGAAGTCGGTATACGAGAGCCCGTGGCCGAAGGCGTACAGCGGCTCCTGATCGTCGAGCGGCGGGTAGGCGTCGTAGTTGTTGGGTACCTTTCCGACGCTCTCGGGCCAGTTGAACGCGAGCTTACCTGAAGGATTGTTCCCCCCGAGCAGCGTCTCGGCGATCGCGTGGCCGCCGTCGCTGCCCGGTTGACCGGCGAAGACGACGGCATCGAGCGAGTCGAACGTTTCCGTCCCTCCGCGGGGACTGCCCGCAAGGACGACGCCGACGACCGGGGTATCGGGGGCCTCGTCCTCGACGGCCGCGACGAGTTCCCGTTGGGCGGGATCGAGTGCGAGTTCGTTGCGGTCGCCAAAGCCCTCGTTGTGGGGGCCCTCGCCCAGAACGACGACGACGGCGTCCGCGCTTCCGGCGGCCTCGCGGACGTCCGCCTCTTGTTCGTCGGTGAAGCCGAAATCGCCGTTGGCATCGGACGTCTCGGGGTTGTAGGGCTGGGCCCGGAAATCCGTCGGGACGTGGGTGAGCGTCCCGTCGAGGCTCCCCTCTAGGGCCTCGGTGATCGTCTCGCCGCGCGGACGGGGGCCACCTTCGCTCGGGGCACCCTCTTCGATACCCTGCCAGCCCAGCGTCCAGCCGCCGTGTCGCATGAGAAACCGGTTCTCGAGGTCGAGATCCGGGTCGTAGCCCGGCCCGGCCAGCAGGACGTCCTCGCCCCCCGAAAGCGGGAGAGCGTCGTCGTTTTTCAGCAGCACCATCGACTCGCGCGCCAACTGTTCTGACTCCGCTTGGCCCCCGCCCAGCACCGCGTCGATCTCCGACTCGTCGACGGTCGGTTCCTCGAACAGGCCGAGTTCGTCCTTGAGTTCGAGGATCCGGCGGACGGACTCGTCGATACACTCGGTCGACACCTCGCCGTCCTCGACGAGGCTTACCGTCGTCTCGATGAACTCGGCCGGACCGGGTGCCTCGCCACCGTTGCCGATCATGTACATGTCGACGCCGGCGTTGAGCCCTTCCTTCACTGTGCGCCGGAAGCTGTCGGTGTAGTCGTGGTTGCTGAGCATCCGATAGAAGTCGTCGTAGTCCGATACGACGACGCCGTCGAAGCCGTAGCGTTCCCGGAGCATCTGGGTCAGCAGCCACTCGGAGGCGTGGGCGGGCTTGCCGTTGACCGCCCCGCTGTTGACCATCACGGTGGCCGGATCGGCCTCCAGGGCCGTTCGGTAGGGCGGCAGGAGGCTCGTCCGCAGGTCCCGCATCGACGTCCGGGCGTGGGCCCGGTCGTTGCCGTTCTCGGGGATCGAGTACGCCCCGAAGTGTTTGACCGTCGAACAGAGCCGATCGTTGCTCTCCAGTCCCCGGACGCGGGCCTTCGAGACTTCGCCCAGATACGCGGGATCCTCGGTGATTCCCTCGTAGAAGCGGCCCCATCGCGGATCGCGCTGGAGGTCGGTCGTCGGCGCGAACGTCCAGTGGGCGCCCATCGCCGCCGCCGAGTCGGCGGTCTGACGCGCCGCGTCCTCGATCGCCTCGATGTTCCGGGTCGCACCCATGTTGATGCGCTGGGGAAATGACGTCGAGCCCGCAAGTAGCGTGTTGCCGTGGAGCGCGTCGACCCCCCAGAGGAAGGGAATCGAATGGTCGGCGTTGTCGAGGTTGTACTCCTGGAGTGCGTTGATGCCTGTAACGGTCTCCTCGGGATCGAACGTCGGCGGCGACGCTCCCCCGGAAATGATCGACCCGAGTTCGAGCTCCGAGAAGTACTCCCCGAGCGTCTCGACCCCGAAACTATCGGGGATCTCAGCGGACTCGGGATCGAAGGTACCGACGTCGACCTGGGTCATCTGGCCGACCTTCTGTTCAAGCGTGAGATCCGCGAGCATCGCCTCGACGTCGGTTTCTTCCGCTCGGTCCTCCGAGGCGGCACTCACCGCTCCCGTCCCGACGCCCGCGCTCGCCGTCGCCGCGCCGGTCGCCTTCAGGAACGTCCGCCGCGACGTGTCCCCGTTCTTCTCCGTGCCGTCGTCCGTTCGTCTATCTACCATCGCATGATGAACCACGGACATACATTATAATAATTTTTCTACAATTGAGTTATTCTTTACTAACACAACTACGGTCGATGGGTTCTGAGCCGTCGGCTCGTCGGTAGGCCGTCCGGTGAGAAGGGAATCGGGCCGCGATCAGACTCTGTCCGGTCCGTCCCGAACGATCACGTCCCGTGTTCCCAGCTACCCATGTACTCGGTCTGGGTGTCGGTCAGCGAGTCGAACTCGACGCCCTCGGCTGCGAGCTTGATCTCGGCGATCTCTTCATCCAGCGCGTCGGGCACGTCGTGGACGCCCGCCCCGTACTCCTCGCCGCTTTCGGCGAGTTCGCGAACGCACGCTGCTTGGACGCCGAAGGATTGGTCCATCACCTCGACAGGGTGGCCCAATGCGATGGGCGCCGCGAGGTTCACCAACCGCCCCTCGGCGATCACGTTCAGCCGCCTGCCGTCGTCCATCTCGTAGGCTTCGACGCCGTCGCGCGCCTCGTAGCGATCGACCGCCAGGTCCGAGAGCGCGTCAAGGTCGATCTCGATGTCGAAGTGCCCGGCGTTCGCGAGCAACACCCCGTCTTTCATCGTTTCGAAGTGTTCCCTTACTATTACGTCGCGGTTGCCCGTCGTCGTGAGGAAAACGTCGCCGACCTCGGCGGCCTCGGCCATCGGCATGACCTCGTAGCCCTCCATGTGAGCCTCGAGCGCCCGGCGGGGTTCGACCTCGGTGACGATCACGTTCGCGTTCTGGCCCGAAGCCTTCTTCGCGACGCCCTTCCCGCAGTAGCCGTAGCCGCCGACGACGACGTCCTTGCCGGCCCACGAGAGGTTCGTCGTCATGGCGATGCTCGCGAGCGAGGACTCGCCCGTGCCGTGGACGTTGTCGAACAGGCGCTTCATCGGCGTGTCGTTGACCGCGAAAACGGGGTAGTTGAGCGCGCCGTCTTCGTCCATCGCGCGCAGGCGATGAACGCCCGTGGTGGTCTCCTCACAGCCACCGAGGATCGAGTCGATCAGTTCGGGGTGCTCGTCGTGGATCGCGGCAACCATGTCCATGCCGTCGTCCACCGTAATGGTGGGTTCGTGGTCGATGACGGCCTCGATGGCGGCGTAGTACTCCTCGTCGTCGACGCCGCGAACGGCATACGAGGTGATGTTCTCGTGGTTATCGAGGGCCGCACTTACGTCGTCGTGGGTCGAAAGCGGGTTACAGCCGGTGATGGCGACCTCCGCGCCGCCGTCGGCGAGCACCTCGACGAGGTTCGCGGTTTTCGCCTCGACGTGCATCGCCATCCCGATGCGCTCGCCCGCGAACGGTTTCTCCGCCTCGAACTCCTCGCGGAGCTGGGTGAGGATCGGCATGTGCTGGAACGCCCAATCCATCTTGCGTCGGCCCTCTTCGCGAGCGCTCTCGACATCGTCGAGGTGCTCGCTGATCGGGGAATACGCGGTCTGACTCATGGTTTCGGGTGGGTGGCCCGCGCTCAAAACCCTACCGAAGGTCGTCCCGGTAGTACCTGCCCATCGCGTCGACGAACAGCATCTTGAGCGCGAACGTGAGACAGAAGCCGGCGAGGGTCCGAACGGGGTACTGGCGGTAGGCCGCATACAGGGTGTAGCAGTACAGGGGGACGTTCACCGCGTTGAGGATCGCGGGGTAGCGAGTTCCGAACATCGGGTTTCCGTCGGCGATCCACGCCCGCTCCCCGAGGACGCCCTCGCTCAGCCAGTTGTCGGTGCGTTCGGGTTCGGGGAACAGAACGGGGTTGAGCACGAGAAAGGCGATCACCGCACCGAGGCGCTTCCAGGCGTGGCGATAGAGCGCGAGCAGCAGTGTCGCACCCGCGAGCATGCGGCTCACACCGCTCCACGGGTTCGCGTGGCGGCGCCACGCCCGCTCTGACATCGGGTTCCGGATGGCCATTCGAGAGTGTACGAGCCGAGTCGGGAAGACCGTTTTCGCCTACGATCCCTCGCCGACCCGACCGATCGCCCGGCTCAGGAACAACGGCGTCACGAGCACGGAGACGAACACGAGCGCGAGTACCGCCGAGAACAGCCGCCCGTCGATGACCCCTGCCGCCAGCGCACCCGTCACGACGACGAGTTCGACGCCGGCCCGCGGGAGCATCCCCACGCCGATGACCAGCGCCTCGTTGCCGGTCTGGCCGGCGATGCGAGCACCGAGATAACTCCCGCCGACTTTCACGACGACGCCGGTAACAACCACCGCGAAGAGGAACGGATCGGGCGTGAGGAACACGCTCGGATCCAGATGCGCGCCGACGTTCGCGAAAAACAGCGGGATGAACACCCCGTACGCGATGCCGAACACGCGCCCTCTCGAACGTCCAACTCCGCAAAGCGGGACTCGCTCCCGACGAGCAGCCCGGCGACGAGCCCGCCGATGATGAGATCGAGCCCGACCGCGTCCGCGCCGTACGCAAAGAGGAACATGAGCCCCATGATCGCAACGAGGTCGGTCCCTCGCTGACGCGAGCGCGCGAGCAACCCAGAGAGACGCCCGATTCCGAAGCGCCCGAACAGCGCGGCGAGCGCGAAAAAGGCGCCGACCGACCCGATGATCCCGAGGAGCCGGTCCGGGGACGCTCTCGTCCCTTGGCTCGCCATGAGCAACGAGAACGCGATCAGGCCGAGGATTTCGGCGGTCACGGCCGCCCCGACGACGTGGTTGCCGTATGTGGTATCGAGGCGGTCGAGGTCGATGAAGGTCCGGGCGCTCACCCCGATCGACGTCACGCCGATCGAGATGGCGAGCACCGCCGCGGCCGCAAACGAGTATCCGAAGGCGACGCCGACGGCGAGGCCGGCGAGGAACGGTAGGCCGGCGCCGAACAGGGCGATGAGGGCGACCGAACGGCCGCCGCGTTTCAGCGTCTTCAGGTCGATCTCCTCGTAGCCGGCGTCGAACAACAGGAGGATCGACCCGACCGCCGCGAACAGTGCGAACGTCCCTGCCGGGTCGATGAGCCCGAGGACGTGGCTGCCGAGGAGGACGCCGACGAGGATCTCCCCGAGGATTGCCGGTTCGCCGAGACGTTCGATGACCTCGCCGGCCGCAAGCGCTGCGAGCAGCGTCACACCGACGACCAGAAACACCTGACTTTCGACCATCGATCCACCCGTCCGCGTAGACGGTCTGTAGACGTCCGGGCCACTCACAACCCTTTCGCCGCCAGCAGGCCACAGACCTTTGGGGCGCGCGGCCGATCGGTTTGTATGAGCTACAACGACTCGGGCTACCGGACCACGATCGGCTGGTCGCTACTCAGTTCGGGTATCGTCACGCTGCTCTTGAAGGCGATGCCCTTCGACTCGCTGTGGTGGGGCCTGTTGTTGATCGCGGTGGGGATCGCCGTGATGGTCTACCGTTAGGCACGCCCGACCAGTTCTACCGCCCGCTTTTCGGCGGTCTCGCGCACTTCTTTCTCGTCGAGCGTCAGGACCTCACGATCGCGCATGAGCACCTCGCCATCACAGATCGTGTGTCGCACGTCCGAGCCGCGGACCGCGTACGCGAGGTGGCTCACCGGGTCGTGGGCGGGCGTGAGATGCGGTTTATCGAAGTCGATCACGGCGAGGTCGGCGTTCGCACCTGCCTCGATTCTCCCCCCATCGATCCCGATCGCCTCGGCGCTTCCGGCGGTGGCCATCTCCACGACCTGCTCGGCGGGGACCGCACTGGCATCGTCGGCCGCGAGCTTCCCGATCATCGCTGCGTCGCGCAGCTCGCCGAAGAGGTCGAGGTCGTTGTTCGAGGCCGCGCCGTCGGTGCCCATTCCTACAGAGACGCCCGCATCGAGCATCGCCTGGACTGGCGCCATCCCGCTCGCGAGCTTCATGTTCGAGGCCGGACAGTGGACGACCCCCATCCCGGTCTTCGCAAGCAGTTCGATCCCCCGTTCGTCGGTGTGAACGCCGTGGGCGAGGAAGTTTTCCTCCTCTAGTAGCCCGAGTTCGTCGGCGTATTCGAGGGGGCGGATCCCGCGCTCTCCGACGATCGGCTCGACTTCGTCGCGGGTTTCGTTTATGTGAATGTGGATCGGGACGCCGACCTCACGAGCGCCCTCGACCGCCATCGAGAGACATTCCTCGGAGACGGTGGTCAGGCTGTGGGGCATCACCGCCGTCGAGAGTCGGCCTTCGGCTTCCCCGTCGAACTCCCGGGCGATCGCGAGGCTCTCCTCGACGTCCGCGCGGGCGGCCGCCTCGTCCTTGCCGACCGTGACGATCCCGTGGCCCAGACGGGCGCGCATGCCCGCCGAGTCGACGGCGGCGGCGACCTCCTCGACCTCGAAGTACATATCGGCGAAGGCGGTCGTCCCCGATTTGATCATCTCGACGATCCCGAGTTCCGTGCCCGCCCGCACGTCCTCGGGGGTGAGTTCGGCCTCGGCGGGCCAGATGTCCTCTTGGAGCCACGCGCCGAGCGGTTTGTCGTCGGCGTATCCCCGAAGAAGCGTCATCGCGGCGTGGCCGTGGGCGTTGACGAGGCCGGGAATCACCAGCGAGCCCTCGGCGTCCAGGTGCTCGTCGCCTTGGTCGGTTCCGCCGACGGCGAGGACCTCGCCCGCCGCCTGATCCACCAGTACGTCCGCGCGCTCGACGGTCATATCGGGTAGGAGGACCCGCCCGCCCGCGATCCGCAGTGTCGTCATGTATCGCGGTTCTCGGCGCGTTCGCCTCAATCTGCCGGTCCATCGTGGTTCGGTCCACCCGCCGGATCGCAAGGCAGTTGCCACCCCCACGCGAGGGGTGATGTATGAAGATTGCCGTTCCGAACAAGGGTCGACTCCACGAGCCGACGGTCGAACTGCTCGAACGTGCCGGGCTCCACATCGAAAACGGCGCGAACCGCAAGCTCTACGCCGACACCGTCGACCCCGAGGTGTCGATCCTGTATGCGCGGGCGGCTGACATCCCCGAGTACGTCGCCGACGGTGCCGCGGACCTCGGTATCACGGGGCTGGATCAGGCAAAGGAGGCCGACGCGACGACCCTCGTCGACCTGCTCGATCTGGAGTTCGGGAGCTGTCGGCTCGTCCTCGCCGCACCCGAGGGCGGCGAGATCCGCGAGACGACTGACCTCGACGGCAAGACCGTCGCCACCGAGTTCCCGAACATCACGTACGAACACTTCGCCCAACGCGGAATCGACCCCGAGATCGTCGAGGTCAGCGGGGCGACCGAACTCACCCCACACGTCGACATGGCCGACGCGATCGTCGACATCACCTCGACGGGGACGACCCTGCGGATGAACCGACTGGAAATCATCGACGAGGTACTTCAGAGCTCGGCCCGGCTGTTCGCCCGCGAGGACGTCGTCGACGAGCCGAAGGTCGAGCAGCTCCGGACGGCGCTCGAATCCGTGCTGACCGCGAACGGCAAGCGCTATCTCATGCTCAACGCGCCCGAGGACAGACTGGAGGAGATCCGCGAGGCGCTGCCCGGACTCGGCGGCCCGACGGTGATGGACATCGCCGGTGAGGGCATGGTCGCGGTCCACGTCGTCGTCGACGAACGCGACGTCTTCGAGACGATCACCCGGATCAAGAAGCTGGGTGCGAGCGGCATTCTCGTCACCGAGATCGAGCGCCTCGTCGAGTGAGCTACCGCAGGTCCGGAAGCGCGACGCCCTCTCTTATACCGACGCTCCCGCGACGCCACCGCACCCACGCGACGGTCGCCAGACAGCCGGCTATCATCGCACAAAAGCCCACGAGGCCGGCCTCCGGGCCGAACGAGCCGCCCGTAACTACCGTCGGACCACCCTGTTCGACGCCGACGATGCTCGTCCCGAAGTCCATCCCGCTGACCGGGAATCCATACACAGTCCCCTGAAAGAGGTTCCAGGTGACGTGTAGGCCGATCGGGATCGCGAGTTCGTCCGTCAGGACGTACCCCAACGCGAGCATGACGCCCGCAAACGAGATCGCGAGCGTGCTCACGAGGGTGGCGTTGGGGTTGCTCGCGTGCAGCGCGCCGAAGACGAGCGAGGAGGCCACGGTGCCGAAGACGATCGCACCCCCGATTCCGAGGGGCCCGCGTGCACCCTCCGCGAGGTTCGTCAGCAGGTAGCCCCGCAGGAGCAGTTCCTCGTAGATCCCGACGATCAAGAAGAGGACGACGCTCCCGACGACCACCCGGGCCAGCGCCTCACCGGCGAACGCCCCCGTCACCTCGATCCAGCCGGCCGCGAGTTCGAGGAGGAAGATCCCGGTCATCAACAGCGCGCCGAGCGCCAGCCCGAACCCACAGTCGAGCCACCACTCCCGGTCGATCCCCATCCCGAAGTCGGCGAACCGACGCCGGTCGACGTATCGTCCGGCCAACCACACTCCGAGGATCGCTCCGAGCCCGCTGAGACCGGTCGAGAGCACCGTCGCGCCGATGCCGGTGCCCGCAAGCAGCGCCACCTCCAGCACCGAGAGGACCGCAAGCGGCGGCACCACGAGCGCCACCGTGGCGATCACGAGGATCACGACCCCGGCGACGATTCGCACCGGTGTTCGCGGCCGTCCCTCTTCGGCGTTCCAGACGGTCGATTTGAGGCTCATGTCGGGGCGGTCCCCAGCAGTGCGAGCAGGTTCTGCAGGGCGAATCCCAGGAGGAAGCTCACGGTGAAGTGTACGATGGTAATCAGCCCCGAGATGCGATACGATACGTCGTAGATCGACCCGATAACGATCAGTTCGGCGACGATCGCAAGGGCCGCCGCCGGAAGCGGCTGTCCGGCAAGCGTCAGCCCGAAAACGATCACCGCAGGGACCAGCCCCGCGAGGGCGTTCTTGATGGGAACGTCACCCAGAACGTATCTGGCGGCGATATGAAGGGTGAGACAGAACCCGAGCCCGATCACCAGCCCGCTCGCGACGAAGGTGAGGAGGGCGTCGAGAACCATCCGACTACTCGAGGAGGCCCAGGTCCTCGAGTCGGGAGACGATCTTGTCGACGGCGTGTTCGGCGTCGACGGGCTGTTTGCCGCCCGTGATCACGAGTTTGCCCGAGCCAAAGAGCAAGGCGACGACCTTCGGCTCGTCGAGCCGGTAGACCAGCCCGGGAAACTGCTCGGGTTCGTACTCGATGTTCTCGAGGCCGAGCCCGATCGCGATCGCGTTCAGGTTGAGGTTCCGGCCCAGGTCCGCCGAGGTGACGATGTTCTGGACGACGATTTCGGGGTCGTCCTGCACCTGGATCTCCAGATCGCGCAGCTTATCGAAGACGATCTGGAGGCTCTCGTGGACGTCGTCGGTGCTCTTTGCGCCCGTACAGACGATCTTGCCCGAGCGAAAGATGAGTGCCGCGGATTTCGGGTTCTGCGTGCGATACACTAGCCCGGGGAACTGCTCGGGGTCGTAGTCGGCCCCTTCGAGGTCCATCGCCACGCTCTGGAGATCGAGTTCCTGTCCGATGCCCGTCGACGCGACGACGTTTTCGATGTTGATTGTCTCCTTTGGATCCATCGTTCTCTTTATAAGACGTATTTAACCTTTATAAAGGTTGGTGGGGCGGTGTCGTCCTCTTGCCGACCGGCAGGCTCTTTTCTTCGACCCGCGATCCACCGGACGTGTACCTGCTGGAGCTCGCGGGCGAGGACGACGCCTTCGCCCGGTGCGAGGCTCGAAGTGCCGTCACTGACGTCTCCCGGCTCGCACCCGGACTGGCGAGCGCCCGCGGGATCGACTCGCGTGGAGTACGACGGCTCGCCTACACCCACCGGGCCAGCGAGCTGGTCGGCACTACCGATGCAAGCGTCGAGTCGGCCCGGCTCCTGCTCGAACTCGCGGGGGTCGAGCGCGGTGGCTCCGTACGCGTGCGTGCCCGTCGGGTGCGCGACACGGCAGTCGACACCCAGCGCGCCGAACGCGAACTCGGTTCGGTCCTCGTCGAGCGCGGTTTTTCGGTCGATCTCGAGGAGCCCGACCACGAGCTGCGGGCGGTCTTTTCGGGGGATACCTGCGCGCTGGGCTGGCTCGCTGCGGCGAGCCGACGCGATTTCGCCGCGCGCGCGCCGACGGACAAACCCTTCTTCCAGCCCGGCAGCATGGACCCTCTCCTAGCGCGCGCGATCGCGAACATCGCGGGTGCCGGCCCGGGGGCGACGATCCTCGACCCGATGTGCGGGACGGGTGGCGTGCTCGTCGAAGCCGGGCTGGCCGGCGCGCGCGTCATCGGGGCGGACGCCCAATGGAAGATGACCCACGGTGCACGCGAGAACCTCGCACATTACGACGTGGAGTTCGACCTGTTTCGCGGCGATGCCACTCGGATCCCCCTCCGGGACGGGACGATCGACGGCGTCGTCTTCGATGCGCCCTACGGCCGCCAGTCGAAGATCGAGGGCGAACTGACACCACTCGTCGAAGGGGCGCTCGGCGAGGCCCGTCGGATCGCCCCCCGCGCCGTCGTCGTTGCCGACCGCCCCTGGACGGATGCCGTCGAATCGGTCGGCTGGACGGTCGAAGACCGTTTCGAACGGCGGGTCCACGGGTCGCTGACGCGCTATATCTCGGTCCTCGGTTAGCTCTCGGCGTCGCGTGCGGCCGTCCGTAGTTCCCGTTCTTCGTCGGTTTCGGCCGTCAGTTCGGGCATCTCGACCGGCGAGCCGTCACCGTCGACGGCGACGAACGTAAAAGAGGCCTCCGTCGTGTGGGCGGTCTCGCCGGTCCGGGGATCCTCGCGCCACGCACGGATCCGGACCCGCACGCTCGTCCGCCCGGTCTCGTAGGCGTAGGCCCCGATCCGTGCGATCGCGCCGATCGGGACGGGCTGTTGGAAGTCGAGTTCGGTCACGCCAGCGGTCACACAGGACTCGCCGGCAAAGCGCATCGCGGCCATCGCGCCGACCTCGTCCATCCACTTCATCAGGGTGCCGCCGTGGAGCGACTCGTAGTTGTTGGCGTGGTTGGGCTGGACTCGATAGCGGTTCTCGATGCGCGTCTCGGAGAGCGTCACCATGCCCCTCCTTGGCCGCCGACCGTAATGACTGCGGGCGCTCAGAGCGCGAGCAGTGCCGCGCCCACGACCGCGAGCACGCAGACGGAGATCACCGCCGCGTACCGGGCGAACTCGCGGACGTCGAACCCACGGATCGAGAGGATCCCACAGAACAGGAAACCCAACCAGAGGTTCGACAGCCCCGCGGCGTACATCACGGCGACGAGCGAGGCGAGGAGGTCAGATCCTGCGGCCAGCAACCCCGGCCCGACCAGCAGCCAGACCGAGGCGGGGTCCGGTATCAACAGGCCGACGCCGAGGGCCGCGAGGAACCCGCCGCCCGCCCCGCCCAGCGCGGTCCCGATCGCCCCGTAGAGCCCGGCCGCCGAGAGCAACGCGAAGGCGACCGCATACAGCATGAAGGGGATCGCGATGTGGTTCGCCCACCGGGTCGCGTGGGTGGTTTTCGACCGGAAGGCCATCGGCCGGACGTGGACGAGCAGCCCGAGCATCATCAGGACGAAGAGGACCCACAGCAGCGTTAGCCCCCCGCCACCCGCGACGTACAGCCCGACCGAGGCGACCCCGACGACCACCGCAAGCAACGAGATGAGCCGGGACTGTTCGAGCCGGTCGGCCACCGTGGCGTCCGTCCCCGGTGTCCCGGTGTCGTGTTCGAAAGTTTCGGCGATGGTGCTCTCCAGGATCGATCCGCCCGCGAGTTCCGTCCGGTCCGCCTCCGCGTCCGGGGCGAGGACGACCAGCACCAGCGGAAGGGTGACGATCAGAACGGCGCTGGGGACGAGGTTCGCCGGCGCGAGGAGGAACTCGCCGACGGCGAGCGACCCGGCCTCAGCGAACACGCCGGTCATCTCGGCGATCCTCGCATCCGCCATCAGCAACGCGCCGGGGCTGGTGGGGCCCTGGTTGGCGAGCACGAGCGAGAGCAACCCGGCGGTCAGAACGACCGGGTAATGGACTGCGACGCCCGATTCGCGGGCGCGCCGACAGAGCCGCCGGCCGACGAACACGCCTCCCAGCAGGCCGAGTGCCCAGTTGACCCACCCCAGCGCGAGCGCGAGGACGCCCGTCGAGTAGACGATCGCGGTCTGGCTCGTCGGGATCGCCGCCGCGAACCGGTCAAAGAGGACCCCGACCGGCGGGGATTCGACGACGGTCGCAGAGAGCACCCAGTACAGTATCAGCGCCATCTGGAGGGCGAACAGGTCGTAAAAGCCCGTCGCGAACAGCTCCAGTTGCTCGAGGGGTGCCAGATACGGGATCGTGACCAGCAACGCCACGAGCGCCAGTAGCGCCGACAGCGCCAGCGATTCGGGGAAGAAACGCCCGAGGAAGGGCACGAACTCCCGATCGGGGTCCGATCCCGACGTGGCGTCAGTCTCGGAGTCAGTGTGTGTTGCCATCTGTATTCACCTCAGAGGACCCCATAGCCCATCAGCAGCGTCCCAATGCCGAAGACGATCCCGCTGAAGACGAACAGTACGGCGACGTAGCCCATCATATCCCTGATCGAGAGGCCGGCGATCCCCAGGACGGGAATCGCCCAGAACGGCTGGATCATGTTGGTCCACTGATCGCCCATCGCGAAGGCGATCATCATCGTCTCGACGTCGGTCCCGGGGATGTTCTGGGTCGCGTTGACCAGCAACTCGCCGGTGACGGTCCACTGGCCGCCCCCCGAGGGGACGAAGAAGTTGACGGTGCCCGCAGACAGGAAGACCAGCAGGTACCACGTCGTCTCGCCGGCGTACTCGGCGGCCGTCGAGGCGATCAGTTCCGCCAGCCCGGAGGCGGCCATGATCCCCATGATCCCGCCGTAGAACTGGAACTGGATGATCACCTGACTCGCCCCCTCGATGGCGTCCCGAAAGACGTCGAAGAAGCTCCGGAACGTCGTATGAAACACGAATCCCAGCCCGAGCATCGCCGAGATGAAGAGGTTGATGTTGATGACCTCGGTGAACGGTGAGGTGGCAAACAGGTAGCCGAGATACCCCCACATCAGCAGCCCCGTCCCGATACAGAGCAATCGGCTATCGACGAGCGCGTCCTTCAGCGCCGAGGACCCGTCCCGATGGGGGGCGACCGAGTGCCCGCCGTCGGTCGCGATCTCGGCCTCGCCGGAGCGAAGCGTCTCGGCGGGAATTGTCAGTCGTTCCTCCTCGGGGCCCATCAGCGGCATGAGCACGATCGTCACCGCAACGACCCCGCCGACGACCACGAGGTTCGCCGTCGTGAACATGGTCGCCGAGACCGGGATCACCCCGATCGAGTCCTCGAGGAAATGTCCCGACGTCGCACTCAGCAGATACGAGGCCCCCGAGAGACCCTGGTGCCACGGGAGCAAGCCGGCGTAGGCGGTCGCTACCACGAGCGGGTAGTGGACCGCGATGTCCTTTCGGTCCATCGCGATCCCCACCTCGCGGGCGAAGATCCCGCCCACGACCAGAACCATCCCCCAGTGAAACAGCCCGACCAGCTGGCCGACGACCGCCGTCAGCAGGATCGCCTGGCGCTGTGAACTCGGCACCGTCGCGAGCCGACCCAGCACGCGTTTGACCGGCGGCGAGTCCGCGAGCGCCCAGCCGGTCAACAGCGCGAGCGAGGCCTGCATCGAGAACGTGATGACGTACCAGAACCCCTCGCCCCACTGGGCGGCGACCGCCGCGGGCCCGCTCGGCGTCAGCCCCACCGCGAGGCCCATCGTTACGAACGTCAACAGCAACGCGAAGATGAACGCGTCGGGAAGGTACCGCTGGACCACGCGACTGGCACCGGCGCCAAGCGCCGTGAAAGCCCCGCTGACGCGCCCGCCAACTCCCCCGCTCATCGGTCGTCGCCCCGGGCGGCGGGGTCGCCCCGATACCGATCGCTCCAGAACCTCGATCCGATCCCTCTAGTGACATTCATATACACGCATATGTCACTCCGGGCGTCAGTTAAAATCCCTGCCTGCTACATCCCGAGCGTCGTCAGTCCGCACCCAGCTCGGCGAGCAGCTGTCCGAGATGGATCCGGTCGCTGGTCCCTTCGGTCAGGTCCATGTCGATCTCACCCGCGCGTCGGTGGATCGCGACGAGTTCGTCGCCGTCGTATCGCGATCGCGAGACCGACAGCGCGTCCGCCAGTACCTCCCCGCCGTCGTAGCCCTCGTCGATCAGCAGCTCGTCGAGCAGTTTGCGGGCGTCGGTAAACCGCCCGTTCTCGGCCGCGACGAGCATGTCCTCGACCCGGTCGTCGACCCCGACCTCGCCGAGTGATTCGTAGGCCGCCTCCATCGTGATCTCGTCGGTCGCCTCGGCGGTCGTCTGCGCGCCGAGGATCGCCTTCCGGAGGTCCCCCTCGGCGTAGCTCGCGACGTATTCGAGTCCCTCACGGTCGTACTCGACCCCCTCGTCTTTGGCGATCCCTTCGAGCACCGCGACGATCTCGGCGGTCGTCGGCGCGCGCACGGGGACCGGGAAACACCGCGAGACGATGGGCGCGATCAGCGCCGAGGGCTGGCGGGTCGTGATGACGAACTGGGCGGCCTCGTGGTGGCGTTCCATCACCCTTCGTAGGGCTTGCTGGAAGTCCTCGCGGATCGCCTCGGCGTTATCGAGCAGGATCGTCTTGTATTCGCCCGAGACGGGCGGATAGCTCGCCGACTCCTTGAGGACGTGGTTGATTAGCCCTGCCTTCGAGGTCCCGCGCCGTCGTTTCGGCGTGATGAAGTGCCCGAAGCGCGGGTCCTCGCTGATCTCCTTTTTGGTCATGCCGAAGAAGTCGGCGACGTTGATCTCGACGAGGTCGTTCTCCGAGTCGTGGGCCTCACGCGCGAGCGCACGGACCGCGGCAGTCTTGCCGGCCCCCCGGGGTCCGTAGAGTGCGAGGTTGATCGGCTCCTCGCTCGCCCGCGTGAGGTACTCGCGGACCCCGTCCTGTGGAAGCTCCGCGAGCGTCGGGGCGTGCGTCTCGGTCCACAGCGGCGCGTCCATCACCGACGCTTCTCGCGGGACGGATACAAAGGCGTCGCTACGCCTCGGCGCGCCACGCTTCGAGACACTCCTCGTCGCAAAAGTGCAACGACGCCTCGTAGCCCGGTTCGTCGTCTATCGTCACCCACTCCATCGGATCGAGGACCGTCCCGCAGTGTTCACAGACCTCCCGGGTGGTCTCGGCGTTCGGGTTCGGCGTCGTGTCGCTCGGTTCTTCCATGGTCGTGGTTCGCGTGCGCCCCTCAAAACGACAGGGGGTTTGCCTCCTCCCATCGGGGGGCGAACTCCTCGTGGATCCCGGTCGCGAAGGTGGGGTCCTTCAGGTCGATCACCGAGAACACCTCGCCCGGCTTGAGGGGGTTCGAGACCTGCAACACCACTTCGACGCCGTCGATGAGGTTGAACGTGCCGTCGAGGTCCTCGGTCGTCCGCACCGAAAAGGCGGGATGCGAGGAGAGACGCCCCCGGTAGCGCTCGCCGACGCTCTCGGGGAGCGTTTCGACGACCGCCGGGGTCATCAACACGGAGACGTTCACGCCCCGTTCGACGGCGGCTTCGAGGCGTTCGGTGACGACGTCGCCGATCTCGCCGAAATCGAACTGCGGCGAGCGGTTCGCCACGACCATGACGATGCTCTCGTCGGCTGCGGCCAGCCGCTCAAGTAAGAGTTCGAGCGTTTCCTCGTCACCGACGGCGGCCGTCCAGAACTGCTCTTCGACCGGTTCGGCGGATTCGAGCTCGTCGCCTAGCGTCTCGACGAGCTCCTCGTATCTCGCGACCGTCTCCTCGGCCTCGCGGCGTTTGTCCTCCAGCAGGCGTTCGAGGGCGGTATCGGGCTCGACGGCGACGTACTTCTTCGGGCGACTCGCCGTCTGGCTTCGCACGAGGTTCTGGCCCTCGATGCTGCTCAACACGTCGTAGATCCGACCCATCGGGACCTCGCTCGCCCGCGACAACTCCTTTGCGGTTGTCGGACCCGTGTGTAGCAGCGACCGATAAACGCGAGTCTCGTACTCCGAGAGACCGAGATCCCTGAGGCTGGCCATATCCCGTTCTATGATTCGACACGCAAAAACACATCGGCCGTTGTCGATTCAGGGCGAGTCAGCGTCGAACAGCTCGCCGACGGCCCGTTCGAGTTCCGCCGGGCTCGACGCCGGGTCGCTCTCGCGCTCGCCGACGCTCGCGACCGCCCCCTCGCAGGCCGCGCCGGGCACGACGATGGCCTCGTGGTCGGCGATCCGCAACGCGGCGCGGTGCAGATCCGACCCGGCCGGCGCGCCGACCCGGATCGCGAGCGGGCCCCCGAGGAGCCGCGAGACGGCCGTGCCGTAGCCCGCGAGCTGGGGTCCCATCCGGTCGCTCGCTCCCGCGAACGCCGCCAGCGCGTCGCGGGCGACCTCCCGGTAGCGGTCCTCGCCGGTGAGGACGGCCAGATCCACCAGCCCGTCTGCGAGTTCGGCGGTCGCATCGAGCGGGTACAGCGGGTCGGTAAGCAGGCCCGCCCCTTCGCTCGGGCCGTCCCGGAATCGCCCGTCCTCGGCCCGGAGCGTTTCGATCGTGTGATCCGCGACCGACCGGGCGCTCGCGAGTGCGTCCTCGTCCCCGAGGACCTCCCGTGCCGTCGTCAGCGCCCCGAGCGTTCGTGCCTGATCGCTCAGGACGTCCCGCTCGCCGCCCGCGTGGTGGGCCACGCTTCCCCCGTCGATCAGCCCGTCGAGATGGGCGAGCGCTCGCTCGGCAAAGCGCCTCGCGTCCCCCTCGTCGGTGTAGGCGTAGTAGGTCAGCAGCGCGTCGACCGCGAGCGCGTTCGTCCCGGCATACACCGTCCCGTCGACCGGCGGGTCGGTCCGGTCTTCGGGCGCGCCATAGGAGTCGTCGGGACCGGGCGCCTGGCTCGCGGCGACGGCCTCGCCGGTCCAAAGGGTCGTCGTCAGGTACTCGACGGTGCGGGCGGCGGTTTCCCGGTAGGCCTCCTCGCCGGTCGCCAGATAGGCGTTCGAGTAGGTCCTGAGCAGGGCCGCGTTCCCGT
Organism: Halalkalicoccus jeotgali B3; assembly: GCF_000196895.1. NCBI lineage: Archaea > Methanobacteriati > Methanobacteriota > Halobacteria > Halobacteriales > Halalkalicoccaceae > Halalkalicoccus > Halalkalicoccus jeotgali. Next base: position 416,697 of record NC_014297.1, read on the forward strand.
CGGCGAGTTTCTCGTGGGCGATGTCGCTCCAATCGCGGTTCGCGGCGTATCTGAAGAACCCTCCCTCGTAATCGTCGTGCAAATGGGTGCGGACGGCTTCGAGGGTCCGGCGGGCCCCATTGCGGTCGCGTTTGAGCGCGAACTCGATCGTTCGGGGCAGGGGGAACTTGGGGGGCTCGCCCCACCCGCCGTACTGCTCGTCGAAACTCGCTTCCAGTTGCCCCGCCATCCGGCGCTCGATCCCCGAATCCAACTCGCCGGCCGGCGCCTCCGTCTCCCGGAGCGATCGCGGGATCCGACCCGGCTGTTCGCGCTCCTCGAAGACCTCACGGACGCGTTCGAGGACACTGCGCAGTCCCTCGATACCCAGCGCCGTCGTGCCCGTGATGACCTCGCCCTCGGGCGTGCAAAACACGGTCGAGGGGAACCCGCCCACGGTGTACCGGTCGCGGATCCGGGGCCGGCGATCGGCGTCGACCTTGATCGGGACGAACTCCCGGAGGTTGGCCCGGATCTGGGGCGTCGAGAGCGTCGTCTCCTCCATTCGCCGACACTCCTCGCACCACGTCGCCGAGAGGAACAACACCACCGGCGTCCCGTGTTTGCGGGCTTCTGCCAGCCCCTCCTCCCACGATCGCCACTCGATCGGCCCCTCGCTGTCGGACATAGCCCTGGTACGCCCGGCACGCGTTAAGGCCCTCCGATCGCGCCCTCGTCCTCCGATCTCCAGTCGGCCCCGATATCGGAATTCTGACCCATCGATACGTTGATATGATTGCGTAGAGTGCACGCTAGCGCAAGGAATATATGTACGTCTCCAACGTCACTCGGCGAAACGGATCGCTCTCGTCGATCACCGTTGCGGACCCAGACGGGCGCAGTGCCTCCTTCGCCGTTGAGCGTGGGGAAAGCGGCGTCACGCTCGCACACACGCCCCGCATCTCGGAGGCGTGGCGCCGCGAGGCGTGGGCCTACGCGAACGTCATGCTGGCGACGGAACTCGAGACGAGCGCCGGATCGGCCACCGCCTGATCGTCCCCTTCATATCGGATAGGCAATATAAAGCGTTTTGAGCGCACGCCCAGTAGAGGTCCGTATGTGGAAGCGCCTGCTGGCGGTGTTGCTGATCGTCCCCCTCGTCGACGCGGTCTTTCTGGTCGTCGTCGCCGACTTCCTGTCGTGGCCGGTGACGGTGTTGCTCGTCGTACTGACGGCGCTGTTGGGGACGCTGTTCGTCCGCGCCGAGGGGAGACACACGATCCGGCGCTTCCAGCGTGCGCTCTCGGAGGGACGTGCGCCGACCGACGAACTGCTCGACGGGGGCTTTCTGATCGCCGCGGGCGCGCTGTTGCTCACGCCCGGCCTCGTCACGGACGCCATCGGATTTCTGTTCGTCCTGCCGCCGAGTCGCTACGCGCTTCGGGGACTGCTCAAGCGGTTTGTGATCCGCCCCTACGTTGAGAAGAAAACGGACGGGTTCGTCAGCGGGAACGTCTACACCTACGGCTTTCCGAACGGTGAGGACGAATCGGGCGACACCGTCGACATCGGCTCGGACAGCTACGACGTCCACGAGGGCGAGGGATCGTAGCAAAGAGAAACCCTTAAACAGCACACGGAAATAGGTGTAGGTGCGTTCGGGCCGATAGCTCAGTCAGGTTGAGCGCTCGGCTGATAACCGGGAGGTCCGCGGTTCAAATCCGTGTCGGCCCATCCCGATTCCATCGGCTTCGGCCGGGAGGAATCCGGGACTACACCTCCCCAGCCACCCAATCCTTCGCGATTTCACCGAACTCGGGAGCGTCGCGTCTCTGAGGGGTTCAGCGACATATCTCCGTAAACCGAATTGACGACCCGTCCGGTCAGCGGGTACCATCGGACGAAACCCGAGAGAACCCCGCCGGAGGTGTTTTCCCGGAGTGGGTGCCTCTGACTCGTCTCCGGCGTTCGTCCTTCGGGACTGGTCATTATAGGCGTTGTTATGGCGTTCCATTGACTAGTAAGTTCAAAATTACATATACTCAATTGACAACAACGGACACGTATCGGAGCGGTTGTGCGGCGGGGTCAGGGCGCGGGGGTCCCGCGGAGACACCGCTTGACGAGCAGTTCGAGCGCCCGCCGTTGAGTTTCGAGGTCCATGCTCGGGGGCACCGATCCGGCGCCGGTCGCCGTTTCGCCCGCGTCTCGTGCCGCCATCCCAGGGGTCAGCGGTAGGTGGACGAACCCCGCCGGGGCGTCGGTCGCCGTCCGGGCGGTGTAGAGGGCGTAGTTACAACAGTGCGTGCCCGCCGTGTTCGAGACGCGGGCGGGGATGTCGGCCTCTAGTAGGCTCTGGACGCAGGGGACGACCGGGATCGACGCCAGACGGGCGTCGGGTCCGCGAGGGTCGATGCGCTCGTCGTGGGGACTCACCCCGCCGTTGTCGGGCGTTCCGGCGGCGTCGGCGACGTTGATCGCGACGCGCTCGACGCTGATCGCACTCCGACCGGCGGCGAGCCCCGTCGAGAGCACCAGATCGGGATTCGTCCCCTCGATCAGCGTTTCGAGTTCCGCCGCGACCCGGTCGAACTCGACGGGCAGAACGCGCCCGAGCACGTCGTGAGACCCGAGTCGCGTCCCGTCGAGTCGGGTCGCGAGCCGCTCGCTGGGGTTGGTCTCGCGCTCGGCGAAGGGTTCGTAGCCGGTCAGCAGGACGGTCATGCGCCCCGCGAGGAACCGGCGGGCGATACGGCTTTCCGTTCCTCGGGATCAGAGCAACAGCGAGACGATCGCGAGGATGATGAAGACGATAATGAAGATGCGTGCGATCTCCATCGAAACCCCCGCGACGCCGCGCGCGCCGACGGCGGCGGCGATGATCGCGAGCACGAAGAAAACGATCGCGTACTGGAGGAAGTCACCCGAGAACTGCAGCGGTGCGAGGGCATCCACGGCGGTGGTGAGCTGAACCATACCCCTTCTTCTCTACTATCCCTTATATGAGTGCTGGCGGATCGCGATCCGAATGACGCAGATTCATCACTCGCTCGCCACAAACGGCGGTATGGAACTCGCAGCCCAGACGTGGCCCGAACTCGGGAGCTACTTCGAGACCGAATCGCTCGCGCTCGTCCCCCTCGGCTCGACCGAACAGCACGGCCCTCACCTGCCCGAGGGGACCGACCACATCATCGCCGAATCCCTCGCCCGCGCCGCGGCCGACCGGACGGGCTATCTCTGTACGCCGACCGTGAACGTCGGCGTCAGTCCGCACCACCGCCAGTTCCACGGGACGATGTGGGTCGACGCGCCGGTCTTCCGGGATTACGTCGAGAGCCTCGTCTCGAACCTGACCTACCACGGCATCGACCGGGTGGTCTTCGTCAACGCCCACGGCGGGAACATCACCCACCTGCGGGAGGTCGGCCGCCGACTGCACGACCGCGAGGAGGCCTACGCTATCGAGTGGATGTGGGACGAAAGCATCCCCACGCTCGTCTCGGAACTCTTCGAGCAGAACGGTCCCCACGGCGGCCCCAAGGAGACGGCGATGATCCAGCACCTCGCGGGCGAACTCGTCCGAGAGGACCGTCTCGAGGACGCCCACGAGGGTGGCGTCGTCTTCCCGACCGACGACTCGCACCGAAACGGCGCGCGGACGTTCTACGACTGCATCGACAACTCCGCGAACGGCGTGTTCGGTGACCAGACGGATGCGACCGCAGAGAAGGGGAAACGCCTGTTCGAGGCCGCCACCGAACAGCTCTGTGAGCTCTGTGAGTGGCTCGACGAGCAGCCCTTCGAGGACCTCGTCGCGAAACCGCACGTCTGAGACCGTCTCCGCCCCGCCAAAGTAGTAGGAAACTTATATATTTCAGAAACTATATAATTTACATGAGTACGACGTCGAACGGACCGACCAGCTACACTCATTCGCGCGAGTTCACGTACGACGGCTATCGGATCCGGCTGCGGATCAACGACGATCGGATGAGCTATACCGCGGTCGCCTCTCGCGATGGTGAGGTGGTCTCTCGGCTGTTCGATCTCGGGCCCGAGGCGGCCGGGTGGTCACACTCGACGCTCGCCAGCCTGATCGTCGAGTGAGGCGCGGGCGAGTCGCCGTGGCTTTAGGCGAGCGTCCCGTTCTCTCCCCGTGAACCCGAACGACGTCAAGCGCCAGTGGGCCGAGCGCTCGGGCGAGTATTCCCCCGAGTACTACGCCTACTACGGGCCCGACGAGGCGAGCGAACTGCTCCGGCGCACGCTCGCTTCGTACTTCGGATCGGACCCGGCGATCCTCGAACTCGGCTGTAGTTCGGGTCGCCACCTCGCACATCTCCACGAACACGGCTTTTCGGACCTCTCGGGCGTCGAGATCAACGACGAGGCCGTCGCCGTGATGGAGCGGACCTACCCCGAACTGGCCGACGACGCGACCGTGTACGTCGACGCCATCGAGGACGTCCTCGCCGGCTTCGAGGACGACCGGTTCGACGCCGTCTACTCGGTCGAGACCCTCCAACACATCCACCCGGACAACGCGTGGGTGTTCGAGGACGTGACACGCGTCGCGAGCGACCTGCTACTTACGGTCGAAAACGAGGGCGACGGGGAGGAGTCGGTGAACTACGTCCGCGACGAGTTCCCGCTGTACTACCGCGACTGGCGCGCCGTCTTCGCCGAGTTCGACTGTCGAGAGGTCGAGTCCGAACGCCTGAAACGTGACACGTTTCGAGCGTTTCGACCGGCGTAGTCCGCCGGTATCGCCTTCTCTGATACGATCCCGGTCGTCCACCGTTCCTGTAAATTTCTATATACTAGTGCGAAATACTAAATTTGCAGGATACGTATTGTGAAGCGAATAGCACTATGAGAACCCACTCAGAAGGCCACTGTCCCGCCTGCGGCGAGCCCCTCCGATTCCGACCGTGTCTCAACTGCCAGCGGCCCGGACGACCCCCCATTCGTAGTAGCGAGTGAGTCGCCGGTCGGACCGCCGAACCGCACCATCGGGGACGTTCCTCGAACGGTTCCCGAGCCGATACGAAGAGAAAACTATACTTCCCGAGGGGTCCTCCTCGGACCAATGACGGACACGACGACGATCCAAGCGCCGATGCCCGGCGTGTTCTACCGCCGCTCCGACCCCGAGAAGCCACCTCTGGCCGAACCCGGCGATCGGGTCGAGGCGGGCGAGACGATCGCCCTCATCGGCGTGATGAAGAACTTCAACGACGTCACGACGGACGTTTCGGGCACCGTCAGCGAGTTCCTCGTCGAGAACGAGGCCGAGATCAAAGCCGGCGACGACCTCGTCGTCATCGACCTCGAGTAATCGCTCGGTTTCACCGTCCGCCGCGGACTCAGTTTTCGAGCGCCGGCGCGGTCTCGGGTGGCCGACGAGGAGCCACCACCCGCTCGTAGGCGGCGGCCAGCCCCACCAGCGTCGCTTCGTCGTAGGGCTTGCCGATGAGTTCGACGCCCACCGGCAGGCCCTCCTCGGTGAGGCCGGCCGGCATGGACACGGCACAACAGCCCGACTGGGAGGCGATGACGGTGTTGGTCGGGAACGTCAGCGTATCGAGTTCGCCCGCTTCGATCGAGGCCGCCGTCGGCGGAACGACCTGCACGTCGGGACACAAGAGTACGTCCAGATCGTGGTCGGCATAGACTGTGAGGATCGACCGCTGGAAGGCCATCTGGGCGGCGACGCGCTCCCAGTAGTCGGGTTCGTCCTCGGGGTCTTCGGGGCCGTCCTCCGCGATACCGATCAGGAGGTCGAGGATCTCGTGATACTGGCCCGAGTCGTACAGTTCCGCGACCGAGTCGACCGGCGCGTCCTCGCGGGCGGCGAAGAAGTCGTTGAGGTCGCGTTTCGACTGGGCGATATACAGCGAGGTCCGCTCTATGTGTTCGTCAAGTGAGGGAATATCGACGGGATCGACGATCTCGGCTCCCGCCTCGGCCATGGTGTCGATAGCCTCGTCGACGAGTCGGGTGACTGGGCCGCTGTCGGGGTCATCGGGATCGCCGAAGGCGTCCCGCAGAACGCCGATCCGCGCGCCGCCGAGGGCGTCGGGATCGAGCGCGTCGGCGTAGGAGACGCCCTCGACGAACTCGGTGACGGCGGTGTACTCGTCGGACGGGTCGTAGCCGACGGCCACGTCGAGCACGGTCGCGAGGTCCGTGACTGTTCGCGTCATCGGCCCGGGGGTGTCCTGCGAGACGACGAGCGGGGACATCCCCGTCCGGCTCAGCAAACCGGGGGTGACGCGGATCCCGAAGAGGTTGTTGTAGGCGGCGGGCAGACGGATCGATCCACCGGTGTCCTCGCCGATCCCGACAGTCGCGAGGTTCGCGGCGACGGCAGCGCCGGTCCCGCTGCTCGATCCGCCGGGATCGCGATCCAGCGCGTAGGGGTTTTTCGTCCGTCCAAGCACCGACGAGTACCCGAACCACGAGGTCGCCCAGTCGGGCAGGTTCGTCTTCGCGAGGACGACCGCCCCCGCGTCCCGCAGTTCCTCGACCAGCGTCGCGTCGGCGCTCGGCTGGTAGTCCGCAAACGCCTCGGAGCCGAACGTCGTCCGCACCCCGGCCGTCTCGACTTGATCCTTGATCGCCACCGGGATCCCGTGAAGCGGGCCGACGAGCCCCTCCGATTCGAACGCTTCGTCGAGTTCCTCGGCCCGCTCGACGGCGTGTGGGTTCACGGTGACGACCGCGTTGAGTTCCGGGCCGTTTCGGTCGTATGCCTCGATCCGCTGTTCGTACTGCTCGACGAGTTCGCGACACGTGAGCGTTCCCGCCTCGTAGGCGTCGTGGATATCGGCGACCGTCGCTTCGGTGATCTCGAATTCTTGTGCCATTGGTACTCGAACGAGAGACTCCGCCGACCCGATTAAGCGTATTGTGTGGAAAACGGAACGTATCGCCGCCGGACGGGACCGGGCGAGCGGCGACCGGCTCGACGAGCAGGCCGGCTCACTCCTCGGGCGGCGTGATGAGAACCTCGTTCTCCGCGAGCGCCCTGTGAGCCCGTCGGAACCGCTTTGAGAGCGCCTGTGGCGAGATCCCGAACTTCTCGGCCAACTCGGCCGATGTCGTTTTTCGGGGCGTCTCGTAGTAGCCCGATTCTAGCCCCGCGATCAGCGTCTCGCGCTGTGTCTCCGTGATCGAGGAGTGCGATTCGGTCGTCGGGGACGATGGGTGATACAGTCGCGTGAGATCGAGGACGAACTCGTTGTCGTCGATGTAGTCTTTGAACTATGTGAGGTCGTCTCCGAATCGAACCGTAACTGGAGTTCCCAGCGCTCGTCGCGTCCGGTCGCATCCAGCAGGACCGCGCCGGTTTCCGTGTACGCGTAGACGATCGACTCGACGTCCCGGATCCACTTCGCCCGATACAACACTGCACGGTCGAGTTCGTCGACCGTCCTGAGGTCTTCAACCGATGGGTCGTCTCTCGCCGCCGCCTCGAACGCCTCCCGGTCCCCACCCGCCGTCCAGAAATACGGCATGATCTGATTGGGGCCGTGCGTGACGACGCGCTCGACCTCGACGACCATCCCGGGCACGTGGCATAGGGTGTCGTACAGTGCGAACTGTTCGGTCGGCACGGTGAATTCGGCGATGATGCTCATGGGTGAAGGGTGTCGATGATACCACCGTCTGAACACGAGAATATATAAACACGTTTCTCTATCAACCCGTTGGCTTTGGCTTGTTGATCGCGTATGTCCTAGTGAACGCCACCATGGGGACGGCGAGGGGAGGGGATATACGAACCTCCACTGCGCTCATGGTTCCCCGCATGGGGCGTTCGACGGGTGCCTCTGACACACCGCCCGTTTTCGAACCGTTCTCGATCGATAGCGACGCCTCGGCGAGGCCACCGGATCGCCTCGGACGAAAGCTATAGTGCGCCCCGTCGCGAGTCTCTCGCATGGTACGGGTCGACATCAACTGTGACATGGGCGAGAGCTTCGGGAACTGGGAAATGGGCCGCGACGAGGCGGTAATGCCCTACATCACCTCGGCGAACGTCGCGGGCGGCTACCATGCCGGCGATCCCCACGTGATGGACCGGACCGTCGCGCTCGCGTGCGAGCACGACGTGGGGATCGGGATCCATCCGGGACTCCCCGATAAGATGGGCTTCGGCCGGCGGACGATGGACGTCACCCCCGAGGAGATGACCGAGTACGTCGTCTATCAGTTGGGGGCGCTCGACGCCTTCGCCCGCGCGAACGGCACGCACATCCAGCACGTCAAACCCCACGGCGCGATGTACTCGATGCTTTCCGAAAGCCCCGAGCACGCCCGCGCAGTCATGGAGGGGATCATCGAGGTCAATCCCGAGATCGTCTATCTGGCGACCGATACCAACATCTACGAGGTCGCCCGGGAGTTCGACTCCCTGCGGGCGGTCTTCGAGGGCTACGTCGACCTCACCTATCGTGCGGATCGCAGCCTCATCGTCGAACGCAAGAAGGAGTCGCTCGACCCCGAACTCGTCGCGGATCGATTCGTGAGCATCGCCCTCGACGGCGAGGTCGAAGCCGCGGACGGCGAGATTATCGGCGTGCCCGCCGAAAGCATCTGTATCCACGGTGATACACCCAACTCCGTCGAGATACTCGAAGCGATCCACGAGCGGATCGCGGCCCACGACATCGAACTCGCGCCCCTCTCGGAGATCGCCTGAGTCGCCTACTCCAAGGCCTTTCGGATCGTCGCCAACCGCTCGCTTTGGTCCTCCCTCGCCGCCAGTGCCTCCTCGACCGTCACGGACTCGAACGAGACGGTGCCGTGGGTCGGGCGCTGGGCGAGACGATCCCGGTCGGGGCTGATGACCGTGGCGACCGTCGCGTAGCCCCCGCCGGTCACCGCATCGCGCATGACCACGATCGGCTCGTCGGGGACTTGGATCGAGCCGACGGGGTAGCCCAGATCGACGACGTTCGAGGGGTCCGGTCCGGCGCCGAAGGGCTGTTCGCGCTCGACGAACTCGATGTCGATCCCGTCGGTGAGCCGGTAGCCCACGCGGTCGGCCTCCGCGCCGACTTTCCACTCGGCGTCGAGAAACGCACGCTTGCACTCCTCGGTGAGCCGGTAGTCACACAGCCCCATCACGATCCGGATCGGGTCGTCCTCGCCGTAGCTCGGTCGATGACTCCCCTCGACTGCGCTCCCGGCCCGGTCGCTCCGGTCCCCGCTCTCCCCGAGCGCGAGCGAATCGCCCGCTTCGAGCGCCCGGCCCTCGTGGCCGCCCAGCCCGATCAAGGTGTACGTCGAGCGACTCCCCATGATCTCGGGGACGTCGATCCCGCCCGAGATGGCCAGGTAGGTTCGCGTGCCCTCGGTCGCGAACCCGAAGGCCAGTTCGTCGCCCGCCTCGACGGCGACCGCCTCCCAGGTGGGCATCGCCTCGCCGTTGAGCTCCGGGGACATATCGGGGCCGGTGACCGCGATCACCCGTTCGTCCCGGAACTCGACCGTCGGCCCCTGATAGGTGCATTCGAGGGTCGCCGCTCCTTCGGGATTGCCGACGAGGGCGTTGGCCACCTCGTGTGCGAACCCGTCCATCGCGCCCGAGGGCGGCATGCCGATGTGGTACTGGCCAAAGCGTCCGGTGTCCTGAACGGTCGTCGAGAGGCCGCCGTCACGGATTTCGATGCTCATTCGAGGGCCTCCACGAGTTCGTCGTTGTACTCGTAGGGTCGCTCGAAGAACTCGCCCGGGACGAACTCCGTCTGCTCGTACGTGTACTCGTAGGTCCCCGCCTCGACGCGCTCCCTGATCGCGTCGTACTCCTCGCGGTCGATCTGGCGGAATTTGATGATGTCGCCCGGATTGAGAAAGACCAGCGAGTCCTCGAAGCCCGGTAGCTCTTGCTTCACGTCGAGCACTTCGACGGGGGTGCGCCCGAACAGCTGGTAGCCGCCGGCCCCCGGAACGGGGTAGATCGCCGTAAACGCTCCCCCATAGCCGATCGCCCGGCTCGGGGTGTGGGTCCGCGGGGCGACGTATTTGGGTACCTCGATCTGCCGGTCGCGGGGCACCATCTGGAAGGCGAAGGGAAGTCCGGGGACAAAGCCCATCATCGTCACCATGTGTGGCTGGCCCGCGTGGGCCTCGATGAACGCCGCGACGCTCTCGTAGCCGTTGATCCGCGCGGAGTACTCGAGGTCCGTCGAATCGGGATCCTGATGGCGCTCCCGGAAGTCCATCAGCGCCTCCTCGGTCCACGGGTCCTCGTAGAGGACGGGGATCTCGACCACGCGGGTGTCCCAGCGGTACTCGGTCAGTTCGACCGATTCCTCGAGGTCCCGTAGCTCCTCGATCAGCGCGTCGGGGCGGAGGGTTTCGGGGTCGAACTGGATCAGATAGGAGGCGTTGGCCGGACAGATCTCGTTGACGCCGTCGAGATCGCGCTCGCGGATCTGCTGGGTGATCGCCATCGCCCTGAAGTTGGCGTCGAAGCTCATCTCCTCGGCCAACTCGACGAACACGTGATCGTCCCCGCCGTGCTCGTAGCGGACGTCGGTAAGCTCCGTCCGTCCAATGGTTGTTGCTGGCATACACCGAACCGGTTTCGGCGGTAAGGGTATATACTCTGCTCGACAGTCCGGTTGTCAGTCATCTTCCCGCTGACTGTACGCCGTGTCACCGACCGGCCCCACAACTGCGCGCTTATATCGCCGGTCCGCGTACCGCCGGTAATGTTCGAACGAGTGCTGATCGCAAACCGGGGAGAGATCGCCGTGCGGGTGATCCAGGCGTGTTACGACGCGGACGTAACGCCGGTCGCCGTCTACAGTGATACCGACGAGACGGCCAAACACGTCCGGTTGGCTGCCGAGGCCCACCACATCGGCGCGTCGGTCGCCCGTGAGAGCTATCTCGACCGTGAGGTCATCATCGGGGCCGCCCGGGAGACCGGCGTCGACGCGATCCATCCCGGCTACGGCTTTCTCGCCGAGAACGCCGCCTTCGCCGCCGCCGTCGAGGACAGCGAGTTCGCCTGGATCGGCCCGCCCAGCGACGTAATGAGCGACTTCGGCGAGAAGACCCGCGCGCGAACACTCATGCAGCGCGCGGACGTGCCGATCGTTCCGGGGACGACCGATCCCGTCGCCGACGCCGAGGAGGCGAGGGAGTTCGGCGAGGAACACGGCTATCCGATCGCCATCAAGGCAGAGGGTGGTGGTGGCGGACGTGGGATGAAAGTCGTCGGTGACCCCGAGGAGGTCGACGCGGCGTTCGAAGCAGCCCGCCGCGAGGGCAAGGAGTACTTCGACAACCCGAACGTCTACGTCGAGCGCTATCTCGACGACGCGCGCCACATCGAGGTGCAGGTGATCGCCGACACGCACGGCAACGCGATCCACCTCGGCGAACGCGACTGTACGCTACAGCGCCGCCAGCAGAAACTACTCGAGGAGACGCCCGCACCCGGCTTGGACGACGAGGAGCGAACGGACCTCTGCGAGGCTGCCCGCCGCGGGATCGCCGAAAACGACTACGTCAACGCTGGGACCGTCGAGTTCCTCTATCAGGACGGCGACTTCTACTTCCTCGAAGTGAACGCCCGGATCCAGGTCGAACACACGATCACCGAGGCTGTCACGGGGATCGACCTCGTCGGCTGCCAGCTACGGGTCGCCGCCGGCGAAAAGCTGCCCTACGCCCAAGCGGACGTCGATCCTCGTGGAGCCGCCATCGAGTTCCGTATCAACGCCGAGAACCCGGAGGAATCGTTCGCGCCGATGCCCGGCACCCTGGAGACGTATCGACCACCTCGCGGCTTCGGCGTCCGCGTCGACGACGGTGTGGACCAGGGCGACGCCATCAGCCCGTACTACGATTCGATGATCGCAAAGTTCGTCGTCACCGGCGCGGATCGCGAGGAGGCGATCCAGCGGGGACAACGCGTTCTGCGCGAGGCCGAAATCGAGGGCCTCCCGACGACGATCCCGTTCCACCGCGAGATGCTCGCAGACGAGGGCTTTCGCGCGAACGAGCACACGACGACGTACGTCGACGAGCTGTTTTGATTCCCCGTCGATCCCCTCACTACCGATAGGTTACGACCGCTCGTCGTGGCGCTCGGCCCGGTACCGGACCTCCCGACCGTAGCCGAAAGCCTCGCTCGGCGCGGTCGAGTCGTTACCGGCATCGCTCGCAGTAGCGACACTGTCGGCCCGCCTCGGGGTCGGGCGCCCGGCGAAGCTCGCGATCGTGTAGCCGACCGCAAGCGCCCCGAGAACCGACCCCGGGCCGAACTGATAGAGGGTGTAGCCCTCGAACAGTTGGTGGACGGCGAAGCCGACCGCGAGTGCGAGCATCCCGGCGTTCACACGGGCGTAGCGCAACCCCCGTGGACGATCGGGCCCAGCACGAGCACGCAGTAAGCGAGCCCGCCCAGCAGGCCGGTCCGGATCGCTATCGAGAGATAGGAGTTGTGTGAGGTGTAGGTCCCGACGGGATCGGGGAGGTACGGTTCGATGGCCTCCCGCGTCCCGACGATACCTTGCCCGAACAGTCCCGAGTCCCGGACGGTCGCCTCGAGCCCGGCCCGCCAGAGCGCGAACCGGTTCGCGGGGTCGATCGGTAGGACCGAGTAGTAGATCCCCACGAGAAACACCGGAACGGCGACGAGAACGGCGAGGAGCGCGACCGGGAGGAGCCGCCTGTCCGTGCTCGCGAGGGTGTAGAGACCGACGGCGATCGCGGTCGCGAGCATGCTCGCGCGGCTGTTCGAGAGGAAGAGCCCGAACGCCAGGATCGGGAGCGCACTCGCGGGGGCGAGTGCGAGAACCGACCGCGAGCGAAGCGCCCGGTGGGTCGCGACGGTGGCCGCGACGATCCCCGGAAACACCAACAGTCCGAACGAGTTCGGGTTCGCGAAGACCGAGCGCACGATCGGGAACTCCCGGTCGAGAAGCGGGAGCGTCGTCGTCCCGTCCCACGTACGGGCCTCGAACAGCCAGAGGCCGTAGTCGCCGACGACGAGCGTCGGCAGGGCGAGGACGACCGCGCCGGTCGCGAGTGCGGTCGTCGCCCACCAGACGGCATCGGCCGAGACGTACCGCGGGAGAACGAAGCAGTTGAACGCGAGGACGACCCCCGCGAAGACGGGAAAGAGCCCGAGTCCCGAATCCGCCGGGAACTCCCCGGCGTGATACAGGAAGATCGCAAACAAGACCGCGAAGGCGGCCAGATACGGTCCCGCGGCCGGGAGATAACTCGGGAGGTCGTCGCGTGCGAGGACGAACGCCAACAGAAGGACGAAGACGGCACACAGTTCGAGGATCCGCACGCCCAGCCCGCCGACGACCAGCACGATGAGGGCGGTGCCGAGCGCGAAGGTCAGGCCGACCTGCAGCGAGAACAGCGGCGAGATCCCCTCGTGGGCGCGAACGTCGTACTGGTTGAACGCGATGGCCGCCAGAAAGAGGTACGCGAGCACGAGGTGGATCGAGCTGAACCGATCCGTGACGGTCGCGAGGACGACCAGCCCGAGAACGGGCACCGCGAGGAGGTCGGTGAGCCTATCCACGGACGGCGAAGCGGTGACCACAGTCGGTTGATCGTTCGACACAGGGGTTCAAATAGCTGTGTGTGGGTCGTCGGCCGGAATGGCTTACTCGAAGGTCCAATCGGTCCCCATCGCGGGCGCGTTCGCGAGCGTCTGATAGACGACGCAGTACTTCTCGGTCGCGCGCTGGAGGGACGCGGCCGTCTCCGCATCGACGTCCCCCTCGACGGTGACCTCCATCCGGATCTCCTCGAACCCCACCGGGACCTCCTCGTCGATCCCTAGGGTGCCCCGCAGGTCCAGCTCCCCGCTGACCTCCGTCTCGATCGAGACGTCGAGGCCGAAGGCGTCGGCGACCGCCTGAGCGGTGAGCTGTGAACAGGCAGCGAGCGCGCCCAACAGCAGGTCGCCAGAGCACGCGCCGGTCCCCGGGCCCGCCGCGCCCTCGTGGAGTTCGGCCTCGTAGACCGCCCGCCCGATGTCGACGTCACACGACCGGACGTCGGCCTGCTCGCTGCCGGTCGCAGACAGCGTGATCCGGGCGGCATCGGGGTTCTCCGTGTACTCCTCTTTCAGCGGCGCCTGCTCCTCCTGTAAGGTACTGTCTACCATGCCCTTCGGGCTACGGCGGGATACTACTTAGTCGCTGGCGACGCCGACCCCGAAATCGGCGTCGGTCACCTCCTTCACAACGCTTAGGACCGGTCCGTGGGAGTGTCGGATGTGAGCGCCCTCTCGGACCCGACGAAACGCCGATGGCTCGCGTGGGGAGCGCTCGCGACGGTCTTTTTGCTCGTGAACCTCCACCGGCTCTCGACGGCGGTCCTCTCGGGGCGCCTGAGCGCCGGGTTCGATCTGACGGCCGCCCAACTGGGGACGCTTCACGCCTCGTTTTTCCTCGTCTACGCGCTCGTCCAGGTTCCGACGGGCGTGCTCGCGGACCGGGTCGGTCCCCGTCACGTCGGGTCGGCCGGTGCCGTGCTCTTGAGCGCCGGTGCGGTCGGGTTCGCGCTGGGCGGGAGCTACCCCATGGCGCTGTTCTCGCGGGCGATCATCGGGCTGGGAAGCGGCGTGATCTTCGTCTCGATCCTTCGATTCTGTGCGAACTGGTTTCGGACCGACGAGTTCGGGACCATGGCGGGACTCACCTCCGGCGTCGCCGGCCTCGGAGCGATCCTCGCGACGACGCCGCTTGCGGTCGCGGCCGCGACCGTCGGCTGGCGACGGACCGTGCTGGCGCTTGCGGCCGTCGGTCTCCTCGCGAGCGTCGCCGTCTACGCCCTCGCGCGGAGTTCGCCCGCCGCCGCCGGCCTCGACCCCATCGAGGGCGTTCCCGAACAGCCCTCGGTGTCGCTCGCCGGGACCGGGCGTCACCTGCGGACGCTCGCCGGCGACCTCGACCAGTGGCTGCTTTCCGCCGTCTTTTTCGCGGGAATGGGGACGCTCCTGACGCTCATCGGCCTGTGGGGCGTGCCGTATCTCGTGGTCGTCTACGGGCTGGACGTGACGACCGCGTCGTACTTCACCCTGCTGGGCTCGGTCGGGATGTTTATCGGGCCGCCCGCGATCGGCTGGTTCTCCGATCGGATCGAGCGTCGGCTGCTCCCCATGAGCGTCGGCCTCGCACTGTTCGCGCTCGCGCTCGGGGTCATTCCGGTCTTCGGTCGGCCGCCGCTTCCCGTCGTCGCCGGCGTCTACTTCTGTTGTGGGTTTCTCGTCGGGGCGGCGGTGCTCGCGCTGTCGGTCGTCAAGGAGCGCTATCCTCCGGAGGCGAGCGGGGTCGCCACCGCGACCGTCAACACCGCCGGGTTCGTCGGCGCGACCGTCTTCCCGACGGCCATGGGCGTGGTGCTCGACGCCTACCGGACCGGGGATGTGGTCGGCGGCACGGTCGTCTACACCGAGTTCGGCTACCGGGTCGCCTTCGCCATCGTCACCGGGGCGCTCGTCGTTGCGCTCCTGTGTTCGCTGTGGCTGTTCGTCCGGAATCCGACCCCCTCGTAGGTTCAGGCACTCGTGCCGGCGAGAGACCGGACAACCACCAAACATCCTTTATCGCTCATCCCGATCGGCAGGTATGGTCAGGGAGAAGGACGAGCGGCTCCTCCTCGACGAGATCGATCGGGGGATCCTGTACATGCTCCAGGAGAACGCGCGCACCACGACCCACGACGAGATCAGTGCGGAGGTCGGCGTCTCGCCGAGCACCGTCCGCAACCGGATCGGACAGCTCGAAGAGGCCGGGATCATCGAGGGGTACATGCCAAAGATCGACTACGAACGTGCGGGCTTCCCGCTTCACGTCCAGTTAGTCTGCACCGCCTCCTCCGAACGAAGCCAGCGAGCACAGGAGGCCCTGACGGTCAACGGTGTCGTGAACGTCCGCGATACGACCCTGCGTGATCCCGGTCGAACTGCAAAACCACAGCGGTTGTCCGCCGTCAGCATCCGCTCCTGTTCCTCTACAAATATCGCCGGATCGCCCGGATGAAGAGTCGTGTTACCAATACTCATGAGTGAGGGGCACGGAGGAGGGGTATGGAACCGACGGCGCTCGTTTACCGGACGCGACGCGAGGGGGTCCGCGACGAGTTTGACCGCCGGGTCGAAGCGCAGGCGGCGGTACTCCGGGAGGCGTTTGCGTCGGGTGCGTTCGACCCCGATTTCTCACTCGGACTCGAACTGGAGGGGTACACCGTCGATGCGGACGGTCGTCTCGCAGCCGTCCCTGAAGGGGTCTTCGGGTCGATCTGCGAGCGCGAACTCGGCCGGCACAACGCGGAGTTGAACACCCCGGCGACGGCGTTCACGGCCGCTGGAATCGACGCCCAGTTCGTCGCCCTCGACGAGCGCCTTTTCGGCCTCCGGCGGGCGCTCGCCGACGCCCGTCTGGGGTTTGTCACCGACGGGATGTGGACGATCCCGCCGCCCGAGGGTGCGAACACGTACCTGAGCGCCCGTCACGAGGAGGACGGGCGGGCGGTCTCGCCGAACATCGCGCCCAAGGCACGCTATCACGCGCTCGACGCCGACATCACCGCCGACGGCCCGGTCGAACTCGCCGTTCCGGGCTGTTCTCGACGGTTTCCGACGATCCTCGTCGAGTCGCTCGCGACCTCGATGCAGGTCCACCTGCAGGTCCCCACGGCCGAGTTCGCCAGCTACTACAACGCGGCGTTGCGGACCGCCGGGCCGGTGGTGGCGCTGGCGACGAACGCTCCCTTCCTGCCCGCCGACCTCTATACGGAGCCCGATCCTGCCGTCGTCCTCAATGGGCCGGCCGAACTCCGGGTTCCGGTCTTCGAGGCGATGAACGTCCACGAGCCGGGGAAAGTGCGCTTCCCGCGCGACGTCGACGGTCCGGGGGACGTCCTCGACCGACTGCTCGCAGATCGGCGCTGCGTTCCGTGTCTTAGCGAGTGGTTCGAGGAGAGCGAGGGGTTCGGGGCCGACTACTGGGAACTGCTCCACAAGCAGGGCACCTACTGGCGATGGATCCGCCCGATCTTCGGTCCCGAGGGGGTGCGAATCGAGTATCGGCCGTTGGCCGCCCAGCCGACGACCGCCGATACGGTCGGTTTCCTGGCGCTCGTCGTCGGCCTGCTCCACGGGATCGTCGCGAGCAGCCACCCGCTTCCCGACCTGCCGTGGAGCGACGCGCGGGACTCCTTTTACGCCGCGGCCGATGACGGAATCGACGCCCGACTGGCGTGGTTCACCCGTGAGGGCGAGAAGACGGCCGATTCTCGAGAGATCTATGACGACCTGTTCGCACTCGCCCGCGAGGGACTCCGAGCGCGTGGGGTCGCTCTCGACCGGATCGAGGGGCTGCTCGCTCCCGTCGAGGGGCGCTGGACCGAGCGGACGACGCCGAGCGTCTGGAAGCGCCAGCAGGTCCGCGAGCACCTCGCTGACGGTGCGGATCTCGGGACGGCCATCGAGAACACACAGCGGGAGTATATCCGGCAGGCGGCCACCGGTGACCCCTTCATCACGTGGCTGGAGTAACCACGAGACGAACGCGGGCGAGGAGTTATGTCGCCGGGTTCGGACGGTCGAGTATGAACACCGAGCGGATGGCGGCGCTGCTCGCGCCCGATTCGATCGCGGTCGTCGGCGCGAGCCCCGACTCGTGGTACGCCTCGAACCTGATCGAGAACCTCGCCGAGTACGGCTTCGACGGCGAGGTTTACTACGTCAACCCGAGCCGTGAGGAGGTCTGGGGCGAGCCGTGTCACGATTCGATCAGTGACGTGCCGGTCGTCGATCTGGTGGTGGTAAGCGTCCCCCGCAAGTACGTCCTCGGGGTCGTCGAGGACGCCGGCGAGATGGGGGTCCCGAGCGCGCTGGTCATCACCGCCGGCTTCGCCGAGGCTGACGACGAAGGTGCGGCCCTCGAAGCGAAACTGGGCGAATTGGGAGAGACGTACGGCATGGCGATCTGTGGGCCCAATACCATCGGACTGGCGAACACCCACGACGAAACGGTGATCACCTCGACCTGCTCGCGAAAACCCGGCGCGGGCTCCATCGGGCTAGTGAGCCAGTCCGGCGCGCTCGCGTTTACGACCTTCTACGAGCGAGCCGCCGACGAGGACATCGATTTCGCCTATATCGTCGCGACCGGCAACGAGGCGGGTCTCTCGATGGCCGACTACGTCGAGTTCATGGCCGATTCCGACCGGGTCGAGGCGATCTGTGCGTACATCGAGGGGATCGACGACCCCCGGCGGTTCGTCGAGAGCGCGAGCGAGGCGGTCCGAGGGGGGACGCCGGTCCTCGCGACGAAGGTCGGCCGGTCCGCCGTCGCCGAGCAGGCCTCCCTCTCGCATACGGGCTCGGTGACGGGCGACGCCGCCGCCTGGGACGCCGCCTTCGAGCGCGCGGGGGTCGAGCGGGTCCCAGACATCCCCGATCTGCTCGGCAGGTCGCGCGCCCATACGGCGTTCGACCCGCCGGAGAGCGCGAACGTCTGTCTCGCCTCGACCAGCGGCGGGCTCGCGAGCCTCCTTGCGGATATGGCCGCCGAACGCGACCTCTCCCTGCCGCCGCTGTCGGGTGACACCGAGCAGGCGTTGCTCGACATGGAGGACTTACTCACCTTCGGTGCGATGTACAACCCCGCCGACATTCGTGGGTATGGCGCGGACGTCCTCCCCGAGATCGCGGAGGTCCTGTTCGCCGACGACGCCTTCGACGCCTACGTCTTTGCGGTCGGACTGCCGGCGGTCGGCGAGCGCGCCGAGGAAATCGCGGACGCCATGCTCCGGGTGCGCGAGATGGCCGACGACCCCGTGCTCTTCCTCTGGACCGGCCGGAAGGCGAGCGAGGACGACTCGCCGCTTCCGTACGAGCGGGTGCGCCGGGAGACGCCGCTGTACTACGACCCCGGCCGGTGTCTCGACGCGCTTTCCTCGCTGGTCCGCTTTGGCGAGCGAACCGGCCAGGGCACGCCACGACCGCTGACCGACGTACCGGCGGTCGAGACGCCAACACTCCCCGCCGGGCGGGTGTTGACGTGGACGGAGGGCGCGACACTGCTCGAAGCAGGTGGGATCGAGCCCGCCGAGACCCGACTCGTGACGAGCACCGGGGAAGCGACCGACCACGCGAACGCGATGGGCGGGCCGGTCGTCCTGAAGGTCGACTCCAGAGACCTCCCCCATCGTAGCGACGCGGGTGCGGTCGCAGTTGGCGTGGAGCCAGCAGACGCAGCCGACGAGTACGAGCGGGTGATCGGAAACGCTCGCGAGCATCTGGCCGACGCCGATCCCGCCATCGAGGGCGTGCTCGTTCAGACGATGGCGGCCCTCGACGCTTCGACGGAGGTGCTGGTCGGCGTCTCGACCGACGAGAGTTTCGGGCCCGTCCTGACGGTCGCGCCGGGTGGGGAACTCGTCGAACTGTTCGGCCCCGACGCCGGCATCACCTTGCTCCCGCCGGTCGAGCCCGCCGAAGTCCGTACGGCTATCGCCGATACCCCACTCGGCGAGCTCTTGAGCGGGTATCGCGGCCGGTCAGCGGGCGATCTCGATGCCCTCGCGAGTCTCGTGAGTCGGGTCGGCGACCTCGCGGTCGGCGCGCGCGAACCGCGAATCGAGGAGCTCGATCTGAATCCCGTGCTCGTGGGTCCTGATGGCGTCTCGGTCGTCGATATCCTCGTACGCACCGGGCGCTGACTACAGGTTCGGAAGCACCTCCTCGCCCATCAGTTCGAGCGACTCACAGACCCGTTCGTAGGGGAGCCCGGGCCAGTGTGAGCGCACGAGGACGTGGCTCGCGTCGAGCTCCTCCTCGTAGCGTTCGAGCTCCGCACAGACCTCCGCGGGTGTCCCGAGGACGAACCGGTCCTCGGCGAGTTCCTCGAAGGGGCGGTGGAGGTCTTCGGTGTCCTCCATCGCCTCGTCCTGTCCCCACGAGACGTACCGCCGATACTTCTCTTCCAGATGCTCGCGGGCGACCCAAACGGCTTCCTCGCGGGTCGGTGCGACGAACGCCTCACGGATCACCGGTACCTCCGAACCCTCCCCGCGTTCAGCACGGATCGGGTCGTAGCACCGCTCTTTCTGCTCGGCGATCTCCCCGACCGTCGCATGGGGATTGACCAGCCACGCGTCGGCGATGCGGGCGGCGCGCTCGACCGCCCGATCCGCGTTCGCGGCCAGCCAGATTGGGATCGACTCTGGAGGCCGGATCGGGATCGTCGCGTCCTCGACGGTGTAGAACTCGCCGTCGTGGGTGACACTTTCCTCGGTCAGCAGTCGCTCGGTCAGATCGAGCCCTTCGATCAGACGTGGGACGCGCTCGGCCTTTGGGACCCCGAAGGCCTCGAACTCGACGTCGCGATAGCCCGCCCCGACCCCGAAGGCCGTCGGGCCGTCGTGGAGCGCGTCGATGGTCGCGATCTGTTCTGCGATCTCGACGGGGTGATGAAAGGGCAGGAGGACGATCCCGGTCGCGATCTCCATGTCCTCGACCTCGCCGGTGAGGCGCGCGAGGAAGGGCAACAGCTGTAGCTGCGTGAAATCCGAGAGGTAGTGTTGGCCCGCCATCACCTGATCGAAGCCCGCCGCCTCCGCGGTCCTCGCGATTCGGAGCATCCCCTCGCGGAGCTCTCGGCCCGTCTCGCTCGCGACGGTCTGTGGGTTGACGTAGACGCCGAATTTCATGCCACGGAATGGCTCGCTCGCCGTTTAAGCGTTCGGACGGCGGGCGATACGACGGTTCGGTCCACCGGCAGTCCTAAGAGGCGACCCGACGACCGGGCATCATGATCGAGACAGGCGAGTCGGCGCCCGATTTCACGGTCCCGATCGCCCGCGGCGAGGCGTACAACGATGTCGGCGAGTTCACGCTCTCGAAGCACCTCGGGGACGGTCCCGTCGTCCTCGCCTTCTTCCCGGCGGCCTTTACCAGTGGGTGTACCGAGGAGATGTGTACCTTCCGCGATTCGTTGAGCGCCTTCGAAGAGGTCGATGCCAGCGTCTACGGCATCAGCACCGACCTCCCCTTTGCCCAAAACGAGTTCATCCGCCAGGAAGGGCTTACCTTTCCACTGCTGAGTGACTACGAGCACGAGGTCATCCGCGCCTACGATGTCGTCCGAGAGGGGTTTTACGACGTGATGTCCGTCGCCGAGCGCTCGGTGTTCGTCATCGACGGAGACGGGGAGATCGTCTACCGGTGGGTCGAAACCGGCAACGAGCGGGACTTCCCCGCGCTCGTCGAGGAGATCCGCGAGACCGTCGAGGCGGTCGCGGCCGACTGACCGACCTCACTCGTCGGCCAGCAACGCCTCGTCGCCGTGGTCCTCGCGCAGGCGATCGAGGGACTCGCGCTGTTCGTCGAGCCGCGGGGTCGGTTCCGCGAAGGCGAATTCGAACATCTCGCTCGGGTCGGCCTCGTACTCCTCGGCCCGGTCGATCAGGTCCGTGATCGACGCTTCGATCCCCTCCTCCATCTCGGCGATCCGGTCGTCGTCGAGCACTCCCTCGTCCCGAAGAAACCGTTCAAAACGGTCGATCGGGTCCTTCTGGCGCCACTCCTCGACCTCCGCGTCGTCGCGGTACATCGAGGGGTCGTCGGCGGTGGTGTGAGCGCCGTAGCGGTACTGAACCGCCTCGATCAGCGTCGGACGGGCCTCGCTTTCGTCGGGATCGAGCGCCTTCTGTCGGGCGGCCTTTGTCACTGCGTACATCGCGAGCGGGTCCATGCCGTCGACCTGCACGCCCTCGAACCCGTAGGCCGCCGCCTTCCCCGCGAGGGTCTCGCTCATCGTCTGGCGTTCCCTCGGAATCGAAATCGCCCACCCGTTGTTGTTACAGACGAAGACCGACGGGGTGTCGAACACCCCCGCGAAGTTCATCGCCTCGTGGAAGTCGCCCTCGCTCGTCGCGCCGTCCCCGAAGTGTGCGACGGTCGCTTTGTCGTCCCCGTCGAGTTTCGCGGCCCACGCGTAGCCGACGGCGTGGGGGAGGTGGTCGCCGATGGTGATGTTCAGCGGGAGCACGTCGAGGTCGGCAAGACGGGCGTTGCCGGCCTCGTGGCCCATCCAATAGAGGAGATACTCCCAGGGCATTCCCCTGGGAACGAGCGCGCCGTGCTCGCGGTACTGATAGGAGAGCACGTCGCCGTCGGCCAGTGCGTAGGTACTGCCGATCTGTGCGCCCTCCTGGCCGGCAAGCGACGAATAGGTCCCCATGCGCCCCTGGCGCTGGAGGCTGATCATGCGCTCGTCGAAGCGCCGACAGAAGCGCATGTCTCGATACATTCGCTCCAGCGTCTCGGGTGGGAGATCGGGAACGAGATCGGGCGCACGGACGCTCCCGTCGGGAGCGAGCACCTCGATTCGGTCCTCGGGTGCCCGCCGTAGTAGGGGTCGTGCCATCGTGTCGGTACGGTCGGGGAGCGGAACCATAAAAACGCCCGCCCGTGGTCTCGGAAAAGCCACATTCGGATATCAGAAATCTTTATTATGGTGCGTGCTATACAACCACATACGCCTGCCGCCCGGGCGACGCGCGGTGGGTAACAGACCGATCGCATCGCGTTCCGACTACCACGGAAACACACTATCGATCGAAAACAAGCCAACCACGCGCCAAACAGGTATCGCTCGCTCACTGCCGTATCGCCCGCCAAACAGGTATCGCCCGTTGATTACTGCGTCACGGCGGTCCGACTTCGGTCCTCCCTGTCGGGTCCGCCGACTCCGTGTTCTCCCGATAGCACCGCATCAACCCCTCGGTAGTGACGGTCGGCGTTCCCGGCCGGCGATCGACCGGCCCGAGACGTTTCGAGGGTTCGCTGAGCGACGGATTTTTGGTTCCGTTCGTCCGAGAGTCCGGGTATCGCGAAACAGGGAGCCGATACGTGAACCGACCGTGGAACCGATACGTCGCGCGGGCGAGACGCTTCGAGAACGTGTGGCTCGTCCTCGGGGCGGTCGCCCTCGGGGTCCTCGTTCCGGGGCCGGGCGAGTACGCGGACGTCCTCGTTACCCCGCTCGTGGTCTTTCTGATCTACGGCTCGCTTCGCGGGATCGAGGTGGCGACCGTCGAGTACCGCTCTTACGGGCTCGTGATCTGCTGTTCGCTCGTCGTCTCGTACGTCCTGTTGCCCTTCGGGGGGATCCGGGTCGCCGGGGCGTTCCTGACCGGGGACGCCCTGCTCGGGATGGCGATCGTTCTCGCCGCGCCGACGACGGCCGGCAGCGCGATTATCTGGACCCGGCTGGCCGGGGGTGACTCGGAGGTGGCCGCGCTCGTCTCGATCAGCTCGCTCGCCGTCGCACCGCTTGTCACTCCCGTCGTGCTTTCCTCGCTTCTGGATCGACGGGTTGCGGTCCCCGCCGAGACCATGGTGATCGACCTGCTGGTCATCGTCCTCGGGGGTGTCGCGCTCGCGGTCGTGCTCCCCGATCGCCTGATCAGTGACGTCGCCGTCGACCGGGCCTCCGGTCTCGCGATCCTGTGTCTGATCTACTCGAGCATCGCGAGCGTCGACATCGGGGCCATCGACCCGACGGGCCTGGCCGTCGTGATGGCACTCGTGGTGTCGCTGCTCGGCGCCGGGTTCGTCCTCGTGCGATCCGTCGGCGTCAGGATGGGCATCGACCGCTCGACGTACCTCCCGCTGTTTTTCACCGCCGGGCTGAAGAACCTGGGTATCGCGCTGTTGATCGCCTTCGCCTACCGCTCCGTGATGGTTGTCGTCGTGATCGTCACCTACTACGTCCTCCAGCAGCTCGTCGGCGCCCTCATCGCCGACCTCGCGTGAGGATCGTCGTCCGCACTCGATGGCTCTCCCATACATTGTTAATAGATAGCACGTGTGAGTGATAGCAGAGCCATGGCGACCGAACTCCATCCGCAGGCTGAGGAACTGCTTCACGACCTTTCGGCGAGTGGCGTCCCGCCGCTGTATCGCCAATCGGTCGCCGAGGCCCGCGATACGTACCTCGAGTTGACCGTCACGGATGGGGAGCCGGAACCGGTCGAACGGGTCCTCGAGACGGCCTTCGAGGGCCCGAACGGGTCGGTGCCGGTTCGGGCATATGATCCCGGCGACGACGGCGAGACGCCCCGGTCGGCGCTCGTCTTCTATCACGGCGGAGGCTGGGTCGTCGGCGATCTCGACACCCACGACCTCGCCGCGCGTGCGCTCGCGAACGCGGCCGGGTGTGTCGTCGTCTCGGTCGACTACCGTCGCGCGCCCGAACACCCGTTTCCCGCGGCCCTCGAAGACTGCTACGGTGCACTCGAGTGGTTCGCCGATGACCCCGATCTCGGGGTGGCGATCGACCCCGGCCGGATCGCCGTCGGCGGCGACAGTGCCGGAGGGACCCTCGCGGCGGGCGTCGCGTTGCTGGCGCGCGACCGCGACGGCCCCGACATCGCGCGCCAACTGCTCGCCTACCCCGTGACCGACCACGCCTTCGACACCGATTCGTACACCGAGAACGCGAGCGGCTACTTCATCACCCGCGGGGACATGGAACGGTTCTGGAACGAGTACCTGGAGGTCGATTTCGACGGTGCCCACCCGTACGTCTCCCCGCTTTGCGTTTCCGATCTCGCCGGGGTGGCACCGGCGACGGTCCTAACTGCAGGATTTGACCCGCTTCGCGACGAGGGGCGGGCCTACGCCGACCGCCTTGAGAACGCCGGCGTCCCGGTAACCCGACTCGAGTATCCCGACATGATCCACGGCTTTCTCACGATGCTCGCCGACCCCGAGTGGGACCGGGCCCGGGAGGCGATCGATGCCCTCGCGAACGACCTGCGTGACCTCGGGGACTGATCCCGAGTCTCGGCGTCAGTCGAGCCGAACGCGCTCGCCCGATTCGGCCGACTCGTAGACGGCTTCGAGCAGTTCGAGGTCCGCGATGCCGACCCCGGCGTCGGGTTCGGGGTCAGTCCCAGTGAGCACCGCGTAGCCGAAGTGATCGAACTCCTCCGTGACCTCGTCGACGGTCGGCCCGGTCACCGTCGCCTCCCAGTCGTCGCGTTCGACCGTGAGATCCCGGTCGACGTTGAACCAGAACGCAGGCTCGATTCGGAGCGTTCCCTCGGTGCCGGTGACCTCGACCCAATCGTTGTACGCGCCGGTGAAGCTCGTCGAACACGACGCGGTGACGTCGTTCTCGAACCGGACGGTGTAGTTCGCGCGCTCCTCGACGCCCTCGTCGAACGCCTCGTGATCGGAGACGGTTTCGCCCTGGACGGCGACGGCCTCGCCGTCGGCGAAGAAGCGTGCGGCCGTCGCGGTGTAGACCCCCGCGTCCATCAGCGCGCCGCCGCCCGCGAGCTCGCGATCGATGCGCCATTGGTCGGGCCCACCCATTTCCAGCACCGGGAAGGAGAACTGGACATGGACCTCGGTCACGTCGCCGACGACGCCGTCGCGCACGAGTTCGCGGGCGCGCCGGAAGTCCGGCTCCATCCGCGGGCGGTAGGCGACCATCAGCGCCACGCCCGCCGCCTCACAGACCTCCCGCAGGCGCTCGGCGCGCTCGACGGACTTCTCGATGGGCTTCTCCGTGATGACGTCCTTTTCGAGTTCGGCGGCCGTCTCGACGTATTCGAGGTGGCGTCCGGTCGGCGTCGAGACGTATACCGCGTCGTAGCCCTCCTCGGCCTCGCCCTCGTGGAACTCCTCGTAGGAGAGGACGCGCTCGGCATCGACCTCCTCGGCGACCCGTTCGCCCTTCTCGGGCGAGCCGGTGACCAGCACCGTCGTCTCGCAGAACTCGCCTTTCTCGATGCCGGGAAGCGCCTGCTCTCGGGCGAACCCGCCGAGACCGACGACGGCGAGTCGCACCGTCCCGTCGGGCGATTCGTCCTGCCAGTCGCGGCGCGTGAACTCGTCGAGATAGGATCGCATCCCCTGACCATTGGAGCGCCCTCTCGGAAAGCGTGACGCTCGCGGCGAGCCGTTTCCGGAGGACAGCCATTTATGAACGCGGAGCTCCCCATCGTGGTTTCCTGCTCCGCACGCGACCGACCCGCCTCGATTCACGACAATAGGTAGCACCCAACAGTTATTATCGATCGTTACGTTTTACTTCGCGATGCCAACCATCGATCTGGAGACCGAGACCGGACGCGAGGAGGCGTTGCGGCGGATGCTCACGATCCGACAGTTCGACACGACGGCGGGCGAACGGTTCGCCGACGGCGAAATACCGGGGTTCGTCCACCTCTACATCGGCGAGGAGGCGGTGGGGGTGGGCGCGTGTGCTGCCCTGGAAGACGACGACTACATCACGAGCACCCATCGGGGCCACGGCCACTGTATCGCGAAGGGGCTCGACCCCAAACCCATGATGGCCGAACTCTACGGCAAACGCGAGGGCTACTGCAACGGGAAGGGCGGCTCGATGCACATCGCGGACGTCGACGCCGGCATGCTCGGAGCGAACGGGATCGTCGGGGCGGGCCCGCCGCTGGGGACGGGCGCGGCGCTGACGATCGACCGGAAGGACGAGGACCGGGTCGCACTGTCGTTTCTGGGCGACGGGGCGGTCGCCCAGGGGCAGGTCCACTCGGCGGCGAACCTCGCGGCGACGTGGGACCTCCCCGTGATCTTCCTCGTCGAGAACAACGGTTACGGCGAGGGGACGCCGGCCGAGATGCAACACAACGTCGAGAACCTGAGCGCCACCGCCGGCGCGTACAACGTCCCGGGGATCACCGTCGACGGGATGGACATTACCGCGGTCAACGAGGCGGTGACGGAGGCCCGCGAACGGGCCCGCGCCGGGGACGGCCCGACGTTCATCGAGGCCGAGACCTATCGGTTCCACGGCCACTTCGAGGGCGACGAGGAGCTGTATCGGGAGGACGACGAGGTCGAACGCTGGCAGGCCCGCGACCCCATCGAGACGTTCGCCCAGCGCCTGATCGACCGGGACGAACTCACAGACGAGGAGTACGAGGCCCTCCAGTCGGAAGTCGAGACGACCATCGAGGAGGCCCTCGAATACGCCCAGAGCGCGGAGGAGCCCGCCCCCGAGGAAGCCTACGACGACATGTTCGCCGCCGAGGTACCCGAAATCACGGAGTTCGCACGGCGGGTGCGTGCGGACGGGAGCGGTCACGGGGGTGAGCGCTGATGGCCAGCGCCGGCCTCGAGGCCGAACAGACGGAGACGATGACGGTGCGGGAGGCGATCCGCGAGACGCTGCGCGAGGAGTTGGCCCGCGACGAGGACGTCTTCCTGATGGGCGAGGACATCGCGACGATGGGCGGCGTCCTCGACGTCACCGGCGACCTCCACGAGCAGTTCGGCAAGGACCGCGTGCGGGATACGCCCATCGGCGAGTCGGGGTTCATGGGCGCGGCGACGGGTGCGGCCGCCACCGGCTCGCGTCCCGTCGTCGAGATCATGTTCTCGGATTTCGTGGGGGTCGCGATGGAACAGATCATGAACCAGATGGCGAAGATGCGCTACATGTTCGGCGGGAAGACCGAGATGCCCGTCACCGTCCGCACCACCGAGGGCGGCGGTATGGGTGCGGCCAGCCAGCACTCGGGGACCGTCCACTCCTGGATCGCCCACTTCCCCGGGTTGCTGGCCGTCGCCCCCGGAACGCCCGCCGCCGCCAAAGGACTCCTCAAGTCGGCGATCCGCTCGGACGATCCCGTCTTCTTCTTCGAGAACAAGATGATCTACGAGCAGTCGGGCGAGGTGCCCACCGACGAGGACTTCACGATCCCGCTGGGCGAGGCCAGCGTCGAGCGCGAGGGCGCGGACGTAACCGTGGTCGCGACCCAGCGACTCGTCGGCGAGTCGCTATCGGTGGCCGACGACCTCGAGGGTGATACCGACGTCGAGGTGATCGACCTCCGGTCGCTGTACCCGCTCGATACCGACACCATCGCCGAGAGCCTCGCGAAGACCGGTCGGCTCGTGGTCGCCGACGAGAGCCCGCTTTCGTATGGCGTCCACGCGGAGGTGATGGCTCGCGCGGTCGAGGACGCCTTCTACAGCCTCGACGCGCCGATCCAGCGGGTGGGCGTGCCCGATACGCACATCCCCTTTAGCCCCTCGCTCGAACGCGAGGTCGTCCCCGACAGCGCCCAAGTCAGGGAGGCCATCGAGCGGATCGCCTAACGGTGGGCGAGACGGTCGGACTGATTGTCAATCCCGCCGCCGGGCGCGACATCCGGCGACTGACCGGCGGCGCGAGCGTCGTCGACAACTACGCGAAGCGCCGGGTCGCAGAGTGCGTCCTCGAGGGCCTGACTAGCGTTCCCGACCCGCCGACAGCGCTCGTAATGCCCGATACGGCGCGGATCGCCGCGAGCGCCGCCGAGGAGGTCCCGGACGCCGAGACAGCGCTGCTCGATCTCGCCATCGAGGGGTCCGCCGCCGACACCCGCCGGGCCGCGGCGCGCTTTCGCGAGGAGGCCGACGCGATCGTCGTCCTCGGGGGCGACGGGACGAGCCGCGACACCGCCCTCGAATGCGGTGAGGTCCCACTCGTTTCGGTCTCGACGGGGACGAACAACGTTGTCCCCACGGCGGTCGACGGCACGGTCGCCGGGGCGGCCGCCGCGCTCGTCGCGACCGGCGCGGTCGAGGAGCAAGACGTCACGTATCGCCACGGAATGGTCGAGGCCCACACGGCATCGGGCGAGACCGTCACCGGGCTGGCGTCGGTCGAACTCTCGAACCGGTCGTTTATCGGAACCCGGGCGACGCTCGACCCCGCGGACCTCGCCGGCGGGATCGTCTCGCGGGCGAACCCCGCCGACATCGGCCTCAGCAGCGTCGCGGGTGCGATCGCGTCGCTCGCACCCGACGATTCGGGGGCGATCGGGCTCCGACTCGTCGATCCCGACCTGGCCCCACGGACCGGCCGGGCGATCGTCGCGCCCGGCGTCGTCGCCGGGGTGGGAATCGAGGACCAGCGCCACCTCGCCGAGGGGGAGTCGATGACCGTCGACGTCGAGGAGGGCGTCGTCGGAGCCGACGGCGAGCGCGAACTCGAACTCGTCGACGAACTCGTCGAATTCCGCTCGGCCGAGCGGGGCCCGCGGCTCGTCTCCGTGGCGACACTCTTCGAGGCCGCCGCCGGTACCGGCGTCTTCGAGGACTGACGACCCGAAAACCGAGTCTACCGCCGATACGTCCGCAGGACGAGTTCCGGGATGTCCCCGATCCGTTCGAGCAACGTCTCGAGGAACGCTTCGGCGTCCCCATCGTCGAGAACGCGCGGGTCGTAGGCCAGCGACAGCGACAGACACCGTTCGAGCGAGACGCCGTTCTCGGCGGGTGTAGCTCGCCGGCGCGAACTGTCGACCAGCAGTCCGGCGACCGTCGGAGCCGTGGGAAGCGACTCGACGCCGCCCTCGAACTCCTCTTCGAGTGCGAGCGCGAACGTCGCGTGCTTGTCCGAGGCGTCGCTTGCGCCCGAGGTGGCTCCGCGCCGGGCCGCGACGAGGTCCGCGAACGACCGGTCCTCGACGCCCTCGATCACGGGCGTGAGCAGTTCCCCGTCGGATTCGGCCGCGAGCGCGACGTCCTGTCGGGACCTGAGCTGGTGAGTGTCGTCCGCGAACGTCCCGTTGAACGCCGGATGGGCCTCGAGTGCCGCCGAGACTGCCACGAGCAACACGTCCAGTTGGGAGGTCTCGAGGTCGAAGGCTCGCTCGGCGAGGTCGGTCGTCTCGATCAGGGTATCGGCCGTCTCGCCCGCGACCACGAGCGTCGCGGTGCGATACCGGTCCCGACTCTCGGCCCGTTCGTCCCCGGTGACCGTGGGTTCGGCGGTCGCCGGCGCGTCCTCGACTGCGGCCTCGACGTCGTCTTCGGTGATCGCACCCCCCGGTCCCGAGCCCTCGACGACGCTCGGATCGACCCCGAGTTCCTCGGCGCGGCGTCTCGCCCGGGGTGAGGCTTTGACCTGCTCGGTCGCCGTCCGAGCGCTCTCGCCCCCGGACGCCGCCGCCTCGACGTCGTCCTCGGTGATCGCTCCCCCCGGTCCCGAGCCCTCGATGGTGGCGAGCGCGACGTCGAGTTCCGACGCCCGGCGCTCGGCACGGGGCGAGGCCTTCGGTTTCTCGCCCGTCTGCTGGGAACTCGACGTCGCGCTCGTGGTTCCGTCGGCGTCCGCGGTCGCTTCGACCGGCTCCTCCGGCTCGGCCGGTTCGGCGGTATCCCCCGAATCCGCCGATTCAGCCGAGGCCGCCTGCTCCCCGTCCTCGAACTCCTCTGTGAGCGAGCCGATGTCCTCCTCGGCGCCGGCGACGATCCCGATGGGCGTTCCCGGCGGAACCGTTTCGCCCTCCTCGAGGTCGATCAGCCGGAGGACACCGTCCTCTCGGGCCTCGATCTCGCCGATACTCTTTTCGGACTCGATCTCCGCGATCACGTCGCCCTCCTCGACGGGATCGTCCTCCCCGATGTGCCATTCGAGGAGCGTTCCCCGTTCCATTTCGAGCCCTAGCTTCGGCATCTTGACAACGTATCCCATGGCAACACCCGACGGGTTCCGTCGATAAAAATCCCGCTCCCGGGACCGTCGTCCATCGTGATGTGATCGCCGCCTCGGTCACCGGTGGCGGTAGACTTATCCTCGGGTGTACTAAGCTATCAAACAGCTACTGCTATCTGTATCGAGAATTGAGAACACGACCTATCCGAACCCTCGATTGCGTGAGAACCACGCGTTCGGGACGCCGGACCCGCTTCTGTGTTCCTCCTCGACGGTGGTCGTCGGGTTTCGATCCCGTGTTCGTTTCGGTCAGTCCTCCCGATACCGCTCGACGTCCTCGAAGGCCATCCCGTGTCCCGGACGGGCCGGCGGCCGGATCCGACCGTCGTCCACCGCGACCGGGTCCGCGAGTAGTTCGTCGAGCACAGTCGAGTGATGTTCGATGTACGGGACGTTGTCGGCCGCACACGCGAGGTGAGCATGGAGCGGCTCGATGTAGTGGGGTGAGACGGCGAGTCCGGACGTGGCCGCCAGATCCGCGACGATCATCCAGGGCGTGATCCCGCCGACCCGACAGACGTCGGGCTGGAGGTAATCGACGGCGTTCTGCTCGGTCAGCTGGCGGAACTGCGTCTCGTTGTAGAGGTTTTCGCCGGCGGCGATCGGGACGTCGACGTGGCGACGGAGGTCGGCGTACGCGGCGTAGTCCCCCTTGGGCAACGGCTCCTCGAACCACGTCATCGCGACGTCATCGAGTCGGTTCGCGAACCGTCGTGCTTCCGGAAGCGTATACGAGCAGTTCCCGTCGAGCATCAGATCAAGGTCCGCCGGCAGTGCGTCTCGAACGGTCCGTACCCGTTCGACGTCGCGGTCGATTGACGATCCGACCTTCATCTTCATCCCGGCGAACCCGTCGTTGGCGATCTCGCGTGCGTTCTCGACGAGCGTATCGGCGTCGTACTGGAGCCAGCCACCGTCGGTCTCGTACATCGGAACCGGCTCGCGGGTTCCGCCGAGCAGTTCACACAGGGGGAGATCGGCCCGCTTGCCAAGGAGGTCCCAGACCGCGATGTCGACCGCCCCGATGGCGAATTCGCTGATCCCCTCGCGACCGATGAACGTCGTCTCGCCCCGGAGGGCCTCGCGGACGGTGCGCGGAGCGACCGGTTGTCCTTCCAGTCGTGGGATGAGTTCGTCGTCAAGGAATCGCTTGGTCGCAGCCCCGCCGCGGCCGATCGTGTAAGTGAACCCGAGGCCGCGGTGGCCCTCGTCGGATTCGACAGTGAGCGAAACGATCTCGAGGACGTCGAACGACTGGGTCGCGTCCTCGAGCGTCTGCTCGTTCGGGATTCGATAGAGGCTGGTCTCGGCCGTTCGGATGGTCCCGGCTCCCGCCGTCGGCTCGCTCATTTCCGTCGGGGACGCATCGGTGGTACAAAACAGTTTGCAACCCTGTCGGCGGGCCCGGTTCGCTCCGTTTGGGCCCTAGCGGTCGACGGGATCGAGCAGTTCGATGGGATGGCGCGACTCCGCGGTGAGAAGCGAGTCGAGCTGTTCCATACAGGACGTCCCGCTGGCGACGACGGTTCGCTCGTTTTCGACCGGTTCGAACTGTGTCGCGAGCGTTTCACCGACGTCCATGCTGAGTTCGTAGTATTCGCTCTTGTAGCCGAAGCTCCCGGCCATCCCACAGCATTCGACGTCGGAGGTCAGAACGTCGTACCCGAGCCGCTCGAGGACTGTCTCGGTGTACGATTCGAGGCCGAGCGTTCGTTGCTGGCAGTGGCTGTGGTACGCGACGCCGTTGCCGTCGCCGTCGGGTAACGCCGCGATATCCGCGCCGTTCTCTAGGAGTCCGTACACGAACTCCAGTATCTCGTAGCTCCCCTCGTCGATCCGTTCGTGCGCCGCCGCGGGAAGCAGCTTCTCGTATTCCCGTCGGAACATCGCCAGATCGCTCGGTTCGATGACGACCACGTCGTAGCCGTCTTCCAGGTAGAAAAGCAGCGACTCGGCGACGCTCCTCGCTTTCCCTTCTGCGGTCGCGATCATCCCCTGTGACAGCGGTGCGCGTCCGGACCCGCCGACGTCCGGAACGACGACCTCACAACCCAATGCCTCCAGAACGCGAACGGCGGCCTTGCCGCGCGCCGTCTGGACGTAGTTCGTATAGACGTCCGGATACAGGACGACACGGCGTAGTGGATCCTCGACGTGTGTGTCCCGCGAGCGGGCCCACTTTCGCAGCGTCGTGCGCTCGAACGTCGGCAGGTCGCGTCGAGCGTCGATCCCGACGGTCGATTCCATCGCTTTTCGGGCCACGCCGCTGGAAGCGACGAGATTCGAGAGGGGGGCCGTCGCGCTGCCGATCTTCGCTGCGGTCTCGAAGTTCCCGAAAAAGCGTTTGCGAAGCGGCGTTCCGCTCTCTTCCTCGTCGGGGACGAGCCCGTCGACCAGCAGGTCCTCGAAGCCGGGGTCCTTGCCGCGGTTGATGCGGTCGCGCACGACCGTGTTGATCCACGGGATGTCGATCTTCACCGGACAGGCGTTCACACAGCGCGAACAGCCCGTACAGAGGTCGTTGAACTCCTCGGCGACGTCCAGACCCTCGATGCCGGCCTCCCAGCCCGTGGCGATGCCACCCGTGTACGTCTCCCCGCCGAAGGCGTGCCCGCCGACCGACTGGAAGTTCGCACACGAGTTCGCACAGGCCCCACACCGGATGCAGTACAGCGTCTCGCGCAACTCCTCGTCCTGTCGCATCGCACGCCGCCCGTTGTCGATGAGCACGAGGTGAAAGTCCCGATCCGCGTCGTTGCCCCCGAACTCCGGTTCCTCGGCCCGGTCGAAGTCGATCGTCGGTGTCTCGACCGGCGGCGTCAGCAACGAGAGGTACTGGGGGATGTCCTGTCCGGTCGCCGACCGCGAGATGAGCTCCGCGAACGGTTCCAACTCGGCGACCGATGGGATGATCTTCTCGATGCCGGCGACGGCGACGTGCGTATCGGGGATCGAGGCGCACTTGCGCGCGTTGCCCTCGTTGGTCACCAGCGCGATCGAGCCGCTCTCGGCCATGACGAAGTTCGCCCCGGTGATGCCGATATCGGCCTCGTCGATGCGCTCGCCGAGGAACTCCCGCGCGAACGCCGTCAGTTTCTGTGCGGAGTCGAGTGGCTCCTCGGGGTCGAACTCCCGTTCGAACAGCGCCGTGATCTCCTCGCGGGACTTGTGCAGCGAGGGCCCGACGATGTGGGAGGGGGACTCCTCGGCGACTTGAATGACGAACTCTCCGAGGTCAGTCTCCCAGACGCCACAACCGTTCGCCTCGAGGGACTCGTTCAGATCGATCTCCTCGGTCGTCATCGACTTCGATTTCACGACGCTGTCTGCGTCCTTCTCGGCCAGTACGGTTCGGATATATCGGTTCGCGTCCGCGGCGTCGTCGGCGACGTAGACCGTCCCGCCGTTTTCCTCGACGGCCCGTCTGGTCCGGTCGAGGAGCTCCGGCAGCCGGTCGATCGACTCTTCTTTTATCTCCCGCGCCTGGGTTCGATACCGTTCGTGGGTCTCCGCCCCGACGGTCTCGACGGCATCGTAGCGTGCGGCGTTGAACAGCCGCGTGTTCTCCTTGATCTCCTCGCTCTCGGTTCGCAGCAGGGTGCGGATGCGCTCTGCATCCGATCGGGTCGACTCACTCATCGTCCCTGACGATCACGATATGAACCCGCTCTGGACCGTGCACGCCTTGGACGAGCGCTCCCATGTCGCCCGTCGAACTGGGTCCGGTGGCGAGAACGAACGACTGGCGTCCCGCCGCGAACTCGGAGCGGAGCCACTCAAAGGCCTCCGAGAGGGTCGATCGGATCTCGCTTTCCTTGACGACGACCACGTGAAACTCCGGATACAACGCCACGAACTCGTCGCCGTCGGTGCTCGATTCGACGACGACGGTCCCGAGCGAGGCGATACTCAGTCGCGAACCGGTGACTCCCGTCGTCGCCTCGCGTAGCTGTGAGGGGGACGGTCCGAGCGTCACCGGCAGCCCCGAGAGGGAGTGTCCGTCGAAGGCGAGTTCGGCACCGACCGCCGGAGGTTCGATGATCTCGGCGAGTTCGGTTTCGAACTCCTCGGGCGTGACGACCGTCGAGGGCGTGTCTAATCGCGACAGTGATTCCTGGAACTGCTGTACTGAACCCGCACTCATACTAGCCGACACGGAGCCCCTAGAGATAAATCTTGCAGTATTTTTCTCGATGGATACCCGTGACGAATCCGGGTTCAGTACCGATCGACGGTTTCGCCTATTCGGGTGTCGTGAGCGTGACGACGGGCCGATCCGCGTTCAGCAGGATCGACTGCGTGACGCTTCCGAACAGCGCCTTTCCGACCGGCGAGCGCGACCGACCGCCGATGACGATGTACCGGGCGTCGACTTCCGCCGCGTATTCGACGACCTTTTTGCCGGGGTTGCCGACCCGACCCACCACCTCGTAGTCGGCCGAAACGACCTCGTCGAGCCCCTCCGCTGCTCGGCCGGCGGCGTTGTCCTCTACGGACCCCGTGTCCGTCTCCCGGGTGCCCGATTGTTTCTCGACGATTCGCGTATACTCCGTCTCCTCGGTGACGTGCACGAGATGAAGGCGGTCGTCGAACGCTCGCGCCAGTTCGTCCGCCCGTGCGGCGATCTCTCTCGACTGGTCCGAATCGCTGATCGCTGCGACGATGACCATACGAGCAAGGCTCTCCAATTCCGTATAAACCTTCTCCTCACGCGGATTCGAGCCTTCCTGACCGAACCGATTCAGTTCACCGAGAGTAAGCCCTTGATCACGTCGGGCGTTTTGGCACGCTCGAAGGCGTCGCCGATCCGTTCGAGCGGCATCTCGACGTCGATCGTCCCCGTCGCGTCGACCTCGTTCGCGCCGAGCAGCGAGAGTGCCGTCGGATACGTATTCGCGAACCGATAGCTTCCCCGAATATCGATCTGCCGTCGGACCGTCTCGAAGGCGTCCATCGGCACCGTCTCGCCGGGCGCCAACCCGACCAGCACCGCGGTACCGCCGGGTCGTGGCGCGTCGAGTGCCGCTTCGATCGCCGGCGGCGCCCCGGTGGCTTCGATCACCACGTCGACACCGCCGTCGAACTCCTCGCGGAGCGTGTCCCCGACGTCCTCGGTGCGACTGTCGATGGCGAGGTCCGCCCCGCGATCGGTGGCCCGGTCCAGTTTCGAGGGCACGATGTCGGCGACGGCCACGGTCGCCGCGCCGGCCGCCCGTGCGACGTCCATCGTTAGCAGTCCGATCGGTCCGACACCCATGACGAGCACCGAATCGCCCACGTCGAGGTCGGCCCGGCGCACGGCCTGGATCCCGACACTCACAGGCTCACAGAGCGCGCCCTCGCGAGTGGAGACCGTCGGCGGGAGTTCGTGGACGAACTCCGCCGGCCACGAGACGTACTCCCTGAAGGCCCCGTCGGTCCCGGGTGTCGCCATGAACTCGACGTCCGGACACAGGTTGTACCGACCGTCCCGACAGTACCGACAGTGCCCGCAGGGGACGCCGGGTTCTATCGCGACCTCGTCGCCGACGGCCACGCGGTCGACGTCCCGACCGACGGCGACGACCTGGCCCGCGCTCTCGTGGCCGAGTACCAACGGCTCGTCGATGCTGCGCTCGCCCATCCGCCCGTGATCGTACCAGTGGACGTCCGACCCGCAGATCCCGACGTCGCTCACCTCGACGAGGACGTCCGTCGGACCCGGAGCGGGACGCTCCCTGTCTCGCAGTTCGAACCGCCCCGCGTCGACGAGTTCGGCCGCCTTCATGCTGATCGTCTCATTGTGAGGGTCCGACGCGACTTATGGCGAACTTCGTCAGTCCGTGTCTCTCTGCGGCGGTTTGGCCACCGTCGGCCACGCGAGCGAGTTCGTCGAGGACGTCGTCGGGGTCGCTCTCGCGGGCGTCGAGGTCGATGTCCGCCGCGAGCGCCTCGGCGGTCGTCCCGTCGCCGGTCACCTTCAGCACCGGCACCACTGGGTGGCCCGTCGGGATCCCGTCGGCCGTGACATGCACGACCACGGACGCACCGGCCGCCGCGAGCGCCGTCGCCGCCTCCTCGAAGCGCGACGGGGAGTCGACCAGCACCAGCCCCTCGTCGACGGTCGCCCGAGCGCCGTAGGGAACGAACTCCTCGACGGAAGCGGTCCCCCACGTCCCGACGACCGACTCGAACTCGGTGCTTGCGGCGTGGCGGACGACCCGCTGGGCGTTCCCGGGCTGGCGCGCTTCGCGCCCGCAGGCCTCGCGGATCCCCGCGGCGACCTCGTCGTTTTCGCCCCGGTCTGCGGCGGCCTCCGTATGGGGGGCGAGTCGCTCGGTGCCGGCGACGACGACGCGCGCACCGAGATCGAGGAGGGCGTCGACGGTCTCGCCGACGAGCGGGTCCGCGACCTCGCGGGTCGATCGATCGAGATCCGAACTCACGACGCCGACGGTCAGATCGCCGAGGGTCACGTCGCTCCGTTCGTCGGTGAGGGACGTCCGCGCGAGATCCGCGGTCGCCTCGGCGCCCGCCTCGATACATGCTTCGGTCCCGCCGGCATCTTGGATGGCCGTCTGACGGACCGGCACCCCCTCGGTGGCGATCCGCTCTGCGAACGGTTCGCTCTGGAGGTGCTCACAACCGAGGCCGACGACCGTCGTGCCCGCGACGTTGGGGTTCCGTGCGAGGTTCAGCAGGGTTCGCTCGGTCTGCTCGTGATCGGCACCGATCTGGGCACAGCCGTGGTCGTGGGGCGTGCAGATGGCGCTCTCGTTGGCGTCCGCGATACGTTCGGCCACGATATGCGAACAGATCACCGACGGGGCGACGAGGACCCGGTTTCGGACGCCGACTCGACCGTCCTCGCGCTCGAATCCCGCAAACCGGGCCCCACTGGGGGTATGAACTCCGTCCGCGGCTGGCGTCGTCATCAGATCACCTCCGCGTCGGCGCGGTCGCCCCGCCCACGCGCGCTCTCGCAGTTGTGCGTGTGAACCCACTCGCCGGGAGCGATCGTCTCGACTGCCTCGCCGATCGGCTCGCCGTACTTGCGAACGACGTCGCCAGGTTGGATCGGTTCCAGTGCGACCTTGTGGCCGAACTCGACGTCCTCTTGCAGTTCGATCGCCGTCCCGCCCCAGGGAATCTCCGTGCCCGTTTCGAGGTCGTCGATGGCCGTAACGACGTTGTCCGTTTCCGCCATGTGCAACCCGACGTCGCCGAGTACTTCTCCTTTCATGCGTTCCCCCGCAGTTCCGCCAGTTCGTTTGGCTGGAGTTCGTTGATCGCGAACTCCTCCAAGCGACGCTGTTCGGCGGCCGTCCGTTTGCCGCTGGCGACCGCCAGAAGGGTCTCGTAGATCCGCTCGCCGACCGCGTCGATGGATTCGCCGTCGATGATCGTACTGGCGTTTACGTCCATGTTCGAGGCGAGCCGATCCGCGGTTTTCGGGTTCCCGGTCACCTTGATCACCGGCGCGAGCGGGTTTCCGGTGGTCGATCCCCGTCCCGTGGTGAACGCGACGATCTGTGCGCCGCCGGCGACCTTCCCGACGACGCTCTCGATGTCGTATCCGGGGGTGTCCATCAGTACCAACCCGCCGCCGACCGGGAGCGATTCGGCGTACTCGACGATCCCGCGGACGGGCGTGGTCCCGCCCTTTACGATCGCCCCGAGGCTCTTTTCCTCGATGGTCGTCAACCCGCCGTCCTGGTTTCCGGGTGTGGGCTGTGCGCCCCGGAGGTCGACGCCCATCAGCTGTGCGGCCGATTCGCGCCGCTCGACCCGCTCCAGTAATCGATCGCGGACCTCGTCGTCGACACACCGCTCGGCAAGGAGGTGTTCTGCGCCGATGAACTCGGGAGTCTCCGAGAAACTCGCGGTGCCGCCGTCCCGAACCAGCCGATCGCACGCGGCGCCGACCGCGGGGTTCGCCGCGATCCCGCTGGTCGCATCCGAGCCGCCACATTCGACGCCGAAGACGAGCTCGCTCGCGTCCCGCTCTTCGCGTCTCGCGTCGGCGATCCCGTCCCAGAGTTCGCGAGCGTGATCGACGCCCGTTCCGACGGCCGCCGCCGTCCCTCCGGCCTCACGGATCGTGAGCGTCTCGACGTTCCGTCCCGTCGCCGCGATCGCATCGGCGATCCCGTCGGCGTCGATCGTTTCCGTTCCGAGCGCGACGACGAGTGCCGCCCCGACGTTCGGATTCTGCCCGATGCCCGATAACGTGCGCTCGATCTGCTCGCACGCCCCGTCCGGCGGGTCGATCCCCATCTGGTGGGGCGTCGAACGGACGTTTTCGACTGTACGGTCGGCGATCGCGTCCGCGACCGCCGAGGCCGCGACTGAGGTGGGTATCACGGCGACGTAGTTGCGGACCCCTGCGGGACCCGTCGGTCGTGGATACCCGTCGAACGTTGCCATGACACAAGGTTCTCGCCAACCGACAAAAACGTTTGCGTCGGTGATCTCCTGTTGAAAGGAAATTGACTCCTCGAACTCGTTCGTGGACGCGGACGCGTATCCGGGTTCGAACGCCGGATTCGTTCCCGATCGCGAGAGGAAACGTGAGTCGATCAGGACCCGACCAGCTCGGTCGCCGGGTACGTGACGATCTCCGGGATGAAGATCGTGAGCAACAACACCAGCAGGATCGGCACGTAATACGGCAGTACCGCCTTCATCGTCTCCTCGAGGGTCGCGTCGGTCACCTTCTCGAGGACGAAGAGGATGACGCCGAACGGCGGCGTCAGTAGACCAAGCATCAGCGTCAGGATCATCACGATACCGAAGTGGATCGGATCGATGCCGGTGAGCTGGAGGATCGGCATGAAGATCGGCACGAGGATCGTGATCGCGGCGATCGTTTCCATGAACGTCCCGACGACGAGCAGGAGGCCGACCAACAGGAGGATCACGACGGTGGGATCGGTCGAGAAGGCCGTGATCGAATCGGCCATCAGGATCGGCAGCCGGAGCTGGAGGGCAACGAGCCCGTACAGGGACGCGATGCCGACGATAAACGTCAGCGCGAACGTCTCGACCATCCCGTACTGCAGCTCCTTGAAGAGGCCGCCGAGGGTGAGTTCTCTGTAGACGAACATCCCGAGGAAGACGGTGTACACGACCGCTATCGCACCCGCTTCCGTGGCGGTAAACGTCCCCGTGACGATCCCGCCGATGATGAGGATCGGGGCGAGCAGCGGGAACACCGCCTCCTTCAGGCACGTCCAGAAGTCCCCGAGGTCGAACGAGTCCTCGGTCTCGTAGCCCCGCACGTAGACGAACAACAGGACCAGCGCCATGAGGAAGACGCCGATCAGGATCCCCGGGATGATCCCACCGAGGAACAACTCCCCGATCGACTGCTCGGCCAGCACGGCGTAGATGATGATCGGGACGCTCGGCGGGATGATCGGGCCGATGATCGCCGACGATCCCGTGACCCCGAGCGAGATGTCCTTCTCGTAGCCCTGATCGCGCATCGCGGCGTACTCGACGCGACCGAGCCCGGCGGCGTCGGCGACGGCCAGCCCCGACATCCCCGAGAAGATCATGCTCGCGACGATGTTGACGTGGGCCAGACCGCCGCGGAACTGCCCGACCATGGAGTTGGCCAGATCGAAGATCCGCGGTGTCATCCCGATGCGATTCATCAACCGTCCCAACAGGAGGTAGAACGGGATCGCCAACAGCGTGAAGCTGTTGAGCCCGTAGAGCATCTGCTGGGCGATAACGCTATAGTTGAGCCCGTTCCCGAGCGGGGAGATCATGACCACTATGCACGTCGCCCCCATGGCGATCCCGACGGGGACGCCGAGCGCGTACAACACGAGGAGCGTCCCGAGGAACAGGGCCCCGATGACGAGTAGCTCACTCATCGGCCATCCCCTCCTCGAAGCGCCCGTGCACGGTGCCGTTGGCGATCCCCTTCAGCAGCGTTACCACGTCGATGACGGCGTAGATCAGCATGAGGACGACGCCGACGGTGATCCCCAGATAGATGTGGCCGGCCGTGACGACCCCGATCCCGCCGATCGACGTCGTCCAGTCGCCGATCGCGTTCGTACTCGTCCCCAAGAACGCGACCCACAGGAACCCGATGACGATCAGATCCCCCAGCAGTTGGACCGCAAGCCCGAGCCGCGGGTTCCACTTCGTGAGTCGTTCGAGGAGGAACTGGATCGCGATGTGTTCGCTGTTTCGGATGGCCACAGCAGCACCCAGATACGTCGCGATAATCAGTATGAACCGCGCCGCCGGTTCGGTCCAGTGGAGGTACCCGAACGTCGGGAGGTCCAACAGCCGAACAAAGATCTGAATCGTCGTCAGGATGATCGTCGTCGCGAACAGTCCGGTCGCACTATAGAGGACGACCTTATCGAAGAGATGGTCCGTCTTCAGTTCGAGTGATTGATCGATTTCCATTATTAATGACTATCAATTGTCTTCCGTTGCTCACCTATGAGGCGCCGCTACGTCACATGTTCCGGACGGTATCCCAATCGAAGGCCCAAGTGCTCTCGAACAACTGCTCGACGGCTGGGGCCGCCGCCTGATTGAACGCCTCGGTATCGACGTCCTCGACGATCTCCATCCCCTGTTCGCCGAGCTCGTTGATGAGTTCTTCCTCGCGCTCCTGGGAGGTCTGTGCGGCCGACTGTGTCGCCTCCTGACCGACCTCCATGATGAGGTCCTGCTGGGACTGATCCAGACCCTGATAGAAATTCTCGTTGATGTAGATGTTCCCGTTGGCGATCAGGTGGCCGGTCAGACTCAGGTGGCTCTGTACCTCGTGGAGGTTGAACGAACTGATCTGCTCTGCGCCACCCTCGGAGGCGTCGGCAACGCCCTGTTCGAGTGCGCTGTACAGTTCGTCAAGCGCGACCGGCGTGGGCGATGCGCCGATGGCTTCCCACGTTTGGACCCACGGGTCCAGTTCCGGCAGCCGGAGGTTGAGCCCCGCGACGTCCTCGGGCGTCCGAATCGGCGTGTTCGACGTG
The DNA here is from genome assembly GCF_000196895.1 of Halalkalicoccus jeotgali B3. Taxonomy (NCBI): domain Archaea; kingdom Methanobacteriati; phylum Methanobacteriota; class Halobacteria; order Halobacteriales; family Halalkalicoccaceae; genus Halalkalicoccus; species Halalkalicoccus jeotgali. The sequence goes on from NC_014297.1 coordinate 458,209, forward strand.
AAGTGTCGTGCGCCGCGATAGACCTGTTGGCCGATCGGCCGTTGGTTCCCGTTCTCGATGAGCGCGTCGTGGCCCTCCTGCATCTGATCGCTCTCGAGTACCGAGAGCAGTTGGTCGTAACCCGGGAGGACGAACGGACAGCCGAAAAACCAGTACTCCGGTGCGAACTGGTAGTAGGGGAAACTCCCCGCCGAGTGCGCTTCGACACCACCTTCACTGACGATCTCGCCGATCTCGTCCTCCGACCCGTAGGAGCCACCGGGGCTGATCTCGACGGAGATATCCCCATCTGACTCCTCTTCGATCTGTTCCTTGAAGTTCTCGGCCGCCTGAACCAGAATGTGGCCCGGTTCGAACGTGCTGGCGATTGTCATACTGGTGCCGCCGCCACCGCCACCACCGCTGCCACCGCCCAATCCTGCACACCCGGCGGTCGCCGCGATCGCTCCTGCCCCGAGACTCGTAATCAACGATCGTCTCCCGATTCCTGGGCCTCTATCTCCCATGATTCATCACAGAGGTTTGGCCTATCCATTAAGAAGGTATTCTTTAAGGAGAATATTACCACTTCAAGATGTGTTCCCGTCGCGCTCGCTGCCCGGCGATCGGGTTCGGGTAGTGAGACAGTGGACACTCCCGGTTGGACCGTTTCGGTGCGGATTACACCCGCCCTTCGTGGTATCGCCACGCGTCGGACGTCCAGCCGCCGTCAGCGCGAAGGACTTCGCCCGTGACGAACGTATCGCCCCGGGCGAGGAACGTCACGCAGCTCGCCATCTCCTCGACGGTACCGAAGCGAGCCATCGGGGTTCGGCGCCGGATGTCCTCGTCGGTGTACCCCGCCGAGTCCTGTGTCTGATCCGTGATGTCCGTCTGGATGAATCCCGGTGCGAGCGCGTTTACACTGATGTCGTCCGGTGCCCACTCGACGGCGAGGGTCCGCGTGAGGTTGATGACGCCCGCTTTCGCCGAGCAGTAGGGCGCTCTCATGTGGTATCCCATCTGGCCCATCATCGACGCGATGTTGACGATGGCACCGCCGTTAGCCTGCTCTCGCATCCGCCGACCCGCGATCTGGCAGGCGATGAAGACGCCGGTCAGATCGACGTCAATGACCCGACGCCAGTCTTCGAGATCCAGTTCGGCCGCCGGCCCGATCTTCGTCATTCCGGCGTTGTTCACGAGGATATCCACGGCGCCGAACTGATCGACGGTCGCCTCGACCATCGCCTCGACGTCCGCGGGGTCGCTCACGTCGGCCTGAACGGCGACGGCGGTCCCGCCGTCGGCCTCGATCTCCTCGACGACCTCCGTCGCTCGTTGCTCGGACGATCGGTAGTTGATCACGACTGTGGCACCGTGGTCCGCAAGCGTGGTTGCGATACCGCTCCCGATCCCTCTTGATGCGCCAGTAACGATGGCGGTCTTGCCCTCGAACATCTCGCTCATGTGGCGTTCCTCAGTGAATCGTCCGATCCGGTATTTCTATCTTGTCCCTTCGATCCCGTCGTCCACTCTACGGGGAACTAACTGGAACGGAGCCCGCTCAGGACTCCGGAAACCCGCACTAGCTTGCAGTGAGAGAAAGGTATTTGACTATGGTTGCAATTCGTGAGGCCATGGTCAACCTCGCGGTAGTCTTACCACCGCAACCCGACGAGAGGTGGCAACTCGCCAAACAGATCGGCGTCACGGACGTGGTCGTCCACACGCTCGAGATCGGCGACGGGAAGACGTCCTGGAGCTATCACGACTTGCTCCATCTGAAAAACTGGTACGAGGACGCCGGTCTCGAGATCAGCGTCATCGAGGGGAGCGTTCCAATCAGCGATCGTATCAGGCTCGGGTTGGACGGGCGTGACGAGGACATCGAGGAGTTCAAGGAGTTTCTGCGGGACTGCGGTCGCGTCGGGATTCCGGTCGTCTGCTATGATTGGATGGTCGGGATCCGCTGGGCGCGCACGGAGGCCCACGTCGAGGCCCGCGGTGGTTCGCTCGTGACGGCCTACTCTACCGACCGGATGCACAGAGAGCACGTCGAACCGGTCGTCGATGCTTCACGCGAACAGCTCTGGGACGCTCTCGAGTACTTCCTCCAGGAGGTCGGACCCGTTGCGGAGGAAGCCGGTGTAAAACTCGGACTCCATCCGGATGACCCGCCACGGGAGTCCCTCGGAGGGATCCCACGGATCATCAACAGCCCCGAAGCATACGAACGCGTCATCGACTGCTACAACAGCGAATACAACGGTATCACGTTTTGCCAGGGGAACTTCGCCGCGATGGGGGTCGATCTGCCCGAGACGATCCGGCAGTTCGGCGATCGCATCAATTTCGTCCATTTCCGCGACGTCGAGGGCGATGCGGATGGGTTCGTCGAAACCTGGCACGACGAAGGGCCACACGACATGCTCGCCGCGATGCAGGCATACGAGGAGGCGATCGACGATGACGTGCCGATGCGGCCCGATCACGTCCCGACGATGGCCGGTGAGGACAACTCCAACCCGGGCTACCACATGAACGGACGGCTCTTCGCTATCGGCTACATGCGCGGGCTGCTCGAACAATCCGTTCAGTAAGGCTGCACCGTCGCTCCGTTCGAGATCGCGGTCGGCTCACCGTCGACAGTATCATCTCTTCTTCTCGCTTTCTCCTCTGCTCACCTCCCTGCTGTCACCTCTGAACCACCAACTGGCCTGTCTTGTGTCACGTTACCTTTCCACAATATATCTGTACGTCATGATATCTGTCCAATATTGTTGGACAGACTTAGAAACTACTATGCGGGTGAGAAACATGGGGGGTACGCAATGAGCACCGACTCATCGAACGAGCCGAATCGGATTCAAGCGGTCAAGAACGGCTTCGAAATCATCGAGGCTGTGAGCGACCTCGGGGAATGTGGGGTAAAAGAGTTGGCCGACTACATGGACCTGCCCAAGAGCACGGTACACGTATATCTCAAAACGCTCGAGGAGACCGAGTACGTGATCAATCGCGACGGTACGTATCGGCTCGGGTTTCGGTTTCTGAACGTCGGTGGGAGGATCCGCCACGACAACAGCTACTATCAGGCGGGTCGCAACGAGCTCGACGACCTCGCTCAGACGACCGGTGAAGTCGCAACCCTCGGCTGTGGGGAAGGGGGATATCGTGTCATGCTGTACTGGACGGAACCGCCGGATGCCATCTTCAACAACGTTCCGACCGGCGAGTACACCCGAATGCACTGGACCGCACTGGGAAAGGCGATACTCGCACAGAAATCCACGGATGAGCTACAGGAGATACTCAATCGCCGGGGCCTCCCACGGGCGACCGAACGCACCATCACGGATCGCGATGCGTTGCTGGACGAGATCGAATCGGTTCGGAAGACGGGGTACGCCGTCGAGAACGAGGAGCGCGTCCGGGGTGTCAAATCCGTCGCCGTTCCCGTCGTCAGCGACGACCAGACGACGCCTGCGGCGATTTCGGTCGCGGGCCCGAAACACAACTTCGACCAGGATCGTATCGAAGAGGAACTCCTCCCGGCGTTGCAGAACACCGCGAACGTCATCGAACTCAAAACCAAGCACTATTAGCTGACTGGCGCGCACCGCCCGTCGACGTCGCGGTAGGACCCTAAAGCGAATCCATAATCGTTGAATTCGTTTTCGCTTCGATTAGTTTTCCTACTCCCTACCGTTCGCAGTGTCGCTACAGCTAGTCACTTCTGAAAATTACGACAGTATTTGTGTAAATCAGATTGCTTCTACTTCGTTTTCGGCCCGGCTCCCGCTTGCAGCACTTCCTGATGAATGACCTTCGCCGATCGGTCGTCTGGCGGCCCGTCTGTGAGTGGCTGTGATCGAACAAATGTGATAAACTCACCAGTAGTACTCTTTCATTTCCATTTCACTTACTTAACTCTTTATCCAGCGCTACCTCATCGCGGTTGGCTTGTCGACCACGAGATGCCTGTGTCCGGGGGTCGTTCGCTCCGTGGGTCGTATCGGCCATCGCAACAGGTTCGCAAAACGCCTTGCGGAGAGAACACCCTCTTACTGGCCGTCGACTGTCCAACCGTTCTGGATTGGACGCGTTCTCTGTCGTTCCGAGCGGTATCGACGTCCTGGACTACTTGTACGGTGCACAAACGCGACGGATCCCCTCTCGGAAATCGATCGTGGGTTCCCAGCCCGTGGCCTCGTTGATCTTCGAGTAGTCCGCACACGTATCGTGGACGTAGACGCTGTCGGGAATCGGATTCTCGACGTACTCTGGGTCGATCTCGGTGCCGAGCTCCTCGTTCAGGAGCTCGACGACTGTGTTGAAATCGTAGGCTTCGCCCGTTCCGAGGTTGTACACGCCCGTCAGTTCGTGTTCGGCGGCGAGTTCGATGCCACGAACGATGTCGGAAACATGGGTAAAGTCGCGCGTCTGGGTGCCGTCGCCGTAGATCACCGGCGCCTCGTCACTCGCGAGATCGTCGGCGAACTGCGCGATCACGTTCGCGTACTCCTTTTTGTGACCCTCGGCCCCGCCGTAGCCCTGGTAGACCGAGAAGAACCGGAGCCCGGCCATCGACATATCGTAATGGTTCGCGAAGTACTCGGCGTACCGCTCGCGGGCGAGTTTCGAGGCTTCGTAGCCCGTGTTGACCTCGACGGGCATGTCCTCCGGGGAGGGCTCGGTCTGGTTGCCGTAGATCGAGGACGTGGAAGCATACACCACGGTATCGCAGCCGTCCTCGCGAGCCTGCTCGACGGTGTTGACGAACCCCTCGACGTTGACGCGCGCACCGCGTGTGGGCTCGTCCTCGTGCATCGCATACGAGGACAGCGCCGCGAGGTGAAAGACGACGTCGACGTCGGTCGGCAGATCGTCCTCGAGGACGCTCGATTCGTGAAACTCCACCGCGGAATCGAGGTTCTCGGGCGTCCCGAGATAGCAGTCGTCGATCGCGATGACGTCGTTGTCCTCGGCCAGGTGGTTCGCGAGGGTCGAACCGATGAAACCCGCACCGCCCGTTACCAATACGCGCTGGTTGATCACGGAGGACCGTGCTCGCTGTCAGAATATAAATCCTTCTATGTTGAGTGGTTTCTGTATTGATATACTCTCCATTGAGTCGAATTAAGCACGGAATGTGACTAAATAGCCACTCAAGGCGTCGACTCTGGCCCCTTGTTCCCGGAGGCCGTACATTCTCTCCGGTTCTTATCGCCATTCGGATATTTCGACAATCGAGTGGTTGGGACCGGGCTCCGGTATTCCTTTGGCCGTCGATCGATTGCTGTCGCCCGTATGTGGCTCTGGTCCGGCGAGGGGTACTGGATCGTCCGCTTGCTCTTCCAGCGTGCGCTCGCGTTGCTCTATCTGCTCGCCTTTCTCGTCGCCGCGAACCAGTTCCGGCCCCTCGCGGGCGAAGACGGCCTGTTGCCGCTCTCGCGGTACGTCGAGAACGCCTCGTTTCGAGAGCGCCCGAGCCTCTTCTATTTCTATCCGAGCGACCGCGTGATCGCGATCGCAGCGTGGACCGGCGTTGGCCTGTCCCTCCTCGCGCTCGTCGCCACACCCTACTGGCTGCCCGATCCCTACGCGACGCCCGCCTCGATGGCGCTGTGGGCGGGGCTGTGGCTGTTGTATCTCTCCTTTGTCAACGCGGGCCAGACCTTCTACGGCTACGGTTGGGAGTCGATGCTGCTCGAGACCGGCTTTCTCGCGGTCTTTCTCGGTGCCGGCGGTGTTGCTCCGCCGTTCGTGGTGTTCGTCCTGTTGCAGTGGGTACTCTTCAGAAATATGTTCGGGGCGGGGCTGATCAAACTGCGTGGCGACGAGTGTTGGCGCGATCTGACTTGCATGGAGTATCACTACGAGACCCAGCCGATCCCCAATCCCGTGAGCTGGTTCGCTCACCACCGCTCGAAGGCCTTTCACCGCCTCGAGACGCTCGGCAACCACGTCGTCGAACTCGCAGTCCCCTTCCTGTACTTCGCGCCCCAACCCGCCGCGGCGCTGGCGGGCGTGGCGACGATCGGCTTTCAGGGCTGGTTGATGATCACCGGCAACTTCGCGTGGCTCAACGCTCTGACGATCGTCTTGGCGATCGCGACGTTCAGCGACGGTGTTCTCAGTACCGTCCTGCCGGTCACGGCCCCGGCGGTCGCCCCGACACCCTTGTATCTCGAAGTAGCGGCCGTGCTCGTCGCGCTCGCTGTCGTCGGACTGAGCGTCCGACCGACGATGAACATGCTCTCGGAAGGGCAGGTGATGAACACGTCGTTCGATCCCCTACATCTGGTCAACACGTACGGTGCGTTCGGGTCGATCACGAGAGATCGATACGAGCTCGTCATCGAGGGCACCGCCGACGAGGTACTCACCGACGGGACGAAGTGGCGCGCCTACGAGTTCAAGGGCAAACCGACCGATCCCGAACAGCGTCCGCGGCAGGTCGCGCCCTATCACCTCCGGCTCGACTGGCAGCTGTGGTTCGCCGCTATGTCGCCGTCTCCCTACCGGAGTCCGTGGTTTCCGCGATTGCTGGGTAAGCTCCTCGAAGGCGACGAGGCGACGCTCGACCTCCTTGCGGAGAATCCCTTCGAGGAACCGCCGGAGTACGTCCGTGCGATTCGCTATCGCTATGGGTATACGACCCCGGAAGAGCGCGACGAGACGGGCCGATGGTGGGAGCGCGAACGTGTCGGGACGTACGTCGAACCGGTCTCACGCGAGGATTTCGAGGGCCGGGGTCGCCGTCGCCAGCGGCTGCGATGACCCGGCTGCCGGGCCGAGCGAATCAGTCAGCGCTCGTCGTTCGATTTTTGCCGAACGGGTGGTGTCTTCGAGAGCAGCCGTCCCCAGACGCTACGGTTGTCCGCGACTCGCCGGTAGGAGCGTTCACGTAGTCGCTCGTAGTCCTCGAAGTTCCGCAGGAACTGCGAGAGGGGTCGGACTGGCTGTCCGATCCCGGTTCGCGTGAACGCCTCCTCGATCGAGGCGCCACACGAGTAGACACCATCGTCGGTAATGAAATGCGAGCAGTTTTCGTAGGTATCGGGCAGCCGCTCGCGTAGTTCCGGCGTGAGGTCAGTGAACCCGACGACGCGGACATCCGAGCGGTCGCTGAAGAACTCCGCCCACCACGTACAGAAGCCACAGTCGTCGTCGTAGACGAGGGTTGCGTCGGTCATACTCGTTGTAGGAGTCCAACGCCACTAACGTTTGCTCTCCGTACTGCAGACGAGGACTGAAGTGGGCTTCGAGCGGTTTCGACTCAGATCGACCCCATCGTGACGGCGACCCGAATGCTTACTGTTGTCGTCCCCAACGGCGGGTATGGAACGGTTCGTCCAATTGACCGTCAGCGGTGGTGTGGCTCTTCTTTGTGGCCTTTGGATCGGAGCGTTTTCCGCTGCATACTCAGGAGCGTGGCTGCTCGGAGCGATCCTCGCCCTCCTCGGACTCGGGGCGCTGACCCGTGGTATTGGACGCGAAATCGAGCTATGAAAGCTAATTCATCCCCATGCTGACCCGGTTCGACGGACCCATCTCTCCGACTGCATCCAATAGTATCGCGGATCGTTTTATCGCCTCGTGGGGACAAGACCACTCGGCTCAAGCTCGCCGGTACTGGACCAATAAGCGGGCTTCATGGTATCAATATCAAAGAAGTCACATCCCGCGTCAGTGCCGTCGATCGCTCGCTTGATGGCGTCGGTGATAATCTGGCTCAGGTCGTACTTGGCGGCCTCAATGGCGGTGTACCACTTCATACCAGCTTCGCACCTCTCCTCATAAGTGTCGGGCCCGGACCAAAACCCGCGGGGCCGATCAACGTAATAGTTCTTGCTGGCCCTCAGGCCGTCGTTGTAGATGCACTTGCCCACGCGCCGTGATCATGTTCGAAGCTAGTAATCCCGTCGTCGCTGGTGTCAGCATACCAGTCGAGGTGGACGAGGCCGATGTTATCGTAACCACTGCCTTGGTCCAATCCTTCATATCGGGATACGAAATCCAGTAATCGCCACCGATGATAATTGGCGTTGCGCCTGTTCGGCGATCCCGCCGATGGTGGCCTCGATGTCGAGCTGGCTTTCCCGGATTTCGCCGGGCGCGATTGTCGCATCGCCTTGATGTAGGGATATATAGGGAGAGATCCGTCCAGGTCACCTGGACGGCCCGTAGCGCGTATCCAGGCGGATAGTAGCTAGCCGATGATGCTGACGTCCGCGTCCTCTTCTGTTAATCGGTCATAGTCGACCTCCGGTAAATTTCAGGAATGGCGAGGTCTCGCTGAAGATTGATTCGCTCGCTTTCTTGTATGTGTCACCGTAGATGCCTTCACCGTTTTTCCAATCAGATCTATAATCAAATCCTTCCCTTTTGCATTCTAAGCACGTTCACGCCCTTCTTGGATCACTACCGGAATGTAGATCTCTCCAAAATTCGTTTCGCTCCGAGTTCTCTTCGGACTTACAAGCCGTTAGATTCGTAACGATGGGGGTGAAATTGGAATCAAATGCCGACTCATCGCCGCCGCCGATTCATCCATGGACAGACGGCTTGGATGCTCGCGTCGGTTCTCGCGCTCACACTGTTAGGTACACTTACCGTCGAGCTCTTTTTTGTCCTTTCGCTGATCGGCTTTCTCGTCGTCACCGAATTGACTGCGCCGTTTGCGGTTACTCCGCAATGGCGGACGCGACTCAAGTGGCTCATTGGTCTCGGCCTGCTCGTCTTCGGTGCGATCGTCGTCCGACGGATTATCGAAATCCTTCCATCGGGGGTACTGTAGATGTCCTGGCTTCAGGATTGGTCATACCCGCGACTGCTATTTTATACGCTTGCAGCTGTCCTCCTGATCGGCCTGCTCGTCGGCGCGAGCACCTCAGGCGTGGCTTTCGGCACTTACACCCACGACTGGGACGGGACATCGGAGCTCCGCTCGGAGGCACGGGCCGCGGGCGCAGAACCGATCGTCGCGACTGACACGAGTAGGTATGAGGACGTCGAGGCTAACGGCACCGTCGCAATCGCGATCGCTGCCGAAGAGTCCTACGGGCCTGAGGATCGCGCGCGCCTCAATGACTTCGTCAGGCGCGGGGGAACGCTGGTGATCGCCGACGATATCGGGCAGACGAACCAGCTCCTCCAAGAGTTAGGCTCGAGTACCCGTATCGATGGAGCCCTGTTGCGTGACGAACGCGAGTACTACCGCTCGCCAGCCCTGCCTGTCGCGATTGAAACGGCCGATCACCCCTACGTCAATAACAGCGACTCGTTCACACTGAACTACGGGACAGCGCTCGACCCCAACGGTGCCGAGGTGCTGATTCAGACCTCGGAGTACGCCTATCTCGACAGCACCCCTAATGGGGCGTTCGACGAGAACGAGACTCTCGGTCCTCGGCCGATCATGACGACCGAATCCGTCGGACAGGGGGAGCTCGTCGTGGTCAGTGACTCCAGCGCGCTGATCAACGCCATGCTTGAACGGCCCGGCAACCGGGCGTTTGTCGGGACGCTGTTCGACGCTCACGACCGGGTGCTGATCGACCAGTCTCGATCCGATGGACTGCCGCCGCTCGCGCTCGCGCTGCTGGCGCTTCGCGAGTCCGCGTTCTTGCAATTGGCGCTCGCTGTGGGACTCGTCGGTATGGTTGCGCTCGTGGACACGCGACCGGGCTGGGTGCGTGGATTTGGACATCGCTTCGGCCAATCAACCCGTCCCAATCATGTCGAACCAGACCTCGGGGCGTCTGACCTGCGGGCGGTTCTTGCCACCCAGTACCCTGAATGGGATTCGGATCGTCGCGAACGTATTATACAAACAATTATGAATGGACGAAAAAAAGGAGACAACAATGACTGATCCCGCTGCGATGTATGAGAACCTTCGCGAGGAAATGGGGACGGTACTCATCGGCAACGAAGCGATTATCGAGCAGTTGACGGTCGCGCTGCTGTCGAATGGGCACGTCCTTCTCGAGGGAGTCCCGGGGGTTGCGAAGACGACGATGGCGAACCTGTTTGCTCGCGCCTCGGGGCTCGACTACAACCGGATCCAGATGACGCCCGACGTCCTGCCGGCCGACGTGACCGGTACACACGTCTATCACGACCAGACCGGCGAGTTCTCGCTCCAACGGGGCCCGATCTTCGCAAACTTCGTCGTCGCTGACGAGATTAACCGTGCGACGCCAAAAACCCAGAGTGCACTCTTGGAGGCGATGCAGGAACGGACCGCTACGATCGAGGGACAGACGCTTGACCTCCCGGAACCGTTCATCGTGGTCGCGACCCAGAACCCCATCGAGATGGAAGGGACCTTCGAACTGCCTGAGGCCCAGCGCGATCGCTTTCTCTTCAAACTGGTCGTCGACCTCCCAACTCGTGAAGACGAGTCGGCGCTGCTTGATCGGTTCGATTCGGCGCCAGAACTGGGGCCTGAGGCGATCGACCAGGTCGTCACTCCAACGGGGATCCTCGAGGCCCGACAGGTTGTATCGAACGTCCACGTCGACGAGCGCGTCAAGGGATATATTCTCGATCTCGTTGATGCGACACGAAACCACGGCGACATCGCTCACGGGACCTCCCCGCGGGCGTCGCTCGCGTTGCTCGACGCTGCGAAGGCTCGCGCGGCGATCCACGGCCGAGACTATGCTATTCCCGACGACGCCAAAACCCTCGTTCGACCAACCTTCACCCACCGGCTCGTGCTCTCGACCGACGCTGAACTCAGTGGTGTCACGGCCGAAGACGCCCTCGAAGAAATCATGGCGACGGTCCAGCCGCCGGGAAGCGATGCTGAACGCGAACGCGAGAGTGCGGTCTCGGACGGCGGCCGATCGCGGATGGGCGAGTAGCCAGTCGTTTACTTGTCAATTTCATCTGACCGGCCGCCCTAGAATGAACCGCTAACTATCCACCCAGGAGTATCGTCATAATCGACGCACTCACCATTCCGGCCGCGCCGAGGACGGTCAGGACCGCCATTGCCCGCCGCGTGTCGGCGGCGCTCCACTCACGGTCGAGCGTAGTATGCATACCCGCAAGCGACTCACTGAGCAACACTGTGCTGGCCCAGACTGTCAGCCCGAAGCCGAAAACGAGCGCCGAGAGTGAAAACGCAACGTCGCTGGCATCGCCTCGTGACCAACCGGCAATAATGAACACGATGACGAGTCCGCCACCGACGACTGCACCCAGCAGGGCCGCACGCGCGAGGTCGGCAAGGTTCCGGTCGGCGTCATTAGCCATCGTCTCAGTCGACGGTCTCGCGCATCCTGGGGTCGAGGGCGTCACGCATGCCATCGCCGAGTAGGTTGAATCCGAGCACCAGCAACGCAAGTACCAGCCCAGGGAAGAAGGACCACCACCACGCCCCCGAGAACAGGCCGTAGTTGACGCCGTTCGAGAGCATCATCCCCCACGACGGTGACCCCGGACTCGCGCCGAATCCGAGAAACGACAGCGCAGCGATGTCGATGATGGCCAGCCCGAAGTTCAGCGTCGACTGGACGGTGATGGGCGCAAGACAGTTCGGCAGGACGTGACGCACCAGTAGTCGCGGGTCGGTCGCGCCGAGCGCGTACGTGGCGTCGATGTATTCGTCTTCGAGGACCTTCAGGGCGGTTCCGCGAACGACGCGGGCGAATCGCGGCGTGTAGACGAGCGTGAGTGCCGCGACCGCACGCCAGAGCCCCAGCGAATCTGGAAAGACAGTCACGAGCGCAAGCGCCAGCAACAACGACGGGAACGACAACAGCACGTCCATCGTCCGCATGATGACGTTGTCCGTGAGGTCGCCGTAGTAGGCCGCAACGATGCCCAGTCCCACGCCGAGGACGGTCGACGCTGCGACAGTGACCGTCCCGAACTTCATCGCGTACCACGCCCCGTACAGCACGCGCGGGAAGATGTCCCGTGCCTGGCCGTCCGTCCCGAACCAGTACTGGGCGCTCGGGGCGGCTTCGGTCGGGTTCGTGTTGTACCGGGTCGCAGTCAGCGCCTGAATGTCGTAGGCGAATCGGGCGTACACCGCGACGACGAGCGCGCCGGCGATGATGAGAAGCCCGACGATGGCGAGCCGATTCGACAGCAGTTTCGTGAGGAACGGACTCGCCCGCAGTCGCTCGACGATGCCGCGTCCCTCCGTCGTGGTTTGGGTTTCCGTGCTCATTGTTCGATCCGTGGGTCGAGAACTGAGTAGGTGACGTCGACGAGGAGGTTCACGAGCGTATATAGGACGGCAAACACTAGGACGGTCGCCTGTACGACCGGGTAGTCGCTCCGATTGATGGCATCGACCAACAGCGTGCCGATGCCGTTGATCTCGAAGACGGTCTCGGTGAGGACCGCACCCCCCAGTAGCGAGCCGAACTGGATCCCGACGACCGTGATGACGGGAATGAAGGCGTTTCGCAGGCCGTGTTTCAGAATCGTGATCTTCGCGCCCTGGCCCTTCGAGCGGGCGGTTCGCATGTAGTCCTGGCGAATGACCTCGAGCATCGACGAGCGCATCATCCGCGAGATGAGCGCCATCGAGTAGATACCGAGTACCACGACCGGCAACAGGAGATGAAGAACGGCCGACTGGAACGCCTCTAGATCCCCTTCGAGGAGCGTATCGACGAGGATGAACCCCGTGACCGAGTCGATGAAGTGTGCCGACCCGATGCGGCCACTCGTCGGGAGCACGCCGAGAAACTGAGCGAACAGCAGGATCAACAGCGGGCCGCTCCAGTAGATCGGGATGCTGATGCCCCCGAGTGCACCGACGCGTGTCAAATGGTCGGTGATCGTGTCCTGCTTGATCGCGCTCAGGATTCCCAGCGGGACGCCGAAGGTTAGGCCCGCTATCTGGCCGAGAACGGCGAGTTCGATGGTGATCGGGAGGCGATCGGCGAGGATCTGACTGACCGGTGTGCCACGGTTCACCTGGTAGGAATCGCCGAAGTTGAACGTCGCGACGTCGCCGAGATACGTAACGTACTGCTGCCAGATCGGTTCGTTCAACCCGAGTTCCGCTCGGACCTGCTCGATGTACGCCTGACTCGCTCGATCACCTGCGATCGCGACCGCGGGATCGCCCGGCGAGAGATGGAGAATCGCGAAGACGAGCGTTGCCACGCCGAACAAAACGGGGACGAGCAACAGTATTCGTTTAGCGATAAACCGCTTCGAGACCATTACACAGACGAGCGGATTCGACTCGTAAAAAGGTCCCGTAACCGGCCGACTACTGGAGTATTATTCCAGTTCGACGAGGTGCAGGAACGGACCGCCGATCGCCGAGATGGTGTAGTTGCTCACGCGGTTGCTGACGCCGCGAACCTCGTCAGCGTAGTCGATGTAGACCCACGGGGCCTCCTCGTTGGCGATGGACGCCGCCTCGCTATAGAGTGTGGCACGTTCCTCTTGGTCAGCCACCTGCTGGGCCTCTTCGACGACGCTCATGTACTCCTGGTTCGCCCAGGCCGAGCGGTTCGACGTGTTGTAGCCCTCTGTGTCCCACGAAACCCAGTCCTGTCCCTCCGGGACGTCGGTCTGGGGGTGCAACAGGACGTAACAGAAGTTGTCGGGGTCGGCGTTGTCGGTGTACCAGCCCGCAAGCGAGGCGTCGTGACGGCCCTCGCTGGTGTAGGTGAGGTAATCCGAGAACTGCCGGTCGTCGATCGTGACCTCGATTCCGATATCCGCGAGGTTCGTCCGGATAGTTTCTGCGGTCGGGAGCGGTGCAGGGTTGTAGCCACGGGCGTTCTGGAACGTCGTCAGTTCGAAGGCGAACCCGTCGCCGTATCCGGCCTCTTCCAGCAGTGTCTGGGCTTGCTCGGGATCGTACGGGTACGGGCTGAGGTCATCGTTGTGACCGAACAGCGCGGGTGGAATCGGCTGGTCCGCTTGCGTTGCAACCCCGGAGTAGATGTTCTCGACGATGGCTTGGGTGTCGATGGCATAGCTGATCGCCTGTCGGACTTGCCGATCGCGGAACTCCTCGACACGGGACATGTTGAACGACATATACCCGATGTTGATACCCTCGGCAGACTGGGCTTCTGCACCGTCGGCGCCGTCGATCTGCTCGATGGTGTCCGGATCGAGCCCGTCGATGATCTCCAATTCGTCCTCTAGGAGCGCCTGTGCACGCGTGGAGTTCTGGCCGCGCGTCAGGAACAGCACCTCGTCGACGGTCGGTCCATCGCCCCAGTAGTCGTCGTAGGCGGTGAGTTGGATGCGGTTGTTGGCGTCGTCGAGCTCGCCCAGCTCGAAGGGACCGGTACCGATCATCTCCTGGTCAAGATCGACGTCGCCCTCGATGGCATCCTGTGAGAGGACGACCGCCGCGAACATCGCGAGGTTGCGTAGGAACGGCGCGTAGGGCTGTGTCAGCGTGACGTTCAGCTCGTAGTCGCCGTTTTTCTCGACGCTGTCGATCCAGTTGCCGAGCGTGAACGGTCCATAGGAGGAGGCATCCTCGAAGTAGTACTCGTAGTCCTCGTCGACGAACCGGCGGTACGTCGCGATGAAGTCGTCGGCGGTGAAGTCACTCCCGTCGTGAAACGTCACGCCCTCGCGGAGCGTCAGCGTGACGTTTTCGCCCTCCATCGTCCAGTCGGTTGCAAGGCTCTCGGTGAGTGTGGCCTCGCCGGGCTGGAAATCGACGAGTCCCTCGTAGGCCTGATTGGTTACCTTCGCTACCTCGCCGCTGGTGGTGTTTTGCGGATCGAGGGAGTCAGAGTGAGCGCTGCGACCGTACCGAAGCGTACCGCCACCGTCGCCATCACCGCCCCCGCCGAGACAGCCGGCCATCGAACCCGTCGCGGTCGTCGCGACCGTCGCGGCCCCGGCACTTTTCAAGAAACTACGCCTAGAAACGTGACTGTCGTCACCATCCATGATCCGGATTCCTCTATCTACATAAATAATACTACCGAACCGAACCGGACGGAGGAATACCACGAAACCGTGACGTCCTCGATTGTTTCAGCTCAGTACAGATGGCACGCTGTGGGGTGGTCGTCCTCGCCGCGAGCGGGATCGTCACGCTCACAGACGCTCTCGAACGTCTCTTCGAGGACGGCCTCGGCCGCCTGCCAGTCACCGTCCTCGAGGTGGTGAAACGACTCCTTGACGGTCTCGCGGGCCTCCCCCGAAAGGGGCCCATCGAAGAACTGCGCGGAGAGGACGCTCGCGAACCCGTTTCCGCCGTCTGCGACCGCGCGACTGTCGGCATCGGTCGGGGTGGCGGCCGATTTTCGGGCGGCCTCCAGGTCGATGTCGCGGGCTTCGACGCGCTGTCGGTAGAACATGACCTCCCGATAGCGTTCCTGTTCGATCTCGATGTCATCGGGCGGGATGATCGCAGGACACCGGGTTCGGAAGCTACACCCCGATGGTGGGTCGATGGGTGAGGGGACGTCGCCCTGAAGGATGGTCCGCTCGTCGGTATCGGCGAGCGGATCGGGCTCGGGGATCGCCGAGAGCAACGCGTTGGTATACGGGTGTTTCGGGTTCGCGAACAGGTCGTCGGTGTCCGCAATCTCCATGATCTCCCCGAGATACATCACGGCAACGCGATCGGAGATGTGTCTGACGACCGAGAGGTCGTGAGCGATAAATAGGTACGTGAGGCCGAACTCCTCCTGGAGGTCCTCCATGAGGTTGATGATCTGTGCCTGCACGGAGACGTCGAGGGCCGAGACGGGCTCGTCGGCGACGATGAAATCCGGATCGACGGCGAGCGCCCGCGCGATACCGACCCGTTGGCGTTGTCCGCCGGACAGTTCGTGTGGGTAGCGACCGTACTGGCTCGTATCGAGACCCACCTCTTCTAAGAGTTCGAGCACCCGTTGGCGGCGGCGCCCTTCGGCGAGGCCGTGGATCTTCAAGGGTTCCATGACGGTCTGGCCGACCGTCATCCGGGGGTCGAGACTCGACATCGGGTCCTGGAAGACCATCTGCATGTCCTTGCGCTTCTTGCGGAGTTCGGACTTCGAGAGGTCTCCGAGGTCCGCACCCGCGAACACGACCGTCCCGTCGGTCGGCGGGTCGAGATGGAGAATGGCCCGCCCCGCGGTCGATTTCCCACAGCCCGATTCGCCGACGAGGCCGAGGGTTTCGCCTTCGTGAACCTCGAGATCGAGGCCGTCGACGGCCTTTACGCTCGGTTTCTCGCCGGGGAACAGCCGATCGAGGTAACCCGCTTCCTGTTCGTAGTACTTGCGAAGCCCATTGATCTCGACGAGAGGCTCGCCGATGTCGTGGCCGGTGTCGCTTGCGACGCCCGTCGATCCGTACCCGCTCGTATCGAACTCCTCGAGGATGCACTTCGAGCGGTGGTCGACTTCTTCGGGTCCGTGTTGGAGAAACGGTATCTCTCCCCCAGTGCACTCCTCTTTCGCCCACGGACAGCGCGGTGCGAAATGGCATCCATCGGGCAGGTCGATGAGGTCGGGGACGTTGCCCTCGATCGGTGTGAGGCGGTCTTTCTCCTCGGTCGGAATGGACTCGAGAAGCGTGTACGTATAGGGGTGGCTCGGGTTGTGGAAGATCTCCTCGACGGGGCCCTCCTCGACGATCTCGCCGGCGTACATAACCGCAACCCGGTCGCAGGTCTCGGCGACAACCCCTAGATCGTGGGTAATCATCAGGACCGACATTCCGAACTCGTCCTGCAGATCGTCGATGAGATCGAGGATCTGGGCCTGAATGGTCACGTCCAGTGCCGTCGTCGGTTCGTCGGCGATGAGCAGGTCCGGGCGGCACGCGAGTGCGGTGGCGATCAGCACGCGCTGGCGCATCCCACCGGAGAACTCGTGGGGGTACTCCTCGAGGCGGGCGGTGGCCTCGGGGATTCCGACTTCGGTGAGTATCTCGACGACGTCGGCCATCACTTTCTCGTCGTCCGTGCGGCCGCCGACCTTCGGGAGGATCTCCCGGATCGCGTTGGGCCACGTGTCGGATTTCCGGCCGCCGTACCGGTGGAGGCGAAGCGACTCGGCGACCTGTTCGCCGACCGTGACCGCCGGGTTGAGCGAGGTCATCGGGTCCTGAAAGATCATCCCCATCGACCCGCCGCGCACGTGGCGCATCGCTTCCTCGGGTGTGGCCGTCAGATCGACTACGCCCTCCTCGATACTCGTTTCCGTCGGCGACGCGCCGTCCCGGATGCGTGTGAGTGCGTCCTCGTCGACGTAGACGAAACCCTCCGTCGCCTCGTCGACGGCGTTATCGAGTTCGTCGGCAACGACCAGCGGCGTCACCCGTTCTTCGAGTCGGGTCGCAGCGTCACGGAGATCGTCCGCCAACCCCGCGGGATCGGCTCGATTGGCGAGGTCGTCGGCGATTCTTCGCAGTTCCGCTCTGGCGGTGTCGGTACCGGTGTTGGTGCGAAGGTCGCCGGCGATCTCACGGATCGCCTCGACGAGTTCGAACGGGTACGACACGAGGGCACCGTCGAACTCCGCGATGAGTTCTGCGGCCAACTCGGCCGTCCGAAACGTCACGCGCCCGTCAACGACTTCTCCGGGATCGTCCACGAGGTCCATCGCCGAGAGGGCGGTGACGCTCTTTCCCGATCCGGACTCGCCGACGAGACCGACGGTCTCGCCTTCCTCAATAGTGAGGTCGATGCCGTCGACGGCCTTTACCGCGCCGTGTTTCGTCTTGAACTGTGTTTTCAGATCGGTGAGAGATAAGATATCAGGCACTGAGAGCTATTCACGGAGCGGCGAAGAAATAGCTTGCGGGCTTGGACAACGCTTATTCGCGCCGGCGTTCGCGGTGGACACATGAGCGACAACGCTACCGGTGGCGATCCATCACCCGTACAGACGACGGCCGGCTGGCAGGCCGTCGTTGAGGACATGGCCGCGACCTCCCAGGAGTACCGCGAGCGCGGCTGGACCACGCTCGAACTCCACCCCGGTGATTCGGTACTCGTCGACTCGGAGTTCCGGACGGGTCTGGACGTCCTGCTTCCCGGTCCCGAGTACGATGAGCTCGAATCCCTTCTTGACGACTGCTCGTTTACCGATTCGGAGGTGTTTCGAGCCGAACGGGAGGGATTGGTCTATCTGCTCGTCGTCGAGAAGGACCCGGATCGGGAGGTCGCCGTCTTCGTGCCCGCGTACTACGATCTCCAATCCGCCCGAAGTACGCTCGAGACGATCGACGCCGCCGGCGAACTACGCCTGTTCTGCCGACGGCTGAACGACGACTACGTGGAGTTCGTCCACGATGAGCCATCGCCGTTTCTTCCCGACGTCTAAGGGGAGTTGCTTCTTGGATGGCAAGGGAGACTGCTCTACACACGGACGCCCCAGAAAAACGCGATCCCGAGGACCGTAACCACCGATAGGAGTAACTGTAACGGCGCACCTACCCGGAGGAAGTCCGAGAACTTGTAGCCTCCAGGTCCGTAGACGAAGAGGTTCGTCTGATATCCCACCGGCGTCATAAACGCCGTCGAGGCGGCAAACGTCACGGCAAGAACGAACGCGAATGCGTTCGCCCCGATCGACTGCGCAGTACTGGCAGCGACGGGAATCATCAACACGACGCTGGCATTATTGCTGATGACGCTTGTCAACAGGCCGGTGGCGAGATAGAACACCCACAGGACGCCGATTGCAGGGAGGAACGTCGCTGTCGAGGCGACGCCGTCCCCGAGAACCGCTGCGGCCCCCGTCTGCTGGAGGGCGATTCCGAGCGGAATGACGCCTGCGAGCAGGAAGATGACGTTCCACTCGACGGACGTATACAGTTCGTTCGGTTTGAGGACGCCCGTTACGATCATCATTACGACCCCTGATAATGCCGATACGACGATCGGGATGACGTTCAACGCCGGCAGCGCGACGACGCCAGCGATGATGCCGACCGCGAACGGGATCTTCTCGGTCCGATAGGTCGTCTCGTCGAACTCGTGGGCGACGATGAAGTCCTCGTTCTGGACGAGTCGGGTGAGGCTATCAGGTGGTGCTTGGACGAGGAGTGTGTCCCCGACGCGAACCCGGATGTCCTCGAACCGATCGCGGACCACGTCCCCGCGGGTTCGGAATGCGAGAACGTTCGCGTTGTAGCGCCGTCGGAAGGTCGAACTCGCGATGGTTTCCCCGACGAGGAACGACCCCGATGGAATGACCACCTCGACGAGGACGGGTTCTTCCCCGTCCGGATAGAATTCGGCGTCGGCTTTGGGTCCGCCCGCGAACGTGAGCCCCTCCGCGTCCATGATGCGCTCGAGCGTGTCCCGGTTCGTTCTGAGACGAAGCGTGTCGTTTTCGTGAATCTCCTTTCGAGCAAGCGGTTCGTCGAACCGCTCGCCGTAGCGGATCAGCTGAAGGACGTCGATACCGAGGTTCTCATCCCCCAAGACTTCCCCTACCGTCTTCCCGATCAACGACGAATCCGCGGGAATAACGACGTCTGCGAGGTATTCTTGCAGGACGTACTCCTCGACGAGGTCCTCGTCGGCCGGTACACGTTCGGGGAGCAACCGGACACCGACCGTCATGAGGTAGACCGCTCCGACCGCAAAGACGATCACGCCGAGTTTGGTAAACTCGAACATCCCGAACGCGTGCAGTCCGAGGGCAGGTGATTCAGCACCGATCTGGGCTGCGATATCGCTCGCGAGAATGTTCGTCGATGTCCCGATGAGCGTCAGCGTTCCCCCGAGCATCGAGGCGAACGAGAGGGGCATGAGCAGCTTCGACGGTGAGGTCTTGCCTTCGTGTGCGAGGTCGGCAATGACGGGAACCAGTATGGCGACGACCGGCGTGTTGTTGATGACTCCCGAGACCGGCCCGGTGACGCCGATGGTCGCAGCGAGTTGCTTGCGTCGGTCGAAGCCGGCGAATGCGGCCATTCTCTGTCCGATCCTCTGGACGATGCCGGTCCGGTTGATGCCGCTACTCAGAATGAGCATCGCCAGTACGGTGATGGTGGCCGGGCTGGCAAAGCCCGCGATCCCCTCTCGGGGGGTGATCTGCGTCCACGGTTCGAGTACCATCAACAGGACCATGATCAGGATGGCGGTGACGTCGATCGGATACCACTCGGTTGCAAACAGTACGAGCGCGAGGAGAATGATGGCGAAGACGACGAGCATATCGACCGTCACAGCGTCCAAAACCCCACTCTGCAGTATCAGCGGAGGAACAAAGAGAGACATACTACTACGAAACAGCACCGAGAGAAAAGGGTTGATATCCCGACCGGTGGTTCCGTTGGAACCCGTAACGCAGTAGCGCTCACCCCACTGGGTACGGAGGATATTTAAGAGGTGTACGTGCCTTGAGCACCGTGGCTGTTGAATACCAGCCAGTCCTGCGCGCGTATTGCACATACGGGTCTCCTTATGTCCAAACAGTCTCGAGAGAGGCGTTCTCAGCGCGTCCGCAGAAACGCAGCTCCCTGTGGATCGCAACGGGACTCTATGACCTACGCCGAGGAGAGTTCGCGCTCAAGGTCCCGAAGCCGCGCGATCCGGTTCTCGACGGCGGGATGGGTTTTACACCAGCGGGTGAGCCGGTCGGTCGTATCGATGTCGTCGAAGAACAGCGCGTTCATGCCGGCGTGTTCGCGGAGGTCCTCCTCGGGCATCTCGCGGGTCGTGGCGCTGATTGTGCGGAGTGCGGCCGCCAGAGCGCTTGGATCCCCGGTGATGCTCACCGCGCCCCGGTCGGCGGTGTACTCCCGGTAGCGCGAGAGCAGGCGGGTGATGAAAAACGAGAGCACCCACACGACGAGCGAGGCGATGATCGCCACCATCACCGTCGCCCCCTCGCCGCCGTCGCCGCCACTGCCGTCGTCGAACACCCACCCCCAGCGAACGATGTAAAAAGCGGTCGCCGACAGCGCACTCGCTGCGGTCATGATGACCATGTCCCGGTTCTGAATGTGGGCGAGTTCGTGTGCGAGAACGGCGTCGAGTTCGTCTCCATCGAGGCTCTCGAGAAGCCCCGTCGTGACGCAGACGACGGCCCTGTTCTTCGAGCGACCGGCGGCGAACGCGTTGGGCAGATCCGTCGGCGCGACGGCGACGGCGGGCATCGGTAGTCCGGCCTGCTGGCTCAGGCGCGTCACCCGTCGATGAAGCTCTGGGTACTCGGCGGCGGTGACGACCTCGCCGCCCATCGCCTTCAGCGCGACCTTGTAGCCGTACAGCAACTGGGCGGTCGAGACGGCGAGGACCCCGAGAGCGATGGCGGAGATACTGCTGAAATAGAGCGAGAGGACGCCGATAAACCCGATGTAGAGACCGATAAACAGAAGCATAACGCCGGCCATTCGCAGACGGAGGCCCCACTGGTTCTGCCAATTCATAGTTCATTATACGTGTTTGTAATATATAACTCATAGGTCAAACGGTCCCAACTCCGTTGGCGACGATGACCCACCACCTCGACGAGTCGCTCACAGCGGTATCGACGTTTAGTTCTATCTCCCGATATGTCCTGAAGGGACGACAGCATGGACGACGATCGGACACCTCGGTGAGCGATGCGGATCAGTTATTGTAGCGATACCACAGGACGCCGTTGATCACGAGTCCGGTCAGAAACAGCGCCCACGTCGCCCACACCGACTGATACCACAGCACGTCGATAAAGGCAATCGGCCCCTTGTGGATCGGCCAGAGTGGTTCGATACGCGTCGACACATCCGGTGCGGAAAGGATGTCCGCAAAGAGATGCGCGAGACCGGTGACGAACACGACGATCACGCCGATCGCTGTCGCTCGCTTTTGTGCATCCGGTGAGAACCATGTCGTCCCGCCGAGCAGTTTCTTCACGACGAGTCCCCAGAGCGGCCCGATAATCGCCGCGAAGATCGCTACCGCGAGAACGGTATGAAACACGCCGTGGTGGTGGATTCCCACGATCTGATTCGAAATCACCAGATCCACGTCGGGTAGCATCCCGAACCAGAAGCCGGTGGACACGATTGCTAGTGCCGTTTTCGGCGTGTCGGTGAAAAACCATACAGGGGCAAGCCAGATGAGCGCCATTCCGAGATGGCCGAGGACATCAACCATGCATATCGCTATCGTTCCCGCTATATTATCTATTTTCATACTGAGCTATCAAATTATATATGTGTTGTGGCGCATTTCACGTGGTGTTCCGATCCGCCGGACCTGGACATGTCACATTTCCCGTGCAAGCTGTTCCAGGCGAACCAACGCCTGCCAGCAGGAGCGTATCGCACCGAGGAGTCGCTGCGGGTCCGGATCCACCTTGTGACGGCCGCTCGTGCAGTCGTGGCCCGCTTTCTCCATCAGCACTCCCCTGTTTAGGCCAGCCTAATAATCGAAACACCTTTATCTATTTAGGCTGGCCTAAATATATGCGAACACGATCCGGTAGACGGGCGGGACCGACGCGACGCGAGTACGTGAAATACGGCGGGGCGGTCGCCGGCGGCGGATTGCTCGCGGGCTGTATTGACGGGAATGGATCCGAACCCACGGGGACCGGGACCGACGACGGTTCGGGTGGGGAGTCGTACTCGGTGACGATGGAACCGGTCGGCACTGTCGAGTTCGACACCGTCCCCGAGACGTGGTTTCCCTATACCGGTGATTACGCGGACATGGGTGTCGCGCTCGGACAGGGCGACGGTCTCTCGGCCATCGGCATCCGTGCTCGCTTCGGCTCGCATCTATACAACGAATTACCGGACGTCTCGGTCGATTTGGGCGAGCTCACCGAGCTGTGGCAGGACGGCACCGGCAAGGAGATCTATTACGAGATCGACGCCGACCTCCACGTCATCGACCCGAACTTCATGGTGAACCGGTTGGAGTGGAGCGAGGACGACGTCGAAGAGATCGAGACCAATGTCGCCCCGTTTTTCGGTAACACGGTCTTCTCGCGGGTGTACGACTGGCACGACTACGCCGATTACACGATGTACGAGGCCTTCGGAAAGCTCGCGGAGGTGTTTCAGGAGCAAGAACGCTACGAGGCGTTTGCGGCATACCACGACGAGGTCCTCACGGACGTCCAAGGGCGGCTTCCCGATGAAACGCCCGAGGTCGCGGTGCTCTACCCGGCGAGCGTCCCACCGGAGTCGTTCTATCCGTATCTGATCGGGAACGGGACCCAGTCGAAACACTGGACCGACCTGCACGTCGGGGATGCCCTCGCACGGAACGACATCACGGACGCACAGGCAGGCGGGGGTGAGATCGATTACGAGACGCTGTTGGATATCGACCCGGACGCGCTCGCGATCAGACTGCAGGGCGAGATCACTGACGAGTACTTCGAGCAGGAGATCGTTGCCCATCTCCGGGATCACGACGTCGCGAGCGACCTCCAGGCGGTCCGAAACGACCGCGTAATATACGGCGGGCTGACCTACCAAGGTCCGATCATCCACCTGTTTCAACTCGAAGAGGCCGCACAGGGACTCTATCCCGAAGAGTTCAGCGACGAGGACCTCTTCGACCGCCAGCAAGTCAACGACATCGTCACTGGAAACCTCGACGGATGAGTGACACTGATACCGTCTCGGACAGCGCGTTCGACTACGACGTCGTTATCGTCGGCGGTGGGCCCGCGGGTTGCTCGGCCGGCGTGTTCACCGCCCGATACGGGCTCGAAACGGCAATCTTCGACCGCGGGCGGTCCTCCATCCAACGATGTGGGTATCTGGAGAACTACCTCGGCTTCCCGGCGGGCATCGATATCGAGACGTTCTACGAGTTGATCCACGATCACGCCGAGGAAGTCGGCTGCGAGGTCGTCCCGGAGCTAGTCGAGGCGGTCTCGTCCGACGAAAGGGGCTTTGTCGTCGAAACGCAGGACGGGGACCCAGTCACGACCGAGCGTGTCGTGGCGGCTGCCAGATACGACGCCGAGTTCCTCCGCCCGCTCGACGAGGGGACGATGTTCGAGACGTACGACCACGACGGGGAGACCCACGAGCGCTTCGACCGCGAGTACCCGGACGAGGGCGGATCGACGCCGATAGCGGGTCTGTACGTGGCCGCACCAGCACACGACGCGGAAGCGCAGGCGATCATGTCTGCCGGGCACGGGGCCCGCGTCGCCCGAACGGTTCTCGCGGACGTACGCCGCTCGCGTGGGTTCCCCGACGAGGTCGCCGCCCACTGGGACTGGATCCGCAGCGACAGGGACCTGACCGACGAGTGGGCCGACCGCGAGACGTGGCGCGAGTGGTTCGACGGGCGAGTGCCCGCCGATCACGCCCTCAACGAGGAGCACTTCGTCGAACTCCGTGAGCGGGAGATCGACCGACGGTTCGAGACGTACCTCTCGGACGAGGCAATCGAGCAGCGAATCGAGCGCGGTCATCGCCGACTCCTCGATCACCTGGACGACGATCTCGTCCTCGAGAAGGCACGCGAGATCAAAACCGAGCGGGAGGGGACGAAAACGAACGGTTGACCGCACACTACGGGACGAACGTTGTCCCCACCCCCTCGTCAGTATAGCTCTATGAGTTTAGGATGGCCTAAAAATCGGAGCAGTTATGGTATTTTAGGCATGCCTAAAATCATGGTGAAGGACGGCATGATACGCGAGGCGGTGACTCGGCGGGATACTATCAGATACGGTGGGACAGTCGTCGGGGCTGGACTGCTTGCGGGTTGTACGGGCGATGATGATCAGGCGTCGTCGCAGTCGGGGTCCGACGCACAGTCGGACTCGGGTACGACCGGCGATGAGTCCTACTCGGTAACGATGTCGCCGGTCGGCACCGTCGAGTTCACAGCGCCGCCGGCAAACGTACTCACGATCCTGCCCCATCACGCTGATATGGCGCTCGCAGCTGGACACGGCGACGCCGTCTCGTCGATGCTGTACAATCCCGAGTACAACGATACTATCTGGAACAAGTTCCTCGAACGACTCCCCGGCGTCTCCGTCGATTGGGCCGATCTTCCGGGGACGTGGAATCCGAGCAAGGAACTGCTCTACGAACTCAATAGCGATCTCCATCTGGCTGATCCCGCCTACATGACGACGATGCAGAGCTGGGCTACCGACGACATTGAGGAGATCAGCGCGAACGTCGCACCGTGGTTCGGGAACACGTTCAGCAACGCGAACAAGGAACCTCCGGCGGGGTGGGCCGATGGCTACCAGTACTTCACACTCTGGGAAATCTTCGAGAAAGTCACACAAGTCTTTCAGGCCCACGCGCGCTACGAGGCGCTCGCCAAGATCCACACTGAGATGCTCTCGGAGATCGAGACACGGCTCCCGCCCGAAAATGAGCGCCCGACCGCAGCGATGATCATCCTCATCGAATCCGAAGACAGCATGTACGTCTACGCGCTGAACGGCCCGGGTTTTCTGACGGCCCACACCCGGCCGCTCGGTGCGACGGACGTGTTCGCCGACGTGCCGACCGAATCGACTGTCGATTTCGAGGCACTCATCGAGGCTGATCCGGACGTCATCCTCTGTCTCGCTGGGATGTCCGAACCGAGACACGTACGGAAGACCCGCGAGCGCCTCGCGAGTAATCCGGCCACACGATCCCTGTCGGCCGTTCGAAACGGCCGTATCCACACGCAAGGCGGACGGAATCAGGGCCCGGTGATGAATCTCTTCCAGATCGAGATGACTGCCAAGCAACTCTACCCCGATGTCTTCGGCGAGTGGCCGCTGTATACCGAGGGATCCTATCCCGAACTCCCTGCCGAGGAGCAACTGTTCGACCGTCAGCGGGTCGCGGATATCATCACTGGCGAGATATAACGCTAGCGTACCGATTCCATCCCTATCCTATCTGTTTCGAGGACTGATCGGGAACGAACGATCCGAGCAGTCGGATAGCAGCGATTCGTTGGGTTTTCCGAACTCACTAAGATATAGACGGGGCCTGGAACTCACTGTCCCGACATAGTCACTCCAAGTATACCGGCGATCCGTCTCGCAAAGCCCGCTTCGATAACGACCGTGACGAGAATGGCGAGAAAGACGGTGCCGAGCAGTATGTTCGCCCCTGCAGGATCCGTGGGGGGTGCCTCCGTTTGTAGGCGAACGGCGAACAACGTCGCGACCGACGCCGGGATGATCCCTCGCGGACCGACGAAACTCATGAACAGTCGTTCGTTCGTCGTGAAACCGGCTCCGGCCGTCGAAACGAAGACAGCCAGCGGACGGATCACGACCATCAGGACTGTGACGACGACGAGTCCAGTGATCCCTAATGCGAACAGTTCCTCGAACTCGAGCAACGCCGCGAGCGTGATGAAGACGAACGAGAGAACTAGCGACGTTATGTCCCGTTTGAACCGCAGGATTCCCTTCTGATGGGGCAGGTCGAGGTTCCCGAGGACGAACCCCGCAGTGGCGGCGGCCACGATCCCGGCCTCCGAGAAGACCGAGTCCGCGGCGGCGAACGCGATGACGGCACCGGCCAGTGCAAGCAACCGGGCCGTCTGTGGTGCGGCCTCTGCGGGGAGTTCGACCTCCGTGAGGAGATACCAGACGACGCCGGCGACGACGAGGCCGACGAGTACCCCCAGCGCGAGGCGCTGGACGAAGAGCCATACGTACCCTCGAGGTGCGAGATCTCGAGCCGTCATCGCCTTGAAGAGGACGATTGCCAGTACCGCGGCCGTCACGTCATTGACAATCCCCTCGACTTCGAGCGTCGTGGCGACTTCCTCGCGAACGGGAACCACTGCGAGAATCGGTGCGACGACCGTCGGCCCGGTGGCAATCAACAACGCGCCGATGAGAAACGCGATGTCCCAGCTCGCCCCTAGTAAGAGACGCACGGTCAGAGCCGTTCCGACGAACGCGATGCCCGCCCCGATGGTGATCATTCGATCGACCGCCTTCGACGCCTCCCTGATGGCCCTGTATTCGAGGTGAAACGTCCCCTCGAAGACGATGATGGCGACGCTTACGCCGACGATGGTCGAGAGTGAATCACCGAAGGTGCCGGACGTTATCAGTCCAAGGCCCTCGGGACCGATGGCGACGCCCGCGAGGATGAGAAACAACACGCTCGGAACCCGGTACTTCGCGGCGAGAAACTGTGCCGCCACGCCGAGGCCGACGATAGCTGCGATGAGGGCGATAACGTCGAGGCTGACGTGAATGGACACCGGTTCATTACCCTCCGGGACAGGGAGTATCTCGATCCGTGTGCCCTACCCCGGACGGACGACGACTCCAAGGGTAATTCCCGAACTGTACGACGGCCATGTAACCTACTCTACACCAGATCACAAATAGCTGCACCCTCGGTGACGGCCGTTATCGACTATCAGTGTGCGGTACTCCTTCTTCGGCGGAAAGAAAGACACGCCGTCTCGTATCGAGATCCGCTTAGCTACTGGATCTTTGCGCAGTCGTCGTCGGCATCCTCGCTCGCAACCACGCCGTCGCCGTCAGCATCTCTCTCCTCGGGACACTCGTCCTCGCCATCCGACTCGGAGCCGCTGTCGTCCGCTGGAGCGTCCTCGCTGTTGGTGTCGTCGGTCCCGTCATCGATCTCATCGGCCTCGTCGACCGAGGAGTCTTCACTCTCGTCGTCGTCAGCGTCATCGTCGCTACCGCCGTCTTCACCAGTGTCCGTCTCATCGTCATCCCCATCCTGTTCGGGAGCATCGGGCTCCTCTCTCGGGGCGACGAGGTTCTCCTCGGGATCGAGCAGCGCAATGGCGTCGGTCCCGTCGTTGTTGAGAACAGGGCCGTTGTAGGGATCGGCGAGTTCGTAGTCGGTATCGATCGTCGTTTCGTCACCTGTGGCGATAGTAACCTCGCCACCAGCAGGCAGTACGACGTCACCTGCGAGTTCTCTGATCTGATCGTTCCCTCCTTCCGCGTCGAAATTGATCTTGTAGCCGGTCAGATCGAGCTCCTCCTCACCGGTATTAGTGATAGTGAGATACTCCGCTTCGGGGCTCTGGCTGATCTCGACTGGAAGGTCTGTCTGGGCGGTCGCATGCCCACCAGCAGCGAGACCGGCCACTGCGATAGCGCCGGTTGTTTTGAGAATAGTCCGTCGGTTCATCGTTATTGGGCCCTTGTTTGCCATCCGTAGTATCTGTCTAACGCTCCTGGCTTAATTCTAAGCGAACTGGAAATCTCATAGATCTAGTTTATTCCGGGTCGATGACGATTACGAGGGCGTACCGCTCTGTACCAATTGAGTTAGCCTCGTTAGACATATGAAGAGTTATCCTGAGATCGTCAACTTGACGTTCCTACTATCAAATTCCCGTCGTGAAGGGAAATCGATCATCAAATCTCTAAATAGTCATTCAAATCAATACTATATATGAATACGGGTCAGTGAACCCTCTCCGATTCAAGAGGAATTAAACCAGAATACTTCATTCAGCACAAACCGTT
Organism: Halalkalicoccus jeotgali B3; assembly: GCF_000196895.1. Classification (NCBI taxonomy): domain Archaea; kingdom Methanobacteriati; phylum Methanobacteriota; class Halobacteria; order Halobacteriales; family Halalkalicoccaceae; genus Halalkalicoccus; species Halalkalicoccus jeotgali. The sequence goes on from NC_014297.1 coordinate 486,561, forward strand.
CGTATTCTCGGTTTCTAATAGCGAAAACTGTTGAATTCCACCAGTGTACTTCTATTTATTGCTAGTCTTTAGCGGACAATTGATGGTATGTACTCCACCCCAAGTCATGTAGCACACGTGTTAAACTCACGAATATGCGAACCGTCAGAACATCCTGAATAGAAGGTGAGAAACGGCGAATCGAACAGCAAGAACAGGCTGTCCCCCAAAGAGACAACTGGTGAGATTATCGTCCATCAACGGCGTTTTTCTGCCCGAATTCGATTGAGGTTGGTCTTGATCGTATGCGGACATGCGACTATAAGCTGCTTTGATCGCCGGTTAATATGGTTATATTTGAGATGGTGATATCCGGGTAGTCTGGGTGAATGCATCAACATTTTCGTGAAAGCATTCATTAACAACAATGGCATCAGCACCGGCAGCCAGCACATCTGTTGCTTTTTGTGCGGAATCTATTCCGCCACTATATAACAATGCAGTATCTTCAAAATAGGTGGCAGCAGCTGTGGTATCCGCTGTTCCCCCAAACATCCCTGCATAATCTACATGAAATATCGGGAAATCATAAAAAATCTCAGTTGCGAGTGCTGCTCCCCGAACTTGTGCTACTGACAGTGAGTCAGAAACTCCAGCGATAGACGCTGCTTTCGAATTCGTGTTTTGGATCACGTAACCTACAGGGACAAGCTTCTCGACCACGTCCATAACGGAGACATCCTGCCCAAGCAACGCTTCAAGATCAGAACCGAGTTGTGAGAGCATTCGGACATGATTCCCAACGAAATGATCGCGATCACCATTGAAGACTACCGGTACAACGATCCAGTCAACACTGGCAGTCGTCTCACCCGATATTTGGGCTGATGCATAGGGCTCTTGTACGAGTGGTAGGTCCGGAAACGACCCTCTTACTTGTTGAACAACGTTGTCTGTGGCCGTTTGTGTAACACCGTCGGAACCACCAATAATCACTAAATCTGTCTCCTCTAAGATCCCAATATCTGCTGGGAGCGGCTTCGTAGGGTCAATTTCAGTCATATGGCTGGTCGACGCCCAGTCGATATTCATATAATTCTATTTACTCTGTAGCATATTATATGTTTTTGAATAGTAAATTCATGGCGAGAATATATTCCTCAGGAGAATCACTTATTACCGATAGGATCTATATGACTTTCCAACTGAGAAGCTTCTCATCGCCTTTTAATATCCATCAAATTATATATCAATATATCCCTTGTTGAAGTAGCTCAGTTCCGGATTTTGATAGTGCTGCAAGCGGTATTGCAGGTATTTCTCGTCGGATGGTAGGAATATACCTGACCTCAGTGCTGGTGATCTTGATGTAGACGCTTCTATCACTGTTTACTATCGAGAAGTATATATAAATTAATAATTATATAATAATATTAAATATAATACAGTAAAATAAACTACTAAGTACGCCTCTAATAGAAAATAAGACGATGCAAGAAGAACTTCCCCGACGAGCGTTTATTACGTCAACTGCTATTGGAATTGCTGCAATTGCTGGTTGCACACAGAGTGATTCAGAAGGGACGAACAGCGATAACTCTGCACCGGCCGACGACAACGAAACTACGACTTCCGAAGAGCCGTCCGTTCCTGAAGATGCAAATATTACTCTGTCGGTTCCTACAGCCGCCGATCTTGACGGCCTACAGTCTCCACTTATGGCGTTTTTCGATGCCGAGAACTTCACAGTAGAACCGGCGGGCGAACCCACCGATGGAGCAGGCCATTTCCACGTGATGGTTGATACAAGCCAAGTTGAACCGGGTGAAACGATTCCGAATGATGACCAGCACCTCCATTTCGGTGATGGTGCTGAACATACTGTATTAGATCTTGAGCCCGGCGAACACGAACTTACACTACAAATGGGTGATGGTGAGCACACGGCATTACCCTTGGTTGATACTCAGACTGTTACGGTCGAGGAGCGTGCTGCTGTGAGTTTGGATGCCCCCCAAGACGGTGATGTGGTTTCGACTGACGAGACAATTACCTTCAAACCAGTTGTCGACAATTTTGTCATTGAACAGGCGGGTGAACTCACACAGAATGCGGGCCACCATCATCTTCTCGTGAACACGGATCCTGTTAGCACTGGGACAGTTATTCCTTCTGATGATCAGCATATCCACTTCGGTAACGGAACAGAGATGCCAGAGATTGATGCAAGTGAATTAGGGGCCGGCGAATATGAACTTATCATCCAGATTGCAAATGGCGTTCATGAGGCATATCCGCTTACTACGGACCCAATAACCATTACAATCGAAGAATAACGCCGCTCTGTATTAATTGTTCTATTTAGTTAGTAGTAATCAAAATATCATTCTTCATCTTATCTAATTTTTGTTTTGTTCACGTTCTTCGTTTGCTCCCCACCGGCCGTGCGTATCTGGTGCCCATCCATCAGGAATCTCACGGTCCGAGTTTTCAGGACACATTGCTTGGTGACCGTATGACGCTTGTTTGGTCAAAAAGCTCTTACCGCATAGTGTACACTCCACCATCACGAACATACACTCCGCCTTGTAGATAGTCAATCTTACCATTAATATGTGATAGTGTCAATAGACAAAGATAATCATACGCGATAGGCTCTAGTCGGAAACCCTGCCGAAGTATCAATCAGGATGTAGTCACTTTCTTTGAAAGCAATAGAAGAAATCAAATACCGTTGTCACAAGACGATTTATCTCGCACGGATTGTTCAGAGTTCTCGGGACACATTGATCGATGACCGTATTCAGCATAGGCTGTGAGAAATATTTTCCCACACTGGCTACATTCGTGCATAGCTATTCTAATATCACTATATCTTTCTCCTGTTTATATTTTACTTAGATATACTCGAAGTATTATTAACACTCACTACTATCATATGACAGCCAATTGCGAATTATTGTAGATGGAGTCGCATGATGATATAGTTATCTTACTGCCATTATTGAATTGGAAATATAGTGGGTAGTATTTGCGACTAGATGTCTACCCACCAAAGATTTATTTATATTGCTATAGTGTTGGTATATAAGTTAATAATGGAGAATTACGAGGATACAGACGGCTCTGCTAACAGTGCCAGTGTAAGTATAGAAGTGGTTGAACAGCTCGCTGCTGCAGAGAACACCGATCCTCGCGATCTCCCTCCTCTCTTTCCTATAATTGACCTTGAGCTCCTCGATACATTGATTGAATCTGGATCGTCTAATATTATGGTTTGCTTCTCAGCTAATGGTCATAACATTACTGTCGTTGGTGATGGAACAGTTAATATTACACCGCGATAGATGAATTGTGTCTATGATTACTTGTAGTTATTGTTCTATGGCAATTTATCTTGAATAATGGTATGTTCCCACTTTTTTGTCGTTGTTAACAGGTCTTGCAGATCGTTATGGTCTCTTACTAATACAATTTCTTCGCTTTCTGAGTCATAGCTGATAAAGCCCATATCGACCAGCTTTGGAAGATCGACATGATGAAGGTGTGTCAATAACTCTACTTCTGTTACGTCTTTGCCGACTGCTTCACCGAGAGTACAAAGTTCTGTAACCAGCTTATCAAGCGTGATTTCCTTTTGTTCTATTAGTAGATAGAGAGTCCATCGTCTATAGTGCGGCGTCAGCGTTCGTAGCACATCATCAAGCTCTGTCTCTTTGGTTGTGTTTGTCATTGTTTTCATTCTCCTATTCTAGGGGTCGAAGGGCGATCTGCAACCCTCGCCGGCGCTCTTCATCCAGCAACGGCTTGCCTGCCAACGGCGCATCCAGATTCACCGGCGCCCCCACTCCCGGCTCATGCGGCGTTCCCACCCCATACTGGTTGTTCGCGAACGTCCAGTCCACCCACTCCTCGCCCACGTTCACCTGGCGATACGGCACCGGCTCGTAGCCCTCGTTCGCCACGTTCGCCACCGGCTCCGACCCCTCGATCTCATGCATGAACCGGTTGTTCTCCGTTACATACTCGTCTTCCGGATACCCACGGAACACGATCGCCTGGGCGTTCTGGCCCTGAATATTCTCCGTGAACGCGAACGTACACCGGCGGACTTCCACTCGATCGCCCGCCGTCAAATTCCCTTCATCCCCGTTCTCCGCCAGCGTATGCATATCCACCGCGTGCGACGTTGTGATCGGCCCGAACACCGAGTCCTCGAGCGTATACCCACACTCGGGATGGCCGAACCCGCTAATCGCGTGGCGCGTCGCGTTGAAATAACTCATCTCGATCCGCGGATGCCCGTTGAAAATGTCGATGACATACCCTGCTCCCACCATCATGCAATCATGTCCGTAGATATGATGGATATGTGGCGAGACGGGGAGTGACGCCGCCCCGACCGCAATCGCCTGGACGGGCCAGCCGTAGAGCTCGCAGTTATCGATCTCAATCTCGTCGCTCACCAGGCGGAGCCCACGAGCATAGCGCTCCTGGCGCATCGCCTGGCGATCGGCGTACGTCGCGCCATCGTCCAACGGGATATACCCTGGGTACGCAGGATTGTCGTTGTAATCGTAGAACGGCCCACGGTAGCGCACGCCGCTGATACGAGCATTCCCGCGAACGGTGATCACGCCACGACCGTTCGACCCGCCGTCCCAGGCGGGCGAATCGGCACCGCGATCGCTCGTATAGAGGAGGGCACCGGGTGAGCCGTCGTCCCCGCGATCGGAGATGATCGTCTGATCGGCGAGTTCGTAATCCCGTCCTGAGAGGTCGATGCGAGTATGGCCTTCGATGCCGATGACATCGGCGGTGCTGTTGAGTGCACTGACGAACGCGTCCTGGTCGTCGACGATGACGTCGGCGTCGTCGAGGCTGATGTCGGCGTGGTAGCCGGTGCCGCCGGCGATTGGGCGATCGTGAAGGGCTTCTTGGATGCGTTGGTTGGTGAAGTAGTCTGGCATGAGTGTTGTATGGTGTGGGTTGGTCTGAGGTAGTGTTGGAGTGCGATTTCAGCCGTTAGAGGTGAGCGTCCTCGTGGGCGGCGACGTGCAGATCGAAGTAGTAGTACCAGTAGCGGTTACTCTCGTATCCGGGTTTCGCCCCACCGTAGAGCTCAAGGCCGTCGCGACTCTGACTTTCCCATCCGCTCCACGCGCTGCGTCGCAGCGGGAAGCCCCCGTCGCGCGTGAGGAGGTACTCGCCGGGCTCAAGGGCCATATCGAGGTCGATCTCGTTGATCCCGGCGTCGACCGTAATATCACGTTCCTGGACGGGATCGAACTGGTTGTTGCCGTCATAGTTGGCGACGACGGCGGTGAAGGTACCGGATTGGTCGGCATCGACGGTGGCGCTGCCGAGATGGATGGGGTGGTCGGTTTCGAAGTGGATGCCCCAGCGGCTGGCGCCGTGTTGTTGGCCACGGACGGCGGAGCCGATGCGGCGGGCGGGGAATTCGAGGGCGTCGGCAGCGCGTTCGAGGCGCCCGAGGACCTCGTCGAACGCGCGGAGGTCGACGTTCCCCTCGGTGGCGTTTTCGAGTTCGACGACGGGGTCGGTGGGTTCAGGTGAGGTTTGTGCGGCGGCGGTGGTGGTGGCGAGGCCGGCGGCGCCGAGAGCGCCGATGAAGGTACGGCGGGTCCAGTGATGATTCGAGTCGGTGGTGTCTGCGGGGGTTTGGTCAGCCATATCTACGATTTGTGAAAGTAGAGACACACATATATTTTTAATCTGACTAAGGTCTCACTAAGGCGGTTACTAAGTGGTAACGTTGATCTCGACGGGGAGAAATAATCGCGTTTCAACAATACTAACAGCAATTTTAGCACTTCCTGTCAAGAAGAACTAATTGGTCGAGATAATCGCTATGCAACCAATTTACTCTCTATCAGCCGTAGGAATAACAATCACTCCTCTATCACTCTCCGTATCAATTACCTGTACCACATCGACTAATTGATATCTAGAATTCTCTTATTATGTTAGCTATATAAAATGGAAAACAGCTGTGCGGCTACAGTGCGGTCCGAAACAACGTTCACCGATAGGGCGGATTTTGCTTGGTATCAGACGACAGTTATTGCTCTTGCTCCCGTCTATATCGTTGTGATGCTGACTCTTCAAGTGTTATTAGAACGATAGAGATTAAACTAGCTAAGAATAAGCAAAGGACCATAGTTCAAAGAAAGAGGAAAAGTTACCGCCGATGCAATCTGATTATCGAGATTCGTTCGGCTGACCCGTATCACTAGCCCCTGCATGGGGGTTGTTAGTTGATGTACCGGACCACATAGCGGTCGGTGAGAGGCGCAAAATGGGAAGAACTGCGAGTGCAGCGCTACAAACGGCGATCACTATAGCACCAGCAAGTGATAGGAGAATGATTCCTGGTGGAACGTCAGTCATCAATTGAACACCAAAGACGCTCAGTAGGCCTAAGGCATTCAGAATGACGAGTGCGATAAGTGCACCCATTGCTGCGAGAACAACGGCTGGAATGGCCAGTTTGCAGGCATCAGTGACGATAATACGCAACACCCGCATTCGACGTGCTCCTGTGGATCGGTAGACCGCGATCGCCTTCCGGCGAGCATGAACTGCTTGCGTAAACGCTGCTGTTGTACTGCCGATCGTCATCAGACCGGCAAGAACGATCATTGTCGCAAACAGTATCTGAATATTGCCTACGGTATTCTCAATGACCTGACCTAGCGCTGCGCCCGACTGGTATTGTGCTCCATCAGGGATCTGTTCGAGGGCGAACTCACCATCAAGTACTTCGTAGGGTTCTGTTGCGATCGTTTCCTCGTCTGCAGTCACTTCGATCTCGTATTCACCGGGAGGTATCTGCTGATCTGATTCACCAAGCGTCCGTTCTATCGTCCTGGATTCACCTGAAGCGAGTGTCACCGTTCGACCTTGCTCGCCGGTTGGTGATGACACACTGATGTCTTGTGTTCGGTCGACCGACCAGTGATTCATCAGTGTCACCGTTGTCTCAGGAGTGGTATTTGGCGTTCCTGTTCGTGGATCTACTGTAACGGTTGCTCCAAGTAGACGTTGCTGACCCTCTATAACCTGTATTTGGTGGTCGACTTCATCTTGACCGGCTGCCGTCGCTGTGAGATTGTACTCGCCTTCATTTTCCGGAAGTTCGACACGAGCTATCCCATTGGCGTTAGTCGTAGCTTCAGTGCCATCAATAGAGACGGTCGCATCCGAGACTGGTTCCTCGGTTGATGTCGTCACCGGGACGAGAAGGGTTTCGCCAGGCGATGCGTTAGCGGGCAGCGTCTCAGGAAGCATGAGTGAATCCGGAGCACTGACAGTAATGGTCCGTTCGTGACCCTGACTAGAAACGGTCTGTGACCCTGTCGACTCGAACGTATGGTTGATCTCAATTCGCTCTTCCTCATCGGGATCCAGGGTTACATCTCGTTCAATGGTTTGCTGGCCAGCATTAATCGTAAGTGTCTGTGAGACTGTCGACGATTCGTCGTTGTGCACGTGGACTGTGATTGGTACTGATTCGCCCTGAACGGCCGTCTCCGGAGTGTTTATTCCCTGGACGATACGTTCTTCGGGTGGAATTTGGGAGCTGTCAGGAGTGTCAAAGACAGCGTCAACGTTACCAGCAGTTCGAACGACATGGACTGTTCCCGAGTCAACCGACAGGTGATGACCGGTTTCGAGTGGGACGATGAGCTGACTGTCAGACAAGCTATTGGTTTGATAGACACCGACAATCGTGACACGAGCTACACCAGGACGATCGCTTCCACCAAGTGTTCGTGTGTCACCGATAGTCAGATCCTGGGATTCTGCAAGGTCCTGTCCAACAACGGCTTCATTCGGCGCAGTCGGCGCATGCCCCTTGACGAGTTCGGAGTCGGTGACGGCAGCGAAGTCGGAATAGTTCGCTCCTCGAGCAAGATACGGCTGCCCATCGTGTACCTGGGCAAGGACAATTTCTGGACTAGCGTCGATCCCTTCAGCGTGGAACGCATCCGCGACTTCTACATCAAGACGGCTATCGATCGGATGGGACGCGTCTGCCGATGTTAGCGTGCCGCTTTGAGTGCTCTGAAGCGGTGCGATTGCCGCCCCGAGCCCCCCAATGAGGAGAACGAGGAGAATGAAGACGGTAAGCGTTGCTCCTGTTGGAACGAGTATTCGCCAGTCCAGAAGCGTTGGCGAGAACGAGGACGGGAGACGTGTCGTAAGTCGCTGGACGAGGGGAGGATCTGAACGCTGTCCAGCATACGACTGAAGTGCAGTCGGTGGGGCGTTTACCGCTGGTCGAGCCGCGAGTATACCAGCAAAACAGCCTACTAGCACAAGTGTTGCGAGCATTGGAACGAGAATACTAAGGACAGAAGGCGTTAGCTGCGGCTCCAGGGTGATTGAGACGCCTGCCCACGTCGCAAGGGCGATCGAGAGATGAGTTACAACAACACCAACAAGGAAGCCACTCAGGACGCCGACGAATGCAAGAAGGGTAGATCGAAGGCCAAAGAGAGAAAGAACGCGAAGGGGTGTTCCACCAGTCGAACGGATGATTTCAATCGTCTCGATCCGTTCGCGGACGCTGATACGAGTCACACTATACAGAACAACCAGAATAATGACTGCGCCGGCAGCGGTCGCGACCGCTAGGAGCTGTAACACCTCGTGCATCCCTGCAAGGAGAAGCACGAGCGCCGAGATCAGTGGGACACCCATATCGGATTGGCCAGATGGGAAGAAGGAGGTAAAGTCTCCAGTCATTGTGCCACCGCTTTCAATAGTTATTGCCTCTGTGGGACCGAGTGTTTCAACCGTTGAACTGGAGGCCGTATACCACCAGGAAGGGAAGATCGTCTTTTCCTCCTGCGGTATTGCCGTAACTGTCGTCGTCTCTTGTTGCCCCTCAAATTCTATTGTCTGTTCGTTGGAAACGGGACCGGAGACAGTCTCTGGATCGCCCGGTGGTGGAATAGTCGCCGTCTGCCATGATGTCGTCGCATCAGCAAGTTCACTTGGAGCATTTGGTGGGATTCCAATGACAGTGTGCTTTATTCCATTTTCATCCTCGACAGTTGCAACTGGGAAGACAATCGCATCATCGCCAGCGGCTTCTTCGGCGTTAGCTAACGAGTCATGATGGGTAGCGGTCGTGGAGGTCGCTAAATCACTGCTAACGGTCGTGATGTGCGTCCCTGCAGTTAGGAGCAGCAGTGTCGTACCAACAAGAAATGCAGTGCTAACTGCAACGATGACGACTGTTAGCCAGTCCCGACGTGACCATTGTCGGAGGAGAATGCGTTGATACCCCATTTAGTCGCTCTTTTGGCTTTGATGTTGCTCGTCGATGCAAGAGACATACTGTTCATTACTGTTGGCAACCCCGTAGCGACGAACAGTGGCCGTGAGTATCTTCAGATACAGAAAAACCATTAGTGAAGACTGGGTGGTGTTGAAAGTTGAGCCGATGACTGCTCGGTGAGCGCGCCGTCGTCAAGAATGAGAACTCGATCGAACCGATCTGCAAGACGGCGATCGTGGCTTATGACGACAAGTGCCATTTCTGTGCGGTCCCGGAGGTCAAATAGGAGATCAAGAACCTGAGCTGCTGTCTCAGGATCGAGCTGGCCAGTCGGCTCGTCAGCAAGAATAACGTCAGGTTGGTTCGCCAATGCCCGTGCAATGGCGACGCGCTGTTTTTCACCGCCACTAAGTGTAGCTGGATATTGGTCGGCCAGATCGGTGATGTCTAAGGCGTCAAAGAGAGTATCCAGCCAGTCTTCGTCACGTTTACCTCGATGATCTTGAGGGACGGCAGCATTCTCACGTGCGGTTAGATCATCAATGAGTCGAAAGTCCTGAAAGACGAATCCGACCGTTTCGCGTCGAATCCGGGCTCGTGTGCGCTCCGAACTCTCGCTAACATCGTGTCCGTCGACGACGAGTGTCCCTGCAGTGGGCGAATCAAGTAACCCCAGTACGTTGAACAGAGTTGTCTTTCCAGATCCGCTCGGCCCTTGGATTAGAGTACTACTGTCGCGGTTGATCTGAATAGAAACTCCATCCAGAATTTCGTCCCCTCCTCGCTGGATAAGTAGTCCATCCGCTTGGAGTAGTGCCTGGTTCATTCGTATGTATTGTTAGACGGGGAGCTATGTATATTTGTTGACCAATATAGTCAATGTTCTTGAAGGTTTCCTACATCAATTTAATTCAGCCGCTACGGTATAAGAGCAGTTTCGAATCAGACTAATCAGTTTTGAATTGTTTTGAGTAATTTATAGAATTTAGCAGTAGTTGTTGTGATTTAGGTGGATTCCTAATTAAGCAATAACCGCGCGCCTGAACAACTCCTAAGGTAGTCGGTTCGGATCAACGATCTATTCGTCTATTTCGGTACCACAGACGCTACAAAAGTTTGTTTGCCATGGTACAGTGACGCGAATCTTGCGAGGCTCATCACACTCTGGACAGTAGAGTTCTTTAGCCATAGTATATCCCTCGATTCACCAGGCCCTGCTACTATTTGTACGCGTAAAATAGTATTGGAAAAAACCACCCGTATAATCAGTTGTATTAGACACCCTTCGTTCCGAACTATATTTCAGACCGGATTTTTGAAAATTCAGGGAGTATATCAAATCAACTGGGAAATTAGTTGAAGGACTAGTAGGCTATTTGATTGTCAGTTTGTCAGATGTCTGTAGTTATTATAATTACGACCGAAAGAACAATAAACGGAATTCGAGAATGAAGTATACATGGAATTAGAAGATAGTCGACTCCTCATTACAGGAGGTGCTGGATTCATCGGTTCGCACCTCTCTGAGCAACTCCTTGCAGCCGGAAATGAAGTCGTTATTCTCGATAACTTTGCAAATAGCGAACCCGGAGATGTCCCCAACGAGGCAGAACTAGTTGAGGGCGATGTCACTGATCTCGCTGTTGTCAACGAAGCTATTGATAGCGACATCGACGGCGTGTTCCACCTCGCAGCACGCAAATCGGTCAATGACGAGTGGCCGCGCCAGCAGTTCGAGGAGAACACTGCGATGACCTATAATATTCTCAAGGCGATGGATCATTCTGATGTTTCTGAGATCGCTTTTACTTCCTCTTCGACAGTCTATGGGGAGGCCCCGCGTCCGACACCTGAGGACTACGCACCCGCAGAACCGATCAGTGTCTACGCGACGAGCAAGATCGCCGATGAAAGTCTGCTCTCGACGCACGCCCATACCCATGGAATGCGGGTGTGGACCTTTCGGTTCGCGAATATCGTCGGCCCGCGACTCCGTGGAGCGGTGATTCCCGACTTCGTCGAGAAGCTCCGGGCGAACCCCGAGACGCTGACGATCCTCGGTAACGGTCGTCAGGAAAAGTCCTATATGTATATTGAGGACTGTCTGGACGCGATGAGCCACATCATTGAGCATACTGATCAACCAGTCAATACGTTCAACCTCGGCACCCGAACGACGACTTCAGTCAATCAAATTGCTGATATCATTAGTGACGAACTCGGAGTAGATCCCAAGTATGAGTACACGGGTGGCGAGCGCGGCTGGACCGGCGATATTCCGAAGATGTGCCTCTCGATCGAGAAGCTCACAGGACTGGGGTGGGATGTCGAGCTCGAAAGCGACCAAGCGGTACGGAAGACAACCTGCGAACTCATAAACGAGATGAGCAACTAATCATCAGTCTATACATCAGTAAATTATAATAATTCAAACAAAATTTGTTCTGACTTGGTAACTCCTATCTCAAATTGAGGGTTATTTACTTTAGCGAGACAGTTCACTCACTGATTGTATTGTCTTCAGTTCTGATACGGTCTACAGAACGAGCCAGTCGTAAAGGCTTCAGATGTGAGATCACTCCTGCAGCGAGTGCGCGTCGGACATGGTCTGTAAATGCTCTCTGATCATCCGACAGACAGGCTAGCTTGGAGTCGGGATCGTATTTGATGGAACCACACTTAGCTAATGCCGGTAAGTCCCTCTCATGTATCGTTTTCCTAACAATCAGTGGTTGGATTCCGACTTGAGGCCCGATGTATTCGCTAAGTTCAGTGAGTCCAGCAGGATAGCTACACATGCGGAGGTAGCGAAGAATGTGCCAGCGATAGCGATTCTCCTCGTCTGGAACGTGCTCGGTGACGATTTTCGCATATTTAGAGTTGGTTCGTGACATACTATATCACTGTATTGGAGTAGCCTAATAAAATATTTCTGGTTATTAATTAAAATGAAATCTGAGATGGTAGAATAAACACTGTGCTGGTGATGTATTTCTGTCTGGTCAGCTAACATACAATTGTAGATTGCTGGTATTGTGATAGCATACAATACAAATAAATTCACTGGGAAAATCGGATGGCTATAGTCAGGTAGCCTGCATTAACGGTAGACGAGGCTTAGAACACACAAAGCGGACCTGACACGGCTAAGAGTTGCTTTTCAATGTTACTCCCAGAATTTCGGCACTGTTCCTTCTATTTGATAGCCTTCCCCTTGATTGCTATCGGAAATCAATGTACGGCGTTCTCCATCCATTGATAACGGCCCCATGACGTTCGTCAGCAAGATATCCCGCGTCTCTGTCCGGTAGAGCTCGTACCACTCGTCGCCATCGACACTCGCGAGCACAACCGAATCCTCGGCCGTTTCGTGCATTGGGGAGTAACCAAACGGCATGAGACAGAGCTCGCGTCCCGTTTCGAGGTCCTCGCGGATATGCCAGCGTCGCCGAGCGTACATCTCCATCGTGTCATCTTCCGGGTCAGTCTCGATCTCAACATGGACCCGCTCGAAATCATCTGCCTCCTCAGGAACGTCATTCGGGCCATCGCGCTCCCAACGGAGGATCCCCTCCGGATCGCCGTCGCTCCCGAGAGTGATGCAATCCTTGAACGCGGCGATCTGCGTGACCATCGTAATCGCACCGCGATCGTCGATCTCTTTCCATGACTCCCCGAGGTCGTCGCTCCAGTAGAGTTGGGAATTGCCGTGGTCGCCGACGGCGACCCAAATACGCTCGGCATACGGGTCGTATTCGACATCGTGGATGTGGTTGTTCGCTGCGTCGGTAGTGTTGACTTCTGGCTCAAGGATTTGCTTGAAGGACTGTCCACCGTCTGTCGAGAGAATCACCTCATTACCGTGTTTGCCCGCTTCGTAGTCCGAGAGCTTGTAACAGGAGATAACGACAATGTCCTCGTAGGCAACATGACCTAGACTGTTCGAGACCCTGCCGTAGTCGAACTGGTAAAGCGTCTCTGAATCCGTGTGGTCCTCGTTGATGAGTTCGATCGTACCGCCCTCTTCGCCTCGGCCCCCGACGGCGGCGATGATCCGTCCGCTCTCAGGAACGATGACTGTCTGGACGTTGCCATCAGCCACCCCCTCGAAGGAATACAAGACTTCAGTTGTCTTCCACCAGTCATCACTGACCAGTACGCGCGGGCCATCGCGCCCATAGATACGTTCGTTCTGGTCGATCCAGACAGGTTGGCCGGCCTCACGTTTGTCGTGAACTTCAAGATCGTAGTGCGTATACGGCCGTCCATCACCGCCCTCCGGTTCGGGTCGTTCTTCTTCGGACTCCTCCTTGCTGGATTCGTCATTCCTGTCAGCCGATCCGTCGGACGACTCTGTCTCCTGACTTCCGATACATCCCGCGAGCGTGACGCCCGAGCCGATTGTTGCTGCCGATGCTACGATGAACTTTCTACGATCCATAACAAAAGATAGATATTTTATGCTAATAGTCCTTTTGGCTGATAAGTACGTATTAATTACTATTGGTGGGTGACTAAAGCTGTTATCGATAGCATATGCCACTTCCCTCTATAGGAGGCTATACGACTTCGTATCAAATAGCAGATTGATTTCGCTGGCAACAATAGCTGGACTATTCTGCTGGATTACTTGGCGCACCGATGTAGAACTAGATGCCGTAATGGCCATTCTCTCCTGCCAGATACTAGTGAAGGTCTCTTGATCGGGGAGGAAGGTCTCATCATCGTGTCCTCATGGTCGTCAGCGACAACTGTGACGACGAGAGTATCATCCTTAGTGTTCCAAGATAAGGGTCAAAATAGAAGGCGAGTAAGGGTGGAAGCCTGTCTGTGATAGAACACGATTCTTCATAGATAGTGGAAGTTACATCATATATAATATGTACTGATATGTCACTATCAATTGCGCTGATTCAGGACGGATTGCGGGCCAATTATTGGCTGTTAGAAGACATATATGGTATTCAACAATACATCTCAGCATGTGTATAATCCAAAACGTCTCCAAATATTTCAGTGAAATCAACTTACCAATCAGATATTACTATTATGTCTCTCGTAAGATGAATGAAGTGCTCCGTAAGAAGAGCATCGCTATGAGCCAAGACGATTCACCGCACGACCGAACGCGTCGCACAGTATTGAAAACGACCGGAATGGCAACGATCGGTTTAGTTGGATTCTCCGGTGTTGGAGCAGCCCACGATGATAAGAAAGACGAGGACGACGAATCATACTTCCAGGGCTTTCGCCACGGATACTACAGTCAGAAGAAGGACGACGAAAAAGTTCACAAGGACGGGTATCGAGACGGGAAGAAGCAGTGTCGCAAATACAAAGGCAAAGATGGGTACTTTGCAGGAGTCTACGACAGCTATCATGGGAAAGGCAAACGCAAGCACCATGATGATGGATACCACGATGGCTATCGCTACGGGAAGAAGAAAGGTCACGAATATGATGGAGAAAACAACAAGCAGTCGTATTTCCTAAGCTTTATTTACGGCTATTACAGCGAGAAGAAGAAGGAGTGGGGCGAGGATAACGAAAGCTATCAGAAGGGCTATGACGACGGTGTGAACAAGTGCCAGCGGTACGACGGGGAAGACGAGTACTTCCGCGGCTTCCACCACGGCTATCACCACGAGAGCAAAGAGACCTCAAAGGACGAGGAGGGATACGACGACGGGAAGAAAAAGCGTCACCGTCGCGGCGATAGGGACAAGAAGGACCATAAGCACGATTACGACAAGAAGGACGACGGTCACGACAACAAAGATAAAAAAGACAACGAAAAAGATCACAAAGACGGTAAGAAGGACGGTCATAAACGCGACGGAAAAGACAAAAAAGACGACCATCACGACAAAGACAAAAAAGATCACAAACACGGTCACGACGATAAGGACAATAAGAAAGACGACGACCATCACGACCACGACAAGGACAAAAAGGACGACCACCACGACGACAAAGACAAGAAGAAGGGCTACGACGACGGCTACCACCACGGGGAGAAGAAGAGTCCTAAATCTAAGGACGATTACGACGACGAGGACAAGAAGGACGACCACCACGACGACAAAGACAAGGACAAGAAAGACGACGACCACCACGACGACAAAGACAAGGACAAGAAAGACGACGACCACCACCACGATCACGACGATAAGGACCGTAAGAAAGACGACGACCATCACGACCACGACAAGGAAAAATAAGCATAGCGTTGACCCAGTAGGAAACATCACAAAACCTACTGCGGCTCAAACCTGTCGTGACGATTTCCCCATCTCTCATATTGGGATGCCTTCGGAGCAATCTTCGATTGTAGGATGAAACAGTCTTTTGGCGCGACTTGAGAGGCTACCCTTGAATAGAGAAGTTCAGTTCTCAAGGATGTCTAATTATGACTATTTCGTATTCGTCACTATCTTTAGCCTCCCAGATGACGCGATCTGTATTCTCTGTGCTCACGAAATGGCGACTCCGAATGCTTGTAGCGCTCTCAGTGGTAGCTCCGACTGTCGGCATCTGCTCTCACCACTTATACCGGTGGTAAACTGGCGAACGGCTGGTTTATCGGACCAGTGGTGCCCGTCGAGATCGTGGTTGTTGTCTCAGCAATCAGTTACTACGAACAGGAAACACGCCGGAATCTAGTAAAGCGACTATAACCCAGCTTCAGTTGTGAGCTACTCTACTTCGTTCACTGAAATCTGATCTGATCATTGAGAGTTAGGCAGCTGGATATATCTCTAACAAATGTTCAAAAAGGCCCTATCGTCGGGGATACCCAGTTTGATCACAGCTGTGGTCCTGATTTGTTATCGGAGAGGTGAGAAAGGACTGTGGATTAGTATGGAAAATATCACTTGGTCATTAGTCGACTGTTCATCCCGTCAAAGAAAATATCGCCACATGGGTGTTGATAGAAAAAACTTATAGACTTTCGTATAATATATGATCACCAAGTTAGATAATTTTAAATAGTGTAGTGTTATTGTTGCGTACACACTGAGTACATCAGTGTGTGATGGATATGGAAGGACCTGACAGGAACGGCGACGCAACGCGACGAACACTGTTGAAAGTGCTTGCAGCTGCTGGCCTTACCGGCACTGGGATCGCGGCTACGAGTGGATCCGCAGCAGCGCACGAATCGGACCACAAGAAAGAGTGGTGCGAAGACGAAGATCACCACCATAAGAAAGGACACGGAAGAGGCCACGGCAAATTCGATAAAGATTATCACCGATATAAGTGCAAGCTGGAGCGTGATGGGGAGATCGTCGATGAATGCGATGCTGTTGACGAGTGTGAGGTCGGTGATGACGTAACGTATACCGGGACGCTACTCGTCACTGCTGTTGAGCTGAGCGATGACAATGAGGTCCTCGTGAGTGGTGAGCTGGAAGGAACACTCGACGGTGACAATTGTGAAGAAATAGAGGAGACGTTCGAGGACGTTTCCATTGGAACCCTTCAGGAGATTTTTACTGTTCGTCCCGCTGACGATCCGGAAGACTGTCCCATTCTGGAAATCAATATCGGTGGCCTCTGTCTCGAACTCCTTGGTCTTCAGGTTCAGCTTGAAACCATTGAAATCGATCCCGTGGGTATCATTGGTGAGGACAATCTCGTGAGCGACCTCCTCTGCGATCTGCTCCGTCGTCTCAGCTTCTAATACTCTTCGCTGTATTTAGCGACCTTTTTTTGAGTGATATAGTTAATATATGATAATAAAGAGTCAAATCGGGGTACAAATCCTGCCATAGCGACTGTCACCAATTGGTTGTTTCACTAACCGATCATACGAACGAGCGTTAGAATATCCTGAAAATCAACTACACCGTTGTCGTTAAAATCAAGCATGAGAATTATTGAGGAGTTTTCGTTCTCAGTCGACGCAGATCCGTTCTCATTTGATGAGGAAGCGTTTGAATCACCTGCAGCAGATTCGGCTACATTAGATTGCGTGTTGCCAGCCTCCCTCTCCGTTGTGTCTGTATCCTCAGAGTCCGTATCAGTAGAGGTGCCTGTAGTTGACTCATTAGTATCCTCCTGTGGAGACGAGGCTGATCCATCCGTAGCGATATCACTGTTCTGATCTCCTGTCTCGTTAACTCCACTCCCGGTGAGCTGCCCAGCAGTTTCTGTTGCACTTCCGGCGATCTCAACCTGGACAGAAGCCGATTTCTGACCCGTTGACGTCGGTGAGAACTGGATACTGATTGTACGTGACTCGTTCGCCTGGAGCGTGAATGGAGCATCACCATCTACAACGGTGAACTGATCCGCATCCGACCCCGTGATCTCTACTTCAGTAATAGGGAGTGTCTGGTCTGTTGGATTTGGTTGAGAGACGGTTCGTACAACACTGGATCCGACGACAGTCTCTCCGAAATTCAGCGTCTGTTGTGCTCCGACGGGTGTCATACCGAGCCCGGTCGCGCCGATCCCGATCCCCGCGGCTGTACCCGTTGTTCGAAGCACGCGTCGTCGAGAAACAGCCTCTTTCCAGTTGGCTTCCTTTGATAGTACTGAGTCTAACATCACTACATATTTGACTTGTCTATACACTTAGTATTCAGAATAACTAAAGTAAAAGATGAGTAAAAACTAGAATATTGAAAAGACCCAACAGTTCCAATTGATGATTTGAGATCATGCCGGGCGAGAAGAAGTGCGCATTCACGCGGTAATAGGGTGCTACGGAATGGACTGGATTCGACCGCGTCCTCTCGACTGGATCAGAACAGGTGTCAACGAGGGAAATGATCGTTCGGTGACCGGGTTACTCCCAGAACTTCGGGACCGTCGCGTCGATCTGATAGCCATCGCCCTGATTACTGTCGGACACAATCGTTCTGCGATCGCCATCCATCGACAGCGGCCCCATGACGTTCGTCAGGAGAATTTCGCGGGTTTCCGTCCGATAGAGCTCATACCACTCGTCACCATCGACACTCGCGAGCACAACCGAATCCTCTGCGCTGTCGTTCATCGGGGAGTAGCCAAACGGCATGAGACAGAGCTCACGTCCCGTTTCGAGGTCCTCGCGGATATGCCAGCGTCGCCGAGCGTACATCTGCATGACATCGTCGTCGGGATCGGTCTCGATCTCGACGTGGACCCGCTCGAAATCATCTGCCTCCTCAGGAACGTCATTCGGGCCATCGCGCTCCCAACGAAGAATTCCTTCGGGCGTGCCGTCGCTCCCGAGAACGACGCAGTCTTTGAACGCGGCGACTTGGGTGACCATCGTGATGTCGCCCCGATCGTCGATCTCGCTCCACGATTTGCCGAGGTCGCCGCTCCAATAGAGTTGAGAGTTGCCATGGTCGCCGACGGCGACCCAAATACGCTCGGCGTACGGGTCATACTCGACGTCGTGGATGTGGTTGTTCGCCGCCTCGGTGCTGTTGACGCTCGGTTCAAGGACCTTTTCGAACGACTTCCCGCCGTCCGTCGAGAGAATTACCTCGTTACCGTGGTCGCCCGCCTCGTAGTCCGAGAGCTTGTAACAGGAGATAACGATAATATCCTCATAGGCGACGTGGCCCATGCTGTTCGACACCCGCCCGTAGTCGAACTGGTAAAGCGTCTCCGAGTCGGTGCGGTCCTTGTTAATGAGTTCGACCTTCCCACCCTCTTCGCTCCGACCCCCGACAGCGGCAATGACTCGCCCGTTATCCGGAACGATAATGGTTTGGACGTTCCCGTCGCGCTTGCCATCAAACGAGTACAGCACCTCGGTCGTCTGCCACCAGTCGTCGCTCACTAGTACGCGTGGTCCGTCGCGTCCGTAGACGCGGCCATTCTGATCGACCCAGACGGGCTGACCGGCCTCTCGCTTGTCGTGGACCTCGAGATCGTAATGGTAGTACGGCTCGCCGTCTCCCCCTTCCGGTTCGGGCTGGTCAGCCTCCGAATCGGTATCGTTGGACTCCCTATCTCCGGTAGTCGTATCCTCCGAAGACTCGGATTCGTCCCCTGAACTCCCAAGACAGCCCGCGAGCGCGATACTCGACCCAGTCGTTGCGGCTGAGAGGGCGATGAATTGTCGTCGATCCATACGACCGACAACCGGGCGGATGCTGGTAGTAAAATAGTCACTAATACGGTATTACTGAATTTCGATACAATAATCCCCATCCTACTGGTGAGGAACCGGCATAGAGTCGTTAGTTTGAGAAGGAAGTTCGTAGTGTCGTGTATTAGACCCCGATCTCGATGGACACACGTAGGATGGCTACTCAACGGTGGAGAGATGGTAGCTGACAACCGTTCCCCAAATTTATCGATGGTTGGTCAGAGAACGCTTGCCGAATGGTGCGACTACTCCTCTGTCGCAGCTGCTACTGAGTCGTATCGATACCGAACAACGCGTTACACCCACAGAACTGCGTCCATGCATTTTGTAGCAACCCGATCCCCGCGAGACCCGCGATTGCAGCTTTCGTCCGTTGCCCAGCAAGCAATGCAGCGAGGGCCACGACGACCAGCCAGATACCGAGCACCCCACGGATGATGCGATCGGTCCCTCCCACGTTCTTCGGATAGTTCATATCCGGTTGTGGGGAAGAGATGTGCATATAGTTTTGGACCCAACGAGAGGGACGGGATTTCTGAGTCAGTGGCTCCACTGAAACTTGTCCGGAGAAACACAATGAGACACGATACGCGGACCACATCCCATGTAGTGAAACGAACCACAGAACCTATCGCGGTCTCGACCGATGATAAGGCTACGACGACCAGAAATTTCGGTAGGTCGCCCGTGAGACGATGATCAAATTGGGAATGGCGGACCGTCGTCACTCAACGGGAACGCCGGAGGAACAGTTCGGCACCGCCCCACCAGTTGACGACGACCTCGTCGAGTTCCCATCCCTCTGCCGCAAGCTCGTTCAACGATTCTTCGGTCGCATCGCTCTTGATTCGGAACCACAGGAGGCTGGTCGGCGCGTTGACGACCTTGTACTCATAATCCGCTTTGCCGCTCACACGCCGTCCGCTCATTGTGGTGCTCACGTGCATCCAAAGGTCACATGAAGATAAAACCGCCCCGCTCATCTCGGAAAAATATAGCACCGACTTTATGATAATTTATCTACTGATCAACGGTGAACGACGAGTCAGTTCGAGGTGGTATGGAATGAGGGCAGCGAGACCGAGTAACCGATATGCACTCTGTAGTTCGCATGAGTGTTTTGTCAGTTTCTGATGATTTTACTAACGCCGAGCCACTGGAAATTGATTAGGGGTGGCTGTGTGGAGCTGGCACGATGCGCCCGTACGGCCTACGTTCAGTCGCGCGGTTCGATCCGCATTCGAATGGGATCGAGTGAGCGCGTCGTGATACTTACGGAGAGATCGAGGTCTGGGTCCGAGATGAGTTCGAGATGATACTGTCCAGCCAACGTCGCAAGGATCAGTTTGGCCTCGACGATCGCGAACTGTTGGCCGATACATCGGCGTGGACCGCCGCCAAACGGGAAGTAAACGAACTGGGGTCGGTCGTCATCCCCGGCAAATCGGTCGGGGCGAAACGCAAGTGGGTCCTCCCAGAAGCGGTTGTCGCGATGAATCGTCCACTGCATCGGTGCCACTGTTGCCCCTTTGGGGAGTGTATACCCGCCGAGCTCCAGTGGTTGGGTTGTCTCTCGAGGGATCGACGGGACAGGGGGGTAGAGTCGCATCGCCTCGCGTATCACTTGTTCCGTGTACGTCAGCTCGGGGAGCTCCTTGAAGGTCGCGTGATTCGCCGTAAGCACCTCCTCTAGTTCCGCAACGAGTCGGCGTTCGACCGCCGGATGTTGGGCCAGTAAGAACCAAGTGAACGTCAGCGCCGTCGCCGTGGTTTCGTGGCCGGCGAACAGGAACGTCATCATCTCGTCGCGGAGGAGCTTCTCGGACATCGCCTCGCCGTCCTCGTCCGTGGCGGTCAGCAGCATCGACAGCAGATCATCACGGTCCTCGACACCGTCCCCTCTGCGTGCGGCAACGAACTCCTGAATCACGGCCTCCATCTCCCGGATCCCGTGCTTATACCGGCGCCACATCGGAATCGGGACCCACTTCGGAACCATCCGGGCGATAGGCTGTTTCGTCGGTTGTCCCGGCTCTTGGAGCGCACGAACGGTCTCTCGAATACCGCGATCCTCGTACTCGATGTCGGAGCCGAACATCGATTTGACGAGGATACGGAGGGTGAGCCCTTTCATCTCGTTCTCGATGTTGACGGTCGGTGTGCCGGTCCAGTCGGCCGCTGCGGTCCGGACTTCGGCCGTCATCGTATCGGCGTAGTCAGCGATCCGGTCCATATAGAAGGCGGGCTGGATCCGTTCGCGCTGACGCTCCCAGAGCTCGCCTTCGCTCAGGACTAATCCTTGCCCAAGAAGCTCACCGAGGTCGTCTTGACTCAAGCTCGCCTTCCGGAAGCGATCGTGGTCATCGGCAAGAATCTGTTCGGCGAGGGCAGGATGGTTGACCTGGTAGAGGTCGCCGATTCCGAGCAGTTGGAGGTGGACGATGTCACCCTGGCGCGCCGCTGTCTCGTACAGCCCGTCCTGTTCACGCACGAGCTGGTGCGTATTCCCAATCACTGGCAGTCCGTCGTGTGTCGGCGGAGCGGTTTCGTACGTTGGGATGCTATCAGACCGTTGATATTCAGCCATGTACGACTATCGTCGTCCGATCCCCTTCAGCATTGGTGGCTGTCAACCGGGGAGGACCGTTCCGGGATGGGTGGTATCGATCGTGATCGGAAAAGCGGGTCCATCGATAGTTGAGAACCGGTTCTCGGGCGCTGTTCGATGGACTGTATCAGTCCCGTGTGATCGATCGTTCTTCTCCGTCTCTTCGGTCGTCCGGGTCGTGTAATCACTGCCCTGTATGTAGTATAATATTAACAATTTACTTTCATTACGCTCGCGGAACTTTCATATCGATCTGACTCCTGTCGAGTACTATCTCCTGATTATGGATAACACTCATTCAGGACCTGTGACGCGGAACGGCAATCGAAGCGCGATCCTCGAGTCGCTCAAAGATGGGATAGACGGCCTCCAGCGAGCGATCGAGACCGCAAGGCCGGAGACGCCCGAAGAACAGCGCGTGCAGTTGCGCCAGTATTACGAACTCGGCTATCTGGCCAACCAGTGCTGGAAGTTACAACGGGATACCGATATCGACGAGATGAGTCAGCGGATGGCACTCCTTGAAGACAAGACCGATATGGAGAGATACTGATGGCGACTAAACGGCAGCTCGAACGCAAACTGGCGGAGCTCGAAGCACAGAATCACTCGACTACTCCCGAGGAGGACGATCGAGAGTGCCTCGAATTGCACTTCGACGGCCTGCATGCGTACGAGCTTGAGCCCGAGCTCACCGACACGCTCAGTTCGTACGGGTTCGTCGTCGAACGTGACGTCCGTGAGTATGCGAATGGCCGAACGGTCGTGCTGCAGACGACACCGTCGGCGTCGGCCGTTCTCGGCGCGGTCAGTTGGCATCGCGACGGTCCGACGGCCGATCACAACGACGTTCGGATTATCTGGGAGCCCGACCGCCTTGAGCAGGTGCGTGCGGACGCCGAACACTCGACCGTGTATGTTGCGCCCGACGTCCCGGACGAAACGGAGCGAACCGTTATCGCCGAGGGCGATGGATGGACGGCGATCGTTCCGTCCGATCGGGTGATCACGAACAGAGTAGTGCGTCGTAAAAACGCCGAGTATCACGGGTACGAGATCCTCGGCCCCGTCGAGCTTCCATTGGAGAACGCCGCGGAGTACGATCTCGTCGAGGTCACGACCGATCCGGACGGTGATCGCCAGTCGAGGGATGGCGACGACTGACCTCGAAACGAGGATCCGAGCAACGCCTCGAGCGGCTCGAAGCCGAGTGAAAGACGGACCGGATGGCAGACGAGAGATTCGGCGGGGAACTCGACGAAGTCCGTTCGGACGAACGCGAAACATCCTCGCAAATGAACGTCCGGGGATGCTCAGCGCTACAGACAGAGGAAACAGATCGCGTCAGCTTGGACGTGATGTCTGAAAAATCGAAGTCGTTGTTCGTCGCTGTGAGCGACAGGTGAGTCTCGGAGTTACTGTCGGACGACGTTTGCTGCGCGAGGCCCCTTCGGTGAGGACTCGATGTCGAACTCGACTTCCGTACCTTCCGTGAGGTCCTCGCCGCCGACGTCTTCCATGTGGAAGAAGACGTCTTCGTCGTCGTCGAGGTCGCCGTCATCAGTCGAAATGAAACCGTAGCCGCCCGTATCGTTGAAGAAATCAACCTTACCGTTTGCCATTACAGACAAATGTAGAGGCGTGCGAGGGATAACCCTTGCGAGAGTCAGGTTACCGTGGCCCCCTTTTCTTCACGCTGTGGAATGATCTGCTTGCAACGGGAAACCGGGTGGGCGCGTTTCTCACTGCCCTGAGGCGAATGGCAAAGCAACGTCACCGCCACCATCAACGTACCACGAAGTTGCCGGCGAGCAGATCCAAGCGACCGAAACAGTAAAGCGAACGACTGGCTCCGAGTCGGCCCGGCACGCTTCACCGACACAACCATGACAGCAGCGCGCTCCTCTCACGCAACCGTTAATATCTCAAATCGTCATATAGGGATTCATGGATTCTCGATTCAGACTCTTCATCGCAGGTCTCGTCGGCGCCCTTACCGCGTTCATCTTCACTGTCATCGCGTTCACCGGCGTGCTCAATCTCATCGAAACGACCGTCTTCGCCGGTATCTTCCTCGTCGTGATGATCGGCTTCGAGCGGTTCATGCTGTGGGCGGAAACCCTCGAGAACGCCGAATCGTCCACCGAGATAGCCCGATAAAAGCCTATTTTGCCGGACTCCGATACTCGATCGAACGGCTTCGTTTCGCCTCACTGGCGCGTACCGACCACCAGACGACGCCCGTGACGAGCGCAAGGGTGAGTTCGAACACCAGCATCGGCGTCGGATCCATTGAGAGGAAATGGCCGAGGATCGTCCGTCTCTGCTCGCCGTATGGTGGCAGGGGCAATAGCGGCCACCCTAATGTCCTGCTGTAGATGAACTCGCCACGAACCACGACGGAAGGACGTCACCGACGGTATACGAGAGGGCGCCGATCGCGGACGCCTCACCCCACGTTGGCTTGTGATACCAGACGACGGGTGCGTAGATGAGCATCGAGAGCGAATAACGAGTGGCCAAGCGAGCGACCTGAGGGGAGGATCGCTACAGTCCACGCCAGTGGTTTGTCGATCAGATCCGGAAATTGGGTGCCAACCAGGAGGAGCACGGTCGCCGGCTGTCAGGTGCTCGGTCGTATCGATAGCGAGTGTAGAACGCATAGAGCAGATAGCCGACTACAGCGTGTCCCCATGGTCACATCATCCCCGAGTTCTTGGGCCAGGCGCATGTATTCACTGAGATCGGTTGTGACCGACGGGGAACACCGTCCTCGATGGATGGTTATGGCAGCGTCCCAAGGGGGCACCTGCCCTGTGACCGCCGCAAGTCAGTACAGACGGACTGTCTCACGACTACTGGGTAGTGAGGCGAGACCTGGCTCGTTCCCGTTCGGGTCCAGCGAGACATTTTGGTTCCGTACAGCGGGTCACCGACTACGGGGAGCGGGTGGTGTCGTCGATAAAATTCTCGAGAAGTTGCTCGCCGAAGACGAGGACGAGCGCGGCGCCGAGGAGATCGAACACGAGGTCGAAGACGATATCGAACTTGCTGTAGGTGATAAGGATGGGTTCGATACCGAGTCGGTCGGCAGTGCGATGAATGATGTACTCCATGAGCTCCCAGAGGACACCGACACAGGCGACGACGCCGATGACGTCCGGCCGTGGATCGCGGCCGCGACGACGGCTGACGGCATAGACGATCCCGCTGAGCAATGTCGCGGAGTGGGTGTGTGTAAGATGGTCCCACCACCAGACGTCGTCGTACGGCCCGAGCATGCCAAATGCGTGGGTGAGCATCGCGATCGTCGCGTACACCCGTTGCCACGGGCGGAACTCGAGGTCGTAGCGGTGTTCGAGAACGTCGGGGAGCGAGGCCGCGGCGAGTCCGAGGCCGGCGTTGACGATCGCGCCTGGATCCCGACGGCGAATCCCGACGACGAGGACGCTCACGATGCCGGATTTGATACCGTATTCGACTCGGTGTGCGACCGTCGTCTGTGAAGGTTTCGGGCCAGTCATTGGGCATGAGAAGGGGATCGGTTGGGAATGTCACTCTGTACCATAATCAGCTATGGATCTCGGTAATAGAATACATTCGTTCGGTATAGAGAGGAGGTGATAAGTCCTGTCGTCACTTGGATTGATAGAGGTTCGTCGCGGCGAAGAGGACAGTCATATCGACGAGTGTGCGCGGCATTTAATTGACATCGACACTCCAGATGTCATGATCGGTCGGGACGTCGATCTCATCGTCACCATCGGAGTAATCGAAGTCGCTGAATGTGCCGCTGCGCTGCTGGACGACTTGGACACGGAGGGTGCCGTCGTCCTCGATATGCCGAGACGCCCCGGGATCGCGTTGCCGACAGCGAGAAACTACTTGTTCGTGTCCTTCTTCATGGCGTCCCTTCTTGCAGTTCGAAGGAAACCTACTCAGTAGCGAGCACACAGAACGCGTTGTCGACGATAACTGGCTCTACAGCCAGTCTAGGCCGTAGAACGATAGACACATGCCTCTTGACACCCTCTATCGAAGTGAGGACGTTGTGCCGCTCGGAGAAACAACCAGGCACACTTCACTAGATAATGGCAAAATCGGATTTCGTTCCATCGGAGACTACCAGAACCGACGTACAGATTGGCTTAGTCGTGGCCGACCAGCGAACCGGCGACCTCCGTCAGGTGATCTATGCCGACTCACAGACGGTGCTCATTCGCGACGAGACGAACGCGACGACACTGATTCCCCGTAGAACCTTCGGGAATGAGTTGGGCACCCGATATCGTGCTCGGCACGAGGCCACCCCGCAGATCGATGGCGGACAGTACGAGCAACTCCGCACCAGTCTCGCCGAGTATAACGACCAAGACGGCCGAAAAGCCCAACACAAAGCCGACGCATTACGAGAAGCGCTTGACCTCCTCGCTGGCACAACGGCCGACGAGCCGAAGCGAACCGGTGACCAAGAGCAGACTGACGACCAAGAGATCGAGTTTGAGGAGATCCCCGGCATCGGTCCGCGAACAGCCAGCAACCTTCGACGGCAGGGGTTCGTGACCGTCACGAGCATCAACACCGCAAGCGACGACGTCTTGCGTGCGATCCCAGGAATCGGCCCCGACGCTCTCGCAAAGATTCGGGCGTTCGTCGCGGAGCAACCGTAGCCGGCAGCAGAGTAGCTGGCTTGTGACATTCGTCGAGAAGTGGGTTCGCTCGGCCCAACAGTATGTGCTCTCTGCGTTCGCTCGTCATTCGAGACGAGTGGATCCAAAACACATCATCAGAGCAGGAACCCCGCGGTTTGACCCGGAGTACGTTCACTCATGGACGCCTTCACGGATCGAGATCACGGGACAATGCACTGACTCGAGGATCTCCTGTGAGACGCTGCCGAACAGCGCCCGCCGAGCCGAAGACTGTTTCCGGCCACCCACCACGACGAAGTCGGCCTCACGGTCCGCAGCCATGGCAACGACGCGCTCGGCCGGATCGCCGACCGCGCCCCGGATCTCGTAGTTGATACCGGTCTCGCCGAGGGCCGTTGCCAAGTCTTGGATGAGGTCTTTTCTGTCGAAGAACCGTTCGATCACCTCGGGCCGATCGGCCGCCGTCGGGAGGCGACGCGTGACCCAGGCAGGGACGTCGCCTTCGAGTCCCGGGTGGGCGGGCACACCCTCCTTGAACCGAGTTTCGAGGAGCGACTGCGTTTCCTCGCCCGCTTCCTCAAGAGCGGCCCGGTAGGTCTCCTCGGTGAGGACGTGCGCGATCACGACCGTCGCCCCCGCTGGTCCAGCGACGTCGGTCACCGCCTTGGCGAACGCATCGATGTGCGATGCATCCTGCTCACCGAGGGCCACCAAAAGCGTGTCCAATCCCATGCCACTAGTTATCATTCCATCATATTAGTTTCTTCCCGGGTCGGTTGACGACGACAGATACCAGCTCGAGGATGTGTCCCAAGGGTCGTCCTGCGTCGGGGAGCGGAGACGTACCAGTAGACGTGCGTTTGAATGGTGGGACGTTGAACTGCAAGAGTTACCAGTCTATTGCTGGGGATTGATTGCCGGGTGTCCACATCGAAGCCCCACCCTCAAGGACTGAGGCGCGTGTGCGCCAAGGGTGTAGGGTGGGGTAGTTTACTCGTCACACTCCCGGAGTGCGCGTCGAATGGCAGCCACGCGCTCGTCCCGGTCGGCCGTAATCTCGTCGGGATCGCGGTCGTACTCGAAGAAGCCGGCCCCGGCCTCGATACCCGTCTTTCCGTCGGCGAGACGGTGCTCGTACGACGGATTGGGTGTCTCACGGTCGCACAGATCCGGATAGATGTCCACGGCACCCGTTCGGAACAACTCGAGTCCGGCGATGTCCACCGTCTCCAACGGCCCGATGGCGGCCGTCCGCGTGGCGTACCCGTCACGAATCGCCCGGTTGACGTCCTCAGGGGAGGCGATCCCCTCCTCGACGATATGGAGACACTCCCGAATCACGGCGTGCTGGACCCGGTTCCAGACGAACCCGGGGACGTCACGTCTCACCAGAATTGGATCGCGATCGACTTGCTGCAGAAAGCTCCGGATGCGATCGACGGTCCGGTCGCTCGTCCGTTCCCCGGGAATGACCTCGACCGGACGCAGCAGGTACGGTGGATACCACCAGTGACAGCCGATGATACGGTCGGCTACGTCGGATGCCTCCGCAGCGATGTCGGTTATTGGCAGCCCGGAGGTGTTGGACGCGAGAATCGCGTCCTCGTCGGCCTCCGTCGCAAGCGCGGCGAACAGCTCCTGTTTCACGCCGAGGTCCTCCGCGACCGTCTCGAGTACGAGGTCAGACTCCGCAACGGCCCCCTCGCGATCGAGCGTGTAGTCGACGGTCGCAACGTCGGCCTCGAGGTCGGGATCTGCAAGTCCCCTGTTTACGAGAAACTCGGCGGTGTTCCGGATCCGTTCACGAGCCCGATTGAGGTTCACATCTCGGTGATCGACGACGGTAACGTCGATCCCGGACCGAACGAACTGCACGGCGAAGCCGTGTCCCATGGCGCCCGCACCGACGATCGTCACCTCGTCAAATGTTCCCATGATAGACGGTGCGATCGGTCGTCGTATAAGGATTGGTGACATTCCAAACGAAGAGATGGGATAGAAGCACAGGAAACGAGGTGTATGACGGTGCACGGCATCTCCACCCATGGGGTCGACCGTGGCGCTTCCACCGATGTTGTTCAAGGATATCGACGATGGACGGACAGTGGCCGACGAGCGGACTTCAAGCGCGCACGAGTCGGGCTGCTCATCGGACCGAGTCCCGCCGCACTCGAAATCACCGACGCGTACAGCGTGGATCGGGAGGCTCTCGTGTTGACGATAGTGTGTGATAGTGGACGCTAGATGCCATTTCGGACAACCGGAGTCCATGCGGATCTCGATAACACTGGAGTCGAGAAGGTCGATCTGCAGTTATGGTGGGATGGGTATAACTGAGTGCATGAAATCCCTCAAAACCATCATATAGTATAGTGGATAAAAGCGATCGGTTTCATACTGTCTGTGGTGGTTCGCCACAGGCTCAGTCGTCCAGTATCGGTGTGAACCGATCCTCGGGATCGTTCTGGTTCTATTCAATTATCCGCATGGAAGATTATCACACCATCGTTTTCATACGCCACCTCATAGGAATCACTCTCATTTGTCGTGTTATCCGCTTGTGTAGCGAACTGACCTTTCGGGACGTAGATGTACTCGGGGTCGAGGTTGTTTTCATTGAGCGTGTCGCGGACACACATTTCGTCGTTACAGGCGCTCAGCTCGCCGTGGAGCGCCCGCTG
This sequence comes from Halalkalicoccus jeotgali B3, assembly GCF_000196895.1. NCBI lineage: Archaea > Methanobacteriati > Methanobacteriota > Halobacteria > Halobacteriales > Halalkalicoccaceae > Halalkalicoccus > Halalkalicoccus jeotgali. The sequence goes on from NC_014297.1 coordinate 515,887, forward strand.
GTGTTCGTACTGCTCGGGTGTCGTCCACTCGGCTCCCCACCAGACGCTCAAGGCCGTACGCTCGGCGACGTAGGGGAACCACTCGGCAGCAGAATCCAATACGACGAACTGTGTGTCGGGCGGTGTCTCGCTTGCCACCCACTTCATCGCCTCAATATCGTCGCCATCAACGTATGACGACATAGAGGTTCGATCCTCGCCGGGAGGATCCCCGGCGACATACAGCGCGCCGAACCAGGTCGTCGTTACGACTATTGCGATGAGTGCTACGGCCATGATCGTCTCGCGGCCGCTGTGACCGGAGACGACATTGGATGACAGCTGGTCCCTGTCGCCTTGTCCCGAAGCGACCTCAGCCAGCCACGGAACGACCGCCCCGACGACGACAATCGCCATCAGCATCGCACCAGGGATGAACGCGATGCGCTGTTGCGTGATGAAGATATCCGTAACGACGAACCAGATCGGGAGCGCGTAGCGACGCTCCGAAAGAGCGTAGATCGCACCGGCGGTGACGAGAAAACCGATGAGCAGTTCGGACGGATAGCTTGAGCTATGAAAGAGGAGGAGACTGCCGAGGATATCCTTGAACTCGCTGCTGAAAAGACCGCCATGAGTCGCAGAGGCGTTCAAAATGGTCTCATACCCGTACGTCTGCGAGACGTAGAGCCACCAGGGTGCGCCAACGATCGCGCCACCTACCGCAACAAGCGCGCCATCTACTAATCCACGGACTGAGCGGGAAAAGAGTGCATAAAGGACGAGATACGAAAGACCGAAATATGCCATGTACAATGGGTGTGTGAGCATTGTCAGTCCGTAGAGAGCAGCACCCGGAAGCGCCCATTTTCGGTCGCCGGTTTTGAACAACCGTACGCCAACGTAGAGTCCAGTAACTACGAGTAAGAAGGCAGGGCCTCTGACCGTCCCCCCGCCGGAAATATGCCAGCGAACGGTTTGCGGAATGACGGCGATCATGACAGTCGCAAATCACGCCTGTCGGACCGAGAGGAACTCCCGAGATAGATAGAAGTAGGGGATCAACGCAAGCACCGATGCGATTCCAGGTACTATCCTGATGAGGTGGAACGGATCAATCCCGAAATCGATCAGCACTGCCATGACGTAGAACATGAGCGGTGGATACGCGAAGGGGAGCCCACCCTCAGTGTAGTGCGGGATAATTTCAGGACGACGATACCCATTTTCGAGTACCACCTCGGCCATGTGGGGGAACAGCGCCGTTGCGTATGCAGGGTATGGATGGGTCAAATAATAGCTCGCGACGACAATACTGCCCGCTAGTAATGCGACTGTGAGCCAAACGCGTTCGTCCTCAAGCAGTGCGCTGATCGTGAGTGCTTGAGATTCCTCGTGTTTCTGACTATCGTACTCTTCGGCCATCTAGTGGCTATCTTACACTGTGACTGATGTAGGGATTACGACACTGTTGTTTCCACTCTCAATGTGCATCGAGTTCACATCGATCCCGCAAAGCGGATTGCAGGGACGATCTTCGGGTGCATCATCTACTAGTGAGTATCTGATCTGATTCGGCATCGTTCATCGTAATCCGATACTCGCTTGGGAGCACTCACAGTTCTTCCTGCGAGAACAAATCACCCGGAAGGGTGGCTAATGGAGCGATAGAAGCTGCGAGGTGGTCGGTCGTCTTCTATAGGTGAGTACGTGGTTCTATACTCGGCTGTCTGATTAATTATTGCCTACCCCTGGAATGTCGATAACTGTGGTCGGCGATGAACTGTGATGATTACGCTGTCTTCGATTTGTACCACTCACGAGCGAAAAGGTCAAACGAGATCTTCGCGGTCCCGAGGATGACGGGTCCAACAAACAGCCCGATCGGACCGAGGACTGCAATACCGCCAAAGATACCGACGACGATCACTGCTGAGCTGAGCTCTCCGCTCTTGCCGATCACTGCGGGCCGAATATAGGTGTCCGACAGACTCACCAGTATCCCGTAGCCGACCATCAGCAGGGCTGCCAGTGGACGGCCAACGATGAGTAGATAGATCGCAACCGGGATCCAGGTCCCGAACACGCCGATGAGGGGGAGTAACGCGAGCAGGAACGTGACGACTGTTAGAAAGATGGCGCCCGGTACCTCCAGTACCCAGAATCCGATCCCGAGTAATATCGCCTGAATGGCTGAGACGATGACGTTCCCGATAACCGATGCCCACATCAGACGATCAAGCCGCCCGAACAACTCGGTTTTCACCTCGTCGCTGATCGGAACGATCGTCTGGAACCACGCAACCAATCGATCGCCATCGCGAAGCAACCCGAAGACGACGAACATCGTCACGGTGAGACTGATCGCGATCGAGGGAATTCCACCGATGATTTCGAGTGTGCCACCGAGCATTCCATCCAGTCCACTGTTGATCGGGTCCTGATTTGCCTCGTACGCCTCACGCACGTCATTCGAGTCGATCGAATAGCCACTGCTATCCAGTCGCTGCTGAATCGCCGTGACACTCAGCCCTTCCTCTAGAAGGGTCTCTGTCAGTCCCGACGCCTGTTGAACCGCGATGACGACGATGTAGAGTACCGGAATGATAATCGTAAGAAACGATGCGGTAATGAGCGCTAGTGCCGATGCAGTCGGGCCGACGATGCGCTTCAACCCCTTATGGAGTGGCATGAGCGCGTAGGCTAGGACGACGGCGAGGAGAATATACTGGAGGTACGGTAACATGAGCAGCACCGCGAGGATACCGCTTGCGATGGCGATAACCCCGAGTGCAGACTGTTCGGTGAGTTCGTGAGTCGATCTAGCCATACTGTAGGAGTGTCCCTCCCCCCTGAAGAGCGTGTCCCGGTTATCCGACGCATAGTGGAACTGTTTGAGAATAATAATAGAAGTGTTGTATGTTGCCGACTGTTTCATAGTATTAGCTTTCTTTACTCAAATAAATCGGCGAGGTGATCAGTGATGAGTCCGCGAATATCAAGCGGCTGTCGACGCTATATTCATTATCGCAGACCGTTCTTGTAGCGGAGAGCCACTGGAGAAAACACACGAGTGACCATGGCATAGGTGCCAAAGCGGGATGACAGTAGTTGCTACTGGCGAGTGGGTCAAGAAGCAGTCTTTCGGTGAGTCGCTTTCGTCGAAAGTAGCGAGGAGAGAGGTAGATTCTGCCTCGTATCCCGTATGCGAGCGGGGCGAGGCGATACACCCACCGCTCATCGACCGTTTAGTACAGCCAGCGGTACAAGCGAAGGAGCGGACGAGTGCACGGGCGGTGGGACCACGGGCTGAAACGGGGCCATTCTAGCAGCCCTCGGTTAGGTGGTCGCTACTTTCGGCGACAGCGTTCTCCTCGCTCGCTTCCTCGCCGGTGTCGGCCTCGTAGAGTTCCCAAAGCGCCTCGGGGATCGTCTCCTTCGTGGCGACCAGTCGTTTGTTCGCGCCTTCTTTGGTGCCGCTGCCCGTCTGGAGTTCGAAGGCGTCCCACTCGGTGGCAAGGTCTGTGAAGGCGTCGCCGACAGTTTTGTGAGTGAACTCAATGCCAAGCCCGTGGCCCATCGTGATTACCGTGGGAACGTCGACGCTCCCGCCCTCGCCGATCGGATTCGTCTTCTGAGTGATTTGCCGGAGGATCTCATTGCGCGCGAGGCGCTTGGCGCGCTCTTTTTTGGTTCCCGTCCGCTGGGTACGCTGAGCGCGCAGCTGGGCCTGGAGGTGCTGGATCTCGGTTTCGAGGGTATCGATGCGCGTGATGATCGCATCGACTTTCCCGATCGGGTCGGTGTCGGTCGAGGTATCGCTCAGGCCGTGGAGTAATCGGCGGATGGCGGCCATCTCGAGAGAATCCTGTCTGAGCATCCCGCGTTCGAGTCGGTCGAGGCGGGTTTCGATCGGTTCCTCGGGAGTGTCCTCAGAGCGTGACATGGCCTTCCTCCGGTTCGCTCCTGATGATTCGTTCGATGCCCAGCAGCGTGAGGGTGGTCCGTTGGGTTGTAGCATCCATCGTGACGCCGAGGTGGCCCTCAGCCAGTAGTTCGGTTGCCCCGAGTGTCGGATCGGTGATGGTCGACTGACAATCCCGACAGTAAATGCACGGGATCGACCACTCCTCGTCGCCGGCATACCGGACCGCGTAGGCGCTGACGGGGTCGCCCTCGCCAAGGGTAGTCTTGCAGTACTGACAGCGGGTTTCTATGAGCTGGTAGCCGGTGAGGAACTGTTCCGCGGGCGCGGTGATCAGCATTTCTGAACCTCGCAGTCGGCGGTGTGGAACGTAGGTCGGTAGAGGTCCTGTTCGTTGATGGACTCTCGGCTGCAGGACCGACAGCGCCAGTAGGTGGTAGCGTTCGGGACTGACGGTGGTTCCCTGTGTGGGCCACTGAAATACTGTGTCAGGGTCTGTGAGGCGATACTGTTTTCTGGCGGTGAGTGGCTAGTATTCATTGCTTCTCCCTTGCTGAGAAGCGCGGTCCGGTGTACCAGCACCGGGCCAGATCGATTCTGTGCTAGACCCGCGCTTCTGGTTAGCTAGATGATTACCAGTCTATTATATCTTGTGCAATTTGCCCATCCTATGAGACAGTATTGGAAGCCAATTCTTATTGCGTGTAGACAACAACTATACTATATGCAACGACACGCAGAGACAATGGATGCCGACGATCTTACTAAGACAGATCGGGCTATCTTAGACGTGCTAAAACGAGGCCGAGGAGGCGATGAACCCTGGGGAATCTGTACGAAGGGTTACTTAGTAGATGAGACCGGATTCTCACGCAATAGTATCTATAATCGCCTAGAAGTTTTGGAGGCACACGAGCATATCAAATTAATTCATGGTCCAACTCGCTTGTTTGCATTTGTAGATGACCCTCGGGATGTTGATCAGTGAGAATATCTCAGGGAAACATCGATCCCTCACCGGTCGCATGCTGTTCGGCAACGTCCTTGTTTAATTCGACTCCAAGTCCAGGCGCCTCGGGTACCTCGATATAGCCGTCCTCGATGAGCGGCTCGGAGCGCACCAAGAGATCGTCCCACCACTCGACGTCGAGTGCGTGATACTCGAGGACATCGAAATTCGGGACAGCCGCCCCGAGGTGGACGTTCGCCATCGTTCCGATCGGGCTACAGACGTTGTGGGGTGAGATCGGGATGTACTGCTCTTCTGCACGGTTGGCGATTGCCTTCGTTTCCGCCAGGCCACCACAGGTGCTTGTATCGGGCGTGAGGATGTCGACGCCGAACTCCTGAATCAACTCCGCGAACTCGTGGACCCGAAATCGGTTTTCGCCGGTCGCAAGCGGCACCTCCGTCGAACGTGCCAGTTCGCACTGGGCGCGCATGTTCTCCGGCGGGAGAACGTCTTCGAGCCACATGAGATCGTACAGCTCGAGTTTACGGGCGAGTCGTTTACCGCTCTCGAGACTATAATCCCAATGACAATCGAAAGCGAGGTCGACTCCGTCACCGATCGTGTCCCGGATTGCCTCGACCGTCTCGACCTTGTGCTCGATCGCTGCATTCGAGAGGCGACCGTTGACCGGATCCGGGTCGTTGTCGATCGGCGTATCGAGGTCGAATTTGATCGCCGTGAATCCCTGCTCAACGACGTCCCGAGCGGTTTCGGCATAGGCCGCCGGAGCGTAGGCGTCGTTGTCACTGTAGTCGGTCGAACCGTGCTCGACCGAGTAGGCCTCGCCAGCGTGACAGTCACAGTAAATGCGGACCGTATCGCGGTACTTCCCGCCCAACAGTTGGTAGACAGGGACGCCCAGGAGTTTGCCCGCCGTATCCCAGAGGGCGATTTCGATGCCGGAGGCGGCCGTCACGACTTTGCCGGTAGTTCCGCCATGGCCTGATAGCTCCTGGACCATTAGTCGGAAGAGACGCTCGACGTCTAGCGGATTCTCGCCGATCAGTACGTCCTCAATGTAGTGCATGAGTTCGGCGATCGCGCCGCCGCGATAGGACTCACCGATGCCGATCACGCCGGCATCAGTATGGATCTCGACGATATTCCAATCGAAGTTGCCCTCGATGACACACGTCTCGAGGCCGGTGATCTCGACGTCTCGCTCATTTGTTCGGATTTGGCTCTGTTTCGAGTAGTCTCGCACTGGGAATCATCGCTGATCAAGGGCACCGACTACCTTGAGTATGGACCCCTAGGCAATCTAACTAGAGATACTCAGGATGGGACACTCGTGGCTCCGGGCCTACCATTCAAGCAGTCACATCACTCATCGATACTAATGGCCGATCCTGCCGTATCAAACCGGGTCGCCGGAATCGAACCCCAACAGATCCGTCGCCTGTTCGATCTCGCGAGCGACCACGACGCCGATGATATTGTCCACCTCGAACTCGGCGAACCCGATTTTCCTACGCCAGCCCACGTTATCGACGCGGCAGCGGTGGCCGCACGCGACGGTGAAACCAACTACACGCCCAATGCAGGGATCGACTCGCTCAGACGGGCCATCGCCGATCGGTTGCGTGCCGATGGAGTCGACGCCGATCCCGATCGGGTGGTCGTGACGACTGGTGGCGTCGAGGCGCTGTACCTGACGTTATTGACGGTGACCGACCCCGGCGATGAGGTCGTCGTACCGACGCCAGCCTGGCCGAATCCCCTTTCGCAGGCTCGGTTGGCGGGGGCGACGCCTGTCCCAGTACCACTGTCACCGGCCGATGGTTTCGCCTTCGATGCTGATCGGATCATCGATACGATCACCGACCGCACCGGCGCTGTCATCGTGACCTCGCCGTCGAACCCCACGGGTCGGGTGTTCGATACGGCCGCCATGGAGCGGGTCGTCGACGCTGCCGCACGCCATGATGCCTACGTCATCGCCGATGAGGTCTACCACGAACTTACCTACGATCGCCGCCCGGACCGCCTCGCGGCGGTGACGGATCACCCAGAGCGGGTCGTCACGATCGACTCCTGTTCGAAGACGTATTCGATGACGGGTTGGCGCGTCGGCTGGCTCAGCGGTCCCAAACCCGTGACGACGGCTGTGACCAAAATCCACGAGAGCACGACCTCCTGTGTGAACACGCCTGCCCAGTACGCCGCCGTCGCAGCGCTCACCGGGACCGATGCACCAGTCCGGGAGATGCAGGCGGCCTTCGAGTACCGCCGCGATGCGATCGTCGACCGGCTCGATGCAATTCCGGCCGTCTCGGCGCCGCGTCCTGAGGGTGCCTTCTACGCGTTCGTCGACGTAAGCGCGCTATCGGGTTCGAGCATGGAGATCGCCCAGCAGCTACTGTTCGAATACGACGTGGTCGCCGCCCCGGGAAGCGCCTTTGGGCCCGGTGGCGAGGAGTACCTCCGATTCAGTTTTGCGAACGATCTCGACCGGATCGAACGGGGACTCGACCGCTTCGAACAATTAGTTCGTGATGAGGGCCACGGTGCCTAATCGAGTCTCATAGCAGGCCCGAATGGACTCAGGAAACAGTGGCTGACGTATGGATCCGGCTCCGAGTCTCAGGTATTCCATGACACCACAGTCGCCACGCTGGGGCGACTATGACTGAACCACGTTTTCGAAGTCTCCCCCGTTGTCGAGGGCCCGTACGTTGTGTGCAACAATATCTGCGAGGCGCGGCCAATGTTCTGGACTGTGGCCTGCATTGTGCGGCGTAATCATGACGTTCTCGAACTGCCAGAGGACATGGTCCGGTGGCAGGGGTTCGGGGTCAGTCACGTCGAGTGCGACGTCGCCAATCTGGTTTTTCTGAATGGCGTTGATCAGGGCGTCCGTTTCGACGATAGGCCCCCGGCCGATGTTAGTCAATGTTGCATCCGGCGGGAGTGTCTCGAGTGCGTCGGCATCGATCAACCCACGGGTCGTCTCGGTGAGTGGGGAGGCGACAATGAGATGGTCCGTCCGCGCGAGCGCGTTGTGAATGGCGTCCGTCTCAAAGCCGATGACCTCATCGGTCGGCCCACCTTTCTCGGGGGTGTATCGCATACCGATCGTCTCGACCTCGAACCCCGAGAGCCGTTGGACAATTGCCTGCCCGATCGAACCGAGGCCGACAACGGTAACGGTACTACCTTTAAGCTCACGGGTCTGATAATGGCGCCATTCGTGGCGCTGTTCACGCCGCCAGCCTTCTCGGAGTCGACGCGTCATTACCAGTAGATAGCCGAGTACCTGTTCGGCAATGTTCGGAGCGTGAATACCCGATGCGGTCGTAACGGTGACATCCATCTCTTCGAACGTCTCAAACGGTAGGTGGCCATAGCCAGCGGCAACGCCTGCGAATAGCTCGAGATTCTCTGCTCTAGAGAGGAGGTCGGTGTCGATATCGACGGTTGATACGACTCGTGCCGTTTGAATGAGTTCGCGTTCCTGTTGTGGGGTCCGAGCGAGTGCGATTCGGTGGTCAGGGAGCCGATCCCGGAGTTCGTCCCGATATTCCTCTGCAGAAATCCCGTGTGCTCCTCCTCGAAGTACGAGGACGTCTATTGTCTCACTCATCTGTTGATGTACTCTACTGGGATGTGTTCTTGTCTAGGTTCCGGTTGGAGTAGTTATTCGAGGAAGTGACTGGGAATGAGCGGAGTCGCTATCTCTACTCAGTTCTGCGTGGATAAGACTGCGATTCAGTGATTTGACTGTGTGCCTAAGGAGTCGATAGAACGACTGCAACGTGAGAAAACAGCGGTTCGAGATACTACTGACGTCCTCTTGGTACTCTTTAGTCTGCTTCGGCCTCGACTTCTGTCCCGTTCTGTAGACGTTGCTCGGCTTTGTCGCGGTCCTCTGGGTACCCAACGTCGATCCGCCAGCCATCGAGTCCGATCGCATCGATCGTCCGGCCCGAACGGATGAGGAGGTCAATAGCTTCGCTGATCTCGTATTCCCCACGATTCGAGGGTTGGACGAGATGGCAAGCGTGGAAGATCTCCGGGCTAAACGTGTAGAAGCCGGTCATCACCAGGTTAGTCGGCGGATCGTCGGGCTTCTCGACCACCTCGATGATCTCGCCGTAATTGTTGGTGTTGCAGACGCCGTATCGGGAGGCTTCCTCCCATGGCACTTCCTCGACGAGAAACGCGGCGTCCGCACGGTCCTCGCGCTGTCGGCGAACAACGTCCTCCAAATTCGACTGGAAGATATTATCCCCCAGCATTAGCATGAACTCGTCATCGATGTAATCCTCTACTGTCAACAGCGCATGGGCAAGTCCCAACTGTTCGCGCTGATGGGCGTAGGTGATCGGGATCCCTTCGTAGCTGTCGCCGAAGTGTTCGATGATGTGTTCTTTCATGTGCCCGACGACGACGACGAACTCTTCAGCACCCAGATTGGCGAGCTGATCGAAACAGTGCGCAACAAGTGGTTGTCCATCGACCTCGACCATCGCCTTCGGTTTGTCATCGGTGAGTGGCTGCAGCCGTGTTCCTTTTCCAGCAGCTAGTACGACAGCATTCATACTTTAGAATTCTCTTGTTCAGTTAAATATTTTGCGTTGAAAACTGAATATTACACTAGAAGAACTGAGATTGGACATTGAGTAGGGAGCGTGATAGCGACACGTCAGTTGAATTTCTTCGATCGAAAACGAGGTATGGGACGATATGACGATTCTTCCACAACCCTCCCGTAGACGAGTCTTCTTCGTCGATAAGGGTGGATCAGAGCGTGACGTGATCGTTGCTGGATCGACCGCAGACAGATACTGACTGGTAGGACGCCGACCGTTGTCTGAACCGATTGCTTCGGTCGAATCGGTTATCGGTAGAGGATCAGTCAGTGCAAGTTCTATAGAAGAGAGCGATCGATCGTCTGATAGCAGCGCACTCTCTGTTTGAGTTGATAGTATCCCGAAGCGATGGGTTAGCGATGCACCGGTAGTTTAAACGGAGCGGTAGTATACATACACGTAGTTCCGCTGGGAGCACTAACGAAACAACCCCCATGCAACGATGAACAAGTACGATGACCTGTTCGACGAGACGACGCCTGATGATAGTGTCTTTGCCGATAAGGGCGCACTTGATCCCTTAACTGAGCCCAAGGAGACCATTGCTCGCGATGAGCAAGAGCACGAACTCGCGACAATTCTCAACGGTATCCACGAAGGCTATCTCCCACCGACCGTTTCGATCCACGGGCCACCCGGGACGGGAAAGACCATGACCACACGACGGGTCACCCAGGAGTTCGCCACACGAACTGAGGAGCTCGCCGTCGAGTACGTAAATCTCAAGGACTGTCGAACGGTCTTCAGTGCGGCCAACGAGATTCATCTTGCACTCACTGACGAAAAACGTGGTGCCTACGAAGGGCTTGACGGGGTCTTCGAAGGAATTTGGGAGGCACTCACTACGTATCCGGAATGGACGGTCCTCATTCTCGATGAAATCGATCACGTTCAGCACGATACGAACTATGATCCCAACGAGTTCTTCTATCGGCTCCTGCGTGGAGAGGGTAAGCTCGCCCGCGATGTTCAGCTCTCATGTTGGCTGCTTAGCAACGAGTTGTTGACAGTCGACCTCCGGCTCGACAGCCGTGTACAGAGTGTCATGGGGGACAGGGAGCTGTTCTTCCCACCATACGGGCACGCAAAGCTCGAGGCTATCTTGAAGCCACGTGTCGAGCAGGCGTTTCGCGATGGGACTCTGTCCGACGATACATTCGACCATGGTATCACCAAGGCGGCGTACCGATGGGGCGACGCACGGCGGGCGCTTCGGCTCTTCCGACAGGCAGGTGAGACGGCGAATGAACGCGATCTCGAGCAGGTGACTACGGACTGCCTCGATACCAACTTCGACGCAACTGAGCGGGAGGCGACGATCGAGAAGCTGCTGTCGCTTCCCCCAAACCATTTCATGGTGCTTATTGGGGTCGCCCAATGGGAGAACACGCGTACTGGAGAAATCATTCAACCCGTCACTACCGCTCAAATCCAGGAAAGTGACGAACTTACTGAAATTGGGCTCGGAAACCGAGCGGTTCGTAACCTCATTATGGAACTCGAGACCATGGGATTAGTCGAAACGTGGATCGAGTCGAAGGGGAATGAGGGCCGCGTGAAACAGGTCGAAACCACCTTCGATCCACAGTGGGTACATCAGGCAGTAAAATCCTATATCAACGAATCGGATGTTCGGTCGCGTTCAGCCGAGGAGTAAACTGCCCCTCCCTACTCGCTCACGGCTGACATCGTTCGTCCTTGAGGGTAGGCCCACCGACGGTCGGACAACGCTACGATGCGCTCTTCGTGAAGTCGGGAATGTCGAATTCGAGGGTGGGGCGGAGTGGTTCTACCGGCTAGAGAGCGTCTACCGACAATCTCCGATCTTTGAGACCGGAGCAGTTGACCTATGACTTACTTTTCCTCTGAATCGCTATCAGCGTCGTGGAGACAAAGACGGCAGTATCTGACTTGCTTTTCCCGCTCGCTCCGAACTGGTTCCCCACAGCTCCGGCAGTACGTAGGGAGCTGGATTGGTGTGTTCTCGGAGAGCCATTGAAGCATTATCTCTGTTTGTTAGTGACCACCACTATCCGTCTTTCGTATTCTGGTGGCAGTCGGTCGAGCGTCCGCCAGTGGCCTGGGATATTCGTTCACTACTACGGTTTTCGTTGACCCCAGCAATCGCTTGACGGTCAACGCCGGTCCAAGAGGTAACCTATACAGTGCCCTTAACACGTATTAGTCAGACAATATATATGACGATCTCTGATGACTATCAGATAGAACATGATGAACCTGGGTGATTTCACCTTTGATGATTACGGGCGACTGCTTGACGCTGCGCTCGCACACGGGTACACGTTCTACACCCTCGAAGAATACGTTACCCGATCGAATCATGACTCTCCGCATATCATCGTTCGTCACGATGTCGACCGGAAGGTTAGCACCGCACGCTCAATGGCGCGCGTTGAGGCCGACCGAGACATCTCGACAAGTTACTATTTCCGCACCTCGACATTCAGCCCCGAAACTGCCGCTGAGGTCTCCGGATTAGGGCATGAGATCGGGTATCACTACGAAGATCTCGCGAAGACACGCGGAGACTTCGAAGCAGCCCACGAGCGTTTCGGGCGGAATCTCGCTGCGTTCCGAAACCATGCAGACGTGCGGACGATCTGCCCCCATGGGAGTCCGCTCTCACCCCATCACAACCTCGATATGTGGCGTGGCGAGTACAGTATTGAGGACTACGATTTGGTCGGTGAGGCATATCTGTCCGTTGATACTAATAGTGACGACGCCGAGAGACCCTCCTATGTCTCGGATACGGGCCGGGACTGGGGAACGACCATCGCTGATTTCGGCCGTATCTCGACGACTGACGACCTGATCGCGGGCCTCGAATCCGGTGGCTGTGAACGCCTCTATCTGCTCGTGCATCCGGGTCGCTGGTCGCGCAACCCCGCAGAGCATATCCAGCGTGTGGCGTGGGATCTGGCCGCCGAGGCTGGCAAATCCACCGCGAAGGGTGTCCATGCGATCGGGCAAGCGACGAACGATCGAATCGTTCGGGCCTTCCGCGAGAGAACATGAGGTTTCGGCCTTCGGCGCCCACGTAGCGACCACTTCGGCTCGCATCGTCTGAAGGCCGGGCCGGCCTTGTCCTCACTAGACGTTCGCGCCGAGCGCAAGCACGCCGTTGAATGTGATCATCGGCGACGGCTCTCACGAGAGGAAGTGTCCGAGGATCGTCTGCCCTTGTTCATCGTAGAGTGATGGCGGCCAGAGAAGGGTGGTGGCATATACGAACTCGCCGTGAATTCGGATGGACGACAGCTAGGGCTAGGGTGTGATGAGGAGTTTACCGACGCTCTCGCGATCCTGCATCGCTGTGAACGCCGCGTCGGTTTCCGAGAGTGGGTAGGTCCGATCGATTTCGGGCGTGAACGCACCGTCGTCGACGAGATCGACGAGCGTCTCTAGGTCGCCTTGGGTTCCCATCGTGCTTCCAATGAGACGTTTGTGACCGAGAAAGAGATCCGGGACGTCGATCTCAGACGTCCCGCTGGCCGTCCGCCCACAGACCGCCATCCGGCCGTTGCGCCGCAGGACGTCCAGTCCGAGTTGAGTATATGCGCCACCGAGGTGGTTGAGCACGCTGTCGACCGGCTCGATGTCGGCGATAGCCGCTCGGATATCGTCCGGGTCAGTGCCCACGATCGCGTGATCGAGGCCGAGCGATTCGAGGCGGTCGAGCTTCGTCTGTGAAGAGGACGTCCCGACGCTCTGAGCACCGAGGACGGCCGCGAGTTGGACGCCGGCAACGCCGACGCCGCCGGTCGCACCCGGGACGAACACTAGATCGCCAGGTCCGGCCTCGACACGGCGAAGCATGTGGTACGCAGTCATGTACGCCGTCGGAAGCGCGGCCGCCTCAACCATCCCCACATCGTCGGGGAGCGCGACGAGGCGATCGGCCCGGACGCGGGCGGTCTCGGCGAGCCCGCCATGATAGAGCGAGAAGTTCTCACAGAGATTCTCCGGGCCTTCCCGACAGTAACGACACGTCCCGCACGTCTCGTTCGGGCAGAGGACGACTCGGTCCCCGGGGTCGACGCCGGCGACGTCCTCGCCGACGTCTCGGACGACGCCGGCAACATCGAGGCCGCTGACGAACGGCAGGTCGTCGGTATCGATCATCGCAGAGTCGCCCTCGAGGATCCAGAGGTCGTGGCGGTTGATCGCGCACGCCTCGACGTCGACGAGCGCCTCCCCGTGCCCGGATTCGGGTGTCGGTTGGTCGATGATCGAGACGCCGTCCGGGCCGGTGAGATCGGTGAAGGCTGCGACACGCATCGCTCTGGTATTCGCCGTCCGTCCAGTTAGCAGTACGGGCACACTCGGTGATGGTGGCTACTGCGTCAGTCAGTGTGAAAATCGTCTCATACCCGCTGCTGGGACACAGGGTGCGATTGGTTCGATGGCTCACCACAATAACGAAGTCCAGCCGCTCGAAAGACTGGGACAGGATGCCATCTCTCCTCGAACGCTTACTCGGCACTGACACACCCGACGAACAGGTCGATCTCGAAGCGCGCCAGAACGACGCGGATGAAGCGCTTCGCGATGCCGTTAAGCGCGGTAACTACACCGTCGAGGACTGTGGTGTGACCGGTGTCGCGGTCGTGAACGAAGGCCCGAATGGTGAACCGGTCATCGTCCCTATCGCTCGCTTCTCGCTCGGTGAAGACGTCGAGAACCCCAACATGGATCTCGTCTGGGAACTCGTCGGTGAAGCGGTCAAGGCCGTCCAGGCACCGTTCGACGACGTGTTCGTTCGTCACTACGACGTTCAGTTCACCTTCGACGGCGACGAACTCTTCGAAGCCGAAGAGTGCCGGCGGGTCGCGCTCACTGATCAGCTTGTGGATCGGTACGCGACCGACGCCGGGTTCGGTATTGCTGACCTCCGCGATGCGGTCGAAACAATGGATGACATCGACGACGAGATCGCACCGGTCGCGTGGGGTGAGTGTAAAGATTACAGTCAGACGGACAACGCGGCGCTCGTCGTCGCCGGGACGGCTGCCGCTGCGAGTGCCAGTGCGAGTGCCGCGAGCTGTGCGGGGGCTGGTGCAGCGGGCGGTGCGGGCGGCGGCGCGTGTTGACGGGTTTAAACTAGGGCCGTGAGTGCGATGTACTGCTCGCCGTGGAACGGCATCTTCGGAGTAGTAATAAGTAGCCACGGCCGCCCTGAGCCAGCGCCTTTGAACGGATCCTCCCCGTAGACGATCGTTCAACGGGGAGAACTCATCTCTCAGCCTGCTCGCTCGCCTTGATCCACTCGTCTCGGTCCTCTTCTCCGTAGCAATCATCGAACAGGCGCGTTACCCGATGGTGATCGTAGGCCTGTCGAAGTCGATCCAGGTTATCGGTGAGTGCCCAATATGGAGCCTTATGTCGAACGAGCTCCTGCTTTGCGAGTCGCGAGAGGACCGGATGGATCGAGTTTTCGGGGACTGGCGTCCGACTGGCGATCTCCTTTGCCTTCCATGCCCGGTCTCGATTCTCATAGAGGAACCGAAGCACGTGCTCCGGGTTGCTGAGTTCCGCTAACTCCTCTGGGGAGCGTTCGTCGAACTGATCGATATCGATCGACATGTACGTGTACGTACCTTCGCTACGCTGTCAATTAAATGTATGCTTTGTATGGTTACCACGCTTTGTAGGTTAGTAGGATGTATATCTGAATGGGAACGACGACTGCGATCGATTCGGAGTGCTGTTTCCAGGAGGCCGAGCAGGGCGGGGTAGTTCGCCAAGGAGCGTTCGCTTCTGACCGTGTACGTCGCCGAATACCTCGATGTGGATGTGATCCCCCGACTGAATTCAGGATTTCTTCCGAATGCGCTCAGAGCGCCGAACATTGAAACAGAAATAATTCAATGGATACTAGGTATATATCGCTCCATGTGGTAGCGTCGGCACGGAGACGTTACGAATGGATATCACTGACAGTCCCGACGACGCGTACATCGGCGACGAATCTCCACCGAATCTCGACGAATTGGAGTCGCCTGATGTACTGCTCAAGGGAGGTTCGATCCGCGAGCGACTCTTCGACGCCGTCACCGGCCTTCGAACCCCCACGAAGGTTTCCGACATCGCTGACCGTGCTGACTGTGACACCGAAACTGCCCGCAACTACATGAAGTGGTTCAACGAGATGGGACTGGTTCACTGTCACGATGGTCGCCCTGTCCGATACGAGCGCAACGACGCGTACTTCCAGTGGCGACGCATCGACCGCATCCGCGAGGACTACTCCGAACGAGAGATCGTCGAGGCGCTTTCAGACACCATCGATCAGATAGAAAAGTACAGAGAACAATTCGACGCAGACGATCCTGACGCCGTCTCCCTCGTCGAAGCCAGTCAAGACATGGCAACCGAAGACGCGTGGAAAACACTCTCCGAGTGGAAAACGCTCGAACGAAGAGCGTCTCTCCTCGATGCGGCGCGGCGTGACCACCCAGCCTTCGGTAGCACCCCCGGTCACATCGATGTCTGACAATTCGGCTGACCCGCCCAGTACCGGTCCCATCGATGCTGAAATTCTCGACCGGATTGCCGCGCACCTTTCCAGAAGCGCTCGCTTCGACGACTCCAAGCACGCCCCGCGTATGCGCCGAACGCTGTCGTCGCGGATTATGACCTCGGGTACGTTCCTAGCGGGGTCACACGTGCGTCTCTTCGAATCCGATGGTTCGAGACCGACGACTTCAGCGTCCATTACGCCGAGCAATACCGGACGGGGTCCGCATGGGAGTGTCGTTGGGACCGCCACCCGAACGACCACAACACTCGCGAGCACTTCCATCCGCTCCCGGATGCACCGACGCCAGGCGAGGATGAGGACTATCCAGACGAGTGGCGAGACGTAGTTGCCGCCGTACTTACTCGTCTCGACGAACGGATCCAGGCGTTCTGGAACGAGTAGGGCCCCAACGCGGACCCGTGGTGTCCGGTTCTACAAAACGGAGTCCAGCTGAAGATGACTCGGTTTAGGGGAAACCGTAGGTTGTCGCCGTCGGGAGTCGTGTCGATCGCCCACAGGATCCGTGACAATGCTTGTGACTCGCGTGTCGACAGGCTCTTTCGTTGAGTCTCTGTGTCGTGAGTCGTGTTCATAGCCGTTCACCGTATATAGATCCTAAATCGAGCCAGAGTAGTATGACATGAGTGCAGCACGTTCAAAGAAAATCTTCGTCTGGTACTCGCTCCACTACCGTACATATGACGCCGCGATATTCACTTGACATCCTCCCCGGTTGAATATTTGAATCGAGCCAAATTATTTGTATCGCGCGGTCCAAGCGTCAGTACAGATGGCTGAATCGAAGCCAGAATCGTGGAGAGAGACGATGAGCGGCCGTGAGCGTGTTCGGCACGTCGTAGAACTCCTCGAAGAGCCGACGCCAGTGCAGGAGATTGCAGACCGGGCGGACGTCTCGCGGACGACGGCCGACGATGAACTCCAGCGACTGGCGAGTGACGACTGGGTTACCGAAACGACTATCGATGGGACGAAAGCGTACGATCTGAACCCGGTGCGGATGCTCTTCGACGAGGTGACAGACCTGATCGAGGCGCATTCGCGTGACGAGTTAGAGAGTCAACTTGCCGAGCTTACGAAAGAACAGGACCAGCTGGCGACAGAATTCAACGTCGAGTCGCTTACCGAGTTCCGAGAGCAATTCGCTGCGGAGGAGTTCTCGGCTGAGGAGCTTCGTGAGCGCCGGAACGTGATCGCTACGTGGGAGTCACTCAACACCGAACGTGGGCTTGTGAAACACGCTCTCCAGTTATATGACGATGTCGTTGAACTCTCTTCACCGCGAACTGACTCTCCTTCGACGCTCGCCTGATGGTTGTCTTCCTTGCAAACCGGGCGAGTTTGCAGAGCAAGCGACTCCACGACCGAATCCGGAATAGACTCAGCGGTGAGTTCAACACCGTTCGTCGACGGCGTGCCGAACCGCGCGAAGCTGGCCCGTACCGGGTTGTCGCTGACGTTGATCCACGACAGTTTCTCAGCACCGACCGGTACCCAGCGACGACAGCTCGTATCGAGATTGGAGTTCAACTGCAGACCGGAGAGCCATACGAGTACTACTGGTTCAACTGGATCGAGCCGAAGCGAAGCCTGCTCGTCGGCTGGCATCAGGATGATACCTACGACGATCTCGGACCAGTTCACCTGCAAGTGAACGATGGCTCAACAGCTGTGACTCATCACCCGGCCCAGTTCATCGATTCACACCCGCTCGACGTCGTTGCGCAGAGACTCGCAGCGCTTCCAGACGTAGTTGCAGCCGTCAAGTGGGAGAACGGCCGTCCTATTGGACTTGATACAGCTGCCTCTGTACTCGAGTAATGTACTACCCGGTGTGTTCTGCGTCTCGATCGCTGAACGGGTCGCTATTATAACAGAAGCATGAACCGGGCCAGCGGGGAAGCGGTATGAAAGTCGCTCAATGAATCGATTGCGCTCATTGTGTGAAGTACTATCGATCAGCAGAATTGTGTCCATCGAGTGCTAGTATTCGAGTCGAACCTCGATTGTAGTGATGTTAATTATTTATAGTACTATATCCTCTCTTTATCGAGGCTAGCTGAAACAACTACTGGAGATTACTGATTTCGGGATGAACACAGAAGAACGGGAACGCCGACAGCGAATCTGGAAACTCCTCACGTATGAGGATCAGACATACACCGAAGTGGTTGAAACAGTCGCGGATGAATTCGAGGTGGATCCGGACACGGTAGAGGAGGACATCAAGAATATCGATAAGTGGCTATACAAACTGGATGTCTACCGCGACGTTCAGGGGATCTCCTTGCTTGCCGAACTTCGTGACAATCGCCGGCGACTACACCAGCTGGCAGAAATTCTCGACGAGCAAGGAGAATTCGCCGAGGAACGGAAGATCAGAGCAGAGATCAATCGGTCGATCAACATGGAGCGACATCTGGCCGATAGCACGCTTGCTGTGCGAAGGGTATCACTTGAAGACGAGGATCTACTTGACGAGATGGGACTGTGATAACTGTCCAACTGGATCCAGATGCACTACCAACGGTGTTGTAGTAAAGGTAAAACCCGATCGCGAGTCCGTGCTCTAATGTAATCGCGGTGGAATGTCGACAGTTCCTCTAGCTGATTCAGCTCATCTTCTAGGTAGTCCTGTGTCTACTCTAGGCGTGTCGAATCGATCGACCCTCCCTCATCTCAACGGCTCCACGCGCTGACCACTCCGTCTCGCATCGTCTGAAGGCCGGGTCGACCCTGTCGCCACCAGAGAATGACCACGACGAACCCGAGGATAAACTCAAAGGCCACCATCGATGTCAGGTCCAGCGAAAGGAAGTGTCCGATGATCGATCGATCTTGTTCAGGATACGGCGGTAGCGGCAGCAATGGCCAGACGAGAAAGGTAATAGAGGCAAACTCACCGCGGATTAGGGCTGGAAAGATGTCACCAGCGATGTGTGAAAAAGCACCGATCGCGAGCGGAATGTCCCACTTCCCGTCCCAGTCACGGGTAACGGCGGCTACGACGAGTACGAGCGGGACAAGAAAGAGCAGGGAATGGCCAAGCGAGCGTCCCGTGGGCAATATAGGCAGGGTCCACGCCAGCGGCTTGTCGATCAAGTCAGGAAGTTGTGTGCCGAACAGCAGCAGTATTATCGCCGGCCCGTCCGGTGGACGGTCATAGCGAACGCGTGTGTAGGCAGCATAGAGCAAATAGCCGACTGCAGCGTGTCCCCATGGCCACATTGGTTCCAGGTTCTTCGGCGAGGATCATGTATTCACTGATACTGGTTGTGATCATTACGCACACCATGTCTCTCTTTCTGGAATCCAGATCAAGCCTTCATCAGAAGACGCCACTGCAGAAGTTAGCATACGCTACGAAGCGTGAAACAGAAGACTCGATTTCTTGAGAGGACTACTTTCGTCGAAAGTAGTGAAAAAGAGGCCACGTCCACCTCTTGGCCTTCATGCGAAGCCCTGCGAGGTAATACACCCACCGCTATTCGACCGTTTATTCTAGACCACAGTACAAGACAAATAGCTATCTAGTACAAGGGCGGTGGAACAACGGGCTGAAAAACATCCATCTCAGCGCACCTCGATCGCGTGCTCGCTACTTTCAACGACAGTGTCTTCTCCAGTTGCTTTCTCGCCGGTCTCGGCTCGGTAGACGTCCCAGAGTGCATCGGAAATCGCATCAGCAGTGGCAACCAATCGTTTGTTCGCACCTTCCTTCGTGCCACTCCCATCTTGGAGTTCGAAGGCGTCCCATTCGGTCGCGAGTGCCTGAAACGCGTCGCCGACCGTCTTGTGGGTAAAGTCGATTCCGAGTCCATGGCCCATCGTGATCATAGTGGGCACGTCGACAGCACCACCCTCGCCGATCGGGTTCGTGGTCTGTTCGATCTGACGCAGTATTTCGGTACGCGCGAGGCGTTTGGCGCGCTCTTTCTTGGAACCCTTTTGCTGGGTGCGCTGGGCACGCAGTTGGGCCCGGAGATGCTGAATCTCGGTTTCGAGCTCCTCAATTCGGTCAACGATTGCATCGACTTTCGTGATAGGATCGGACTCAGTGGAGATATTACTCAACCCATGAAGGAGCCGGCGGATCGCGGCCATTTCAAGGGAGTCCGTCCTAAGCATCTCACGCTCGAGCCGTTCGAGACGGGCGTCGATGGGTTCGTCGGCCGACTCCTTAGAGCGTGGCATAACCTTCCCCCGAGGCGCTCTTCGTAATTCGTTCAATACCGAGCAGTGTGAGAGAAGATTGCTGGGTCGCAGTGTCCATCAAACAGCCGAGTCGTCCCGTGACTAGTAGTTCAGTCGCTCCGAGCGTCGGCTCAGTAATGGTTGATAGACAATCCCGACAGTAGAGGCGCGGGACGACCCACTCGTCATCGCCGGCATACCGGACTGCGTAGGCAGTGACTCGGTCGCCCTCGCGAAGCGTACTTTTACAGTACTGACAGCGCGTTTCAACGGTCGGGAAATCAGCGAAGAGCTGTTCAGCGGGTGCATTGATCAGCATTCCTGGCACACCTCACAGTCAGGCGCGTGGAATTCACTCCGGTAGAGATCCTGCTCGTAGATGGATTCACGAGAACACGATTGACAGCGCCAGTAGGTAGTCGCGTTCGAAATCGTTGGGGGTTCGTAGTGCGGACCGCTGATATACTGATTGGAGCTGGTTGGTGAGCCGATACTGTTTTCTGATGGTGAGTAGCTAGTGTTCATTGCTTCTCCTCTAGAGAAGCGCGGTCGCGTGTCCAAGCACGCGGCCACAGGCCTTCTGTGGCGCTTCACGCTTCTACCATCGGTTATACAGTGCTACTACTTCAATCTATTGCTGTTGTAAACTCTTATAGTCAGCAAACATTAGAAGCATACAAAGTAATAAGACTGCGAATCTGAGCACGAATAGTTACTATTGTGAATACTGATACTCAAGATAGAAAAGATGGGCCTGTCCCCTACTGACCTCAACGATCTTGATAACGAAATATTAGATTGCCTTCAAGAGGGACGAGCGACGCCAACATTAATCAAACGCCTCTTAGAACGAAAAGGCACCCGTGAAACAGTGAGCCGGCAATACGTAAACCAACGTCTTAAGCGGCTTACCGAGCACGGTCACATAGATAATATTCTTGACACGGGTGTCTATGAGCTAATAAATGATCCTCGTAATAGCGAAAATAATTAAGTAGAATGAGACTGGTCCTTCGATCAATTTCAATTATCCGCTTTTATGTATCGATTTGTTGGTAGTTAGGTGATTTCAATTGAGAACGCCAGCAGAAGGTATTTGAGAGGATTAACAACCTTCTGTGGACCCACCCGGTGGGGTAACAATCACAAGTTGGTCATCGCCAGAACCACTCATGTACACCAAATTATTGTTCGCTTGCCAGTCAGCGTATTGGTTATCAGACAGCTGTTCAGGCGGAGCCGGATAGAATTGAGCACCGACTGTTGTCCACGAATTTTCTGCAACTGTCGTACAAGCAGGTGGATTTCCACCCTGGAGCCAATTGTAAACCGGTTCTGTACCGGCGTTGTGTTCGGAACCATAGTAGTTACCTTCGATCCGAGTAATATGATCATCGCCAGTCCACGGTTCAGGGATGGTTGTCGAAGCGAACGTCGCTGTTGAGAATTCAGCCTCCGTTGTGGTACTTTGGTACGACAGTGCCTCAAGTCCGATGAATGCGATCGGTATTGTAGTGACTGCAACGAGGATCAGTGCGATCGGCAGGCCGACTTTAATTGCCGTACCGAATGACTGTGGCCAGTCGTCCATATGATCGTATAGCACAAATGCTGCAATCACGGCCACGACGATTGTCCCGAAATGAACGAACGTCTGTGTACGTCGTACGAGTATGTCGTATTGTGGTGATAATCCAGCAGTCAGACCGATCCCGATAAAGGCAAGCGGTGCCACTAAGAGAGCGAGAATAAGTGGTCCTTGGTCTGATCGAACTACAACGGGGATCCCCCAAATCGTAAGAAGAACGAGCAGCAGCAGAGGTGCAACTAACGCAAGCAACAATGGTGGTGTCGTAGACAGACCGGGAAACACCGGCTGGATCGTATTCAAAGCAAGAACACCGAAACCGAACAGATTGACAGAAGCGATCGCTCCTCGGCTCAAAACCGGCTTTGCGGTTCGGATCCAGTATGCCAAACTAGCGATTACGATAATCCATGCAATTATCAAGGAGGGGTTAGATGTGATTACTCCAGAATTCTCTGGAGGAGCTCGTGCATAATACGATAGCAGATAGATCCAGAATCCAAATAGGACAATGGCTCCTGTAGTGAGGGGGAGTCGCGTCGGACGCTGAATAGCCCAGATACTAACCAAGACTGTAAGTGTAACTGCAGCGATCATCGTACTGATATGGTGTGTCGCTGGCAACGCAAGCAGTAACACTCCTGCTGCACTGAGCCAAGACCAACGTGAAGACTCGAAGAACCGATGCAGACAGAGAATAACTAAGGGAATAAATAACAACCCGAGGACTTCATAGCTAACCGCTACGGTTCGTCGCAGATAGAGCCCTTCAGTCGCGAGGACGATCCCTGCAAGTGTACCAGCAACAAGTACACGTCGGGGGGGCCACCCGAATTCAATGCCGAACTTGCGTACAAGCCCCATCGCGACCAAAGCAGGGATCGTTCCGATAACCGCAATGATCGGTTGAGCAAGCCAAATCGGCTGGATGTCAGTTATTTGGCTCAGGGTGACCAGGAGTAGTACAAAGACATAACGAGGTAACGCCATTGACCGATGGTCATCCGGACTCGGAACAGATCCTGCTGCCAACGAGTCACGAGCAATATCAGCAAAGACAAACCCGTCCGGGTTGAATGGCAGGGGCGTCCAGTAGAGGGGTGAAAGTCTAATTGCTATGCCAATTGCGAGTACTGAAAGCACAGCAAGCGTATATCGCCAGTAGTCGCGATTATCTCTCACGAATCTCACCTCTAGTTGGAACTCGATTGTCACCTGTTAGTACGGCAGCAGGGGAGCGATACAGTAATGAACCGACAGCGATCGTCGCACTACAGAGTGTTAACCCGAGTCCGATCACGAGTGTAAGCAGCACTACTCGAACTGGTGGGAGTGTTGGAATGTGAATTCCGTAGATCGTCATCAATCCGAGAACATCCAATAACTGCATGACGAGCAGTGAGACAATGAGAGCTCCAATGGAACCAAGCGAACCGATAATAAACGCATCCCGTAGTACGATTTGGAGAACAGCATAGGGACCGGCCCCAACGGCTCGATGAATACCAATTGCTTGTCGACGAGAATGAACTGCCCGTGTCATCGCCGCTGAAAGGCCTCCGATAGTCATAGACGCTGCCAATCCACCTAACGCCACCAAGAGAAGCGTGATGTTGCCGACAGCCGCTTCGATAGCTTGGTCGAGACCGCTACTATCGTTTGTATAGCCGCTACTCGCAAGTGCCATAGCAGCGCGTTCGTCGCCTGAAACCTCATAGCTCGTCTCTGCACGAACAGTGCCCGACAGTTCTACCTGGACATCGTATGTTCCTGGAGGTTGACGAGAGAGCGAGGTTTGATATTCAGTTCGTTCACCAGTCTCGAGTTGGATTTGTTCTTCAGTAGTCGTCCCGGGGCCAATGATACGAATCGATGTTTCGATCGGTTCGTTCCACGGATTGTAGACGGTGGTCCTGACTTCAGGTGCAGTAAGTGCTGTTGTCGATTTCGGTACAACATCTGTAGAAACGACAGGTTCACGGTCGGCATCGGCCGTAACCTCGATAGGCGCTGTTGCCGTCCCATTCTCGGTTGCAACTCGAACCTCACGGGTACCAGTTGAGCCGACTGGAAGCCGGACACGACCATCTGAATCAGTCTCGACAGTGGTGTCATCGATCGCAACGGCTGTATTTGCGAGTGACTCATTGGTGACTGTCTGGACTTCAACAAGTGGTTCGCTGCCTGGAGGTGCCTCTGCTGGAATACCACGTAGTCGAGGTGTCTCTGGATCAACGATCGTGATCGATTGAGACGCTTCTCCGTTGACTTCTATCGCTCTATCGCCAGGGCCAGCAGTCGGGAGGGAAAGCTGCACTGTCTGTTGCTCCCCACCTCCAAGCGTGACCTCTTGTTCAGTTTGTTCGTCTTCAAGCGATGCGGTCACTGTATGGGACCGTTCGGTGGTGCCGTGGTTTCGGAGGGTGACGTCGACATCGACTGTATCATTTGCGACAGCGCGCTCCGGTGCTGAGATATCGAGAACTGTTACCGAGGAAGAGGCCTCTGACCCCTCAATGGCTTCGTCGGTACGAATCAGATTGACCTCGTCATTACTTAGGCCAGCGAGATGTTGCGCAGTAGGAAGAGAAAGCAATAGCTGATCTTCGTGTGCACCTGGTGCCGTATAGACGCCGACGACAGTAACGCGGGAGACTCCTTCTTCAACACTACCGCCGAGAACCAGCGTTTCGCCTATCTCCACATCAAGTGATCGCGCCAATGAGGCTCCTACAATAGCTTCATTGGGTGAGGTATGCATACGTCCTTCCTTGAGTTCTGCATCAGTGACGCTCGCAAACGATTCGTACTCAACGCCTCGTGTAAGAAACGGTTGACCATCAACAACGGCAAATCCCATGACCTCAGCGCTAGCATTGACCCCATCAGCCTGGAGTGCGTTGGTATATTCCATGGGTACTTGACTGTTAAGGGGGTGAGCGGTGCCTGGCTCGGAAATCGTTGAGCCGGTAGTCGTCGCAACTGGTGCAGCAGTCAATGTGAGAGCCGAAATCACGAACAGAACCGACATGAACACTGAGAGTGTCGCCGTTGCTGGTACAAACGTTCGCCAATCGAGCAACACGAGCCCAGATTGATTTCGGCCTTCAATCGCTGTTGAGAGTTGAGCAGGCAGGTCACGGACTGCTGACCAAGCAGCAACTGCACCTGCGACTGCACCGATAAGAATCAGACCGAGATAGGCTGGGATGAGAATAAAGAGAGCTTGGGTGGTTGCACCAAGGTCGAGAGCCGCCGGAAAACCGAGGTAGATAGCTGCCGAGAGCACTGCATTTGGAAGAATAACACCAAGAGCATACCCAAGCAGAACACCAACCGTAGTTAGGATGGCTGCACGGAGCGCAAATGTGCCAAGGATGGTTCGAGGTGTTGCCCCCGTTGATCGTGCTGTCCGGATCGTTGCGAGACGATCACGAACGCTCATTCGGGTGACGCTATAGACCGTAACCGCAACGAGGACTGCGCCGCCACTAACAACGGCTCCCATAAGCGAAAGCAGCTGTGATTGACCGGTGAGGAAAAAGCCTAGCGCTGCCCGCAGCGGAACACCTATTGTGGGAACCTGATTCCCGCTATCAGTCAGAACGAGAGTTTCGGTTGTCCCAAGTTCAGCGACCGTCTCAGGTGTTGTTATATACCAATTAGGCGGAAAAAGGTACCTCTCGTCTTGGCTCTCAACGGCCGCTGCAACGGATCCGTCTGTACCCTCTAACTGAATAGTGGTAGCGTTGCCTTCTCCATGGAGGAACCCACTATCGGGTGGTGATGGAACATTCCACGATGAGGGTGCGTTAGCTGGGATGCCAATGACGGTAACGTCTGTTCCATCTTCTCTTGTTGCTGTTGCAATCGGCAGCGTTAGTGCGTCTTCGGGTGCATCTTCTGTAACCGTTGCCGTTCCAGAAGATCGTAGCTCATCAGCAAGACCGATCGGCTGTGCACTAGCGGCAACGATAAGCAACGTACTGCCGGTGAGAAACGCAACAGTCAGTGCAACCATTACAATGGCAAGCCGATCCCGTTGAGACCAGCGTCGAATCAGAATACGATGGTAACTCATCGTTGAGTGGTTAGCGAAGATGAAAATTTAGTCGGTCGTAACTGTATCATGTATCTACAATTGAAATACGCACATATAACTTTCATTTTTGTCTACTCCAGAATCTATGTCACAGCTGTTAATATTCTTCTCAGTATGATATTAGATAGTTTAACGTATTAAATATTTATATATTTAACCGATGGTCAGAGGAGTAGCTTGATGCCTTAAAGATTTACAGCACTATTATTGTTGATATTTTATAAATATTCTAGGATTTTTCACTAGTGGTCGGAATAGTTGTGTCGATCGTCGAATCCGTTTGCCAGAACTGGTCGTAGGCATATGTATCTCTGGATTGGCATTATAGTCAATGTTTTGTTATTTATCGGCTAGGAGGGTCAACGAAAGAAAAGCTATCGTAACCTTCCCCGGCCACTCGCAGCGATCCTCGTGAATAAGTGACTCTCTCGAACAGGAATGTTGATGGTGCTCATTTGGATCGACTATAGATCAACGTACATTCATCGATGAACGGACAGCCGTCACAGCAGGATGGATCGTGCCAAGTGGACCCCTCTTGAATGGATCCGACACCCAGATCGCTGTGGTTATACGTGACTCAACGTACCGGTAGTGCCCGAGATAGAGATCTCATTAAGAAGCCGACCAAGCGGGTGGGCGCAGTTGGAGAGAATTATTTCACCAATCCAGAAGTTGTTATTAGAGGAAGCGCACGGGGCGCTTTGATGGTCTTATTTTAGACCAATGATACCACGATGAATACGTTGAGTATTTGAATAATACAATCATCGGCGAACTCCTTGAATTATATATCTACGATGACTTCCGCGGCGGGTCCGTGACTAATCGGATTGAGGATGGGCCGCAGTGGACCAATTACTAGCCGGATTGGTCCGATGACGCCTCTATCGAGAATGACGAACTCGTCATCCCTTCGGGAGGGACCCTCATAACAGATACCCCCATCTCAACTGGGATGTAGCGGTTCAACTGGATTTCTGGTGACCCATTAAGGCGGGTTTCGTCTTTGACTTTTGCCGAGATACTATGGACGACGAGTGGCGTCTCATCATGTCCTCAGGCGGGGGAGTGTACAATCTGCGGAAAATCGTATCGAGCAGTGTGACCGATCTCATTGATGGGAATTGGTCGGGGGATGATACCGAACACACGACAGAAATAGAGCGGTCTCTCGACGGCAACGGGGGGTTGTTTTTGATGGAACGAGCCAATGGATCATCACAGATACTTTCGATCCCATTCTCACAAAGCTCCGGATCGAAACATGTCAGATATTATATTAAATCAGTGACATTAAAATATGAGCTGTTGGTTTATAGTATTTAGAGAAAATATGTATCATGAACTGCACGAGATATGGGACCGAATCGAGATACCCGTTAAAATCATTGGCGCACTAATAGTCGCAGCGCTCTTGTTGGCAATCGCGGAGGTGCAGTCAATTCCGATTTTATTGTAGCGGTGGCTGCTGGTCTCCTAGATTATGTTGATAGTTTCGGGCGCCATTATGCTCCCAATCGGCATCGCACGCGCCATCTACTCACAGACCAGCCATATCAGACAGATCGGTATCAGAGCCAGTAGCGTCCTCGGAGTCACTAGAATTACCCTCATAATACCCGAAGTTCTCGCCGGAATCGTAGACCTTTGACCGATTATCAAGGCCGTTCCAAACATCTGATTCGGCTCCGTATCGGGAGTTGTGGCCGGCATCTGGATTGAAATCTTGGTCAGTCGTCATGACTTTCAACGGCCGGTCCTCTAATTCGCCAGCCCGGATGAGCAGTATTGATCCAGGAGGATGGTCCGCGAGTTGCCCATCCTCTGTAACATGAATTCGGCCATGTTGTCCATTCGAATCCGAGAACTCGATATACCGAGAGACGACGAAATCCGACGGGATTGGGGCGTCGGAGTACGTTGTTAGCGTCTCCGCCGACGAAACCTCTTGCTCGGTTAGGTATTTGGTGTGAGTTGTCGTGGTGGCGAGAGGCTGGTCTGTCGCGACGATATCGGCCGATACTGCTCCAAAAAACGACAAGAAGAGTACGGCACCGATCAGCACGCCGTAGGTAATGTGTGCTGGGGTAGAATCGAGGAGTCGGACGACACCAACCGCGACGGCAATTGAGACGAACATGACGGAGTAGATCCCCCATCGATCGAAGTTGAGGGCACCCGCGGCGGGGATGAGCGTTGTCGGGCCGGGAACGGTGAGTCCGAGTAGTGTAGTCCCGAGCAGCGCTATAATGATGAGTCGGATGGACGATCGATCATCGGAGAGAATAACCATCGTGCCGAGGACCGCAAAAAAGACGAGTGGCGCATACGATGCATAGTTTAGCAGACTGACCAACGGTTCAACAAGGTCTTGGGCACCACCACCGCCACCGCTTGCACTCGGCGGCGATAGCAAAAATCCGACTAACGTTTGGAGAACAAACGGGCTTGAGTAAATCCAGTACGCGGCCACAAACAGCGCTGCCCCGACTAATGTCGAGACTGGAAAAGCACGTTGGAACCCATCCACGGATGCATAGATGAACCAGAGAGCCGCATACATCGCAACGATCAGGACGATGAACGGAATGGACGCTGCGTGGTAGGTCACGATCGCCACGATCGTCAGACCCAATAGTGTGATCGAGCGGTTGTTGTGGGTGTATGAGTAGTAGACGAGCGTCCAGAAAAACACGACTAAGAGAATACCAGTAATACTCCGAGAGATACTGTATGTGCCATAATAGATGAACTCTGGGTTGAATGCAGCAAATAGTGGAGTCAGTAATGCAATCCGTCTATCTCCAGATACCCGGTACGCGACTGAATACAGCAGCGGGGTTGCCGAAGCATAGATAATCCCCGAGATAACTGCGATCAGTCGTTGTGGCCGCAGCTCGATGCCTGTGATGTCGGCGACTACCGATCCGAGGATGTGCCAGAGAGGGTACATCCCATACAGGTCTTGATAACTTCCATAAATATTACCGAGCGGTACACCCCTGTTAAGCTGTTTGATCCACCAAGCGTGGGGGATGATATCCGTACCGCCAACATAATAGTACGGCAACAAGGAGACACTCCAGATGATCGTCAGTGACAGAACGGACACCTGAGACAATACCAGCGCGTCCGACCCATTCACATGAGTTATCTGCAAGAAGATGGAGAGACCAGCAAACGCAAAGACCGCATACACGAAGTAGTTTCGAGAGCCCGCAATTGCCATCCACGAGATAGCGAGGGCCATTGGAACGAGGAACAGACAAAGAAGCAACGTGGAGTTCATCTCCCGTGAGTGGCCCCTCGTTGGTTGGTATGAGGCCAGCACATAGAAGATAGACGCAAGGACGAGAGGGACCGCAAGGTATGACCCAATAACAGCATATCCCGGCAATCCGAACAGATACGCAAGAACGATGGCACCGATTCCGACAACAGGAGCCACGACTGCGATAACCGTTGCGGTCAGCGTAAAGCGTCTATTAGAACTATCCGAAAAGAATTCATGATCCATTGTCTTGTTTTTTTAGAAGGAACGGAGGGCATTATTCTTATCCATTCGATGCTACAGAGGCGGCGTTGATTACATTCTGAAGAGCGATCTAGCAGTTGATTCACCCTCACCGTGCATGGATACATTATCACATCGTAGACCGCCCGTCCGTCCGGAGGTGACTACTGATGCCATTCCAATTTTTTAAGGAAGGCTCAGATTACAAGTTTGGATCGATAAGTGTAGACAATATAGTTATCGACGGAGGGACGTGGGACGGAACCTCGCAACCAGGAGGACAGGCATCCCTTTCGGTTGTTCGGTTGGGAGATACGGATGGGTCCGAGATCCGAAATGCGATTGTCCAGAACGGGAGCTACTATGGCCTTAACATCCCAGAGTCGAACAACATCCGAGCCCACAACATAATATCACGAAACCATTACCGACACGGCATCCAGCCACAAAACCCAGCTGGACGGTACTGGGCAGTACTACAACTGAACAATATCGAGGTCTATGGAAACGGGGAAGTCGGGCTCAGCATACGTTATAATCGACATTTAATGATATAGACTTATAATATCGCGTGCGAAATTGATAAACAAACTTGTCCCACCGTTCTATACCCCCGAGATTGAATAGAAAATATGGAAGTGACTGTACGCTACATCTTGCTCAATGAGTAGTCGGACTATCTCAGGAATCGTCTCTGTCTTAGGAGGGAAAATCGGTGGTCTCTTGTTAGGTACCGTGACAACCCCACTGCTCGTCAGAATTCTTGGGAGCGAAGATTACGGAGACTATGCCTTCTTGCTCTCGATGTTCGCAATCATCACTATTTTTTCCCATGCCGGAATTTCGGCAGGTATTCGAAAGTACATCGTTGAAGAACGAGATCAGCAGGGGTGGAAAGAACACGTCTTCGCGTTTTACGCGCGCCTAGCCATAGGACTCGCAGCTCTCGGCAGTATCTGTTTGATACTCTTTGGCGTATTCGGTCCGGTCGAACGACTGTTCGGTGACGGCTTCTCCCTGTATTTCATTCTTCTTGCCGGTATGCTCATTACTAATCAAATATTCTATGTTTTTCGATATACTCTGATGGGTCTTCATTTTGAGCGCTATTCCGAATCTCTCTCCGTATTACAGACGTTCCTTTTGGGTGTTTTTGGACTGAGTTTAGCCTACATTGGTTTCGACGTTGCTGGAGTTCTCGCAGGAACAACGCTCGCCTTCTTAGTATGTGCGTTCGCAGCGATGTGGATCCTGCGGTCCCGTCTCAATCTCACAGTCGCCTTTCGGTCATTGCCCACGGAATTTCCGGCGAAGGAACTCTTCAATTTCAACACCTACAATACCGTTTTCGTTTTCCTAACGGTATCTTTATATAATGTTGACATTTTATTACTTCAGCCGATGGTCGGTAGTCACGAAACTGGATTGTACAAGGCTGCACTAGTCATTGCGGAGTTTTTGTGGCTCATCCCGACCGCGGTGCAAATTATTTTCATCCAGTCTTCTTCGGAGATGTGGTCACGGGATGCCAGCGAGGAGATTACCAGTATGGTGAGCACCGCAACCCGATACACGTTGGTGCTTACGACGCTGTTACTTCTCGGTATTGCAGCGCTCGCAGCTCCGTTCATGGAACTCTATTTCGGACCTGAATTCGGTGCTGCGGTCGTCCCCATGTTACTCCTCCTCCCTGGTGTGCTCGGATTCGCAGTCGCTCGCCCGATCTATGCGATCGGACAGGGAAAAGGAGAACTGCAAATACTGATCGTCGCAACCGGAACTGCAGCAGTCATTAATCTTGCTCTGAACCTACTCTTAATCCCACGATACGGGATGGCTGGTGCAGCGATCGCAACCAGCATCGGGTACGGATCGATGGTCGTCTTTCACTATCTCGCAGCCCGCCGAATCGGCTACAACCCGTTCGATGATCTTCGACTTCCCCGTATCGCCATCACCGTTGGTGTAGCTGCACCGATCATCTTTGGACTCTCTTATGTGATCAACTCCGGACTCCTCTCGCTCATAATCGTCCCTCCCCTTGGCTTCCTCGTCTATTCGACGCTCACGTTGCGGACCGGTGCGGTCACAGCGGATGAGATCGTCCCACTCCTCGACCGTGCTCCAACTCCACTGTCGGATTGGTCGATCAAGATGGTTCACAGCATCGAGTAACCGTTTTGATCGTCACGGAGCTGTTCCGGCCGATAATGAAACAAACTATTTCAGATAGTAATAGTTTAAGTCATCGAATTTTCAATAAGTGCTCTGACTAGAAAATTGATATTAAAGGTAACAATATAAAATTATACTTATACAGATTGGTAGTATACTTACATATTTTCTACTAAAATACTGTTCTGATTCGAGAAACGATTTTTCTTATCTTTAGTAGGTAAGTAATCATATAGAATGTTAGTAGAATTGATAAGGAGTAATTGAGATCTCGAAGTCGTCTATAGAGTCTAATAGGATTTGGTGGTAGGAAATCTATTATTTTAACAGCGCTATTATCAGATGATATTCGTCGCTCAGCGGAGGCACGACCAAGGCGAGCAGCCTTTGAAAAATGATTTGAGGCGGAGGTCCGAGCAGGATGCTGAAGGTGAGTATCCGATGCATAATAAGAACAATAATTTCTTTTGTTGACACGATGGCCAAATTCTGCATCTCCACCAGATTTGACGGTGGAATCAAATAGCCCGACGTTCTCGATCACCGACCGTCGTACAGCTAATGAACAGGTTGGAGAGTAGTTCTTATAATTCATGTAGTAGTGTACTGGAAGACCCTGCGCACGATCGTAACGAGCCCAAATAGTTTGTTTATCATTCGGAATGGTTATATTAACGTCACACCCAATATAATCTGAACCTTGTCGAAAGCACTGCTCTAAATCGTTTAGCCATTCTGGAGGTGCGGTCATATCCGCGTCAATGAATGCAAGATACTCGCCGGAAGCGGCATTGATTCCAGTATTGCGAGCGGCATACGAACTCTGAATATCCGATTCTACGAGGCTAGTTACAAGATGAGGATGGTCTGACTCAAGCTTCTTGATAACAGAGAGAGTCTCATCTGACGAATTATTATCTACAACAATAATCTCATAGTCATTTTTGGGATAATCAATATCTATAAGCGATTGAATAGTATCATATATGCCTGCTGGATCATTGTAGACAGGACAGATTATGGAAAATCTCACAGCGTCGCTCATAGAATAGTTCTAGATATAATTAACCAAAAATGTTCCGGACCGATAACTGATGTTATATTAGCGAGATATTCCACTTTCTGGTTCCTATACCTTTTCCGATATATAATTATATACGAGAAGTGATATTTAGCAATATAAAAAAGTATTTATATAATACCCAAACAGTATACATCAATGGTCCGAATCGGGATTCTCACATTCAGTAATAACGAAAATAGAGGAGCGCTATTACAGGCATATTGTGTGAAACAACTACTTGAACAAGAAATAGAGGGGTCAACTGTCTCAGTCGTCGATTATCGTACTAAATCAAAAGAGAGAAGCAGGAGATTTAACATTTTCGCTAAACATCCTAAAAAGCTTCCAACGCTCTTGAATAGAATACAGGACTTTCGAATATGTGAAAATTTTGCTCAGAACACACTTTTTGAAGACACAGATCAACTGATTACTAATGATCACGGTGAAGCAGTATCATGGTTAGAAGAAAAAAACTATGATTTGATAATTACAGGAAGTGATGAAGTTTGGAAGATTCGGTCAAAAAGAGAAGGTATACACAAATATACACGTCCGAATCGCCCATTTCCAAATTTATACTTTTTAGATCCATCACTATCCGCAACAACTGCTTCGTATGCTGCCTCAAGCAATACAACGATTCCAGATCGTCTCAACAAATATGAGAGAAAGACAATGGAAAGACATATTTCAGCAATAGATTTTGTGAGTGTACGAGACCACCATACTAAGGAATTGCTCTCGGATTTTGGAATAAAGAACGTAAGAAAAGTTCCGGATCCAACGTTGACAGTAGATATTCCCATAAGGAGTAATAGTAGTAGAATCTTGAAGAAAAATGGTATAGATGTAGATAAGCCCGTGCTTAATGTGCATTCTGAGGAACACCCGGCGATAAGAAGAGCTTGTAAGTATTATAAAAACAAAGGGTATCAAATAATATCCACACGGTCATCACCATATGCAGATATTAACATGATGGGGAAGGTAGATCCCTTTGAATACTACTCACTATACAATTTATGTGATCTAGTTCTAACAACTAGCCTTCATTCTACTATTTTTTCGCTAAAGAACGGTACCCCCTTTGTCACTATTGACACGAACGAAATTTATAGAGATATAGAGAGCAAGACTCATTCACTCCTACGTGACTTTGAGTTGCTCGAAAGACATGTGCCAGTTAGTAGCCATAGTAGATTATTACAAGAAGATCAGCTCGAAAAATATGAGATGGGCTTAGATCAAGATCATGTAAAATCAAAAATTAATAAAATGAGAAAAGATGGTAGAAAATATATACAGAGTATAGGTCAAAACATAAACCAACGCAACTAATAGATATAAATAATTTTATATTTCTCTAATTATCATCTTTCCAAATTTGATACTCCGTTTTGAGATCCCGTCCACCGGGAATAATCTTGTTTGCTATTTTTGCTATCTTCATAAGCCGTTCGACATCTTTCGAAGTGGCGTCTCCTGTATTAATAATCCTATTATTATCAGAAAATTTTGCATCGCCTATTTGCAATCCTTTGAGAGGTAAGGGCTGTCCCGTCTTAAATACTGAACCAGCGTTTGGGAGAGAACGTTCACGACTTTTTGTTTTCAACATCCTATCCTTTATCTTCTGAGTACTGTCTTCTTCGTTCTCTTCAGGAAATTCAAAGGTAGCGGAAAGTATCACCCAATCGTTATGATCTTGGAATGACGAATATCTATTGGAAAAATCAAAATATTCTCTCGGCTGAGTTTCAATCTCCTTTCCATTAAAAAATTCAACTGAAACTAGGTAGTCCGAGAGCGTTGAATTATGACCCATACCACGTCCTGCGTTCATGAATACTCCTCCACCAACAGTTCCAGGGACGGAGTATAGGTACTCAATACCACCGAGATCATGCCGAATTATATAATTTGCAAGCTGTGGCAATTTTACAGACGCACCAGCAGTTACAGAGGTCCCATCAACCTCTATTGACTGGCAACATTTCTTCATATCAATTATAAGATCGGTAATACCATTAGTGTCAACCAATAAATTTGATCCAGCTCCAAGAATACGATAGGGGATATTATTTTCTTTACAGCATGATAGCAATTCAATAGCTTCTTCTTTTGATTTCGGAGTC
This sequence comes from Halalkalicoccus jeotgali B3, assembly GCF_000196895.1. Taxonomy (NCBI): domain Archaea; kingdom Methanobacteriati; phylum Methanobacteriota; class Halobacteria; order Halobacteriales; family Halalkalicoccaceae; genus Halalkalicoccus; species Halalkalicoccus jeotgali. The sequence goes on from NC_014297.1 coordinate 550,734, forward strand.
GCGATCTCAGCAGTACCACCAATACGTAGCCAAGTATGATTAGAAAGTTGGTCTACCTTTGTTTCCACCTTCTCATCCAAGAGCGACTCATAGGTCATTCGTAAATATCACACGACAGGATTATACATGGAACGGCATCAAATTTTGGATGATGGAATTAAACGGTTATATCGATACCAATTCTTAGAGTAATTATTGCTGGTAATAGATAGTTATTATAGAAATAGTCGTAATTAAATATCGTTAGAATCTCATTCTTCACAAAGATAAGCCATGAGTGAAACAGTTAATCCGAGTATTTACACAACAAAGATGAGTGTATCAACAACAAATACTGATTTTAGTATTGGATCACTCTCAGTAGGACTAGTGTTTCTACTAGATTCGTTAACTAGACGTAAAATTTTCGGGAAAATGCAAATTGAATCAGTAGTGTATTGGATAATAGTTTTCTCCTTCCTGATTAGATCTATCAATTACAACCAACTTTAATTGAGTCGTTATTATTTTATGTAATTAATGCAATAGAGATCGTTAGTTACTTTTGAATTCTCAAGACAGTATTACAATATGCCACAGCCATTCGTTTCCGTCATCATACCGGCCTACAATGGAGCAGAGCGACTCAAAAAAGTTCTGAATGCACTCCAAGGACAAACGTATCCCGACGACCGGTTCGAAGTACTCGTCGTGGACAATGGCTCGACGGATCGAACTCCAGAGGTAATTGCCCAATCACCGTTTCAGGGCTATGAAGAGACGGACGTACAGGGGCCGTATGCGGCCCGTAACACCGGAATAAAGCACTCAAAAGGGGAGATCATTGCACTTCTGGATGCGACCTGTATCCCGAACAGCGACTGGCTCGAGGCAGGAATCGAATGCTTCGGCGACAAGTCGATCGATCTCGTTGGCGGCCAAGTGACGTTCGACCTCGGCGACGATCCTTCTCCCGCCGAGATCTATGATTCGAAGGGTAACGTCCAGATGGAGCGGAACATCCGTGAGAGGAATGTAGCCAAGACAGGTAATCTGTTTTTTAGACGTGACGTATTCGAGACGATCGGACCATTTCCCCACGATCTTCGGTCGGGAGGCGACGTACTTTGGACTGGAAAAGCAACACGATCCGGATTTAATCTCGTATACTGCGCGGATGCGGAAGTCCACTACCCGGCCAAACAGTTCCATTCGTTGGTCCGCAAGCAGTACCGAGTCGGTAAAGGAAGACCGAACATTTGGGAGATAAACGGGAAAGAGCCGGTTGAAGCCGTCCTTTCCGGAGTACTCGCGTTCCCGATGAAGGTGATAAATACGTTCGGATCCGACAGTGGGAACTCCACGTCCGAGGCGAACGATGATGAAGCGGTATCACCGGCAGTGATTATGGTAGGTGCGATCTGCTATATCGCTCAACTTCTGGGAACTGCTGTTACACTGGTTTCAATAGCCCAAAAAGATTGACACTATCTGCTGATACGGTCAGTGACGATTGGACCACTGTCATCTTCCGACGTTAGTTCAATCTCGATGTTTGGAAGGTACGTCAACTCGTAGATCCGCGCAGCATGAGTAGCTGGATCCGGCGTTCCATTTATCAGCAGGTTTTCCTCAGAGTCGTAACAAAGATTCAGCTGTTTTTCGACCCAACGGCGCTGATCGTGCTGGTCACCACCGAACACTTCCAGAGCGTATGCGTTCTCAATCCCGGCTGGATTGTACGAATATCCATAGTCGTTATAGAATACTTTGAGCTGGTATTTCAGGTTCGAGATGAGATCAATCGTTCTTTGGAGCATCGCAGAGTCCCACACGGAAGCGGTAGGATATTGTTCTGCGAGCATAGCGAGTGCGTGGAGGTTAAATGAGTGATAGCCCCACGCCTTCTCAAACAGGTCGTTACGGCGGATCGTATCGACAGTAGAGAGACCGTGCAATGCTGACGGTGCAAGTAACCAATAGCGTTCCGGTGATTTCAGATAAGAAGCATATTCGGAGATGGTGAATGCTGGATGTAACGGATGTCGGATCAGGCCTTCGGAGTTTACGTCTGTAAGTTGTTCAAGGCGTTCAATGAATCGTTCAACCTGTTTACCCACTTTAGGGGCACCAGCATTCGCAAGTAGGGCACCTGCGGCGGCGAACCAGAGCTGGTGGTTATACGTCAGATCGAATCGCTTCGTTTCACCAGTAGGCTCGACAGTTCTCCAGAGAGCTACATCATGATAAAACGGATGAGTCATAAAAACGTCTTCTGCAACTGCAAGTGCGCGATCGGTTCTGATCCCGTGATTTGCTGCGGCAACTAAACCTTCGATTGCCCATGCCTGGCCGATAAGGCCATTGCACGAATCTTTTCCATCGACATTCCGACAGTGATACGTATATCCATGTGGGCGTACGTCCTCAGATAATAGATAATCAACTGTATCAACGATAGCATCACGAAATACATCCTTTCCGGTAAGATCGTAGGCCTTTGAGAAGGTTACCAACCAGTGAGCGGTATTCCTCACAGGTGTTTCAGGATCATGATACGGTCCGTTATGGCCTGCCGGCGCAGCACCCTCCTTGTTCAGTAGTGAAACGCCCTCGTGTGCGGTTTTGATGATCAGATCGTATGTTCTAGTCATGATGGTGAGCTTTCGACGGTAAGTAGCCGTCTATGTTGAAGATAGTGAGCTTTTACTGAAATTCTATCTACAATATATTATACATTCGGTTCGTTATGTGGTGCTCTGTTCGAGGATGAGGTTAGTCGTATCTATTTTCTCGTCGAGTATAGTGTCTCGGCGCTGTTCCCAACGATCGGTACTCGGTTGCTGCAGGAGTTCGATCGCTTTTTCTATTCCTCTGACATGTCGATCATTGTCCGAATAGGTAAACACCATTCCGTATTTGTCCTCTAATTCGTCGGTATATCCCCGCCTTGTAGAAGAGACAAAAATAGCTGGTGTCCCAAGCACAGCACTTTCAGTCGCCATCGTGGCACTCTCTCCAACGAAGAGGTCCGCGTAGTAGAGGACGTGATGAATCTTCTCGGGAGGGATATCAATCTTGTACGAATCCAGCTCGTCAGCAATACCGTTCTCGGCAGTGATCAACACGCGAGCACCGGTGGCCTCCAGTTTATCTACTACTTCTTTTGGATCCGAGAAACCACCATGCCCGACGTCATGGGCAGCATTCCACGCTACGAGTCGTAAAACGACGAACTTCTCGTCGGGATCGATCTCGAGCTCCTCGACGACGGAGGGATCCGGAGTGAACCGGTCGGGATGGAGATACGCCAACTCGTGATATCCGGGATAGCGGACCTGCTTCGGACCGATATCACCTTGATAGCATTCCGGTGTATAGATGCGATCAGCAAGGGGAAAGGCGAGTTTGTTCTGCAGCGTTCCGATCTCGGTATCGGTAAAGATTAGGCTACGGGCTCCAACTAATTTGGCGACGTGAGCAACTGCTGGCTCACCCATGGCGACTATTACGTCGGGTTTGATCCGCCACGCTTCCCACGCCAATCGAAGTTCGTATTTCGCCTGCACGAGGGCCAGTTTGCTCAAACGATCAGCATCGCCAGCAAGGACGGTGTGGTCTATGTCGTATGCTTCAAGCAGATCGATCGCGATGTCCTTGTTGCGTGCATAGACGTGGACCTGGTGGCCGTCTTCCTTGAGCTTCTGGATCGCGTTTCGAAACAGGTGGACGTGTGCCGGATGCTGGATCGTGAAGATGATCTTCATGTACTCATTCCTATTCGTGTATCTGGACTTCTCGACTCTCGTTGGCCTGCATGTCGAACAGCATCGCGAACATCAGGAACATACTCCCCATCGTGAATATCATCAGACTCAACGAAGACCGAACGAAAAAGGATTCCGTTCCAAAGAGGCCCACGTACGCTGACCACCCACCGCCGATGATTCCGAGCCCGACCATCGCAGCGCCGAAGTAATAAAACAACGCGAGCGGATGGAAGTCCAACACCAAGTATCGCGTCTTCAATCGCCACAAGAAGTTCTGCAGGAGCATCCCCGAGACCTTTCGGATGTACTCAGGATAATTAATAGAACTCTCTTCGTCACCGTAGATCGCGGGCATCGCGACATCGGCGACCCGCATTCCTTTCGCGTTCAACTTTACCAGCAGATCGTTACAGTAACCGTAATACTCGTACATCTCCTCAACCCCGGCATTGTCGAGCGCCCGATAATTGATTGCCGTATAGCCGTTCTGGGGGTCCATCGTTTTCCAGTAGCCACTGGCAATCTTCGTGAGAAACGTCAAAATCGAGTTCCCAAAGAAGCGCCACTTGGGCATACTCATCCGATAGTTCCGGTATAACAATCGGTTGCCCTTCGCGTAGTCAGCCTCACCTTCAACAATCGGATCGAGCAGCTTCGTCATCTGGCTCAGATCCATCTGGCCATCGCCGTCGACAGTCACCGTCACATCGATCTCGTCGCGAAGTGTCGCTAAATACCCGGTCTTAATTGCCCCACCAGCACCCAAGTTCTCTCGGTGCTGAATCGGGACAACTCGTCCCTTAGTATTGTGAACCTGAGCACGCTGCTCAAGCATCGACAGTGCACCACCGTCGGTTGCGATCGCTTCAGCTTCCTCAACCTTCGACGACATCTCCGCCTCAACTGGAGCGTCATCGCGAGCAGCAGCTTGAATCTCGTCCCACGTACCGTCAGTCGAACAGTCATCAATGGTGTAGATCCAATCGACGAATTCAGGCATTCCTCGGATAACATCCCCGATGAATCCTTCTTCGTTGTACGCAGGGACGATTACACCAATCGTATGCTCACGATACATAGATCGATCCTCCGTAGGAAATAGGATCCGATTCATTGATTGGAGGGGACCTGTTCATAGGTATGTTTGAATTATTATCTGACATTTGTAGACCCTATTTCTATGATAGCTACGTTGCAATAGTACATATATGTGTCCATACATCATCACATAATATCTAATCAAATTGACTATCTTATGTATCGATAGTGAACAAATTCTCACTACTATTTTTGGCAATATAGCTATCACGATTACATTATTCTGGATGGAGAATCTCGCCAGCAGTACCCTTCCTGCGAGCGAGTTACGCCACGTTAACCCAGAGGTGAGTCTCCCGATAGGCGTTCTCCCGAGTCGGCTCAGCGGGCACCTCACCATCGTAAAGCAGGAACGTCAGACGAAGATCCTCGCCTCTCATCGTTGGTGTGACTGGATACTCCTCCTGCCAGGTCTCATTGTGCTCAAGCGTTGTACCGACTTGATCGAGCTCGTCACGCTCAACGACTGTTGATTGATTACCTTCACCTTCGACTCGCTGGAGTTGCACCACTACTGTGTAATCAACACTCTCGTACTCGTTGTTCTCGATTCCGAGAGTCAACGGCTGAGATTCACCCTGAACGAACTCTTGAGGGTAGTCCGATGCAACAAGCTCGCCCTCCTCGTTCTCAGTAAGTAAGTAGAACTCCGAGAACTGCTCGCCCTGCTGCGGCGAAGCAATCGCGAATCCAACACTCCCAACGGCAAGCATAATTGACAGGGCAAGCGCAACAGTCAGTGCCGCATCAATTCGATCAGTAGGGTCGAATAGTTCTGTACGCCCTGCGACAACCCACTCTCGATACGGTACAGAAAATCGCTCCTCAGGGGGTAGTTCCCATCGGCGGACTGCTGCAATAATCGTACACACGATCGTAGCCCCACTCACGGTTAGCATGATCGGCGCCAGCTGGATTCCCCAGGGAGTGAAGTTCAAGATGAGACCCAACAAGGGAACGATCGCAATACTCAGTCCAAATGCAAGCGCGATCCGCTCAATCGGATCGATGTCACCAGCTGTAGATACTTCTTCCTCAGTATTAGCAACTGACTCACCGTGCTCGGGGAACAATGCAGCAACAAAGACGTACCCTGGAATGAAGAGAACGAACGGCAGCCCGACGACGATCCGAAGCGGCGTCTCTCGAACGCCAGGCAGGAAGACGGCCAACACAGTAAGAAGGGTAAAGATCAGTACAGAGACGAGGTCAGCTGGAAAGCGCCGTACCGCTGGTGGGAGTAACAACCACCAATCACGTTCGGAAGACATAATCTATGGTTCTGTACCAGGGGTAAAAAACTAGTCGACTGATGGCAAGTATACTGTACTCAGTGGGAAACACAACTACCGTTTACGTTCCGCTGTTTATGTTTGCCAAGGGAACTACCTCGGTAGGCCAGCCACACTACTACCTGCTCACTCGAAACTCTCCCTACCCAGAGACACTCATGAGGAGGGCGGCCGAGTATTCCCAATTAAATGGTTTGCAGCCGTAATAACACTTGAGGCGGCATTATCGGGGATTGAATCAGACGCGAATGTCGCTCGCTCGAACTGTTCCGTGATCGAGAGGAGCGTATTGCGCTGGGCGTCATCGAGATCCGAAGCGGTCTCATTATAGAATTCCCAGTGGGTCCAGCCGGGGGCAGCATTCGCCCTCAGATGGTTACGGACGGCTGTGTACGCTAGTGTGATCGCACGATCGGTATCACCGTTTTGATGGCATTTACGTGCCAATCCTATCAATATGTGAGCCGGCACATGAGGTGTTTCTGCATCTGCTCCATCCGCTTCGGAGCCTGCATAACTACCCAACGCGTATGACAGCGGATCACCTCCTGTAGTTTGCTGACGGCGTCGATAGACCCAGCCAACAACACCTAACCCGAGCGCAACCAGAATCGTGCCCGGTAACCAGACAGCATCGAGGATCGACTGTGTGACTGGCAGCCCTGTGACGGTGTCGCTTCCCTGTGAATCAGCGAGGTTTGTCCCCGCGCTATCATAGACTGCCGTAATCTCCGCGGACTGACCTGCAAGAGCGGGCGGCGTGACCGTCCCTTGGTACTCGCCAGTTCGATCGGTCTCCAGTGTCCCCACCGTTGATCCGCCAACGAGAATACGGACCGATTCAGCCGGCAGCGCTCGGCCGTCGGCCGTTGCAAGCCGCCCGGAGACGGCGACCCGATCGTCGTCAGTCTTCGCCGCCGTCATGGTGGTCTGTGTTTCGGTCTCCTCGACGGTCATCGGCGCGGCCGTCTCCGCACTCGTCAGGGCTTGCCCTTCGAGTGGCAGTTCCGCACGAAGGGTTCCCTCACCGGCCGGGATCGTTGCTGGAGTCGTGGTACTAAGCTCGAATGCGCCCTCACTGTCCGTTTGGACTTCGCCGAGTCGCTGATCGCCTAACGAGACGACAACCGGAACGCTCCCGGCACCCTCACCATCGCTTCCTGTGACTGTACCAGTGACTGTCAGCTCGTCCCCGAAGGCAACCGGATCGCTGACCGACTCGATGATTACTATGGGCTGGGATTCTTCGACCGTCACCGGGACTGTCGTGCTGGCGTCAGCATACTCGGAACCAGCGTCGGGTTCGTACGTGATCTCAAGGGATTCCGTATCAGTCGAAAGCACGGTCGGGCGATAGACGAGCGTGAACTCACCATCCGCGTCGGTCGTCGTCGTCACCGTCCGATCATTGATGACAAAGGACACCTCTTCGGAAGCGATCGGATTACCGTCCTCATCAGTGAGCGTTCCACTGGCTACGAGTGGCTCTTCAAAGGAGATCGGGCCGGATGGTGGTTCGATCTCGAGAACGGTTCCGACGAACTCCAGTTCTTGGACTTCCTGTTGTTGGGCTTCGATCGACTCGCGTTCGCTCGCGACGTTTTGCCGTTCCTCGCTTAGATCCTGACTGGATGATTCGCTGATGTTCGCGTAGTTCTCTTCGAGGGCAGTTCCGCTCTCTTCGGTCTCTTCAGAGATCCGTTGGAGTTCGCGTGCGAGTTCACGGGCCCGTTCATCATCGCCACTGTCGACCGCTTCCTGGTACTCGTTGTAGGTCGCCTCGTACTCTTCGGCCGAATCAGCGAACTCGCGTTGGTTCTCTGCTGCGGTTTCGAACTGACGGACCGTTTCATCGTCGGCCCCACTATCGCTCTCCTCAGCAAGCTCGACATATCTACTGAGTTGCTCGTTGTAATCATCGCCGACCGTTTCTCGGGCCAATTCATACTCACCTTCACTGAGCGCAACCGATCCCTCGCCCAATGACGCAGCGAGTTCCGCAGACAGTCGTTGCTGAATGCCATCCAGATTGCCGTCTTCATCGACGTTATTGGGGTCTTGATGGCGAGGCGTTTCCGTCGTATTATTCGTTGCGCCGGAGTCCGGTGGTGATTGCTGAAAAGCACTGTCGGGCGCTGATTGAGCACCGACGACACCGAAACCACCGACGAGTGATAGACAGAGTAGCGCAGCCACGATGAGAACACGGAATCGGTGGTGAAATCGACTGGCCGGGGACACGTTATCACAATACTACACAGTCGCTCATTAAAATACTGTTCGGAAAGGAGTCAATTATAACTCATATTAGCGATGTCACAGAGATCGTGTTGGGTGGCAATCTGACGAGCAACTAAGTCTGGACCGTATCCACCGATAGAGGAAGTATACGAGTTGCTTGTTTGATCCGAACTGGCGACGGCAAAAGTGAATTGGAGAGTACATACCGGTCGAACAAGTGAAAATATCTCTCATCTAATTAATCATACCGATTTTGAATGGGCCACCGATCCTCCAGTCACAAAACGCACGCCGTTGACCGATGCTCCAATAGATTGCAGCGATGACAACTACCTACCGAGTACGTCAGAATTCTCTCAGCAGAGTAGGTAGTTTCAATTACCCGGATGAATAGTATAGAATTAATGCATGCTACACGCCGCTTTTGGACCACGATCGGACTGGTCGTCGTCCTCACGGCGGGGGCTGTCCTAACCGCCCGCCCACTTCTGGGTGCAGGGGCGGCGCTTATCGGCGCAACACTCCTCGCCCACCAGTCTGTCTTCGCGCACACGCTCGCGCGAACCGTCGAGGGGCTTGCAGTCGAGATATTCATCGAACAGGAATCGGTTCTCACTGACGAGACGACGACACTCGTTCTCCGGGTTGCCGACCAAGCGGGCTCGCCGCTGGCGCTCGCCGTTGAGGCACAACCACCTGTCGGCGCTCGCCTCATCGGGGGCACACGAGACGTCTCTCTCAGCGCCAGTGAGACCGACCGCGAGGCCCAATCCGAGTTCGAGCTAGCTTGGCCCGTCACAGGGACCTTCGAATTCGACCAGCCCCGATTGGCGGTCGCCGATCGGTACGGGCTCTTCGAGGAGGAACTGCCGGTCGACGCTCATTACTCACCGACAGTCACCGTCGAGCCCCGCCGGCCACAGGAGATGCACGTCGGCAGCGGTGGCGAGCGCATCGGGGCTGCCTACGGCGAACACGAAGCCGTCGCGATCGGATCGGGGCTCGAACCCGACGTTCTTCGGGAGTATACCGCGGAGGATTCCGCCGCCCGAATCGACTGGAAGACGACAGCCCGCATGGACAGCGCCTATGTCCGGGAGTACGAGACCGATACCGATCGCGAGACGGTCATTCTAATGGATACTCGAGCGTCAATGACTGCGGGTCCGCCGGGGGAGACGAAACTCGACTACGCTCGCCAGGTCGGCATCGCATTGGCCGACAACGCACACGAGTTCAACGACCCCCTGGGCCTCTACGTCGTCACTGATGAAGGGCTGGCCACCCGGTTCAAACCGGTCGCACAACGCCACCAGTACGTTACGATCAAAGAGCGGATCCGGGCTCTCGAGGGCGGTACCGAGACCGACTCGACGCCGCAGGGACGGACACAAGCGGCGACGCGTCGTATGAGTAGCCAGCTCACTGATCAGTCGTCGTTCGCACGCCAACTCCGCCCGTTTCTCGATGAACAGACGACCCAGATTCAACAGATCGACCGCGACCCGCTGATCCGAACCGTTCGATCACACATCCGGCCGCTCCAGGGGGCGATCTGGACGGCCATTGTCACCGACGATACGAATCGGGCCGAGCTTCAGGAGGCGATCAGCCTCGCACGCCGTGGAAACGATCATGTTATGGTGTTTCTGGCACCCTCGATACTGTTCGAATCGGGCGGGCTCTCGGACGTTGCGGGAGCCTATGACCGCTATCGTGAGTTCGAGGAGTTCCGCCGGCAGCTGGCCCGTATGCGCCGCGTCACGGTGTTCGAGATGGGGCCTGGGGACCGCCTCGACACGATCCTCACCTCCGGTGCGCGTCTCTATCGTAACCGAACACGACAGACCCAGTCTTCGACGCCATGAGTACTGATCCCACCACTACCGACTCCGATACTGCGGCCGATGAAGCGGCAACTGAACGCGAACCCGAGAACGACGACACCACTACGGAGGCGACAGCGACTACTGACGACCCGAATCGTGAATCGGAGCTCTCTGTGCCATCGGTCTCCACACAGCAGCCACAGGAGATCCAGTTGATCGGGCTCCTCGGGCTCGCGATCGTTGCCGCGGGGTTCTGGTTGCTCGCCGAGTGGATCGGGCTCCTCGGCGTTGCTGGAATCGCCCTCACATGGTATGGTCTCTCGAGTCCGTATGCAGTCGCGATCGGCCACGCTATGTTCCTGCCAGTGGCGTCCAGGTCCTTGACCGTGGAACCAGCAGTGCTCGTTGCTGAAGTCGGGCTGATAACCCTCCTTCTTGCGCCCGCGATCGACACCGGCGCCACCGAACGGTTCATCGGTGCGTTCCTGGTGAGTCTGCTCGGTTTAGGCGGGCTTGCGGCAGGCGCCTATTGGTGGAGCGACCGCCTGTGGATCGGCGCGGCCGTCCTCATCGGCGCCCTCGGAGTGGCCGGCTACGGTCTCTACCGGTACGAACAGGTCTCTCTGGGACTCATCGGTACTGAAACCGAGTCCGAGGCTGGGCAGATCGGCAACGAGAGCGCGACTACGGAGGATCCCATATGAGCCAACAACAATCACAGCCACAATCGACTTCGGATACGAATACGAGTACGACCGCCGACGCCGGCGCCGGCGAAGGAGCGGACGGCAACACGGATCTCAACGAGCGCACGACACTCGCCGCTCAGGTCGAACTCCTGCAAGAGGAAAACCAGCGCCTTCGACGAGCGTTCTCGCATGCCCGTCGGACCGACTACCGCCGATCTGCGACCGGCCTCGCGATCCTGGGCGTGCTTGCGATCGTGGGGGCCATCCTGTTTTCAACGGTTCGGACCGTGCTCCTGGCGCTTGGTGCGACGGGACTGTTCGCGGCAGTCCTTTCGTACTATCTGACCCCCGAACGGTTCGTTTCGGCGGCCGTCGGAGAATACGTCTATGCAGCAAGCGTCACGAACTACGACCGGCTGCTCACCGAACTCGGGCTCCAAGACACGCGGCTGTACGTTCCGACGGCGCACGCGGGCGCCAATGCGAGCCAGCAGTCCGCACGACTGTTCGTCCCTGAACACCAGGAGTATACAGTCCCAGCCCGAGACGACCTCAATTCATTGTTGGTGATCACTGACAATCTCCAGGAACGTGGAGCGGCCTTCGAGCCAACCGGGATGGAGCTCTTCCGTGAGGCGCGTCAAACTATCACGGGTGACGTCGCGGACGAACCGGATTCGCTCTGTTCGCAACTCGCTGATGCAGCCGTCGACGTTTTCGAACTCGCGGACAGTGCAACAACCGAAGTCGACGCCACCGAAGGGCGAGCCTCGATCGGAATCAGCGGCAGTGCCTACGGAGCGATCGATCGATTCGACCACCCAGTGGCCTCCTTGTTCGGAACTGGGTTCGCACTGGGCCTCGAAACCCCTGTCACAGTGGAGGTGACGACCGGCGACGATCGATCGGACTACCTCGTTACGTGTCGGTGGGAGGTCGAAGAACAGTAACCGATCGTCGTCTCTTCCTGCCTCAGGCTCAATAGTACACTACAATTCGAGGATACCCAATGTGGGAAACAATGCAAATCCCATTAGAGCAATCGCAAGCTCTTCTACTCCGAGATAGAGCGTGCCTACTGCCGATCCAAATATATCAAATCCAAATTGGAAAAATAAAAACTCAAAGAAAATAATCGCAACTATAACTCCGAACGTAGCTAATACCCATTGTTGCGGCCTTCGTAGCATCTTCTGAGATAGATCAAACCATTTCGACTTCTACTTTTCCATTATTGCTTTACTATTGTTTACTACTTCAAGGTTATATGTTTAGGACTCGATTGTGAATAAATATTCTAAAAATGATATAAAGGCCGCAATCCTGATAGTACGCAGCGAATGAGCGCGTCCTGATAGAACCGCATACAGAAAGACGATATAGCAGATGTTATATGGTAAATAATTAAGAAGTAGTGTCGAGTATGATCTACTACGGATCACGGAGGTGATGAAAATACATAGGTACAGAAAATACAACGGACACATACTTTGTGTCAGAGGGAAGCCACAAGAAGAGTGAAATGGGAGAACTAATAGAACGCATCTCCCTGCGAGGGTTTCACTGCCCTATCTCTCCCTTCGAGAGTGCTTCCACTGTCTGTGTTTTCAGCAGCTCCGCTGATCACCTGCAACGCTGATCGATAAGCGCATCAATCGGTTCTCAGAACAGTGAGAGGAAGCCAGACGCTTCCGTTTCAGATTAGCGTGGTGCTTTGCTACCCGACACTGTTAACGCTACAGCCAATCGATCCACATTCTTCACGCGGAATTTCCGTTGCTCGCATTCGTCAAGGAAGCTGAGTGGCCCAACAGCGTGACCATCGTGTCGCTCGTCTGGGAAGGTCTCTCCGTCATTATCGACGTATCGCACGGGACTCTCAGACGGTATCGGCAGTCACAATTGAATTCAATGTCGAAGGGAATAACCCCACTTGTCGGTCGGCTCCTTCTCAAATGTGATTAACTTCGGCCTCGCTTTCGTCTCGTCACGGATGCCCCAGTGACTCTAAACCGAGCGATCGCCACGCTTCGAGTGAGGTATCCTCCTGCCCGACCATCCTTCTTGTCGAGCTCGAAGCCGGATTACCCGTAGATGAAACAATGAGACGGTGAAACTGTTTTGGCGACTTCCCCGTATCGTTCCTGCCCATACGTGAGCTGAATAGCCTCTGAGATTATTGATAGATATTTTGTACTGGGGTGGGATTTCGAGAATATGTCCGAGAGAGGAGACTCCAGTGCGTGAAGACGATACGCTCCAATAGAAGTAAGAAAACGCCTGAGTGCCTGTGATCAGCTAATTCCCGGCATCATCGGGTGCCCCGGGAAGAGATTCGCAGGGAATGCCGTCGTTGTCAGGGTCGAGATTATAGGGGTCACTCGGTTCATACTCGAGTACTCGCTGTGATTCCTCCCAGCTATCAAAGTCTCCACAACTGAGATTCTCGGGTGGTTCTTCCGGCAGCGAAGAATCCTCCGGGACGTCTGATTCTGGTTCTGAGTCATCCGCTGTGGTGTCCGTCTCAGTGTCACTCCCAGCGTCGCTGCTATCGTCAGAACCACTAGTAGCGTCAGCTGACGTCGAGTCACTCGTGTCCTCGGAGCTATTATCGCCATCAGCGTCTGATTCGGCGTCCGTAGCAGAACCGTCTGACTCATCAGACGAATCGTCCTCACTCACATCATCACTATTGGATGTGTCCTCATCGGCCGACGAAGACGACTCTGCGGCGTCGCTGTCTTCGTCAGCATTGTCGTCACTACTGGAATCAGTCGATTCAGTGGAATCAGTCGATTCAGTGGAATCAGTGGAATCGGTGGAATCATTTTCCTCATCCGAAGTAGCGGAACTATCATTGGAGTCACTAGCCGAGGCATCGTCTCCTTCGTCACTCTCAGTCGACTCCGTGCTGTTAGTACCGCTAGTGTTGTCCCCCTCGTCCGTATCATCGCTTTCGGCGCTGTCTTGTTCCTCTTCGAGATTCTCGCTATTGTCTGGTGATTGGTCAGTACTGTTACTATCGGTTGGCCCACTTTCGCCTACCCCCCCACACCCGGCTAGTGCGAGTGAGAGACAAACCAGTAGGATGAGTAGTATATGTCGTTTCGTTCTCATTGGTATGATTGGTTATTCCGTCAGTTGTATGAATCAACTGCTCGTTCTTAATTCTAGTCATATTATATCACGCTCAAACAGTCTTCCATTTTCCGACTATAGAGAGCGTAATTACAACGAAATACTAGGAGGAGCGCTGTTTGTAACCGATAGGCCACCACGTAACTGAACGCAGAATCGTCGTTCTGTACCCGGCCACCGACTCTCCTCAACTCGGCAAATCATCTTCCATTTCACGCCGTTGAGAGGCGGATCGGACAGTCCAACACCCGAGCGAAGTGAACTGCTATCTTTGCGATTGAATCAAGGAAAGAGAGTAATCCTGTGATCCCTCACAGAAATTCCGTAGGCAGAGAACAGCGTAGACTCGAGTGTACACGAGACGCTCTTAGCTGTGGAATGTCAGTCTTCAGTTCTCGTACTGGATTCGGAGATGTCCCGATCGTCCTCGGAAGGAAGGCGCCATTCGATCGTCCCTTTATCTATCCCTCTACTAACGGACCGGACAGCCATGTCAAGTAATTTGTATGTCCTCGTTTGCTCGTCCAATTCATTGCGAATGATCTCTATTTCTTCCTGGCAGACTCTCAACTGGTCAACCATGTATTCATCTAACTTAGCGTTGTCAATATCATCATCCATTACTAATCACGCTGTACTGACTAGGTGACCAGCTCGGTTGCGGACGTGCTAATCTCGTACGTACGAAACGCAGATTCCTATGGTTCACTTGATATTATGTGGAATTTATCCTCCGCATTATTAATCCTATGGGCCGTCGAATTCGTCTTATCACTCATTCAGGTGACAACTAATCTACATCCCTTTAGTGGGATCAGTACTCTATCGTATGACGAGATTAAAATACACGGATAATATTGATATAGTTGTGGTGTAAATAGTAGGATATAGTATGGGATTGGAACCTCTGCAATGGTTTTCTACTGAAGAGGGACTCCCGTCACAACCGACAGTACTGCAAATCAGACATGGGACAAAAGCGTTCGTCTCAACAGCGAACCGAGTCCTTTTGGTAAAAGAACAGCACACGGACGGTTCCCCATTCTGGACGCTTCCTGGTGGTGGAGTGAAGGCGAACGAATCGTTAGCTGAGTGTCTTACTCGAGAACTATTTGAAGAGCTAAGATGCCAAGCAGTAATTGACAAGCCAGTCACAACAGTCTGGTACGCCCACTCAAGTAAGCAGAAGACGTTCTCAGTCTATACGGTTTTTGAGTGCTCCCTTCTATCGATTCCAGAATCGAACGAGAGGGAGGGAATTCTCGAGTATCAGTGGCTGTCGCCGACGTCTCTCCCGCCTACCACACTTCCTCAGATTCGCCAGATAGTGGAGTCTCGTAGTCGTTAATAACACGCTATCGCGTATACCAACTCACTAGATCGGGTTCTTTCGGAGAATTCGCATTGGCATTCGAACCGCTGTTTGTCGACATGGTTCCTACTGTCAGCGGCAGTAATGGCTGTGGAGACAATTAGATCGTGCCCCAGAAACATGAGTGTAGGATTGGAGCCGACTAGGAGTAATCGGCGGACCAATCGAACACACACACACACGGGTATTTTCTACCCGTACATACCAGTAAGAACCCATATTATTTAGTAGTTTTGTTGCTTAATTTATGTTCTAGCCACTAATGTCTAGTTGTCTAAGAAAACATAGCAAACAGTTGTCGATGGACGTTCCTGTAGCTGAAATAAAATATTTTTAACAAAAAGGAATAGATTTAATATATATTGGAACGTGATAAAATTTGCACAGTGACGAATCGACGGCTATATCGCATTCCGTCGAACGCCACATCTTGTCAGTTCAGCACCAGTCCTGTTCGTCGCTGTGCGGCGACCATTATCGAGCTTCGTTCAAGTAAACGGTAGCGCGGAGTTCCCTTCTCAAGCGCGAGCGAAGCGAGCGATAGAGAATGGAGGGGAGGATCGCCCGGCCGTCGTCCTCCATAGTCCGAAGCGGGCTTCAGACGGCTCGGCAACGGGTGCTGAACAAACAATGCGGTACTGGGACAGTTTGGTTCCTCGCTCCGGACGGGCCGCAGTCAACCCGTTCCGAAAGACGGACCGGCGACGCCACCACTCCGAGCACGCTCGATGTGCTGCGAAGTCGCCGACGTCACGTCCAATTAGAGTGCCTCTGCCGACCGCACCGGCACACAAGTCGTCTGGGACCACAACTCCCGACCGACACCACGCAAGCCCCGTCCTCAGAATATTCACGAGACGCGAAGCGTTCTGATGACGCCGAAGGCACTCAGGACGGGGTAGTTGACTGTAGAGCTCATTTTCGAGGCCAAGTTAGTCGCGTGGGCGAACAGCGTCTCTGTTCAATCGCAGATGAGGTCGGGACTCACCGCTTAGTAACCGCCTTAGTGAGCCCTTAGTCAGATTAAAAATATATGTGTACCTCTACTTTCACAAATCGTAGATATGGCTGACCAAACCCCCGCAGACACCACCGACTCGAACCATTGGACCCGCCGCACCTTCATCGGTGCCCTCGGCGCCGCCGGCCTCGCTACCACCGCCGCCGCCGCACAAACCTCCCCCGAACCCACTGACCCCGTCATCGAACTCGAAAACGCTACCGAAGGAAACGTCGACCTCCGCGCGTTCGACGAGGTCCTCGGGCGCCTCGAACGCGCTGCCGACGCCCTCGAATTCCCTGCCCGCCGCATCGGCTCCGCCGTCCGTGGACAGCAACACGGCGCCAGTCGCTGGGGCATCCACTTCGAAACCGACCAGCCCATCCATCTCGGCAGCGCCACCGTCGATGCCGACCAATCCGGTACCTTCACCGCCGTCGTCGCCAACTATGACGGTAACAACCAGTTCGATCCCGTCCAAGAGCGCGACATTACCGTCGACGCCGGGATCAACGAGATCAATCTCGATATGGCGCTCGACCCTGGAGAGTACCTCCTCACGCGCGACGGGGGCTTCCCGCTGCGACGCAGCGCGTGGAGCGGGTGGGAGAGCCAGAGTCGCGACGGCCTCGAACTCTACGGCGGGGCGAAACCCGGATACGAGAGCAACCGTTACTGGTACTACTACTTCGATCTGCACGTCGCTGCCCACGAGGACGCTCACCTCTAACGGCTGAAATCACATTCCAATACCATCTCAGACCAACTAACCCACACCATACAACACTCATGCCAGAGTACTACACCAACCAGCGCATCCAAGAAGCCCTTCACGATCGCCCCATCGCCGGCGGCACCGGCTACCACGCCGACATCAGCCTCGACGACGCCGACGTCATCGTCGACGACCAGGACGCGCTCGTCAGTGCACTCAACAGCACCGCCGACGTCATCGGCATCGAGGGCCACACTCGCATCGATCTCTCAGGGCGAGACTATGAACTCGCCGACCAGACGATCATCTCCGACCGCGGGGATGATGGCTCACCCGGCGCCCTCCTCTATACGAGCGATCGCGGTGCTGACTCGCCCGCCTGGGACGGCGGGTCGAACGGCCGCGGCGTGATCACTGTCCGCGGGAATGCCCGCATCAGCGGCGTGCGCTACCGTGGGCCGTTCCACGATTACAACGACAATCCTGCGTATCCGGGATATATCCCGTTGGACGATGGCACAACGTATGCCGATCGCCAGGCGATGCGTCAAGAACGCTATGCTCGCGGATTGCGTTTGTTGAGCGACGAGATCGAGATCGACAACTGTGAGCTCTACGGGTGGCCCGTCCAGGCGATCGCGGTCGGGGCGGCGTCACTCCCCGTCTCACCGCACATCCATCATATCTACGGACATGATTGCATGATGGTGGGAGCAGGGTATGTAATCGACATCTTCAACGGGCATCCGCGGATCGAGATGAGTTATTTCAACGCGACGCGCCACGCGATCAGTGGGTTCGGCCATCCCGAGTGTGGATATACGCTCGAGGATTCGGTGTTCGGGCCGATCACGACGTCGCACGCGGTGGATATGCATGCGCTGGCGGAGAACGGGGATGAAGGGAACTTGACGGCGGGCGATCGAGTGGAGGTCCGTCGGTGTACGTTCACATTCATGGAGAACATCGAGGGGCAGAACGCGCAAGCGATCGTGTTCCGTGGGTATCCGGAAGACGAGTATGTAACGGAGAACAACCGATTCATGCATGAGATCGATGGGTCGGAGCCAGTAGCGAACGTAGCGAATGAGGGCTACGAGCCGGTACCGTATCGGCAGGTGAACGTGGGCGAGGAGTGGGTGGACTGGACGTTCGCGAACAATCAGTATGGGGTGGGAACCCCGCATGAGCCGGGGGTGGGGGCGCCGGTGAATTTGGACGCGCCGTTGGCGGGCAAGCCATTGCTGGATGAAGAGCGCCGGCGAGGGTTGCAGATCGCCCTTCGACCCCTGGAATCACAAGACGACCAGTAACTCCCCCAACGATGTCAACAAGTAATCTACCGATAGCGAGCTATCCGGATCAGCACCAATCGCAGGAGATCGACGCCCCATCACGAGATGAGTTGTTTCAACTTCTCTCGAATCAACGCCGGAGGGAGGTCCTCCGGTATTTCAGCACCCATAGCGAAGACGTCGAGCTGCGTGCTCTCGCTGATTGGGTTGCTGCACAAGAATATGACACGACTATCGACCAGCTTACCGCGAAACAGCGACAACGAGTATATATTTCACTCTATCAGACTCACATTCCGACGTTAGTTGATCACGATTGTATCGAGTACAATCGATCAACTGGCTTGGTTCGGCGGACCGACCGAATCGACGACATAGATCGACATCTCAAACTCGAATCCCTCACTCGGTCGGATCCGAGCATACTCAGTTCACCATTCGCTTGGCTCCCCAGCCTCGCAAGTCAGTACACTGTTCCGCTCATCATAAGTGGCTGTTTCGTTCTTCTGTTGGGGTGGTTTAGTGTCGTTTCTCCACTCTTCTTGTTGACGATCAGTTGGGTCGGACTCTTCAGTTACTTAGTGCTCTATCACATGCACTGACTCTGTACTGACGCCACGGACTTTCTGTTTCTACGATGAACCGTAGTATATTCCCGTGATTGCTGACTCTACTGGACTTCTCCTATATGTGGATAGGAGTCATCTCCTATTGAAGATAGAATTTGCTATTATGATAATCAATAAACATAGAATTGCTGTTATTATGTTCATAACTATCTGATATCGTGTTCCTGCTTCTAGTAGAAAGTAGATGAGTGAAGAAGACCGGTCGATAACAAAACGAACATTTCTCATGGCAGCCAGTACAGCATGTCTCTCTGGCTGCCTCGGAGACGCTCCTTCGCAGTCGAGTAGCCAGAAGACTCCCTCTCAAGAGACGAAAAACGAAACTGACACCGACCCGGAACCGACTGTTGAGACCGAACCCGAGAGTCCTACGCTATTCCTTGATGGCGATCCGCGTGAGGAGCTGTGGGACGTCGGTGATCAATGGCGAGATGGGACATCCCTCGACGAGTGGGACGTGCTATCCGGATCGATTGAGCGCTCGACAAAACACCAGTATCGTGATTTTCCATCTGTTCGTCTCACTGCTACTGACGACGATGGGGTCGCGGTCCGGGTCCCAATTGATGGCTACGATCTGACACAGACCTCATTCTCGCTCGCTATGTATATCGACACTCCAGGTACTCATTACTCGCCATCGTTCGATGTCAATGCTCCCGAGTGTGGACAAACACTTGAATTTCGGACACGCTACAAAATCGATGAACCGGGTTGGATCCGCTACGATCTAGGGATCAACGATATCTCTAATCTCGATTCAACTACGGAGTCGTATATGACGATCTCGTGGGGCGGCAATGACATCGACTGGTATATCAGCGACCTCCGAGCGGTTCCGGTCAATCAGGACCCCTGCTTGTTCATCCAGTTTGACGACTCACTTCGGTCGACCTACGATACCGCATTCCCGATTATGCGCCAGTACGACATCCCGGCGACGGTCTACACTGTTACTGGGCGGATCGGCAATACAGGGAGTCTCACCCTCGACCAGATGAATGAAATGCAGGACGCCGGCTGGGAGTTCGCAAGCCATACACAGAGTCATCAACGCACAGGTGAACTCTCTCTGGACGAACAGCGAGCCGAGCTCGAGAACTCGAAACGCTGGCTACTCGATCACGGCTTCGAACAGGCTGCCTCAATGCTCGCCTATCCGTTTGGTTCGTTCACCACCGAAACGATGGATATTGCCGCCGATTATTACGATTTCGCGACCAGCGAACAGCGCGGCGCGATAAACCGACGGATCAGTTCACCTCTCTCCGTGAACCGACATCCTGGTGACAACGTCAAACGGTCACTAGAATTGATTGATATATTGCTTGATGATCAGATCCCAACCGACACTCTAGTGCTCTGTTATCACGACGTTATCGAGGATAACGACCCATCGGTTGATCCTGATGGACTTCGGGAGACGATGGCGTATATCGACGACCAAGGCGTCACCTGCAGAGTAACAAGTGAACTCCGCGATGATCTATTCAGGAGTGAGAGTTCTTCCTCATCTCATACTGCGACGGATAATTAGAAGATAGACCTCGATTTCAGTAATTCTTTTCCCAGTTCAAGTTTGGATAGCAGCTCAATCACTGACTAGGGGATAGGCCACAGTACAAACTTCAATTCGCCTTCTCGTACTAGTATCATGTTCGGGAAGTGGCCGCCTCTGTGGATCTTTCACCCTCTAAACGCCCTGCATAGCTGTGTCTCCTTTTAGATCAAGTGTACACGCTACTAGTCTCCCGATTAGCGGTTTTATAATCGAGTTTGCAAATTGTTACCCTCAATATAATTATTTGCTTATGTCTTATCCACTTGAATAATGGTTGAACGACCATTCACGAACGACACGGAACCAAGTAGCAACTGGACGCGACGGACTTTCATGAGTACAGTCGGTGTGAGCAGTATTGGTGGATTGTCGATGGCTGTCCAGGCGAATGATGGTGATAATGATAGTAGAACAATGTATTTCACGAACGAGCAGGTTCTCAACTGCCTTCAAGGTCGCGATATCGCTGGTGGAACAGGGTATGAAACCGATCTCGGTCTCGAAGATGCCGATATCATAGTCGAGGATCGTGACTCGCTGACGGACGCGTTCAACAGTAACGTTGACGTAATCGGTATCCCTGGCGATACTGAAATCGATCTCTCGGGTGATGATTACGAACTCTCGAATCAAACACTCGTCTCGGATCGCGGTGTCAATGGCTCAGAGGGCGCGCTACTGTATACGACCGATCATGGCGATGATTCTCCTGCATGGGATGGTGGATCGAACGGACGTGGTGTTATCACGGTAGCGGGTGACTCTCGGATCAGCGGAATTCGGTATCGAGGTCCGTATCACGATCACTATGACAACGAAGAGTACCCTGGCTATATTCCACTGGCTGATGGGGAGACCTACGAAGAGCGGCAGGAAATGCGCCGAGACCACTATGCTCGTGGACTGTGGATCATCGATGACGATGTTGAAATAGACAACTGTGAGCTCTACGGCTGGCCTATGCAGGCCATTACTATCGGCTCCTCCTCGACGGTCGTCTCACCACATATCCACCATATCTACGGTCATGACTGTATGATGGTTGGAGCAGGGTACGTCGTCGACGTGCTCAATGGCCATCCGACGATCGAAATGAGCTATTTCAACGCAACATGCCATTCGATTAGTGGATTTGGCCATCCTGAGTGTGGCTACACCCTCGAGGATTGCGTGTTTGGCCCCTCGACGTATAGCCACGCCGTCGACATGCACTGTTTAGCCGAAAATGGCTATGGTGACGATCTTACTGCAGGTGACCGCGTTGAGGTCCGTCGCTGTACATTTGGATTCACCCACAATATCGAGGGACAGAACGCGCAGGCAATCGTCTTCCGAGGCTATCCTGAGGACCAATATGTCACCGAGAACTGTTGGTTCCTTCATGACGTTGACGGCACTGTAGAGAACGTCGCAAACGCGGGCTACGAACCTGTGCCCTATCGACAGGTCAATGTTGGCAGCAATTGGCACGACTGGGAATTCTCCGGTAATCACTATGGCCTTGATGCACCTAGTGAGTCTGGAGTCGGTGCCCCTGCCAACTTGGAGGTTTCTGAGTAGCCTGCTGTGTGTTTCTGAGATGAACCGCTCTGACGAATAGCGTTCTGTGATACTGAAAGAGCGCTGTAAGCGCCTATCAATGACCCCTGCCCTCAGAGACTGTCCTGATTATCAAGCAGTTCGGAAGCTGTGACTAACTGCACATCACTCTCTTCGATATAATCAAGCAGCGTTTCCAGCTGTTGAGTAGTCGTATCTGCAAGTGGATCGTTCTGGATTTCGCTTTCAGGAACAACGCCATGAGCAAGGCCAATGGCGAGTTGATTATGCTCGGCAGCCATATCGATTTGTGAGGTGAACCCCTCTATGTCGAACATATTCACTCGCGAAAGGTGCAGGGGATCTGTCAACGGCACTGCGTTCGGTGTCCCTCCGAAGTAGGAACTCAGCTCGTGGTACTCGCGCGTAATCTCCATGATCTCTTCGGTCGCATGGTGATACGGCACAAACATATGGCGAGCACCGTCTGAAAAGCCTCGATTATTGAGGTATTCATAAGCAGATTCGATATCCTGCTGGATCGCCTCTGTATCCTCTAGTTCCCGGAATGCAGTCCCTTGTGGATGCGAAGAGATGTCCCAGCCAGCATCACGCATTTCCCGCAAGTTCCCAATCGAAAGACGCTCATCCTGATTAAGTGACCCCGGCACTACTGCTGCAACACCTTGCATGTCTCGCTCTTCGAATAGCGGAAAGGCATTGGTATACTGAGAAGCAACCGTATCGTCAAATGTCAACATTACGTAACCTTGATCAGCTGCGGGAGTTGTGCGCAGGTCATCAACCCAGAAGCGAATTCCAGTATCGCCTTGCTCGCTCTGTTCTTCCTGAGTGGTTTGATTACTCTGATTGCTTTGATTGGTCTGATTAGTTTGGTTTCCTTGCCCTCCCTGCTTTTCGTTCGCCTCCGGAGGGTTTGGATCAGCGAGAGTTATCCGAAGTTCCTGAACGTTACCGAAGTTCGGTTCGCCACGTTGGCCAGTATAGCCGACATCCATCCGAAGCCAGCCTGTGTAGGTACTGAGAATCGCACGAGTACTCCATACCTGATCAGCATTTCCTGGAGCAAGCACGCGAACAGTGACCCGTGCCGGTCGGGGCGTATCGACTTGCACTGCGAGCGAGAGGTGTTTGTCCGTCATGTCCAAGCCCTCTGGGAATGTACGAGCAATCCCCGCGCTTACGCCCGTGTTCTCGATGCGAGCAGTTCGTGAGCTAGTCAGCGTCGTCTCCTCGTCGGCCGTTACGTTTCCATCAACGGCGAACCACTCGTCAAGATCGTCATCAAAATTGCTAACGACCTCCCCATGGCTAATAGCCGGTGGTGTTACTTGCTGTAAATTGTCATTACTGCCGGAACTATTCCCGTTAGTATCGCTGTTATCCCCCGAATTTCTGGATAACTGACCAGCACAACCCGCCGTGAGTGCAAGCGATCCCGTTCCCAGTGTGGCGAGAAACTTACGACGATTCGATGGCTTCACCATATACTATACTTATTAAGTTAAGTATATTAATCTTCGGTATATAAATGTAAGCGGGTTTACTACTTATCAACGGTCAACCACTATTACCAGAAAGAGAGATTCTGCTCATCAGGTCCTACGTTATCGATTTCAACTTAGTAAATGACTGCTAATTAGTGAGAGTACGCTTCTCGCGTTCGATTCGCTAGTAGTGTACGCATTATTGGGCGCCACTCCCTCACAGCTATCACGATACCTCGGTGCCCCCGGTCAGGCCGTCTATCGAGTGAAGTACTTTTGTCGACACGATCCTTCATTGATCTGTTCGGTTGAACGTAGTGCAGAGGCCAGCCTACCAATTAGCAACCAAGATCAATCCTCTTCTTGGTGATAATAAGATGATAACTATGTGGCCAACTGTGGTACAAGGAGTCAATGAGGAATATTTCAAACGACCGATTTCAACCTCTAGTTACGTTTATACTTGGGAAGGATCGTAGCACTGTCGCAAGCAGAGCAGATATAATCGGATTACTGCTAGGTGACATTGAATGATTAAGAATCGAATCCTACGCGAACAATCCGCCATAGTTGGCACTATTTTCACTTTTTTCGGAATAAGTATAATTATACTGAAGCGTATGTTAATAGAGTTTGATTTCATCCACTTCGCTCTTTGGGGTGTGTCGCCAGAAGTAGCCTGTTTTGTGATAGCATCAACCGCTTTCGCTCTTGTCATTTATCTCGATGAAACTTGTCCAGTTGAGACCCTCAACCGAACAAGCTGATATACACCACAATGTGAAGAAAGTTGAGTTATATATCATATGAATATTACAAATGGTCGCAATGATTTATGAGTCACTAAAGTGATCTCACTCACTCTAGCATAGTGCCGACTCGGTGATGAAGTCAAAGGTATGTTGCCGCGTATAACGTTGAGATCGTTCCATCACATCCTGTGGTTTGGTAGCTTAATTAAAATACAGGCATATGGACGAGACAGTGTCCCAATGTACGCAGAGAACGGTACAACAAGCGGTCGTAGACTTGCCTACAGATATCGCGGTGACGGTCTAATTCTTTGTGAGGGAGGGCGGATAACTTGAGCCGGTGCTTCTCAATATGGTACGTCCGTTATTCTCATTCTTCAATCAGGTGCGCGAGCCGTTCACAGCTGAATGGCGAAAGATGGCGGAATTATTCTCTGGACTTCTTTTCGGTCTTCGTGAATGGTGATCGTCTTCGTTCTTGTTGTACGCGCACGATGCATCCTACCTAAGGTGCCGTACTGAACCGTGGATCTGTGAGCCTATCACCGAACAGGGCTCGAAAACTATCCAGCGCTGTATCTCTCCTCTACTTGCAGTTGCCCTTCAATTGATATTCGCCGGGAACAGTGTGTAGTGGCTTATTCAGCGAAACCGTCTCAGCACGCTTAAACAGAAAAATTCGATTCAAGGTAGTTGTTTTCCCACTCGCGACGAGTTTCGACTTCTTTCTGTCCCTGAGCAGTCATTACATACTCGTCCGGCTGGTCGTTGTGCTCCTTCCTATCAAGTAGCTCATCATCGACGAGCGCGTCAAGATTCGGGTACAAACGATCGTGAGTAACTTCCGTCTGGTAGTACCTTTCGAGTTTATCTTTGATCCTGAATTCATACGTCTCATCGCATCCGGCAATGATGTACAGCAGGTCTCGTTGGACTCCAGTTAGCTCGTTCATCACATATTTAATAGTATTTATCTGATATTACTATTTACTCCTGAAACAGATATAGTTCAGATTACTCTTACTCAAATTCAGTTACTAGAACCATCCCTACTCTAGCATATCGTCTATCTTCGAATAGGGATAAATTAACATTCAGTTGACAAATAGTTATTCAGACCATTGATACTCACCAGCACGAAGCGGCATTGGAAACGGCCGCTGGCTTAATTGGTACCTGGCTGGTGCAGTCAGAACACACCCTGCATAAAGTAGAGAGATTTTGAGAGGCAGTTGCAGACACTGGTGAGGTAGACCTATTCAGCCATCTGACATGCTTCACGCAGCGTCAGTACCTCGATCCCACGCTCATCGACCCACTCAAGTGTTTCATAGATTCGTTCTTCGGTAACTTCCTCTTTGTATGTATGAGCACCAAGCACGCCTAACAAACCTTGCTCGGCGATTTTATCCAAGTCAGCTTTGACACTGTCTGGGCTGGAGAATTCGATGAAGTAGTCCCGATGAGTGTAGAACGGGTCGAATTCGTCCGGATAGTTAATTCGCGAGCCATGCTCAGCATTTGCGATGCTGCTGTAGTATTCGCTAGCGAACTTCCGTGAGTAGTCGTCGAAGTTGTCATACGGTGCGAGAAACGAATCGACTTCGAACCCGAGGTCCTCGAGTTTCTGTTTAGACTCACCCAGTGCCTCGTGCATCGCCTCCTCACCGAAGCGCGTAACGGTTTCACCTCGCATGAATGATTCTCCTATTGACTCATCAAGTTCAATATATTTCCCTACGTCATCCTCATCATAACCGACAATAGTACGCGTGACGGTTGTTTCGCCATCGGTGATTTCGAGATCTTTTGATTTCCAGTACCCATGCCGGATCTCTTCCGGATAAACTCGATTATCCGCTGGATCTGCGTCTTCGACGAGTTCATAGGTTCCTACAACACTGTGTTCGGTTGTGTGCGAAGCGATCTCCCAGCCGGCAGCTTCGAGTTCTTCGAGCTGTTCGACGTCCATCCAATCGTAGCCATTGTAGTCCTGAAGTCCGATTCGACTGGTAATGATACCGGTTGTCGCAGGAGCATCAAAGGCCTGATGGGCTGGAAATGCTTGCGTATAATCCTTCATTGGCCCGTCATCATATACGAAAACGACTGCCCCGTTTTCAGGTAGTCCCTCTGATTCGTCATCCTTCGAATCCACGTCCGTCTCGTTATCAGAGTCTACCTCATCACTAACCGAATCATCATTGTTAGTCTCCTCGCCACCATTATCGGAACTACCAAGACAGCCGGCGAAGCTCGCAGCACCAATGGCCCCGAGACTCAGTATTCGTCTTCTGGAGAGCGCTGATTTGTCCATGCTCATATATCAAGAGTAGATTACATAGTTACAGAGCTGATAACTGGTAGACGATCATATTAAGCTGCACAAAACCTTGCTGCCAAGGGATGAAATAGTGTAGAACGCGATGATTTCTTTCTAAAATAGATGGCAAAGACGTCTACTCAACAGAACTCTGGTGGGCTACCGTTACAGCGACTATGCCTCTTCATCAATCACCTTTCGTTGATGTGAATCCAACTGCTGATGACAACCGATCGATGATGTTTCCAGTAGCGCGGAATTCATCATTTACTGATTCGTATCGTCGTATGGATCCGCTTTGATCTACCCAGAGCATCGTCACTCCATGCTGATTTGCAATCTGTAGTGTATCATCAGATACAGACTCATCACTCGCGAGAAGAAGAGGTCGTGCATAGACTACTTCTGCAACCGTGTTGATCCGTTTGATCTTCTCGGAATCGACTACTGAGTGAATGTCTGCTACGATCTGTTGATTAAGTAGTTCATCTGTGGCATGAATATGTGCTTTATATGTCTTATCCTCCTCTGTTTGCACATCGGCATCAAGCGTCACATCAAATCCACGAGTAGCAAATTCGTTAGCTAACAGCTCTCTAGTCCCGGATTGGGTTTTCTGCCAGTGCTCACCTTTCTCAGTCAACTCATACTCGTACAATGTCTGTTCAGTCGCTTTTTCTGGCTCACACAGATGAAAACAATCTAAACACCAGAGTCGATGGCTTGGATGGTCGAACGAGTCACTACATCCCTTGCAAAACTGCTTTTGAAGGATGTTTATATTAGATGAGTCTACTTCCTCTTCGCACTCTGGACACCGTTGTTCATCCGCATAGTCATCTATTTCGAATTTTTCTGACTGAGCTGTGAATCCACACTGTTCGTGTTGGAAGAAGGTGGTATGGACGGTATGGGTATCTTCACAGAACGGACACGCTGTGATGTACTGCAGCCCTTCGGACTGACAGGATGGGCAGATGTATACTTTTGTTGTATACTCTTTGTGGAGGAACTCCCTCTCAGCTAATGCATCCAGTGCTTCGACACTCGTACCATCTTGGTGAGCAAGCAGATCTTCCGTCTTCGGATACGTAACTTCACCCTCGTCGCTAACTGTCGGTTTGAAGCATTCTACCGTCCCGTCACTCAATGTGGACAGCAATTGGAATTTACCAACTGATACCATATCGGTACATATTGCCTTTCTATCATATAAATACTAACATCATAATTGCCACAGCAATCGACGAAGCATTAGAGCCTTCTCGCAAATGACCCTGTCCTGTTTACTCTTGGACGTTTGCTGAAGACGAGTCTGTGTCTCGGTTCCTGTTTCGATGACGTACGTTGGAGATACTATTTGTGAAGAAGTAGTCATCCTGTCAGTACTCCATCAGTAGATCTAAAGCAGCTATTGAAGCTGTTGCTTAAAAATCCACACTTGATCTGTAAGCATTATTGATCTGACTATATATTTGCAATCAACTATTTTCGTTTCACCGACCCGTTTGACGCTCCATGCAATTTAAACATGGTTGAACTACGAGCGGCATTCCACATCTTTGGCAGGTTCCATCTGGATACCGCCGACTTGGGCCTTGCATAAACGATTAATATCGGCTATTATATTAAATATGCCGACTGGACTATTTAGTCATATATTTTAAATAACGCAATCAAATTGTTGGTAGGTGTGTCCAGTTTGGTGATCATATCGTATTCACTCAGAACTATCGTACGAGAATCGTAATCAAGAGTGCTGTATCTCATCTATCGTCCTTCTAGAACATTGTACGGTGGTGTTTGATTGGGGGACCTAGCTAGTGACGCTAACTTGATTGTGTAGCAATAGCGAGCCTCTCTCCCTGTGAGATTACAAGCCGATACTCGTGATGGCAATCTCAAGAGGACCTGTCTGAATTCACAACAGAAATTTCATATTTCATGCCAGAGATTACCTGTTTCCCTCGTTTCGGATTCAAGTTCCCCTTGTGCCTCTAATCGACCCAGGCGATATCGCGTTATTTGGGGCGACAGTCCGATTTCGTCAGCAATCTCTGAAGTAGTCGCTCTCGGCATATGTTTTCGGATAGCTGCCAGAATAATCCTGTCTGTTACTATTCGACGCTGATTTCCATTGTTGCCGTTCATAGCATTACTTACAGATAAAAGAATATTAATCTATTTATAAACTAAATTATACTTGAGTCTAAAGTAGCGTTACATCTTATTCTCTCTCATGTGATTATATTCACAAAATCCATTCACTTATTATGACGATAATTAGCAATAACGTGGAAACCAGAATAGGCAGTCAAATCCAAGAATGATCGTTTAAGCTCCACTGTATCGGTAGTGAATCAGTAGCAAAAAGTTCTATCCACAGGTAACGTACTAGATACTTCTCTGCTTTGACGTCCTACACGCAATAAGGGAATGGTGTTGTACCTGTTCAGCGGCTAATAAAAACTCTACCCGAAGAGGGAGTACAGAGGGATAAAACCCTCAACTACGAGTCCGAGGAATCGTCGACAGCACCCGCCTGTTCCATCTGATTGAGAACCCGATTGACGAATTCTTCGTTCGTCATGTCGTCGTCCACGAACTGCTGGAGCCACTCGATGTCCAGGAAGACTGCAACCCGGGTCTCCTTGTTCTCATCGTAGAGCGTGAATTTGATCTCTTCAACCTCTTCGAAGAACTCTTCAGCATCGGCATTGCGAATTGCCTGTTCAAAGCCGGGTGCGAGAGCCTCAAGCTCTTCCGCCAATTCCTCTCGGTCGGTCGTCAGCAGCATGACCCGGACGTCAAGCCTGTGATCTTTGTACTTGAGCTTCTTCAGCTTGATAACGTCACTATCGATCTCGAAGCTGTCTCTATCGAAGCCGGGGATGTCATTGTTGTCTTCTTTCTTGTCGTCCTCCTTCCCGTCGTCTTTCTCGTCTCCATTGTCGTCGTCATGACCGTTGTCGCCGTTATTATCGTCATGACCATCATCGCCGTTGCCACCGTTATCGCCGTTGCCACCGTTATCACCGTTGCCGCCCGTTCCATCATCGTTGTTATCTTCATCATCCTCGTTACCGGTACAGCCGGCGACGAGTGTTGCGATTCCAGCACCACAGCCGAGGAGCATTTTTCGTCTCTCCATGTTTTTTCATTAACCGCTCTATACATAATTGTTTTGGCTTATTATTATCAATCTATTAATATAATAAGGCTAATTTCACATCCGGAATATATCAAATACCCATCTCCTAATAAGCAGCCAAGAAGGAGGATGTCTTATCGGCTAGTAACCCCTCTCACTCCGTCGAATACTCGCGTTACTTTTTCACAGCTCACTGGGATCGACACGTTCCCCATTGAGCATTACCTCGACATTAGAACTCGACTCGAATGCCGTAATGTCGCCAGTAAACTCATACGAATCTGGTTCACGAGTCGTTCGTCCGGATACTACCGAATCATCGACACTATCGTACGAGTTGATAGTTGCGTCGTTAGCAGTCGATTTCTCAACAGTACCGGAGACAGTAAACTCATATCTAGCGAACGTGCCACGGCCACTGATAGTAATGGTCTGCTCCGGCTCTTCACGTGGCTCAAGTACAATCGGTGGCTGACGTCCAGTCGACCCGAGCTCGAGGTCTGGATAAACCTTATCCTCGTACTCAGGGTGCGTTGCAAAGATATCATAGTTTCCGACCGGCAACCCCTCAAAGAGGGCATACGTTCCGAAGTAATCCCCTTCTTCTCGGGTACTGTTTAGATAGGAACCGTCGTAGCGACTCATATCCGTCCCGTCATGTGGTGTGATACCGACAGTTGCTCCTTCAAGATATTCGTCCTCTACACCGGTTTCTCGGACATAAACTCGGAGCTGTGCTCTCTCTGGGCCATCGCGGGGATGCCCAATATCTTCAGCAGGCTCGTCTTCACCGAAGTGATTATCAGATAATATAACATTGTCCCATTCATCACCGCTGGCGTCGTTATCATACTGGACAACAGGCGCTCCTTCGACGTAGCGGTTGTCGTCAGGGTCGGTCGAATTGTAGAACCAGTTGTTCTCAATTGTCGCCCCCTCGTTGGGTGTCCCGCGGATAGCAACACTACGGGCAACATTTCCATTGCGATTTTCGACGTACTCGAACGTGTTGTGGTGGATATCGACTCGATTGCCGCCGGGACTGTGCATCTCGAAACCGAAAATCAGTCCATCGGGTCCCTGAACGTTATATCGTGCCTCATAGTTACAGCCCGACGTTCCGTCCGCGGCAATACTATGACGGTTGCCGTTGAAGTAATTGTACTCAATTAGTGGGTCACCACGGTAGACGATGATGCCATAGCCTAGACCGGACATCATGTTATCATGAATTGAGCAGTGATGAACATGGGCATCGGAACTCATGGAATCCGTAGTATTTCTTCCGACCCCGATACCGGCATGCGTCCAACCGTAGAACTCGCAATTGTCGATCTCACAGCTTCCGTACGCACGCAGGGCGAGTGAGTTGTACTCCCAAGCATCCCCAGCTGGATCATAGTAGCCGACTTCCGAACCCCGAAAGCGGAGGCCGGTGATCCGCACATCGTCATCGTAGATCTGGAGCATCCGAGCTGTACGCTGAGTGCACGTAATGAGGCCACCACTCTTCCCGCCTCTTCCACGACCGCTGGCCAGAGTAATGCCGGCTGGAACCGTGATTCGGCGTCCGGTCAAATCAATTACGGCGTCATCAGCGATATACAGGACGTCACCACTGGCGGCATTATCGAATGCCTCGATCAGTTCATCTGCCGTTGAAATGACAACGTCTGCGTCCGCGGGCGAGACTGTTCGATCGTATCCGTCTCCACCACCGATCTCAGTGTCCGCTAATGAGAAATTCGGTGCTGCACTAGCGCGTCCCATTGATTTCAACCCACCAACCCCACTCATAGCGATAACGCCTGCTTGAAGGTAGGTGCGGCGATTCATGGACATGTCGTCGTTCATGCGACCCATAACCCACACAAGATAGCATAGGATAATATATATGAACAGGATATGAAATGTTATTCTAGCGGTAAGGCTACTTAGCGGGGCAACTAATAGCTGAAAATAACACAATCCGTCCTCCTGGCCAACTGTTTCTTAAAAGTATCCAGATATCCTCGCTCGAGGAAGCACCAGTTAGCTAGTATCTAATAATTCATTTCTAAGCACAGAATTTCATATTCTGTATTCTATAAAGATGAGAGTAGTTAGATAAGGAAGGTACTAGTGGCCTATACAGATAGCCTTTGTATCCGCTCTATCTATAGATGAAGTAACTCCATCCAAAAATAGAATCCTTACTAGAATACTATAAGTAATCGAATCACTACAGCAAACCGGTGGTGGATTTTAATATATGTCTAATATTATTTTTTAGGACTGAAGGAAATCGCGACTATTCCAGACAATGATTACAAGTCCAGTAAAAACGACCAATAAACTGAAGCTCAGCATCCTGGGGATCATTGTCGTATCGTCATCCGACTTTGTACTTTCACTAGGCTTCGTAGTAGTAGCGGATCCTTTGTTACGAGTGTCTGTGGCGCTCCCGTTAGTCTTCTCCTCTATTGTGGTGTTGTCTTCCATACTTTTCTCAGATATGTCCGACCCTGATGAATCGAGTTGAAGGACGATAACGACCTGTCCATGGGAGGCTCCTGGTTGATAGGTCCAGCCCCCACCGGCTTTGTTGTACGACTCCGCAGCAGTGTTCGGATCAATAGCAGAATTCCACGCCTCATGCTCTTGCTGGATATAGCCAACGACGTTGATTTCATCTGCATGCTCTCCGTTGAGCTGTACCTCGCCATATTCGACCGTACTCTCCTCAGAGAGCCCATGGAATTCAAAACAGTGAGAATCAAGATATCCATCGCCTTGAGGCAGCTTGTCACTAGTACCGAACTGGTCTGCATCGAGTGGCCGGTCAGAATATCGTGTTAGTGGGAGGTCCACTGTTATCGGATCTGCGGCTGAGTGCCAATCAAGAGTAGTTCCAGTCGGAATCACGACCGTTGTGTTCGGAACGGTGTCGCCAACGATTGTTTCGCCAGCCTCGTTTTGGAGTGTAATACATATTTTTGCCGATCCGTCACCGAGATACGGACTTCGGTATTCATCACGTGGGTTCTGATAACTAATCCAGCTCCCATCACTGGCTGCTGCCTCAAAATAGGGATCACCTTTTTCCGGTACCGCTTGGACATATCTTTTCCCTGATGATTTGTTTGGCGTATCGGTTCTTGTCTGATTTGCTGATGAATTGAGGTCTTTGATTGTGTCAGAGGATTCATCTGCATTGTCAACGACCAAAGGTCCAGATACAACCCCAGAGCCTGGGACAGCACTAACTGTACCGCAGCTAATCATTATCATAAACGCAATAATAACAATTAACGCGGGATCTTTTGTCACTGATTTTGTTAACATGGATGATAGTATGAACGAGAAATGTGATCTTGCATCCTGCATCTGAGAGCAGGGTCTGAACTGATTACGCTGACTATTCTATTTTTATTTCTATTCCACATATACTGGAAAGATAGCGCAAGATAATATATCTTATGTATAATATAATTATAGTAATATTAAAAATAGACTAGCTTATGATAATAGCGTGACGGAATATTGATAGATGTTCGCTACGGGGTCTGAAACATCACGTGAAGGGAGTCCTCACTATGCATGCAGGATCTCTCGAGGGATGCTGACAAGAATAATTCGGCTCAGCGTACATCTTTCGAAATAGAATCCTTTCCGTTTACCCTTTGTCCACTACTGCTCTTCTAAATGAGTCACAGGGCCAACGCTCCGTTCCTTCATAAAGCCTCGCTCAGCCCTCCGCGACGTATTTCACGATACGAATGTCGTTGTACCCTCTCGTCTCCGCCGGCCGATGAGTTCGTTCGATCGCGTTCTGCATCTCTGCTTCTTGGGCCCGAGTTCCGTGAGAAAAGACGAACCAGACAGTCTCCGAATCCCTGACTTGATCTAGCTGCTCCTCTCGGAGTGTGTTCTCGGATGCCGACGTCACCGTCGCCTCGGAGTCGAAGTAGTAGTCGAACGGGTACTCCAAATCGCCCCGACTGAGGAGGACCAGATCATCCCCGTCAGCACCGCCTGCGACGTACTGGGCGGATTCACGCCACTGTTCGCGTTGATCATCAGCGTACATGGTCGGCAACGGGAACAGACAGACAGACAACACGAGGACCACTGCCATGACCCGGGCCGATGGACGAGGGAGTCTCGAAATCCCTCTTGCAATAAGTATGAACAGGCCGATCGAAGCGGGAATCGTATATCGCTGAACGAAGATCGGGGTGATCGCATAGGTGATGACGATCGGAACCGCGATTGGGATCATAACCCATAAGACAAGGAGAAACGCCGCCCGCGGCTGTGCGGGTCTCTCATCCGCGTGGATGTGGGATGACTCCGCCGATACTTGCCGACCTGGTAGTCGAGAGAACGGAAGTATGGCGACGACACCAAGCATGCCGATAAGCGCGAGGAGTCCGAGATACACCGCCGGAGGCCACTGGAGGATCCGGGAAGTGCCGAAGTACGACAGTGGTGTCGTAACGAGGTACGGAATCGGGGGGATGGATACCCACACCTCGCCCCGACCGGTAAGCACGCGGACCAGAAGGACCCGCACGTACGGGAGAAGGAGAATGCCGACAGTCCCTTGGATCGTTACCCAGCGTACGATCGCTTTCCTGTCCGTCTTCCCCTCAAACAGCACCAGATCGCTGAAGATAAACAACGATTGAGACAAGATGACGAACAAGCCGAACATGTGGGTGTATCCAAGCGCGACCGTGGAGACCACGTAGAGGACGACGTATTCCGTTCTGGCCTCTTCGTTCATCGATTTCAACAGGAAGAGATACGACAGCGACGCGAGGAACGCAAGCAGCGTATACATGCGGGCCTCCTGCGCGTACCAGATATGAAACGCCGACACCGAGAGGAGTCCCGCACTGAGGAGGCCGACATCTCTCGAGTACAGTTCCGAGCCCAGCAGGTAGATCACGACAATGGTGGCGATTCCGAACAAAGCTGACAGTAGCCGGAGGGTCGATTCGCCGTATCCGAACGTCGCCGTCCAGATGTCGAGCACGAGGTAATACAACGGCGGACTGTTGTCCGTCCAAGGGAGTTCGAGCGCGATCGCGGCAAACGACATGGTCTCGACGAAGTGGACCGAATACCCTTCGTCGAGCCAGAGGCTCTCCGCCCCGATTCGAAAGATCCGAAGCAGGGTCCCGATCGCAACGATGATCCCTACTAAGAGGACGTCTCTGCTCGGTCGTCTGCTCATCTCAGAATTTCTTGAAGAGCTCCTTGACGACAGTCAACGCCCCTTGGTCCCAGGCGACCCGATGGTCCTTCCCAGCCTGTGCACCCTTCGCCTCGTAGTTGTTCAGATACCACCGATAGGTATCGACCAAGGCCTCCTGATTGGAGTACTCGGGTTCCCAGCCGAGTCCACGGAGTTTCTCGACCGAGACATACGAGTCCTCGTGGGCCGTCTCGTAGACCCAGGGATACAGCGGCGAGAGATCGAACGCGTTCAACGCCCGCAATGCGAGGACGGTCAGCGTCGCGGGCGTTCCGACGACCCGCTTTCCGGTCCCCGCCTCGTCGATCGGGGCCTGGAAGTCCTCCTTCATCGTCCCGTACTCTTCGGCGCCCACATTGAACGTGTCGTTCACGTCGTCCTCGTCCAGCAGAAACATCAATTCGATCGCCCGGACGAGGTCATCGACGTGCATCAGTTGGTACTGGTTGTTCCCCCATCCCACCAACGGGACGTTAGCCCCGTCCTCGATCCAGTCGAACAGGACCTGGAACACGCCGAGTCGCTGGGGACCGATAAACGTCTTGGGACGCAGGATCGGGACACACATCCCCATTCGTCTGAAGTCCTCACAGATCCGCTCGGCCTCGACCTTCGCGTTGCCGTACGCACCGACCCCGTCCAACGGCGACTCTTCGGTAATCGGATGGGAGTCATGTGTACCGTAGACAGCTGTCGAGGAGATGTAGACTACGCGTTCGACGTCCGCTTCCTTTGCTGCCCATAGGACGGATCTAGTTCCTTCAATGGTCACCTCTCGAATCTCATCGTCGTCCCACAATGGGAGCGCCGCCGCGGTGTGGACGAGTACATCCGCATCGGCGTCCTGAATCGCCTCCTGAAGGGCGTTCTCATTACGGACGTCACCCTCGATGAATCCGATCTCTGCCGTGTCATCGTCCTTGTTGAACGGTTTGAGGTCATAGGCCGTCACGTCCCATCCCCGGTCGGCGAAGTACTGACACGTGTGCAGGCCGAGAAACCCCGTTCCTCCAGTGATCAGGACCGAATCGTACTGTGATTCCGCAGCATCGATGTTATCTATCTCGCTCACTCCCATCATTCAGACAAATCCGCACTTTCATATCTCTGTTTCGCTTCATTGCTGGGTAATGGCGAGTTCACTTCGGACGTCTCCCGCCGTTTCAACCGCAACAGGGTTGATTCGTGAAGCTCGCCCGTTGCAGTGGTACAAACAGGGTGTAATGCTCTTAGGGATCGTTTTCTCGAAAAACCTTTTCGACCTTGAGGCATGGGCTAGCCTCCTCGTCGGGGTCGTTGCCTTTACCGCCGTCGCCGGTACGATGTACGTCTTCAACGATATCAATGACCTCGAGGAGGACCGAAACCACCCTGAAAAACGACATCGGCCTATCGCAAGTGGACAGGTCTCCGTCCCCGTCGCCGCCGGGTTCGCCGTGCTCCTCGCCGTCGGCGGCTTGGGCGCCGCCTACAGTGTTGGCCCCGTTTTTCTCGCGGTGTTAGCCGTCTATGTCGCCCAAAACGTGCTCTACTCCCTCTACTTCAAGCAAGTAGTCTACGTCGACGTTATCCTCGTCGCCCTCGGGTTCGTCCTTCGAGCGATCGCTGGCGTCATCGCTATTGACGTCTTCTTGAGCCCGTGGTTGATCGTGAGCACCTCCCTGCTCGCGTTGGTCTTGGCCCTCGGAAAACGCCGTCACGAACTCGAATCCACGACCGAGCCCCAGGAGACCCGTTCGGTGCTCACCGAGTACGCAAAGAGCGACGTCGATCAGCTGCTCGTCATGACGATGGCGTCACTGCTGATGGCCTACTCGCTATATACATTCTCCCGGACCGATCCGGTGATGATGGTCACGCTTCCGTTCGCCTTCTTTGGGGTTTTTCGCTACCATCACCTCGTCTATACCACCGACATCGCGAGCCAGCCGCAGTACCTCTTTACCGATCGGCCATCAGTCGTGAACCTCATCCTCTGGGCGTGTGTTTCGGTACTTATGCTCTACAACGTTCCCGAGCGAGTACTTGCAGCACTGGGGGTCGTCGGATGAGGGAATATGATCTCCAAGTCCACACCGACGCCTCGCCCTGTTCACGGGCCGCGCCACGAGACGTCGTCGAGGCGGCCTGCAAGGCAGGCCTCGACGGGATCGCGATCACGAACCACGATACGCTCGAGGGATATGCAGCGGTCGACGACCTCGCACCGGCGGAACTAACGGTGATTCCCGGGGTCGAGGTGACGACGACTCAGGGCCATCTCCTCGCGCTCGACGTTCGGGAAGTACCCGCACGTGGGGACCCCCTCACCGTAATCGACCGAGTGCACGATCAAGGTGGTCTTGCGGTCCTCTCCCATCCGTTCGATCGGCTCCGGGAGTACTACACCGACGACCTCGAAGAGATCGTGACCCACGTTGACGGCGTGGAGGTCTGCAACTCGCGGTGTATCGTCCCCCACTACAACCGTCGCGCGCAGACGTTCGCGGTTACACATGACCTGGCCATGACCGGCGGGAGCGATGCGCACTTTCCTATGGAGATCGGCCGAGTCAGGACGATCTGTGACCGTCCGGTCCTCGAGGCGATCCGCGCGAACGGGACCGATACGGCGGGCCGTGGCGGCTACCTCTCAGGCCACGTCGCGACCAAGCTCAACGACCTTCTCGCCTTCATGCACATATGAATGGGACCCTCTCCGCCGCCGGACGCGCCGTTCGCCGACACGGACTCTGGCTCACGGCCCTCCTGACGGTCGGGGTCTTCTTCGCGCTGTTCCTGTTCGGCGACGCGGCCGAGGTCAGTCGGGCGATTATCGCCATCGAGCCGTGGCGGATCGGCGCAGTGATAGTGCTCGCCACGGTGAGCTACGGGATCCGATTCGCGAAATGGGAGTACTTCCTCCGGGAACTGGCCATCACGATTCCGCTCAAGACCAGTCTATTGGCCTTTTTCAGCGGTCTGATGATGGTTGTTACCCCCGGCAAAGCGGGGGAGGTCTGGAAAGCATGGTTCCTCCGGGACCTCCGGGGCGTTCCAGTGAGTCGGACTGCCTCAGTCGTCGGGGCCGAACGCGTCACCGACCTGCTCGCGCTCTCGGCGTTCGCGCTCCTTGGCCTAGTGGTCTACGAGCAATCCTCGACGGTACTGATCGGCGTGCTGGCGGTCTTTCTCGTCGGCATCGGCCTGCTCCAGTGGCGAACGTTCTGTCTCGGGCTTTTAAGCCGGCTCGAACCCCTCCCGATCATCGGACCGTACGCGAACGAGCTCGAAGAGTTCTACGAGAGTGCCTACGCGCTGTTCCAGTTCCGTCCGCTGGCCGTCTCGCTTCTCATTAGCCTGCTCGCCTGGGGACTCGAGGGCGCGGCTCTCTGGATCGTACTCGATGGGTTCAGCACACAGGCAGCCCTGCCGGTAGCGCTGTTCGTGTTCGGTCTCGGTTCGGTCATCGGCGCGGCGAGCCTCCTCCCCGGTGGGTTGGCTGCCACCGAGGCCAGCATGGTTGGGATGCTCGTCGTCCTCGGCTACACCCAGTCCGTCGCCGTCAGCTCGACGCTCCTCATCCGTGTCGGGACACTCTGGTATGGTGCAGTACTTGGCACCGCCGTCTTCGTCACCTACCGCTTCGTCCGCGATCGGGATCAGTCTGCGCACCCGAGCCGATGAACACGCCCCTTCAGAGCAGAGTGCATCCAACGGGACGACACGAGCCTACGTCGACCCGCTGAACCTGCTCCAGACGCACCTGCTGCTCGGAAGACCAATATGAAGGTGAGGAGACGAAAGCACTATTAGACGAACCCCCAATAGCGGCTGTATGACAGTTTGGGGGAGGGTCCAGCTGACGGGGTGGGTGGGGAACCCGTGAGTGACCGTTCAGACTCGGCCGGTAGGCGTGTGCGATCGCTTCTCTCGCGAAACCACCTTCGGATCGCGTTCGTCGTCCTCGTGCTCCTCTCGAGCGTAGTTCTTGCTAACGGAGCAACAGGCGATCACTTGACGACGGCCAGCGAGGAGGACGTCCCACGCGCGCCGGCCACCGATGGCCACACGGTGATCACCGAATCCGGCAAAACCGGAACGATCACCGCCTACGCCCCTGACGGAAGCGTGATCTACTACGATAACTCCCGGACGAAGTACTACGACGTCGATCCGGTCGAGGGCGACCCGATGACCATCGAGTACACCGCGACCGATACGATCAACTCCCAGGGAGTGACCTGTAGCGATCCCCCGTGTTCACTGAACGTTATCGAGCGTGTCGACCTCGAGACCGGCGAGAAGGAGGTCATCTACGAGCGCTACGACGCGAGCGACTACTCCTCCGAATGGCACGACGCCGACCGGATCGACGAGAACCGCATTCTCGTTGGTGACATGGTCGAGGACCGGATGTTCATCGTCAACACCGAAACGGAGATCGTCGAGTGGTCGTGGGACGTCCAGTCCGCCTATCCCATCGAGGGCGGCGGTCCGTTCCCACGTGACTGGGCACATCTCAACGACGTCGAGTACATCGAGAGCGAGGGTGATCCGATGAACGGCACCATGATGGCGAGCTTGCGCAATCAAGACCAGGTCGTGTTCGTCGATCCCGAGGAAGGCCTCCAAGAGAACTGGACGCTCGGATCGGAGAACAACCATGACATCATGTTCGAGCAGCACAACCCCGATTACATTCCCGAGGAGAACGGTGGCCCGGCGATCACCGTTGCCGACTCCGAGAACGCCCGCGTCCAGGAGTTCCAACGAGAGGACGGTGAGTGGACGCGAAGTTGGGAGT
The DNA here is from genome assembly GCF_000196895.1 of Halalkalicoccus jeotgali B3. NCBI lineage: Archaea > Methanobacteriati > Methanobacteriota > Halobacteria > Halobacteriales > Halalkalicoccaceae > Halalkalicoccus > Halalkalicoccus jeotgali. Next base: position 590,643 of record NC_014297.1, read on the forward strand.
GGTCCGATGATCGGATGCAGTGGCCCCGTGACGTCGATCGGCTCCCCGACGGGAACACGCTCATTACCGACACCCACGGCCACCGCGTTATGGAAGTGAATCCCGCCGGCGAGATCGTCTGGGCGGTCGAATCGTCGCGGCCATACGAGGCCGAGCGACTAGAGACCGGTGCGGAAAGCACGAACGGGCAGAGCGCACGGGAACTCGGCCTCGAATCACGAACACCGGGCGATTTCAACGAGGATGATAGCGGGGCGAGCGCCGATAGCGCTGCGAGTGGCTTCGATCCGATCGGGACGCTCGCCGGTCTGTTCGGCGAACTCGCCGCAACCGTTATCTCGTACTTCTCGTTCCGACTCTACAACGCTCTTATCTTCATCACCCCGATCTGGATGGGCAACCCCGAGTTCGGCGCGGCTGGCGTCCTGATCTTGACACTTCTCGTCTGGGGGGTGCTTGAATTTGGGTGGCGTCTCTACGACTCACGACTCACGGTTCGCAATCCCATACAGTGGGGCGGTTCCGGGAAGTAACAAGCTGAGCGTACTCAGCTCCCGTTGAGCACGTCGAAGTACTGATCGCCATTATCACACACCATCGTCAACACGACAGCCTCCGGATCCGTGCTGTACTCATCGGCGACTTCCAGCGCGGCGGCGGAACTCGGTCCGATGAGCAGCCCGTCTCGCGCCTCAGCTCGTGCGCGCTCGAAGGCCGCCTCGTCGGCCACCGCCCGTACGTCGTCGATATACTCGAACCACATCGTCGGAAGCCGTTCGGATTTCCCGAGCCCCTCGACGGCGACGTCGTACTCGACGGGCTCCTCGCCGTGAAAGGCCGTCCAGATGTTCGATTTCTCACCGTCGACGCCGATGACCCGCACCTCGGGGTACTCTTCCTTTACGCGACGAGCGATCCCCGAGACGGTCCCACCCGTCCCCATCGGCGAGACGATGTGAGTCACCTCTCCACCGAGCTGCTCGAGGACTTCCTCGCCGGTCCACTCGTAGTGGACCTGAGGGTTCAACTCGTTTTCGTATTGGTTGAGGAAGGTGCCACCCGTCTTCTCGGCGATCCGTTTGGCCTCCCGATGGTAGTAGTCCTCGTGACCGGACGCGACGTCCGGACACGGCCTCGTACTCGCACCATAGGCCTCCATATATCCCGACTTCTGCCCGCTCGTCCCCTCCGGGAAGGTGATCTCACACTCCAGTCCCAGTCGCGCACACACGAGCGCGACGGCCCCACCCGTGTTACCCGAACTCGCCTCGACTACCGGCCCCTCGCCGTCGATATCGCCGTTCGCCCGCATTGACGAGATCATCCCTAGCGCGACGCGGTCTTTCATCGATCCAGTCGGGTTCTCGTACTCCAGTTTGCAGTAGATCCGTCCGGGCCCGTCCCCGCCGTACTCGACGATCGGTGTCCCCCCTGTCCTCCCCAGTATCGGGTCCTCACACTCCGGGTACGGCGCGATCGTCGGAGCGTCCCTGATCCGGCTGCGATCGGTGGAACCGGCTACCGGTTGCTCCATTGAGGAGGGTATTTACGACGACATTCATCAACCTTCCTGCTATTATAGGGTCGTCTACAGGACCGGGTGAGATCAGTCAGCCGTCGTCTCCTCCTCGTGGGGTGCGTCCTGGCCGCTGCTCGTCGGTCCCTTCGGCCGCCAGATGTAGGTCGAAAACACGACAAAGAGCGTCTCGAGGACTAGCGCACCGATGATTACCCACGTCCAGATCGGCAACCCAAACGCCAACCGGGCGTTCCAGGCTGCCGGTGCATACCACGGCACCATCAGGGCGACGATGATGGTAAGTCCGATCCAGAAGCTCTTGGTTTCGGCCGGCAGGACGTACCTAACATCTCTCTCGTCTTCGGCGTTGGCGACGGCGATCGAGTTGTATTCGAGGATCCGTTTGGCCCGCTCCGTCTCGGCGTCTTGGCCCGAAAGAAAGCTCCCGCCGAGGAATACGGCGGAGTTCGCGATGAGGCCGATGATGCCGGCGTGGAAGCTGTAGACCTCGGGGTTGCCGGTCAGGTAGAGCGCGATCGCCACCGCACAGCCGACGAGCATCCCGGCGATGGCGGGCGTGTTCTTCACTCGATGGGTGTAGAGCCCGAAGACGAACAACGGGGTCGCCTGCAACAAGAACTCGAACTTCAGCTCGGTCCACGTCCAGATTGTCAGCGAGGGTCTGAAGGCGATTCCCAATGCCACTACCAGCGAGAGCGCCAAGAAGACGCGACTGACGTTGATGACCTGACCGTCGGGGGCGTTCGGGTCGATGAACCGCCCGTAGAGGTCCTTTGCGAGAACCATCGAGACGACCATCACCGTCGCCCCGGCCGTCGAGAGCGTCGCCATGATCACGCCCAGCGCGATCAGCGAGGGCAGAAGCGTGCTCCCTTCGAGCTGGACGAACGCACCCAATAAATAGGGGACGACTTGCTCGGACTGGGATTGCGAGAGTCCTGGGAAGACGCCGCTTGCGAACATCCCGATGATCCAGAGCGTGATCGCGGCGAAAAAGAAGACCGGCGCCTGGAGCCGGAAGGTACTCCTGAGGTCCTCTGCGTCGCGGACTCCGAGATAGAACTGCTGGATGTGGATGTACGTCGGCAGCCCGAGCAAGATCAACACGATCGTACTGTACCACCCCCGCATCGTCGCCGTATCCGGAAGCGTCAGCTTCTCGGGTGCCTGCTGCCAGACCGTCTCCATCTGGGCGGTAAACCCGTCGAGCATGCCAATCAACAGCAACATCAACGAGAGCGAAAAGAGCATCAGCGTTCCCTGGACCGCCGCGGTCAGTGCTGTCCCCCTAAACCCACCGAGGCCGACATAGAGGAGAATGACGACCGCGAAGAGAACGATCACGAGTTGGTAGGGTAACACCCCACCGGAGGCGACGTTTCCGAGATACCCCATCGCGAAGAACTGCTCGGTGAACTGGAGGAACGTCCCCCAGAGTAGGAAAAACACGGCCAGAAACGCGACCCGGGAGTCAAACCGATGTTCGAGATAGTCGATCGGGGACGTGTAATCCCATTTCAACCCGAGGTTGATCAACGGCGGCGCAACGATGAGCGAGCCAATCACTGCCGCCACCATGAACTGCGGGTAGACGAGAAACCAAGCCCCCGACCGGTACGTTTCGGCCGCGTAGCCCAGAAACGAATTCCCACTGTACGAATCGGCAAAGATCGTGAGGCCGATGATTAGAAAACCAAGCGACTTGCTCGCAGAGAAGAAGTCATCGACGTCGACCCCGACCCGTCTGTTGTACGAATACCACCCGATGAAGATCATCAGTGCCAGCCCGAGGACGGTCAGGACCGCGATCTCCCAGCCCAGCGAGACCTCTTGGGGCTCTACTTGCATCCCCTCACCCTACCCCGTGTCCGGCCCTCTCTCTCGGTTGGTGTCGACTCTCCCCCGATCGGACTGACCGAATAGACATACAGTACCATGGTAGATAGTTACGATTGTTCATCGAATACCGGCGAAAAAAACTTTGCCACTCCTCAACTATCCGATCCGTCCGCTGGTCACGCCCTCGGGAGGGCCGATTCAGGGATGGGGCCAATCGAAATTGGACTGCCCTCATGCTATCCTGTCGACCGTTTTCCGTCCGTGGAATAACAAGACTGAACAGCGCGACCGCGAACGAGTAGATAGGTGACGGTCCCCTCGATGCGATATCTCTCGACCCTGCGGCAGATGGTGGCGGACCTCCGGAGCGACGGGCGTGGGCGGATGCTTCTGACCATCGCCTTCGGCTGGTTCCTCTCGATCAGCGTCCGGATGATCTACCCGGCGTTGCTTCCCCACCTCCGTGGCGCGTACGACCTCACGCTTACGACCGCCGGCCTCCTGTTGACGGTGCTCTGGGTCGCGTACGCCGCCGGACAGCTCCCCGCGGGAATCCTCGCCGACTGGGCCGGGGAGCGCCTGCTGTTGGTCGCAAGCCCCCTTTTCGCGGCGACGATGCTCGCGCTCGTCGTCTTTGCGAGCTCGCCGTTCGTCCTCTTTTCAGCGACCGCGCTCTTCGGTGTCGGGACGGCGCTGTACGGCGTCTCGCGCTTTACGATCCTCAACGAGATCTATCCCGATCAGCTCGGGACGGCCACCGGCGTGACGCTGGCCGCCGGCGATCTCGGGAACGCGGTGATGCCACCCGCCGCCGGGTTCATCGCGGCGGCGGCAGCCTGGCAGTACGGCTTCGGGTTTGCCGTCCCGCTGTTCGTTCTGGCCGCGGGCGGGCTCTGGGTGACGCTCCCGCGACGGGAGTCCGCACCGACCTCCCTGAGCGAGAGCCTCGCGCTCGACGGCGTCCTCGAAACGCTCACCCGGCCGAGCGTGCTGCGGGGGACCGTCCTGTTGATGTTCTGGAGCGTGATCATGCAGGCGTTCATCGGGTTCTACCCGACGTATCTCATCGACGTGAAGGAGCTCTCGACGACGGTCGCGACCGTCCTGTTTGGCTCCTTTTTCGCACTCGGCATTCTCATGAAGCCGGTCGCGGGCCGGGTCTACGACGACATCGGCGTTCGGCTCCCGTTGCTGGTGATCATGACCACGACCTGCCTGGCCCTCCTTTCGCTCCCCTTCGTCGGGACGCTCTGGCTGTTCGTCCTCGTGACCGTCCTCGCAAGCACCATCCTCGGGTTCGAGACGATCGTAATTTCCGACCTCACCCGGCGTCTCCCGGACGGAACCCAGGGGACGAATCTGGGAGCCCTTCGGACGGTCTACATCGGACTCGGCGCGCTAAGCCCGGTCGCCTTCGGCGCGATCGCAGACCGTGGGTACTTCAACGAGGCGTTCCTCGGCGTCGCCGCCCTCGCCGGCGTGGTCGTTCTCCTCGTCTTCTTCACGATCGAGTACTGACCCGAGCGGCCGTCGCAACGAGCGTCCCTCCCCGACCGTTCTCCAAGGGTTCGCCGTCCGTCCAACGGTTGTCAATACCGTGGGTTATATCTCTTCGAATAACTATTACTCGGACGAAACACGATGGCCAGCCACAACCGGATCCGAACGACGCACATCGGCAGCCTCCCGCGTCCACCCGAACTCCTCGATCTCCTGAAAGCGCGCCAGGACGGCGAACACGTCGACCAAGAGCAGTGGGACGCCACCGTAACGGACGCGACGAGAGCCGTCGTCGAGCGTCAGAACGAGGTCGGGCTCGATCTCATCAACAACGGCGAACAGTCTCGCGTCTCGTTTAACTGGTATGTCGCGGATCGACTCAGCGGCATCGAGGGCAAGCGCGAGCAGGCGCTCTGGGCGGACCTCCAGGAGTTCCCCGACTACGCCGAGGAGACGTTCAAGACCGACGTCATCGACCTCTCGATGCATCCCGTCGTCACCGGCCCCGTCGAGTACACCGGCCACGAGGAGGCCGAAGACGAACTCGCGGCGTTCGAGGACGCGCTGTCGGCCGTCGACACCGACGCCGAGCGGGCGTTCGTGACCGCGGCCTCGCCAAGCGTCGTGACCGCGACCCACGTCGACGACTACTACGGCGACTACGAGGAGTACCTCTTTGCCGTCGCCGAGGCGATGGCCGAGGAGTACGAACTCGTGGCCGAGACGGGCATGACCCTTCAGATCGACGCACCCGAACTCCTCACCGTCGGCCACACGGCGGCCTACGCGGACGAACCCCTCGAGGAGATCAAGGGCGCGACCCGTCTCCACGTCGAGGCGCTCAACGAGGCGCTGTCGGGTATTCCCGAAGAGCAGGTCCGCCTCCACACCTGCTGGGGGAGCTACGAGGGCCCGCACCACCTCGATACGGACCTCGTCGAGATGCTACCGGAGATCTACGAAGCCGACATCTCGGGGCTGAGCGTCGAGCAGGCCAATCCGCGCCATCAACACGAGTACCGCGCGTTCTCGGACCAGCCCCTCCCTGAGGGGTGGACGCTGCTCCCGGGTGTCGTCGACGTCAAGACGAACGTCATCGATCACCCCGAAACGATCGCGGATCGATTGGAACGGGTCGTCGACGCGGTCGACGACGCGACGCCACTGATCGCTGCGCCGGACTGTGGCTTTGGCACGCAGGCCGGCATCGGGATGGTCGACCCCGAGATCGCATGGGCGAAACTCGAGGCGCTCGTCGAGGGCGCCTCGATCGTCGCCGAACGCCGATCGTAAACCGATCCGAACCCCACTAGTTCGCCGCGCAGTTGTTCGGGCCGAGTTCGAGGGATTCAGTATCGCCGTCGGGCTGTTGTTTCCCCCAGTTGATCCGCTTGATTTCGTTGTAGTTCGCGGGCTCGGCGGCGAGACTCTCGACGATCGTCTCGACGAACGACGCCTCGTCGCCGTCCTCGACGTACCCCAGGAGTTCGTTGGTCGCCTCCTCGCGGAGTTTCCCGAGCTCGGTTGCGAGGGGGCGACTCCCGTCGTCGCTGAAGTGACCGGGCAGGACGACCGTTCCGTCGTCCATGGTCGTCAGTCGACCGAGGCTATCGAATAGCTGACCGGCCGCCTCGCGGACCGCGCTCTCGGACCCGTCCTCGAGATCCGGTCGGCCGACGCTACGGAGGAACAGCGTATCCCCCGAGAGGAGCGCGTCGCCGTACTCGAAGGAGACGCTGCCGGGCGTGTGCCCGGGGGTTTCGATTACGTCGAGGGTGCGGGTTCCGACGGAAAGTGATGCCCCGTTCTCGAGTTCCGTGATGCCGTCGAGATCGCCGGCGTCGTCCCCGTGGAGGTAGTACGGGACGTCTAGTTCGCCGGCGAGGCGGCGCGCCCCGGAGACGTGATCGGCGTGTGCGTGTGTGTCCGCGACCGCGACGATCTCGAGGCCGCGTTCGTCGGCCGCGTTCAGATACCGATCGATGTACTGGCTCGGGTCGACGACGATAGCCTCCTCGCTGTCGTACGCTATATGGGAGACACATCCCGTTCCGGGACGCACGATCTGGACGACCCCTTCGACGCTCTCGACGTCGTATTGGCGGTGGACGCGTCCCCACCCGTTCATCCCGTCGTCGACAGACGTCGCGTCGAATCCGTGTTCTCGGAGGAATTCGGCGGCGCGCGCGGACGTGATGCCGGCGACACAGACGACCGCGATCTCCTCGTCGGTCGGCAGTTCGTCGAGACGTGCCTCCAGCGTGGAGTAGTCGTACTCCAGTAGCTCGTCGTAGATCGGGACGTTCGTGCTCCCCGGGATCCGCCACTCTTCGTAGTCGTCCTCGTTTCGCACGTCGAGGACGAAGAGATCCTCGCCTTCTCCCTCGACACGTCGGGCGACCGTCGACGGCGCGAATTTAGTATTGCTCATCACATCCATTACTATGCAATAGACGATATTAAATCCATGGGCGGGGTTCGGCCGATCACGCACTCCGCCGACGACGGACCGATCGTCAGCTATCACTTCCTCTCGGAGGGCGAACGCGGACGGGTCGCTACTTGACCTGTTAGGCCCTCGAAAAGACGTTCTAAGGTGTCCGCGATGGCGATAGGGAACTCGACGGAGAGGGCTGTACGCCGTGGCGCCGTCCTACTGGGGAGACGGTCAACGGGTCAGCTCTCGACGGGGGTCGATCGCTCGGGCGTCTCGGCGTACTTCTTGCCGAACTCGCCGATGAGCTGGCCCATCTTCGCGTACCAGTCGTTGAGCATTCGTTGCATCTCCTGGGTGATCTCGTCGGCGTCCCGCGGGCGATAGACGTGGTAGTAGCCGCCCTGTTCGTAGTTGATCTGCTCTTTCTGGATGAATCCGACCTGTAATAGCCGTTGAACGGCCCGATACGCGGTCGATCGCTCGCGTTCGATCCGGTCTGCGATCTCGTCGACCGTCATCGGCTGGTCGGTCTCGTTCAGTAGCCTGAAGACTTCCTTGTCAATTCCCTTGAGATCGTGGAAACACTCAAGCAGCCCCTCACACTCCATGTCTTGTCGGAGCATCTCGCCCATCGAGTTGGCCATCGGTTATCTATATTATGTGACGGGCGCTCAAAAGCGTTTGCATAGTGTACACAATACTGCCTCTATCTATGACGACACCAGCCGACACCACGATCCTGCCCCGTCGTGACGGAGCGCACAGATCGCAGCGAATACGATCGCCGTGCTGACCAGCACCGTCGCGCCGAAGACGAGTCCAATGCTTACTGTACCGAGTGCTTCGATCCCGAGCCGACCGCCCAGTTCGTTCGCGCCGACCGAGAGGCTGCCCGCGAGCAACATCGCGGCGAAGTAGCCTTTGATAGCGCCCTCGTCGACCAGTTTCGTCGCACCGGCCCCGATCCGCGCGCCGAGAGCACTCCCGGCGAGCAGCGACCCGACGACCGGGAGCGCAACCGAACCGGCCTGTGCGTAGACGAACGCACCGTACGCGCCGGAGACGGTGATCTGAAGGATATCGGTTCCGACGGCGACGGCGGTGGGAACACCCAGCCCGTACACCATCGCCGGCATCAGCAGGAAACCACCCCCGACGCCGAGCAAGCCCGACAGGACGCCGATCGCGCCGCCGACGGCGAGGACGATCCAGACTGAGACCGCGTTCCCGCCGACCAGTGAGACCGTCGGCGGGATGTGGATCGAGTGTACTCGCCCGGCGAGATCGCTGCCCGATTCGTCGACCTCGGTACGGGAATCCCACAGGGTGAACACGCCGACGGCGGCGAGCAGGCCGACGTAGGCGACGCTGATCACGAGATCGGCCGATCCGAGCGCTTCGAGGAGGAAGACGACCCGCTTTCCCAGTTCGATACCGAGTGTCATCCCGACGGTCATCAGTGCGGCGAGCCGGTAGTCCACCTGTCCATGGTCGCGGTGTTTGAGAGCCCCGATGACGCTGGTCCCGAAGACGAACGCGAGTCCGCTCCCGACCGCGACGTTCGCTGGATACTCCAACACCAGCAACGCCGGCGTTACGAGGAACGACCCACCCATCCCGAAGAAACCGAACAGGATCCCGATCAGGAACCCGAACCCGACGAAGAGGGTGATCATCGCCAGACTCAATCCGAACGCGTCCACAGCTACTCGCCTCCGAGCAGTTTGAGCACCACCGGGCTGGCGATCCGTGTCACGGTGCCGTAGCCGACGTACAGCGTGATCGCCTCCGCGAGGACGACGCCGATGGTACCGACGGCCTGAGCGGAGCCGCCGAGCGTCTCGAGACCGATCATCGTAGCCTCCCAGTAGTTTTCAGTGGTATGTCCACCCCTATCCAATACTGGTGATGGACGGGTGGTGACGAGGTCTGTTGGGACATGATCGATCAGTCGGAGGGGGTTTCAGTAACGGATTCGGCGTCGGTTGAGTGGCGCGAACGCCAGTAGCCTTGCGCGTACGCGCCGAGGAACATCCCGGCGATGGCCCACAGGATCGGGTAGTTGCCGATCCCGACGCTCGCGTAGGCCGCACCCGGACAGATCCCCGAGACGCCCCAGCCCACGCCGAAGATCGATCCACCGACCACGACGTTGCGGTCGAACGACTTTAGCCGGCGCCTGTAGGTCTCCCCAGTCAGGGGCGCACGGTCGAGATGTCGCGTGGCAACCGCGAAGGTGATTCCGGTCACGACGGCCGCCCCACCCATCACGAACAGCAGGCCGAAATCCTCGAACTGGAGGAAATCCAGTACGACCTCGGGTTTGGCCATTCCGCTGATAGCGAGTCCGAACCCGAAGATCAGCCCGCCAAGGTAGATGACCGGGATGAACCACGGGGTTCGGTTAGCAGTACTCATGGTGCTACCCCCAGTGCTTGGACCAACTGTGCGGTTCCGACCGCGAACCCGAGAAACGTCGCAACGTTCACCAGCGAGGTGTTCGAGAGCGAGCCGACACCACAGACGCCGTGGCCGGACGTACAGCCCTTTCCGAGGCGCGTGCCGACACCGACGAGGACACCGCCGCCGAGTAGCCGCCACCACTGGACGTCGGTCGTCCAGACGCCACTTCCCGAGACCAGCACGTAGACGGCCGCGCCACTGACGATACCCGCCGTAAAGACGAGCCGCCAGCCCCGCGAGGTGACGTACTTGAAGCGGTTGAACCGCTCGACCGAGGAGACGTACGACAGCGTCGAGTCGAGGAACGTACTCGCGCCGGCGATGATCCCCGTCGCCAGATAGATGACGGCGGTCCCGAGGCCCACGAGGAGCCCACCGAGAAGGTACGGGAGGACTCCCCGAGGGAACAGGTCACCGAGCGCGAGCAGTGAGACGAACGCGCTCATCTCAGTTCGTTAGCGCCTCCTCGCTGGCCGCGCAGTTGTTCGGGCCGAGTTCGAGCGCGAACGCCGTCTCGTCGTCGGGCGTCTCGTGCCCGAGGTTGGCCGCGATGATCTCCTCGTGGTTGGCGGGCTGTGGGGGCATGTCCGAGACGACGAACTCGACGAACTCCTCTTCGTCCATCGAGAGCGCGTCCATCTGATCGACCAGATCGCCGAGTTCGGCCGTGTAGGTGCCGTCTTGTTGTGGCGTCGCCGCATCACTGAAGTGTGCCGGCGCGATCACGGTGTCCGCAGGCAAGGACAGGACCGTCTCGGAGAGACTCTCGTAGAGCGTCCGCGCGGCCTCTTTTGCTCTCTCCGGGTCCTCAAGGTCCGGTCGGGCGACGCTCTCGGTGAACAGGCCGTCGCCGGTAAACAGCACCTCGCCAATCCGGTAGGCGGTCATTCCGGTGGTGTGGCCGGGCGTGTGGACGACCTCGATCTCGACCTCGCCGACCGCGAGGGTCTCGCCGTCCGCGACGGTTTCGTAGGGCTGGTCGTACTCGATTCCGCGCGCCGCGGCGGGTTCGGGTATCACCGCCGTCGCGTCGGTCTCGCCTGCGAGGGTATGAATCCCCGAGACGTGATCCGCGTGGATGTGCGTATCGAGCGCGTAGACAAGGTCGGCACCGAGCGCCCGGGCGTCCCGGACGTACTCCTCGGTGAACGCCCGCAGTGGGTCGATCACCGTCGCCTCGTCCTCGGAGACGACGAGGTAGGCGAGACAACCACTGGAGGGGCGCCGGTACTGGGCGACCGTCGCATCCACACGAGTATCGAGTTCGGCGTACTCGTAGATGCGCGCCCAGCCGTTCATCCCGCGTTCGAGGTGATCGACATCGTAGCCCTCTTCTCGGAGGTGCTCTGCGACCATCTCGCTAGAGCCACCCTTCGCACACAGGACGGTGATGCGCCGGTCTTTCGGGAGCTCCTTGCGGAGCTCTTCCGGGATCCCGTCGAGCAGTTCGAAGTAGGGGTAGTTCACGCTCTCGACGCCCTCACCATCGATGTGCCATTCCTCGAAGTCGTCCGCCGAACGCACGTCGAGGAGGAAAACGTCCTCACCGCCTTCGAGACGGTCCTTCAGGTTCCCGGGGGTGACCGATTCGATTTCGGCTCCCGTCGAGTGAGTTTCGGTCATCGTCAGTCCCTTCTACAACACTCTCTCCAATAAGACTTCGCATAGTAGTTCTGAGAATGAACAATACTAATATCCTATTCTATAGCGTAACACCGATACAAGGCCTTTATTCCGGATATCAGTCTTGTAGATGTGTACCACGAGCGAAAAACGAACGATATACTTTTACGCATTGGAGCGGTATTGGGGAGTGAAGACAATATCATGAGCGAGTACGAAGCCACTCGAACGCTGGACGTGACAGGACAGAACTGCCCGATGCCGGTCGTCAAGACCAAACAGACCATCGACGACCTCGACGGCGGTGAGGTCCTTGAGGTTCTGGCGACCGACCCCGGCAGCATGAGCGACGTCGCCGGCTGGGCCGAGACGACCGACGGCGTCGAACTCCTCGAACAGGTGGAAGGCGAGGACGTGTTCAGACACTACGTCCGAAAGACCGACCAGTAAGATGAGCACGGAAACGACACCGGCGACGACTGAGGAGGGGCCGACCCGTTCGGAGCTCGAAACACGGGTCGCGGATCTTGAGGAGCGCCTCGCCGACCTAGAGGCCGGACGTGGCGACGGGAAACCGAAGATGTCGATCATCGCCACGAAGGGGACGCTTGACATGGCCTATCCCCCGCTGATCCTTGCCAGCACCGCCGCTGCCTTCGGCTACGAAGTGACCGTGTTTCACACGTTCTGGGGGCTCGACATCCTCCACGAGGAGCGCTCGAAGGAGCTCAAGCTGAGTTCGGTTGGCAACCCCAATATGCCGGTACCGAACGCGATCGGCGCGCTGCCCGGTATGGATCGGGTGACCACGCGGATGATGGCAAAGCGGATCGCGGACAACGACACCGCGACCATCGACGAACTCATCGAAACCTCCCTGGAGATGGGCGTCGAGTTCCAGGCCTGCCAGATGACGATCGATCTGCTGGGCTACGACGAGACGGACTTCTACGACGGGGTCACCGTCGGGGTCGGCGCCGCGACGGCCATTCAGGACATGGCTGACTCGGACATCCAGCTGTTGATCTGACGACCCGATGATCCCACGAGTCCATTCGTATCGATATCGACAGGGATGATTCGGATCCGATACGCGACCCACAGACCGGAGACGATGGGAGACATGATGGCGACCGACCGACGGGGAGAGACACCGAGACGGCGACCGAGTGACCAAACGATCGGTGGACGACACGCGGGTACCGCCCGCGGTCGTCCAGCACGAGATATCCAACGACGATGACACGACCATCAGCGAAGGAGGTCGATTCGGCCGACGCCGACCACCGGGAGATCGGAAAGGGGCTGCTCGAAGAGGAGATGGGACCGAGCTCCGCGATGGCCCACCTCTATCGGGGCGAGATCCATCGCATGAAGTTCTGGCGCGAGCGCCTCGACCGGACCACCAACTGGGCAGTCGTCGTGATCTCGGCGATCCTGACGTGGTCGTTTTCCAGATCCAGTACCCCCCACTACGTTATCCTCCTCGGTATCGCGACGCTCTCGGTGTTTCTGGTCATCGAGGCGCGGCGATACCGGGGGTACGACATCTGGCGAAGCAGGGTCCGGACGCTTCAGGAGAACGTCTTTGCGTACGGCCTCGATCCCGCCGCGGGGGTCGTCGATCCGAACTGGCGCGAGAGGTTGAGTCGGGATTACCGGACGCCGACGCTGAAGATCACCGCTGAGGAGGCCATCGTACACCGGCTTCGGCGGGTGTATCTCCCCCTGTTCGGGGTGTTGGGCGCCGCGTGGGTGGTTCGGATCACCGCCTTCGATTCCGGCGCGTGGACGGACAGTGCAGCAGTCGGCATGATTCCCGGGTGGGCGGTTCTGGTCGTCGTCGCGCTGTTTTACCTCGCGGCGACCGTCGCGGCCGTCCGTCCTCGGACGTGGCATGCGAAGGGCGAACTCAGGTCACAAGACCTTCGGGAGTGACGCCAGAGGAACTGCCGATATCGGTCCGAATCGAGTATGCGGTGGCTACGCTGGGGCCGCGAGCGACGCGGTGGCGTTCCCGGACCCGGACTCGGATTCGGGTTCCATCTCGTAGGTCAACTCGGTCCCCTCCTCGACGGTGACTTCGACGGTCTGGCTTTCATAGCCGTCCGCCCGGAGGTCGCCGTCGTAGGTCCCTTCGTAGGCCTCCTCCGTGCCCGTTCCGTCGGCGCCGGTCCGAACCTGAAGCAGCTGATCGCCGGTGTTCGGGTGACGATCACCCTCCCCCTCGAGGATCGCTCCCTCGATCGGCTCGCCGGTCCGGGCGTCAGTCACTGTCAGCGAGACGTCGTACACCTCAGGGTTCTCCGGGGCGAGCAGGAGGTGACGGGCCACGTTCTCGCCGTCGACTGTCACCTCGGCGGAGTCCGAGTCGCCGTTGGGATCCGTTCCGCTGACCGTGTACTCGCCGTCGATCACGGTGAAGTCGACCCGACCGTTCTCGTCGGTCGTGCGCGTCGTGGTCGCGCCGTCCGAGTGACGTTCGAGCGTGATGTCCACCCCTTCGACCGCGTACGCTTCGCCCGCGTAGACTGTCAACGTGTGTGTTTCCTGCTCCTCGTCGGAGTTCCGGTCAGTGGACTCCTCGTTTGAGGAGTCGTTGCTCGCGTCGTCGTCCGTCCCCGTCTCCGAGCTGTAGTCCGATTCCGTCCCGGTGTCATCCCTGCCGTCCTCGCTTCCGTCGTTCTCGGAGGTGCTATCGGTACTGTCCTCCGACTCATCCGGGGTCGTATCGTCGGGTGAGGATGTCCCGTCTTCCTCCGGGGAATCGTCGCCGTCCGCGTCGGTCGTCTCGGTTTCACTGTCGTTTCGTTCGTCCGTCGCCGAACCGTCCGATCCGTTCGACTCCTGTTGTTCTTCGAGGTTACCGCTATCGTCTCCGGTCGTGTTCGCGTCCGCCGGTCCGTCCGTTCCCCATCCGACACACCCGGTCAGTACCACTGTCACCACGACCAGTCCAATCATCAGCGTCCGTCGATCTATCATAGTTCTGAATGTCTACAAGCTATAATAAAGGTTTGTTTTAATCTCGAAAGATAGAATTAATCCGACGGGAACGGACTACCCCATCTGCTCTCCGAGTGGAGTGGACCGGCGAGTGGGTGCCAGAGCGACGAATCCCGCGCAGAACTCGTGTGTGCCCCTGACGAACGATGCTCTGGCACGTAGCTCATTACTGTCAATTCATAAATACTTCCTGTCGAATCAGCCGCTACCCCTCGTCTCAGGATCCATATCGTCCGAATTCACCCGTAGGCGGGTGAATCTGTCAGAGGCACGCCCGAAGCACCCACACGTCGGCAGGGCGTCTACTGGCTTTCACCAGTAATCTTACTTGTAACCCATACCACAAAAGCATATCTGGATTTCTAGGAGCAAGAATACTATCTTCATACTTATAATAACATGGACGGACCACGCCGCCAGTTCACTCGCGTACGGCCTTCAGGTGGCCGCTTGACTACTGGGACGACGCGTTCTGCTCTGCGATCGCCTGACAGATGACCGTTGCGCGCACTGCGGCCGGTTGCGGTGTCGTCGACGAAGGCGCGACGAGTGATCCGTCCTGGGCCTCCTCGTAGACTAACTCGTGTTCGTCTCGAAGGGACTGTGAGAGTTCGCACAGAGCGTTCTCGTCCATCTCCTCCAGTATACTCTGAATCGATTCCGGAATCGTATAATCCATCGGTGAATGATCAGCAACCATCGAGGCTGTTTCGAGTACCAGTATGATCACCAGTATATATAAGCGGTATCCAATCGGAGTGAAACTGAAACGAGGCTATGGGATACTCGCGGTTCGATGAGAATAGATCGAATTAAGTTCCCGGAGACGCACACGTATCCCGAGGAATACTGCATGGTCTACACATGCACGAACTGTGAGTGGAAATCTGGCGAAAACGCCGGAGACGAGGGACGTACCGCCATCGAACACTACATCGAAACCGGTCACGCGATCGAATCCGAATCAACCGTGACGGAGCGAACGGCACCGGCCACCGACGAAACCCCCTCGGAGTGATCCACTCCGGAATCTCGACGCACTGCTTGGGACCCCTACAAGACGCTGGATCCGTTATGAGCTACTAAAACGACCGATCCCTTTACTCGACTGGACCGAACCCCTCCGGTGGACACCGATGTCGGGTCCCCTGTTCGTATGCGTATGCGACCTCGAAGAGCGTTGGTTCATCGAACGGCCGACAGAGGAACTCCACCCCGACCGGAACGCCTTCCTTCGAAAAACCGCCAGGAACCGTGATCGACGAGAAACCGGTACCGGAACTAAGGAACCCGTTCCGACCGAGCTGGTCGTCACCGATTTCGGCCACGAGCTGCTTCTGATGCGGGAAGAACAACGCGTCGACCGCACCTGCAGCCATACTGTCGTACAGTTCCTCGATGAACCGGTTGCGGCGGTAGAGCCGCTCGAAATACTCGGGTTCGTCCGTCGGAGACTCGATCTCCAATGCGGCTTCTAGACCCGACTCGAGCGAGGGGTCGTATTCGCCTGCCTCGACGAACGCCTCGAGAGTTTCGATCGGCGCACCGTCGCCGAGACTATCGAGGTAGTCGTTGAACTGCGCTTGCTGTTCGTAGCTTCCGACGTGGAAGGAGTCGATCAATGCATCCACATCGACCTCCGCGTCGATCTCGATCGTCGTTGCGCCCAACGTCTCGAGATCGACGACTGCCTCCTCTGCGACCTCAACTACGGGTTCGGATTCGGGACCGCTAGCGAACACGCTCCGAAGAACGCCGATCCGTGTGTCTTTCAGTCCATCCGGATTCAGATAGTCGGTGTAGCTTTCGGGAATATATTCGGCGCCCTGTGCTGTCGACGGATCTTCGGGGTCGTAGCCGGCGATGACGTCGAGTATTCGTGCGGCATCGGCGACCGACTGTGTAATCGGGCCAACCATGTCCTGGGTGAGCGCAACTGGAATCGTTCCTTCGCGGCTCACAAGTCCCATGCTCGGACGCAAGCCGACCAGATTGCAGGCCGATGCGGGCGACCGGATCGAGTTCACCGTGTCGGTTCCGAACCCGATGGGGGCCATATTCGTTGCCAGCGCTGCTCCGGTTCCTCCGCTCGATCCACCCGGTGTGCGATCCAGCGCGTAGGGATTCCGTGTCTGTCCTCCTAGCGAACTCACGGTAGTGCCCCCGCCGGCCAGTTCGTGCAGATTCGCTTTCGCGATAATGATCGCGCCCACCGTACGCATCTGCTCGACAACGAACGCATCGTCCGGCGCCATCGAGTCCTCGAGCGTCACCGCCCCACCGGTCGTCGGCATGTCCGCGGTATTCTGGTTGTCCTTCAGGATCGTCGGAATTCCGTGAAGCGGTCCGACGAATTCTCCAGCCGCGAGTTTGGCATCGAGTTCGTCGGCCCGATCGAGCGCGTTCGGATTGACGGTCAGGATCGCGTTCAACTCCTCGTTATAGGCGTCGATCCGCTCGAGGTACTGCTTGACGACCTCACGGATCGTGACGTGCTCGTTGATGAGTGCCGCATGGATGTCCGCAACGGTCGCCTCGATCACGTCGAACGACCCGTTCCGGGACCTCTCCGTTGCAACCGCCGGTGTGGAGAGTGCCCCCGCGATACTAGCTACCCCGACGGCTTTCAACACCGTCCGCCGTCCGATATTGTCTTTGTCCCCCATATTACCCTTCATTTCATCAGCCAGGTCCTCTGACATCGTTTATCTGACTTGACGGGGATATCTTAAACATAATCCTAATACTCGGCGGTATAGTATATGTAAATTCATCATATGTGGGTAAACATGGTCAAACGTCGATAATAGAAAGATGATCGGAACGCTTGGGAACCTTCTATTTAATCAAACGGGAACAACTGATGCCTCTATGGGATCACCAGCGGCGATTCATACTTGTCGTATATCACCATTATAGGGGACCTCCGGCTGTGATCTCTCAGTAGTTGTAGATTTTCACCGGAAAACGAACTCCGCGGAGTCCCACCGGCACTCGGGGAGTGATCCAGCGAGTGCTCGTACGGTCGTCCCGATTCTCGCATCGTTGTAGGGACGGCCCGTCTATCCCCGTCCGGACTCCGATGAGCGTGAGGGCCGTTGGAATGGCACATCGGTCCGTCTTCCGGGACAAGGAGTTTGTACGCCTACATCCTGAATCCCGTATGGAGCCGGACCTGCCCCGCCATCGGCGCCCGTCCGCCGCGACACTCGGTCGGTGGCTCGGGATCGCTCTCCTCGTCGTGTTCGCCGTCCTGTTGCTCCCGCTGCCCGAATCGCCGTTTTTCCTCGGAGCCGTTATCGCCGTCGGGTTCTGGGTCCTTCAACGGCTCTACGGCCGCCGCTGATCGGGCCTCCCGGCGTGGCGACGGTTCGAGGGTATTTCGAGCAGTACCTAGTGAAGATCCATGCGTTCGAACCGTGCGTAGCCGACTGCCAGCGGGATGACTACCCACAGGGCGAGCACAACGAGGCCGACCCAGTTTTGCAGGTAGAACGCGTCGGATTCGGGAAATAGCGTGAGCGCGTGGAACTCGGGGACGAGCGCTCTGGCGGCGTATCCCGACGCCGTCGCCGGGTTGAGCAGCCCGACGAACTGGATCCACTCTGGCAGTCCGCTCTCGGGGAGTTCCTGTCCGACGGACGCGAACTGCAGCAGTACCAAGAAGACGTCCCAGAACAGCAAGAACAGCATGTAGAGACCGATCGCGATCGCGAATGCGGTTTTTCTGGATTTCATGAACGCCGACGCTCCGATGCCGATCGCGACGTACACCGCCCCGTAGAGCAGCGTCAAGAGCGTATAGAGGCCGAATATGCCGGGCGAGAACGAGTCGGCGGTGATCATCGAAACACCGCCGGCGGTGGCATACCCCGCCAGTATCGCGACGACGATCACGGCGGTTCTGCCGAGGAACTTCCCGGCGACCACATCACCTCGGGGTGGGGCAGTCCCAACAGGAACTTGAGGCTGCCACGCTCTCGCTCCCCGACGATGGCGTTGTAGCCGAGCCCGAGCCCGATCAGGGGGACGAAAAACACCGCCGACTGCTGCATGCTGTTCATCAATGCCAGCGTATCCCTCGGGAGATCACTCCCCACGTATACGTTGGGAACGTGCTGAATGGCGGCGAGAAAGCCGGCCCATAGAACGAATGCCAGGGTCGTCACGAGCAGTGCGTTCGAGCGAACTGTATCGAGGAACTCCTTTTTCGAGACGACGAGCAGGCTCAACCGTAGTTCACCTTCGAGTGGAATTTTCCGAGATGTGATATAAAAATATCCCCCGCAGATCTTCGCGAGGCCGACCCCGACGGCTGTTCGCGGTCCGTTCCGAACTCTCTCTGGGAGGCCTTCAATCGACGTTTTTCGACGGAACCGGTCTCGGTGGCTCAGCGTCCGTCCCGGGCGTAGGCCTCGAACTCCCGTCCGAACAGCAGGAAGTAGCCGGTGCCGGCGACCCCGATCAGGGCCGCGACGGTGAAGGCGACCTCGGGGCTGACGAAGTCCCACAGATACCCCCCGATGGCGGCACTCGGGATCACGACCGTGTTGCGAAGCAGGTAGTACGTCCCCGTGACCCGCCCGCCGGCCCCCTGTTCGGCCGGGCCGACGATCAGCGCCTTGTGCGAGGGCAGGCCGGCAAAGCGCAGGCCGGAGAACGCGAAGACGACGACCAGCGCAAGCGCGTTCGGGGGCGTGTTGATGAGGACGACCGGGAAGACTGCGTAGACGGCGAACCCGACCGCGACGATCGGTTTCAGCCCGACGCACTCGGCGAGTTTGGCCGCGGGGGCCATGCTCACGAGCGCGACCAGCATCTCGACACCCAGCAGGTACCCGAAGAAGGCCTGCGGCGAGAGGCTCACATCGTAGGCGATCCCCCCGATCGAGACCGTCGTCTCGAGTCCGACCGCAAGAAACTGAGTGACCACGAGGACGAAAAAGACGTACACCATGCCGTTTGCGAACCGGACGATCGTATCGCCGATCAGGAGGGGTCGAAGCGGCGCGGGCATTTCCGCGAGATCCCGCCGGATCCGTTCGAGACCCCCAAACGAGCCGCCGATCGAGTCCTCGCTCGCGTCATACAGCAGGTGCTGAATGACGGTTCCGACGATCCCGAAGACGACCGCCACGGCCAGTACGTACCGAAAGCTCAGCGTGAACTGCGGGTGCAGGCCGATGAGGAGTGCGGCGAGCACTGGTCCGACGAGAAAGGCCGTTCGGCGGAACGTCTCAGTGCTGGCGAAGCCGGCCGCCAGTCGGGACGGGTCGGTCGCCTGCTTGACGACCGCGAACGTCGCGCCGAGTCCGAACGACTTCCAAGCTTGTGCGAGTACCAGTCCGACGAAGATCCACACCCACGGTTCGATCGTCACGCCGGCGAGCGCGACCGTACCGAGGGTCGGCGCGGTTAACCAGACGACAAAGCCGACCGTCGAGATCAACCCAAAGACGGTCAGGGCGTACCGGGACCCGATCCGGTCCGAGACGGCCCCACCAGGATAGGGATAGACGGCCGAGATGACGTTGCCGAACGTGCCGAACAGCCCGATGACGAATCCGCTTGCCCCCAGTGCGACCATGTACTCCGGGAGGAATCGACTGGTCATCTGAAAGCCCAGGCTAAAAGCGAACATCGCGAGCGAGACCACCAGCACGTCCCGTTCCAGTGCGAAGAACCGCCGGAACGTCCCCAGCGGTCCCGCCGTCTCCCCGTCGGCCGTAGCTCGGTTTCGATTCATCGATAGCGGTTTGGTACGCGAGCAGTCCGTTGCGGTTCGGTTCGTATCATGGGGTGTGCGTCTATCCGTGTTTCTATCGTCTCGCGTTACGGCGCGAGGAAGTACCACGCCATCCCGAGAGCGCCGCCGCCGACAATGAGGGGGGCGGCGTGGACGCCGCGGTGGAACAGCCCGAACGTCGCGACGGCGAGGGCGACGGTAAACGGATCGACGAACGATTCGGTCGCGAGCGTCACCGTCGCCCCTAGGATCGCCCCGACGACGGCGGCGTTGACGCCGATCAGGGCCGTCCGAACGCCCTCGTTTTCCCGGACCCTAGCGAAGTAGGGGAACAACCCCAGGATGAACGCAAAGGAGGGGCCGAACGCGCCGACGGTCGCGACCAGCGCGCCGAGGACGGCAATCGGGACCGCCCCGCCGGAGACGTCAAGCATGAGTTTGTAGCCGACGAAGGCGGTCGTCATCACGACGGGGCCGGGCGAGAGCTGCCCGATGGCGATCCCGTCGACGAATTCCCGTGCGCTCAGCCAGCCGAACTCGCCGACGACGTACAGTTCGATGAACGGGATCAATACGAGCCCGCCGCCGTAAATGAACGCCCCAGTGTAGACCATGAACGCGAACAGCTGGATCCACGGGTTCGACCACAGCGCGAGTACCACCCCCCACACCGGGCTCGCCTCCAATGCAGCGCGGGCCGACGGGCCGAGCAGGTCGAACGCGCGCTTTCGAAGCGCGTAGACGAGCCCCGCGATCCCCCCGACAAGTGCCCACAGCGACGCTTGCCGTCGGTTCTCGCGCACCCACGCCGACCGGTAGACGAGGACCGCGAAGACGCCGGCGAAGAGGAACTGAACGACCGGGTTCGCTCCCAGCGCCGTCGCGACGACCGCCGCCGCCAGCACAGCGAGGAGGAGGCCGTCGACGGACCACTCCTCGCCGAGGACGCTGAACGCGACGTGTTCGCGACCGTCCGCAAGGGCACGTCGGGCCATCGACCAGGCCGCACCCGCGATCAGTCCGATGACCACCGGGTTGATGCCGTAAAACAGCGCCTGGACTTCCGGCACTTGCTGGTAGGCGAAGTACAGCCACGAGAAGGAAACGACGATGAGGAACGTCGGGAGCATGAAACAGAAGCCGGCGACGAGGGCACCGGGCGTGCCCGCGCGGAGCCAGCCCATGACGATTCCCAGCTGTGTCGAGGCGGGGCCGGGAAGCATGTTACAGATCGCCAGCCCCTCCATGAAGACCGCCTCGTCGCTCCATTCCTTACTGTCCTCGCCCACGAGGTCGTCCTCCATCATCGCGATGTGGACCAGCGGCCCGCCGAAGCCGACGACCCCGATGAACAGGAAATAGCGTGCGATCTCGAGCAGTTTCGAACGGGTCGGCTTGCCACCGTACGAGTCGACGCCGGTGTGGTCGGTCGTCGCACCCCTCATTCAGCACCTCCAGCCGATGTGAGGATCGGTAGCGACCCCGATGGTCAAGCGCTCCCGTCGGGAAACGGGCCCATGCTGGTACCTACACATCATGAGGACGGATCGTACTCCGACGATAAATAGATCCGACCGCTCGACGAGAGGCGACGGCCACACTCGAAAACCCTCCGGATCCGGGACGGTGTCCCGCGACCCGACCATTGGCTCGATTCCGGCCTCCGCGAATACGTCGGGCGCTCGTTCGTGAGTCGAGCCGCGGGTTTATTGTCTCCGCCGTATATCTCCAGTACGATCACCACGATGGATCCGCCGGATTCGGAGGCTTCGCCGGAGACTCACGAGACGGCTCCCTGTTTGGCCTGTGGTCGGGAGACCCCGGTTCCCGACGAGGTACACAGCCCCGTCTGCTATCGACCGCTGTGCCCGGCGTGTCGGGACTCTGGGGAGTCGCGGACCGAGGGTCGAACGGACGGCGCCACCCAGGAGGACTGAGGGTGTGATTCCATCGAGCTACCGCTGGGCCGGTCCAATCAAGAACCCATAACTGCCCCATCCCCCGAAAACAACCGATGACGCAGTCCGAGTCCTGTGACGACGACCCACAAACCACCCAGGAGCAGATCCTCCAGGCGACCTATCGGGCGCTCCATCGGTACGGCTACGCCGGGCTGACGATCCAGCGGATCGCCGACTTCACCGACGTCAGTAAGTCCTCGATCTACTACCACCACGAGGACAAGGACGAACTCCTGCTCGCGTTTCTCGAACGAGTGCTGCGGGACGTCCAGGCGGGGTTCGAGATCGAACCCGAACACGACCCGGTCGCCGATCTGGAGCGCTTTCTCGAGCGGATCTTCGCATCGATCGATCCCGAGCCGGCGACCGAAGCCCTCCCGATCGGCGCCTACGTCGAGATCCGCTCACAGGCCGTCTCGAACGCGGCCTATCGTGAGCGGGTCACGGACATCGATGACGCGCTCGAATCGCAGTTCCGATCGCTCCTTCAACAGGGGGTCGAGCAGGGCGTCGTCAAAGACGTCGACGTCGGGCAGGTCAGCGAGTACCTCCTGACGACGATCGTCGGTACGCTAGAACGGTATGCGACGACCGACGAGTTCGCGGTCGAGGTGGTACGGGCGGAGCTCGAACGGTATCTCGAACACCGCGTTATCGCGTGACCTCCCGGTGATATCACAGCGCCCGCGTCTGATCGGGCCGGGACAGCGTTCGTCGGGTCCGGTCGGCGGGTACTTACGTACTGATCGGTTAGTTAGTAGGAGAGTGACAGCAGAATGACCGCGATACGAGTAACGGACCTCACGAAGACGGTCGGGTGCGTCACCGCAGTCGACGGGATTTCCTTTACCGTCGAAGACGGGGAACTGTTCGGGCTCCTCGGTCCCAACGGAGCAGGCAAATCGACGCTCATCAACATGCTCGTCACACTCTTGCGCCCGACTTCCGGGACGGCGACGGTCAACGGTCACGATATCATCGAGGAGACCGGCGCCGTCCGCAACAGTCTCGGTATCGTCTTTCAGGAACCGGCACTCGACGAGGAACTCACCGGCGAGGAGAACCTCGCGTTTCACTCGCGACTGTACGGCCAATCCAAAACCGTCCGCCAACAGCGCATCGACGAGATCCTCGATCTCGTCGGGTTGAGCGAGCAACGCGACGATCCGGTCGGCACGTATTCGGGCGGGATGAAGCGTCGTCTGGAGATCGGCCGCGGACTGTTACACGAACCGGCCGTACTCTTTCTCGACGAGCCGACGGTCGGACTGGACGCGCGTACCCGCCGGGACACGTGGGAGTACATCCAGCGGATGAACGAGGAGACGGACGTGTCGGTCGTCCTGACGACCCACTACATCGAAGAGGCCGAACAACTCTGTGACCGCGTCGCCATCGTCGACGAGGGACGGATCGTCGCCATCGATTCCCCGACCGCGCTCACGGCCTCGCTTGGCGGCGACGTCGTGGCTATCGACGTCGAGGGGCGGGTCGCGGCGCTCGCTACTCGTCTGGACGCCTGTCCGTGGGTAAGTAGGTACACGACGACGGACACCGGAGTTCGCGTCACTGTCGAGCGCGGGGAGACACGAATCGCGGACCTCGTACGACTGGCCGACGATGCTGACGTAGCGATCACGTCCGTCGATAGCCACACGCCGAACCTCGAAACCGTCTTCCTCTCGCTCACCGGGGCGACGCTCACGGAGCGCGAAGCCGATACGCCGGCGAGTGACGGGAGGAGGCCACGGGACGTGCCGGTCGATCCTGCCGAAACCCCCGCTCGGGCTAACACGGGGGACGGCGAATGAAACTCGTCGACCCACAGAGCATCTACGCCCTCTGGCTGCGCGACGTCAAGCGATTCCTCCGTACGCCCTCCCGCATCGTCGGCTCGATCGCGATGCCGCTGTTGTTCCTCGTCTTTCTCGGGTTCGGCTTTAGCGGCGCTGCGATTCCCGGGCTCCCCGAGGGTGTCGATTATCTCCAGTATCTCGTGCCCGGGATGGTTGGCTTTACGATGCTGTTCGGGGCGTCCTTTGCCGGGATGTCGATCCTCTCGGACCAGGACGTCGGCTTCCTCAAGGAGATCCTCGTCGCCCCGGTCAGCCGGACGTCGATCGTCCTCGGCCGGATCGCCGGGGGCTCAACGACAGCGCTCGTTCAAGCCGTGCTCATCCTGCTGGTCTCGATCCCGCTCGGCTTCCGTCTCGTAAACCCGCTGTTGGCCCCGCTGGCGGCCGTTTTCCTCGTGCTGATCGCCATCACGTTCGTCGGGTTCGGGGTCGCGCTTGCCTCCCAGTTCAGCGACAGCGAGGGGTTCGGCCTGATCATCCAGTTCGTCATCTTCCCACTGTTTTTCCTCTCGGGTGCCATCTATCCCGTCAAGGGACTCCCGAGCGCGGTCCGCCTCCTCGCGTATATCAACCCCTTGACGTACGGCGTCGACGGGCTGCGAGCGGTCCTCGTGGGTACGTCTGCGTATCCACTCGCCGTCGACCTCGGGGCGCTCGTGGTTTCGTCGGTGGTGATGGTCGCCGTCGGAACGTACCTCTTCGAACGCGTCGAAGCGACCTGAGACGAGCTACTGGTCGCTGTTCGCCAACTCCATCGATCTCGAGTGTGCTGCATCGTTCCGGTCGCCAGCCGTGAGCTGATCCCTACCACGGCAGCCGCTCTGGAACCGCTTAGTCCGTTTCGTTCCCGCCGGTCCCCATCCGGGTTTCATTTCCGGTTCCAGTCCCTTCGACGACCTCCGCACCGGCCGAAATCGTAAAGCTGGTCGCCTCCGCACCGGCTTCATCCCCAACGACGACATAGAACTGCCACCTGTTGCCCGGACGCAGATCATCGATGTCCTCGGTAGACGCATCGACGAACGCATCGATGACGGTATCGTCGTTGTAGAGTGTCACTGTGACTTCGATGTCGTCGAGACGATTGTCGCTGACGTTTTCGACGACTCCCAATACGCCTACATCGTCACCCGTCGAATACGCGTTGAACGACGGGATTTCCAAGTACTCCGGCGTTTCTTCGATCTCCCCGCTGACCTCTTCCGACGGCCAGTCCGTTTCGTTCGTATCACCATCCGAGCTACTACCGGAACCGCCGATACAACCGGCGACGGCGATGCTGGCGACGGTTGCTCCCGTGGTCGTGAGGAGCGCTCGTCGATCGAGCTCTTTCACGACTCGTGTATGTGCCTGGAGGCGAAAAAATCCATCCGTCTCTGCGACCCTACGTTTACTCATCCAGTCGGATTCCTATGGGGGCGCTGGTCTCCCGATATCGATCTGCGCAACCGATGAAGACGCCGCGACGGGAGGCTTGCGGTCGGCGAGCGTGTCGAGGTTCCGCGTCGTACTCCCTTGAGCTAGCACGCTTCTCGCTACGGTTATGCCGTTACGAAACCATAATTATTGTACACACTATGACTCCACAAACCCTCACTACTGAGAACCACGAGATCGCAGAGCGCGTCTTTACCGACCTCCTCGACGGCCACGATCTCGCGCTCATCCCCGACCTGTACGCAGCGGATTGTGCCCTCTACGGGATGACCGGGCCCGAACCCATCGACCGCGAGGAGTACGAAACCTTCCTCTCGATGTACTTCGAGGCGTTTCCGGACCTCTCGTTCGAGATCGAGGAGACGATCAGCGACGGCGACCGCGTCGGCGTCCGATGGACCTCGCGCGGGACCCATACCGGCGAGCTGATGGACCTCCCCGTGACCGGTAAGCCGGTCACCGTTACGGGGCTCTCGTTCATCCACATCGACGGCGGAATGATTACGGCGGTGTACAACAACCACGACCGGCTGGGACTGCTCGAACAGCTCGGTGCCATCCCCGATTCGCCCCGCAAGATGGTGGGGTTCGTACTCGGTCAACTCCGAGGCCGGCTCGCTCGCCGCTGAGCCCACCGGCGAGCGAGCGGGTCTCAGCCCGAGGGGGTGTCTTTCGTCACCACGCGCTGCTGGCCGCCTTTCGGTCGTCCGAACGAACGTCTTTTCTCGAACGACGGATCGTGCTTCTAGTCCCCGTCGAGACACCGCCCGTCCGCTCGTATGGTTTGAGTGTGACCTACGAAACCGCATCCCCTTACCGGGAGTATTATATGACATGATAGATAAGCCGCCACTCGGACGTTCATACGAGACATGATATCACACAACGAAATTGGACGACGAGAATACATTACCGCAGCCGGAGCCCTCGGGATGAGCGGACTGGCCGGCTGTGCCGGCGAACTCGGTGGCGGCGAGGAAGAAGAGGACTTCCCGACTCAGGACATCGAGATGATCTGTCCGTGGGCGGCCGGCGGTGGTACTGACCTGACCGGTCGCCGGCTCGCGGAACTCGGCCAAGACCCGCTCGGTACTTCGCTGTACGTCACCAACCAGACCGGCGGCAGCGGCAGTGCCGGCTTCAACGCGATCGCGAACGCTGAGGCCGACGGGTACACCGTCGGCATCACCACCGTCGAGATCTGTACGATCTCGCATCTCGGAATCGCGGACGTCACCCCCGAGGACCTCGACGCGGTCATCCAATACAACTTCGATCCGGCCACCCTCACCGTTCCCGGGGACGCCCCCTACAGCACCCTCGAAGAGTTCGTCACATACGCCGAGGAGAATCCCGGTGAGATCCGGGTTTCGAACTCCGGAACCGGGGCGATCTGGCACCTCTCTGCGGCAGGTTTCGCCCAAGAGGCCGGTATCGAACTCAGCCACGTCGGCTACGACGGCGGGTCGCCCGCGACCCAGGCCGTCGTCAGCGGCGAGGTCGAAGCAACGGCGGCGAGCGCACCGGAGGTCGCCGGCCAAGTCCAGGACGGTCCCCTTGAGATCCTCGCCGTGTTCGGCGAGGAGCGCCTCGATATGTTCCCCGAAGTGCCGACGCTTCAGGAGTCGGGCTATGACTTTACCATGGGTGCGTGGCGCGGACTGACGGTCCCGCAAGGGACCGACGAAGAGCGGATCAGCACCCTCGAGGAGGGCTTTACGAGCGTCTATGAGTCCGAGGACTTCCAGTCGTTCATGGAAGAACAGGGCTTCGGGCTCGTCTACCGCGACGCCGAGGAGTTCGGCCAGTTCATGGAGTCGGAGTACGAGCGCTTCGGCGGGATTATCGACGAACTCGGACTGGCACAATCGGGCTGATCGGTGAGCATGGTCTATCGTGTGTTCCGATCGGACGTCATCGCTGCCGGACTCCTGTTCGTGCTCTCGGCGGCCGTTTTCGTCGTCAGCGCCGACTTCCCGGCCGGCCGTGGCGGCGATCCCGGAGCGGCGCTTTTCCCTCGACTCATCACGGGGACGATCGCGGTACTGGCGCTCGGGTTGCTCGTCAAAGATCTCACCGCAAGCGAGCGATCCGCCCACGAGATCGATCCGACCGTCGTCCGCCGACTCGCGGTCGTCGTCGCGTTCCCGACGATCTACATCTTCGCCATGCCGATACTCGGGTTCCCCCTGACGACGGTGGCCTTTCTGGCGGGGCTCATGTGGTACTCCGGAGCGCGATCGGTCCCGGTCGTTCTCGGGAGTTCCATCGGCGTTATGCTCGTTCTGTACTACCTCTTCGGGGTCCTCTTTCAGGTCCCGCTTCCGGAGGGACTCGTTCCGATCGATGCGGTGTTACCGTCGATCGTCGTGGGGCTGATCTGACGTGCCGCCCCTCCTCGACTTCTTCGCTCAGGGTGCCGCGCTCGTTTTCGAACCACTCGCGCTCGTATTGATCGTCATCGGCGTGGTGATCGGGCTTACGATGGGCTCGCTGCCCGGGATGACGGCGACCATGACTGTCGCCGTGCTTGTCTCGTTTACCTTCGGGATGGAGCCCGTCGAGGGGATGATGCTGCTCTTGGGGATCTACGGTGGCGCTCTCTATGCGGGCTCGATCCCGGCGATCCTCATCCGAACGCCGGGGACGCCGAGTGCCGCCGCGACGGTCTTCGACGGCTTCCCGCTGGCTCAGCAGGGAAAAGCCGGTCGAGCGATCGGAATCGCGACCGTCGCCTCGTTCGTCGGTGGCGTCATCAGCGTCGCCGTTCTCGCGATACTCGCACCGCAGATCGCGAACGTCGCACTCGCGTTCCGGTCGCCCGAGAACTTCGCGATCGCCGTCTTCGGATTGACGATCATCGCCAGCATCAGTGGCGACTCCATCATCAAGGGGCTGATCTCGGGGCTGTTGGGTATGTTCCTCGCCACCGTCGGACTCGACCCGAACCTCGGCTTTCCCCGGTTCTCGTTCGGAATCGACGTGCTCACCGCCGGTATCGAGTTCATCGCCGTGATGATCGGGCTGTTCGGTATCGCCGAAGGGCTCACCCGGTATCGTGCCGGGATCGACACCGGCCACGCCGAACAGGACCTCTCTGCGGTCCGGCCGACCCGCGGGGACCTCAAGAACATCGGCAACGTCACCTTCGGGTCGGGTGTGGTCGGCGCGTTTATCGGCGCTATTCCCGGCGCAGGCGGGGACATCGCGTCGTTCGTTACGTACAACGAGGCCAAACGCTGGTGTAGTAATGCGGTCCCAGAGTTCGGCGAGGGCAACGTCCTCGGCGTCGCCGCCGCAGAATCGGGCAACAACGCGAGTACGGGCGGGGCGCTTATTCCAACGCTCACCCTGGGGATTCCCGGCGACTCGGTCACGGCGATCCTCATCGGGGCGTTACTGGTCCACGGTATTCGACCGGGTCCCGGCCTCTTCGAGAGCGAACCCGGCTTGGTCTATGCGATCTTCATCGGGTTCTTCCTCGTGTACGTCGTTATCCTCGTACTCGGACTGCTCGGCGCGCGCTACTGGGCTCGGCTGATCGACTTCCCGTCGATGTATCTCTGGCCCGTGATCTTCATCCTCTGTATCATCGGGTCGATCGCCCTGCGGGGCAATCTGCTCGATGCGTGGGTGATGCTCGGTGCTGGCGTACTCGGCTACTTCATGCGCATGGACGATTACCCGCTGGCACCGATGGTGCTGGGACTCATCCTCGGACCGATCGCCGAGTCGAACCTCAGGCGGTCGCTGCAGGTTTCCGGCGGCTCGCTGGACATCATCTACACCAGTCCGATCGCGATGACGATCCTTCTGTTCAGCGTGGTCTCGTTGTTCCTGCCGTTCGTTCGCCAGGGAATACGGCAATATCAGAGCTGAACGACGAGTTATCCCGTTTTCTCCGGCTCGTGGGCGTTCTTTCTGCTACGAGATGCTTCCGAGGAGGCGTCGTTAGAAATCCTCCCCAAGGGCCTGTGGGTCGACGTCGAAGCCCTCCTCAAAGGTGGATTTAGGGATCTTGCCGTGGATCCCTTTGTTGATGTCGACGACCTGTGAGACGTTGAAATCAACGGCGAGGCTACAGTAGCGATAGGCCTCCGTGGGGGACATTCCTTTCTGGTGGACCAGCACGGAGATCGCCTCCTCAATCGCCTGCTCCATCGCGTCGTCGAGGTCCTCGTTGATTCCCATGATGTAGACGTCGTCGTCGGTCTCCGCGACGGGCCAGTCCATCTGGGCGGCGTCCTTGTGGACGGTGAACTTCAGCGTCCCCGTAAGCGACGTTTCGAGCGCCGTGAGATCTACCTCGCCGTTTCCTTGGAGTGCATGGCCATCGCCAGTGAAGAACAGGGCACCGGGGCGGAAGACCGGGAAATAGAGTGTCGTCCCGACACCCGTTCCCTGAATGTCGATATTACCGCCAAACGGTCCCGGAGGTACGGAGTTTACCCGGCCGGTCGTCAGCGTCGGGCCGACAGCCATGATACCAAGGAACGGCTCCAGGGGTATCTCGATGCCCTCCGAGAGCAGTGCGACCCCCCGTTCCAGATCGAACTCGATTACCTTGCTATCGTTCCACGTAAACTCCGACGGCAATCCACCCTTCCCCTGCCGGAACGTGTTGGCGCCGTAGGGCACACGGAACTCGAGGTCGAGCACTTCGACCTCCAGTACGTCGCCCGGTTCGGCGTCCTCGATATAGACCGGCCCGGTAACCACGTGCGGGCCGGCACCGTCGTGTGGCACTTCGTCGTGAACCCTGACCTGGTCCTTCAAGATCTCCGACTCCGGAATACCGTTGTTCGTAAAGAACTCCTCAGGACCGGGCTGGTCCTCTAGAATGCCCTCGTGCGAAATGGTCTCGATCTCGACCGTCGATCCGGATGGAACCGTCTCAACTGGTTCTTTCGTCGGGTCAATCGCTCCCCAGACCACGTTCTCCGGCGTCGATTCGACGCGGTACGATTCGTCTGCCGATCCACTTTCGCTTGAATCCGCCGATTCGTCGTGTTCTCCCTCGTGTGAGAACGCAACTCCCGTGCCAAGGCTCGCAATTCCTACCGATCCGATTGACTTCATCAGCAATCTCCGATCCATTGTAGACATATAGGCCTCAAACGATTTGTAAATAAACTTCCGCATAGAGACAACAATTGCGAATATGGTGGGGAAATATTCGTACTATTGAGGCACCTTCGAACGAATGACTGCCATAGTCTCGGTTTAAATCCACACTTTCAACACGAATTTACTCCAATCCCCTGTACGCAGTTTCTTTTCCTGTTGCACAACTGAACAGCCAGCGGTTTCTGAGTATGAGGCGGGAACGCCGGCGCTTCGACTCGCAATCTTTGACCGATCGTATCAAGCATTCTCGTTCTCCGAGCTGTACACGCTACGAGCGCCTTCGATAACCGTCGATGCGGGCAGTAGGACGTCCTTGATAGAGTAAGTAAATCCGGCCCAGCTATTACGGTCCATCGACCAATACTTGCATAGATGAGGCCCGATCCGATCGCGATCACCCGTTTCGGGGCGTTGGGACAGATCGGGACGATCGCTCTCGCAGTGATATTCTGGTCTCTCGGACTGACTGGTGGGGTCTACGCGACGTGTATCGCGTATCTCGTCGTCACGATAGCGGGTATCGTCGGCATAGCCAGAACCGAGTCGACTATCGTCGGTCCCCTCGTGTACCCGTTCGTCCTCCCGGGTCTCGTCCCGCTCTACTACTTCGCGACTCGCTGAGCGATCCCGCGGCCGGCCGGTTCGTGGTCCGTTCTCTCTTACTCGTCCATTTCGTCGGCGAGTTCACGGGCCGTTTTTCGCACCGCCCGGTCGCTCTCGAGGGAGACGTCCCATCCCAGTCCCGTGAGTTTCTCGATCGAGAGGCGCATCTTAGGCACGTCGCCGGTCCAGCCGCGCTCACCACCCGTGTACTCGTAGTCGGGATCCAGCCCGAGTTCGTCGCTGACGATGTCGGCGATCCGATTGACCGAGGTCGTCGTCCGCGTACCGAGGTTGAACGTGTTGACCGGGCGCTCGGTGTGCTCGATGACGTGTTCCATCGCGTCCAGACAGTCCTCGATGTACATGTAGGACTTCTCCTGGCGGCCGTTACCGAGGATCGTCAGCGTCTCGGGGTTCGCCCGAAGTTTCTCAACGAAGTCGGGGATCACCGCCCCTCGGAGGTGCGGGCCGACGATGTTCGCGAACCGAAAGGTCCACACTCGCATTCCGTGGGTGTGGGCGTACGTCGAGAGCAGGCTCTCGTCGGCGATCTTGCTCGCCGCGTAGACGCTGATCGGTTCAAGGGGGGCATAGTCCTCGGGTGTGGGACGCGGGGCCTCCCCGTAGACCGTCGAGGAGGAGGTGAAAGCGATCTCGGAGACGTCGGCGGCGTCCATCGCCTCGAGGACGTTGTACGTCATCGCGGAGTTGTCCTCGAACTGCCCGCGTGGGTTCTCATCGTTGACCGATTTGCGTGCGGCGAGGTGGAACACGCCGTCGATATCGCTATCGATCGCCTCGCTTGCGACGTCGCTGTCGGTGAGGTCGCCCTCGATCAGTTCCGCCCCGTCGGGAACAGTTGAGGGGTCGCTGTTGGCGAAGTTGTCGACGACGACGACGTCGTTTCCGGCGTCGAGGAGTCGCTCGGTCAGGTGGGTACCGATGAACCCGGCACCACCCGTTACGAGGAGACGACTCTCGGTCACGTCCATACCCGCCTATCTCACATTCGTCGTATTGATGTTTCGGTCGATGGGAGGTCCTGGAATGCCTCTCGTCCCGTACTGAACGGCGCTACGGCGCTCGAAACACCCGGATAGTGTCCCGCGACGTCGGCTCGCGGATCAGCTGGGCGAGCCCCGCCGTCGAGAAGACCCGCTTCCAGTCGCGGTGATAGAGCGGGAACTCGTCGTCGACGTAGCTGACGGGCGTCTCCTCGCGACCGCGTGTCGGACCGTTGCCCTCGTTTTCGGCCGTCACGAGCAGATCGCTCGTGATGCGGGCGAACTCCTCGAAAACCCACTCGTCATCGGGATGGACGTGCTGGAGGGTCTCGACCGAGTAGACGACGTCGAACGCGTCGTCGTCGAACTCCGGGACGAGCTCCTCGATGGCACCGGTATGGAAGGTTCCTCCCTCCGAGAGTCGCGGGTAGTGCTCGGCCATCACCGAGAACGCCTCGTCGTTGATATCGATTCCGGTGAGGTTCCCGAAGCCGTGCTCGTGCAGGTGGGCCAGATGGCGGCCCGAGCCACACCCGACCTCGAGGATCGCGGCCGAATCGTCGACGTAGTGGGTGAGCACGTCGACGAGCGTCTCGCTGACTTCGTTGGGGCCGATCCGGGCGTAGTACGCCGGCGAGAACTTCCCGGAGCGTTCGGCCCAGTCCTGACGGACGTCGTCCGGGCGCATACCTCGCTACACGTGCGTGGGCAGTATATACTGTGCGAAACGGCGACCGGTCCTGCGATTCGCCCGACGGAAGACACCCGTCGTCGATCCCTGCTCTGATACGGATCCGAATGTTCGAATTCGAGCCTATAATATAGATGATCGTTCGAAAGATACGAGATAACTAGGATAATCAAATGGAATACTGAGTATTATAGACCAAAGTACTATATAGAGGGGTGGTGTAGTGTGGTATAACATGTCTCAATCCAATACCGGATGCGGGCGGATCGTTTCGGGACACGTTCCCAAACGAGCCAACCGCCGTCGCTGGTACGTTCTACGATACCTCGGCGCCTGTACGTATCCCGCTTCCGTCGGCGAACTCGGGGATCACGTCGCCCCGCGGGTCGGTGCCGACTCGGAAACCGTCGCGGAGGCGCTCCGGGAACGGGACCTCTCCACGCTGGCCGACTGTAGTGCCATCGAGTACGACGCCGACTCCGGGCTGGCGTGTCTCTCCGACCGTTACGACTCGTACGGGGAGTGTGCCCGCCGCGCGCTCACCGCTGGTGTCGTCTCCCATCATCAACCGCCGCGTCTCGATTGGCTCCCGATCGAAGAACCCGACCTCGGCGACGTCGCACTATCGGGCGTCCGGTAGGAAAACTGATCGCCGAACCCGAACCCAATCCGTGTTCATCTCCTCCGGACGCCGCGAGTGGGGACTGGCCGACCATCGTCTCAGTCGTTGCTCACCGCCTCCCCACTGGTGTCTCCGATACCGATCCCCGAACCGGTGAGGTCGCTCTCGCGCCACGTCCCGCGCTTGAACCAGCAGTAGGCGACCAGTCCGCCGATGGCGTTCGAGATCGGAAACGATATCCAGAGGCCGAGCGCCCCGAACGTCCCCGCGGCGATCCACGCGACCGGCAGGCGAACGACCCCAAGCGTCAGGATCGAGATGGCCGCGGCGACCAGCGTATCGCCCGCGCCCCGGAACCCCCCGGTGTAAGCGCGCATCACGCCGATGAAGCCGAACGACAGCGCCGCGACGCGCAGGAACGTCGCGCTGTGTTCGATCACCGCCGGGTCGTTAGTGAAGATCGCGGCCACTGGCCGTGCGGCGATCATGATGAGCAGTCCGAGGACTGTCAGGATCGCGAGCATCGAGCGGGCCCCAAAGTGGTTCGTCTCGGCGGCCCGATCCTGCCTGCCGGCGCCGATGTTCTGGCCGGTCATCGTCTCGATCCCCTGGGAGACCGCAAGCGCCGGCAGGAAGATGACCGAGAAGATCCGCGTGCCGATCCCGTAGGCAGCGACGACCGACTCGGGAAACGCCGCGATGACGAACAACAGCAGGTTGATCGACAGCGCGCGGGCGGTCCCCTCGATCGAGGCAGGCACGCCGATATCGATCACCTTTCGAGCGAACGAGAGGTCGGGCGCCATCTGGCGCAGTCTGATCCGGACCCCGCGATCGCCCCGCAGCATGATCGCGAGGCCGACGGCGAAGGCAAGCGCCCGCGAGAACACCGTCGCGACGGCCGCCCCCTCGATGCCCGAGCCGGCGAACCCACTCAGTCCGAACAGCCACGCTTCGAGCCCGCCAAGACCCAGCCACGCGAACAGCGGGTTGTTCTCGAAGCCGAAGATCAACAGCGGGTCGAGCACGATGTTGATGAGGACCGAGCCGGCCATCACGTACATCGGCGTGATCGTATCCCCGTAGCCCCGCATCAGCGACATGAAGACGGCAAAGCCGAAGACGAACAGCAGGCCGACGGCGTACACCCGCATGTACTCGACGACCAGCGGCGCGATGTCGGGGCTCACACCAAGCAGCACCAACGCCTCGTCGACGAAGACGGAGCCGACCACCCCCAGCACGACCGAGGCGATGGCTGCGTAGGCGACCGTCTGGGAGGCGGCGTACGCCGCCTCCCGCTCTCGCCCGGCACCGGTGTACTGGGCCACGAGGACGCTCCCGGCCACCGAGAGCCCGAGCGCAAGCGAGATCATCAGAAACACCATCGGGAACGCGAAGCTGATCGCGGCCAGTGCGCTCGTGCTGTGCTGGCCGAGCCAGAACGTGTCCGCGAGGTTGTAGGCGGTCTGAAACAGGTTCATCACGACGATCGGCAACGAGAGGTAAAACAGCGGCTTGCCGATCCCGCCCGAGGTCAGATCGAACTCGTCGGAACTCTTGAACAGGGCATTGATGGCTCGCCGAACGCCCATCACCACTCCACCCCGAGAGAGCCTGATCGGTCGGTATGTCGTTCGTGATCCCGCCCGCTCGCCTCCTCGCGTCCGCTCTCGTAGCTGTCCCCTCTCGACGGCGTCGGGCGCAGACCTCGCCTGCCCGCCCCGTTCCTTCTCGGACGATTCCGCTGCCCGCTCGCGTCGAGATCCCGGTAGAACACGGCCGCGATATCCGCCAGTCGTTCGTCGCTCGTCTCGGTCATTGCTGTGCTTACTAACTAGTCAGTCAAAAGCATTCTGATCGGGGTACTGTGACGCATACACGCGCGATATTGCGGCTATAGCCCGAATAAGACCTCGATAGTCGGGTGCCGCTATCTAACGAACGAGTCAAAACCGTTAACCGGGTTGCAGTCCATTCGTTCTCTAATGGCCGACTCACCGGATCGATCCGACTCGGATCCCGACGAGGAGATCATGCGGGCGACCTATCGGGCGCTGCGCGAGCACGGCTACGCGGACCTCACGGTCAAACGGATCGCCGACGAGTACGGCAAATCGACGGCCGCGATCCACTACCACTACGATACGAAGGACAACCTGCTGGCGGCGTTTCTGGACTACGTCCTCGGGCGGTTCAAGGACAGCGTCCACGAGGTCGAGACTACCGACCCCGAACAACGACTGGAACTGCTGTTGGATCAACTGCTCGTCGAACTCGAGGACCACCGTGATCTGTTGATCGCGATGCTGGAGATGCGAAGTCAGGCCCCCTACAAGGAGACCTTCAGCGAGCGCTTCCAGCAGAACGACGAGTACGTCCGCTACCTCCTCGAGACGGTGATCGCCCAGGGAATCGAGGCGGGCGCCTTCGCGGAGGTCGATCCCGACCACGTCGCCCGCGCGCTCATGACGATCGTCGACGGCGCACGCACCCGGGAGGTCGTCCTCGAGGGGGACGCGCTTGCTACGGCGAGACAGACCGCCGACGAGTACGTCACGGCCGTGTTGCTCGAGGACGAACCCTGATCGCTCTCACCCACTGATTGATCCTCCCTCCGGACCACTAGTATCGGGAGATCGAATGGACGAACAGCAGCACCTCGAAACGAACGGTCCGTACGTCGTCTCCCTCGACGACGCGGCGACGACCGACCCCACCCTCGTCGGGGGGAAGGGCGCGAACTTGGCCCGCCTCGTCGCCGCCGGAGTGGCGGTTCCCGACGGCTTTTGTGTGACGACGCCCGCGTACCACCATCTGGCGAGCGACGCGTCGGTTCGACGCGCCGTCCGTCGCCTCTCGGAGATCGACCCCGCCGATGGGGAGGCGATCGCGACCGCGGGCGCGACCCTTCGGGAGCGAATCGAAGGCCTCGCGGTTCCCGAGGAAGTCGAGGACGCCATCGAAGCCGGCCTCGCGGGGCTCGGAGGCGACCCCAAGGCGGGCTTTGCCGTCCGGTCGAGCGCGACGGCCGAGGACCTCCCGGCGGCCTCCTTTGCGGGCCAGCAAGAGACGTTCCTCAACGTCCGGGCGGCGGCGGTCGTCGATCGCGTTCGGGCCTGCATGGCGAGTCTGTTCACCGACCGCGCGATCGTCTACCGGGCGCGAAACGGCATCGATCACGAGGACGTCGCGCTCGCCGTCGTGGTCCAGCGGATGGTCGACCCCACGGTCTCGGGAGTCCTCTTTACCGCCGATCCGACCACGGGCAACCGCCGGATCACCGCTATCGAGGCCGGCGTCGGGATCGCCGACGCGTTCGTCTCGGGCGAGGCGACCCCCGACTCGGTCCGCGTCACGACCCGAACGGCCCGGATCCGCGAATACGAGGTCGGAAACCAACAACTGGCGGTCAGATCGCTCCCTGAGGGCGGCACCGAGACGGTCGAACTGCCCGGCGGCCGGACGGCGCGCGCGCTGAGCGACGAGCAGGTGCGCACGCTGGTCGCTCTCGGCGCGCGGATCGAGGCGCTCTTTGGCGCCCCACAGGACGTCGAGTGGTGTCTCGCTGACGGGCGCTTCTGGGTGGTCCAGTCCCGGCCGATCACCACCCTGTTTCCCGTTCCCTCGCCCGAACCCGACGACGACCGCCTCCACGTCTACTACAGCGTCGGCCACGCGCAGGCGTTCCCGGAGGCGATGCCCCCGCTCGTCAGGGACGTCTGGATGTCCTACACCGAGTCCGCTCTCGCGGCGTTCGGACTCGCCACGGAGGCCCCGCTGGGCGCCGAGGCCGGCGGCCGGGTGTACGTCGACATCACGCCGGTCCTGCGGATCGACGCGCTCCGAGACGACGTCCCGGAGCTTCTCTCGGAGGTGAGCGAGCCGATGGGCGCCGCCATCGAGGACCTCCTCGCACGTCGCGGCGACGAGTTTCGAACCGAGCGCTCGGCGCGGGACGTCCTCGGAGTTCTGTCCCCCCTCACCAACACGGCGTGGGCCGTCGTCCGGGGGCTCCCATTCGTCCGGGGGATGATGGGCGGGTTCGTCGGTGCGTTCGTCGGGACGCCGAACCCGCCGACGGACGAGGAGGCGCTCTGGATCGAGTGGGGGAGGGAAGCCGCCGCACAGATCACCGGGCGCGAGACGCTCGTAGAGCGGGTGAAAGCACCGTTCGGCCTCTTCGAGACCGTCGACGCAGTCACAACGTTCCCCCGAACCGGCCCGTTGTTTGCGGCCCTCGCGGTCGACGGGTGGCTCCGATGGCGATTCGCGGACGCGCCGGCGGACGTCAACGCCGTCGGGCGGGGGTTCCCGGACGAACTGGTGACCCGGATCAACTTCGGACTCGGCGATCTGGCGGACGTGGCGCGCGACCACCCCGAGGTCGCAGCCGCGCTCCGCGAGGGCGTCTCGCTCGAGGAAATCGGGTCGGTGGCGGGTGGGGACGTCTTCCGTGAGGCGTTCGAGGCCTATCTCGAGGAGTTCGGCCACCGCGCGACCGGCGAACTCGACCTCAGCAGGCCCCGGTGGCGCGAGGACCCGTCGTGGCTGCTGGCGACCGTTCGCGCGAACCTCGAACACGCCGGGAAAGGCACGCACCGCGAGCACGTCGCGCGGATGGAACGCGAGGCGCTCGCGGCGGCCGCGCGGCTCGAACGGCGGGCGGATCGCGGCCCGCTCGGCCCGATCCGGCGGCGAGCAGTCCGGCGGCTGATCCGCACGTATCGCGGGTACATCCAGACGCGGGAGTACCCCAAGCAGGGGTCAGCATACCTGTTCGCCGCGTGGCGCGAGGTGCTGTGTGAGGCCGGCGAGCACCTCGTCGCCGACGCACGGCTGGACGACGTTGACGACGTCTGGTTCCTGCGAAAGGACGAACTGTTCGCGGCGCTTGCGGGCGAGGCGATCACCGTCGATATCGCCGCGAGACGCGACGAGTTCGACCGACACGCGGCAATGACCGCGCCGCCGGTGCTGACAAGCGAGGGCGAAGCGCCGACTCCGGCGGTCGGTCGGGAGGACCTGCCGGCGGGGGTACTCGTCGGGACTGGCGTCTCCGGCGGCGTCGTCGAGGGCGTGGCACGCGTCGTTCGTGACCCGACCCGCGAGACGATCGAACGGGGGGAAATCCTCGTCGCGCCGTCGTCGGATCCCGGCTGGACGCCGCTGTTCTTGAACGCGGCCGGGATGGTCGTAGAGGTCGGGGGCCGGATGAGCCACGGCGCGCTCGTCGCCCGCGAGTACGGGCTGCCGGCGGTGGTCTCGGTGCCGGACGCGACCCGCCGTATCGAGACCGGACAGCGGGTTCGCGTCGACGGGACCGACGGGACCGTCGAGATCCTCGAGTGACCCGGCCCGCGAACTCCGTAGCTGCTGGTTCCAGTCGGTACATCCGCCCCGCCTACACCGGCCCCAAAAGGAGTACGACACACGACCGTGCCGCCGGGAGGTCCTGCACGCTCGGATCGCTCGTCGACGGGACGACTGTGGGTCTCATCCTCGCCCGGCCGCCGAGTCCTCGTAAACGGACTCCCCGTGCTCAGGTCGAGGCGACGGGCGGTACACCCACTGCCGCAGTCCGCGATCAGTCGATCGAAACGACTTCGACGTCGAACTCGAGGGTCTCGCCGGCCAATTCGTGGTTGAAGTCGATCCGCACGACGTCCTCGCCGACGTCGATGACCTCACCGATCTGTCCGTTTTCCGTCTGGATCTGCATCCCTTCCTCGGCGGCCTGCCCGTCGAGTTGGCGCTCGAACTCGTCGCGGTCGTGTTCGATGACCTGCCCGTCGCGTCGCTCGCCGTAGCCCTTCTCGGGGGGGACGGTGATGGTCTCGGTGTCGCCCTCCTCCAGTCCCATGAGTCCCTCCTCGAATCCTTCGATGAGCTGTCCGGCACCGAGTTCGACCGACAGCGGGTCGTATTCGCGGCCGGGCTGGGTCTCTGCTAGTCCCGAGTCCGCCGCGACCTGCTCGCGGGACGTATCGAAGACGGTCCCCTCCTCGTCGGCCAGTCGTCCGGTGTACTCGATCGTTGCCTGATCGCCAGGTTCGATTCCCATGGGAGCGCTATCGTCTCTAGGGGGAAAAACCCCGTATCTCGTCCGCACTCGTTCGGATCGTTGTCACCTGCATCACCCGCCCATCCCGACCCCGAGTACCGCCGGTCGCTACGGACCGTTGCCCTCGTGGCAGAACGGAAGGCGTATTCGGGTCGTAGCGGTATGGAGGTCGTACTGATGTCCGGAGATCGCATAGCGTCGGTCCGGCGGGAAGCGAGCGGGCTCTGGGCGGGTGGAACGGGCAAACTGCTGATCGTGATCGCCTGCGGATGGGGGCTGTTGAACGGCACGCGGATGATCTATCCGGTGTTACTTCCGTATCTCAGTGCCGAGTTCGATCTCACGCTCACCACCGCCGGCCTGCTGGTGACGCTCATCTGGCTCGGGTATGCGATCGGACAGGTGCCAAGCGGCGTCCTCGCCGACCGCCGCGGCGAGCGAGCGGTTCTGACTGCGGGCGTCGCGATCGTCGCGGTCAGTCTCGTCCTGGTCGTCTTCGCACCCTCCGCGTTCGCGTTGTTCGTCGCCACCGGATTCGTCGGGCTTGGACTGTCCCTCTATCCGGTCGCCCGGATCACCGTCCTCTCGGATATGTACCCCGACCGAATCGGACGGGCCCTCGGCGTGACGATGGCGATGGGCGATATCGGACAGACGGTCCTCCCGCCGGTGGCGGCCGCGATCGCGGCCGCGGTCGCGTGGCAGGCCGGTCTGGGGTTCATCGTTCCCCCCTTGCTGGCGGTCGTCCTCGCGCTGTGGGTGACGCTTCCTGCAGGGACCACTACCCCGGGAGATGAATCCGTTGACGACGGCCCCAACGGGATCGGTGAGGCCCTCGCGACGTTGCGCCATCCTACCCTCCTTACCATGGGGATTATCCTGTTTTTGTATATCGGCACGCTTCAGACGTTCTCGGCGTTCTATCCGATCTACCTGACCGACCAGAAGGGACTCTCATCGACGGCGGCGAGCGTGCTGTTCGGCCTGTTTTTCGCCATCGGCGTCGTCGCCAAGCCACTGGCCGGAACGGCCTACGACCGGATCGGGATCCGCCGATCGCTGCCGATCGTGCTCGCGGGCGCCGTCGTGGGGTTCGCAATCCTTCCTCTCGTCGAGCGACTGGTCTCGCTCGTCGCCGTCACCGTACTCATCAGTACAATGCTCGGATCGGGGGCGATCACGCAGTCGTATCTCTCGGATACGATCCCCGCGGAGATCCAGGGAACCGGTCTGGGGCTGATCCGATCGAGCGCCGCGATGCTGGGGGCAACGGGGCCGGTGCTCTTTGGCGCCGTGGCCGACCGCGGGTACTTCAACGAGGCCTATTTCGTGCTGGCGGCCCTCGTCGGGGCGATCACCCTCCTCACGCTTCGCCTTCCCCGCGAGTGAGGAACGAGCCTCCTCGAGACGGCGTTCGTTGACCGACGTGCCGTTCGTCCGTTGGACTCAGACGTCGATTCGCTCGAATCGTCCCTCCCCGACCTGCCTGTGACTTTCGGCCAGTGCCGAGGACAGCACCGTCCGTTCGGCCTTCCGGAGGTGCTCGTGGAGCGTCGCACGGCTGATTCCCAGTTTCTCGGCGAGTTTCTCGTTCGTTATCCCCCGCGGCCAATCATAGTACCCGCGTGCGAGCGCTTGTGCGGCGACCTCGTGTTGTCGTTCGGTCAGGGGCGGCTCGACACCAGGAGTAAACTCCTCGAGTTTGCCGAGTGTAACTGTACCAAACGTCCCCAAATCCTCGATGATGTTTCTGAGGTCCTCGCGGCGAAATACGAGAACCGTGTACTCTCGTTGACGACCCGAGACGGTGTTCGAGCGCCGGAGCGTGCCGTGGTTCCGGTAGATCGCCGAGTACGCCCCACAGGACGGCTTCGTCACGAGCAGGTTCTCCTCGTCCAGTCGCGTGACGTGTTCGACGTGTTCGGCGGCTTCGAGTTCCGATTGGAAACCGTCCGTGTGCTCGCCCGACCGGAGGACGAACGTCACGACGCCGTTTTGGATCTCCTCGATCTCGATCGGGATCGGCGCGTCGACGCCCGCCGTGAGCCGTCGGAGAATGCAGTTTCTGTGCTGTGTGAAGTGAACCGTCGCAGTGAACATCCCGGATCTCGTGTGTCAACGGAACCCACGGTGAAAAGCGTATCCGACCGATCCCCGACCAGTCGCTTGCCGGCTGCATCTATATAAAGAGCCAACAGCTGTTGGGGGAATTCTTACTCCCCGACGTGCCATCCGACATAGTGTACGATATCACATGACACACAATCTCGGTGTCGACGTCGGTGGGACGTTCACGGACGTGATCATCTTCGACGAGACGACGCACGAACTCACGATAGACAAGGTGCTCTCGACGCCCGCGAATCCCGCGGAGGGAGTGATACACGGCATCGAGGAGGCAACAGCCAAGGCTGACACCACGGTGGCGGATCTGAAGCTCCTGTTTCACGGTACGACCGTCGTAACGAACATGCTCTTAGAGGAGGCGGGCTCGCGGGTCGGGCTCGTTACGACGGCGGGCCACGAGGACGTTCTACACCTAGCGCGGGCGTGGACGCCCGGCCCGCTGTACGGCTGGATGAGCATGGAGAAACCGGCCCCGCTCGCCGATCTGGTGGACACACGAGGAGTCGGCGGCCGGATCTCCTCGCCCGCAGGAGAAGAGATCGAGCCGCTCGACGAGACCGCAGTCAGGGAGGCGGTTCGGGAACTCGAGGCGGCCGGCGTCGAGTCGATAACCGTCGCACTGTTGAACGCCTATCTGAATCCCGCACACGAACAGCGAGTACGGGAGATCGTCGCCGAGGAGG
This sequence comes from Halalkalicoccus jeotgali B3, assembly GCF_000196895.1. Classification (NCBI taxonomy): domain Archaea; kingdom Methanobacteriati; phylum Methanobacteriota; class Halobacteria; order Halobacteriales; family Halalkalicoccaceae; genus Halalkalicoccus; species Halalkalicoccus jeotgali. Next base: position 632,972 of record NC_014297.1, read on the forward strand.
CCCCGGAGCTTCCCGTGTCGATCTCTTCGGAAATCGTCCCCGAATACGGCGAGTACGAGCGAACCCTCACGACGGTCATCAACGACTACGCGCGGCCGACAGTGATCAGCTATCTCGACGATCTCGACGAGTCGCTCTCGGCGGCCGGCTCGGAAGCGACGATGAACGTCGTGCGCTCGGACGGCGGGCTCATGAGCTCCGGGGCTGCAAAGGAGCGTCCCGTCGAACTCGCGCTCTCTGGGCCGAGCGGCGGCGTCGTCGGGGCGGCGACCATCGCCTCGGCGAAGGGCGTTCCCGACGTTCTGACCCTCGATATGGGTGGGACCTCGACGGACGTCTCGCTCGTCGAGGACGGCACCGCCGAGACGACACGCCAGACGAAGGTCGGCTATCGGGAGTTCAAATCCCGGTCAGTCGACGTCAATACTGTGGGCGCCGGCGGCGGTTCCATTGCTCGCGTCCAGTTGAACGGATCGCTGCAGGTCGGCCCCGAGAGCGCCGGTGCCGACCCCGGACCGGCGTGTTACGGCCAGGGCGGCGAGGAACCGACCGTCACGGACGCGAACGTCGTCTTAGGGCGGATTCCACCCTCGGTTCAGCTCGGCGGTCGGATGGAGCTGGATAGAGAGGCCGCCCGCGATGCGGTCGCGACGATCGCCGACGAGCGAGGGAGTACCGTCGAGGAGGCCGCCCAAGCGATCCTCGATATCGTCAACGAGAACATGCACGGTGCGCTCCGGGTCGTCTCGGTCGAACGCGGCTACGACCCACGCGAGTTCGGGCTCGTCGCCTTCGGGGGCGCCGGCCCGATGCACGCCAACGCGCTGGCCGACGTGATGGACACGTATCCGCTACTTATCCCGCCGGGTCCAGGGGTTATGTCCGCCTTCGGGTTTCTCACCTCCGACATCCAAAACGAGTTCGCAGAGACGTACCTCGAAACTGACGAGGACGTCGACGGGGCGGACGTCGCCGAGGAGTTCCGCGCGCTCGAAGCCGAGGCGACGTCGTGGCTTGCTTCCGAAGGCGTCGACGAAGCCGACCACGCCTTCGAGTACGCCGCCGACTGCCGGTACTTCCGCCAGGACATCCAGATGTCGATTCCGGTCTCCCCCGAGAACCTTCAGCGCGAGTCCGGGCTCGCGGAGATCAAGGACGACTTCGAAGCCCGTCACGACCGCCAGTTCGGCTTCTCGCTCGATGCGCCACTCGAAATCGCGAACCTACGCGTGATCGGCAAAGGCCGGCTGCAGGGGGTCACGATCGAGGACCAGCCACTCGGTGACGCCGATCCGAGCGATGCCGAACTCGCCATCGAGGAAGTGTACTTCGACGGTGAGCACTACGACACGGCGATCTACGACAGAACCGAACTCCGGCCGGGTAACGCTATCGACGGGCCAGCCATCGTCACGGACGCCGACTCGACGGTCGTCGTTCAGCCCGACCACGACGCGACCATCGACCGCTATGGTAACATCGAGATCAACCGAGGTGAAAACAGATGAGTGAGACGCCCGACTTCGTCGGCGAACACGACGTCGACCGAACGACGCTCGATATCATCGAGAGCACGCTCTCGAACACCCGCTACGAGATGGATCGCGTGGTCGAAACGACGGCCATCAGTCCAGTCATCCGCGAACAGTCCGACCAGTTCCCGCTGATCGCCGACGCGAAGGGGCGAATGGTCATAGGCCAGTTCGGTTCGGCCATCGACACCATCCTCGCGAACTCGGCGTTCGAGCGCGAGGACCTCGCCGATGGCGACGTGATCGCGACCAACGATCCGTACATGTGTGCCGGTGCGGTCTCGCACACGCCGGACATGCTGCTGTTGCGACCGATCTTCTACGAGGGCGATCTCGTGGGCTTTTCGAGCCAGTGGGGCAACCTGATGGACGTCGGCGGGAAGACGCCCGGCAGCATGCCCGTTCAGGCGCGGACGATCTTCGAGGAGGGGGTGCGACTGCCGCCTGTAAAACTCTACAAGGGCGGCGAGATCGACGACGAACTGCTCGAAAGCTTCGCACACAACACCCGCCTGCCCGAACACGCCGAGGCCGACATCAAGGCGCTGGCGGCGGGGACGAAAGCTGCAGAAACCCGCATCCACGAGCTCTGTGATCGCTTCGGGAAGGAGACGTACGTCGAGGCCTGCGACGCCATCCTCGACCGCACCCGCGACGGAATGATAAACCTCATTCACGAGTTCGTCCCCGAGGGCGAGCGCTACACCTTCGAGGACTACGTCGACGACGACGGGATGGGCAACGGGCCCATCAAACTCCACCTCGAGATCTACCGGGAGGGCGAGACCGTCTACCTCGACTGGACGGGCACTGACGAGCAGGTCCCGGGGACGGTGAACTTCCTGTTGAACGAGAAGATGTTCAAGATGTTTACGGGAGTGTTCCTCATCATGGCCTTCGACCCGCTGCTCACCTTCAACGACGGCTACTACGACCTCTTCGAGGTGACACTGCCCGAAGGATCCGTGGTCCAGCCGGAGTTCCCGGCCGCACTGGGCAATCGCCTCCCGCTGATGGCCCGGCAGTTCGACGTCCTGCAGGCGACGTTCTCGAAGCTCATCGAGGGCTTCTCGGTCGCGGGCAGCTACGGCACCTCGCCGAACCTCGTCTACGCCGGGACGGACTCGGAGGGCAACGACTTCCAGATGCTCGAGATCCTCTACGGTGGGATCCCCGCTCGGCCGGGCGGCGACGGCCTCGATGGACACTCGTGGTGGCCAATGTTCCGAACAGTACCTGCCGAATACCAGGAGGCGTACTACCCCCTGAGCATCGACGAGTACAGCACCCGCACTGACACCGGTGGTCCCGGCGAGTTCCGCGGCGGGCACGGCATCACGAAGGTCTACACCTTCGAGGAGCCGGGTGCGATCACCTTCCAGGACGATCGGGCCCACACCTACCCGTGGGGCGTCGACGGCGGTAGCCACGCCGAAACGAGCGAGAAGACACTGGTGCGGACCGACGGGACCGAAGAGGAGTTACCGTCAAAAGTCGAAAACGTCGCCGTCGCGGCGGGTGATAAACTCGTCTTCAGTACCGCCGGCGGCGGTGGGCTCGGCGATCCACTTGAACGCGATCCCACGGTCGTCGCACGCGAGGTCCGTCGGGGGCTCATCTCGGAATCCGCTGCCCGCACCGAGTACGGGGTCGTCCTCGACGAGGGGAGCGTCGACGACGTAGCCACCGAGGATCGACGCGGAGAGCTCGACGGGACCCGCGACGAGCCACCGGCGTTCGATTACGGTCCACTACCGGACGACGAGACCCTCGAAGCACGCATCGCCGCCGAACGACGCGAGTTCGCCGAGCGTCACGATTGACCGTCGACACCGATCATGGACTGGCCACACGACATCGACACCGAATACGACGAGGCGGATTTCGGCGCGAGCGTCGGCCTCGGCGACCGGCCCGCGCTGCTCGTTATCGACCTGATCAACGCCTTCACCGATCCGACCACTCGCCTCGGCGCGGACGTAACCGACGTCCTCGAACAGACGGAACGGTTGCTCACGACCTTTCGTGAACACGACCTGCCGCGTTATTTCACGACCGTCGCGTTCGAGGACTCCTATGGTGACGCCGGGCGGTTCATCGAGAAGGTGCCCGCCCTGAAGGAGCTCCGTCTCGGCACCGAGGCGGTCGAAGTCGACGAGCGAATCGCACCCGTCGACGACGAACGAGTCATCCTGAAGAAGTACGCCAGTGCCTTCTTCGGAACCGATCTGGCAACGGAGCTGACGACCGACCGCGTGGACACGCTCGTCCTCGCCGGCGTCACGACGAGCGGCTGTGTCCGTGCGACCGCGGTCGATAGCCTGCAACACGGCTACCGGACGATCGTCCCCGCCGACGCGGTCGGCGACCGCGCCGACGGCCCACATCGGGCGAACCTCTTCGACATCGACGCGAAGTACGGTGACGTCGTTACGACCGATGCCGTACTCAACCACCTCTCACATGACGTATAACGACACCCACGACGACCGACTCGAACCGACAGCTACCTCCGTGTGTCCCTCGCGAGGCCAGCCATGACCACCACCGGTGGAGCGCTCCGCGAGCGTCTCGCGAGTGACGAGATCCTCGCCTGTCCCGGCGTTCACGATCCGCTGACGGCCGCCGTCGCCGACCACGTCGGCTTCGACGCTATCTACATGACCGGCTACGGCACCTCCCTGTCGAAGACCGGCTACCCCGATGCTGGCTTCATTACGATGCCCGAGATGATCGAGAACGCCGCGAACATCCAGGAACGGATCGACGTCCCGCTGATCGCCGACGCCGATAACGGCTACGGCAACGCGACGAACGTCGTTCGGACGGTCCGCGAGTACATCAAAGCCGGCGTCGGTGCTATCCACATCGAGGACCAGACGTTCCCGAAACGCTGCGGGCACACGAAAGGCCGGCAGGTCATCCCACGAGCGGAGGCGGTCGGCAAGATCGAAGCCGCGGCCGCCGTCCGCGACGAGCGCGACCCCGAGTTCGTGCTGATCGCCCGGACCGACGCCCGCGGAACCGGCGACGGCTCGCTAGAGGAGGCGATCGGCCGCGCGAACGACTTCCTTGATGCGGGCGCGGACGTCGCCTTTGTCGAGGGCCCCACCGACGAAGCGGAACTCGAACGCATCGGACAGGAGGTCGAGGGGCCGCTCGTCTACAACTTCGTCGGCGATCTGGGCTCCTCGCCGTACGTCGACCTGTCCGCGCTCGAACGATGGAGCTTCGATCTGGTGGTGTTTCCCGTCGCCTCGACGCTCTCGGCGATCGCACACGTCCACGAGGACCTCTCGACATTCGCCGACGATCCAGTCGCGGCCATGCGGGACATCGACGACGCGTTCAACGCTCAACCCGTCGGGAGCCTCCACGACTTCTCGGGCTTTCCCGAGGTCGTCGAGTGGGAGCGACTGTTCCTCTCCGACGCCGAGCAGGACAAGTACGACGGCTCGCTCGGCGACGACCTCTGAGCCGGGGCCCGTGTGCGATTGAGCCTCGGCTCAGGCCCGGGCGATGCTCGGCGCTTCGCCGAGTCCGCCGAGCGCGAGCGCGGCGGTCGAGTCGGACTCCTCGGGTTGGAGTTCGACGGTCGTCCCGTCGTCCTCAGGGATATCGATCTCGCCAAGCGAGGCCGGCTCGTACCCTTCGGCCGCGATCTGCGTGTCGTAGCGACACGTCGTCGGTGAGAGGGTTTCGGCCTCGAGTTCGCCGCTCGCGTTCGACTCCCCGGTGATGTACGCGTCACCGCTCGAATACCACAGATCACACATCCCGCTGATCTCGGCGCCCTCGATCGGCTCGCCGGTCCCGGCGTCGAGGACGGTGTAGGTGATCGAATCGCCCTGCTGGAGGGTGATCGTCCTGTCCTCAGCGACGCCGATCGACAGCATCGGATCGACGTACTCCTCCTGTTCGGCACTGATCTCGTACATGTCTTCGAGGACGGTGAACTCGACCGTCCCGTCGGTGGCCTCGCGCGTCGTGGTCGCGCCGTCCGAGAGGCGCTCGATCGTTACCGGCCCCTCAGCCTCGACGGTCAGCGTGTACGTCTCGGGGTCATCGCTTTCGTTCCCCTCACTGCTGTTTCCGTCGCTTTCGTTCTCGTCGGGAGTGTTCTCGTCACTGGTGTTCCCATCCTCAGCAGTCCCTTCGTCGTCCTCGCTCTCATTGGCGGGTGGTTCCTCGGGCGATGACTCATCACCGTTATCCGCCCCATCATCGGATCCACTCGACTCGTCTCCGGTCTCGTCGGTATTGTCGTCCGCTCCGTCGTCGGCGTTATCCGAGGACCCGTCCCCGGCGTCGTCAGCGTCGTCCGCGGAGCCGCTGTCGGTGTCTTCGGATCCTTCGGTTGCGTCTTCACTGTCCGACCCTTCACTGTCCGACGCGTCGGTTCCGCTCGAGTCGGACGCCGGGTCGTCGTTCGAGCCGGCGCTCGCGGACGACGCCGACGCCGATGCCGATGACGCCGAGTCGTCGCTCGACTGTGTCGCCACCGTCGAATCGTCGTTCGACGAGGTGGACTGATCCACCGACTCGCTCGACTCGGAGTCCGTGTCCCCGACGCTCGTCTCCGAGTCCGAATCCGCGTTCGGGTCCCCGTCGTCGCTTCCGGCGTCGTCCCCGCCGTCAGTTCCGCCGCTGTCGCTTTCCTCGGCGTTCGTCTCCTCTCCGGACGCGTTCGTGGCGTTCGTCCCGTCCGAGGAGTCGCCGCCGTCCTGTTCGTCATCGATGTCGCCACTGCCCGCGTTGGCGACGTCTGGGTCCTCGGCTGGCGAGCCGGTTCCCCAACCGGCACACCCGGACAGAGCGACCGCGAAACAGAGCAGTAAAAGTACCACAAGTCGCCGTCGGGAAGGTCGTAGTTCTGGTGTCATGTGCGTTGGTTCGTCGCGTCGGCTCCGCGGTGAACCCCGATCGTCGGTTCGCCACCGCGAGCGCGTCCGTCGACTATTTTCACCGTGTTTAACGGTTATCCGTATCAATAATACGGGTGTATTATAAATGCTACCATCAGGTCGTTCTCGGTCCGCGTTCCGGTGGACGCTCGTGGCTCCCGTATGCGCCCGGACCGGTACGGTCGCTCGGAGGTATTCGACCGGATTCGTCCCGTTCGTATCAAAAGACTTCAACCGCCGTCTCGAAATCGGCGTGCTACGACTGTCCGTCGGTCATCGAAATACGGCCACTATCCCTGCGACTCGAGCGACCTGAGGGCAGCCCGAAGCGCCCGGCGGCGCTCCTCGCTGAGCAGCGGTTTGCCGTCCATCGGGTCGTCGAGGTTGACCGGCGCGCCGACTCCCGATTCGTGGGTCTCGCTGACGCCGTATTGGTTGTCCGAGGCGTACCAGCCCGACCAGGTGCCCGACCCGAGGTTGATCTGTCGGTAGGGGACCGGCTGGTAGCTCGTGTTCGCGGGGTTCTCGAAGCCCGGCTCGATATCGTGGAGGAACCGGTTGTTCTCCGTGACGTACTCGTCGTCGGGATAGCCCCGGAACGCGATCGCCTGGCAGTTGTTGTCCTTGATGCTGTGGGTGAAGGCGAACGTACACCGGCGAACCTCGACGCGCCCGCCCGCGGTGAGGTCGTCGCCGCCGCCGTTCTCGGCAAGACAGTGCATGTCGACGGCGCGGCTGTAGGTCGTCGGCCCGAACAGACAGTCTTCGAGCGTGTACCCGCAGGTCGGGTAGCCAAAACCGTTGACCGAGTGGCGCGTCGCGTTGAAGTAGCTCAGCTCGATGGTCGGGTGCCCGTTGATCACGTCGATGACGTAGCCCGCACCCACCATCATACAGTCGTGGCCGTAGATGTGGTGGATGTGCGGCGAGACGACCGTCGAGGAGGCGCCGATGGAGATGGCCTGGTTTGGCCAGCCGTAGATCTCGCAGTTGTCGACCTCGGCGTCGTCGGTGAGGATCCGGATGCCGCGAGCGTATCGGCCCTCACGCTTGCGCCGGCGCTCGCTTACTTGCCGCTGTCGAACGGGAGGTAGCCGGATACTCACCGCTATCGTAGTAGTCGTGGTACGGACCGCGGTACCTGATCCCGGAGATGCGCGAGCCGCCACGCATAGTGATCACATCCCGATCCGAGGAGCCGTTACCCCATGCGGGACTGTCCTTCCCGTGGTCGGTGGCGTACAACAGCGCACCCGCCGAGCCATCGACATCGCAATCTGAGACGATGGTCTGATCCGAGCAGGGTCGGAGATCCCGATCTCGCTGGCCGACGACCCGAGGGCGTCGAAGAACGCCTCACGGCTCTCGACGATCACGTCGGCGTCGTCAAGGCCGACGTCAGCGCGATGACCGACGCCGCCGCCGATCCCGCGTCCCTCGATGCATTTAAGAACTCGTTCGTTGGTGAAGTACGGTGTCATCGTTCAGAAGTGGGCGTCTTCGTATGCGGCCATGTTTAGATCGAAGTAGTATACCACAAGCGGTTGTCGCTGAAATCGAGGTTACCTCCACAGTGAAGTGTCAGTCCGTCGCCAATCTGGCTCTCTCAGCCCGACCACACCGTACGGCGCAGAGGGAAGCTTCCGTCGCGCGTGGTTCTCGCTCATGCCCAGTCCAACAAGCACGTGCGGGTTTAACTATACGGAGTTGTCGACCTGTGAGAGCCCGGCGACCATCAACAGGAGCTTGATCTATGTGATGTCCGGTAGACCCTGCTGCCGATGGCCCGTCTTTCCAGAAGGATCGTCCGCCGCCGTTTCCAGCCATCGACGCATAAACGACCGCCCCCGAAAGCCGCGTGTGCCACTCCATTTGGTTCCGCTGACGGGCGGTCATATCGCAGAAGAGTTCTTTCGCTATCGTATTCGATATCGCAGTAGCTCACCCGACGAACTAGCGGTGTGCTTACCACTCGAGTCGGAAAGCAGTACGACCGTTTCGCTCGAACCTGCGCCCGATTGAACACAACGTCCGGGACGACGATTGGTTTTCCCGAACTGTCATCCCGCTCAGTACACGCCGTCGATTCAACTAGCTATAACGAACCTATATGCGTCTGACAGTTCCTGACGCAGAGGCCATGCAGGCACAGAGCGCACGCTCCTCGTCGGGATCGGAGCGATAGTGGCGGGTATCGCTACGGGTAGTAACGCACTGGCAGACGAGCATTCGGACGGTGCGGACGGCAACTCCACAGACGGGAATACCGGCAGTGGGGACGCCGGGATCGATCTCCCGCGGGAGTACCACGTACACCTACAGGACGAGGCCGAATCATAGGACGTCCGGACCGAAGCGTCCGGAGAGGCACGCTTTCACGTCGACGCCGACGGGACGGAAGCCACCTACGAGGTGACGATCGCGGACATCTGCAACGTCACGCAGGCGCATATCCATTTGGGATCCGAGGGCGAGGACGGTCCCGTCGTCGCCTGGCTCTATCCAGAAGGAGGAATGGAGCCGGAACGCATCGGCGGTCGGTTCTCGGGCATCCTCACCGAGGACTCTATCACGGCCGAGGACCTTGTCGGGGAGTGGGAGGTCGCCGACTTCGAGGATGTGGTCGGGACCTTCGAACAGGTGGGTGCGTACGTCAACGTCCACACGGAACAGTATCCGGACGGCGAGATTCGCGGTCAGATCCTGCCGCCCCACGAGTAAACGCACAGAGTCGGGCCGTCCCGAATGGGGTGCCGTTTCCGACGGTTCGACTCGCTCGGCCGATCGGATATGAGCCTTCCGACGGTCGAATCACGTCCGAATGGCTACGACTATGCCGTGGGACACCGAAGATGGGAGAATGGACCGAGACAATCGTTCCCACTGTAGGGGGATCGCACCGTGAGCGAGATCTCGTTTACCTTCCTCGGGTCGGGCGACCCGCTCGGGAGCGGCGGCCGATTACAGACCTGTTTTCACGTCGCCGCGCCCTCCGGTCGATTTCTCATCGATTGCGGGGCGACGTCCATGGCGGCGATGAAACGGGAGGGCGTCGATCGCAACGCCATCGAGGCGATCTTCATCACGCACCTCCACGGGGATCACATCGGCGGGCTCCCGTATTTCGTCCTCGACGCGCAACTGATCGCCGAACGGACGGAACCGCTGGTCATCGCCGGGCCGCCGGGGCTCGAAGAGCGCCTTCGGGCCGCGATGGACGTCTCGTTTCCGGGCCTCTCGGGGGTCAAGCAACGCTTCGAGCTCCAGATCGTCGAACTGGAGGCAGACCGGAAGACCGCCATCGGGCCCGTCGACGTGACCCCCACCGAAGTCGTCCACGCCTGTGGCGCCCCGCCGTACGCGCTTCGACTCGACATCGACGGGAAGACGCTCGCGTACTCCGGGGACACGGAGTGGACCGACGCGCTCTTCGAGGTCGCACGCGGCGCGGATCTGTTCGTCTGTGAGTCCTATTTCTACGAGAAGGCAGTTCCGAACCACCTGAACTACCGGACGCTATCATCCCACCGAGACGAACTCGACTGCGAGCGACTGGTGATTACCCACATGGGCGAGGACATGCTCTCGCGGCTTCCCGACCTCGACGTCGAGTACGCACGGGACGGCAAGCGGATCTCGATCTGAGTCCGTCCTCGACTCGCCCGGTCGACCGTCGGCGTCCGCTCGCGATCGGAAACGAGGGTATTATACATCACTCGGTGTGACCACTGGGTAATGAAACGACGAACGTTCCTCGGATCGGGGGCGGCCGTGACGGCCTGCCTCGCCGGTTGCTCGGCGAACCCGGTAGACAGCGACGAGAGCGACGACGGGACGCTTGCCGTTGCGACCTACGGATCGTTCGTCGACGCCCCGAGCGACAGCCCGGGCGCGTGGATCAAAGAGGAGTTCGATGCACGCCACGACGCTACACTCGAATGGCACACGCCCGATCAGGGCATCAACTACTACATCGAACGCCACAATTCCGACGTCGAAATCGAACCGGATCTCTATCTCGGATTCGGTCCCCACGAACTCGTGCGCGTCGATCGGAACACGGACGGTGAGCTGTTCGGCCAGTGGGACGAGAGTCGCTTCGAGCACCTCGCTGACGTCGACGAGCAGTTCTATTTCGATCCGCAGGACCGGACCATCCCGGTCGACAGCAGTTACTGTGCGCTCGTCTACGACGGCCGAACTGTCCCCGAACCCGAAACCCTCGAGGACCTCCTCGACCCGGCCTACGAGGGACGAATCGCGCTCGCGAACCCTCAGGGAGCGACGACGGGGCTGCTCTTTTTGCTCTGGACGATCGACGAGTTCGGAGAGGAGGGGTACCTCGAGTACTGGCAGGGGCTGCTCGAGAACGACGTCCGGATCCTCGACTCGTGGGCCGACGTCTATACGCAGTTCGAGGAGGGCGAGGCCCCCGTGATCGTCTCGTACTCGAACGACCGGGTGTACGCAAAACGGGCCGGCAGCGACCTCGAGAAACACCGTGTGGCGATGCCAAACGGCGAGGCCTACGCGAGCATCGAGGGGATGGCCCGCTTTGCCGAGGGAACGAACGACGGGCCGGCCCACCAGTTCGCCGATTTCGTCCTCTCGCCGGAGGTCCAGGCGGTAATCGCCGAGCGAAACGTCACCGGGCCCGTCAACACCGAGGCGACACCGCCAGAGGTCTACCGGGAGTTCGCAAGAGAACCCGACGAACCGGTTTTCTTCGGGTACGACGCGCTCGCGGAGGGTCTGCCGGGCTGGATCGAGGACTGGAGCGACGCCGTTGCCGGTGGCCGATAGCCCCCGATCTGGGATGGACGCAAGCACCACGTCGACCGCGGGCGACGACGCCGCCGAAAGCGACGCGCCCGAACCCACCGACTGCGGGCGCGTACGCCGTGCTCGCGACGCCCTCGAGCGACGAACCATCGCACTCCTCGCGGTCGGGACGACGCTGGTGCTCGCCCTCCTGTTCTATTACCCGGTCACGACCGTCTTCGTCGAGTCGCTCCTCGTCGAGGGGCGGCTCACGCTTTCGGCGTTCGGGGCCCTGCTCCGTGATCCGTTCTACTTCGGCGATCTCGCCCGCCTGTTCGCGGGCGATTCACCGTTCGTGGTCGGTCGGGCGCTCCTCTCGGGCGAGCGGCGACTCGGGATCGTCGGTTTTACGGCCTTTCAGGCGGCCCTCTCGACGCTTGCGAGCCTCGCGCTCGGCCTCCCCGCGGCGTACGTCCTCGCGCGCTACGAGTTCCGTGGGCGGCGAACGCTTCGGTCGCTGACGATCCTGCCGTTCGTGCTCCCCTCGATCATGGTCGCGATCGGCTTCGTCGCCACGTTCGGCCGGAACGGCACGCTCAACGCCGTCCTCGGGACGATCGGGCTCGGGCCCGTCGATCTGTTGTTCACCCTGGAGGCGGTCGTGATCGCCCACGCCTTCTATAACGCGCCACTCGTCGCCCGGGTGACCACCGCCGCCTGGGAGTCGGTCGACGCCCGGACCGTCGAGACCGCACGCAGCCTCGGGGCGAGCCCGATTCGGGCCTTCCGGGACGTGATCGCCCCGCAGCTCTATCCTGCGGTGGTGATGGGGGCCGCGCTGACGTTCGTCTTTACCTTCGGGACCTTCCCGATCATCTTGGCGCTCGGCGGGTTCGAACTCGCGACCGTCGAGGTGTTCGTCTACCAGCTCGTCGGGGACCTGAACTACACCGAGGCCGCGGCGCTGGCGATCGTCGAACTCGCGATCTCGCTCGGCGTCCTCTACGCGTATCTGCGCTACGAGGCCCGCCACACCGTCCGTTCGCAGGGGGTTCGCCCGCTCGCCCGAGCGCCCCTCGTCCCGAGCGAGCGTTCGGTACGGGCGCTCCTCGCACGCTTCGGGATCGGCGCTTACGCACTGGTCGCGCTGGTCGTGTTCGTCGCCCCGATCGCGAGCATGCTCTATACTAGCGTCGCCGGTCCGGACGGGCTGACCCTCGACCATTATCGGTTTCTCCTCGACCGACAGGCGACCGGGGCGGCGTTTCAGGTCCGGCCGTGGGACGCGATCCGCAACTCGCTGGTGTTCGCCCTCGGCGCGCTCGCGCTTTCGGTCCCGATGGGCGTGGTGATCTCGGTGCTGACGACCCGGCGATATCGCGGCCGGAAGCTGGTCGATACCGTCGCGATGGCGCCGCTTGCGGTCTCGGGGGTGATCGTCGGGATCGGGCTACTCCGGGGACCGGTCTTCGGCGTCGAGATCGCCGGGTGGCGACTCTCCGTCGGCGGGGCGCTCGCGATCGTCGCCGCCCACGCCGTCTCCTGCTATCCCTTCGTCGTCCGCACCGTCTCCCCGGGGTTCGAGTCGCTGGACGGGCGGTTCGTCGAGTCCGCCCGGGCGCTCGGTGCCTCCCGGGTGCGCGCCCTGCTCGACATCGAACTCCCGCTTGTCCGACCGGGAGTGATCGCGGGCGCGGCGTTCGCGACGGCGATCTCGATCGGGGAGTTCTCCTCGACGGTCGTGCTCGCGACGGGGACCGATCAGTACACGATGCCGGTCGCGATCGAGCAGTTCATCGGCCGGCGGCTCGGACCTGCGACCGCGATGGGCGTCGTCCTGCTTTTGGTCTCGAGTGCCAGTTTCGTGATCATCGACCGTCTCGGGGGTGAGACCGATGGCCTCTGAGCCGACCAACCCGGTCGCGCTCTCGCTTTCGGACGTGACGGTCCGCTACGGGGAGACGACCGCCGTCGAGGGGCTCTCGCTCGGGGTTCGGGAGGGGGAGTTTTTCACCCTCGTCGGCCCCTCGGGCTGCGGGAAGACGACGCCCCTCCGGCTGATCGCCGGCTTCGAGTCGCCGACGGCGGGGTCGGTCGCCATCGGCGGAACACGCGTCGCGGAGGTCCCCCCGGAGGAGCGAAACGTCGGCGTCGTCTTCCAGAACTACGCGCTGTTTCCCCACATGAGCGTCGCCCAAAACGTCGGCTACGGGCTCCGCTTTGCGGACCCGCCCGGCGGCGTCTCCCGCGAAAAGCGCGTCGCCGACCTCTTAGACCTCGTCGATCTCGCGGACGCCGGCGAGCGCTCGCCCGAGGAGCTCTCGGGTGGCCAACAACAGCGCGTCGCCATCGCGCGGGCGCTCGCGCCCGGCCCCGACGTCCTCCTGCTCGATGAGCCCATGAGCGCGCTCGACGCCCGGCTGCGCGAACGGCTGCGCGGGCAGGTCCGGTCGATCCAGCGCGAACTCGACATCACGACGGTGTACGTCACCCACGACCAGGAGGAGGCGCTTGCGATCTCGGACCGCGTCGCCGTCATGCGTGCGGGCCGGGTCGAGCAGATCGACCCCCCGCGAACGGTCTACGACGCCCCCCGAACGCGGTTCGTCGCCGAGTTCGTCGGCGATAACAACGTCCTCACCGGGACGGTCGTCGAGCCGTCCGCGGACCGTTCCCCGGAGCCCCTTCCCGTCCGAGTCGGCGAGGAGACGCTCGCGATCGCGGCCGACGCCATCGAGTGTGACCGCGGCGATCGCGTGACCTTCTGCGTGCGCCCCGAGGACCTCCTCCCGGGGGCCGAAACCAACCGGCTCGAAGCGACGGTCGAGAGCGCGGAGTTCCTCGGTTCGAGCACTCGAACCCGTCTGCGCTGGCAAGGCCGGGAGCTGATCGCCCGAAGCGAGGCCCGACCGGGCGATCGGCTTCGCATTGGGTTCTCCCCCGAGGACGCCCACGTGGTCTCTCTCGACGCCGACGGGTGAGCCTGCGTCCTACAGTTCGACGACGTCGCCGCCCTCGGCGGCCTCGTGGATCGCCCGGATGATGCGCATGTCCTCGAGCCCGTGGCGCCCGTCGGGGCGGATGTCCTCTCCGGTCAGGACCCGATCGGCGAAGTAGTCGAACTCCTCACGCATCTCCTCTTCGGCGTCGAAGGTCTCGTGGTCGACCTGCACCTGCAGGTCGTTTCGCGAGAGCCGGAGGGTCACCTCCCCGTGGAACGCCGGCTGGAGTTCGATCTGGCCCTCCGTGCCGGTGATCTTCAACTCGGTGTCCGTGTAAGCGCGCTGGCTCGCGGTCGTGACCATCTTCACGTCGTCTTCGAGGACGAGCAGGGCAGAGGAGCGCTCGTCGGGGACGTCCCCGAAAGCCTCGTGGTGGGAACTCATCTCCGAGCGGACGGCGACGGGATCCCGATCGAGCAGGTAGCGGGCGGTGTTGATCGAGTAGATGCCCAGATCCATCACCGAGGTACCGTACCCCGACAGGTCAGGGTCGAGACGCCACTGATCGTGATCGGGGATCATCTCCAGTAGTCGCTGGCTGTTGTGGCCGTGGACCGACACCGGCTCGCCGAGAAAGCCCTCAGAGATCAGTTCCTTCGCGCGCTGGACGGCGGGCTCGGTGTGCATCCGGTAGGCGATCATCAGGGGGACGTCGGCGTCCTCACACGTCTCGACCATCCGCTCGGCGCGCTCGACGGTGCTTTCCATGGGTTTCTCACAGAGGATCGCCTTGTCCAGCCCGGCGGCCGTCTCGACGTACTCCAGATGATAGGCATTGGGCGTCCCGACGTAGACGGCGTCGTACGTCTCATGTTTCGCGCCGTCGTGGAACTCCTCGTAGCTGATGCCGTGGACCACGCCGTTGTCCTCGGCGAGTCGCTCTGCCTTCTCGGTCGAACTGCTCACGAACGTTGTCACCTCCCCGAGGTCGGAGGACTCGATTGCCGGCAGGGCGACGTCGATCGTCCACCAGCCGAGCCCGATCAGGGCGTATCTCACCGTCCCCTCGGTCGTCGTCTGCCACTCGCGGTCCTCGTAGGAGTCGATCCAGTCGAGCATTGGTCGTACTACCGGCCGTGGGAGTAAAACGCTCGGGTCTTCGGACGGATTGGCACCCGCCCGCGGGCCGACGGTTCCGAGGATCTCGATTCTCGCGGGAACGAACCGGTTCGTCTCCCCGTTCAGACGCCGAGGATCGCCCGCGCCAACCCGAGGAAGATGAAAAACCCGAGCACGTCCGTCGCGGTCGTGATGAAGATCGTCGCGGAGGTCGCCGGGTCGACCTCGAGGCGATCGAGCACCAGCGGGATGACCGTCCCGAAGAACCCGGCGATCACGAGGTTCAACACCATCGAGGTGCCCAGAACGAGGCCCAACAGCGGGCTCTGATTGAACACTGTCGCGATCGCCGCGACCAGCACACCGGTGATCGCCCCGTTGGCCCCGCCGGCGAGGATCTCGTTGAGGACCGCCCGCCCGCCGGTCGACAGCGAGACCTGCTCCAGGGCGAGTCCGCGTACCGTTACGGCCATCGACTGCGTTCCCGCGTTGCCGCCCATTCCGGCCACGACCGGCATGTAGACGGCAAGCAGCGTGAACGCGGCGATCGTTTCCTCGAACAGCCCGACGACGGCCGCGGCCAGAAACGCCGTCCCGAGGTTGACGATGAGCCATTTGTACCGATTGCGGACCTTCGAGAGCGCGCCATCGAGGACGCTTTCCTCCTCGACGACGCCCGTAAACTCGTAGAGGGTCCTGTTCGCCTCCTCCTCGACGATCCGGAGGACGTCCTCGGCGTCGATAACCCCGATGACCGTCTCCCCATCGTCCTCCTGATCGAGGACCGCCACCGTGCTCTCGGGGTTCGCACGGAAGACTTCGAGGACGTCCTCCCGGTCGTCGTCGAACCCGGCGGTCGGCGTCTCCTGGACGTAGTCGGTGATGGCCTCCGAATCGCCGGTGTCCATCGCGAGCGCCTGGCCGGGCAACTCGCCGATCAGTCGCCCGTTTTCGGTCACGAGGATCGTCGGGAACCGATCCGTCCGGTCCTCGTAGCGACGGACCCGTCGGGTCACGTCCGCGAAACTGCTGTGGCTGTCGACCGTGACGTAGTCGATATGCATGATCCCCGCCGCGCTCTCGGGGTCGAACTCGAGGAGAAACTCGATGTTTCGGCGCCGATCCTCGTCGAGGCGGCGGAGGATCGCCTCCCGAGGCCTCTCGTCGGTCAGCGCGAGGACGTCGGTCGCCTCGTCCGGATCGAGGCGACGGACGAACCGGTGGAGCTGCTGGCGACTCAGGTCCGCGACGATGTCCGCTTGGGTCGGATGGGACAACTGGAAGAACACCTCCCGTTGGCGCGACCACGGGAGGGTCCGAAACCGCTCTCCCGGCGACGGTGCCGTCGATAATGCCAGTTGAACCTCGGCTGTATCCGCCATGATCTGACCCGTTATCACGACGAGTAAGAAGGTGCTACGATCCCGGCGTGACGGGAGCACCATCGCGGGCCCGCCCGATCAGCGCCGCGTCGGCGCTCAACTGACGAACAGCCGACGGTCGGCCCGTTCGTGGCACATTCCCTGTACGTCGATCAGCGGCGTACACGAGCGAAGCGCCTCCAGACCCCGGCCCGCCGCCTCGCGCTCGACATCCTCGATGACCGGAAAGAGGCCATGGAGGACGCGCTGAACCTCGCTGTGGCCCAGCCGGAGGAGGCGCTGGGCCGCCCCCAACAGGCCGGTGACGAAGGCGTACCCACAGACGAGTCGGGCTTCACGCTCGGAGAGCCCTTTTCTCGCGGTCACGACGCCGAGTGCGGTCGGAAAGTGACCGCGAACCGAGTCCCCGACTTGGGCCGCGTACTCGTCGACGAACGCGCGTTCCCCGGCGACGACGTCAAGCAACCGTTTGCCCGACGTCAGCGAACTCTCGCGGAACTCGCGTGCGAGCAGCGTCGCGTGCAGTCGATCGTCAATCCGTGCGAGGCGCTCTCGGTCCCCCTCGCGGGCCGCTCGGTGGGCCACAGAGAGCGCGACCATGTCACAGGGACCGACCTGCCCGCGAAGGTAGTCCGCCAGCAGCCCCCGCAGATCGTCGGCGTCCGCGACCCGGTCCTCCTCGACGAACGTTTCGAGGCCGTACGAGAGGGTATAGGAGCCAACCGGCAGAAACGAGTCGGCGAGCCTGAGCGCCGAAAGTAGGCCGCCGTCGTCCGTCCCGCCCATCAGTGCTCACCGTGGGGATGGCCGTGCGCGTGGTCGTGGTCTGCCGTCGCGTCGTCGAACAGCGCCGGGTCGACCGCCTCGGTCCCGATCGTCGCGCCCTCGGACAGCTCCTCGCGGAGGGTTCGCTCCATCAGCCGGCGCTCGCCGACGATCGGGACCAGCAGTTCGTCGCCGCGGACCGCGAGTTCCCAGTGTTGGTTGCCCATGTGGTGACCCAGTTCGAGCGCCTCCTTCCAGTTCATCTCGGGGACCGAGACCACGAGCACCTCCCGACGCTCGAACTCGACGACGACCATTCGCTCGTCGTCCGCGACGAGGACGTCCCCCGGCGAGAGCTCGTGATCCCCGAGGACGATCCCCAGTTCGGTGCCGTCTTCGAGTTCGGTCTTGAACCGCGAGCGGTTCCGCTCGCGCTCGTCGACGGTGATCCGTTCGAGGGTTCCTCGCTCCTCGTGGTGCTCTCGTTTCCCGGCCAGTTCCTCGACGGTGCCGAGTGTCTCGCGGACGACGATCACGGCCGGCCCTCCGGGATCCGTGCTCCTAGATGCGACTCCCGGATGGCGGCCCAGGCCTCCCGGAGTGCGTCGGTCACCGGGGCTCGGCGCTCACCGAGCGCGCGGACGATCACGCCTCGGTCGCCGGGAGCGAGGCTCACACCCGCGTGGGCCTCGCTGTCGAGTCGGTCGTGGATCCGGTCCGTTATCGCATCGGGGTCCTCGACCCCGAGTGCGTAGAGGGTCCCCACCACTGCGAACTCGCCGAGGACGCCCGGCGACTGGGGCGAGCGCTCGTCGGGTGCGAGATCGAGCGCGTCGTACACGAGCGGCGTTCCGTCCGGCGCATCGACGCACAGTCTGGAGCGATAGCGGTCGTACGCGAAGCACTCACCGCGCGCCAAGCGACCGGGGACGACGACGTCCGAGAACAGGAGCGTTCCGCCCTCGTGAAGCGTCACGTCGGCCGTCTGCAGACACCGGGTCCCCTCGTGGAGGATCACCGGCTCGGGCAGGTACTCGAGGTACGCCCCCTCCTCGACTTCGAGGTCGACCGCGAGTCGGGCGTAGTTCCGGGTCATCGACTGGACTTTCGTCGCACTCTGGGCGGTGACGTGGGCCTTTGTACCCTGTTTCGCGACGACCTCGGTCCGATGGCGATCCCCCTGTGCGACCCCGCCGGTCGGCGTCTGGATACAGCGGGTGAGAAGCCCCGGAACGGGGTCGTGATACAACCCGCGGGTGAGGTGGAAGGGCACCTCGACGTACTCGTGGACCGCTCGCGTCACGCCCTCGGTATCGGGCGCGAGCGTGAGTTCGAGGCGGCCGTCCTTGCCGGGCGAACCGGCCGGGGTCGGAAGCTCCTCGGCGGCATATCCCTCGAAGGCGGCGGGCACCGACCGGGTCATCAAAAGAGCACCCGCTGTTCGATGTCCGCCACCACCTCGTCGATCCCGTCGCCGGTCTTGCAGTTCGTAAACAGCGAGGGTCCCTCGCGCACGTCGGCGGCGTCGGTCCGCATCACGTCCAGATCCGCCCCGACGTGTTCTGCGAGGTCGGTCTTGTTGATCACGAGCAGGTCGGCCTCGACGACGCCCGGGCCACGTTTCCGGGGGATATCGTCTCCCTCTGCCGTCGAGATGACGAAGGCGTAGTAATCGGCGAGCTCGGGGTTGAACGTCGCCGCGAGGTTGTCCCCGCCGCTTTCCAGCACCACGAGATCGAGGTCGGGATACGCTTCGAGGAACGAGTCGATCGCCGCGAGGTTCATCGAGGGGTCCTCCCTGATCCCGGTGTGTGGACACGCGCCGGTCTCGACGCCGACGACGAGATCCTCGGGGAGGTCGTCCGCAAAGGCCCGTTTGAACTGCTCTGCGTCCTCCTGGGTGAGGATGTCGTTTGCGATCACACCGATCTCCAGACCCGCCTCGCGGAGTCGGGGAACGAGCCGTTTGATCAGCGCCGTCTTCCCCGAGCCGACGGGGCCGCCGATTCCCACAGTGGGTACGTCCCGGTGGGTCGGTCCGCTGCTCATTCGTCCTCACCTCCTTCGAGCCGAATGGGGTCGTGGACGGTCACGAGCTTCGTCCCGTCGGGGAAGACGGGCTCGACTTGCACCATGTCGATCATCGACGGGACGCCCTCCATGACGTCCTCACGGGTGAGCAACTGGGTCGCCTCCGAGCGCAATTCGGCGACGCGTTTGCCCTCGCGGGCGCCCTCACAGACCCAGTCGGCGATGTAAGCGACGGATTCGGGGTGGTTGAGCGGCACGCCGCGGTCCTTGCGACGGCGTGCCATCTGTGCGACGTTGAACAGCGTGAGGCGTTCTTCTTCTTTGGGTGTTAGGTTCATGATAGGGTGAGTGGGTGGTGGCGTTAGAGCAGGTAGCGCTGGGTCAGGGGCAGTTCCTCGGCGGGCTCGGCGGTCACCGGCTCGCCGCCGATGAACACCTCGAAGGTCTCCGAATCGACCTCGAGATCGTCGGGACAGTACGTGTTGTGCACCATGTCCTCCTTCGAGAGTGGGCGGGTGTCTTCTACTGGAACGACCTCCGACTGGAGGCCGTATTCGTCGCCGACGCCGGCCTCGGCGGCCGCACCGCTGACGAACGTCATGCTGGTGGCGTGACGGGCCGTTCCCTCCGCACCGAACCAGGGGCGCTGGCGTTTGGGCTCGCAGGTCATCAGCGAGCCGTTGGCCTCGCCCATGTTCGCCGAGGCGGGATACCCACCTTTCAGAACCCATTCGGGTTTGATCCCGAAGAACGCGGGCTTCCAGAGCGCGACGTCTGCGAGCTTGCCGGGTTCGAGCGATCCCACATGGGAGCTGATCCCCGCCGTGATCGCGGGATTGATGGTGTATTTGGCGATATACCGGAGGATACGGGCGTTGTCGTTGTCGCTTCCCTCGTCGGCGGACAGGGGCCCGCGCTGGCGCTTCATCTTATCGGCAGTCTGCCAGGTGCGAGAGATCAGCTCGGCCTGGCGACCCATCGCCATCGAGTCGGTCGCCATCATGCTGATCGCGCCGCGATCGTGCAAGACGTCCTCGGCGCCGAGCGTCTCCGCGCGGATGCGCGACTCGGCGAAGGCGACGTCCTCGGGGACGTCCGGGTTGAGGTGATGACAGACCATCACCATATCGAGGTGCTCGTCGAACGTGTTGGTGGTAAACGGCATCGAGGGGTTCGTCGAGGAGGGCAGCATGTGGGGATGGCCCACGAGCTCGAGGACGTCCGGCGCGTGGCCCCCGCCGGCGCCCTCGATGTGGAAGGTGTGGATCGTCCGCCCGTCGATTGCGTCGAAGGTTTCCTCGACGAAGCCCGACTCGTTGAGAGTGTCGGTGTGAAGACAGACCTGCACGTCGGTCTCCTCGGCGACCGAGAGGCAGGTATCGATCGCGGCGGGGGTCGCTCCCCAATCCTCGTGAACCTTCATTCCGCAGGCGCCGGCCTCGACCTGCTCTCTGAGGGGCTCGGGCCGACTCGAGGATCCCTTCCCGTAGACGCCGACGTTGACGGGCCACTCGTCGGCGGCCCGCAACAGCATCTCGATGTTTCGAGGGCCGGGGGTCGCGGTGGTCGCCCCGCCGCCGAAGCCCCCGCCCATCATCGTCGTGATCCCGCTTGCGATGGCGTGGTCAGCGAGTTGCGGCGTGTTGAAGTGGACGTGGACGTCGATCCCGCCGGGGGTGGCGATCAGGCCCTCGCCGGGGATCGCGTCGGTGCTCGGGCCGACGATCAGCTCCTCGTCGACGCCGTCCATCGTCTCGGGGTTGCCCGCGGAGCCGAGGCCGACGGTACGTCCGTCCTTGATCCCCAGATCGCCCTTCTCGATGCCCAGTACGGGGTCGATCACGGTGACGTTGGTCAGCACCCAGTCGAGGGCGCCCTCGGCGCTCGTGACGCCCGAGGTCATCCCCATGCCGTCCCGCAGGGTCTTTCCGCCGCCGAAGACGCTCTCGTCACCCTTCGCCGTGTGATCGCGCTCGACCTCGGCGATCAGGTCGGTGTCCGCGAGTCGCAGGCGGTCGCCCTCCGTGGGCCCGTACAGCCGGGCGTACCGGTCGCGGTCGATCTCCCGCATCAGTCCGCCCCGCCGAAGCCGCTCTCGCGGGCACGTTCGAGTGCGCCCGCTTGTTCCACATCGAGATCACCGTCGACGAGCCCGTGCATCCCGTAGATCACTCGATCCCCGCCGATCGCCACCAGATCGACTTCCTGGCGGTCGCCCGGCTCGAACCGGGTCGCGGTGCCCGCAGGAACGTCTAGGCGCATTCCATAGCTCGCCTCCCGATCGAACGCCAGTGCGGGGTTGACCTCGAAGAAGTGAACGTGCGAGCCGACCTGCACGGGCCGATCGCCCGTGTTCTCGACGGCGACGTTCGCCGTCTCACGACCCTCGTTGATCCGAACCGTCCCGTCGGCCGGCAGTAACTCGCCCGGGTTCATCTTCCCCTCCGTCGTTCGGTCATGTCCACTCCTTTTCGGAGGTCCGGTATATCCGTTGCCGTCGAAGAAATATTTGTCCAGTCTACTCCGAAGAACTAACTGATATCGACTATATTGGATCGAATATATGACGTACGTTCGGATAAAGAACTCCCGGATAGCCCGTCGTGGACGTTCGTCTACCGGTGATGATCGTTCCGTACCGGGTCCGATTCGAAGACCGGTTTTCCGACCCGGAGAACGACCGCTTCTGGACGAACATCTGGTTAATTTCCGAACATTAGGGGTGCATTATACAATATAGCCGAGTTAATGAACGGAAAGGGGATCGTAGGGAACCTTTTTGTAGATGGATCGGAACCGACTGACGTCAACAACGAATGGACGGACAACCACTAGTAAGAGATTTTAGATCAAATGACGACGAGTAATCCGCTCTCAACTGGTCGTTCGTCGACCCGTCGAGCCTTTCTCGCGGCGGGAGCGGCGGGGATCGCCGCGACGGCGGGCTGCACTGGCAGCGCCGAGCCGAGCGAGGACGTCGTCAGGATCGGAGTATTGGAGGACCGATCGGGGGGATTCGCGCTCAACGGCACCTCGAAGTGGCAGACGAGCGTGTTGGCGATCGAGGAGCTAAACGAGTCGGGCGGTATCCTCGGCAAGGAGATCGAGCTGTTCGATCCCGACCCGCAGTCGGACAACCAGCGCTATCAGGAGCTGACTCGACGGCTGATCCAGCGCGAGAAGGTCGACGCGCTGTGGGCGGGCTATTCGAGTGCCGCCCGCGAGACGATCCGGCCGCTGATCAATCAGTACGAGCAGCTGTATTTTTACACCACCCAGTACGAGGGCGGCGTGTGTGACAGTACGATCTTCCCGGTGGGCGCGACCGCCCGTCAGCAACTCGGTGCGGTCGTCCCTCATCTGATCGAGGAGTACGGCCCACGGATCTACACCATCGCCGCCGATTACAACTTCGGGCAGATCTCCGGGGACTGGGTGCGGATCCTCGCCGAGGAGAACGGTGGGGAAGTGATCGGCGAGGAGTTCATCCCGCTGGACGTCTCGCAGTTCGGCTCGACGATAAACAGGATCCAGGAGGCGGACCCGGACTTCGTGATGTCGATGCTGGTCGGCCAGAACCACACCTCGTTTTACAACCAGCGCGCCTCCGCCGGACTCGACATACCGATTGGGAGTTCGACGACGATGGCCCAGGGCTACGAGCATCGTCGGCTGAACCCGCCCGCACTCGCTGATATGTATGTTGGGGTCAACTACATGGAGGAGGTCGACACCGAGGCCAGCAACGCGTTCGTCGAGCGCTTTTACGACCGGTGGCCCGACGCGCCCTACCTCAACCAGGAGGCCCAGAACAACTACTTCTCGATCCACATGTACGCCGAGGCCGCAGAACGCGCCGGGACGACCGATCAGGAGGCGGTGATCGAGGAATTAGAAAAGGGCGTCGAGATTGAGGCCCCGGAAGGCACGATCGAACTCGACGGCGACACCCACCACATGAACCACCACATGCGAATCGGGCATGCCGACTCGAATCACGACCTGAGCTTCGGCAACGAGCAGTACATCGGCGCGGGCTTCCTCCAGGAAGTGGGCTGTTCGCTGCCCGACGACCCCGAGACGACCCAGTACCTCCCCGCGGAGGTCTACGACCTATGATATACGACACGCTCAACCTGTTGTTCCAGTTCCTGGATAGCTTCGCCTTCATCGTGCTCGCGACCGTCGGCTTGGCGGTCATCTTCGGCATGATGGGCATCATCAACCTCGCACACGGCGAGTTCATCCTCGTCGGGGCCTATGGGACGACCCTCTCGTATGGGGCGGGCCTCCCGCTCGCACTAGCGATGGGCGTCGGCGTCCTCGCGACCACCGTCTTCGGGCTCGTCCTCGAACGAACGGTGATGAGACGGCTCTATCACCGGCCGCTGGACTCGATGGTCGCCACGTGGGGCCTGAGCCTCCTCTCGATCCAGCTCGCACGGATCGTCTTCGGCAACACGCTGTCCCAAGTCGGGACGCCGCTGGGAAGCATCTCATATGGAGCGTTCTCGTACTCGGCCTACCGGGTCGCCCTCGCGGGCATCGCCGTCGCGGTCCTCGGTGGACTGTACTGGCTGTTCATGTACACCGAGTTCGGAACACAAGCCCGCGCGACGATGGAGGACGAACCCACGGCACGGAGCATGGGCATCGATACCGACCGGATCTATCTCGGAACCTTCGGCCTGGGCTCGGCGCTCGCCGGACTGACGGGGGCGCTGTACGCCCCGACGATCACGATGACGCCCGAACTCGGCGCGTCCTTTCTCGTCGAGGCGTTCGTCACCGTCGTCGTCGGCGGTTCCTCGGTGCTCGTGGGCACCTCGCTTGCAGGTGGTTTCCTCGGAGTGGTGAACGCCACCTTCACCAACCTCGCAGGCACGTTCATCGGCCAAGTCGCGATGCTGCTCGCGGCGATCCTCGCGATCCGCCTGCTCCCGGAGGGTATCACCGGCCTGATCGACTCGTGGCGTGCGAAGCGCGCGGAGGGCGGCCAATGAGTCTCAGAACTGTCCTCGACGGCCCCAACACCCGCGGGACCTCCGACCGATTCTGGGCGGGCTTCGGGCTCGCGGTGTTCGCGCTTCTTGGCTACCCGCTGGTGGCCTCGACGTACGCGGTCGCCAACGCCGCGCTGTTTCTCCTCTATGCGATTCTCGGCCTCAGCCTCTGTGTGATTTGGGGCTACTGCGGGATCCTCAGCTTCGGGCAGGTCGCCTTCTTCGGAATCGGGGGCTACACCTTCGGGATCGTCGGGATCAACCTCACGGGCGGGATCGGCCCGACGCTCGGCCTGCTCGCGGGTATCGGGGTCGCGACGCTGTTTGCGTTCGTGCTGGGTTATTTTATGTTCTACGGCGGGGTTCGGGACGTCTACGTGACGATCATGACGCTGGTCGTCGCGCTCGTGATCCACACGTTTATGGGCCAGACCGCCGGCAGCGAGTGGGCGATCGGCGAGGCCGCACTGGGCGGGTTCGACGGGATGACGAACATCCCCAACCTCGCGGTCGGCGGGGTCGAACTGATCGACACGGCCTTCTATTACGTGGTGCTTCTCGCGCTCCTCGGGACGTACCTCGGGCTGCGCGCGCTGGTCAACAGCGACTTCGGCCGGGCGATGGTCGCGGTCCGCGAGGACGAAGAGCGGACCGAACTGCTCGGCTACGATACGAAACGGATTAAACTGCTCGTGTTCACGCTCGGCGGCACGCTCGCGGGCCTCTCGGGCGTGCTGTACGCCTCCTGGGGCAACTACATGAACCCCGCCGTCTTCGGCATCACCTTCGCCGCCCTGCCGGTGGTGTGGGTCAGCGTCGGCGGCCGGGACTCGCTGCTGGGCGCGATCGGCGCGACCTACGCCGTCGAGTGGTTCTCCCAGCAGCTCTCGATCACCGGCAACGAGTACGCGCTGGTGGTCGTCGGCGGGCTGTTGCTGGTGACGATCCTCTGGCTGCCCGAGGGCGTCGCACCTGCCGTGGCCGACTGGCTCGGCGAGCGAACGAACCGTCCGGCCGCCCGCGGCCGCGAGGAGGTGGCCGACTGATGGCCGCCGGACCCGAACCCCTGCTCGCGACCGACGGGCTCCGAAAGGAGTTCGGCGGACTCACGGCGACCGACGACGTTTCGCTCACCGTCTCGCCCGGCGAGCGGCGGTGTCTGATCGGACCCAACGGCGCGGGCAAGTCGACGCTGCTGTCGTTGCTCACCGGCCAACTCGACCCGACGGCGGGTTCGATCCGTTTTGCCGGCGAGGAGATCGATGGGCTCGCGCCCCACGAGCGGGTCGATCGGGGGTTGAGTGTGAAGTTCCAGGTACCGAGCGTCTACGGGGCGTTCAGCACCCGCGAGAACCTCCGGCTCGCCCTCCAGCGTCGACGGTCGGGAGACGGTCTCGAGGAAGCGATCGACGAGTCGCTGGCCCGGTTCGATCTCGTCGAGGAAGCCGAGATGGACGCCAGCGCACTCTCCCACGGGCAGAAACAGCGCCTCGAGATCGCCATCGCCAGTGCGCTCGACCCCTCGCTCCTGTTGCTCGACGAACCGGTCGCGGGCCTCTCGGTCGAGGAGACCGACCGGATCGTCGAGCTGTTGATCGACCTCAACGAATCGCGGGGAATCGCCCTGCTCGTGATCGAACACGACATGGCGTTCGTGCGCGCGCTCGCCGAGCGCGTGACGGTCCTCCACCAGGGGGCGATCCTCACCGAGGGCGAGATGGAATCGGTCGCGAACGATCCGACGGTCCGGGAGGTCTATCTCGGGGAGGAGGTCTGATCGCGATGCTCGCGATCGAGGACGTACACGCCTCCTACGACTCGACGCCCGTCCTCCGCGGGGTCGATCTCACGGTCGGCGAGGGCGAGGTCGTCGGCGTCGTCGGGAAGAACGGCGCGGGAAAGACCACGCTGATGAAGACTGTCATCGGACTCCTCGAACCCGACTCCGGGACGATCCGCTTCGGCGACCGGGACGTGACGGACGACCCTGCCGACGCCCGCGCCCGCGGCGGGATGGGCTATATCCCCCAGGGCCGGGACGTCTTTCCCTCCCTGACCGTTGCGGAGAACCTGCGGATGGGCGAGTCGATCAACGGGGACGGCGAGCCGCGTTATGACGCGGTCTACGACTACTTCCCGATCCTCGGAGAGCGCCGGGAGCAGAAAGCCGGGACGATGAGCGGCGGCCAACAGCAGATGCTCGCGGTCGGCCGGGCGCTCGTAGGCGACCCCGACCTCCTCCTATTGGACGAACCCTCGGAGGGTGTCCAGCCCTCGATCGTTACGGAGATGAGCGGGACGATCGGGCGGATCAGCGACGAACTGGGCACCACCGTGCTGTTCGTCGAGCAGAACCTCTCGGTGATCGACGCGCTCGCACAGCGGTGTTACGTCATGGAGAAAGGCCGCGTCGTCGAGGAGCTGTCGGCCGTCGAACGCGAGACGATCGCCTCGCACCTCGCGGTGTAACACCTCCCGTAAAGCGCGAGTAGAGCCCGGGGAACTCGCGTTGGTAGGTCGTTCCCTCGAACCGGTCCTCTCGAAAGGGCCAGAACGCCAACAGGGTCGCCGTTTCTCCGTCGAGCGCCCGCACGAGGTGTGGTGATTTCTGGGGGGTCACCAGCGTGTCGTACGGTTCGAGTTCGACTCGCTCGTCGTCGACGAGGAAGTCGAGACGCCCCTCGATGAGCATGTTCGTCTGCTCGTACGGAATGGGTGTGTGGCTCGCCCACCGGTCGGAACCGGTCGAGTCGATCTACGTCACTTATATACGGCCGAATCGATCCGGAGAGTGACGATGAGTGAGGAATCCGAAAACAGTCGCTGGGATCCGATCCGGCTCACGGGCCGGTGGGGGATCCACGCACGGACACATCTGACGGTGCTGGCGATCGTGATCGTCGCGGAACTGATCGGGACGATCGAGTATCCGGTGGGACCTGGGACGCTCGTCTTGCTCCCGATGCTGTATGCGGTCGTCATCGGTATCGCGGTGAGCTATCGCGTGCTCGGACAGTACAGCGGACGGCTCAAGCGGATCGTCTCGCGGGAGGTCAGCGTGATCAGCTCCCCGCTATTGATCGTCGCCCTCATGCCGCTCGGAGTCAAGTACGGGACGCTGGTCGGCCCCTCCTTTGATGCGTTGATCGACGCTGGCCCGGCCTTTCTCCTCCAGGAACTCGGGAACCTCGGGACGATCTTCATCGCGCTTCCGATCGCGCTCTTGCTCGGGCTGAAACGCGAGGCGATCGGGAGTGCAGTCAGTATCGCCCGCGAGCCCACCCTCGGGATCGTCACGGACAAGTACGGGATCGAATCGCCCGAAGGACGGGGCGTGCTGGGGACCTATCTCACCGGAACGGTCCTCGGGACGATCTTCTTCGGCCTGCTCGGCGGGTTCGCGACGGCCACCGGTCTGCACCCGCTCGCGCTCGCGATGGCGTGTGGGATGGGTAGTGCCAGCATGATGACCGCCTGTTCGGCGTCGCTTGCAGAGGCCGTTCCGGGGACGGCGGTAACGAGCGATCAGATCCTCTCGTTTGCGGCGACGAGCAACCTCCTGACCGGGGTGACAGGGCTCTACGTCGTGCTGTTCGTCGGCTTGCCCCTGATCAACGCGCTCTACGGCCTCCTCGCGCCGCGGCTGGTCGACGGGGCCGATACCGCAGCGGGGACCGGCTCCGACGGAGGTGAGGAGTGATGGCCCTCTCGGAGCGGGAGTTCGGCTTCGATTCGCTGGCCATGCTGATCGTCGTTGGCGTACTCACGCTCGCGGCCAACTACGTCGGCTACGGTATCTCGCCGCTCGCGGCTGCGCCGGGGATGGGACTGGTCGTCGCGATCGGGTTCGTCTCGTTGCTCTTGGGCCGCTACCTGCCCCTCGAACTGCCGTCGTTCGCGTACGCGATGGTGATCGCCTTCCTGCTGGCACTGCCGTTCTCGCCCGTTCAAGGGTTCGTCCTCGACCTCACCGACCGGATAGAGTTCCTCGCCACGACGACGCCGATCCTCGCCTACGCGGGTCTCTCGATCGGACTGCAGGTCCGGCGGATGCGAGAGATCAGCTGGAAGCTAGTCGTCGTCGCCGTGTTCGTCTTCTTCGGGACGTTCTTCGGGTCCGCGCTCGTCGCCCAGTTCGTCCTGTCGTGGCAAGGAATCATCTGATCCGTTCGGTCGGCGATCGCCGAGGGGCGTTCGATCGCGACCCCGGTCCGTCACGACGCCGTCTCGGTGGTCCGTCGGCCGACAGGATTAGGGGCGACCGACCCGTATTCGGCCGACCGTGGCGACAGACGCTCCCGAGAATACGGGGACCGACCGAACGCACCTCCCCTGCCCGTCGTGTGGTGATCTCCATCCCGTCCAGTCGGAGGCGCCCATCGAGTGGCGCTGTCCGTCCTGTCGGATCCTCCTGAAACAGACCGACAAACGCACGGGGCTCGTCCAGTTCGCCGACCGGGACAGCCGGACGCGACACATCGACGTCCCGGACCGCTGTCGGTACTGCGGACACGAGAAGGTCACGTCCTGGACCCAAGAAGACGAGACGTGGGTCCGCCACCGATGCCAGGAGTGCCGACGCGAATGGACGGACAACACCGGTCGGGTGGCCGCCTTCTTCGACTGGGGGGCGAACTACCTCCGGACGCGGGGCTGGCTCTGAGCGGGTGGCGATCAGCCACGCGCGGGCCCCGGGGAGGGGGCGTTTTCCCTCCCGCCCGCAAGCGTCTCGTCCAGCCAATCGTAGACGACGCTCGTCGCGAGCCGGAGGTTGCCGACCTGGCAGTGTTCCCCCGCGCCCTCCTCGGTTTTGAACACCCGGGCGGTCGTCGGGGCCCGCAACTCTTCGAGGAACTCCTCGGCCAACCCGAGGGGGACGAAGTGGTCGTCCTCGCCCGCGAGCACGAGCATCGGACAGTCGATCCGACCCGCGACCCCCGACAGCGAATACCGACGCAGGGTCCGTTGTAGTTCGGCCGCCGACTCGACGCCGAAGACCCACCTGGAGTTCTCCATCAGCCAGCGCGCCTCGACGCTGAACCGTTCCCCGGCCGTCGCCAGCGCGTTGACGGTCACGTCGGGGACCCGTTCGAGCAGGGGCGCGAGCCGGGGGTGCTCGTAGGCCGACGCCCGCCACAGGTCGTGCATGTGGTCGAACGCGACGCAGGCGGCGATCCGTCCGTCGTACGCCGCCGCCCGCGGCGCGTAATAGCCTCCGAAACTGACCCCGATCACGCCGATCCGATCCGGATCGACCGACCCGTAGGGCGAAAGCGCGTCGATTACCGGCCCGACGACGCGTTCCCAGTCCGGACGGGCCGTCAGTTCGCGCTGGCGCAACGGCGCACCCTGTCCCGGGCCGTCGAAGAGCAAGACGGTGTAGCCCCGTGCGAGCGCCTCGGGCACCCCACAGAGGAAGTACAGCTCCTCGGCGAGCGAATCGAAGCCCCCCAGACAGATCACTGTCGGACCCGGGCCGCTCCGTTCGGGCGGTTCGAAGAGATACCCCGGAAGGGTGGTGTCCTCGTAGGGGAGATCGACCCGGCGTGGTGGAGCATCGAGCAGCGCCACACCGGCCCGGAACGTCTCACGGCACCGTTCGTAGGTCGGACGCCGGCGGGGATCGCGTGCGGACAGGAAGAACTCGGCGGTTCGGTAGTAGTTGTGTGCGCGCAGGTAGGCGAACCGGGCCGTCCGGTGGCGCGAAGCCGCCGCCGCCTCGTCGGCCGCCCGTTCGGTTCGTTCAGCCGTCTCGCGCCACTCGGCGTGCCAGGACGCCGTCTCGCCCTCCTCGATCCGCTCGACCGTCGTCAGTACCTCGCCCGGTTCGGCACCGCCGAAGGTGGTATAGGCCATCGTCCGGAGCGTCTGATAGTCGAAGATCCGAGTCGAGAAGTGGACGCGCATGGCATATCCATTCCTCGCCTGACGATACCTGTTGTGGCTCCGGGGACCTCGGACGGCTCCGCAGCGACACAGGACTCCCTTCAGGAGCCGTCTCCCGCCCGACGTGGGGTGAGCCCGACGCCCTCGGCCAGCAGTTCGTGGGAGCGCAGCGCGTCGTCGTGGTCGGAGATGACGTGCTGGATCATCACCTCATCGACGCCGACGCGATCCGTGAGTTGCTCCAACAGCCCTGCGATCGTCTCGGGGCTCCCCGAGATCGCCCGTGGCCACTCGTCGTCGTCGAGCGTCGCGGGCGTCGGGTCGGGCACGCCGCCGAGTTCCCCGATCGCCTCCTCGACGGAAGGCGTGGTGCCGACGATCCCGCGTTGCATCCGCTGATACGACGCCTCGGCCACGGCCCGCAGCCGCGCCGCTTCCTCGTCGGTCTCCGCACAGACCGCGTTCACCGCGAGTATCCCCTCGGGCTCGTCCGTGCTGCCGGCCAGTTCCGACGCCCGGAACCCTTCGCGGTACTGCTCGAAGGCATGAACGGCGAACTGGGGTCGGATGAACGCCGCGAAACAGTAGCGCAACCCGAGTTCGCCCGCGATGGCCGCACTCGACGGGCTCGATCCGAGTGCCCACGGGATCGCCGGGCCCTCCCCCGAGCGGGGGATCGCCAGATCGCTGTAGGGGTGACCCTCGGGGTAGTCGTCGTAGAGGTGATTGACGACGGCCTCGATCTTCTCGCGGTGGTCGCCGTCGGGGTCCTGCACGTGTCGGTCGGTCCCGAGCGCGCGGTCCGACGCCGGCGAGCCGTTCGCGCGCCCGAGTCCCGCGTCGATCCGTCCCGGCGCGAGCCCGTCGAGCGCGCCGAACAGCTCCGCGACCTTGAACGGGCTGTAGTGATTGAGCAACACCGCACCCGACCCCAGTCGAATCGAGTCGGTCTCGCCGGCGAGACGTCCGAGCAACACCTCGGGGCTCGTTCCGGCGAGGGTATCGGCCATCGCGTGGTGTTCGGCCACCCAGAAGCGAGAGTAACCCAGGCGCTCGGCTTGGCGTGCGGCCTCGACGGTGTTTGCGTACGCGTCGGCCGCGGTCCCGTCGTCCGGGACCGGCGAAAGGTCGACCGCAGAGAGTTCCATGGCCGGCACTCGCGGAGTCGGCGATATAACGGTTCGGCTACCAGCAGTCTCTCCCCGTTCTGGCGATTTCGGGGATCGCGCGACACGCTCGCTATCTACTCTTCGCGCTCCCAGTACGGCGGCACCCAGATATCGTCTTCGACCATCGCCTCGATGCGTGCTTGGGTGACCTCCTCTTCGTAGGTCTCGTGATCGACCGGCTGGTCGTCCAGCCAGAGGTTCGGCGGGTACAATTCGCGGTCGCCTCGACGGGTTCGGATGCGTGCAGGGCGTCAACACGGACCGGAAGGGATTTGTCCCGCGACGCTCGCCTACGAGCAATGACCTACGAGATCGCGCTCATCCCGGGCGACGGGATCGGCCCCGAGGTCGTCGACCGATCGCTGCCGGTCGTCGAGGCGGCGGCGGACGCCCACGGCGTCTCGCTCGAAACCACCCGCTACGACTGGGGATCCGACCGGTATCTCGCCGAGGGCGCGATGATGCCCGACGACGGCCTCGACCGACTCCGGGGGTACGACGCGATCTTTCTCGGCGCGGTGGGCCACCCCGAAGTCCCCGACCACGTGACCCTCCGTGGGCTCCGTCTGGAGATCACGAAGGGGTTCAAACAGCACGTCTGTAAGCGGCCGTCCTACCTCTTCGAGGGCGTCACCGGTCCGCTGCGGGACTACGGGGCCGGCGAGATCGACTTCGTCGTCTACAGACAGAACACCGAGGGCGAGTACGCCGACATCGGCGGTCGGGAGTACCGCGGTCACGACAACGAGGTCGCCTTTCAGGGTGCGATGTTCACCCGCGAGGGCACCGAGACGATCGTCCGGGCGGCCTTCGAGGCCGCAAGCGAGCGCGAGGGCAAGCTGACGAACGTCACGAAGTCGAACGCGCAGGCCTACGGGATGGTCTTCTGGGACGACGTCCTCAGGGAGATCGCAGGGGAGTACCCCGACGTCGAGGTCGAGCGCCTGCTCGTGGACGCCGCTTCGATGGACTTCGTCCGCCGGCCCGACGAGTTCGACGTGCTCGTCGCCTCGAACCTCTTCGGGGACATCCTCACCGATCTCGGGGCCGGTATCTCGGGCAGCATGGGGCTTGCCCCCTCCTCGAACATCGACCCGACTCAGACCCATCCCTCGATGTTCGAACCGGTCCATGGAAGCGCCTTCGACATCACCGGCGAGGGCGTCGCGAACCCGATCGGCACCGTCCTCTCGTGGGAACTACTCTGGGCACACCTCGGCGAGGACGCGCTCGCCCGCGAGCTGCGGGCGGCCGTGCGGGCCCAGCTCGCCGACCCCGACGCCCCACGCACCCCCGACATCGGCGGCGAGTCCGGAAGCGAGGCCGTCGCGAACGATCTCCGGACTCGGCTCGGGTGAGACACCGGTGCGGGACCGTTCCGGCCGCCGAGCTCTCCGCCGGGAGAACGCTCGTCGGAGTCGGCGTGGCGGCGATCGTCGACGTCCCTTACACGTTTTATCGCTCGCCCGCTACGGAGGAGCATGAACCACGAGGACACCCGAACGGTGTTGCTGACGGGTGCGACGAGCGGCATCGGCGCCATCGCCGCCCGGAAACTGGCGGCGACCGGCGCGACGGTCGCGGCCGTCGGCCGCGACGCCGATCGGGGACGGCGCCTCGCCGAGGACGCGACCGCTGAGAACCCCGGTACGGTCCGGTTCCACCGGGCTGACTTCGCGACTCAGGATGCGGTTCGGCGGCTGGCAGCGGACGTCGAAGCCGAGTACGACCGCCTCGACGTCCTCGCGCACAACGCCGGGCTCTCGACGCGCGAGCGGACGATCACCGACGACGGTGCCGAGTTGACCCTCGCGGTCAATCACCTCGCGCCGTACCTGCTCACGCATGAGCTCCTCGGCTCGCTTCGTGACGCCGCGCCCGCACGCGTCCTCGTCACCGCATCCGGGGTCCACACTCGCGGAACCCTGGCGTTCGACGATCTCCGGCTCGAACGCGAGTACAGCGCGCTCGCGGCCTACGCCCGCTCGAAACTGGCAAACGTCGCCTTCACGATCGAACTCGCCGACCGTCTCGATGGCGACGGGTCCGTCGTCGCGAACTGCTTCCATCCGGGGTTCATCCCGTCGACGGACCTGTTTCGGGACGCCGCGCCCCGGACGCGCCTGTTCGTTCGCCTCGCCGCGGCCGTCCCCGGGATCGGCACGACCGCCGAGGCGGGCGCGGACCGTCTCGTCGAGCTGGCCACGGCCCCGGAGTACGGCTCTCGCTCCGGTCTCTACGTCGGTGACGACGGTCCACGGGACCCCGCGCCGGCGGCGACCGATCCCGAGTTGCGCGAGGAACTCTGGCGGGTCAGCGCCGACCTCGTCGGCGTCGATCCCGACTGGCCGTGAGCGCTCGGACCTCCCCGTCGCTGGTCCACCTCGCCCCCTCTTCCCGATAGTGACCGCCTAACGTCCGCTACCGCGGATTAGGCGGTGAGATACTATGTGGCGTGCGAGGGTCGGACGAT
Source organism: Halalkalicoccus jeotgali B3 (assembly GCF_000196895.1). Taxonomy (NCBI): domain Archaea; kingdom Methanobacteriati; phylum Methanobacteriota; class Halobacteria; order Halobacteriales; family Halalkalicoccaceae; genus Halalkalicoccus; species Halalkalicoccus jeotgali. The sequence continues at coordinate 666,939 of NC_014297.1, forward strand.
ACAGGATGTCACGTACCGAGTCGGACTACGCGAGGATGATCTCGCGACGCGTCCCCCGGGAGGCGAACCGCTATCGCTGGCAACTGCTGCGCTACGTCGCCGATCGGCCACACGCATCGACCGAGACGGTCGCCGCGTACCTCGCCCCCCGTGTCGGTGAGGAGCCCGCGGCCGTCGAGGAGGCGATCAGAACGCGGGATCTGCCGGCGTTGGCCGACTGTGATGCGATCGAGTACGAGCCCGATTCGGGGCGAGTCCGCCTCTCGGCGGCCTCGATCGCCGACTGTGCCCGTCGGGCACTCGCCGCCGGGGTCGTCTCGCATCACCGGCCGCCGCGCTTCGAGCGACTGCCGCACGGCGTGGTCGACTCGACGATCGCTCCTCCCGACTCGCCCCGACGGTAGCCGTAGGCGCTATCGGTCCCGACGAGCGAGCGCGCTCGCCGTCGCGCCGGCACCGGCCTCGAGGTCGACCTCCGCACCCTCCTCGGCCAGCACCGCTCCGAACGCCGAGACGAACTGCGAGACGTTCGCCGGGCGCGCCGAGTGACCCATACAGCCCACACGGAAGATCTCCCCGTCGAGCGCGCCCAGCCCGCCGACGATCTCGATACCGTGCTCGGTGAGCAGGCGGTCGATGACCTGCCCGTCCTCGACGCCGTCGGGCACGCGAACGGGATTGAGTGTCGGCAGCCAGTACTCCTCGGGCGTGTTCAGCCCGACACCCATCGCCTCGACGCCATCGGTGAGCGCGCCCGCAACGTGTTCGTGGCGCTCCCACGTCGCTTCGAGGCCCTCCTCGGCGAGGAGTCGCAGGGCCTCGCGCAGCGCGTACAGCGTCGAAACCGGGGCGGTGTGGTGGTAGTTTCGTTCCTCACCCCAGTACTCCCAGACCCCCTCGAGGTCGAGATACCACGACCGTGCGGGCTCCTCGCGGGCGTGGACCTTCTCTACCGCGCGGTCGTTGAAGGTGATCGGGCTGGCACCCGGCGGCGCCGAGAGACACTTCTGGGAGCCCGAGTAGACGACGTCGACGTCCCACTCGTCGGTGCGGAACTCCACGCCCCCGAGCGAGGCGACCGTGTCGGCGACGACGTAGGCATCGTTCTCGTGGGCGATCTCGGTCAGTTCCGACACCCGCGTCTGGCGCACGCCCGTCGAGGTCTCACCGTGGACGAACCCGAAGACGGTCGGGGAGTGCTCCTCGAAGGCCGCCTCGACGTCCGCGGGGTCGAGGGGCTCGCCCCACGGCGCGCTCACCGTGTGGACCTCGCCGCCGGCGCGTTCTGCCATCTCGCCCATTCGCGCGCCGAAGTAGCCGTTGTCGGGCACCAGTACGGTCTCGTCGGGTTCGACCAGGTTGCCGAAGGCGGTCTCCATCGCGGCCGAACCCGTCCCGCTGACCGCGAGCGTGTGTTCGTTGTCGGTCTGAAACAGGTATCGAAGCCCTTCCTGGATGTCGTCCATGATCTCGACGCAGTAGTCGTCGAGATAGCCGACCAGCGGCGTCGCCATCGAGCGCAACACTCGGGGATGAACGTCGCTGGGCCCGGGGCCCATGAGCGTCCGATCCGGTGGAAGGAGCTCCGCGAACGCGGGTGAATCGTCCATGTCCATTACTCCCCGTAGCGAACCAAAAAAGGCCCGTTCCGCCCGCCCGATTTGATCGGCCGTATCGGCCCACAGAACCCACGATAGGGCGCTTGTGGCCCCGCTCGCCGCGGTCCTAATATTGCTAGTATATCTCTATCGCGATTATTCAATATATAGAACGAACTTATATTCGAATAAAGCCACCGTCGAACGCACGCGGAGACGGCGTCCCCGGTATGGGTTCCCCCCGCCAACACCGCCATCCAGAACCGATGGACATCACGACACTCGCGAGCGAACTGAGTTCCGAGGACCCGACGCTCCCCCCAGCGGAGGCCCGGTTCGTCGAAGCCGTCGAGGACGCACGAGCGGCCCTTGAGGACGGCGAGATCGATCGCGAGGAGTATCACGCGCGGGTCGCCGCGGCCAGCGAGCGGTATCGCCGCGGGCCCGATCCCGATCCCTGAGATCGCACGATTCGGCTGCCTCGATTAATCCGGTCCATCGGGCGTGATTACCTCGTTTGCGTACCCTATTCGATCGCCCGCCGGGTCGAGCGTTCGGCATCGAAACCGGCCGTATGCGGGACCCGTCACGTTCGCCCCGACGCCAACGTTGAGGTGGCTCGTGCCCTTGGTCGCGCTATGGGCTCGCTTAACCCCGACTTCACGGACGAAACGGTGGTCGTCACTGGTGGCAGTTCCGGCATCGGTCGTGCGATCGCCATCGCGTTCGGCGATGCCGGTGCGACAGTGCTCAACGCGGATCTCGATCCCGAACCGAAGGATACGGGTCTCGAAACGCCGACTCACGAGGTGATCCGCAATGCGGACGGAACCGCCGCCTACGTTGAGTGTGACGTCGCTGATCCCGAGCAATTGGACGTCGTCATCGAGGCCGCCCGCGAACTTGACGACGACGATCTCGCCCCCGGCGTCGACGTGATGGTCAACAACGCGGGGCTGTACACGAAACGGCGGTTCAGGGACGTTTCCCCCGAGGAGTTCGACCGCGTCAACGCGGTCAACGCCCGCGGGGCGTTCTTCGGCACACAGAAGGCCGCAAACGACATGATCGAACGCGACGATCCGGGGGTGATCGTCAACACGACCTCCGACACGCAGGGTCGCGCGACGTGGGATCACTCCCACTACGCCGCCAGCAAGGGCGCGATTCGCATGCTCACGCGCAGCGCCGCGCTCGAACTCGCCGGCGACGGGGTCCGGGTCAACGCCGTCGCCCCCGGCCCGATCGCCACCGAGATCCGGGAGGGCTGGGCCGAGGAAGCCCGGAAGATGGAGCCGACCGGCGAGACACCCGATCTGCCGCGATACGCGGGCAAGCCGGCGGACCTCCCCGGTGCGTACCTCTATCTCGCGAGCGACGACGCCTCGTACGTCACCGGCGAAACGATCTGGGTCGACGGGGGCGGTCACGTCTGTTGAACCCCTCCTCGAGACCGCGAGGAGGAATACTATTTATCGGTCGAACTGAGATGTAACGAACGGGCTGGACACGGCCCGAAACACCCATGAAACTCGATGAATTCCGCACGGCGAACGCGCCCGTAGAGGGCGACGAGACGTTCCAACTCGAAAACAGCAAGCTGCTCGACGTCGCGCTCGACGGAAGCGTGATGGCCAGGGCCGGCTCGATGATCGCCTACACCGGCGATATCTCGTTTTCGGGCAAGGCCTCCGCCGAGGGAGGGATCACCGGCTTCCTGAAGGGCGCGGCGCTCGGCGAGGGCACACCGGTCATGGAGGCGACCGGGAACGGGCACGTCTATCTCGCCGATCAGGGCAAACGGGTCCAAGTGATCGATCTCGCGGCCGATGAGGAGCTCTCGGTCAACGGCAACGACGTCCTCGCGTTCGAGTCGGACGTGGACTACGAGGTCCGTACCATCGATAGCATCGCCGGCTCGTCGGCGGGCGGGCTGACGAACGTCTTTCTGAGCGGGCCCGGGACCGTCGCGATCACGACCTACGGCGACCCACTGGTGTTGACACCGCCGGTTCGGACCGATCCCGACGCCACGGTCGCTTGGAGCGGAACCGCCCCCGGCGGGAACGTCAACCGGAGCCTCTCGGATCTGGTGGGCCAATCCTCCGACGAGACCTACCAGCTCGATTTCACCGGCTCCGAGGGGTTCGTCATCGTCCAGCCCTTCGAGGAGGGCCACACTCGACAGTAGCCCCGTTGGGCCGGCCAACCGAAACCGGAACGGTCCATCGGGGCCAACAGCGGGTAATGGCCGAGGGACTGACGGGCGTCGGGCTGGATCTGGTCGTCCAGTACGGCTATCTCGCACTGTTCGTGTTCATGTTTCTCGAGACGTCGATGCTGTTTCCGCTCCTCCCCAGCGAGGTCACCGTCCCCTTCGCGGCGGCGGTTCTCGTCACCGGACCGACCTCCTTCGGACTGTTCGTGCTCGCCGCAACGGCCGGAGCGACGCTCGGCAGCGTCGTCGCCTACTACCTCTTCGCTGGGACCGGCGACCGCGCGCTTGCGCGCTACCGCGACCGGGTCCGGATCTCGGAGGCCGACCTCGAACGCGGCCGGCGGTGGTTCCGTCGCTGGGGCGAGGGCACGGTGTTCTGGGGGCGACTGTTCCCGGTGGCGCGCTCGATCATCTCGATCCCGGCGGGGCTGGCCGCGATGGATCTCCGGCGCTTTACGGCCTATTCGGCCGGTGGATCGGCCTGTTTCGCGGCGGGCGTCGCGGGGCTCGTCTACCGCCTCGACGTCTCGCACGGCCCGGTCGCCTTCCTCGCTGGCCGTCTCGGCGCGTTGCCCGAGTACGCTGTGGCGAACCCGCTTATCGTGGTCGGTTTCTCGATCGTGACTGGACTGGTCGTTCTGCTTGCCGTTGCTGTCGTTGGCGACTGAGATGGTGACAGAGTGCGCATAGCGGTCGTCCAGCATTCTCCGAGGATCCGATGGGATGAGAAAAGACGAAACTGGGATCGAGGCGGAGGATCTCGGCCTCGGGCGTCCCTCGCTGCCTTGGTGACAACGATGGGCCTTTCGGATGAATCGGCGACAGCGTTCTCCCCTCTTGGTGTTTCGCTGGCCGGATCGGCTGAGCCAGAGCGATTGTGGGCAACCGACCAGCTGTCATATCTCGGATCGCCCGCTAACGTCAGGGGATCGTCGCGGTCGCAGCTTCCCAAGGTGTGGTGAGCACCAGACACCGACCCGACGCTGATTCATCGAGGGTGATCCGCGGATCCGGATAGAGGCTCTCGAACCAGTCTTCCGCCTGCTTGAGTTCTTGTCGATCGGTTACTATCTCGGAGACGGTTTCGAGGACCGATGATCCCTGTGGGTGAAGCGCCAACCACGACTCTAACTCGACATCCAAGACTGTCTTCGAGAACTCGTGATAGTCGTAGTAGGCCGTATACAGCCTGATGAACACCGCTCGTTTCTCCTCGATACAGTCCGCTGATTGAGCGAGTTCGTCCGATAGCTCTTCATCGTTGCCAGCATCGGTTTCCGAGACGAATCGTTGCTGTAGGCGCAATCGCTCGTACTGGAGGCGTGTCGTCTCGAGTTCGAATACGACTTGTTGAGCGAGCAGCTGTGCCAGTCGAAACCGGTCGGTTACGGCACGATCAGTCGATCTATACCTCTCTCGTGGACACGTCTCAACAAGGCGATCGATCCATGTCCCCTTCTCGGCTTCTCGTGCCGCCAACAGCATCTGCAGTCGTTTCTCGGCACCTATATCTTCGAGTATCTCGTCCGGTTGGATCGACAGTTCCCTAGCCGTTCGGTCCCTTTATTACGTAATCCACTACGTGCAGATGGATTGTTATTACGAAAACGGCCGATAGATCGACTAGCAGGTTCTATTTATTGGTCTATAATTAATAATAGTTATCTATATGCCAACCGTTATAGCACGCACAATGGGCAGTACATCTATCCAGCGTATCAGTGAACTGAATCCGTCACGACGTGATTTCCTATGGGCCACCGCTACCCTCGCTGGCGCCAGCTTCTTCGCCTCGACGCGGGCGACGGCGCGATCTGGGACCGAAAGCGTACCAGGATTCTATCGCAGGGCGTCCGGAAGCGAGATGTGGCCCCAACAGCGCTACAGCGGGGCCCATACCGGCTATCATCCGACCGCTCGTGGGCCACGAACCGGTCTGGAAGAACAGTGGCGCTTCGACGACCGTCCGACGGTCGATCCCGTTGTTAGCGACGGCATCGTCTACGTGGTCGGCGAGTCGTCCGGATCGGACGGCTATCACGACGTCCTCCACGCGCTAGACGCGATCGATGGCGGCGTCCAGTGGTCGATCGACCTCGAGGAACGACCGGAGACCCTCGCGATCGACGAACGGCGGATCTACGCGGGCGGGGACTCGATCCGTGCTTACTCGCGTGCGGACGGCAGCCTAGAGTGGATCCTCCCGATCGAGACCAACACCTCCTCCGAGGAGGGCGGCCTCGCCCTGGTCGGACGACACCTCTACACCACGGGCGAAGAGACGGTCTACGGCATCGATGCGGCCTCCGGTACCGTCGACTGGCAACGAACGCTCGGGGGACGACTCACACCGCCCGCCGCGAAGGGGCGATGTGTGTACGTCGGACGGGTCGCGGGCGATCGCGGCCTGGATCGCACCGTCTTCGCCCTCGGCGCTCGGACGGGGCGTGTCCGGTGGAGCCACGACCTCGTTCCGCCCAGCGCTTCGGAGGCGAACCTCGTCGGTCCGCCGGTTGTCGCCGACGGACGTATCTACCTGCGGACGACCGCCGGCGGCGAGGAGGACGTCCTCCGGGCCCCGATCTTCGGGCTGGTCTCGCTCGATAGAGCGACCGGCGGCGACGAGCGGACTATCTCCAGTACCTACGCCGGGTTCGACCTCCACCCGATCGCCGCGGGTGGCGGCCGGATCTACACGACGGCGGTCGATTTCACCTCCGTCTCCGGCCTCGCCGTCCGTGATTCCAATGGAACCGGCGGCTGGACGATCTACGGGGACGACGGGGGCGTCCACGTCTCGACGGCGCCGACGGTCGCGGACGGCGTGCTCTACGTCGGGAGCGATGCGAGCAGGTTCGGCATCGAGACCGACGGGCTCTACGCGATCGACGCGGCGACGGGAGCGGTCCTAGCGACGCTCGATCTGGCGGTGACTTCGGCCCCGGTCGTCGCCGACGGAACGGTCTACGTGCGCTCGGAAGAAGGTCTGCACGCGATCGGGGAGCCGACCACCGCAGTGTGATCGGAGTTTCCGCTACTCCGATATCGCCCGCCTCTACCGTATTCAGTTGAGATGTCGTTTCAGCCACGAGCCGAGCTCGAGCTCTCGCTTCGACATGATGACGGTGTTTTCGGCCCGTTCACCGATCCGTCGAGGCGTCTCTCCGAGCACGAGGCGTTCGAACAGGTTCGACCGGCTTGCCCCGAGTATCGTCAGGTCGTGGTCCTCGCTCTCGGCCACGATCGTCTCCGTGACGTCGTCGCCCTCCAGCAGCGTCGTGTTCGTTCCGCCGGACTCCGTGTGGTCGAGCGCCTCCGCGAGCAACGCCTCGCCCGTTTCTCTGTCTTCGGGGTCGTCGGGATCGGCCACGTAGACGAACTCGATGTCGGCTTCGGTGGTGCGCGCGATCGCGCGGGCCGTCTCGGCGGCGAGTTCCGCGTGTGGGCCCCCCCGCAGTCGGCAGCAGGATCGATTCGACCTCGCCGTTCGAGTCCTTGCCGACCCGCTCGACGAAGACGTCACACGGAGCCTCGGTCAGCACGTCATCGACGGTCGACCCGACGACGACATCGCGCCGGCGCGACGGCTGGCCGCCCCATCCCATGAGGACGGCCTCGCTGTCGCGGCTCTCGACCGCGTTCAAGATGGTGTTCTCGGGCTCGCGGCCGATGCGGATCGCCCCGTCGGTCGTCGGGGGACGGTCGACTCCCCTACCGCGTTCGGCGCGGCACCGAGCGTCGAGTCGTCGCCCGAAACGCACCGACACAGACGAGGCCGGCGAACGCGCCGGCCGCGAGCGTCGGAAAGGCGACCGCGTAGCCCCCGGCGTCGAGCGCCCACCCGAAGACGACCGGGGAGACGACCGTGGTGCTAAAGCCGATAAACGACTGGATCGACAGCGCCGTCCCGATGCGCTCGGGCGCGACGACCTCCGTCACCGTCGTCGAGGTCGGCGCGCTGTCCATCGTGATGACGACCCCGTAGACGAGTACGACCGCCACCAGCAGGCCGATCGGGAGCCCCCCCAGTAGTCCGAGGAGGGCGCTGATCAGCCCGCTGGCTGTCAACCCGATCCCGATCACGCGCATCCGACCCAACCGGTCGCTGAGCGCCCCGCCGACGAGGTTGCCGGGCCCGCCGAGTGCGACGGCCACACCGACGAGTGTGCCGGCGACCAGTCCGGGCGAGTCCGTCATTGCGATCGCCGGGACGGTGAGCAGGAAGGCCGGGAGCCAGTTTCGCATCCCGAACAGCTCCCAGTTGTGCCACGAGTAGATCCCGACGGCCGCGAGATACGCGCGGTTTCGCAACACGGCCAGATCGAACCCGCCCTCGGCCCGGTCGGCTCCGGGGGCGTCCCGACCCAGCCCCAGTACCAGGGGCCCGACACAGAGCGCGCCGACGCTCGTGGCGGCGACCGCGATCCGCCAGTCGAACGCGGCCGCGATGGTGCCCGCAAGCAGAAAGGAGAGCCCGCTACCGGCCGAGAACGTGCCGACGTAGACCCCCATCGCGGTCCCGCGCTCGGCCTCGGGGTACCACTCGGCAACGAAACGCATCCCGGGGACGTAGACTCCGGCCATGCCGATCCCGGCAAGAAATCGGAGGCCCGTGCCGGCGAGAAACCCCGAGGCGAGAAGCGCGAACAGCAGGCTCGCCCCGCCCGTGACCGTCGCGCCGACGCCGATCACCCCTCGCGGCGTACGGCGGTCGACGACCATCCCGACGGGAACGATCGCGAGGAGATATCCCGCCTGGAAGGCGGCGAAGACGATCCCCGCACGCGTCCCCGAAAGCCCCCAGTCGGCGACGATCGCGGGCAGGACCGCCGAGTAGTTGAACCAGACGAGGACGGACAGAAAGAGCGAACAGCTCACGACCGCCAGCATCCGGGTGCGCGCCCGTTCGAACACGTCCGCGTCTCGCCTGGCGTCCACTAATCTCTACGTGATCCGGCGATCCAGCGACCCGTCAGTCAGTCCGGACGCGATAGACGCGGGCCTCCCAAGGACGAAGCGACCCCTCTAGTACCGCCGGGACCGCCGACTCGTCCTCGAGCGCGTAGTTCGCGAGTAGCCGTTCGAGCGTCGTGTCGGCATCGAGAACGCCGCTCGGGAGAGCCACCGGCGTCGGGTCGTCGTCGAAGTTGAGGAGGACGAGCAGGCGCTCCTCGTCATGGGTCCGGGTGTAGGCCCATAGCGACTCGTGGTCGGGGGTGAGCTGGTCGTACTCGCCGTAGATCAGGGCCTCTCGCATCTCCCCGGAGCGAAGCGCGATCAGTTCGCGGTAGTAATGCCAGACGGAGTCGGGGTCGGCCCGGGCGCGCTCGGCGTTGACCTCGTCCTTATCGGGGTTGACCGGGATCCAGGGCTCGCCGTCGGTGAACCCGGCGTGCTCGCCGTCGGTCCACTGGACGGGCGTGCGACCGTTGTCCCGGCTCGCACCGGCGACGGCTTCCCGGACCGCCTCGAAGGACTCGACCTCGCCGCGCTCGATCGCGCGCTCGACGGGGTTGCGGGTCGCGACGTCCGCGAACTCCGAGAGTTCGCGCCACGGGTAGTTGGTCATGCCCAGTTCCTCGCCCTGGTAGACGAAGGGGGTCCCCCGCAGGGTATGCAACAGCGTTCCGAGCAGTGTGGCCGACTCCTCGCGGTAGGCCTCGCTGCCGAAGCGAGAGACCTGCCGGGGATGGTCGTGGTTCGAGAGGAACTGGGCGGTCCAGCCACCCTCCGCGACGAACCCGTCCCAGCGATCGAGCACCGCCTTCAGCTCCGGGAGAGTCCACTCGCCGGGTTCGTAGATCGGCCCCTGCTGGTCGATGCTGACGTGCTCGAAGTGCGTCAGCATCGAGAGCCCGTCCCGGCCGGGATCGAGATACGCGCGGGCGTCCGCCTCGGGGACCGACGGCGTCCCCACCTCGCCGACGGTCAGCAGGTCCCGGTCGAACACCCTGTCGTTCATCTCCGTGAGGTACTCGTGAGCCTGTGGCGTGTTGCCGGCGTACTTCATCGTGCCGTTCAGCGGCTCCTCGAGGTCGGTCGGCAGTCCCTCCGTCTTCCCGATATGGGCGATGGCGTCGAGACGAAAGCCGTCGATACCCTTCTCGAGCCACCACTCCATCATCTCGTAGACCGACTCGCGGAGCGCCTCGTTTCGCCAGTTCAGATCCGGTTGCTTGCGGTCGAAGAGGTGGAGGTACCACTCCTCGCGCCCCTCGTCGTAGGCCCACGCAGGCCCGCCGAAGAGCGATCGCCAGCCGTTTGGCGGGGCCTCGCCCGCCGGTCCGTCCGCACTCTCCCACTCGACGCTGTCGGCGTCGACCCCCTCGTGCCACCAGTAGTACTTCTCGTACTCGGGGTCGCCGGCCTTCGAGCGGACGAACCACTCGTGCTCGTCGGACGTGTGGTTGGCAACCAGGTCCATGATCAGCCGGATGTCCCGGGCGTGCAGTTCCTCTACCAACCGCTCCCAGTCGGCCATCGTCCCGAACGCGGGGTGGATCGCCCGGTAATCGGAGACGTCGTAGCCGTTGTCGGCCATCGGCGAGGCGTAGACGGGCGTGAGCCAGACCACGTCGATCCCCAGTTCATCGAGATAATCGACCCGCTCGATGATCCCGGGGATGTCGCCGATCCCGTCGCCGTCGGTGTCGTTGAAACTCTTGGGGTAGATCTGGTAGACGACCGCCTCCTTCCACCAGCGCCGCTCGACGTCAGGGTCCGCGTCGCTCATTCGTGTGAGACGGCGACCGGTCGAGAAAAGAATCCCGGTTCGTGGCGTCCGAGCCCGCGCTACCAGCCGAACAGTCGCTCGAACAGCGAGCGTCCCGACGGCCGCTCGGCGAGCAACACCGACTGCTCGACGTCGTGGAGCACCTCGAAGTGCAACGACCCCCGTACGAGCCGCGAGAGCAGTCCACGCTCGCTCGCGCCGATCAACACCAGCGTCCGCGTCGCGGCCTCGCGTTCGATCGCGTCCTCGATGTCGCCCGACTCGTCGATCAGGACCTCGGCGTCGTCGAGGTCACGTTCCGCGGCCCACTCGGCGAGAAAGCGCTCGCCGGCCTCGCGTTCCTCGGGCCCGTCGACGACGTGCAACAGCGAGATCTCCGCGCCGACGGCCGAGCGAAGCGTCCGGGCGACTTCGGCGCTCAGATCGGAATCGGGTCCGCCCGCGGTCGGCAACAGGACCCGCGAGGTGTCGAGCCCGCGGTTCTTGAACACGAGGAAATCACAGGGCAAGTGGCGCGTCAGTTCGCTGATCGGGCGCTCGGCCCGCGCTGCACCCCACAGTTCGTTCTTGCCCCACTCCATGACCACGAGGTTTGCCTTATCGCGCTTTGCGATCCCGAAGATCTCCTCGAACGAGCGCGGCGAGACGACCGTCGAGGTCTCACACTCGACGTCGTACTGTTCGATCGTCTCGCGGACCCCCTCCAGCAGACGGTCGGATTCGGCGACGATCCGTTGGCGCTGGTCGGCGCCGTGTTCCCGCGAGATCTGGTCGGGCGTCTGGACGATGTGGACGACGTGGATCGTCGCTGAGTCCTTGCGGCTGGCGAGCATGCTCGCCAGATCCACGAGTTGGGACTCGGTGCGCGGGTTCGCGATCGGGACCAGCACCCGATAGGAGTCGGGTTCGTCCGAGACGATCGACTCGGCGGTGTCGATTACCGGGACGTACGAGCGCCCGGCCAGCCCGCCGAGCGCCCACTCCCGGATCGACAACTGGCGATCGGCTCCCTCGAGTCGGACGGCTTCGAGGCGGCGCTCGCTGGTCTGGAAGTAGTTGACGACCGTCACGAGGACGATCCCGCCGACGGTGTTGCCAAGAAGTACCGGACCGACGAAGTCGGTCATGCCGACGAGCGGGTTCAGATCGGTCACAAAGACCATGTAGATCATCTCGGTGAAGGATGTCACGACGTGAAACAGGTCGCCAAGCGGGATCGCGAGGAAGGCCATATAGACGACCACGAGCCGGGAGATCGTATCGCGGGAGGCATAGACGATCCAGACGACGCCCGCGACGATCAGGCCGGCGAAGACGGCCTTGAAAAACAGGTCCGAGCGCGGGGTCGCAAGCCCGTGTTCGGCGTGGTGGATCGCCGCCGCCGCCGCCGCCGGCGAGAAGACCCCGCCCCACGCGAGTGCCGCCGCCCCGATCGCCCCGCCCGCGAAGTTACCCACGAGGACGATCGTCCAGTGGCGCAACAGCGTCGGAATGCTCGTCAGGCGTTCGAGGGTCAACGCGACCGGCGGGAGGGTGTTTTCGGTGTAGAGTTGATAGCCGCCGATGATGATGTAAATGAACCCGAGCGGGTACAACAGGGCGCTCAGGATGGGGTGTCCGTTCGTCGAGGCCGTCAGAGAGGAATACAGCATGACGGTGATCGTGATCGCAAAGCCCGCCGCGAGCGCGCTGAAAAACAGCTCGCGGGTCCCCGAGGTAACCTCCTCGTCGGCGGCGGCGACGATCCGCTGGAAGACCTCGTCCGCCGAGAACTGGTCCCGAACGACCGCCCCGGCGGCCGGAGCCCCGCTTCTGGATCGCTCGACCGCGTCTCGTACCTGTTCGGCTCCGTCGGAACGATCGGGGTCGGCCATTACCGGTATCGAGTCAGCAAAGGGACTAAGGCGTTCGCTTTTGGTTTCTCCGTGGCGCGGACCCACCCCCATTGCGGGTCACCTCCTCGGTACTCAACGCCGGGTTCGGGGTACACGGCGTCGAGTACCGAGATCGCCATCCGGTCCGATAGCACCCTCCTCGGACCTCACTTCTCGCCGTCGCGCCCGACGATCACGGTGTTTTCGACGAGGGTCTTGTGCCCGCGCCGGAGGCGCTCGGAGAGCGCCTGATGGGAGATGTCGAGTTCCTCGGCGAAATCCGACAGCGAGACGTCCCGTGGGACGTCGTAGTAGCCGTGTTCGTAGGCCGAGGCGATGGTCTCCTCTTGCTCGTCGGTGAGCCCGAACCGGCCCTGCTTTCCCTGATCGATGTTGTAGATGCGCTGGACGTCCATCGAGAGGTCCTCGTCCTCACAGAACTCGTAGGTCCGCGAGAGCGCGTCCCGATCGGGAAAGAGGATCCGCAGGAACCAGCCGTCCTGTCTACCCTCCGCGGCCAGAACCGTTCCGTCCTCCTCGGTCAGGATGTGGACGAGCGCCTCCGTCGAGTCGATCCAGTTCATCCGGTAGAGTGACTCCTCGTCGGGTTCCGCGATTATCTCCACGTCCGAGACGCTCGGGTCCTCCTCGAGGGTCTCCCGGAGCGTTTCGGGGTCGGCTCCCGTCGCCCAGACGTACGGCATGACGTGATCGGGGTCGTGGGCGACGATCCGCTCGATCTCGAAGTTCACCTCGTCGAGTGCGTCGAGCGTGTGACTGAGTGCGAACCCCTCTGTCGGAACGCGGATCTCGGCGATGGTAGCCATGGGAATGCATACTGTTCGGAGACGGATATAGGACTCGTCCTCGCTCAGTTCCGGGCCTGTGCGGATCGTCGGCGCTTCGAGCTACCGAAACCGGAGCTTCGAGGGATCGGTCAGCGAGACCGGCACCACGTCGACCCGCGTGACGTGGTGCCCGCACGCGATGTGGTGTTCGATCGCCCGTTTCGAAACCGGGTCAGGGCCGTCGTCGGTCCCACTGGTGGCCCACGTACAGTCAGTACACGTAAATTCCACGGGTCCCACTCAATGTAGATAGTTGTGCGAGCATCATGAGCGCTTCACTTGCACACACTACTCGTATTTACGTCGCCCGAGCCGACCCGTCGCCCCGGACCGGCGGATCGCTCACCAAGTCAGGCCCTCGTAGACGAGTCCCTCCCGGTGTTCGACGACGCGTCGCCCGTCGATTACCACCGGGGTGGCCATGTCCTCGAACTCGTCGTCGAGGGCGGCGAACTCGTCCCAGTCGGTCATCACGAGCGCGCCGTCGGCCCCCGAGAGCGCCGCCGCGGCGGAGGCGGCGTACTCGATGTCCGGGAAGTGCTCGCGCATCGTCTCGTGTGCGACGGGGTCGTAGGCGACGACCTCCGCGCCGCGCTCGGTCAGTCCCTCGATCGCGGGGATCGCCCGCGAGTTACGGACGTCGTCGGTACCGGGTTTGAAGGCGAGTCCCAGCACCGCGATCCGCGCGCCCGGGAGGTCTGCGTGCTCGGCCAGGAGCGCGAGCATCCGCTCCGGTTGGCGGTCGTTGACCGCCACGGTCGCATCGAGCAACTCGGGCTCGTAGCCGGCCTCGCGGGCCGCGGCCCGCAGCGCGTCGACGTCCTTCGGGAAACACGAGCCACCCCATCCCACCCCGGAGCGGAGGAACTGCTCGCCGATGCGGTCGTCGAGGCCGATGGCGTCGGCGACACGGTAGGCGTCGATCCCGAACTCCTTGCAGATGTTGCCCAGTTCGTTGATGAGGCTGATTTTCGTCGCGAGGAAGGCGTTGTTCGCGTACTTGATCATCTCGGCCTCCCGAACGGTGGCCTCGACGACCGCCGGTTCCGCGCGCTCGATCAGCGGGGCGAACACCTCGAAGAGTCGCTCGCGACCCCAGTCGTCGTCGGCGCCGAGCACCACTTTGTCGGGTTCGAGGAAGTCCGTCACCGCCGACCCCTCCCGGAGGAACTCGGGGTTCATCCCCACCCGGATGCGCTCGCCGACGGCCTCGCCGGCCCCGGCTTCGATCGCCGGGATCAGCGTCCCCTCGGTCGTGCTCGGGACGACCGTGCTCTTGACGACGACCAGATGATCGCCCTCCTCGCCCGCGAGCGCCTCGCCGACCGAGCGCGCGCCGGCCTCGATGATCGAGGCGTCGATAGAGCCGTCCTCCCGGGAGGGCGTCGGGAGCGCGAGAAAGGTCGCCTCGCAGTCGCGGATCGCCCCGTAGTCGGTCGTCGCCCGGAGCCGGTCGCCGGCGTGGGCCTCGAGGAGGTCGTCGAGCCCGGGCTCGTGGATCGACGCCTCGCCCCTGTTGAGTCGCTCGACGATCCCTTCGTCGATGTCGATCGCCGTCACCCGGTGACCGAGGTCCGCGAAACAGGCGGCGATCGTCGTTCCGACGTACCCGCTGCCGACGACTGCGATATTCATTGTGTTGGTTCTTTCCTTTGATTGTAATCAGTATTTGGATACCGCTATTCCTCTTCGATCGGCCAGTCCCGTTCGGGTGGCTGTCGTTATCGCCGACCCTCGAACTGCTGGTCGGTGAGCACCCGTGGAGCCTCGGGCTCGATCGCGTCGACCGCCTCCGTGACCGCGCTCCGATAGGCGGCGTAGGCCGGTCGGTCCTCGCCGTCGATTCGCACGGTCGTCGTTCCGCGCGCGCCGTCGAACACCGCCCAGTCGGTTTCCTTGTCGACATCGAACCAGTTGGCCATCCGGACGCCCGCGTCGGCGAAAAACTCGAACGCTCCGGCGATCCACTCGTCCTTCTGCTCGGAGTCGAACCCATCCTCGATCGCCGAGGAGCTCCCGAATTCGGGGATCGAAAGCGGCGTGTCGTCGCCGGCGAGCGCCCGCAACCGATCGATCATCGGGTCGAACACCTCTCGGACCGATCGCCACGCCGACCACTCCCGGCTCGCTCCCCAGTTGTACCCGTCGATGCCGAGCCAGTCGACGTACGCGTCGCCGGGGTAATACTCCTCGACGGCATGGCCGCCGACATCCTCCGAGTTGGGCGACCAGATCCACCGGACGTGCGTCGGTTCCAGGGCGGTTTCATCCAGCCGATCGTGGAGCGTTCGCCACATCCGCACGTAATCCTCCGGGGTCGCATCGGGGTGGACGGTTGCCCACGGGTACCAGTCCCCGTTCATCTCGTGGGCGGGCCGGAAGTAAAACCGCCGCTCCTCGTTGCCGGCAAACACCCACGATTCGAGCAGGCTCATCCACTCCTCAAGCAGGTCGTCGTAGTGCCCCTCCTGAAACCGCCGTTCGAGCGGCACGATCGCCTCGCTCTCGTCAGATACGAACGGCTCCCACGTGAGAAGCGGGACGTGCCCGCGCTCCCAGACGGCCGTCATCGCCCGCTCGACCCGCTCTCGCGTTCGCTCGTCGTCGAGGTCCGTGCCGGTAAACAGCGTCACGACCGACGGCCGACCCGTGAGCCACTCCTCGTGGCGGTCGAGCGTCCGGATCTGCTCTCGGAGTTCTCCCCCGCCGGGGAAGACCCCAACGAGCATCGTATGCTCCCCTCCGAGCCCCTGACAGCCCACGAGGCCACCGCTCGTGATCAGTCCCATCGTCCGAAGTGCGCGCCGCCGGGAGGTCAACATCGGTGGCTGTCGTCCCCTCTAGAGGGGATCTCCATGCAAAAGGATGCCTGCTGACCCCTGAGGAACGACGAACACCTACCTGAATGTTAGAATAAATTTATATACAAAATAAAACCAACAATAAATGGCAATGATCGATTTCTTCCTCGACTCTCCGGTCGTCGCTCTGCTCGTCATCTCCCTGTGGATCGCGCTGGCCTTGTACGGGCTTTCAGCGGTCTGGTGGCTCGTCGAGACGGTCATCCTCGCGCGCGGGTATGCTGTCGATCCCGACGAGGCCGAGTGGGGGTTCGACGAGATTCAGGTCCGGATTCTCACCGTTGACGCCGAATCCGTGGTCCAGGCGACCGTCAACGCCGTTCCCGAAGCGATCGACGACGTCCACGTGATCGCCGAAGCGCCGATCTCGATCGACGGGGCCGCCGTCCACGTCGTTCCCGACGACTTCGAGTGTGAGGCCACCAACAAAGGACGGGCCGTCGAGTGGGCGCGTCAGACGGTGCCCTGCAGCAAGGAGTACGTGCTATATCTGGACGAGGACACCGTCATGGCCGGCTTCTCGGGGCTTCCGGATGCGGACGTGATTCAGTTCACCGAGAAACCGATCTACACCGGCTCGCGGGTGGCGTATCTGTGTGAGGTGTTCCGCGTCGGCTACCAGTATGAGCAGTTCGGGTTCCATCGTCTACGATACCCGCTGTACGCCTGGGGTGGCGGCGTCGCGGTCCGTACGTCCCTCGAAGAACGGGTGACCTGGGACGTCTCGACGATCACGGAGGACACGAACTTCATCTGACGTGCGGCCGACGCCGGGTCGATCTCCTTTGCCATGCTCGACTCGCGATTCAGGAACCAGGCGCCGCCGTCGATTCGGGCGATGATCCGTCAGCGTCGGCGCTGGATCTCCGGGACGCTCGCCGACGGGGGGCTGTTGCCGCTCCACTATCGTCCGCTGTATCTCACCCGTATCGTCGCGTGGGCGTTCTCGCCGCTGGTCCCGATCCTCGTCCTTGCGGCGGCGCTGTTTCCGACGACGGCCCCGACCATGGAGTGGTACCGGCCGATCTCGCTCATGCTGTTCGGAATGTTGTTCGTCTACATGGCCGTTGGCCTGCTCGGCTATCGCAAGCATCCGCTTTTGTGGCCTCTCTTTATCGTCGCGACGCCGATCGCGTTCGTGACCCACTCGATCGGGGCGCTGTGGGGGATCGTTCGGCCGGTGGAAACGTTCGAGGTGACCGAAAAGGTCACCCCCGACGTGATCGAAGAGCGCCACAACGAGCTCGCTGCGGGCGATCTCACCGACCACGACGGGACCGAACGTCTCGTCCGCGAAAACGAGGGCGCGTTCGTCACGAACGTTTTTGACGACTGACCGCCGCGTAGTTCAGCCCCGTCAGTTGACGACCGCTGTCGGCACGTTCGGTGCCCTGTTCGATCCGCGTCGTGTTCGTCCACGAGAGGCCCTGCTTACGCAGGACATCGGGTAGATACTTGCGGTCAATGGGTCGCGGAACTGTTTGTATCCGGACACGAGCAGCGGGCGTAGAGCAACAGACGCCAGTCTTCGCCCTCGATCTGCACCCCTAGCGCGGCGACCGTTGTTCCGACGTACCCGCTGCTGACGACTGCGAGATCCATTGTATGAGTCGTCATCCCTCGTTGTGACTGGGGTTGGAATCTCGATACCGTCGGTCGTCTGTTCGACCCTCCCGACGCGAACCATCGATCGATCGTGATCCGCAGTATCGGTTCCGAGGCGGACCCCGCTCGACAGTTTTCACCACCCGTTTGCCCGTACATATCAATTATCGGAATGCTTTTGTCCGCTGACGAGAGTGCTCGACCGTGAACATACTGATCACTGGTGGAGCCGGGTTCATCGGAAGCCACCTCGTTGACGCGCTCGTAGCCGACCACGAGGTTACCGTCCTCGACGACTTCTCCAGTGGTCGCCGGTCGAACGTTCACGACTCCGCGACCGTCGTCGAAGGGGACGTCCGGGACGAGCAAACGATAGCGGAGGCCGCCGGTGACGTCGACGTGATCTTCCACGAGGCCGCGAGCGTCAGCGTCGAGCGCTCGGTCGCCGAACCAGAATACAGCCACGCCGTCAACGTCGATGCGACGCTCTCGCTGCTGGAGACCGCCCGGAAACGCGACGCACGGTGTGTCCTCGCGTCGAGCGCCGCGGTCTACGGCGAGCCCGCGTCGGTGCCGATCCCCGAATCCGAACCGCTGGCGCCCACGTCGCCCTACGGGATCGAAAAGACCAGCATCGACCAGTACGCCCGTGTCTACAACGAGCTCTACGACCTGCCGACGGTCGCCCTGCGATATTTCAACGTCTACGGACCCCGACAGACGGCCGGCGATTACAGCGGCGTCATCAGTACGTTTCTCGACCAAGCCCGGGCGAACGACCCGATCACGGTCCATGGCGACGGCACTCAGACGCGCGATTTCGTCCACGTCGAGGACGTCGTTCGGGTGAACCTGCTCGCGATGGAAACCGACCACGTCGGCGAGGCCTACAACGTAGGTACCGGCGATACCGTCACGATCGCGGAACTCGCTCGCGCCGTCAGGGAAGTCGTCGGGTCGGACTCGGAGATCGTTCACACCGAGGGCCGGGCCGGGGACATCAACCACAGCTGTGCGGAGATCACGAAAGCCCGCGAGCGGCTGGGCTACGAGCCGACGGTCCCCCTAGCGGACGGACTCGGGACGCTGACGTGAGTCTATCGACGACGAACGTCTATCTGTACGACGACATTCGACACCGATTACGATGAAGATAACAAAATTGACAGACGCGGATCGATGGGAGGAGTTCGTGCGGGAAAACAACGGTCCTGTTTTCGACAGTTGGACGTGGGGGAAACTCTGTGAGGAGTGTGGCCACCGGACGTACTTCTGGGGCGTCGAGGAGGACGGGGAGTTGCTCGCGTGTCTCCCCCTCGTCTACATGCGCAGTCGCCTGTTCGGCGATCAGCTCGTCTCGATGCCCTACAGCGCCTACGGCTCCGTCGTGAGCGCCCCCGATGCCCCCGAAGAGGCCGTTCACCTCCTGCTCGAACCGGTCCGGGACCTCGCCGACGAACTCGACGTCGACCTCGTCAGCCTCCGGGGACGCGATCTGGGCGACCCACCCGGGTTCGAACGTGCCGAGCGGTTCGTCACCTTCGACATCCCCCTGACCGGCGACCCCGAGGACGCCTGGGATGCACTCGACGGATCGACCCGCAACCACGTTCGCAAGGCCGAAAAGAACGGCGTCGAGTACCGGCGGGCGACCTCGAAGGCGGACCTCCGGCGGTACTACGACCTGTATCTGAAGAACATGCGAGCCTTCGGCAGCCCGCCCTATTCGTTCTCGTTTTTCACCTACCTCTGGGAGGAACTCGGAGAGGGGATGGTGGTCGAACTCGCACTCAAGGACGACCACCTGATCAACGGCCAGATCCGGTTTCCCTACGGGGATCGCTGTTTCGACTGGGGCGGGGTCAGCGACTACGAGTACCGCGACCTCCAGGGCGGAAGCTTCCTGCTGTGGAACGCCATCGAGCGCGCCTGCGAGGCCGGGTACGGGACGTACACGCTCGGCCGAACGCGGGAGGGGACCGGCGTCTACAGCTTCAAAAAGAGCTGGGGCGGCCAGAAGGTCCGGTTTGCGGACTACCACTACTCTCCTAACGGATCGATCGACCTGCCGGATCCCGACGACGAGAAGTACGACCGCCTCAAAGACGTCTGGGAGCGCCTGCCGCTGAAGGTAACCGAGCTAGTCGGCCCGCCGATTCGGCGCGATATCAGCCTCTGATCGGGGTTCTTCGAGGATCGACTCGTAGAGGTCGAGATACCGCTCGGCGATCGAGTCCCACGAGAGGCGATCGCCCTGTAGGGCACTGTTCTCGCCCATCCGGGTGCGTTTCTCGGGGTCCTCGAGCAGGTCCACGATCGCGTCGGCGAGCGCGTTCGGGTCCTCCGGGGGGACGACCTCGCCACAGCCCGCCTCCCCGACGAGTTTCGAGAACTCGCCCGCCGTCGAGGCGACCACGGGCTTGCCGAAGGCAAAGGCCGTCGCGAGCGTTCCGCTGTGTCCCTTGGTACCACCGCTCTGGCGCCTGTAGGGGACGGCGACGAGGGCGGCCCGCGAGAAGAACGTTCCGACCTCGTCGTTGGGGATGAAGTGGTCGTGGATCTCGAAGGTATCGGGATGGCGGTCGATGATTTCGCGTGAGCGCCGTCCGAACCGTCCGTTCCCGGCGACCAGGAGCGTCGCGTCGGGAACCCGCTCGCGTACGAGCGCCATGGCCTTCACGAGCGTGTCGATCCCCTTTGCGGGGATGATGTGCCCGAAAAACAACACCGTGTGGGGCTCTTCGGGGCGTTTCTCGTAGTCGTACTCGCCGAACATGTCGTTGACCCCGTGGGGGATGACCGACACCGACTCCGGATCCGAGACGCGCTCTCGCAGAACGGTTCGCTGGTTTTCGGTGTGGACGATCGAACGACGGACGTCGAGGTCGGGGATCAGCGCCTCAACGATCCCTTCGAGGGCGTCGGGCGGTCGCGAGAGCGGAACCCGTTCGACCGGGACTTCGTGGTGTGTCACGACGAACGGGTAGCGCTCGTCGAGGCGGTAGCGCTTCGCGAAGAACTTCACCTGCGGGAACAGCCCCGTTGGATCGTGGACGATGTCGGGATCGACCGCCTCGATCAATCGGAGGTTCTTATAGGAGGCCAGCGCCTTCAGGTTGCGCCGAACGTCGAAGTTGAACTTCCGCAGCTCCGGCAACGAGATGTTCATCGACTCGAACGTGTTCAGAACCCGCACGTCCTCGGAGAAGACGTCGTCGGCGGTCGTTTCTTCGGGTTTGAACACTGTCACGTCGGCGTGCTTGGCGACGGCGTTCGCGAGTTGCGCAGCATAGTGAGGGAGTCCGCCGCTGTTTTGAGAAAGCACGTACGCTATTTCCATCGTCTCACACTACGCCGTGGCGACAGTTATATTGTACTAACGGATTCGACACGACGTCGAATTAATTGAGATCCGAGTAGTCGGGATCCTACCGGGTTCGGGGACTCGGACGGGTCGACTCACCGATCCGACCCGAGAACGACGTCGAACAGGAGGTAAAAGACGGCGCTCCCGAGCAGGCCGACGACCGGGAGCGGGGAGACGCCGATCTGTAGCGAGCGACAGAAGTAGGCCATCGCGTCCCGATACTCCCCGTCGTCGTGGCGGTAGTACCCCATCGCGAAGTACATCTGTCGATAGAAGACGTACGTGAAGGGTCTGACCTCCGGAACGCGCTCGCTGGCGAGTGAGACGTACTTCTTGCCCTCGGTCAGGTAGTGGGTCGCGTCGATCCGGCCGGACGACATGCTGGTTTCGTGGTATCGGGCGGTGAACGTTTCGCGACAGAAACAGACGCCCTCGCTCGCAGCTTCGAGCGCGAACAGGTGGTCTTCCCACCGGCCGAGTTCCTCCTCGAAACGCACGTCGACCTGTGCGGTGTCGAGGACGATCGAGGACATCACCTCGTTGAGGTCGCCGACGAACAGTTCGTAGAAGAAGTCGTCGCGCGACATCGAAGGATCGCCGTCGAGACAGAGCCCGGCACCGGTTCGGTCCATCCGGACGAGTTGGCGCTCAAGTTTGTCGGGTTTCCAGAGGTCGTCGGCGTCGAGAAAGGCGACGTATCGCGTCGAGGCACGCTCGATACCGCGATTCCGCGTTGCTGCCGGCCCGCTCCCGTCGGGGTCCTCGACGACGATGGTTTCGGTCCGAACGGACTGTCGATCGATCGACCGTTTCGCCTCCTCCAGCATCCGTTCAGGCGTATGGGCCGAACTGTAGGGGACGACGACCGAGACCGTCGGATCCGACTCCGTCCTCGACATACCTACACAGTCCATGTGGGTGACCTTTACTATTGTGACCCGTGCCCGGACTACCCGCCGGATTCGGTCACGTTGACCCACACGTACGCGCTCCGGTACGCCTCGCTCCCGTCGATCGTTTCCGGGGGCGTCCCGGTGTAGAGCAGATAGGTCAAGCGCAGGTTCTCGCCGGCCCGGTCGGGCGTGACGACGTGTTCGTTCTCGACGGTCTCACCGCTTTCGAGCGTGACCTCGAACCGGTCGAGTTCGCTCGCTGACTGGACGCTCTGTTCGCCCTCCGTCCCGACTTCCTGTAGCTGGATGACGACGGTGTAGGTGGTCGTTACCCCCTCCTCGTTACCGATGCCGACCACCAGCGGTTCTTCTTGCCCGACGGTTAGCTCGTCGGGATACTCCTCGGAGACGGTCCCGTTGGCCCCTTCCTGAAGGAGGTACAGCTCGGTGTAGCCGTCGCCCTGGACGGGCCCCATCGCGTACGCGACGCCAAGCGTGCTGAGGACGACTAAGACCGCCACCCCTACCGCCACCGCCGCAACCGGACTTCCGTCGGAACGCGACGGTCCGAGAGAGCCAACCGCGTCGATCCACGCCACGGCCGGGCGACCGAACCGCTCGGCCGGCGTAAGCGAGAGTCGTCGGATCGCCCCGATGCCGCCGAAGGCGACGCTCAGAACGACGAGGATCCCGAGCGTCGTCGAACTCCCCCCGATTCCGGCGGGGGCTCCTCTCGCGATCAGCACCAGGAGTCCGCAACTCGCGGCGATCGATAGCGCCGCCCGTTCGAGGTGGCCGATCCGAAACCGGCTCCCTTCTGTCTTCGGGCCGGTCGGAGAACGCGGGAACAGGGCCGTGAGGAGGGCGTAGCCCGGCACGAAGCCGACGAACAGCGCGCGGGCCACGGTTCGAACGGGCGTGTTCTCGAACGCCGGGAGCGCCATCAGGGAGACGATCAGCACGCACGAACCGACGGCGATCAGATCGGCGGGCGCTCGCCGGAGCGAGGAGCGACCTGCGCGCCCCTCGACGGTATCTTGCATCGTCCGTACCTACCGTCGCAACTGATATAAGTATGACAGTTGCTACGGCGATCGGGTCTCTTAATCCATCACTACCGTCATACGCAGAGAGACGCCCCATCGGCCGATAGCCGTCGTTCTCGGGACCGATGTCGGTTTGATCGCGCGTATAGTCACTCGTCTAAAACGAGTTGCTATCAATCAATCAATATTTGTCAGAGGAGGACGAAATCATCCTATGGGGAGAGAGGAGGTGGTGACGGCCGAGCAGTTAGAGCGACTCGTCGACCGGCGGATCGAGCGGCGACTGGCCGAGATGACAAACGAGTACGCTTCGGGGCGGGTCCCCGACGTGATCGAGGAGGGCGTCTCCAGGCGGGAGGCGATGGCGATAGCGGCCGGCGGCGTCGCTGGCTACGGCGTCTCGACGCTGGTCGGTGGGGACGGATCGGGGGGTGGGACCATCGTCGGCGAGGGGACCGACGACGAAGACGGCGGTGCGACGGCCGCGGACCTCCAGCAAGCGCTCGAGGACGAATCGCTCGTCCGGATCTCGGGCGAGATCGACCTCTCTGGAGAGACCCCGATCACGATCCCGCAAAACACCATCCTGTGTGGCAACGGGGTCTATCGCCAGTCCCTCGATCGCATCGGGGGCGACGGGCTGCGCGCCGACGACGAGGGGCCGTTGGTGGAGATGAGCGAAAACGACATCCAGGTGCTCGGTCTCGCGGTCGTGAACACGGGCGAGGGGGGCGATGCGATCTCGATGAACGGCTTTTCGGGGCGGATCTCGCATACGGACCTGTTCGCGACGCGCTACGGGATCGACTGTGCGCCCGACGAGCGCACCACTGAACCGCGGATCAACTTCAATCGCGTGATCTCGACGACCGGTGCGGACGGCGAGAGCGTCGGTATCCGGGTCGAGAACATGAACGACGCGAAGGTGATCAACAACATCGTCGCGGGGTTCGACACCGAGATCGCGATCCTCCTAGAGAGCGCGATTGTCTCGCTGAACCACACCTACACCTTTCCGGCGTCGGGATCCTCCGTCGGGATTCGGGTCGACGCCCCCGCGGTCCGTCTCGTGAACAACCGGATAGAGGGCAGCTCCGAGCGAGCCGGTATCGAGATCACGGCCAGCGAGCGCTCGATCGTCTCCCAGAACCTCGTTCAGGTCCCCCCCGGGGCGGACGGGATCGCCCTCGATGTCGGCTCGGAACTGATTGACAGCTTCATCGCGTACAACCAGATCGAGGGCTACTCCTCCGACGAGATCGCCAGCACGGCCATCAGCGCGTCGAACGTCGATACCTTCGACCGATGCGTCGTCAGCCCGAACACCGCCCGCCACTTCGAAACCGAGGGGCTAACGGGGGTCGTGGAGGCGGCCGGTGCCGGAGGAACTCCGAGTGCACAACGGTACTTCTCGTATCAGGCGGTCGAGAACATCGACGACAACAGCCTCTGGATGAAGGCGAGCGAGGGAATGTATCGGATCGCGTAACTACGATTCGTTCCTGCCGAACTGCTGGCTTTCGGTCCCTTCGTAGCGGAACACGTCGGCTTCGCCGCTGGTGTAGACCTTGTTCGTGGACCGCTCGATGGCGTCGCGTTCGGCTTCCGTGAGGTAGTACTGGGGCGTTTCGCCGTCGTACGCGGTCCCGTCCACGACGGCCCGATCGCGGACGTAGACGTACCCCTCGGAGAACTCGATACCGGGCAGCCAGTCGACCTTGATCTGTCTCACGCTCGCGTCCGAGTAGGTCTCCGGGACGATCGCCCTGAACATTTCACCGGTGTAGCTGTCCGTGTAGATCACCGGGCTCCCCGTGCTGGTGTCGTCGATCCACTCACCCCCGTCGATCTCCGCATCGGTGTACGCAAGCGAGTGGGTGTCGGCATCCAGACCGATGTCCGAGGTGACCGGTTCCCCGATCGCGTTGTAGGCGACCCCGGTGTTGAGCAACAGAAGCACGGCCAGCGCCACAAGAACCGGCCGCCAGATCCCCGTATCGATGTCCCGGATTCCGCTGAGGAGACCCACGAGGGCGAGGTAACCGACCGGCATGAATCCTGCCAGCAGCGTGAGAACGATCTGGTACATCCGGTCGGCGCCGAGATTGCCGCTGACGAAGTACGAGGCACCCAGGAACATCAGCATCGGAACCGCGAGTATTGCCAGTCTGATCGGCTCGGTCGGGCGCGACTCCTCGGGCGAGAACAGCCGGACGAGTATCTGCGACAGGACGCCGATCCCCGCCAACCCCATCAGGGCCATGTGGAGCAACAGGGTACTCGTGTAGGCGATTCCGGACTCCTCCTGGACGGCGCTCGCCCCCGAACGGTGGATGCTCTCGCCCGAGAGAACCGCGTAGATCTGCGTCGGGATATCCGCGAGCACGCCGGCCACGTTCTGGAGCATTCCCGGCGTCGTGATGGCGTACCAGCCCACCGCCGCGCCGCCGAACGCGACCGCGTAGACGCCGGCGATTCGCAGGCCGGCGTCCTCGCCCGAGTACGCCCTATAGATCCATCCGAGGCCGTACGCGACCCCCAACGAAATGACGAAGATGTAGGTCGTGGTGTAATGCGAGAGGATCATCCCGGCCCCGAACAGCGCCCCGATCCACTCCTTGCCGGGGAGTCGTTCCCTGTCGGTGACCATCGTGAGAATCACCAGGATCATGAACAGCTGGGCGATGCGCGTCTTCCCCGGCGTCCCGTTGAACGACCGGAAGTAGAACACGAAGAAGTACGCCCCGACGAACGCGGCGTCCTTTCCGAAGACGTCCTCGAACGTGTAGTAGAGTACCACCGGGACCAGCGCGAACAACAGCGAGTAGAGGAGCTTGAACACCATCGCGGGGTCGATACCCGTCACCACCGAATAGACGGCCGGAACCGCCCCGACGACCGGAATCGAGGAGTAAACGTCCCCCATCGCCGGCTCCCACGCACCCGCCTCGAGCAGCAACTCGACGAAGAAGTAGTTGACCTGAATGTCCGAACCGACGACCGCACCGGTGATCAGGTTGCGATGGAGGACGATCCCCACGGCGACGGTGAACACCGCAAGCGGGTAGAGCCGGGACGGGACCACCTTAATCGAGACGAGCACCACGACCGCTACCGCCAAGAGAAACGCGTACATCAGGCGGTTGCTCCCGATGGCGTTCATGCGCCCGGCCGCCAGCGCTGAGAACAACGGCAAACAGACGAGCACCGCGCCGATCGCGGCGTCCCGGGACGAGAACGACGGGACACGAACCACGAGGCGTCGATCGCGCCAGTAGGCGACGCCCATCGCTCCCATCGTCACCGCACTGACCGTGAGGGCGAACGGGAGAACCGAAAGGGGCGCATCGATACCGACCAGCGAATAGAGGACGCTCGTGAGGACGCTCGTGGCGGCGAGAAACACCAGGCTCGACCCGACCGCGTACACGAGGAGTTCCCCGAACCGGTCGATGCGGTTGTCGATCAGCACGAACAGCATCGTCCCCGGGACGACCGTCAGAAACAGGATCCCGAAGACCGCCCGTAGCAGGGACACCCCGACGCCGGCCACGGGGACCCCGACCGTGGTCCAGAACGCGACGAGGAGACAGCCGATCAGAACGGCGATCGAGCGACCCTGCAACCGGATCTCCCGAAACGACTGCTCTCCGTTGGCGGGCGTCCCGGTCTTCGCTCCGGATCGCGAGCGTCGTACCGATCCCTCCCCCGGTGTCATGCTCGTAGAGATCGGTCAGATACGTATAACTATAACGGACCTAACATCCTTCGGGGACGTCAGGCCGGTCGGACCATCGAGACGAGCATTCGTATCCCCGGTCTGACAACCTCTCTGCGGAGCGAGGGGACGACAAAGGAAAACAGGAAGTAGCTGGCGACGCCCGCACCGATACAGCTCGCGAGCAACGCGATTCCACCGAACGGGAGCGCCGCGCGCACCCCGACGACGACCAGTCCCATCGCCGCCGCGCTGACGAGACACCACGCGATCAGTCGGTAGGGGATCTGCAGGGTGATGTTCTGCGAGAGATACCGGGCGTTGAGGAGCGTCTGGACGATCGCGGCGCTCGTCGTCGCGATCGCCGCACCCAGTAGCCCGATCGAGAGGACGAGCGCGACGTTGAGCACGAGGTTGATCGCGATCGTCACCACCACGGCCCGCGCGACCAGATCCACCCGGTCGATACCCCGGAGGGTGCTTCCGAGGACGTCGTTTACCGACTGGAAGACCTTTTCGAGCATCAACACCACGAGGACGCCGGCAGCGATCGTATACTCCGAGCCGAAGATCACCGCGAGGACCTCGTAGTTCAACACGACGATCCCGACGAACGCGGGAATCGAGAGGAACAGCGCGATCCCGATCGCGTTCGGGACGACGGCCTCGATCCGGTCGATGGCGGCCTCGGAACTCCACTGGCTCATCTGAGGGAACAGCGTGATCGAGAGCGTCTTACTCACCAGCAACACCAGCAGCGTCACCTCCCAGGCGACCTCGTAGGCCCCGACGTCCGCGTAGGTCAGAAACAGCCCGATGATCGCGACGTCCATCCACTGGTAGACCTTGCCGCTGACCGACGAGAGGAAGTAGTACTTCGCGTAATCGTACAGCGACCACGCCGAGAGTTCGGCCGGGCGTCCGACCGTCGTCTCCAGTTTTGCGAAGGCCCAGCAGGCGGCCGTCGCCGACCCCAACACGAGCCCGTACATCAACCCGATCACGCCGTAGCCGGCCGCGACGAACGCCAGTCCGCTCGTGACCCACACCGCCTCGCGGGCGAACTCGATGATGGCGGTCTCGCCCACGCGCAGTTCGCCCCGCACCGCCTGGATGAACAGGTCGGCGAACTCCTGGACGACGAGGGCGACGACGAGCAACGCCGTGTACTCGCCGCCGAGATAGCCGTTGAGGTACGGCCGAGCCAGGAGGAGTACCCCGATCGCCCCGGAGACGGTGAGCAGTTTGAGCGCCATCGCGGTCGCGAGCATCGTATCGGGACGTTGCCCCTCGCTCAAGCGTTTCTCGAGGGCACCCCGCACCCCGACGTCCGCGACGATGGTCGTCAGTCCGAGCACCGTCTGGAAGAGGAAGAACACCCCGATCTGGCTGGCGCCCAGCTCGCGGGCGAAGACCGTGATCCCGGCGAAAAAGACGACCGCATTGCCCCCCTTCGCGAGAAAGACCTTTAGCGCTGACCGGGAGAGATCCATTCGGGAGATCGTACGAGGTCCGACGTTATATATTCTCAGTTATCGAACAGTACGTCCGTCGCGATCCGCCCCGAGCGCTTTGCCGACCAGGCAGGTCGGCCCCGGCCTCACCCGTCGTACAACGAGAGAACCCCCGAGAGGATCTCGCGACACGGCGGGCGGAGCGACCCGTGATCGCCCCCGTCGGCGAGCAACGACAGGAGGTAAAACAGCGGGAGTCCCGAGTAGGTCTCCGAGTCGCCGTACGCGAGCGGGCCGACCTCCCGGGCGTAGTCGGCGGCGATGTCGCCGCCCGTCCCCCGACCGGCCATCATCTGCACGAACAGCCGGTGAACCGGGGCGTCGTACTGATGGATGACGAACGGCCTGAAGAAATCGTCGATAACGTAGTCGGTCCGGACGTCCTCCCAGTCGAGGACGTAGACGGCGTCGTTCACGAAGAGGTTGCCGGCGTGGAGGTCGCCGTGAACCGGCCCCCGGTAGAGGACCGGCGGCAGGTCGAGATCCCCGAGGAGTTCCAGTCCCGAACGGACGAGTCCGTCGAGTTGGCCCGCGGCCGAAAGCGCCGTTTCGAGCCCCGTGAGAACGTCCTGGGTCGAAACGGAGTGGCGGTCGGTTTCGTAGAGGGCGGTGAGTTGGACGAGTGCGTCGAGCAGCAACTTCCACTCCTCGACGGGATCGTCGAGTTCCCGTCCGTCCAGATACCGCTTGACGACGTACGGGTACTCGAGGTCGTATTCGAGCATCGCCGGCGTGTTGATCGACTCCGGCAGTCGCCGGCGGCGCTCGATCTCGCGCCGGAGTTTCTCCGGGTCGTCGGTGGCGATCGTACAGACCCGCCGCGCCTCCAACCCGAGCAGCGTGATCCGGTCGCCGATGACCGCGACGTCGAACGGGTCCTCGGCGTCGACGGAGAGGGTTTCCGAGCGAATCCCGGGGAGGGCGGGGAGCAACTCCGGGACGGTGAGGGCGGCTCTGAGCGCTCCGGCTCCGAGGAGACTCTTCCAGCCGCCACCGCCGACCCGATCGACGACCCACTCGATAGCCCCGGCCTTCGGCCGAAACGCGTACGTGTTGTAGCTCCCGGTATCGAGTACCATGTACCGCTCCGCCGCCGGCGTCACCCCTCGGTAGTCGTAGAACGCCCCGATCCGATCGAAGATCCCCTCCCGATCGAACGATCGCGGCGGTGCCGTCTCGATAGCGTTCCCCATTAGCAAATAGGTGTATATACGTATATATAAGCGTCCCGAAGGGTCCTCGGTGTGGTCGAAACCACGGCTCAGCGCGCGGTAATTCGGGGAGAAACGGCCCCCGGCTCGGTTGGCGGGCGTGGCACCTATCGGAACGGGAGGACCTCCCGGAGCAGTCGCTGCCAGCGCCGGTCCCCGTCGACCATCCCCTCGACGTCCCGCCGGTCGTGCTCGCGCATGACCGTGATCCGGGGGAGGGCCATCGGGGCGTCGAAATCGACGACGTCCGAGCCGATCACCGTGGTCGCGCTCTCGTATCCCGCGTTCTCGACCAAGCGCGCGGCCGTTCGATCGAACGCGCCGTAGGGATAGGCGAAACTGCGCGGGCGCTCGCCCGTGATCGTTTCGATGGCATCGCGCGAATCGACGATCTCCCGGCGGGCGGTTTCCCGGTCGACCGTCGTCAGGTCCGGATGTGTCATCGTGTGGGCGCCGATCTCGTGGCCGTGTGCGTCGAGGTCGAGGACCTCCTCTCGGCTCATGACCCGCCTTCCCTCGAATCGTTCGCCGAGCAGTCCCGGAACCACGTAGTGTGTCGCCGCCACACCGTTGGCCTCGAGGATCGGTAGCGCCGTCTCGACGGTCGATCGGAACCCGTCGTCGAAGGTCACGACGGCCGGGTTCCGCGGCAGCGAGTCCCGCCGCCACCGGTCGATCGCCCCGCTCATCGTGAGGGGTTCGAACGCGTCCGCGAGCCACTCTATCTGTCGCCGGAACCGTCCCGGCGTGACGGTCCACGGTCCTCCCGACTCGTCGATGCCGTGATAGAGGACGATCGGACAGCGGATCCCGTCGGGGTGGTAGCGGTCCTTGAGGGTGGCCCGGAACGCACGATCCACCCACAGTCGGCCGTTCTCTCCCGCGATCATATCCGTGTCCACGCCCATCACCGACCTAACGGTGTCGGTCGAGTTACATACCACCCGGACGATCGGAGTTCCGGCCCGACGGGGCTCCGTCGGTGGCGTCAACTCGCGGCGTCCGAACGCGTCGGCGGCCCCTTGATGGGACTTGCGGGCGGCCGTGCCGCTTCCTATCGATTGAACATCCGTTCGTGTCGGTTATATCTCTCGAAGAGCTGCCGACACGTCCCGAACTCGTGTGTGGCAAGCAGGCTGTCGAGGACGTCGCGAGTTTGATCGAGCCCGTGGAAGCTGATGAATCGCTTGTGAAGGGGCGGCTCGTCGGTTCGCACGGCGGGGTTGAACTCCCAGGGATGGAAGTAGATCATCGCGGGGAGTCCGCGCTGATTGAGGTTCCTGATCCCCATCTCGACCAGCCTCGTCGGGAGGAGCCGCCCGTAGAACCCGCCCGCGATCGGGAGTCGGAGCCGCGGGTGGAACGTGGCGATCGGGAACTCGACCAAGCCGTTCGCGCTCGCCGACCCGTCGGTAAACGGCGCGTCGGGATCGACCCGGTACGGGTGAAGGGGCGCGCCGTTGACCCCGTACATCGGGGTCTTGACCGGAAACACGCTGGAGTCGTACAGGTATCCCGCCTCGACGAGCGCGTCGAAGGCCCACTGCGTTCGTGGCGTCACCGAGAAGTTCGGCGCTCGAAACCCGATCGGCCGTCGGCCGGTCGCTGCCGCAATCGCCTCGGCGCTCGCCTCGAGTTCCTCGGCGAACGCCGTCCGCGTGAGATCGAACAACGGCGTGTGGGTGTGCCCGTGGGACGCGACCTCGTGACCGGCGTCGGCGATCCGTCCGATCAGGGTCGGGTACTCCTCGGCAACCTCTCCGACCGTAAAGAACGTCGCGAGCGTGTCGTGTTCCGCGAGCATGTCGAGGACGATCCCGACCGACGTCCTGATCCGATCCGCCGGATCGGTCACTTCGTCTCTCAACAGCGTCGCCGAGTACCAGTGTTCGAGGTCGAACGAGATGACGTTCGCTACCTGTTCGCCGGATCCGCTCTGCGTGCCACCCCCCATGTGAAACGACATGTGATCGGGCCTTACTTAATTGTCACGTATGTAATACCACGTTCGTCGAGGATGTTTAGGATATCATTTGTCTGTCTACTTCGCGGACGTCACACCGGCTTTGTAATCGTCCGGCCCGTGTGCGCTTTGCTATCTGCGATTGGCGACCCGCATCGCGTGGAGGATGACGGCGGCGATACAGGCGAAAAAGCCGCCGAACCAGAACAGGGCCGACAGCGTCGTAAGGAGAAACGAGAGCGACCCCGTCGCGAGGTAGTCGGCGACGAGCCAGTAGGTGCCACTGACGCCGAAGAGGAGGGACACCAGCCCCGGGAGCCCGAGACTGAGCAGCGGGTGTGCGTTCTGGACGGTCGTCGAGATGTTGTTGACCAGGTTGTAACCGT
The DNA here is from genome assembly GCF_000196895.1 of Halalkalicoccus jeotgali B3. NCBI lineage: Archaea > Methanobacteriati > Methanobacteriota > Halobacteria > Halobacteriales > Halalkalicoccaceae > Halalkalicoccus > Halalkalicoccus jeotgali. The sequence continues at coordinate 698,774 of NC_014297.1, forward strand.
GCGAGAACGGGTCGTAGCTGCTCGCGTTCTCGACGTCGTACCGGACGTCGATGCCGATTTCGTCGATATCGTACCCGCGTTGGTGGGCGTGATAGAGGATGTCCGTGCTGGCGTTCATGTGACTCCCGATCGCCGCATCCTCGGCCAGCCCCACGATCGCGCGGCGGTTGTACGCCCTGAACCCGCTTTGGGTGTCCGAGATGCGTTTGCTCGGGCGGAACGCGCCGATACTCATGTTCGTGAGTGCGTTGACGACGAACAGGCCGGCCCGTCGGTACGGCGGTGCGTTGGTGCTCGCGCCGTCGCCGAACCGACTCCCGATGACGATCTCGGTGTCGTTCTCGCGCTGTGCGGCGACGAGCCGCGGGACGTCCGCCGGGTCGTGTTGGTTGTCGGCGTCGAGGATCACGAGGTGGCGTGCCCCCTGCTGGTCGGCCGCCTGGAACAGCGTCTTGAGCGCGGCTCCGTACCCCCGGTTGTACTCGTGTTGGATGACGCTTGCCCCCGCCTCGCTCGCCACGAGTGCGGTCTCGTCGCGGCTCCCGTCGTCGACGACGATCACCCGGTCCCCGAACTCGCTGGCCGATTTGACGACGCTTGCGATCGAGTTCGCCTCGTTGTACGCCGGGATACCGATGACTACCGACGGGGTCCGTTGTAGGGTGGCTCCGGTCGAACTCGACCCCGCAGTGGCGTCGGTTCGCTCGGCGGGGGTGCTCTCGGCGTTGGCGTACTCGGCCGGCGTGCCCTCGCTCGCTCGCTGGACCAACTCCAACCCGTCGCCCGACCGCCCGGTCAGCGAACCCGTCTCGAACCCCCCGTCAGTCACGGCCCGACCACACTCGGAACAGATTCCGCCGAATACGTCTCCAATGACATCTGCGCGACCCATCAGGAAAGTATCAATATCGGTGGAGACTGAACCGTTGCCTTCGACCTCGTTTCGCGTTTTCGTCCCGGTCGCGTTCGCCCTCGAAACCCCGCGCCGATCGCGATCGGACTATCGACCTTCGATATCGAAGGATGACGGTGCTTTTTTAGCCGGGTCGGTCGATATCGGTATGTCCAGTAGTCCACATCGCCCGTGGTTCGCGCTACGGGGACACCTACTCACCCACACCTATGACCATCATCGCGGACATCACTCTTCCATCGGCGACGTTTCCGCTCGGACGCGTACTGCAGTCCTTCCCGGACGCCACGATGGACCTCGAGCGCGTCGTTCCCCTCCGAGAGTCGCTCATGCCGTTTATCTGGATCGAGGACGACGACACCGAAGCCCTCGAGTCGTCGCTGCGCGCTCACTCGCGGATCGAGGACGTCGAGGTCCTCATGACGGCCGACGCCGAGACGCTGTTCAGGATCGACTGGTCGCCGTCGTCCGACGGGCTCACCGAGGCGCTGATCGAGACGGAGGCGACGGTCCTCGAGGCCCGCGGTACCGCCGATAACTGGGACTTCCGACTGCGATTCTCGGCCCACGAGGACCTCTCGGCGTTCAACGTCGCGCTCACCGAGTCCGGGATTCCCGTCACGCTCCGACGGATCTACCACCCGCCCCTCGAGGGAGCGTCCTCGCCGATGTCCCCGGTCCAACGGGAGACGCTGCTGGCGGCGTATCGCAACGGATACTATCAGGTCCCGAGGCGAATCAGCCAGACCGAACTCGCCGAGCGACTCGAGATCAGCGACAGCGCGCTCTCCCAGCGGATCAGGCGTGCGGTCTCCACTCTCATCGAGCGGGAAGTCCTGGCCGAGGACGACCCGCTTCGCTGATCCGTCCACGTCTCAGCGCTCGAAGTCGAGGTCGTCCTCGAGGCGACGGCGCTCACGATACTTCCCGACGGCGGTACGTATCTGGTCGGCCAGCGTCTCGTAACGGTCGGGGACGTCCTTCTCGATGTAGTCGGTCACCCCCTTCGATCTGGCGTCGTCGGCGACCGCAGGCGTCCCCCGGCCGGTAAACAGGATAAAGGGGAGGTCGGGGAACTGCTCGCGTACCATCTCGAAGAACGTGAGGCCGTCTATCTCGGGCATCTTGTAGTCGCTGACGACACAATCGATGGAGTGGTCCTCGACGTGTTCGAGGCCGCCCTCGGCGTCCGCGACCGTCTCGACCGAAAAACGTTCGTCGAGCTGTTCGAGCCGTATCGCCGTGAGGTCCGCGCTATCCAGCTCGTCGTCGACACAGAGGACCGAGACCGGCGCCGATAGCTCGTCGTTCATGCCTCTACCATCTCTTACATGAACAAAAAATAAGTGATTCTCTCCTATTGATTGAATGATGAGATTATCCTCATATCAGTAAACCTCCCTATATTATCAAAAGTTAGATATATTTATGACACCTTGACTCCATGGATGGTAGAGAGTATGCGTATCCAGTGTTTCGCCGGGGAATCGGCGACCGCGGGGATCCGGACCGCGCTCGAAGCGGCCGACGGAACCGTCAGCGTCGTGGCGGCGGGACCGTCCGCGGGCGTCTCGGTCCCGATCGACGGGGTGCTCTACGATCACTCGACTCGTGGGCGCGAGGCGTTCGGGGCCGTTCGAGGGCTGTTGGCCCACTCGCCGTGGCTCCCGGTCGTCGTGGCCGTCGGAAGCGACACGGAGGTCGCGTCGCTCCCGTTCGAACGGGCGGCCGAGGCGCGGATCGCCCCCTCGACGATCCGCGAGACTCCGGAGCGAGTCCTCTCGGCGTTCCGCCGCGCCCACGAGCGCCTCCAGTCGAATCCCGCCGACGGTACGTCCCGGTCCCCGCCGACGCCGGCCGATGGAGACGATCCCGTCGCCGGAACCCGACTGGAGGTGCTGGGTGCGATCGACACCGATCTACTACGCGCGCGAACCCCCGAGGAGGTCGCGCAGGTCGCCGGCCAGGCCGTCCGGGCGGGCCTCGGCGATCCGGTCGTCGGGGTTTGGCTCTCCGATCCCGACGGCGACGTCCTGCGACCCTGCCGAGCGACCGCCGAACGGGCCGATTTCGATGCCCCCGTCATCGAGCGTGACTCGGGGGCCCTCTGGCGTGCCCACGACACCGACGACCTCCTGAGGAGGACGCCCCCGTTCGACGGCGACCCGTTCGAGAGGGCCATTGGGGTCGAACGCGAACTCCTCGTGCCCCTGGACGGGTACGGGGTGCTCGTCGTCGGTTCGACGGACTCGGCGGCGTTCTCAGCCGACGAGACGGCGTTCGTGAGGGCGCTTCGGGGGACGGTTTCGGGTGCGCTTGGACGCCTCTTCCGGGATCGGCGCCTCTATGCGTCCCACCGGGAGGTCGGGGCCAAGAACCGACGGCTGGAACTGCTCGCGGAGGTCCTCTCGCACGATCTCACAAACCCGCTGATGGTCGCGCGGGAGTACGCCGTCCTCGCCTACGAGACCGACAGCGAGGAGTATCTCACGCGCTCGGACGACGCCATAGAGCGTGCACGATCCCTCTCGAACGGTCTCTTCGGTCTCGCCCTCGCGGGTCGGGGCCCGGTCACGGTCGAGGACGTCCCGATCGCGAGCCTCGCGGAAGACGTGTGGGCCGCGACCGAGACGGGGGCGGGGACCCTCGTCGTCGACGCCGGGCGCGTCGTTCGCGGGGATCCGCGACTGATCGGGCGTCTCCTCGAACACGCCTTCGAGAACGCCCTCGAACACGGGCCACCCGACGTGACCGTCCGCCTCGACGACGACGAATCGGGGCTCGCCATCGAGGACGACGGCCCCGGGATCCCCCCCGACCGGCGCGCGGCGGTCCTGTCCGATCCCGCCGACCCCGACGAGCCGATCCGCGCCGGCTTCCGAATCATCCGGGACGTCGCGACGGCCCACGGCTGGGGTCTGGCCCTCGAAGAGGCCGACTCCGGCGGCCTGCGTCTTTCCATCACGACGGACCGACCTCCCTCCAAACGTGATACATCCACAATAGATGACTAGGTTGACGTGGCTCTCGGTTCATCGTCTGGTATGGTTGATGCGACCATCGACGTGATCGATCGCGGCGGGCTCTTGTGCGACCAGAACTACATGCTCGAGGGGAACACGCTCGCCAGCCACGACGAGCCCGATCCCGAGCCGGAGTACGCCGAGATCCCGGTCTACAACCTGGTGATCGACCACCCCGAGGGGACGATCCTCTGGGACACCGGCAACCACGAGGACGCCCTCGAGGGCCACTGGCCCGAGGGCCTGAAACAGGCGTTTTACCCCCACGACGCCGACGAACACGACCTCGAAACCGATCTAGGGAGTGCGGGCTACTCGCTCGACGACATCGATTACGTCTTCCAGACCCACCTGCATCTGGATCACGCCGGCGGGCTCCATCACTTCGACGGGACCGACGTGCCGGTGTTCGCCCACAAAAAGGAGATCGAGTTCGCCTACTACAGCGCGAAGACCGACGAGGGAAGCGCCGCCTACATACTGGGGGACTTCGATCACGATCTGAACTGGCGGGTGCTCCATCGGGACCGCGAGACGCATTTCGAGGACGTCGAGTTCGTCCGCCTTCCGGGGCACACCCCCGGGCTGACCGGGACGGTGATCCACCTCGGGGGCGAGACACTGATCTTCGCCGGCGACGAGATCTACCGCGCGGAGAACTACGAGGAGGAAGTCCCGCTGGGGGCGGGCTTGCTGTGGAGTCACCGCCACTGGTTCGAGACCCTTCAGGAGATCAAAGAACTCGAACGCCGCCACGACGCGACCGTCGTCTACGGGCACGACCCCGAGCAGTACGCGGCGCTCTCGGGGTGGTCCTAGTGGGCTATGAGCGCTCGATTTCCGCACCCGAGCACGCCCAGACCCCCGAAACGGTCTGGAAACTCGAGATGCCTCGAATTCGCTTCGGCCGCGACGCGGTCGAGGAACTGGACTTCCAGTTCGAGGACTTGGGCGTCGAACCCGGCTCCCATGGGTTGCTCGTCACCGACGAGACCCTCCTCGGGCTGGGGCACGCCGAACGCGTCCGCGAGCAACTCGGCGAGTACGAACTCGACGTCTACGACGGCGTCGAGCGCGAGCCCTCCATCGCGGCCATAGAGGACTGCATCTCTTTCGTCCGCGACGAACGCGGCGAGGCGGGCTACGACTTCTACGTCGGCCTCGGCGGGGGGAGCTGCATCGACACCGCCAAGACCACCCGGGCGGTGATCGCCAACGGCGGCCAGCCCCTCGATTACGTCGCCGAACCGACGGGAAAGGGAGAATCGATCACCGAGTCGGGCCCGCCGTTAGTCCTCATGCCGACCACGGCGGGCACCGGTGCAGAGATCTCGCCGGTGGCGATCCTCTCGGTGGAGGAAAAGGGGATCAAGGAGGGGATCTCGAGCGATCACATCCGGGCCGACGCCGCCGTCCTCGATCCGACGCTGACGACGACCCTCCCGCCCGAACAGACCGCCAAAACCGCGATGGACGCGCTGGGCCACGCAATCGAGGGGTACACGACCCACTCGTACGACAGCCTGCTTCGCGCGGAGGATCCCGCGACCCGCCCCGTCTACGCAGGTCGTACCCCCGTCACGGAGATGTTCAGCGAGAAGGCCATTCACCTCCTCTCCTCGAACGTCCGGCGGGCGGTCCACAACGGCGACGACCTCGAGGCCCGCGAGAACATGCTTCAGGGGGCGCTCATGGGAGCGATCTCCGGGCTGACAGCCGGTGCGACCCTCTGTCACGCGATGGCCTATCCGGTAGGTAATCGCTATCACACCTACCACGGCGAGACGATCGCCGCGCTCACGCCCGCCAGCACGCTTGGATACAACGCCGCGAGCGATCCCGAGCGATTTGCCGACCTCGCTCAACTGTTCGGCGTCGACACCACCGGGCTGAACACCCGCGAGGCCGCAGACGCGCTGAAAGAGGAGTACATACAGCTCCAGCGCGACCTGAACGTCATTCCGAGCGGGCTGGCCGAACTCGCGGGGATCGATGAGGACGACATCGGGTGGCTCGCGACCCAGACCGTCGAGACCCAACAACGCCTGCTGCGGTGTAACCCCCGGCCCGTCACCGAGGCGGACGTCGAGGGGATCTTCCGGGAGGCGCTGTACAACTGGGAGTGAACCGCCCCGCGTCCGCCGTTGCCGTCCCGCCCTGATTTCGCGCTCGAATGTCAATAAACTGACTAAGTGTCTAGTATAATCTACGAAGTCGCAAATTATTTAAAATCTGGATATCGTCTGTCAATACGATGAAGGCCGTTGTACTCGCCGCGGGGAAGGGGACGCGTCTGCGACCGCTCACCGAGGACAAACCGAAGGCGATGGTCGAGGTCGACGACAAGCCGCTGGTCGCCCACTGTTTCGACCGGCTGGCCGAACTCGGCGCCGAGGAGTTCGTCGTCGTCGTCGGCCATATGAAAGAACACATCATCGAGCACTTCGGTGACTCCTACCGGGACATCCCGATCACCTACGCCCACCAGCGCGAGCAGTTGGGGCTGGCCCACGCGTTGCTGTGTGTCGAAGAGCACATCGACGACGACTTCATGCTGATGCTCGGGGACAACGTGTTCAACGCGAACCTCACGGACGTGGTCCGGCGCCAACGCGAAGAGCGGGCTGACGCCGCCTTCCTCGTCGAGGAAGTTCCCTACGAGGAGGCCGGCCGGTACGGGGTCTGTGATACGAACCACTACGGCGAGATCACCGAGGTCATCGAGAAGCCCGACGACCCGCCGACCAACCTCGTGATGACCGGCTTTTACACTTTCTCGCCGGCGATCTTCCACGCCTGCCAGCTCGTCCAGCCCTCGAATCGCGGCGAGTACGAGATCAGCGAGGCGATCGACCTCCTCATTCGGTCGGGCCGGACCATCGACGCGATCGGGCTCGACGGCTGGCGGATCGACGTCGGCTACCCCGAGGACCGCGACGAAGCGGAACGACGGCTGCGCGAAGGGATCGAAGCACTGGCCGGGGCCGACTGACGCGAACCCCGCGACCGTCCCCGTTCCTGTCATTCCTCTAATTGTACTAGGTCGTATAATCCATATCTACGATAGACTCAGGGGATGTGATGGATATTCTCACGCATGATCGAACTCACCGTCGATACGGTGCTGACCCGATCCGACCGCGTTCTCGCCCCGTCGACACCGATCGAAGAAGCCGCCCAGACCCTCCGCGATCCGGAGGTATCGGCGCTGGTCGTCTTCGAGGACGACGCCCTGGTCGGGATCGTCACCGAGTCGGATTTCGTCGCCTGCATCGCCGAAGCCTCGCGTCCCGCCCGGACCGAGGCCCTCATGTCCTCGCCCGTCATCACCGTCACGCCCGACACCTCGGTGACGGCCGCCGGCGCCCTCATGCGCGAGCGGGGCGTCAGACACTTGGCGGTCGTCGACGGAGAGGGTATCTACTGCGGTCTCCTCTCAGCGGCGACCCTCGCGCTGTACCTCTCGCCACACAGCCTCGATATCGACTGGAACGGCGACCCGTTACGACTCGATGTCGCCGACGACTCGCCGCTACCGGCCGACGAGTAGCGACTCGTCGGGGGATCATCCATCATTTAATATCCCGGCACAGGTAGGGGGAGGTTTCCGTATGTCGGGCCCCGAATGGGAGGACATGGCGCCGCTTCGAAACGCGAATGCGAGTCGGTCCGTCGGCGCGCGCGCGAACACCCGTCGGTGGTACGCGCTCCGCTATCTGCGGACCTGCCGGTATCCGGTGACGATCCCGGAGGTAGGCGAGTACGTCGCCCCCCGTGTCGGGCTCGGAACCGAGAGCGCCGAGAACGCGCTCCGGACCCGCGACGTTCCCGCCCTCGGGGCGTGTGGTGCGATCGAGTACGACCGCGAATCGGGGCTGGTCTGTCTCGACGGCCGGCTTTCGTTCGCCGACCGCGTCCGGCGGGCCATCGCCGCCGACGCGCTCACCCACCTCAGACCGCCCCGGCTCACGCGCAATCAGGACGGCGTCTTCTACTGAAGACCGAACTCGGACGGGCGTGATCGACCCCGTAGCCCGACCGGCAGGTCGATGGATCCGAAGGCGCCGTCCCCGCGGACCGGCGACGGTCTCGTCCGTTTCCCCGTTTAGACCCGTTCGTCGGATCGGTCCTCCCGGTCCGAGGAACGTTCCGTGATCGATGCCTCGCTTACGTCTCCCATCGTGATCCACTCGCTTTCCTCGTGTCGGACGTCGTACCGCCGGGCGACGGGGGTCTCCCACTCGTCGGTTCGGTACGTCGAACTGACGTCGTACCGGATCGCGCGATCTACGTCCCCGCTTCGCAGTTCGACCCGGACGCGTCGTTCGGGCTCGAACTCGACCGGCTGTGCCCGCCCCTCGAGTCGGTCGCCGTTCAGGAGCGTCACTCGGACGCGGTCGTGTGGAGCGACATCGGCGAGCGTTCGTATCGGGTCGTTCATCGGGGCCCGTAGGATACGAAGCGCTAAAACGACGACCCTGCCATGGAAACCACCAGAACCGACCGAGAGCTCACCACGTACAGCGTTCGATCTCGACGGCCCAGGTTCCCGAGCGCCACGGCAGGACCGCACCGTTGTCGAGGCGGACCGTGTAACGGCCCGCCGCCCGCGTCGTGACCCTTTCTCGGATCTCGGTACCGTTCGCCCCCTCGATCAGCCGTTCGCCCGAAGGCCCGACGACGGTGAGCGTCGGGTCGACACCCTCGCGCGTGCGCGAGACGACCGTGATCATGGCGTTCTCCCGCAGGTCGAAGGCGTACTCCTCGGCGGAACGACTCCCGACGGTGACCGTCTCGGAGACGGCGGTCGAACAGGCCCTGACGTACACCGTCCCGACGCCGCGCGGGGCGCCGACGGCCCGATCCGTCGCGGCGACGGCCAGTTCGTAGGCCCCGGCCTCGGAGAACTCGACGGGCATGTGAACCGTTACCGTCTCCGCGGGCGCGAGCGTCACCTCGCGCCGGGCGACGACCTCGCCGTCCCGTCGGAGTTCGATTCCGGTCGTCCCTTCGAGGTTACCGACGTTCGTGACCGTCGCGCGCACCTCGACGCGCTCGCCGACCCCGATCCTCGCCCGGTCGAGTTCGGTGGCCGTGATCTCGAAGGCCGCCGGCGGTGCGACCCGAATGGTATCGACGACGGTCGCGCCGACGCCGATCTCGTATCGGCCGGGGGCGTCGAACGCGTGCGTGAGCGTCACCGTCTCCTCGGCGCCCGCCTCGACGCGCACCTCCCGACTCGTCACGCTCCGCCCGTCGACCCGGAGTTCGGCGGCGTAGGTCCCTGCCTGCCCGCCGACGTTCGCTATCGTCGCCGTCACCGTTAGCTCCCCGCCGACGGCGACGGTCCGGCGGTCGAGTGTCGCCTCTCGGACCTCGAAGGCCGGCGGCGGGCGTTCGACGACGACCGTTCCCGCGGGCTCGCCGTTGACGTCGACCGCGTACTCGCCGGGCTCGGCGAACGTCCCCGAGAACGTCACCGTCTCCTCCGCTCCGGGGGCGACCGTGACCGATTCGGTCTTGACGATCACCTCGTCCATCCGGAGTTCCGCGTAGAAGGTCCCCTCGCTGTCGCCGCGGTTCTCGACGGTGGCTCGGACTTCGAGCGTCTCCTCGGTCGTCACCGTACTCGCGCTGACGGCGGCTTCGACGACGGCCATCGAGGGTTCATCCCCCGAACCCGAACCGTTCGCCCCGCTCTCCTCGCCGGCCCCGCGGTCCGTACAGCCCGTGAGACCGAGGGCCAGCCCCGCACCTCCAAGGCGCAACAAGTCCCGCCGGTCGATGGGGAATCCGTCCCCGGTGTCCTCGTCCATGTCGGTCCACCGATCAGTCGATACCGATTCGAGTGGGCGAGCGAACGTAGCCCCTTCGCCTCACCGTCGTCCGAACCGCCTCAACACAGTGCGTCGGCCAACGCCCCCGCGTCCTCGACGACTAGATCCGGCCGGTGGATCCAGCCCCCGTAGGGGTTCTCGTGGCGATTGAGAAACGCCCCGCGCATGCCGATCGCCTTCGCGCCCACCAGATCGAACGTGTGGGACGTCACGAAGAGCACCTCGTGTGGGGCGACGTCGAAACGCTCACAACAGCGATCATAGGAGGCCCGGTGGGGTTTGTACGCCCCGGCCTCCGCGACCGAGACCACCCCGTCGAGTTCGCTCTCGAAGTTGGGGCGGACCGCTTCGAGCATATCGGGGTCCCCGTTCGAGAGTCCCACCAACTGGTATTCCTCGCCCAGACGCGCCAATGCGTCGTCGACGTCGGGATACGGTCGGAGTTCCTTCCAGCGGCGGATGACCTCGCGCACCGCCTCGTCGGGGACGTCGAGTCCGATCTGGTCGAGGCGGTAGGCCAGTGCCCGTCGGCTGATCTCCTTGAAGGGGGTGTGGGGGCCGGGGATCAGCGAGTCGATCATCGAGTCCCGAAAGTGCATCGCCAGGTATCGTCGCAGAAGGATCTCGGGGTCGTACTCGCTCCCGTGGGCAGTAAGCAACTCCCCGAGCGCGGGCACGAGTGTCGATTCGCGGTCCAAGAGCGTATCCCAGAGGTCGAACGCGAGCACCCGTGTCTCCTCGCGGATCGTCTCCGTGGCAATCGTCGTCATCCCACGAGACTACCGACCGGAGGACGATATAGGTGTAGTACCCGCGAACCCGAATCGGAGGACACCCGCCCGAAGGCGGGGAGGCTGTCAGCGGTGTGAGGCCGTCGTTCGTGACCTCACCCGTATGTGGAACGCCACCGATGTCAGTATCCGGACCGTTCACTTCACGGATTCGATGTAATATCGAACTACCGTCAGGTGTCGTTCGTGACCGATCCTGTAACCGCTTTATCGCGTCCCGATCGTGGTTTTCGCCGTACTCAGACGGTCTTAGCGGGCTCGTAGTCTCGACTTACGAGGGCTAACTGCTCGATAACAGTAGCCGTTCTCGCTCACCGACCTATCGCGACCATAGCATGAGCGAACATCCATCCGAACAACGCGACCGAACAGGCGATCGAGACGACCTGTCTTCCGAACGAGTCGATACGTCGCGGCGCAACTTCATGATCAGTGCCGGGACGGCCGCTACCATGATGGGCGGTGGCTACGCCGCCCAGGAACACCTACGCGAGGCGATGCGCGACGAACCCGCGAAGGGCGGCAAGGTCCGGCACTTCGACGTCCACGCGGTCGAGGTCGACATCGTTTACAACGCCTTCGGCGTCCACCAGCCCAACGGCACGATGTACGTCCTCGAGGAGAACGGCCAACTCACCGCAACGGTCCACGAGCCGAGCGACATGGCTCCCGAGGGGGTGGTCGAGATGCTGAGCGATACGACGATAGAGGTCGTCAACGCGCCGATTGTCGAACCGGTCGAGGCCGTCGAGGACGGCGTCGACGACGCTTCCGAGGACCCCGACGAGGTCGACGTCGACGATCCCCTCGCCGAACCGATGACCCCGTCGCTCGATGGGGAGCAACTGAACGGTTTCGCCGGGGCCGAGTTAATGGTCGATACCCCGACGATGGACGAACCCGCGAACTCCGGGACGCTGATCGAGGACGTGACGGTCGACGAGGGGACGGTCACCCTCGAGTGGGCCGATGAATCGACCACTACGTTCACGAACGTCGAGTAGCCGACCGACACACGCCTTGCCCGGCGTGTCGGGTCATTTCCCGTCCGACTCCGGTGTCCCACGGGACCGGCCCACCCCCCGAGGACCGCCGTTCGATCCGGCCACGGGGAGAGTTCACTGATATGATATTGAAATTACCTATTTGTTCAGGTAAAAGATATTTGATACTATCGACGAACTCACGTACTAGGTGTTGAAGAAGTGATAATCAATCTGAATCGACTGAGCCACGAACTCTCCGGTGCGGTCGCCGACCGCGAACGCTCGCGCATCGAAACGCAGCTGTCGGGCCTGAAGAACTGTCCTCACTGTGGGGTACCCGCAACCGTCGACGCGGTCATCGCCCCGTCGCCGGTCGACGCCGCCGACTACGGGAGCGACGCCCGGCGGCGAGCGGCCCTGACCGATTACAGTGCCGGCATCCGGCTCGATCCGTGTGACCACGAGATCGATCTCGAGGCGATCGACGGTCTCGACGTGACCCTCCGAGACGGCCCCGTCGAGGTGGATTACGATCCCAACGGTGTGGTCAGTTGATCTATCAGTCGGCGGCGATGTCGAAAACGAACGACGTAGTATCCGAGTCGATTCACCCTCGCGAACCCGGTTTCGGGAGCGTTCGTCGCCACAAGTATATTTTTTCATAATATTTTTCTTGTGAAATATTATACCGTGATACATTTATACGACTGATTGATGTATTAAGATAATCTCACATGACGGACGTAGACCCCAACGGAGAGAACGAACGTATCACGAACACTAGCCGACGGAGCTACCTCGGCGTGCTCGCGGGCGCTGCGAGCGTCCCGGTGTTCGGTTCGGTCGCTGCCGCAGACGACGGGACCGTCCTGACGGTCACGGGTCGCGGATCGACGGCCCACTACGAGTTCAGCGTCACGGGCGACGTCGAGAAATCCACGGCCCAGGGGGCGACGATAAAATCCTTCGACGAGATCGACGGCGCACACGTCTCGGGCCGGACGACGCGCGAGGCCGATTCCTTTGCGTTCACCGGCGAGATCACGGGTTTCGAGGCCGACGCGCCTGTCGACGTCACCATCGACGGCCAACCCGCACAACTGTCCGACGGCGCCGACACCGCAAGTGCGCAAGCGGACTCGGACGACGACGGGGACAGCGAGGTCGACGAGTCGGAGTACTCGGAGGTAGTGGACATCGTGGAGGCAGGGGCCGACAACGACGGCGATAGCTCGATCATGTCGACGCTCGAACGCGTCGCCGACGACGGCACCCTCGTGAAGTTCCCCGCCGGCGAGTACCTCGTCGACGGCACCGTCCGCATCGCGGGCTACGAGCAGTTCGGCATGGTCGGCGACGACGCCACCATCCGCGTCGCCCCCACCGATGATTATACCTTCAAACTCGGTACCTATCGGAGCCCCATCGACGACCTCCACGTCGAGGGGTTCACCGCCGACATCAGCGGCGACAACACCGGCGGCCGGGTCTTCGAACTCCAGGCCGGCGACGATCTCTACGCGGGTGACCTCACCGTCTCCGGGAAACACGACACGCCCAGCAAAGGTCCGATGCTCGTCGGGATGCAATCGAGCGACGGCGAGGGCCTCGTCGAGAACGTCGACCTCTCCGATGGCGGCGAGGACGTCTCCGGTGGCCGGGGCGGGACGGGCCTGCTGGTAAGCAACTACCACGAGGGCACCGTCACCCTGCGGGACATCCAGATCGGCCCCTTCCCCGACAACGGGATCTACTGCTCACAGGGCGACAGCAGCGCCGACGGAACCGTCCACGTCGAGGGTGGACGCGTCGAGAACGCCAACGTCGCGGGGGTCCGTCTGGGCGGCGACGGGAGTTCGATCGAAGGGACGGAGTTCGTCTACGATGAGGACATCGACGGCTTCGGCGGCCAGCGCCCGATCCGACTCGACGGCGGGTCGGGACTCGAGGTCTCGGAGGTCTCCATCGAGATGAGCATTGACCAGACCGAAGCCATCCGCGTCATGCCCGGGGTCGACTCGGCGAGCATCCACGACGTCGACATGGACCTCTCGGGAACGGTCCGGGACGGCGTCTCGGTCACGGGCGGTGCGGGCTCGGTCGAGACCGACGATCTGAGTGTCAGCGGCAACGGCCGCTACGACGTCTTCGAGTACTGAACGCCGATCACCGAGAAACGGGCGGTCTTTCCTTTCGTGCCGTGGGGATCGGGAGCCACCGGTCCCTTGATCCGGGCGTTATTTGCCGGTCACCACCCGCAACGCCACGCCCGCGAGGATGACGAGCACCCCGGCGATCGTCGCGATCGGCGGGATCGGGACGAACAGCAGGACGATTCCCACGAGCACCACCAGCGACGAGACTCTGACCATGCCTATGTGAACACGTCCCAGTACTAATAGGTGGGGTCTGCAGGCCGGTCGGGCGACGCGAACTCGCCGTGTCGCCGTTACGACCGATGAAATACGCCGAGTCCGGGGGTTCCGTCCGCGATCCAGAGGCCGACGGTCGCCAGCCCCACGACCGCCGAAACGACCAGCGTCGCCGAGAGTGCGGGATCGAACGCACCCAGTTCGGCGAGCACGCTTTCCTGCTGGTCCGTCGGAACCGAGAGGAGCGGCCAGAGGACAAAGCGCGCGTAGGCGTACTCCCCGACCAGAACCGACTGTAGCGCGTCGCTCGCCACATGTGAGAGGTAGCCGACGGCGAAGGCGACGCCGTACTCCGTCTCGGACCGGCGCGCGAGGTACCACCAGACGCCGAAACACAGCGCCACCGCGACGATCGGTGCGTGAGCGAGCATCCGCCCCGAGTGGACCACCCCGACGGTCCACGCGAGGGGCTTGTCGATCAGGTCGGGCAACTGACTCGCGAACACCGCCAGGAGGGCTGCGACGTCGCCCGGCGGCGCGTCGAGGCGGCGCCGCGTCAGCGCCGAATAGCAGACGTATCCGAGCGCCGCGTGTTCCCACGGCCACATTGCCGCCGTCTACCCGCCACGCGCGTTTAGTGTTGCTGGTGTGATGATTACTGCGGCCGAAACGAAAATTCCGACAGCCGAGTATCGGTGATGTGTGCGAGACCCGTCGCGATCCCTGCCGATCGGGAGTAGACTCTTGGCACCTCGAATGGTAGTAATTCACATGATAAAGCGGTTGCTCGCGACCCTCGCCGTCGTCGAACTGCTCGTACCCGAACGGGTCATCGTGTTCGGGGAACGCCTCTCGCTCGAAAACCCCGGCGAGTGCTCGCTCCGGTCCTGGGTGCCGCTCGTTGCCCGTCTCGAGGGCCTGGTCGTTCTGGCGGCACTCGTCCGTCCGGGTGCGCTGTCGGGCTTGGTCCGTTCGGTCCTCGGTTGGTATGGGCTGCTGGCGGTTCTCTCACCCGAGGGCTATCTCGAGTACTGGACCGACCTCGTCTACGAGGACGCAGAACGCCTCGACTGGAAGCCGTGGGTCGTCCCGATGACGCGCGCGATCGGCGCCTGCTACGTGGTGATCGCGCTGTTCGGCTGGGGTTCGAAGGACGGTAGACGAAACGACTGAGACGGGCTACTCGACGGTGACGCTTTTCGCGAGGTTGCGTGGCTTGTCGATCGACCTGTCGAGACTGTTCGCGAGCCAGTACGACACCAGTTGCAGCTGGACGTTCGCGAGGATCGGGCCGACTCGTCCATGGGTCTCGGGGATCGAGAGGACGTGATCGGCGTAGCGCTCGACGTCGGACTGGCCGTCGGTCACGGCGATGACGGGCGCGCCCCGCGCCTCGACCTCCTTGACGTTGCCGATGGTTTTCGTCGCCCGCTGGTCGTCGCCGGTCACCACGGCGAAGATCGGCGTCTCCCCGGTCACGAGCGCGAGCGGGCCGTGTTTGAGCTCGCCCGCCGCGAACCCCTCGGCGTGTTTGTAGGTGATCTCCTTCATTTTTAGTGCGCCTTCGAGGGCGACGGGGTAGTTGTAGCCCCGCCCGATGAAGAAGTACGCCCCGGCGTCCTCGTACTCGGCGGCGATCTCCTGTGCCTGTGACTCGTCGAGGATCGACTGGACGTGATCGGGCAGGTCCCGGAGCGCCCCCAGCAGTTCGCGGCGCTGGCCGTCGGCGACCGCGTCCGCAAGCAACGTCAGGGCGGTCTGCTGGCTCGCGAACGTTTTGGTGGCGGCGACCCCGATCTCGGGTCCTGCGCGGATGTACATCGTATAATCGCACTCGCGGGCGGCCGAGGAACCGACGACGTTGGTTACCGCCACCGTCGTCGCGCCGGCCTGTCCGGCCTGCCGGAGCGCCCGCAGGGTGTCTGCGGTCTCGCCGCTCTGGGTGACGCCGATCACCAGGGTCTCGTCGTCGATCGGCACCGACGCGCGGTCGTACTCGCTGGCCATGAACGTCTGGGCGTTGACCCCCCGCTCCCGGAGGGTGAGTTCGCCGTAGAGCGCGGCGTGATAAGAAGTCCCGCAGGCGACGAACTGCACCCGCTCGGGGATCGAGAGTCCCGCGAGTTCCTCGATGGTGACGCTGCCTTCGAGTTCGTCGACCCGGCCGCGCAGACACTGGCGCAGCGAGCGGGGCTGCTCGTTGATCTCCTTGAGCATGTAGTGGTCGTAGCCGCTCTTGCCGGCGTCCTCGGCGTCCCACTCGATGGTCTCGACCGACGGTTCGAGGACCTGTCCCTCGCCGTCAGTGACGACGATCTCGTCGTCGGTCAGCGCGGCGAACTGGCCGTCCTCGAGGTAGATCACCTGGTCGGTGTACTGGATGAACGCGGGGACGTCGCTCGCGAGGTACGTCCCCTCCTCGGAGAGGCCCAACACGAGCGGGGAGTCCTGCCGGGTGGCGTAGATCGTCTCCGAGCCCTCGAAGACCGCCGCCAGCGCGTAACTACCCTCCAGCCGCGAGACGGCCGTGCGAAACGCCGATTCGGGGTCCAGCCCCTCGTCGAGGTAGTGTTCGATCAGGTGGGGGACGACCTCGGTGTCGGTCTCGCTGTAGAAGGTGTGACCGTCCGCCGCCAGTTCCTCGCGCAGGGACTCGTAGTTCTCGATGATGCCGTTGTGGACGATCGCGACCTGCTCCTCGCAGTCGGCGTGGGGGTGGGCGTTGCGGTCGGAGGGCGGGCCGTGGGTGCTCCAGCGGGTGTGGCCGATCCCGACGGGCGTGTCCGGGACGTTTCGGTCCTCGAGGACGCTCTCTAAGTTCTCGAGTTCGCCCTCGCTCTTGTAGACCGAGATCGCCTCGTCGGCCAGCGCGATCCCCGCCGAGTCATAGCCCCGATACTCCAGTCCCGACAGCCCCGTCAGCAGGACGTCGAGGACCTCCCGGTCGCGTCCGGTGCCGGCGTAGCCGATGATCCCACACATGGCTATCGGACCTCCGTTCGCTCGGCAATCGATCCGCCGACGTCCGCACCCGTCCGTACGGTCGCGTCCGGCCCGACCATCGTCCCCGGGGCGAACGAGGAGGCCCCGCCGATCTCGACGCGATCGGCGAACAGCGCGCCCAGTCGCTCGCGTTCGAACATCCGGTCTCCGACGCGGACGTCGCCCGGTCCGCCGGGGACGGTCGTGCCCGCGCCGACGGAGACGCCCTGCCCGGTGACACAGTCGATCAGCGTCGCGTTCGGTCCCACGCGCGTATCGGAATCCAGAAGCGATCCCTCGATGACCGCGCTCGACTCGACGGTGACGTTCTCGCCCAGACAGGTGTACGGTCCAAGCACCGTCCCCGGGCCGACCTCGGCGTCGGCCCCGATCACGACCGGGTCGCGGATGATCGCCGTCTCGTGGACGGTCGCGCTGTCGTCGATGCGCTCGTCGCGACCCTCGCCGGCGAGACCGGCGTCCGTCAGGTCGCGACTCACTTCGAGCAGGTCCCACGGGTAGGTCGCATCGACCCACAGTCCGTCGGTGACGGTTCCGTGAACGGCGGCATCCGAGTCGACGAGCCACGAGAGCGCGTCGATCAGCGAGTGCTCGCCGTCGCGCGGTTCGGCGTTCCTGATCGCCTCGAAGATCTTTGGATTCAGCCCGTAGATACCGGCGTTGAGACGGTATCTGCGTTCGTCGGTCGGGCGCTCGACGAGGTCGGTCACCCGGTCACCGTCCATGATGACGCCGCCGTAGTGTTCGACGCGGCTGTGATCGAGCACGCCGAGCGTGGCCACCTCCTCCCCGGTCGCCTCGATGACGTCGCTGATGATGTTCGAATCGAGGATCTGATCGCCGTACGCGACGAGAAAGGGCTCCTCGAAGCGGTCCTCGAGCGACAACAACGCGTGGCCCGAGCCCAGTTGCTTCTCTTGGACGACGTACGTCAGCGGAACGTTCCTGTAGGTCGGTCCGAAGTGGTCCTGTACGCGGCTTCGACCGTAGCCGACGACGACGGTGATTTCGCTGACGCCGGCCTCGATCAACCCGTCGAAGACGTGGGCGAGGATGGGTTTGTTCGCCGCGGGCAACATCGGCTTGGGCCGATGGCGCGTCAGGGGTCGCAGTCGTACCCCTTCCCCGGCAGCGAGTACGACCGCAGGTAACGTGTCCATATACCACCGCATCGCCCGACTGGCACTTATGCCTTTCATCCTGCACCCGACGGTTCGGCGGAATCACAACGGTTTATCGACCGGAATCGGGTTCTCCCCGCGTTTTCGCGGTCGAACACCCGGTTTTTCCGAACGGTCGTGAGGCGGTGTGACGCGTGGTCGAACAGGTTTTTCGCCCCCCGGCCCGTACGGTGGGTATGAGCGATCCGGACGCTTCGAGCGAGGCCGAATGGCGAGAACGCCTGACCGACGAGCAGTACCACGTCCTGCGGGAGGCGGGCACCGAACGCCCCTTCACGGGGGAGTACGTCGATCGCTTCGAGGACGGTACCTACCGGTGTGCGGGCTGTGGGGCCGAACTGTTCGACTCGGGAACGAAGTTCGAACACGGCTGTGGCTGGCCGAGTTTCGCCGACGCAAAGGAGGGGGCCGTCGAGTTCCGCGAGGACCACAGCCACGGCATGGAGCGCGTGGAGGTCGTCTGTGCGAACTGCGAGGGCCACCTGGGTCACGTCTTCGAGGACGGCCCCGAGCCGACGGGCGATCGCTACTGTATCAACTCCGCCGCCCTCGAGTTCGAAGGTCAGTAGCCCGGCGGCTCCTCGCGTTCTTCGAGGACCCACTCCAATTCCTCGATCGCGCGCAGTAGTTCGGCCTCCTGTTCGTCCTCCAGCGGCGAGGAGGGGGGATCCTGATCGTCGTATCTGTCCTCGAGTTCCGCGATGCGCTCGCGAACGGTGTCGGCTGATCGCATGGCGGACGTTCATTCAGCACCTACAAAACAGCTACGCTGGGGGCTCGTATCGTCGCCAGAGCCAGCCCACGCCGAGTGCGAGGACGAGGGCCCCGGCCAGTACGTGCCAGTAGTCCCCGTGGAGCAGCGCGCTCGTGAAATACAGCGCCATAACCACCGCCACCATCGTCAGCGACAGCCAGTGAGCACGGTAGAACCCCAGGGCGGTGCGAACCGACATC
This sequence comes from Halalkalicoccus jeotgali B3, assembly GCF_000196895.1. NCBI lineage: Archaea > Methanobacteriati > Methanobacteriota > Halobacteria > Halobacteriales > Halalkalicoccaceae > Halalkalicoccus > Halalkalicoccus jeotgali. The sequence goes on from NC_014297.1 coordinate 717,834, forward strand.
CGCAGAGGGTTCGCCCTCCAGCCGGATATACCCTGCGAGGCGCGGCGGGCGGGAACCGAGCGATTGAGGGTTCCGTGGCCCGAACCGTCGGTATGGCAACGCTCTCGAGCAAGGCGGCGTTCGTCCTCGTGTTGGTGACGGGTATCCTCGTCCCCGGCGTGATGAACTACGTCTTCTCGGTCGTGCTGGACCAGCAGATGCTGGGGCGGATCGTCTGGGTGGTCGGCTACACCCTGATGATCGCCGTGGTCTGGTACGGCTGGATCCGTCCGCTCGATATCACGGGGCCCGAACCCGACGCCGAGGACGTGGAACGGAAGGTTAAAGACTGAATCCCGCGCAGTTCCGGGCAAGAATGCTTGAGTTCGTCCCACTCCAGCCGCTGGACGACTTCATCCAGAACTACTCGTTTGCACAGGTGCTGGTGGTCGCGTTCATCCTCTCGGTGCTCGGGTCGTTTCCCCTCTCGAAGAAGCTACTCTCGCTAAACGTGGTCCTCTTCGGCGTCCTGTTCTTGCTCGTTCCGGCGACCGTCTCCTCGGTGTCGTATAAGCTGCTGGGCGTGGCCCTGATCGTTATCGGCCCGATCCTCTTTACGACCGCGCGCGATTGAGGTCGGTGTCGGCTACGCCGAGAGCAACTCGTCGTAGCGCGCGCCCGTCTGTTTCAGCGTCTCCGTCGAATAGAGCCGCTCGTGCTCGTAGGGGAGGTACTCCTCGGCGAGCGCGTCGATCCGGGCGTCGACGGCCGCCGGATCGCGCCCGTGGATCATCGTAAAGAGGTTGTACTCCCAGCCGAGCTCGCTCCGGCGCGGGCGGTGATAACACAGCGTGACCGAGGGCAACGCCCCAACGGCCCGTCCGCGCCCGTCTAACTCCTCGTCGGGGACGTTCCAGACCACCATGCAGTTGGCCGTAAAGCCCGTCACGACGTGGTTTATCACGCAGCCGACCCGCTTGATACAGCCCGCCGCGAGCAGCCGGGTGACCGACTCGATCACCGCGTCGGTATCGTAGCCCGTCGCCCGCGCCACGTCCGCGTACGGCGTCCGCGAGAGGGGCAGCCCCTCCTGGATCTCGAGGAGGACGGCGGCATCGAGCGCCGTGAGGTCGCCGGTCGCCTCCTCGCTGATCGCCGTCGCCTCGACCCGATCCGTCCCGGAACTCGACTCACGGGCGAACCGGTCCGCGTTCACGACGGGGAACTCCAGATCGATGTAGAAGTCCGTCAGCATCGGGAGGTTCAACACCGTACAGCCGGTCCGTTCTTCGATCTCCGCGAGGATCCGGTCGCGAGTCTCCCGCGAGCCGGCGGTGACGACGAACCAGGTGTTCCACTCGTGGTCCCGACGGTAGTTGTGGTTGACCTGCCGGTAGGAGTTGATCACTGCCGTGACCTCCTCCGTGCGCTCTTCGGGGGCACGCACCGCCGCGAGCGTCGAGGAGCCGATCACCGGCGGGTTGAGCACCGCGCCGAACCGCCGGACGATACCGCGCTCGACGAGCGCCTCGACGCGCGCGAGCGCTTCCGTCTCGCTCACGCCGACTGCCTCGCCGATCGCCCGGAAGGGTCTGACTTCGACGGGAACGCCGCTTTGATAGCCGTCGATGAGGGCGGCGTCGACCTCGTCGAGGTCGGATCGCCAGTCGTCCTCCAGCGTACTCATTGCTCGGAGAAAGGGGTCGCGCACATTACAGCGTACCGGTTTTCGCGGGCGAAGGCGAGCGTTTTTGCGCCCGCCGTCCCAACCCCCGATATGGCACAAGCGACCCGGGAGTACGGCGAGTGGCCGCTCAAGCGCTTGATGAGCGAGGTCGTCGGTTCGGGACACAAGTCCGCCGACGACATGACCTACGAACAGGCCACAGAAGCGTTCCGTCGGATCCTCGACGCCGAGCCCGACCACACTACCTTGGGAGCCTTCTGGCTGGCGAACCGCTGGAAGCGAAACACCGCCGAGGAACTGGCCGCCTTCACCGACGTGATGCGCGAGTCGGTCGTCGTCGCCGAGCCCGATTGTGATCCCGTCGACTGCGGGGCGAACTACGACGGCAAACACACCTCCGCACTCTTGGGCGTCGCCGCGGGCTGTGTCGCCGCCGGCGCGGGCACGCCCGTCGTCGCCCACTCGGGCGATCGCGTCCCTACCCAAAAGGCGACCGCGTACAAGCACGTGCTCGACGAACTGGGCGTGCGTACGGAACTCGATCCCGACGAGAGCGCCGACATGGTCGACGAATGCGGGTTCGGGTTTTACTACCAGCCCGAGTTCAACCCCGGGATCGGTGCTCTCTTCGAGCGCCGGGACGCGATGGGCGTACGGACCTTCGTCAACACGATCGAGACGCTTGCGAACCCCGCGAACGCCGACGTTCATCTCGGAAGCTTCTATCATTTGCCCTTCGCAAAGCGGATCGTCGAGACCTTCGAGCGCAGCGAGCAGTCCCTCTCGAGCGTGTTGATGTTCCAGGGCATGGAGGGGTACGATGACGTCCGACCGGGACTGACGAAGGTCGCAGAATGGCGCGAGGGGGAGTTTTCGGACTTCGAGATCCAAACCGGAGAATACGGCATGGACTTCGAGAGCGAGGACCTCGAAGTCGAGGACGTCGAGGCCGATTCGGCGACCATCACTCGCGAGGTCCTCGCCGGCGAGCGAACGGACGGCTTTACCGACGCCGTTTCGCTCAACGCCGCGCTGCGGATCTACGCCCGCGGGGACGCAGGATCGATCGACGTGGGTCTGGAGACGGCGCGCGAGGCGATCGACGACGGGAGCGCAACGGCGGTTCTCGAGGACCTGCAGGCGTTCTGAGTCGGCCCACCGACAACGTATTTGCCCCGGATACCCTCACGAGCGTATGAGCGAACCGGACGTCGGGATGGCCGTTGGGCTGGAGGTCGAGTACTGGGTGATCGACGGGGAGGGTCACCTCTGTGCCGGCGAGGAGATCGTCGCCGCCCACGACCGGATCGACCACGAGTTCGTCGCCCCGATGGTCGAGTTCGAGACGCCGCCCCGTTCGGACCTCAAGGCGGTGCGTGCGGATCTGCGGGAGGTCCTCGAAGCGGGACTCGCGGCCGCCGCGGACGCCGGCAAGGAACTCGTTCCGCTGGGAACGCCCCTCGTAAGCGAGACGATGCCCGCTATTTCCGATCGCGGGCGGTTGCTCGAACGCCTCTACGGAGAGGGCGTCGAGTACGCCAAACACTGTGCGGGCACGCACGTCCACTTCGACAAGCGGGCGGTACCGGACCAGATCAACCTGCTGACGGCGCTCGATCCGACGCTCGCGCTGGTGGCCTCCTCACCCTACTACGACGGCCGGCGCCTCGCGCACTCCTCGCGGGCGTACGTCTATCGCTACGAGACCGGCCGGGCGTTCTCGCGACACCGTGACCTCTGGGAGTACGCCGACTCGATGAACGAGTGGAACGACCGCCTCACCGGGGCCTACGAGGAACTGCGCGCGCTGGCGGCCGAACGCGGGATCGACGACGCCGAGTTCGAGCGCCACGTCGAACCCGAAAATAGCGTCCTGACGCCGGTTCGCCTTCGGCTCGGCTCGCCGACCGTCGAGTGGCGCGCGCCCGACGCCACCCTCCCGAGCCAGCTGCTTGCGCTGCTCGCGGACGTGACGACGGCGGTATCGGCCCTCGAGGAGCGCTCGGTCGAGATCGGCGAGCCCGGGATCGAAGACGAGGCGGTGGTGATACCGACCTTCGAGGGGCTACGCGATCTCACCCGCGAGGCCATCGTTGAGGGACGAACGCCGGCCATCGAGCGGTATCTCGGCGCCTTGGGGATCGATTCCGGTGGCTACGTCCCGATCTCGGAGACGATCGACGCGGGCGAGCACATCGACCGTGAGCGCGCCCGCGAACTCCGCCTCGAGTACGCGGCGCGGCTGCGCGAGGACGTCGCCACACTCTAGTCGTCCTCGTTGTCGAGGGGCAACGCGACGTTCGCGAGCTTCCCGCCGGCGGTGACGGTCGCCTCCTTGGTCAGTGCATAGAGGATCCCGTCGCGGTCGGCGCGCGCCTCCTGGAGCACCTCGTAGGTCGTCGGGTCGTACAACGTTCCCAGGTAGGTACCGGCCTCGATCTCCCGGCCGACTTCGAGCGTGGACTCGGCTCGAAAGAGCCCCGAGTCGGTCGCGGTGACGCGCCCGAGGTGGTTGCGCGCGAGGCGGCGCTCGCCGCGGGGTTCGGGAGCCCCCGAGAGAACCGAGCGATCCCGAAGGACGTTCAGCGTCCCCTCGAGACCGGCCTCGACCGCGCTCTCGTCGATCCGTTTGTTGGACGCGAGTTCGGGCGTGATCGTCGGGATCCCCGCCCGCGTAGCCGCGACCCGGAGTTTGCCGTCGAAGCCGCGCTGGCTCCACTCCTCGTTTGCCGCCTCGCCGGCGCGCTCCGCTAAAAGGAGGTCGGTTCCGAACGCCTCGGCCAGCGCGCGCGAGCCGTCGTCGCCGGCCATGAACACGACGTGGGTCAGCATCTCGGGGCTGCCCGTGTGCAGGTCGACGACGGCGTCGGCCTCGCGTGCGCGCTCCCAGAGGGCTGCAGTCATGCGCTCGTGGAGGGTTCCGTCCGAGCTACCGGGCCACGCCCGGTTCATGTTGGCGTTGATGCTGTCGAGGGCCTCGGGGGTGGTGTAGGAGACCCGATCGAAGGTGAGCGGATCGGCGACCGGGACCGCGATCACCTCGCCCGCGAGTTCCGCCGAGACGAGCCGGTCGTGCAGCCGCCTGAGGACCTCGACGCCGTTTACCTCCCGGCCGTGCTGGGCGGCCTGAACATAGATCTTCGGGCCGCTTCGCCCGCCGCGATAGCGGTGGATCGTCGTCTCTATCTCGATTCCCGAGGGAAGCCGGGCGAGCGTGAGTCGCTCGGCGTCGTGAGTGACCATACCCGCTCGATTCGCGCCCGACGACTATCAATACGCTCACGGGGCGATCACCAGCGTTTTACGCCGTCTCGACGACTGACCAACCATGGGTACGACCGCGACGCTGCACACGACGAAAGGCGACATTACCATCGAACTGTTCGACGAGCGCGCGCCCCGCACCGTCGAGAACTTCCTGAACCTCGCGGAACACGACCCGGCCGCAAGCGACGACCCCGCCCCCGACACACCCACCTGGGAGGACCCCGAGAGCGGCGAGGTCCGCGGCGACGGGCTGTACAACGGCGTCGAGTTCCACCGCGTCATCGACGAGTTCATGATCCAGACGGGAGACCCGACCGGCACCGGTCGGGGCGGGCCCGGTTACAGCTTCGACGACGAGTTCCACGACGAGCTGCGCCACGATTCTGCGGGCACCCTCTCGATGGCAAACAGCGGCCCGAACACGAACGGCTCGCAGTTTTTCATCACGCTCGCGCCCACGCCCCACCTCGACGACCGCCATGCCGTCTTCGGGGAAGTGGTCGAGGGGATGGACGTCGTCGAGGAGATCGGCGCCACCGAGACCGACGCACAGGACAAGCCGACGACGACCATCGAGATCGAGTCGGTCACGATCGACGGGTAGCCCTACGCGTACCGGCGCGCGCCGACGAGCAGCCACACCGACACCGCAAGCGTCAGCCCGACGAATCCAACGACGAACGTCCCCTCCCAGCGGGCCTCGGGGACGAACCCACTCGCGACGAGGGCGATCCCGAGGACGACCGTCCACCGGCCGACGAAGGCCGCCAACCCTTCCGGATCGCGCACCGCCTCGGGGTCGTACCCCGAGATCAGTTCGGGATGGCCCTCCCGGACCAGCAGGCCGAGTCCGACGAGGGCGAACCCGCTGACCCAGAGGACCACGGCGAGCGCGAGGGACATGCCGGCTCTGCTCCTTCGAGTGCCCTAATGCTGTCGGCCCCGAAACCGTAACCCGAAAGCCCGCCCGGTCCCTTCCTCGACTATGAGCGATTCGACGCCCCGTCCGAGCGAGATCGGCGAAACGGACGCCCCGCCGATCGAGGAGAAACCCTACAAGATCGTCTTCGAGGCCAACAAGTGTTTTGGGGCAGGGAAATGCGCTGAAGCCTCCCGGAACTGGGAGCTCGATCTCGAAACGGGGATCGCGAAACCCCGTTCGTACTTCATCACCGAAGAGGAGTTAGAAGAGAACGTCCGGGCGGCCGAACTCTGTCCCGCCAAGAAGGACCGTGGCGTGATCCACGTCGTCGACCGGCGCACGGACGAGGAGATCGCACCCGATCCACACGGCGACGGCACCCTGAGCGTCGACTGGTAACTCAGTGCGATTCCTCGAGGGGCTGTCCGGGCTGTTTCTTGGCGTTCGAGGTCGACAGCGCCCGGTCGACGAGGCTCCCATGGGCCCGACGGAGGCGTTCGGAGAGCGCCTGATGGGAGATGTCGAGGCTGTCCGCGAGTTCTGACATCGTCGTCTCGCGGGGGACCTCGTAGTAACCCCGGTCTTTGGCCGCCGAAAGGGTGCGGTACTGTGAGTCGGTGAGCCCGAACTGTGATTCGCCCTCGTTGTCGAGACTGTAGATCGAATCGACGGTGAGATCGAGGCCGCGGTCCTCGCAGAATTCGTAGGTCCCCGATAGCGAGTCGTGATCGGGAAACATCACCTGCAGGTGCCACGTCCCGTCGTTCGCGTGGGCCTGCGTGATCACCCCTTCCTCTTCGAGGAGCAGGTGGACGACGAGTTCGACCTCGTCGACCCAGTTCATCCGGTAGAACCGTTCGTCCTCGAACTCCGCGAGGACGGTGTATCGATCGACGGAGGGATCGGTCCCGAGGGCCGCCTCGAACGCATCGAAGTCCTCGGCCCGCACCCAGACGAACGGGATCGCCGAATCCGATTCCTGCGCGGCGAAGCGTTCGATCTCGACGTACAGATCGGGGACCCGCGAGAAGGTATCGGCCAGCGCGAACTGCTCTACTGGCACCCGGAAGTCGGTGATCGTCGCCATGGTACGCGAAGGACCCCCGTTCAAATATGGGTTTCTACACCGCGCGGGAGTCCACGGCCGGGTCGCTCAGAGATACCCGCCGTCCCACTCGTCGGGCCTGTTGAGGTTGCCGCAGTTCTCACACTCGATCCGGTCCATCCCGTCGACGGCCTCGACGATCGACTCGCAGTTGCCACAGTAGAAGCTGTACTGCTGTTCGTAGTCCTCGTCGGTGTAGGCGACGAAGAAGGGGCCGCTCTCGCCGGCCAGTTCCTCGTCCCGGTCGACGTAGACGGTCCCGTCGTCGGTTTCGACCGTCCCCTGGGGTTCGCTGTCGGTTTCGTCCTCGCCCTCGGTGTCGGATTCGCTCTCGGCGAAGACATCGACGACGAGGTCCTCGCCCGCGATCTCGATGCGGTCCTGTTCTGCCTTCTCGAAGCCGAAGTACTCGAAAAAGCCCTGTCCCTCCGCGTTGTCGGCCAGTTCGCGCGCGCGAACGCCCGAGACGCCCGCCTCGTGGAGGCGCTCGCGGGCGGCCTCGAAGAGCCCCGACCCGGCGCCCATCCCGCGGAACTCGGTCGCGACGTGCAGCCACGTCAACATCCCCACACCATCGTCGATCTCGGCCTCGACGAACCCGGCGACTTCGTCCTCGTCGGTCGCGACGAGGAGGATCCAGTCGTCGCTCTCGATGAGGTCGGTCAATCGCTCGGAGTCGAACTGCTCGTCGAGGATCGCCTCCAGCGTATCCGGACTGACCGCGTACGAGGCTTCCATCGAGCGTTCGGCGACCGATCTGATCGCTTGCGTGTCCTCCGCGGTGGCGTCCGTGATCTCCATGACGTCCGTTTCGACGCCCACGGGAATAAAAGGCTACCCGGTTCGTCCTCACTCCTCGGGGTATTTCGGTTCGCGGCGTTCGGCGCGTTCGAGCGCGCGCTCGATCACGCGCCGGACGTCGCCGTGAAACTCCCCGCCGTGGCCCGCGTACATCGACTCGACGCCCTCGGGGAGCCGATCGAGGATCCGCTCGATACTCTCGATCAGCTCCTCGCGGGACTGACCGGCCATGTCCGTGCGCCCGAAACTCCCGTCCTCGAACGCCCCGTCGTCGTGAACCACGACGTCGCCGCTGTATATCGTCGACTCGCCCACGAACGACACGTGATCGTCGGCGTGGCCGGGCGTGTAGATCGCCTCGCAAGTCTCGTCGCCGACCTCGACTGTATCGCCATCGGACAGTTCGTGGGTTCGGTGGGCGTGCTCGCCGTAGGCGTAGACGTCGGGGTCGAACGCCTCGACGACCGCATCGAGCTGCTCGACGTGATCGCCGTGTTGATGGGTGAGGACGACCCGGTCGAGGTTCTCGACGTGCTCGCCGATCGCATCGACAATCCCCGGCATGGCGCCGGCATCGACCAGCGTCGTCTCCTCGCCGGTGACGAGAAAGACGTTACAGGTGAACGTCTCGGCGTCGGCGGTCAGGTTGTGAACGGCCATACCGGTACCTCGCCGGCCGGTCGTATAAGGATTGTACCGCGATGCTACACTCGTGTTGTTTCCGGGATCACGACAGCCTCCCGTCGGCGTAGATTTTTAGTAACAGGCTACATTATATCCTCGTGTATGGGCTTCGGGAGCTACGATGAATCCGAACAGGAGAACCAAGACTATGACACCGATTTCGAGGACGGCGACGGTGTCGATACGAACGAGAACACCCACGACGGTGCGATCACGTTCGACAACGGTGCCTCGAACGACGAACTGCTCTCGAGGCTCGAAGAGATCAAGGACCAGGAGTGAATGAAATCCGGGGCCCGGGTGCTCGGCGTCGCCGAGTCCTTCCGGGGCGAGCGCTCGCCCGGTGAGCCGAGCACGCTCGCGGGCGCACTCGTGCGCGCGGATCGCGTCGTCGACGGGCTGGCGTTCGGCTCGCTGACCATCGGCGGCGAGGACGCCACCGACGCGGTCGTTGCGCTCTTTTTGGAACTCGACCGTGCGGACGTCCAGTACGTCCTGCTGTCGGGGATCGCCCCCGCGTGGTACAACCTTCTCGACCTGCCCGCGCTGGCCGACGCGCTCGACCGACCGGTCTGTGCGGTGAGTTTCGAGAGGAGTCCGGGCCTCGAAGGACCCCTTCGTGAGGCGTTTTCGGGCGCGGAACTCGACCGGCACCTCGCGGTCTACGAGCGCCAGCCCGCACGCGAGCGGATCGAAATCGGGGAGGGCGAGTTCTTCTGGCGCGGGGTCGGCCTCGACGCCGCGGAGGCTCGGGAACTGCTCTTTGCCACCGCGACCGACGGCGGGCGACCCGAACCGCTCAGGGTCGCGCGACTGGCCGCCCGGGCTGCGGATCGCTTCCGAGAGGATTTGTAACTCGCCGTCGAAACGGCGGGCATGGAGAACATGGACGGACCCCGGGTCACGGAATGTGAGTGCTGTCCCGCCCTCGTCGAGTCGCGCTCGCGGATCGTCAACGGGACGGGACCGGAGGACGCAGACCTGCTGATCGTCGGGGAGGGTCCGGGCGAGCAGGAAGACGAGGAGGGCGAACCGTTCGTCGGCCGGAGCGGGACCCAACTCGACGAGAAACTCCGCGCACACGGCATCGCCCGCGAGGACGTGCGTATCACCAACTGCGTGCGGTGTCGCCCGCCGGAGAACCGCGACCCCACGAAGGAGGAACTCGAGAACTGCCGGGGGTATCTCGAACGCGAGATCGAACTCGTCGACCCCGCGTTGATCATGACCGTCGGGAAGGTGCCAACCGAGCACCTCTTGGAGCGCGATGTGGCGGTGACGAAGGAGGCCGGGAGCGTCGTCGAACACCGGATCGGCGGCGAGTCGAGACGGGTCCTGATCAGCGTCCACCCGGCGGCGATGCTCTATGACCGGTCCCAGGAGGAAACTCTCGACGCGACGGTCGGGGAGGCCGCAACGCTGATCGGTGCGGATGGGGCCGACGGCGGGGACGGCCAGTCACGACTCGACTCGTTTTGAGACGGAAAGTGCCTTTAGCAGGTGGGACGTACCCCGAGACATGAATTTGAGTACGCAGGCCGCCGAGGCGCCCGAAACGCTCGCGGAGGTCGTCGTCGTGGACTACGGGCTGGGGAACCTCAGGAGCGTCACGCGGGGACTAGAGCGGGCCGGCGCCGAGGTGGAGATCACGGACGACCCCGTGGCCTTCGCGGCGGCCGATGGAATCGTCCTTCCGGGCGTCGGCGCGTTTCGTGAGGGCGTCGAGAACGCCGGGCCGTACCGCGAACCACTCCTGGAGGCGGCCGAGCGGGGCCAGCCCGTCTTCGGGATCTGCCTGGGGATGCAGATGCTCCTGACCGAGAGCGAGGAAGCCGCCCACGACGGCGAGGGCGACGTGCGGGGACTGGACTTGATCCCCGGGACCAACCTCCGGTTCGATCAGGGCCAGAAGGTGCCCCACATGGGCTGGAACGAGCTACGCGTCGAGCGCGAACACCCGCTCGTGGAGGGCATCGACGGCGAGTACGCCTACTTCGTTCACTCCTATTACGCCGAACCCGAGGACGCGACCAGCGTGGTCGCCACCACGGACTACGAGATCGAGTTCCCCGCGATCGTCGCCAACGAGGCCGGTAACGTCTTCGGCACCCAGTTTCACCCCGAGAAGAGCGGCGAGACGGGCCTGCAGATCCTGCGGAACTTCGTGGCGATCTGCGCCGAGGCGTGAGGCCGGTACTGTTATCGGTTTTCAGGTAACAACATTGCCATGAGGAAATTCCCGGTCGGGTTCGGTGCCGTGATGCTCGCCCTGTTCACGGTCTTTTCGCTCGGTGCCGACCCGGTTTCGGATCCGGCCTTCGCCGTTCAGATCCTCTCGTTCGGACTCGCGGGCGTCTTACTGTTGGTGAGCGGTGTCGTCGACGCGGTTCCCGTCGGTGGCCGCCGGCTCCGTTGGTACGTCCCCTTCGGCGTCGGACTCGTCCTCGTCGGCGTCTCGTTCTCCGTTGGCCTCCTCCTTACCCCGCCCTTCGAGGGCTCTTTGGGGCGAGCGGTCGGTTGGGCGCTCGCGATCGCAAACGCCCTCGTGTTCGTCTCCGTCGGGGCCGACGCCGTCCGCGGCAACACCTACGTGAACGCGCTGAAACCCCACCCCGATCGGTGATCACTCCGCGCGCTCGCCGCGGATCTCGACCCGGTCTCCGACCTCTATCTCGCCGGCCTCCGAAACCCGCGTGTTGACCATCAGTCGGAACGGGTGATCGAACCGATCGGAGTCGGTCCACTCGGGGCGGGTTTCCTCACGCTTCTCGACGAATCGCTCGCGGAAGTTCGCCATCTCCTCGCCGGTGTCGGGATCCCGCGAGGGGACCACACAGCGCTGGCAGGGATTGACGCCCGCGAGCCGGACGTCCCCTACGGAAAAGTCGACGACGTGACCGTGATCGGAGAAGAGCTGGTCCTCCCAGAACGCGGGGACACCGTCGATTTCGAGGTTCGCACGAAAGCGCCGCCGGATACTCCCCGTACTGAGATCGAACCACGAGGCGACTTCCTCGATGGTCGCGGTGCTGATCACGGTCGGGCCCGCGAGGTCGGTGTCGTCGGGCAGTCCGACCTCGTCGCGGACTAACTCGACGGGATCGCCGAAATGCTCGGTAAGGCGGTCAGTGAGAGGGTCGCAGTCGTCTCCAAGCGAGAACTCGCGGGGGTCGCTTTCGGGTGTCGAGAGCACGACCCGGTCGAGTCCGTCGTAACTCGCTCGTATCCGGTGGACTGCCGGGGTTCGCTTGCCGTTTACGTACTCGTCCTCGCTGTCGACGATCGCATAGCGTCTGTCGCCCGCGATAGGCCCCGACGGGGTAATCTCTGCGCGCTCGGGTTCGTAGGCGTCGAGGGACTTAATCGGAAATATCGAGATCCGCGCGAGCCGTGGGTTCATAGCGACGACTGGGAGCGAGGAGGCTTCGGTTTATCGACTCCCGTGGGGCGGTCACGGTGCGGTGGCCGGTGCGAGCGCGGGCGGCACGTTCGCCGCCCGCGTGAGCGGGACGGGGGAGGGCTGGTGTCCCCGGAAGCGGCGCGTCATCTTCTCGCGGTCAAAGGCCGCTCGAATGGTCCGCGGGACCGGAAGTCCCGCGCTTATCACGCGCCGCGACTCGGCGGTACCTGGACGATCTCGAAAATCGCTTCGCGATTTTCTGGACCCAGAAAGGCCGCGGAGTGCGACTGCCAAGGAGCGCTGAGGGCTTTCTTTAGAGGAAGCTCCGGACCTCGGAGTACCACATATCGTGTTCGTCGACCCGCCCGGTCGCCTCGGCGATCACGACCGCGAGTGCGTGCCAACAGCGCTCGGTGGGGTCTTCGGGGTCGAGGTTGTACGCCGAGTCCTTGCATGTACAGCCCCCGTCCTCGACGACGTACTCCGCCTCGTGGCCGACGACGACGGTGAAATCGCGGTACTCTTTGACCCGTCTCTCGGTGACGGCCTCGATCGCGCGCACGCCCCGGTCGCCGTGGGTCGCGATGATCCGCTCGGCTACGGGACCGGTGATCGCCCCGGCTCCCGCGAGTTCCTCGCGCCACGCGCCGAGCGGATCGGACACACGCCACCTTGGGACGGACGGGGCTAAACCGGTTCGGTTCCACACGGGGATCGCATGGCTTTTCCCCCGCTCGCCGCCGTAGTACTTCCATGCGCGTACGCGAGGGCGGGGTCGAGATCGAAACCGGGGAGGCGTTTTACAACCCCGATCAGGAACTGAATCGCGACCTGACGGTCGCCGTCCTTCGCGCCTATCGCGACCGAGAACCCCGCGCCGAGCGCTATCTCGATGCGATGAGCGCCTCCGGTATCAGGGGGGTACGGGCAGCCGCGGACGGCTGGACGGCGACGCTCTGTGATTACAAGACCGAAAACGCCGACCTCTGTCGGGAGAACCTCGATCGGAACGGGTTGGAGGGCGAAGTGGTGAATCGGGACGCGAACGCCCTGCTTCACGAAGGGCTGTTCGACGTCGTCGATCTCGACCCTTACGGCACGCCGATCCCCTTTGCGGACGCCGCCTTTGCGAACGCCCGCAACATGGTCTGTGTCACCGCCACGGACACCGCCCCGCTGTGTGGCGCTCATTTCGAAAGCGGCGTCAGGAAGTACAGCGCCGTCCCGCAGAACACCGATTATCACCCCGAGATGGGATTGCGAATCCTGCTGTCGGCACTTGCGCGCACCGCCGCGCGCTACGACGTCGGGATCGTTCCGATCTTCAGCCACGTCACCCGCCACTACGTCCGGACCTATCTCGATCTGAACCACAGCGCGACCGACGGCAACCGCGCGATCGAGCGGTTGGGCTATCTCGATCACTGCGAGGACTGTCTCCATCGCGAGGCCACGGAGGGACTGCTCCCCGAATCGTGGGAGAGTTGCCCCCTGTGTGGCTCGAATCGGGTGTTGACGGCGGGGCCGGTCTGGCTCGGTCCCACTCACGAGTCCGCATTCGTCGAGCAGGTCGGCGAACATGTCGACGATGAGTGGGGAAGCGCAACGCGTGCCCACCGACTGATCGAGGCACTCTCCGGGGAACTCCCTCTCCCGACCCACTACGACCAGCATCGCCTCTGCAAGGAGTGGGGTCGGCCCGCCGAATCGATGGACGAGTTCCTCGGGGCGCTGCACGAGGCGGGCTTCGGGGCCACGCGCGCACACTACCACGGGACCGCATTCAAAACCGAGGCGACTGTCGGAGAGATTCGGGAGGCGGTGGCGGGGTCGGCCGAATGACATCCCCCGAGTATTTGTAGCTCCCCACCCCAATTCCGGTGTGAATCGCCGCATGACGAGCGCCGTCGGCGTCGGCCGGGAGGTCGTCGAGGAGGTCCGTGAAAACGAGGCCACGTTTCTCGCGGCGAGCATCGCGTACTACGCGTTCGTCTCCCTCATCCCGCTGTTGTTGTTCACGTTCGCCGCCGTGAGCGCCGTCGGCGGTCAGGAGTTCGCAAACCAGATCCTCGATCGGACCAGCGCCTTTCTCGCGCCGGCCGGCCAGGAGGCCATCGAGGGGGCGATCACCGGCGAAACCGGCCGTGGCGGGGCGACGATCGCGGGGTCGGTCGTGTTGCTCTGGAGCGCGCTCAAACTCTTTCGCGGCCTCGATACGGCCTTCTCGATCATCTACGATTCCGGGCTGGATAAGTCGATCGTCGGCCAGATCGCAAACGCCCTGATCGTCTTTCTGTCGATCCTGCTGGCGATCGTAGGGATGCTCGTCCTCGGAACCGTCTTCGCGCTCGTTCCCACGATCCCCTTCATCGGCTACGTTACCCCGCTGTTCGCGCTGATCGCGCTCTCGGTCGTCTTCCTTCCGATGTACTACTTCATGCCCGATGTCGAGGGCCTGACCGTGCGCGATGCGATCCCGGGGGCCGTCCTCGCGGGAGTAGGGTGGGCTCTCCTCCAGTCGGTGTTCGGGATCTACGCCTCGAACGCCGGCCAGTACGAGGCCTACGGCGTGATCGGCGGGATCCTCCTCTTGCTCACGTGGCTCTACATCGGCGGCGTTCTCATCATCCTCGGTGCCGTACTCAACTCAGTACTCATGAACCGCGACAACGACGCAGACGGCGCAGGCGAAGAGCTCACGGAAACGACCGAAGCGACCGACGGCTCGGGCGCCCGCAAAGCATCCGATTCCCGCGGGCCCGATCCGGACATCGGCGCCGAGGCGGACGGGACGACCGACTCGACGCGTACCGCGAGCGAGGAGGCCGGAACCGGAAAGCGCGGGCCCGCACCCGACGTCGTCGGCCTGCAGGACGAGGTGCGCTCGCTGCGAACCGATCTCGACACCTTCCGGGACGACATCGAGTCCAAAACCGTCGACAAGGAGGACGTCGAATCAGACCTCAAGAAGTACGTCAGAAAGCGCGTCCGCCGGGGTCACGCCACTGGTTGGGGACCGTACCTCGTCTTGCTATACGGGACGATCATGACGCTGGGGGCGTTCTTCTTCCTCTCGGGGCTCGTCGCGATCGCCGCGATGATCGTCCTCTGGCTCTCGACGCTCGGCCTGTACGTCGTGATGGTCACGGTCGGTACCGGACTGGGCGTGCTCGGGTTCCCCGGCCGGGTCAACGACGCGATCCGCAACTGGCGCGGGGACTGATAGAGCCACCAAGCCGACGAATCGCAGGACGGTGCTACGAACGGCCAAGGCACGTACCGGCCCGCGGGAAACGGACCTCACGATCCGAGGTACTCTCGGACCGTATCACGAGCCTCTCGTATCGCTGTCGTACTGCAACCAGTTGCAGTTTCGACCTCGTCCTGTGTGAGGTTACGAGCGAGCCGTTCACACGCATCGACCAGGTCCATGCGGATCAGCTGTCGGTAGAGGCGGATCGCGTCTGGTGTCACCTCTTGAGTTCGAAACGCATACACAGCCGGCGGCGTTCCGTTTCGGACAGAATGGGTCCGGGAACTGGAACCACGACTCGATTTCGCGTCGCGTTGCTACGGATCGACACGGGTCATGACGGTAGCGAGCGCTAGGCCGGCTAGTTCGACGACGATAAAAACGGGTTGCGTCGACCGGGTACGTCAGAACTTCTCGAGGTACTTCTCGGTCTCCCAACTGCTGACGTGAGTCCGATAATCGGCGTAGTCGGAGCGCTTTGCCTGGATGAACTTCTCGGTGACGTGCTCGCCGAGCGCGTCGGTGATGACCTCGTCGCTCTCGAGGGCGTCGACCGCGCGCTCGAGGTTCGGCGGGAGCGTCGTGATGCCGTACTCCTCGCGTTTCGCGTCGTCGAACTCGTAGATGTCCTCGCGCACGGGTGAACCGGGATCCGCGTCGGTCTCGATACCGTGTAGCCCCGCACCGATGATCGCCGCCAGCGCCAGATAGGGGTTACACGAGGGGTCGGGGTTGCGGACCTCGAAGCGCGAACTCGCGCCCGCGGCGTCGGGTACGCGGATGAGCGCAGACCTGTTGACGTCCGACCACGCGATGTAGACGGGCGCCTCGTAGCCGGGCACCAGCCGTTTGTAGGAGTTCACCGTCGGATTGGTGACCGCGGCGAAGGCCTCCGCGTGGTTCAGGATGCCGCCCATGAACTGGTAGGCCACCTCCGAGAGGTTGAACTCATCAGAATCGTTGGCGAAGGCGTTGCCGTCCTCGTCGAAGAGGCTGATGTGGGTGTGCATCCCCGAGCCGTTGATCTCGGCGATCGGCTTGGGCATGAACGTCGCGTGCAGGTCGTTCTGTGCGGCGACTGCTCGGACCACCGAGCGGAAGGTGGCGATGTTGTCCGCCGCTTCGAGCGCGTTCTCGTATTTGAAGTTAATCTCGTGTTGGCCCTCGGCGACCTCGTGGTGGGAGGCCTCGATCTCGAAGCCCATGTCTTCGAGCGCGAAGATGATGTCCCGGCGGACGTCGCTTGCGAGGTCTTTCGGTGCCAGATCGAAGTACCCGCCCGTGTCGTGGGGGATCGTCGTCGCGTTGCCCTCCTCGTCGGTCTTGAAGAGGAAGAACTCGGGTTCGGGACCGATCGAGACGGAGTAGCCCATCTCGTCGGCCTTCTCGAGGACGCTTTTGAGCACCTGTCGCGGCCCGCCGTCGAAGCGGGTCCCGTCGGTGTTGACGACGTCACAGATCAGCCGTGCGCTCGCGTGGTCATCGTCGCCGTTGGACCTCCAGGGGAGGATCTCGAACGTCGACGGGTCGGGCTCGAGGCGCATGTCCGACTCCTGGATGCGTACGAACCCCTCGATCGAAGACCCGTCGAACCAGATTCCCTCGTCGAAGGCCTTCTCGGCCTGACTGGCCGGGATCGCGACGTTCTTGACCGTGCCCGTGATGTCGGTAAACTGCAGGCGGAGGAACTTGACGTTCTCCTCCTCGATGCGCTGCAGGACCGATTGTTCCTCAGATGTAATGTTTCCGTTTGCCATCGTTCTCGACACTCACTCTGAACACAGATACCACCAAAATACTATCGCTCTACGCAAGTATTCCGTTTCGGATATAGAACTGGATATTCGTAAACTTCTAATGGGTGTAGTGGATCCGTAGAAGTGATGACGTACGAAAATCTCGACTCGAAGTTAGTGAACGCGCTGCTGGACGACGGTCGTGCGAGTCTGCGAAGCCTCGCCGAGGAACTGGACGTGTCGGTGACGACCATCTCGAATCACCTCTCGGACCTCGAAGAGGAGGGTGCGATCACGGGCTACACCCCGAAGTTGGACTACGGTCTGCTGGGGTACGACGTCACGGCGATCCTCCAGCTCAAAGTCGAGGGCAACGCACTGCCCGACGTGACCGAACGCCTCAGAGAGTCCGACCGGATGATCAGCGTCTACGAGGTCACCGGCGACCACGACATCATCGCGATCGCGAAGTTCGAGGACACCGACGCGATGAACGAGGGGATCAAGGCCCTGCTCGTTGACCCCGACATCCGCGAATCGAACACCAGCGTCGTGCTGAACGCCCCCGTCGAGAACCGCCAGTTCCCCCTCGAACTCGAGGAATAGAAGCGATTTCTGCGGAAAAACTGCGTTTCGCAATCGGCCCCGTATCTACATGTCCGTCCGGTTCGTTCGCCCGCCAATGAGACGACTGGCGTTCTAGACCGGGATCACTGCTACTACTGTTCGCATGCGTGGGACTGCTCGCGCTACTCGCGCTGTCGCCGCCCCTTCCACTGTCGGGATGTACAGAAGTCGCCGCGGTCGGCGAGCCGCCGGGTGGGCCGGTGCTGTACGGTCTCAACGGCACCGATCTCGGCTACACGCCCGACCGTGGCGTCAACGAGTGTTCGACACACGTCGCCGTCCCGGGGCTCCCGCTTTCGGTTCTGGTACTCGGCGGCGTCCTGGTGGCCGTCTCGCTGTCCGGGCGCGACTGACCGCCGCGATCGAATCCCGCGAGACGGCCGGAACGAATATATATTTCTAATGATACGTCGGTATATGATCGACGTGATCTTCTGGGGCCTGATTGGGTTCGTGCTCCTCGCCAGTGCGGTCTACGTCGGCGTACTACGGGCGCTCGACGTCTATTTCAGCGAGAACGAGGACAGCCTCTTTCTGAGCGACGATCCGCGCCGCTGATCGGTCGGAAACGGGAAGAAATCGGTTCGTCGGTAGTTGGATAGTGGGCTTTAGGGCCTACTTCACATCGCGCCGCCCATGCCGCCCATACCGCCCATGCCACCCATACCGCCGCCCATGCCGCCCATACCGCCACCGCCCGGGGGCATCTCGTCGTCGCCGCCGTCGTCGGCGTCGACCTGCCCACCGGAGAGGTCGCCCGCGGCGATCACGTCGTCGATCCGGAGAATCATGACCGCGGCCTCGGTGGCGCTCTCGATGGCCTGCGTCTTCACGCGCAGGGGCTCGACGACGCCCTCCGCTTCCATGTCGATGACGTCGCCGGTGTAGGCGTCCAGCCCGGCGCTCTGTGCGCCGCCGTCGTGCTGGCTGCGCAGTTCGACGAGCGAGTCGATCGAATCGAGACCTGCGTTCTCCGCCAGCGTGCGCGGGTTGATCTCGAGGGCGTCGGCGAAGGCCTCGACGGCGAGCTGTTCGCGCCCGCCGACCGAGTCGGCGAAGTCACGCAGCGCAAGCGCGAGTTCGATCTCGGGTGCGCCGCCGCCGGGCAGCACCTTTCCGTCCTCGAGGGTGACGCTGACGACGCCCATCGAGTCGTCGATTGCGCGCTCGACCTCGTCGACGACGTGCTCGGTGCCACCGCGGAGGATCAGCGTGACCGATTTGGCCTCCTCGACGTCCTCGACGAAGATGCGCTGGTCGCCGCCGATGTCCTTCTGTGCGACCGAGCCGGCGTAGCCCAGGTCGTCCTCGTCGAGGTCGTCGACGCTGGAGACGACGCTCCCGCCCGTCGAACGGGCGAGTCGCGAGAGGTCCGAGTCCTTCGCGCGCCGGACGGCGATGATGCCCTCCTGTGCGAGGAAGTGCTGGGCCATGTCGTCGATGCCGCTGCCGACGAAGACGACGTCCGCGCCGACGTCCTTGATCTTCTGGACCATCTCCTCGAGCTGGGATTCCTCCTGGTCGAGGAACTGCTGGAGCTGGTCGGGGTCGGTGACGTTGACCTCGGCGTCGATCTCGGTCTCCTTGACTTCGAGGGCACCGTCGAGCAGCGCGACGTTGGCGTCCTCGGCGAAATAGGGCATGTTGTCGTGAACGCGCTCCTTGTCCACGATAACGCCCTCGATGAGCTCGGATTCGGCGGTCGCGCCGCCGACGACCTTCTCGACTTTGACGTTCTCGGTGTCGATGTCGTCCTCGTCGGCGACAGACTGGACGGCGTCGACGACGAGCTCGGCGAGCACGTCACGGGCGTTTTCGGCGCCCTTGCCCGTCATCGCGGTCGCGGCGATCTGGGTGAGGATCTCGGTGTCGTCCGCGTCGACGTCGATCGCGATGTCCTCAAGGACCTCCTTTGCCTTCTCTGCTGCCTGTCGATACCCCTGTGCGAGCGTCGTCGCGTGGATGTCCTGATCGAGCAGTTCTTCGGCCTGCTTCAGCAGTTCGCCCGCGACGACGACCGCCGAGGTGGTGCCGTCCGCGACCTCCTCCTCCTGGGTCTGGGCGACCTCGACGATCATGTTCGCGGCGGGGTGCTCGATGTCCATCTCCTTGAGGATGGTCACGCCGTCGTTCGTGACGACGACCCCACCCGAGGAGTCGACGAGCATCTTGTCCATTCCTTTCGGACCGAGGGTCGTCCGTACGGCCTCGGCGACGGCCTTCCCGGCCGTGATGTTCATCGACTGTGCGTCCCGTCCGGACGTGCGCTGACTGTCGTCCGAGAGTACGATGAGGGGCTGGTTACCCATCTGCTGAGCCATGGTCAGGAGATGGATTGTTTGTGCTTCTATATAAAAGCATCGGAAACGTCAGAATATCCGTGGGAATTGGTGTCCTCCCACGTTGTGACAGGTTATCGCATGAACGTTTATATACTACGCCGACTCCCCGCCGCCGGGGAAGCGGTGGTAACTCAGGTCGTCGCGTTTCTGCTCGTTGTGCTTGCGTTCGAGAAAGGAATAGGCCGCCCCGTGGGGCGCGCCTTCGAGGATCATCTCTGCGGCCTCCCGCACCATCGAGACCTGTTCGGGCCGCCCGATGACACCCATCGTCGACCCGTAGATGACGACGTTCGCGCCCGAGAGCTCCTCCATGATCTGGCGGGTACGCCCGCCCTCGCCGATCAGGCGGCCCTTCTTTCGCTGGAGGTCCTTCTTGTTGCGGGCGGCGGCGTCGATGTCGATCAGGTCGAACAGCATCACGTCGTCTTCGAGCAGTTCCATGGCGTCCTCGGGGGCGAACCCCCGGCCGATGGCGCGGACGATTTCGGGGCCCTTGAGACCCGTAACGGGGTCACCGACGGTTTCGACCTGTACCGCACCGTTCTCCGAATCGACGTCGAGGCGCACCTCCGCACGGGATTCGATCTCCCGGAGCGTCTCGCCGCCGGCACCGATCAGCGCGCCGACGCGGTCCTGCGGAATCTTCACGTGGTTCATATCGGATCTACTGGCTCGGTTAGGTTAAACGTTCGGCCATCGGCCGACGGATACGGGTCGTGGGGTCGTCTCACAGGCACGGACGACGGTCTCGGCGAGACGGGGCCGCACACTTATTCGACGGCTGCACGTACGGGAAGACGGGATGAAATCCGACTCCGCTGGTGACGACCGGGTACGGGGGAACGGACTGCGAGCCACCGTCGAGGACGGCGGTGTCGCGCTGGGGGTGCTCGACGACCTCTACAGCCCGGAGATGGTCGAGATCTACGGCGATCTCGGCTTCGACTTCGTCTGGCACGACCTCGAACACGCCGGTCCGTCGCCCCGCGACGCCGACGCGCTCGCGAGCCTGCTCCGGGCGGCCGACCTCGCGGGCACCGAACTCCTCGTCCGGGTCCCCTCGCCGGACCCGGCGACGATCCGCAAGGCGCTCGATACCGGGGTGCGAAACCTGTTCGTCTCACACGTCGAATCCGCCGAGGCGGTCCGCCGGGCGGTCGAGGCCGCACGATTCGAGTACGACGGCGACCCCGGAAAACGGGGCTTTGCGAACCCGCGGGCGAGCCGCTGGGGCCGGACGGAAGACTACGTCGCGAGCGAGGACCGCGAGACGATGATCGGCATCACAGTCGAGGAACCATCGGCCGTCGAGGAGATCGAGGAGATCCTTTCCGTGCCCGAACTGGGCTTCGTCTTCCTCGGTCCGCTGGATCTCGCGGTGGCGATGGGTCATCCGGGCGAACCAGATCACCCCGAGGTCGAGGAGGCCGTCGGGACGGTCGTGTCGGCCGCGCGCGAGGCGGACGTGGCGATCGGCGGGCTGGGTTTCGGCGAGGACGACGTCGTAGAGAAGATCGACGACGGCTATCAGATCCTGCACACGGGCTCGACGACCGGCGCCGCGGCGGGCGCGCTGGAATCGTGGCCCGAACGGTTCGGCGATCGCTGACCGGATTCGCGCCGGTCCTACCTGTTTCCCGCTCGAAACGCTCCCGCCTCGGGCGACCTCAGCCGGTGGTCTGGAGGATCAACCGAGTCGCCTCTTCGGGGGAGTCCCAGTGGGGGTAGTGGCCACCCTCGTCGAACCAGTACAGCCGGGCCTCGGGGAACCGCTCCATCGCCCGGCCCGCCTGACGGGGAAGGGTGAGCCGGTCCTTGCGCCCCCAGCCGATCACGACCGATCCCGGCGTGGAGTCGGCTCCCTCCTGTGGGGGCCCGAACGCCAGCCGATCCACCAACTCGTCGAACACGGGCGAGTCGGCGAAGGTCCGTAGCTCCTCGAGCGTGACGTCCGCGGGCAGGGCCCACGGGCGCGCCGAGAGCTGTGCCAGAAGCAGGGTCCGACCCACGGGGCTCCCGGTGAGAGTCCCCGTGACGGGCTGGAGCGCCCGGACGAGGCGGATCGACGGGGCGATGGTCCCGTAGAAGAAGCACCGCTCCCAGCCCTCCCAGAACCCGCCGGGATCGAGCGCAACGGTGTCACCGACCTCGCCACGGCGCGCGAGTTCGAGCACGAGCCGCCCGCCCATCGAGTTCCCGACCACGTCGACCCCGGCGAGGTCCCGAGCCTCCATGAACCTCTCGACCGCATCAGCGAGCGTGGCGATGGACGTCTCGCCGTCGAGCGGCGGGGTGTCGCCGTGACCCGGGAGATCGAGAGCGATCACCTCGCGTTCGGCGGCCAGCGCGTCGAGGACCGGTTCCCACGACCGCCAGCTCCCGCCCAGCCCGTGGATCAACAGGAGCGATTCGCCCGTCCCCCGTCGGACGTGGTTTAGCTCCACCGGTCATCCTCCATCAGGTCGTTCGGCCGACAGTCGTCCGACAGACAGTCGTCCCTGCACTCGTTCACGCGAGTCGCGTGAGGTGACATAGCACTCGATACGGACGAGACGCGTAAAAGCGTGCGTCCGTTGGCCGTGTTCCCGATCGCACTCCTCCCGTCGATCACTCCTCAGGCACGGACTCGCCGGTGACGAAGGCGTAAAGGTCGTCGGCATCGGTTTCGAGCCCCTGACGGGCGAAGAAGTTCACGACGTTCTCACAGTCCCGCCGGAGGAACGCCTCGGAGTTCGGGTGGTGGACGGTGACGGCTTGGCCCATGTCCAGAAAGACCAGCTGGCCGTCGTGGAAGACGATGTTGTACTCCGAGAGGTCGCCGTGGACCAGCCCGGCCTCGTCGAGCCGGCGCATGTACTCGCGGACGACGTTGTAAGCGGTTTCGGGGTTCTCGATCTCGACTTCGTTGAGCCGTTTGGCGCGCTCGCCGTCGGTGGCGATGTACTCCATGACCAACACGTTTCGCTCGACGGCGATCGGTTTCGGTACTCTGACGCCCGCCTTGCGGGCGCGCTCCAAGTTGGCGTACTCCTTTCGAGTCCAGGCGAGCACGACCCGTTTCTTGTCCCCACCGAGCTCCTCGAATCGGGGGTCGCCGATGAGGTACTCGCGCATGTCCTTGAAGTCGCTGGCGTTGATCCGGTAGATCTTCACCGCGACCTGTTCGTCTGCGCCCATCGCCTCGTAGACGTTCGCTTCCTTGCCCGTCGAGATCGGCCCGCCGAACGCCTGGAGGTGGCCGTGATGGACCAACTGGTAGAGCGCCAGCAGTGTCGCCTCGTCGAAGACCGACGCCTCGACCTTGAACTGGTCCGCGTCCTTGATCCGTTTGCGAAACTGGTTGAACTCCCGGTCGCGCTTTCGGGCGACGCGATCTGCCTCCGTATCCGAAACGTCGATCTCCTCCCACTCGTCGCCGACGCCCTCCGCACCCTCGGGATCGAGCAGTCCGAACTCGCCCTCCGTGTTGCTCATGCACGCAGTACACGTGCCAGGGGTAAAAGTCCGAGTCCGCTAGACGTGTCCCTCCCGACGCACCCGACCAGCTGTGCGCTGCTCGTAGTGCCACGTCACGTCGGCCTTCCCCTCCCGCCAGTCCCATGGCTCGACTAGCACGACGGCGTCTCGCCCATACGCCGCGGTTCGACGGGGCGCAGTTCGAATCCGACGGAAGCCCGTGTCAGGGGGTTTATCCCGACCGCACTCTCAGGCCCGGTATGCTCGATCGCCTCGGCCTCGCCGGTATCGCCGGTTTCGTACTCGTTCTGGTCGGTCTCGCGCTCGTCGCCGTCAAGAGCCCCCTGATCGCCGCCGGACTCGCGCTCGTGCTCGTCGGGCTCGGACTCGCGGTCAAATCGCTCGTCTCGGGACTGCTCTCGACCTTCGGCATGGGCGGGATGTTCTGAGTCGCGACGCCCGACTCGGCGTGCTGGGGGAGTGGGGCCGCTCGAACGGCAGATCGGATATACGTCCTTTCAGTTTAGTAGAATTTAGGAGAAAAATTATGCTGTCTTAGTTTACATCCTATCTATGAATTGTGCGACGAAATCGCTCGTCGGCATCCAAGCGACGCTCGGCTGTCTCTACCTGGCGCGTGATTTCACCGGTTCGTTCCTTCCGGTTTTCGGCGTGGCGCTGATCGTAATCGGGATACACAGCGTGACCAAAACCGTTCTCGATGCGCCGACACGGGCCGAGAACTAGACCGCGAGCGCACCACTTGCCGGCTCAGACCTCGTTGTCGCCCGCGCGGTGTTCGCTGATCACCTGATCGACCATCGAAGCGTTCTGCTCGCGTCGGCGCTCTTCAGCGCGTTCGTGCCAGCCCTCGATCACCGCCTCGACATCGCTTTCTCGCGCGACGGCGAGTTCGTCGATCTCCTGGATCGTTACCTCGCTTGCATCCCCCACAGGAATTTCCGCCTCGAAGAGGATCTCGTCGGCACTATCGGAGAGCCCGCCGTTCTTGAGGACGACCCGCGGCCGGCTGTCGGCGAGCCGTTTTGCGGTCTTCGGCCCCGCCCCGCTCGCGTCCCGGAGCCAGATCACGTCGCCCTTCGAGAGGCCGTAGGACTCCTCGGCGCGCTCGATCGCGTCCAGCGTGAATTTCTCGATCTGTTTTACCGAAATCAGATCGCGTTTCTCGTCCTCGATGTCCGCGAAGTTAGAGTGATCGAGCTTCCAGAGTTTCTTGAGCCGGTCTAACTTCTCCGAAAGCGCGTCGCGCTCCTCGTGCGCCTCGTCGCGTTCGCGTTCGAGGCGGTCGGTTTCGCGTTCGAGGCGCGTGATTTCCCGCTTCCTGCGGACCCGTTTTCGCTCTTCGCTGCGGCGCTCGGTGAGGTCGGCTTCGAGTTCGTCGATGCGGTCGTCTTTCGTCTCGACGGTTCCCTTCAGGTCGCTTACGTGCCCCTTCAGTCGTTCGACCTGCGTTTCCAGGCGGGCGATCCGCTTCTGTTCGGGGCTGCGCTCGGGCTCGGAGTGCTCCGGGGATTCCTCGTCGTCCCCGCCGTCGTCCTCGCGGTACGAATCGAGGACGGCCTCGACGCTCTCGCCGCCGACGACGCTGGCGATCACCTCGCCGGTATCGATCGGTGCGGGGACTTTCCGGGCGACCCGCTCGAACTGTTCTTCGTGGTCGTCGTAGGCAAAGAGCGCCGCCGCGATCGCATCGCGCTCGTGGTCGTTGTCGTAGCCCACCTCGCGGGTCCGGTGTTGTTTCTCGTCGATCGGTAAGTCGGTCCCGGGGATCCAACTCGCGGCGTCGAAGCTCCGGCGGATCTTCTCGACGGTGTTGGGCATCGGCCTGACGTCCGCGGCGACGATGAAGGGCCGCCCGCGTTCGACGATCCACTCGATGACCGCGGCGGTATCCGCGGTTCTCGTGCTCAGGACGTCGAGGACCTCGCCGTCGATCCCGACGATCGCCACCGCGGTCGTGGTTCCGGGGTCGATCCCCACCAGCACGTGATCGCGCCGCTTTGCGAGGGGCTCGAACTGGATGCCGTCGGTGCGTTCTCGCTCCATCTCGACGCGGACGTCGCCCGCCCGCCCGGTCGAGACGGGGATCTCGTGGGGGTCGGCCTCGACAACGAAGACGGCGCTCGAATAGCCGCCGTACTTCTCCGTGACGGTCTTTTCGTAGGTCAGTCCCGCCCCGTCGAGATCCGACTCGACCTCGCGCGAGCGCTTTTTGACCGCGCCGTGGATCCGGCGGGTGTAGCGATCCGCACTCCAGCCACCCTTGCCGGTCGAGCGCCCCCGCGAGACTTTCACGCGAGTCGTGTTGGTGAATGCGCTCACCTCGTGGCCGACGTTGCCTGCTGCGAGTCGGGCGGCGGCTTCGGCCTCCTTCATCGGTTTTTTACCGTAGGGAACGCCGTGACGTGAGGCGACCCGCGAGAGGGGTTCGGGCCGTTGTGCGCCGGTGACCTGGACCAGCTTGGTTTGGCTCGGTAGCTCCCGGAGGAAATGGACGAGAGCGTCCTTGTCGGCGGCGAGTTCGTAGACGTTGTCGGTCGCTACGATCGAGGGCTCTTCCCTCGCGATCAGCCGCCGGAGCTTCCGGTAGGAGACCACATCTCGGTCGATGTGTTCGCCGTCGAATGCCACGACGGCGTACGAGGGTGCATCGCCACGGACGTCGCCGCTTTGGATGTCGACGCCGAAAATCAGCGTATCGAGGGCACTCGTTCGCGCGCTCACGAACGAATGTACGGAAGCGAGATATATTAACACCACGCCCGCTACGAAACGGCTATGATCCGGGCCGGAACCGCCCGGTTCGAACCGGCAGGATACCTCCACATCGTCGAGTGGTCTCCCGGACGATAGCGTCTACTCCGGGAACGGGACCTCGATCTCCAGCCCGTCCTCGGCGACAAAGGCCTCGTGGTGTTCCTCGCTCGCCTCGTTTGCGAGCCGTGAGGCGTCGCCGGCATACCGCGAGGAGATATGCGTCAGCGCGAGGCGCTTGACCCCGGTGCGAGCCGCAAGTTCGCCGGCCTCGCGGGCGCTCGAGTGACCGGTTTCGCGGGCGCGCTCGGCCCAGTCGTCCCCGAAGGTCGCGTCGTGGATCAGCAAGTCGGCGTCCTCGCTCGCATCGACGGTTTCCTCGGTCGGGCGCGTATCGCCCGTGTAGACGACCCGCCGTCCGGGACGGGGCGAGCCGACCACCTGCTCGGGCTTGATGACGGTGCCGTCCGCCAGTTCGACGGGCTCGCCAGCGTGGAGCCGGCCGAACGCCGGGCCGACGGGCACGCCCAGTTCCTCGGCCCGTTCGCGGTCGAACCGGCCTTTCCTGTCGGCTTCGACCAGCACGTAGCCGACCGAATGGGTTCGGTGGTCGGTCCGAAAGGCCTGTATCTCGTAATCCTCGCCGTCGCGGACGACCTCGCCGGGGGCGACCTCACGGACCTCGACGGGAAAGCCGAGGCGAGCGTCGAGCGCGCCGACGAGGTCCTCGACGGTGCGGCGGGTTCCGCGGGGCGTGTGGACCACCAGGGGGTCGGCCCGGTCGTTGAAATCGAGCGTCTGGAGGAGCCCCGGCAGCCCGAGGACGTGATCCCCGTGGACGTGGGTCAGAAAGATCGCCGAGATCGAAAACCCGGTCGAAAAGCGCATCATCTGGCGCTGGGTGCCCTCGCCGCAGTCGAAGAGCAGCTCCTCGCCCTCGCGGTTGAGGTAGATCCCGCTCGGGTTGCGCCGCGCGGTGGGGACCGCACCGCTGGTCCCCAGAAAGGTCACGCGTAAGGTCATTGGCGGCTCTGCGGGCGGCGCGCCTAAACGGGTGTCGGATCCGTTTCTACTCGCCGTTGAACTCTTCTTTGAGCGTCTCCAGCTGTGCGACCCGCTCGGCGTGGGCGTTGTGCTGGTGGATCGACTCGTCGTTCGACTGTTTCATCGTCACGACCGCGTCCGCGGGCAGGTCGGGGAACTCCCTGATGACGCCCTCGGCCATCGCGCGCACGCAGTCCTCGACGAACTTCGCGTCGGCGTGGGACTCGTAGGTCATGTGGTCCTCGTCGGGGCGTTTCGCGAGGTTGTAGATCCGCGCGCTCATCGAGTCCCGAGCCACGTCGATCAGGTCGTTCAGGTCGACTTCGGGTGCGCCCTCGCTCTCGACCGTGAGGGTCGCGTGCCCGCGCTGGGAGTGGCCCGGTTGGGGGACCTGATCGAGGAACTCGGTGATGACCTCGTCGTCGACGTCGAGCCCTTCGAGGGTGTCGCGGGCGCGCCCGACGGACATCCCCTGCGAACAGGGACAGACGGTCATGCCGGTGACTCGCGTCCCGATCTCCTCGCGGGTACCCTCTTCCGTGGCGGTCGCCCCGGCGATGATGTCGACGGTGCCCTGGGTCTCCCGATCCGATTCGGGGGTGCGATCGCGGGTCATGTACTCGGCTTCCATGTGGACTTCCGCCCGCGAGGTGTAGTCGTGTCGCGAGAGCAGGCGTTCCGCGGCGTCGCCACAGACGTCCTCGACCCGATAGGTCGGCTCGCTCACGGCGTCTTCGAGGATCTCGTTGATGACCTCCATGTTCCGGCTCATGTCCGCGCCCTTGCGCCAGCTCGGCAGGTCGACGAAGACCTCGAACTCGGCCATCAGCACGATCGGGCGCTCGTCGGGTCGGGCGACCTTGACGAGTTTCTCGACCCCGGTGACGCCGACCTGACTCAGTCCGACGGTGACCTCGGGGCTGTCGGCTTGTACGTCCGGCAGTTGCCTGCTCATTGTATATCAGCTAGGGCCGACGCCGATTCAACGTTTCCATCTCGCCCCGATCAGTCGAGTTTGCCGAGCGCTTCGAAAAAATCCACCGGCGGGCCGGCGATGTGGGCCGGTTCCTCGGCGAGGCCGACCTCGACTCGTGTCGGCGGTTCGACGGCCCGCTGTTGTTTCCCGTCGCTGATGACGTAAGCATACTCGGCGTCGTCGACCCGCACCGACAGCGTGCGATCGGCCCCGACGACCAGCGACGGCATCGCCTCGGTCGCACACATCTCCGTGACGACGATCCCCGGGATATCGGGATGGACCAGCGGCCCGCCCTCACTCAGGTTGTAGGCCGTACTGCCGGTCGGCGTCGAGAGCAACACGCCGTCGGCGTGCCCACCCGTATAGAGCGAGCCGTCGACGCGGACCTCGATCGTACAGCCCTGCCCGTGGCCGCGCTGGGGACCCTGGATCACGACCTCGTTGAGCGCCGGCGAGAGCGTCCAGTCCTCGCCCCGAGCCTCGATCCGCGGCACCGACCGCGAGCGGACGGTCCCGGTTCGACGGGCGTAGGCGAGTTCCTCGCGGACCGCACTCACCGCATCCGACGGCGAGACGGCGTTCAGAAAGCCGACCTCTCCGAGGTTCACTCCGAGGATCGGGGTTGCACCGACCCCGCGGGCGGTGTACAGGAAAGTACCGTCGCCGCCGATGCTCACCACGAAGTCACACTCGCGCATCGCGCTCGGTTCGACGCCCGCCATCGAAAGGGCCTCGGCGGTCGCCTCGTCGACCTGTACGGCCGTCTCCTCCTCGCGAAGGGTTTCGATGAGTTCGTCGGCCAGGTTCGCCGCGCGGGCGTTGTCCTTCTGGGCGACGATGCCGACGTCCATACCGCAGATGTGCTCCCGTCACCTAAAAACGCCTCGCACGACGGGCACTCACTCGATGCGCCACTCGCGACACTGGACCGCGCCGTCCTCCACGACGAGCAACTCGCCGATGTGCTCGGCCGGGAGGTCCCGATCTTCGATGTACCGCGCGGCCACCGCGAGGGCCTCCCGCGGGTCGTCACGAGCGGGGATCTCGCCGAGCGCGTCCACGACGGCGGCCCGGTCGCGCTCGACGCGATAGAGGAGACGCCACTCCTCCCCGTCGGTGCGTTCACCGAGCAGGGTCGGCCCGCCCTCCCGGCCGAGTTCGATCCGGTCGGTCGCCGACCGGTTCCATCGCCATCCCTCGGGCGTCCGCGGAGCGTTGGCGACCATAGTCGGACATCCCACCGCTCGCGGGTCGGTGTTGGCCCTGCGAATGCCTGTTCCCTATTAGCTAATACGGCCGCCGTCGTCCCCTCCCGTTTCTCAGATAAATCGCAATATTTTTACCACTCTAGATTACATAATAATATAGAGGCGAACGATGATCCCCGTACAGACGATGACGCTGTTGGTTCCCCTGATCGCCGGGTTGATGGTCGCGGAAGTCGCCGCGTCGTGGTATCTCAGGCTCCGCAGGCGACGAACCTGGTGAGGTCCCGCATCGGGTTCACATCGGGTCTTTGATGGCCCGGTAGTGACTATCGCTGTCAGATACCGTGAGATCGCTCGCCGACTTCAAGAACGTCCGGTCCTACGAGGACCTCTCGCGTCGCCAGCGACTCCTCCTCGGGTACGCGGCCGGACTCGTCTGTGTCATCCTGTTTTACACCGTCGTCTACAACGCGGGAATGCGCGCGCTCGAAGGCGAATCCCACTCGCTGTTCCGGTCGTTCCAGACCGTCGTCGAGACGATGACGACCACGGGCTACGGCGCGGACTCGCCGTGGAGTACGCCGTGGATGAACGTCTTCGTCGTCACGATGCAGCTGTCGGGGATCGCGATCGGGTTTTTCACCCTCCGGGTACTGGTCATCCCCCTGTTCGAGCGGACCTCCCTCGATCTGGACGACCGGCTCACCCCGAAGGACGACCACGTCGTTATCGGCGAGTACCGCCGCGACAGCGACGTGTTGCTCGACGAACTCGAACGGCTGGGGATCGACTACGTGCTGGTCGATTCCGACGCCGAGGAGGCCAAACGGCTCTCGGACGACGGCTATCAGGTCATCCACGGCGACCCCGAGACCGTCGAGACCCTCGAACGGGCTTCCATCCACGAGGCAACCCTACTGGTGACCGACGCAGGCGATCGCAACGCCAGCATCGTGCTGTCGGCACTGGATCTGAACGGTGGCCTCCGGGTGGCGAGTCTCACCGAGTCGACCCGTCGAAACGACGCGCTCGAACGCATCGGCGTCGACACCGCGATCTCCCCGCACGTCCTGATCGGGCGCCGTCTGGCGTACAAAGCCACCACGTCCGTGGCGTTTCCCGAAGGGACGTCGCTCGACGAGGACGTCGAGATCCGCGAGGTGCTGGTCCGCCGACAGAGTCCACTACGGGGCACGAAGGTGCGCGACACCCCGTTTTTCGATCACCCGAACGTGACGCTCGTGGCCGGCTGGTTCGACGGGGACCTCCGGCTGCCCCCCGATCCCTCGGACCGACTGATGCCCAACACCGTGTTGTTGCTGGCCGGTCCGAAGGACGCGATCGACGACGTGCATGCGGACCTGTCGGGGACCGGGCTCCGGACGACCCGCGAGCACACCTCGGTCCTCGTTGCCGGCGCGGGCGAGGGCGGGCGGGCCGTCGTCGAAACGCTCCCCGAGGACGTCTCGACGACCACGGTCGACGTCGACGACCACGAGGGGGTCGACGTCGTCGGGGACGTCGGGGATCCCGGAACGCTGACCGAGGCCGGGATCGCCGACGCCACGGCGCTGGTCGTCACCGTCGACGACGACGCCACCGCGTTGCTCACGATCGCACTCGCTCGCTCGCTCGCTCAACGAGAACCTCGAGATCCTCGCGCGCGTGACCGACGAGGACAAGGTCCGCACGGCATTCAGCGGCGGGGCCGACTACGTGCTGTCGATCCAACAGGCGACCGCGCGACTGCTCGCCCGCGAGGTCTACGGCGAGGACGTCGTCTCGCCGGTGAGCCAGATCCGCCTCATCCGCACCGACGCGGCCCCCCTCGCCGGTCGGTCGATCGACGAGGCCAACGAGGGCTCCGAGACCGGCTGGGTGATCGTTGCCCTCGAACGCGACGGCGAGTACCGGACCGACGAGACGACCGCCATTCGGGAGGGCGATACGGCTCTCGTGGCCGGAACCGACGCGATGATCCGGGAGTTCGAGGAGGGAACGATCGCCTCGTAGCGGTCCGCCCGATCCGAGCGAGCCGCTCGTCTCCTGTTCGTATCGCCTCCGAGAAGTGCCCGGGGAGGGCTCCGAACCCTCGATCTCCGCATGACCCAGATTCGAGCCGTGGCACGGCGCGTGGGTATGGGAGGCTTCCAAGGCAGCCGCCTCGACTCTGAAACCCTATGAGTGCGGCGCTATGTCCAGCTAAGCCACCCGGGCGCGTCCGTCGATTATCGGCTGGCAACCTTTAAGGTTCCCATCTCGTCCCGTCCCGCCGGAATAGATATAAATTTTGAAATTAATCACGATGTATGTCTCGGCCCGAACTCGTCCGGTCGGCCCTCGACGGGGAGTCGGTCGTCGCCCGCGTCCCGCTTCGCGACGACGACGCGCTGTTCGTCTCGCCCACCAGAACCCTCCGCTATCGCTCCCGGAGCCTCCTGAGCGACGAATCGGTCGACGAGTTTTCCCACGCCGTCGAGCGGATCTCGCTCTCGGCGGGCCGCCGGAAGACGACCATCGAACTCGACTATGGGCTTGAGGGCTCGCGCGAACTCGCGGTTCCCGCAGAGCGCGTCGAGGCCGCCCTTCACCCGATCCTCGCGGGCGTGCTCTCGGCGGCCGGTCTCACCGATCCCGGCGAGACCGTACACGAACCGTTTCGCTTCAGCGAACTCACGCTCGTCGTCACCGACGACCGGCTGATCAAACACGTCGGGCGGGCGGTCTGGGACGAGGAGTTCGAGCAGTTTCGCTTCGCCGACGTGGAGGGACTGGCCTTGGAGGAGGGCCGGGTCGCAACGGGGGTCGTCCTCACCGTCTCCGGGCGTGTCGAGCGGTTCAAGGTCCCCACCGAGCGCGCCCGAGCCGTCCGCGAGCGCCTCGAAGGCGCCTTGCTCGCCTACCACGACGTCGAGACGCTCGCGGAGCTTCCCGGTCCCGACGCCGACGACGACGGACAAGTCCCCGTCGATACCGATGGCGATGTCGATGCTGACGGCGCGTCGACGGCGGGACCGGCCCCGAGCGTCGAGCGGTTCGGCGACGTTCGCTCGCTGCACGAACTGGGCAATGTCGGGGAGGGGCCGTCGCCGCTGGACCGTCTCGACGCGCTGGCCGACGCCATCGAGACCCAACAGGACCTCCTCGACCGCCAGCGTCGCGAACTCGACCGCCTGCGCGAGGCCCTCACTCCCGACCCGTAACCTTCCGCACACACGACGAGCCGAAGGGTCCGTGTTCACCCGATTCGAACCGGATGAAATGGCCCGTCGAGAGGCCCGCACCACAGCGCCGACACGAGAACTCGCCCTCCTTGGTGACGACCTCGCTCTCGAAACTGACGAACGCGCCCCGTCGCGGTCGGATCAGCCCGTCCTCGCGCGTGATGATCCCGCGTTTCTCTGCGGTATCGAGGATCTCGCGAGTGAGATGCGGGTCGGTCGTGACCGTCTCGAGGCGGTCGACCGCCGCCGACAGCTCCAGGGCCTCGTCCTCGCAGTGTTCGAGCAGTTCACAGCCCAGTTCGACCGGATCGCTCATCACCCCCAGTACCTAGCCGGCTCACAAAGCGCTGGCGTTCGCCAAACCGCACGGCGTTCGACCGTGAGTTCCGAACCGCCGCCGATGGGACGGCCGTCTACGATCGTCGTTGCTCCCGTCGACGGCGTCGTGATCAGTAGAACGTGTCCGCACAGTCGTAGATCACGCCGTGGTTCGGGCAGACGTACTTACAGTGGCGGTGATACATCGGCGTCCCACAGCGCGGACAGGGCCGTCCCGCCCGTTGTCCCTCGTCCATACCCGCCTTCCAGGCGCCTCGCCTGTCAGTCTATCGCCCGAACACGGGGTCCGTTTCGAGACCCCGGTCGACCACGCATACCCCCTCGAGCGCTTCGAGGGCATCGAGAACAGCCCGGAGGTGCTCGGGAGAGCTGCCCTCGATCCCCACCTCCACCACCTTCCGGTTCGGATCGTCGCCCGGCGCCCGCCGTCCCGTCCGGACGTCAGCCAGTTTCACGCCGTCCTCGGCCACGCGTTTCGCGATCGTCCCGATCCGAGTGCGGTCTTCGACAGCGAGCCGAGGGGTCGCGTACCGGCCGAGCTCGATCAACCCCTGGCGGACGAGGTCGGCGTGATCGCTCAGGTCGGCGTTACCCCCCGAAAGCACGACCGCGACGTCCTCGTCCTCGAACTCGGCCGCCCCCGACAGCAGCGCGGCCAGCGGCGCTGCACCCGCCGGCTCGACGACCGTCTTCGCCCGCTCGGCCAGCAGCGCCACCGCGGCCGCGATCCCCGAATCCGAGACAGTCACCACGCCGTCGACCCGCCCGCGCATCGTCTCGAAGGTGGTCTCGAGGAGTCGGGTGTCGGCGATCCCGTCGGCGACGGTGTCGACGGTCTCGCGCTCGTAGATCTCATTGTTTTCGAGCGACCGACCCGCGTGGGCCGCGCCCTCTGGCTGGACGCCGAGCACCCGGATGTCGCGGTCCTGGGCCTTCAGCGCGGTCGCGATCCCGCCGATCAGTCCGCCCCCGCTGATCGCCACCAGCACGGTATCGAGTTCGGGGTACTGCTCGAACAGTTCGAGTCCCACGGTACCTTGCCCGGCGATGACGCGCTCGTCGTCGAAGGGGTGGACGAACTCCAGATCCTCGCGTTCGGCCAGATCGAGTGCGTGTTCGTAGGAGCGCTCGTAGATGTCGCCCTCGACGACCACTTCGGCGCCGTAGCCCCGAGTCGCGGCGATCTTCGAGGCGGGCGTGATCTCCGGGACGACGATCGTCGCCTCGATCCCCAGCAGGTCGCCCGCGAGCGCCACCCCCTGGGCGTGATTGCCCGCGCTCGCCGCGATCACGCCCCGCTCGCGCTGGGCCTCGGCGAGTTGGGCCATACAGTTGTACGCCCCACGGATCTTGAACGAGCCCGTCCGCTGGGTGTTTTCGAGTTTCGATCCCACTGAGCGCGCCCCGCTCATCTCCGCGAACGTCGTCGAGCGATCCAGTGGCGTCCGGTGGACGATCTCCGCGAGTCGGTCACGGGCGGCTTCGACGTCCGCGATCGAAACCGGGGTCTCGGCCGTCATCCGGCCCCTCCGGTCGTCGTGTCTCTCCCTGTCATACTGGTGCATGCGCCGCCCGGCACTTAACTGTACACAGGGACCGTTGACTTCGGGTACAGTCGCGTGGGTGGTCGCGGCGATGCAGGCCACTGGTGTCGAATACTGTGTACGGTACTTTCGGTAACCGTTGAAAAGCTATTTACTGGCGCTGTTCATTGGTGTCGTATGGCAGGACCACCGATCGAGGAGATCCATTTCGAGGACGCACCCGATGTCGGGGCGGTGCCGGGCCCGGAGTCCACGCGGCTGGTCGAAAAGCAACGGGAAATCGACAGCAGTGCCGTCGCCTACCCCAACAACATCCCGTTGGCGTTCGAGGAGGGCAAGGGCGCGACGCTCCGGGACGCCGATGGCAACACCTTCATCGACCTGTTCGGGGGCATCGGCGTGCTCAACGTCGGCCATTCCAACCCCTACGTGATGGAGGCGGTCCACGAGCAGGCCGACAGGATCGTTCATACGGTGGACTTCCCGAGCGAGGCACGCCTCGAACTCATCGAGAAGCTCGACGAGATCGCGCCGGGTGAGCTCGCGGGCGACAACCGGGTGATCTTCGGCGGCCCGACCGGCAGCGATGCGATCGAGGCCGCCATCAAACTCGCGAAGTACAACACCGGCGGCACCGGCCTGATCGCCTTTCGGGGCGCCTATCACGGCCCCACCAGCGGCCCGATGAGTTTGACGTCGAACAAGAAGTTCAAGGGCCACTACACGCCCTTGCTCCCGGACGTCGTCCACGCACCCTATCCGTACCCCTTCAGACAGGGCAAAACCGAGGACGAGGCCGTCAAGGACGCCCTCGAAGAAGTGCGCGCGATCGTCGAGGACCCCTACGGCGGGCTTGCGAACCCGGCGGGAATTTTCGCCGAGCCGATCCAGGGCGAGGGCGGGGTCGTCGTCCCGCCCGAGGGATTCCTCGAAGGGCTGCGCGAGATCGCCGACGACAACGCCCTCCCTCTAGTGTTCGATGAGATCCAATCCGGACTGGGTCGCTCGGGCGAGTGGTTCGCCTGCGAGCACTACGACGTGACCCCCGACGCGATGACGATGGCGAAGGCCCTCGGTGGCGTTGGCTTCCCCCTCTCGGCGACGATGTACCGCGAGGAGCTCGACACCTGGGGGCCGGGCGATCACGCCGGCACCTATCGTGGGCACGTCGTCGCGATGCGCGCGGGCACGCGGGCCATCGAGTACATCCAGGCCCACGACCTGCTGGCCCACGCCCGCGAACTCGGCGAGTACCTTCGCGCCCGCCTCCGCGAGGCCGGCGAGGAAAACGAGCTGCTGGCCGAAGTACGGGGGAAGGGCCTGTTCATCGGCGCGGAGTTCGCCGAGGACGGTGAGCCTGTCGACGAGACGGTCGACGAAATCCAGCGCTACTGCTACGAACACGGCGTGCTGGTCTGGACCGCCGGACGCCACGGCAGCATCCTTCGCCTGCTCCCGCCGCTCGTGCTCACCGACGAACTCGCCGAAACCGCGATGGACGTGGTTTGTGAGGCGATCGAACACGCGACCCCCGTGCGATCTGCCTGACGAACCCCAGATTTCGACGGTCGTTTCCCTTTCGCTCCTTTCGGGAACTAGTACACGTAATATGTGTGTGCTATCTACAATAAGCGGAACCGTTATTACCGTCCTCAGCGATTGTGAATGATGGGTGACAGCACATACCATGACTGGAGTTAGTGATCGTCCCGTAACCGGCGGGGATGCCGTGCGTGACCGCATCGCCCTCGATCGCTCGTTCGAACGCGAGGGGCGACTCGGTTCTGAGGGAGGGACCTGACCGTGGCCGACGACGACCTCGGGGCGGTCGGACGCTTCCGCGAGGAGATCGATCCGGTGGTCTTCCTCTTCGGTGCCGGACTGACTGTGGGAATCATCGCGACGTTCTTCGCGAGTCCGGGCACCGTCGAGGGAGCCATCGCCTACCTGAATCAGGGGATGCTTCAGTACCTGAACTGGGCGTTGCTCGTGATCGTCTTCCTGATCGTCCTCTTTCTGATCTTCCTGATCGTCGGCCCGTGGGGAAAGATCAAGTTCGGTGACGAACCACCGGAATACAGCTTCATATCGTTTTTCACGATGCTCTATTCGGCGGGGTTCGCCGCCGGCGTGGTGTTCTGGGGACCGACCGAGGCGCTGTTTTACTACGCCAACCCCTCGCCGCTGTTCGACGTCTCGGGCGGGTCGGCCGCGGCGATGACCATCGCTATCCAACAGACGCTCTTTCACTGGGCGCTCCCCCAACTCGCGGTCTTCACCATCATGGGGCTCGCGATCGGCTACTTCACGTACAACTACGAGAACGTCCCCCTCCGGGTCTCCTCGGCGCTCACGCCGATCCTCGGTGCCGACAACCTCGACGGACCGGTCGCGAAGGTCATCGACATTCTCGCGGTGTTCGCCACCATCGGTGGCGTCGCGACGTCGCTGGGGTTCATCGGGAGTCAGTTCATCAGCGGGCTGAGCTTCCAGTGGGGAATCGACCTCGGCAATGCCGGCATCCTGCTGGTGGTGACGACCATGACGCTGCTGTTTACCATCTCGATGGTACTGGGTGTCGACAAGGGGATCCGGCGACTCTCGAACTTCAACATGATCCTCTTCGTTGCCCTCATGGTCGCGACCTTCATCATCGGTCCGTCGATCTTCCTGGTGCTTCTGGGTACGCAGGCGGTCGGGGGGATGCTTACCGACTTCGTCTCGATGAGCCTCTTTACCGGTGCGGGCGTCGAAGGCGGTACGGAGTGGGTCAACTCGTGGACCGTCTTCTACTGGGCGTGGGCGCTCTCGTGGTCGCCTTTCGCCGGCGTGTTCATCGCGCGGATCTCGAAGGGACGAACCGTGAGGGAGGTCGCCTTCACCGGCATCGCCGCGACCTCCGCGGCGACCATCCCGTGGTTCACCTTTGTCGGCGGTACGGCGGTCTGGGCCCAGCACAACGGTGTCGCTGACTTCAGCGCCGTGATCGCCGGCGAGGCCGGCCCGGAGGTCTCGGGGTTCATCCTGTTCGACGCGTTCCCGCTCGGAACCGTCTTCATGGTCTCCTTTATGGTCCTCGTGACGACCTTCTTCATCACCTCCGCCGACTCCTCGACGCTCGCCGTCTCGATGATGACCACCGGCGGCAAAGCCCAGCCCTCGAACATCAACCGGATCTTCTGGGGCGTCGTCCTCGGGATGACCGCGGCGATCCTCATGATCATCGGCGGTATCGAGGCGCTCCAGTCGGCGGCGATCATCAC
Organism: Halalkalicoccus jeotgali B3; assembly: GCF_000196895.1. Taxonomy (NCBI): domain Archaea; kingdom Methanobacteriati; phylum Methanobacteriota; class Halobacteria; order Halobacteriales; family Halalkalicoccaceae; genus Halalkalicoccus; species Halalkalicoccus jeotgali. Next base: position 755,469 of record NC_014297.1, read on the forward strand.
GGGCGCACCGTTCGCGTTCGTCTGTTTCCTCGCCTTGCTCGGGCTTGCAAAGGACTTCAGTGCGACCCATGGCCGCGTGATCCTACAGGACGGCGCGTGGATCATCGGCTCCGGTCCCGATCGCTCGAAGCCGGCGGACACACCGTCCGCCGCCAACGACGACGACTGAGCGGCTCGATTCGGAACCGTTTTCCGACGCCGTACACAATTTTTGTGTATGGGTGATGAGAACGAAACTACCGGGAGCGAGTCAGCCGTCGATCCCGCGTTCGATCCCGACCGCGATCGGGGTGTACTGACCCCGAGCGACCGGGAGTTCCTGCTCGGGCGCAAGACCGACTACACCGATCACTCGAAAAAGCAGAAGCGAAACCGGATCCGCCGGCGGGTTCGCAACGCGATCCTCGATTTCACGATCCTCTTCGAGTACCTCGACGAGCGCGACCGCGAGACGGTCTTCGACCCCGAAAACGAGGAGTGTGACGCCTACACGCGCGGGATCACCGACACGCTCGCCTTCCTCCATCTGGGGACGATGGGCTACTCGACGCCGTTCAAAGACATGCTCGCCCGCGGCGTCTCGAAGGGCGAGCAGGAACTGGCGGGTTCGGACTACCGGATGGTCAACGTCGAGTTCAACGTCGACCCCGTCGGCCGGATCGACGTCGACGAGGTCGTCGAGAAGCTCGATCGGGGTGCCTTCGAGGAGATCACCGACGAGGAGCTTCGTGCGTTCGTCCGCCTGCTGGCCGAAAGCGAGGACTTCTCGCCCGGACCGCTGCGCGAGGAGATCAAGGGCCAGATGGATCACTTCGCCGAGCGGGCCGCCGAGGCCGCGACCCGGCGCGACAGACAGATCGGCGAGTTGACCGACTAGGGACGCTCCTTTCGGATCCGCTCGATCGACTCGGTCAGTACGTCCACGGCGATCCCCAGACTGCGCTCGTCGACGTCGAAGTGGGGTGTGTGGTGGCTGTCGGGGTGGTCCGTCCCGACGATGGCGTAGGTGGCCAGCCCGCCCGCCTCCTGGACCGCCTGCATGAGGAACGTCGCGTCCTCGCTCGCGCCGAACTCCGCCGTCCCGACCGGCCGATTGACGCCCTCGACCCCGCGTGCGACTTCCTGGACCAGTGTCGCGAGTTCGGGGTCGCTGTCGGCACGCGGGGACTCGCTGTGGATCGCCACGTCGGCCCCACAGCCGTGCATCTCGGCGGCCGAGGTGCAGATCCGCTCGAAACGCCCCTTCATCGACTCCATCAGCCGAGTCGTCTCGCCGCGTACCTCCGCGGTGATCCTCGCGTCCTCCGCGATCACGTTGCTCGCGGTGCCGGCCTCGACCCGGCCGACGTTCACCCGCGTCATCCCCTCGCTGTGACGGGGAATCGCGTAGGCCTCGCTCACCGCGCTCGCCATCGCCTGGATCGCGTTGGCCCCCTTCTCGGGCGCTTGGCCCGCATGGGAGGACTCGCCCTCGAACGCGACGTTCATGTGGCTCATCGCCAGTGGTTTCTCCATGCCTGCGACGACTTCCCCCGTGGGGTGGTCCAGTCCGACGTGGACACACAGCAGGTACTCGATCCCCTTGGCGTAGGGTCCCTCGGCCATCGGCCGGCCGCCGCCGCCCTCCTCCTCGGCGGGCTGGAAGAAGACGGTGAACGTCCCCGAGAAGTCGCTCTCGGCGACGGCTTCCAGTACCGCGAGCCCGACCGTCATGTGGGCGTCGTGCCCGCAGGCGTGCATTAGTCCCTCATGTTCGGAGCGAAACCCCTCGCGTGCGGGACGGTGACTCTCGTCCGGGGCCTCCTCGACGAACAAGCCGTCGATGTCGACGCGCAACCCGATCGAGGGCCCCTCCCCCCGGTCGAGCACGGCCACACAACCCGTGTAGCCCCCCTCACAGGCGTCGAGGACGTCCTCACGTGCGCCCCGCTTGCGGGCGCGCTCGAACCACGGCGCCAGCTCCTCGTCGCTCGGTACCGCCATCCGTTCGTCGGGGGCCATCGCCTCCCGTCCCACCGCGAGTTCGTCCACTTCCACCTCCTCGATCGCCTCGACCAGCAGGCTCGTCGTGTAGAACTCCCGCCACGCCGGTTCGGGGTATCGGTGGAACGACCGCCGGCGCTCGCTCAGCCCCTCGTGCATCGTCCGTGACATTCTCTCACGAACTCGTCGCCCCAGTCACTTAAAAATACACAGAAACCGTAGACAGCGAACACGAAGACTTTAGCGCCGTGCGCCCGATCGAGTGGAGTGATACCTATGACCGAGGAACGACCCGACGTAGTGGTGTTACGCGAGGGAACCGAGGGGCTCTCGACCGAACCATATGCCGAGGAACTGCGCGAGCGACTGCCCGAGTACGAGGTTCGACGCGCTCGGACGCCGAGCGAGGAGCGCGACCTGATCGAGGGTGCCCGGGTCGCCACGGGGGTTCGCATCGACGAGGAACTCCTGTCTCACGCAACCGATCTCGAACTGTTCGCGTGTGCCTTCGCGGGCACCGAGCACCTCCCGACCGAGGCGCTGCGCGAGCGGGGGATAGCGCTGACCAACGCCGGCGGGATCCACGCCCCGGGGCTCGCGGAGGGCGTTCTCGGCAACATGCTCGTGTTCGCCCGCCGGCTCCACGAGGGCTGGCGACGAAAGGAGAACAGGGAGTGGCGCCACTTCCAGTCGGGCGAACTCACCGGGAGCACTGTCACGATCGTCGGCCTCGGCTCCATCGGGGAGGCGCTCACCCAACGATTAGAGGGCATGGAGGTCGAGACCATCGGGGTACGCTACTCGCCGGAGAAGGGCGGACCGACCGACGAGGTGATCGGGTTCGACGAGGCGGCACTCCACGACGCGCTCGCCCGGACCGACTATCTGGTGATCGCCTGCCCGCTGACCGACACCACGAGAGGACTGATCGGCGAGGACGAGTTCGCCACCCTGCCGCCCGAGGCGGTCCTGATCAACACCGCCCGCGGGCCGATCGTCGAGACCGACGCCCTGGTGGGCGCGATCCAGACGAACTCGATTCGGGGGGCGGCACTGGACGTGACCGACCCCGAACCCCTGCCGCCCGACCACGTCCTGTGGGGGTTCGAGAACGTTCTGATAACCCCGCATACGGGCGGGCACACCCCCAAACACTGGGATCGACTCGCAGAAATCGTCGCCGGAAACGTCGCGGCGCTCGATTCCGGTGGCGACCTCGAGAACCTCGTGTTTGCGCCGGAGTGATCAGTCGTCGGCGGCGATCGGTCGCTCCTCGCGGGGGAAGTTCCCGATCGTCGCCTCGCGGAACGCCTCCTCGTCGAACTCGAACGCGCCGTTCAGGAATTCGAGGACCTGTTCGGTGTCGCGCATGGCGTTTTTCAGGCACGTCGAGGCCCCCGGCGAGGGCGTGATGTTGAAGATGATGTCCTCGCCGGTGATCTTGGCCTCGCCCATGTCGAGGGTCTTTCCGTCCGTATCGACGATCTGCGGGCGAACGCCGCCGTAGCCCTTCGCGCGCTCGATATCGTCGAGTCCGACGCTCGGCACCACCTTCTGGACGTGCGGCAGGAACGAGCGTTTTCCGACCTCGGGGACGTCGTAGACCAGGTTCTTGAGGACGTACGGCAACAGGACCCGATCGGCGAGCACGTTTCCGTAGCTCAAAAACGAGTCGGCGTTCAGACCGAAGACGTCGAGGAAGTCCTCGACGGTCGAGATCCGCCCCCGTTCGAGTTCGGGCACCAGCTTTGCGGTCGGCCCGAAGCGCGTGATCGAGTCGTCGTGGACGTCCGCGTCGCCGTGGATCGCGGCGAAGGGGAGTTTCTGCATCTGGAGGGTATACACCTTGCCGTTGAGCAGGTCGTCCGCGAGGAAGAAACTCCCCGCGACGGGCAATAGGGACATGTCCTCGCCGTAGCCCATCTCCTTTGCGACCTGCAGGCTGTGTGAGCCCGCGGCGACGACCGTCGCGTCGGCCTCGAACCAGCCCGCCTCGCTCTCGACGATGAAGCCGTCGTCGGTCTCGTCGAGGCGCTTTACCTCGCTGTCGGTGTAGACGTCGACGCCGGCCTCCTTGCGGGCCGCCTCGACGAACGATTTTGCGGTCTCACCGTAGTCGACGACGTAGCCGTCGGGCGTCTGGAGGGCGTATAGCTCGGTGTCGGGATCCCGCCCGTCGACGACGTTGGGCTCGATTTCGGCGATCTCCTCGCGGTCGATGGGCCGGAGCTTCGGGTACAGATCGGCAAAGCCTTCCTCGGTGTAGCGCCGCCGTAGCTCGTCGGCCTCCTCTTTCCCGACCGCCAGCACCATCTTGCTTCGCTTGCTGTGGAACTCCCTGTCGGGATCCTCCCGTTCGAGGTAACCCGCCAGCAGCTGGGCGCCCTCGTTTACCTCTTCGGCCTTCTCCCGGGTGTAGTTGGTCTCGATGTCCCCGAAGTGAAGCGTCTGGGAGTTGTTCGTGTGGTGGGAGTTGATCGAGGCGATCTCCGCTTCTTTCTCCAGGAGCGCCACTCGCTCGATGTCGGTGAACTTCGATACAGTATAGAGCAGTGCTGCGCCACTGATCCCTCCGCCGACGATGACGAGGTCGTATTTTTCTACCATAGTTGAAAACCTTGCTGCGACGGCCGCTCTCACTCTCACGTCGGGTGTCGGGTACTTTTCTATGTCGGTATCGGTCGGTAGAAACGTTATCACGCCCCAATCGGCCGGATCGACGGCGCGTCTCGGGGCGCGGGACGATCAGACTGAAAAGACCTTCTGGGGGAACGAGGAGAACCGTTCGGCGCCGTTCGCGGTCACGCGAAACGACTCGCTGATCTCGACGCCCAGTTCGTCCGTCCAGATCCCCGGGATCATGTGGAAGGTCATGTTCTCCTCCAAGACGGTTTCATCACCCGGTCGGATGCTCGCGGTGTGCTCGCCCCAGTCCGGCGGATACCCGAGCCCCATCGAGTAGCCGATCCTGTCTTCCTTCTCGATGCCGTGTTTCGCGATCGACTCGCGCCACGCCCGCTCGACGGCCTCGCAGGTCACGCCCGGTTCGGCCGTATCGAGCGCCGCGTTCAGCCCCTCGACGACGACGTCCGCGACCCGCCCCATCTCCTCGGGAACATCGCCGATCACGGCGGTTCGCGCAAGCGGCGAGTGATACCGGTGGCGACAGCCCGCGAGTTCGACGATCACGGGATCCCCATCCGAGAAGGGTTCGTCCGACCACGTGAGATGGGGCGTCCCCGTGTGCTCGCCCGAGGGCATCAGCGGGACGATCGCGGGGTAGTCGCCCCCGAACTCGCCGGTTCCCTCGATCAGGGTGCGGTAGATCTCGCTTGCGACTCGTGATTCGGGAACGCCCTCGCCCATTGCGTCGATTCCGGCCTGCATCGCCGCCTCCGAGAGGCGAGTGGCCTCCTCGATCAGTTCGATCTCCCGCTTTGACTTCCTGATACGGACCCACCCCACCAGCAGGGTCGAATCGGAGAACGTCGCCTCGGGAAGGCGCTCCTGGAGGCGCTGGTGGGATTTGGCGGTGTAGTACGAGGCGTCCATCTCGACGCCGATGTGGGTGTCGTCCCACCCCATCTCCTCTATGACCCGCGCAACGAAGTCCATCGGGTGTTTGTCCACGGGCGAGTGGACGTGATCGTCGCTGTAGGCGCGTAGGTTCTTGTGATCGATCCAGACGGTCGCCTTCGCGCCGTTTTTGTCCATTCCGCGGCCGATCCAGACGGGCTGGTCGTGATCCAATGAGACCACGAGTCCCTGATGGACGTAAAAGGACCACCCGTCGTAGCCCGAGAGGTAGTTCATGTTCGCGGGGTCGGTCACGAACAGCGTCTCGATCCCCGCCTCCCGCATGCGCTCTTTGGTCCGGTCAATCCGCCGTTCGTACTCCGCTTGTTCGAACACCTGCACGGTAATCACTGACAAGACCATCCTCTCGGGCGCGGGACTTATGTTTTCGTGTATCCCGAAAACGAAAGTCGTTATCGAGTCGCCTCGATCGCGTCGCGAAACAGCGAGATACCGAGGTCGATCTCGCGTTCGGTGACGTCGAGCGGCGGGAGCAGTCGGATCGTGCTGTGGCCACAACCCAGCGTGAGCAGCCCCCGCTGTAACCCTGCCTTTACGACCGCGGTACGGCGTTCTTTCGAGTCGAACTCGACGGCGAGCATCAACCCCTTCCCGCGGACGTCCGTCACCCCTTCGAGGTCGGCGTCGCCGAGCAGTTCTTTCACTTGCCGGCCCCGCTCGACGGCGTTCTCTAACAGGTCGTACTCGTCGATCGCGTCGAGGGTGAACACGCCTTGGGCCGCCGCGACGAGATCGCCACCGCCCCATGTCGAGCCGAGTCGGTTTTTTTCCTCGGGGAATATCTCGGAGCGCGAGATCGTCGCGCCCGACCGGAGCGCCTTCGCGCTGGTGATCACGTCGGGTTCGATGGCGTAGTGGTCCGACGCCCACATCTCCCCCGTGCGCCCGATCCCCGACTGGATCTCGTCGACGATCAGGTGGATGTCGTGGGTCTCACAGACCCGCTGGACCTCCTCCATAAACGCCTCGCTCGGGAAGCGATACCCGCCGACGCCCTGGATCGGTTCGAGGATCAGGAAGGCGACCTCCCGCGGGTCCATATAGCCCCGCTCGGGGTCGAGCATTCGTTCGAGCTGCGAGCGTCCGCCGGCGAAAAAGCCACACGAACAGGTCGATGCCTCACAGGCCCGATCCTCGCAGAACGGAACGGTTCGAGTGCCGGCGGTTTCGGGATAGGCACGCGTATAGACGTCGCCGGCGCGCGTCATCGAGAGCGTTCCCAGCGTCCGGCCGTGAAACGCCCCCAGAAAGGTGATGCCGTACTTTCGCTCGGGAGTGTTCGCGTAGGAGATCTTCATCGCGTTCTCGATCGCCTCCGCGCCCGAGTTCGAGAGGAAAACGGTGTCCATGTCGTACTGCGAGGACACCTCGACGAGCCGTTCCATCAATTGGGCCGCCCCCGGAATCTCGGGTTCTTCGGGCCCACCCGCCGAGCCGGCGTAGAAGTCCTGACCGGCGATCTTCAGCGGGTCGACCAGATCGAACTCGGCCATGCGATCGGTGATCTTCGGGTTGTTGTAGCCAAGCGGTGCGGCCCCGATATGGCAGGTGAAATCCAGAAAGACGTTGCCGTCGAGGTCGGTACAGAACGGTCCCTCCGACTCCCCGGCGACGTCCCAGGCGAACTCGTGGGCGTGCTCGCTGGGCGCGGAGTAGCGGTGGTGGTGCTCGATCCACTCGCGGGTCCGCTCCCCGGGAAGCCGCCGCACGCTCGGCTCCGCGTTATCACGGTTCATACACGGAAAGCGTATACATCGTTATTAACTCTTGTCGTCGCGAGCGTGAGAGAGTAGGACTAGGAGTGTACTTGTAGACCCAGTTCGTTCTGCTATGTGAGGGACGCACAAAGCTTATATGATGATTCAAGTTTTATCTGTTGGGACGTTTTGCAACTCAGTAGTCGCATACAGGTGGGTGTGTGAATTACTATGACCTTAGAATCGCAAAGACGGAATCAAGAGTCTGTGAAGGAAGCGGCTGATGTCCTTCAAGAAGTCACTGGACGCCCTCGTGAGGAGTTTGACGCTAGTGAATACGAAATTCCCGCGTTCGCTGATCAAGAGATCATTGTCGAAGAGGACGATGCTGAATGAAGCCTGTAGATGCAGAGCTATCGTCCCACTTTAGATACTGATCACAAATATCGATATAATTCTCATCGAAGTATTTCTCACAAAACGTAGGCGCATCAGCTAATGGAATCGAGGGGAAGTCTTTCACCTTACGATTGTTCTCTGTCGGATGTTCAAGGTCCATGTGTAGGCCTTCTTTTGTGATATCATGTCCAAATTGGTGGGCTGGTTGATGATCAAACCAAGCTATATCTTGCCAATCTTCGTCCGTTGTTGGATTTGGACTTCTGTTATATTCTAACTGAACATAGAATGCCTGCAGTTCATGGTCCTTGATTTTCAAACAGGTCCGCCGCTGTACCCAAGGTGAATGTATGCTATACATATATGTACTATCGTTCATGGATACCAAATATATTAGGTGGGTTTTGCGGGGATTTCCCGCTGAATATGCCTACCTCAGCACTCCGACCAGCCACAGGACTCGCAGGTCTTACAGCCCTCCGAGTAGTACAGCGTCATCGACCCACAGTCGGGACACTCGGGGCTCTCGCCCGCGTCGATGAGGTCCTGGTGGGCGTCGTCGGAGCCGGAGTCGACGGCCGTCCCGCCGTCGGAACTCGTCTGGGTTCGACTGACCCCGTCTTCGCGTTCTTCGTCTTCGAGTTCGGTGAGGTTCTGCTGTTTGGGATAGGCGCGTTCGATGTCGCCGTCGAGGTATCGTCGCATCGCCGTCCCGATCGCGTCCGGGATGGAGTTGACCTGCTGGCCCTTGTCCCAGGCGACCTTCGGCGAGCGGATGCCTTGGAGTTCGCTTGCGATCTCCTCGGGGTCGACGCCCGAGCGAAGCGCCGTCGAGATGGTCTTTGCGAGCGCCTCGGTGAAGCTCGCGGTAAACCCGCCCGAATTACCGATGTTGGCAAAGAGCTCGAACGGCCGGCCCTCGCTGTCCTCGTTGATGTTGACGTAGAGCTTGCCGTAGCCCGTGTCGATACGCTGGGTCACGCCGTGGAGCACGTCGGGTCGGGTGCGCTTCGTGGCGTACTGGCCCGACTCGGGGGTGAAGTCGAAGTCGTCGTTGAGGGTTGCGCGGACTTCCTCGTGGGTGAGGAACTCATCGATCCCGCCGAAGACCTCGGTGATCTGTTCGACGAGTGACTCTGCGGCCTCCTCTTCGTCGGCGAACTCGGCGTTGTCCGCCCGCGTGGTCAGCACCTGCTTCGAGCGCGTGCCGTCGCGATAGACGGTGACGCCCTTGCCGCCGTTGTCGTAGATGTAGCGATACACTTCCTCCATGTCCTCCTTCGAGGCGGCGTTGGGGAAGTTACAGGTCTTCGAGATGGCCGAGTCGACGCCGGTCTGGCAGGCACACTGAACCGCGGCATGGTCCTTGCCCGCCAGATCCGACGTGACGACGAACAGCTCGCCGATGGCGTTCGGAACAGTAGAAAGCCCCTCGACGCCGTCGAACTCGTTTTCGCTCATCTGCTCCTGCGCTTCGGCCTTGACGGCCTCGACGTCGACGTCGTTGGCCTCTAGGGTGCGCAGGAAGTAGTCGTCGAACTCGACGAGCATCTCCTCGCCCTGCACGTCGTCGGAGACGTTCTTGTAGTAGGCGACGTTGTAGATGGGCTCACAGCCCCCAGTTGTATTGCCGACCATCGAGGTGGTGCCCGTCGGCGCGATGGTCGTCGTGTTGTGGTTGCGGATGGGGTACCCTTCTGCCCAGTCGTCGGCGGACTCGCCGGTGTGGTGTTCGAACCACTCGGCGTACTCGGTCGGGTTCGCGTACTTGGAGTCGCTCCAGTCCTCGAAGGAGCCGCGCTCACCCGCGAGCTCGTGGCTCGCACGCTTCGAGCCGTGGTTGATATGGGTCATCAGCTGGCTGGCCATCTCGTTGCCCTCTTCGCTGCCGTAGCGCACGCCGAGCTGGATGTACAGCTGTGCCAGTCCCATGATCCCCAGCCCGATCTTACGCATCTCTCGCACTTTCTGTTCGATCTCGGGGACCGGGAAATCGCTCATCGTGACGACGTTCTCCAGGAATCGGGTACCCAGTTCGATCCGGCGATCGAACTCCGCCGTGTCGATCGCCTCCTCGAGGTAGTCCGCCATCGCCGCCTCCAGCGAATCGTACTCCGCCCCGTGTTCTGTGTGCCAGATCCGCCAGTCGGGAGCGTCGGTCGCCGCAAGCGTCGAGAGGTTGATGTGACCCAGGTTGCAGGCCTCGTACTCCTCGAGGGGCTGTTCGCCACAGGGGTTCGTCGCGAGGATGCGGTGGTCGGGATGGGCCTCGACGTCGAAGGAGTGTTCCTTGTTGACCCGTTCGAGGTAGATCACGCCGGGCTCGCCGTTCTCGTAGGCGCCGTCGACGATCCGGTCCCAGAGCGCCTCGGCGGGGATCGCCAGTTCCTCACCGACCTCGACGTGGTGTCCGAGGCCGTAGCGGGAGTACATCTCCTTGGTTTCGGCGGTCGCGATGTGCGGTTCTTCTGTCCGAGGGTTCTCGAAGACGAACTCCTCGTCGTTGTAGAGTGCCTCCATGAACCCGTCGGTGACGCCCACGGAGATGTTGAAATTGGAGAGGTGGCCCTCGACGGCGTTGCGGAGGTGTTTCGGAACTCTGCCGTCCTCGTCGATCAGCCCGCGGGCCTCCTCGAGCGCCTCGGAAAACGAGGTGTACGTGTAGTCGTCGGGGTCGTTGAGCCGCAGGGTGTGTGCAAGCGAGACGTCCTTGTTCTTCGCGTGGATGAACTCGATGACGTCCGGGTGGGACACGCGCATGACGCCCATCTGGGCCCCCCGTCGCGTCCCACCCTGGGCGATCGTCTCGCACATCTGGTCGAACGTGCGCATGAACGTGATCGGGCCGCTCGCGATGCCGCCCGTGCTCCCTACTGAATCGCCGTAGGGACGCAGTCGCCAGAACGCATAACCCATGCCACCGCCGCTTTGGAACACTTCCGCCGCCTCTTTGGCGGTCTGGTGAATGTCCGAAATGTCGTCACCGGGCGAGTCGACGAAACACGCAGAGAGCTGTTGGAGCTCGTCGCCCGCGTTCATCAGCGTCGGACTGTTCGGGATAAACGAGAGGCGTTCCATCAGCGCCTGGAACTCGTCGGCTTTCGCCTCGACGTGCTCGCGGATCCCGTCGGGCAGTTCAGGGACGAGCGTCTCGTAGGTGAACTTGTTGACGTTATGGACGGTGAGTTCGGTTTGTGCGTCGTCGGTCGCACTCGTTCCGGCACCGAAGACCGTCGCGGCCAGTTCGTCCCGGCGCGGGTGGTCGGGTTTGAGCTGGTCGGGCGTGACGGTGACCTCGACGTCCCGACGCTCGCTCTCGAAGACCGCCTCCGCGAGCGCGATGTTCCTCGCGACCCGCTCGAAGAGGTCCTCCTGGGTTTCGACGAGTTCGCCCTCGGCGTTCTTCCGAAGGTAGCGCGCCGGGAGGATGTTGTGATACGCGTTCGCGGTCAGACGCTCCTCTAGGGTCTCGCCCTCGGTGCGTTTGACCGGGAGGGTGATCTCCTCGGCGTCCGCGTCCGCACGGCTCACGCGCAAATCCCCTCGGTGCCAGCAAACAGGCTCTGTCGCCTGATTCCTCTCGATAGAGTCCTCGTATTTCCTTCCATGTTTGACGAGGTTTCTATACATCCCGCTATAGATAAAGCCCTGTCTTTTCTTTCTTACATATTTTTGTAGAATAAACTGACGGCTGGGTAATAGTTAGATTAATATTTCTGCCACGTCCGATGGCAGAGTCACTTACTCCAACTATTACCTGGGGGCTATTAGTATGTATCCAAACCGGAGCGAAAGTGATTCGGCGTCCGACGGGTGTTAGCCGCCGTAGGCAAACACTTATTTATTTCTATATTAATTACGAGTTATGGACGAACCAATCCCGATGGAGGCGGCCCTCGCCGCCGATTCGAGCATGGCACTGCTCGTGTTGGCGGCGCTCGTGGTCGTAATCCTCGTCGGGCGGTTCCTGTTGAACCTCGCGTGGCGGCTCGTCGCGATGACGACCGTCGCGATCGTCGCCTTCTACGCGGTGACGGTCGTGCTCCCCTCAGTGTTCGCGCTGGCGTAGGAAGTTCTCGATCACGTCGTGGCCCACGCCCGTGAGCACGCTCTCGGGGTGAAACTGCACGCACTCGATGGGGTACTCGCGGTGACGAATCCCCATGACCAGCTGCTGGCCGGCGTGGTCCGTCGTCGCCGTCACGTCGAAACACTCCGGGACCTCGGTCGCGATCAACGAGTGATACCGCCCGGCCTGAAACTCGTCTTCGAGCCCGGCGAAGACGCCCCGGCCGTCGTGCTCGACGGGAAAGGCCTTCCCGTGGATCGGTTCGGGTGCTCGTCCCACGCTGCCGCCGTAGGCGTAGACGGCGGCCTCGAGCCCGAGACAGACACCCAGAGTCGGGATCTCGGGGCTCACCTCGCGGAGCACCTCGGTCGTGACGCCGACGTCCCGGTCGTTCTTCGGGTGGCCCGGCCCCGGCGAGATCACGATCGCGTCCGGGTCCGCGGCGCGGATCTCGGAAAGTGAAGCAGTATTCCTGAGAACCTCGGTTTCGGCACCCTGTTCGGAAACGTACTCGACGAGGTTGTAGGTGAACGAATCGAAGTTGTCGACGAACAGCACGCGTTTCGTGCGGGCGAGGCTCATTGGAGCACCCCTTGCTCGACCTCGATACGCTCGAGCGCGTCGAGGACGCCGCCCATTTTCTTCTCGGTCTCCTCGTATTCGGCGGCGGGGTCGCTGTCTGCGACCAGCCCCGCGCCCGCCTGGACGGTGATCCGATTGCGCTCGCCGTGTTCGATCGTCGCGGTTCGGATCGCGATGGCGGTATCGGCATCGCCGGTCCAGGAGTAGTAGCCGACACCCCCACCGTAGATTCCCCGGGGCTCCCGTTCGAGCTCGTCGATGATCTCCATCGCGCGGATCTTCGGCGCGCCGGAAAGCGTTCCGGCGGGGAACGCCGCCCGCGTCGCGTCGAAGCTGTCACACCCGGTCGCGAGCTCGCCGGTGACGGTGCTTTCGATATGCTGGACGTGGCTGTACTTGAGGACATTCATGAACTCCTCGACCCGTACGGAGCCCGGTTTCGAGACCCGCCGGACGTCGTTTCGTGCCAGATCGACGAGCATGGTGTGTTCGGCGCGCTCCTTGTCGTCGGCGAGCATCTCGCCGGCGAGCCGACGGTCCTCGACGGGGCTCGACCCCCGCGAGCAGGTGCCCGCGATCGGGTTGCTCGTCACCAGCCCGTCCCGGACCGAGATCAGCGTCTCGGGGCTCGCGCCCACTACCGTGCGCTCGCCGTAGCCGAGTAAGTACATGTACGGCGAGGGGTTGATCTCCCTGAGGGCTTCGTACAGTCCCAGCGGATCGACATCGCCGATGAGCTCGCGTTTCCGTGAGAGCACGCCCTGATAGATGTCGCCATCGAGTACGCGCTCTTTCGTCTCTCGGACCACCGCCTCGTACTCTTCGCGGGAGCCCGCGCGCTCGCCCTCGCGGACGAATCCGCCGGTTTCGGGCTCGTCGGCCGCCACGAGCGATTCTCGCACGCGCTCGACCTCCGTTTCGAGCGCGTCGTAGAGCTCGTCGGGATCGTCCTCCGGGAAGACGATCGGGGTCAACGAGAGCGTGAGCGTCCCCTCGACTTCGTCGAAGACGAGCGTTCTGGTGCTCAGGACGAACTGAGCGTCGGGCGTCTCGCTTGCGGGTCGCTCGATTCCTACCTCCGAGAGCCAGAGGTCGTAGACCGCGTCGTAGGCGAGAAAGCCGACGAGCCCGCCGTGGAGGTGACCGTCCGCCGGAAATCCGATTCTGGGAACCTCAGGAAGCGCCTCCCGGAGGGTATCGAGGGTATCGCCGCCGTTCGGCTCGACGAGAGTTTCGAGGCGCTCGTCGCCGAGCACGTCGACCTCGGCCGATCCCGACCGGACGGTGACGACTGACTCAGGGTCGTAGCCGACGAAGGAGTACCGCGCGTGGCGGGTCGCGGTCGTACTCGCGGGCTGGAACGCGCCGTCGGGGTCCGAGGAGGCGACCTTCTCGGCGCTTTCGAGTAGGTAGCCGTACTCCGTATCGAGCGCCCCGTAGGCCGCAAGCGGCGTCGTCTCGACGTCGAGCTCCGCCCCGACGTAGACGACCGAGGGCTCCTCGACGGCGGCTCGCTCGCGGAAGCTCTCGCGGTCGATCATCTCGCGGGCACCTCCACGTCCCCCGCCTTCGCCTGCCGAACGAACCGTTCGACCGCGTCGTGGTCTTTCACCCCACCGTTACGTTCCACGCCACTAGCGACGTCGACACCGAACGGTTCGGCGATCTCGACCGCCTCGGCGATGTTCTTGGGGGTCAGCCCACCCGCGAGAACCACCGGTGAGTCGAGGTCTGTTGCGAGTTCGCCGGTTCGCTCCCAGTCGTGGGTTCGCCCGGTACCCCCGGCCCCGCTCGCGTCGGTCGAGTCGATCAAGAGAGCGTCGGCGATCGGGTCGAACGCACGTGCCTCCTCAAGATCGGTCGCATCGACGGATTTGATCACTGGCCGCGAGATCGTTTCCCTCACCACTTCGAGCCCATCGGGGTCGAACGGGCCGTGGATCTGGAGGACGTCCGGCCGGGTGCGTTCGACCAACTCGATCGCTTCGTTGGGAGTTTCGGGCATCGTCACGAGCACGCCGGTCACGAACGGCGGAACCCCTTCGAGTAGGTCGGCGGCCCGCTCGGAATCGACGGCGCGGGGGCTGTCGACAGGCACGCCGCTGATGACGCCGATCGCGTCCGCACCCGTAGCGACCGACGCCGCGATATCTGCTTCGCGGGTGTGCCCGCAAATCTTCACGCGGGTCACTGAACCACCGTCCCGCGCATCGATTCGAGTTTTTCGGCGGCACCCCCTTCGTCGATCGCCTCGGTCGCGATCTCCACCCCCTCTTCGAGCGAGGCGGCCTCGCCGGCGACGTAGATCGCCGCGCCCGCGTTCGCGAGGACGATCTCGCGTTTCGCGCCCTCGACCTCGCCGGTGACGATCCCTTCGAGGTCCGCGGCGTTCTCCTCTGGCGTGCCGCCGCTGACTGCTTCGACGGGGTGGGTTTCGAGGCCGAGGTCCGCCGGTTCGAGGGTGTACTCCTCGATTCCGTTTTCGCGGACTTCGGCGACGCGTGTCTCGTCGTGGATCGCGATCTCGTCCATGCCCGATCCGTGGACCACCAGCGCGCGCTCGACGTCCATGTGCGAGAGCGCACGGGCGAGGATCGGGACGAGTTCGGGGTCGTAGACGCCGACCACCTGCGCCTCCGCGCCCGCGGGGTTGGTCAGCGGCCCGAGCACGTTGAAGATCGTTCGGATTCCTAACTCTTTTCGCGGGCCGATGACGGCCTTCATCGCGGGGTGGAACACGGGCGCGAGCATGAACCCGATCCCCTGATCCTCGATCGCGTGCTCGACCGCCGGGGGTTCGGCGTCGATCTGGACGCCCAGTTCCTCTAAGACGTCCGCGCTCCCGGAGTTCGAGGAGACCGAGTAGTTGCCGTGTTTGGCGACGGGGACGCCCGCACCGCTGGCGACGATCGCGCTCGTCGTCGAGACGTTGATCGTGTCGTAGTCGTCGCCGCCGGTCCCGCAGGTGTCGACCAACGGGGTGCGCTCGGGGGCGATGGTCCGGGCGGCCTCGCGCATCCCCTCGGCGAAGCCCGCGATCTCCTCCTCGGTTTCGCCCTTCGCCCGGAGCGCGGTCAGCAGCGCGCCGATCTGGGCCTCGGTGGCGTCCTCGAAAACCGCCGTCGCTGTCGCCCGTGCTTCGTCCTGCGTCAGGTCCTCGCCCTCCGTGACTCGCTCGATGGTGTCCTTCATGAGTGAACTCCGATGTACGTATTCGGCTTGTAATGGACAAGTAAGTACATCGGCTTAAGCGTGTCGTCGTTTTCCCTTCTCTGCCCTCCCCGAGTCGAAAGCTTCAATTACTCCGGCGGGGTATCCGGAAGTGCACGAGGCAGCGAGGGTTGGTGGTCTAGTCAGGCTATGACACCTCCTTGACATGGAGGAGGCCGGCGGTTCAAATCCGCCCCAACCCATTTCTCGACGACGCAAACCGACGAGCGCAGCGAGTCGGTCGCGTCGGCGGAAATGGTTACGAAGTATTTAAACCAGGGAGTGTAGCGAACGAAGTGAGCGGAACGACCGAGGTTCAAATCCGCCCCAACCCGCTTCTTGACGACACAACCTGACGAGCAGTAGAATCCAACGCCTTCACACTAGAGTGGAGATTCACGAATCGTTATAGCCTCCTGATTCTACAACTACTGTTTCAAAACCTGGATCGGAATACTCACTATATTCTTCCCAAGGAACCCATTTCTTGTATTTTTCCTTCCATTCCATTGCGCGATACCAGTGACCACCCAATTGTGGAGTAGATTGGTTGAGTCGGTGCCGTTGGTCTTCTAAACTTTCGTACGTTTCCCGAAGCTCGCTTATCTCTTTGTTTGTATCCACAAGATCAATTTCGATGAAATTTCGTACTTGGTCATGTAATTGATGAAGTTCTTGCCCAGCGTTATAATAATCTCGTGATCTTAGCTTTGGTCCATAGAACGTACTTAGCAAGGATCCTATGAGTATTATTATCGCAAGATCAGTGGGTGTGAGAATAGAAAATGGATAAAATAAAACAAACTCTGTCGCCTCATCTCTTGTTAATACATACAGTAGAATAGAACCAATTATCACTATGAATAAATCTAGTATCCATCCGAATCGACCGACCCACTCTGCTGCGACATAATTTCGCAGATATGTATATTTCAATGCACCCTTCGTAGAGAGTGATCGGTTATACAGCTGTTTTCGCATTCTAAATTCTCTACTCCCTCCGAAAATACTGTGTAAGTCCTTCTCATCCATATCCGATGTTTCCCTTTTAGTCTTTTAAATCCTCGACAATCCATATGAATGTCTAATCGAGACTTCCACCGGTTTCTTTACTCCCTCGCCCCCTTCCACCGAGTATGCCAACCGATCTCGTAGTACCCGAGGAAACGATACAGGAAGCCTGCGGGGACGTCGAGTTCCCGCGCATGGGCGTTATCGAACAGGTCTGGGAAACCGATCCCATTCCCACCGAGGAGATCGAGGACCGGGCGGCAAAAGCAGTCAAAGGGCTCCCCTTCGAGGACGTCCCCGACGGCGGCGAGGTGGCGATCGGCGCGGGCAGCCGCGGCATCGCGAACCTGCCCGCAATCGTCCGCGGGGTGGTCCGGGGCGTCGAGGAGTCGGGCTACGAGCCGTTCGTCTTCCCGGCGATGGGCTCCCATGGGGGTGCCACGGCGGAGGGCCAGGTCGATAAGCTCTCGACGCTCGGGGTCACCGAGGAGTCGGCGGGCTGTCCGATCCGCGCGACGATGGAGGTCGTGGAGGTCGGGCGCACCCCCGAGCGCGACGTGCCCGTGTATGCCGACGCCAACGCGGTCGAGGCCGAAGCGATCATCCCAGTCAACCGGATCAAACCCCACACGGACTTTCAGGGCCCCGTCGAGAGCGGGCTCTCGAAGATGCTCGTCATCGGGATGGGCAAACAGCGCGGCGCGAAAATGGCTCACGACTGGGCGGTCGACTGGAGCCTGCGCAACATGCTCCCCGAGATCACCGAGATCCTCCTCGAAAAGCTCCCGGTCGCCGGCGGCGTCGCGATCCTCGAGGACGAACACGACGACACCGACCGGATCGAGGCGATCCCCCCGTCAGGGTTCTTGAAACGCGAGGCCGAACTCCTCGAAGTCGCGTGGGAACGAATGCCCAAACTCCCGTTCGAGGAGCTGGACGTGCTCGTCGTCGACCGGATCGGCAAGGACGTCAGCGGCCAGGGGATGGACACCAACGTCACCGGCCGCCGTCACTTCACCATCAACGAACCCGAGCCCGAATCCCCCGACGTGAAGCGGATCTACGTCCGGGGCTTTACGGGGAAAACGAAGGGCAACGCGATGGGCATGGGGGCAGCGGATTTCGTTCATGAGAACGTTTTCGAGGGGCTCGAACCGTCGAAGACGCTGATCAACGCGATCACCGCGAGCACCGTTCGCGGGGTACGCCTCCCGCCGGTCGTCGAAACCGATCGGGCGGGGCTGACGGCCGCACTCGGCACGATCGGTCCCGTTTCCGGCTCCGAGGCGCGCGTCCTCCGGGTGACCGACACGATGCGCTTACAGCGGTGTTACGCCTCCGAGGCGCTTATCGAGGCCGCTCGCGAGCGCGCGGACCTGCGCGTGGTCGGCGAGCCCGGGGGAGTCGAGTTCGATGCCAACGGCGAGTTCCTCGGGGCCCCTGAGTAGCGACGGGCGATACGGCTTACTGTCCGTAGCCCTACGCGGACGTATGCCACCCGACCTCGGACTGCTCGCTCGGCTCGCGGTCGCGGTCTTCGTGATCGTCATGCCGACGCTCATGTTTCTGGGACTCGTACGCCTGTTGAACCGGATGCGCGATGAGGACCTGATCTACCGGTTGATGACCGACGAAGAACTGCGAAGCGTCGAGCGCTCGCACTCGCTTGCGGGTTTCGTCGAGGAGGTCACCGGGACGACCCCCGGCGCGATCCGCTGTCCCGACTGCGGGGGGCTCAACGCCGCGGGGATGGACAGCTGTGTCGAGTGTGGTGCGCGAATCGGCTGATCGGCGAGCGCAAACCGGTCACTCCGCGTCGGCTTGGGCCTCGGAGACGTCGTGAAGCGTCTCGTGAAACCCGAGGACGAGCGAGGGAACCACGACGATGAAACAGTGTTCCTCGAGGGGAATCCCCGCGACCTCGATCCCGGTTCGCTCGACGATATCGAAGACGCCGACTTCGAGGGTGTACCAGTCCCAGACGTACGCGACGGGATAGAGCACGAGGACCGTCTTCGCGGCGCGTCTCAGGGCACCGGCTCGCTGAAGCAACGCGCCGGCGATCGCCCCCCAGAAGACGATGGTAGCGAGGTACGTATAGCGCCCGAGGACCGTAATATCGACTCGCATACCGGACTCGACGGATGGCACGTGCTAAACAGTATCGCCGTGGGAATGACTAACGTTGATTACGGTGGACAGCCAAACGTAACCGATACGATGGATATTGCCGATATAGCCACGACCGACTACACCGAAGCCGACGTCGGCGAGCGCTTCGGGAAGATCCGGGCCGCCTTCGAGGAGACCAACCCCAAAGCGATCGTGATCACCGACGACGGCGAGTACGCCGGTATCGTCACCGAGCGCCAGATCCTCCAATCGCACGTCGAGGACAACACCAAGGCCTCGGCGTTCATGCGCTCGGCGCCGGGGATCGACCGCGAGGAGGACATCCGCGAGGTCGCGCGCAAACTCGTCGAGGGCGGGACGATGGTCGCGCCCGTCTTCGACGGGGAGGGACTCTGGGGGATCGTCACCGCCGACGCCATTCTCGAGAGCGTCCTCGAGAACCTCGACGCCATCACCGTCGAGCAGATCTACACCGACGAGGTCGTCTCGGTCAACCGCGATACGACCGTCGGTCGGGCGATCAATCTCTTGCGCGAGCACGGCATCTCCCGTCTGCCCGTGCTGGCCGACGACGGCCAACTCGAAGGCGTCGTCACCACGCACGACCTGCGGGACGTGATCATCCGCGACATGGACAAAGCCACCGTCGGCGACCGGGCGGGCGACCTCGAACGGATCCTCGACATTCCGGTCTACGACGTGATGAACAGCCCCGTCGAAACCGCCGACCGCGAGGAGACGGCCAAAGCCGCCGTCGAACGAATGCTCGACAGCGATTACAACGGGCTGATGGTCACTGCCGACGAGAACGACCGACACGTCTCGGGCGTCGTCACCAAGACCGACGTGTTGCGGGCGCTGACCTTCACCGAGGACGAGCATATGGACGTCCAGATCACGAACATCGACCTGCTCGATACGCTCGCGCGCGAGGACGTCCGCACCGACATCGCCGGCGTCACCGACAAGTACCGCCGGATGCAGGTCCAACACGCCCACGTTCGCTTCCAGGAACACAAGGAGAAACTCCGGGGCACGCCGCTGATCCACTGCCAGATCCGTCTGCGCACCAACCGGGGCCAGGTCGCCGGTTCGGGCGAAGGCTACGGCGCGAACTCCGCGTTCCACGTCGCGCTCGATAAACTGGAGCGAAACGTCCTCGAAATGAAGGGGATGCAATCGGACGAGGAGTACGAAGGGCAGTTGCTCAGGAAACTCAACGAGATCTGATCACCCAGCTTTTACCAGCGAGTGAGCGAATCGAACGAGCGCTGTAAAAGCTGGATCAAAAGCGCGGCGTCTCCCTTTGGTCCGGCTGCGCTACCGCTCGCTTCGCTCGTAGAGTGCACTCCCTCAGACGGCCCTGAACGCCACGACCCCGACCACGCCCGCGATCAGCGCGAGCAGGATGCTCTCGGTGCGCCACACCACCAGCAGGGTGAGCCCCGCCGCGGCCCACTCGGCGGGGCCACCCGAGGCCAGTTCCGGCCCGAGTATCGCGATCACGATCGCGCCCGGCAGGACCGAGATCCCGGCTTCGAGCCGGTCGCTCACTTCGACGCGACTCAACAGCCACAGCCCGCCGGCCTTCGTCACGAACGTCACGGCGGCCATCGCGAGGATCACGCCCACTACCCGTGGATCGAGCGAGAGGGGTTCACTCATCGTAGCGGATCACCTCGACGACCCCGGCGAGCGCGCCCCCGACGAGGATGTACCACTGGCCGGGGAGGAATCTGGCGGCAAGCAGCGCGCTCGCGAGCGCGACGACCCACGGGACGAGCGACGACCGGCCCTCCCAGAGTTCGGCGGCGAGCGCGACGAAGACGGCCGCGAGGACGAAGTCGATCCCGTACCTGGCGGGATCGCCGATTTTCCCGCCCGCGAGAACTCCAAGCACCGTCGAGCCGACCCAGAACGTCCAGACTGCGAGGCCGCTTCCCAGCAGGAACGCGCCCCGGCCGCTGCCCGAGCCCAGATCGCGCATCGTCAGCGCCCAGTTCTCGTCGGCCATCAGAAAGAGGCTTCCGTAGGCCTGCCTCGCCGAGAGTCGACTGAACCACGGCTGGAGGGCCGCCCCCATCAGCGAGTACCGGAGGTTGATCGCGACCACCGCGAGCAGGACCGTCGTGACCGGGATCGGGTCGGCCCAGAGTTCGACGGCGACGATCTGTGAGGCCCCCGCGACGACGGTGGCGCTCATCAGCCCCGCCTCGGCGGCGCTCAGACCCGCACGAGCGGCCAGCACGCCGAACGCGACTCCATAGCCCCCGACCCCCAGCGCGATCGGGAGCGCCGTGAGAAATCCCGCCCGCACCCCGCGTCGGCGAAACGTGACCGGTTGCGATTCGGCCCCGTCGCTGTCGGCCCCCTCGTCCGGGCGATCGCTCTCGGCGTCGGGTCGTGGATTCGACATTCTCCGGGTCCTCTCGTCGACCGTGGTCGCAACCGGGCCACCGGTCACCCCTCCAGCAGTTCCCAGAGACGCTCGTGATCGCCGTCCATGCGCCCTACGAGGTCGCGTGCCCGGTTTCTGGTCTCGCCGTCGATGCGGACGTGGACCATCCCCTCGCCGGGTTGGCCGTAGACGACGCTCGCGCCGTCGGGTGCCAGCGCGATCGCGGGCACGGTCACGAGGTCCTCCTCGCCTGCAACGTCGATAGCGACCGGCTCATCGCTCTCGATCGCCTCCCGAAGCGCCCGGCAGATCGATTCCGAGAGTGCGCCGGCGGGGTTCGTCGCCGCGATTCGACGGGCGTCGCTTCCTTCGAGCGCGGCGGCGACCTCGGGATCGACCGTCTCGCGCTCGGTCAGCCCGTCGACCACGGCGACGTCGGGAGTCCGGCCGATCCGCTCGAAGTGAGAGGAGACGACGTCACCGACGGCGATCAGGGGGCCCGAAACGCCTTCCAGAAGGACAGCGGCGTCGGTCTCGATCGGTCCCATCGGCTCTTTGAACGCGCCTCGAAGGGAGTCGGGGAGTCGGAGGAGGACCTCTGGGTCCGCCATCAACGGACTTTCAGTGCGTACTCGCCGGCTTCGGTGACTTGCATCTCGCGGGCGATCTCGCTGTCCTCGGGGTGGGCGATCACGACGTAGCCCGCCCAGTCCTCGGTAAAGGAGGTCGATCCACACGACGGGCAGGCGTTGGTGTCGGGATCGACGACGCGATGGCAGTCCCGACAGACCTTTCGGTTGCGGGCCATCTAGTCGTCACCCGCGGCCTGTTGGCGTGCCTCGTGGTCCTCGGTAAGCCAGCCGTGCTTGCCGAGGCCGGGCTGTTTCGCGGTCAGACCGATCTTCGAGTCCCGTGGGTTGCGTTCGTCGATGCTCTTGGTGACGATCCGCGCGCGGACGGCGTCGTCCACACCGAGGGTACGGTTGGATTCGGTCGAGGCCAGTTGTTGGTTCTCGGCGTCGTAGGAGAGGTATTCGTCGGAGATCTGCGAGACGTGCAACAGGCCATCGACGGGGCCGATACCGACGAACGCACCGAACTCCACGACCTCCACTACCGTTCCGTCGACGACCTCCTGCATTCGGGGGTCGAACGTGACGGCGTCGAATTCGGCCTCATAGAAGACCGACCCCTCGTGGCGCTCGCGCTCGGGGAGGACGACGCCCTCGCCGACGTCGCGGACTTCGGTGACGGTGACGACGCTCCCGACCTCCGAGTCCATGCGTCCCTCGAGTTTGTCCTGGAGGAGTCGCTGTATCTGATCGGTCGTGACGCTGCCGAGTTCCCGCGCGGGGACCTCGACCGTGTCCGTGAGTGTAACCCGTTTATACATGTTATGGCTGAGTGACTGCGAGTTCGTTCCGGCCCCTTAAACCAATTACTGGAACGCTGGCGTCGAGCAGTCGCTCGCGCAGCGGGCCGTCGTTCGTGACGACGTACTCGCACTCGCCCGCCCGGGCCAGCGCGACGATGGCGTCGTCAGCGTGTGCGTGCTCGGTTTCGACCGTTCGACACCGCTCGGCGAGATCCGATCCGACCGTGGCCGCGACCGCCTCCCGACTCGCCCCGCCGGCGAGGTTCCGAAGCTCCCGGCACACCGAATCGGGGACGACGTACTCCGGGTCGGCCACCACCTGCTCGGTGGCCTCGAACACCCGCAGATCGCATTCGACTGGCATCATCAACGCGTTGGTATCCATGCAGACGACGGTCATCTACTCCGTCAGGGTGCCGATCCCGATGAGCCGCCAGCGCGTCCCGACCCGACGGTTGATGGCGATCGTCGCGTCGACGGGCGCACAGACGGGTCGCTTGAGCTTGACCTCACACTCCCCGTCGCGCGCGCTCGTGACCGCGCCGACCGTGGTGGCGGTACCGATGGTCATCATCAGCGGCTCGCCGGTGGAGATCGGGTCGATCGAGTCGCCCGCCTCGGCCCCGACGACCCGTTCGAGAAGGTCGATGTCCATCGTAAAGGACTCCCAGGTCGGCGGCAACGTTCCGGGGATCCCGGCGATCTGGCCCGCGAGCGCGTCGCCCTTCGTCAGGCTGGGATCCAGCCCGGTTCCGATACCGAGCAGGCCCCCCGGTACCGCCCGGTCGACGGCCTCGCCGCCGGCCTGTATCGAGCGCACGTCCGTCCGGATCGGCTCCCAGGAGGACTGGCCCCCCTCCTCGACCTCCCGGCCCGGCCGGACCTCGAGGTCGTCGCCGACCTCCAGGTGACCCGAGACGAGACTGCCCCCGATCACGCCGCCGGTGAGTTCGTCCCAGGTCGTCCCGGGGCGGTTGATGTCGAAACTGCGCGCGACGTGCATCCGGGGGTCGGCGTCGGGATCGCGTTCGGGCGTGGGGATCTCCTCCTCGATCGCGCCGATCAGGTAGTCGATGTTGACCTCCTGTTGGGCGCTAATCGGGACGATGGGTGCGTCCTCGGCCACAGTACCGGAGACGAACTCCTTGATCTGCTCGTAGTTCCGCTCGATCCGGTCGCGATCGACCAGGTCGACCTTGTTCTGGGCGATGACGACGTTCTCGATCCCGATGATATCGAGCGCCATCAGGTGCTCTTCGGTCTGGGGCTGGGGCACCTCCTCGGTGGCGCTGACGACGAGGACCGCTCCGTCCATGATCGAGGCCCCCGAGAGCATCGTTGCCATCAGGGTCTCGTGGCCCGGCGCGTCGACGAAGGAGACGGTGCGGACGACCTCGCTCTCCTCGCCGTCGGGGCAGGTCTCCTCGATCGTGTAACACTCGGGTTCGGGGAGGCCCGGACACCGCCGGAAAGTCGTATCCGCGTAGCCGAGTCGGATGGAGATCCCGCGTTTCATCTCCTCGGAGTGCTGGTCGGTCCACGACCCGCTCAGCGCCTGTACCAGCGTCGTCTTGCCGTGGTCGACGTGGCCGACCAGTCCGATGTTCACCTCCGGTTGCCGTTGTTTCTCCGCCAATGAAGCCTCCATAGTAATTTGGTGAGTGTTCGCCCCGAACGACTGATAAACCTACTGTTCTCTCCCCTCTCGCCGTGCGAACCGTCACCGCATTTCGTCCCGATTAGCCCCCGGTTTCGTTCGTCCCGTTCGATCCGTCCGTCCCGCTCTCGTTGCCAGTCGACGACCCGGTATCGCCCCCCTCGCTCGGAGCGGTCTCGAAGGTAAACGTCAGGCTCTCGTCGTCGTCGGCCGCGAGGCTGACCTCCCGTCGGTCCTCCCGATCGCCGACGGCCGCGGTGACGGCGTACTCGCCGGGCTCGACCCCTCGCCGGATGACGCGCCCGTCGGCGTCGGTGGTGAACGATTCGTCCTCGATCGCGCCGCCCGAAACGGTCACTGTCGCCCCCTCGATCGCGAGTCCGGTCCCGTCGACCACCCGTACGAAGAGGTTCGTCCCCTCGACGTCGAGGCCGCCGTCCTCGGGCGCGCCGTGTCCCGCGCCGCTCTCGTTGTCCCCCTCGGGGTCCTCGGCGCTTTCGTCGTCCGCGCCGCCCTCCTCACCGCCCTCGTCTCCGCCACCGGTGGATCCGTTCTCGTCCGCACAGCCGGCAAGCGTCGCAGCGACCGCGAGGCCGGCGAGAAAACGCCGTCGGCTGGGGTGGCGCTCGGGGTTCATCTCTCGATTACCCGTATCGGCGGGATGATAAAAACACCCCCGTTCGCTGTCGCCGACCGACAGGCGGATGTTCTCGGCGGGCCGACCTCCGGCGAGATCGAATGCGAACGGGACTCCTCGCGGTCGCCTGTCTGCTGGTGTTCGTCTCGGCAGCCATCCACCTCGCAATGGGCGTCGTCGGCCTTCTCGAAGCGATTTCGGGGGGCGGAAGTGTGCTCCTGCCGGCGCTGTATCTGCTCGGCGGGTTGGCCGCGCTCGCCCTGCTTGGTGTCGTCGTGACCGGTCGGTTTTCCGCGCCGATCACCTACGCGGCCGGCGTGGGGCTGATGGGACTTCTGGTGTTCGCGTACGCCGACGTCCACGCCCTCGGCCTCGCCGAATCGACCCTCGGGATCGAGACGGGCCACGACCACGGAGCGACATCGGCCCACGACGGTGCCCACAGTCACGACCACGGGGCAGGCGAGCACGGTCACAGTCATGACCACGACCACGGCGAGCACGCCGACACGGGCGCGCTGGCGACGCTCGCGAGTCACCTCCGTGGGGACACCTATGCGTTGGTTTCGAAAGCCGCCGAAGTGGGCGCCGGCGTTCTGTTCGTCGCGTTGCTCGCGTTGGAGCGCGCTCGCTGATTCAGAGCACGTCGAGGACGACGACCGAGAGGTACAGCTGGCCGAGCCCGGCCAGGATCATGACCGCGCCCGCGAGCCGCCGCAACCGCCCGCCGTAGCCGACGAACCGCGAGGTCCCGAGTGCCACCCCCACGCCGGTGGCGACGGTCGTCGCGACCATCAGCAGGCTCACCCCGCCCGCGTACGCACCGACCACGAGCGCCGCCTCCGTCGGCGGGCGGGCGATGGCCCCCAGGAACACCCCCAGCACGACCGGCACGACACAGCCGGCGGCCGCGAGCGCGTAGACCGCCCCGAAGAGCACGAAGCCGGCCACGTCGGTGCGCCGTGCGGGCAGGGCGACCCGCAGCGAGGGACCCCGATCGAGAACGACGAACAGGCCGACGACGACGAGCGCCGCCCCGATTACGGGTTCGAGTGCCACGAGTCGCTCGAAGCCGGCCTGTCCGACCCCCACCGCGAGTGCCGCGAGCGCCGCGAATACCGCGAGGACGCCCGCGCCGGCGGCAAGCCCCCTGAGGAGTGCGCCGCCGACCGGTCGGCGATCCCCCGCCTCGGCCCGTGAGACGTAGTAGCCGACGTAGCCCGGCAACAGCGGGTATGCACACGGCGAAAAGAAGGTCGCTACGCCGGCCCCGAAGGCAAAGCCCATCGTCCCGAGGAGTTCGAGGTCGGCCATCTACCGGGCGTCCTCGATCGCGCCGACCAGTCGATCGGCCTCGGCCAGTCCCGTGTGGGACCACGTGACGGTGTTCTCGGCGTCGAGCACCACGGCGGTCGGCAGACGAGTCACGTCGTGGCGCTCGGTGAGTTCGTGCTCGGCGTCGTGGGCGACGGTCCACGCCCCGCCGTTTTCGGCCCACCACTCGGCGACGTCCTCGGGCGGAAGGGTGGTGCCGACGGGTTCGTTCGTGATCGAGACGAACTGCACGTCCGTGTCCGCGACTCGCTCGTGGCTCGTCGCGAGCGCGGGCATCTGGGTCTCACAGGGCCCACACCACGTCCCGAAGAAATCGAGAAAGCTCACCCGCCCGCGCTCGGGCACCCGGATCTCGCCGGCGTCGCTCCCGGGTGCCGCGATGGTTTCGAGGGTCAGGGGCGCGTAGCCGCCGCCGAGCGAGGTCGTCGACACCGCCCACGCACCCGCGCCGACGACCCCGGCGCTCGCCACGCCCGCAAGCAGGTCGCGCCGGCGCATCAGTTCCCGGTGACCGTCCCGAGGTCCTCGACGACGCGGGAGGTGCCGGGCACGCCGGTGTAAGCGCGTTCGACGTAGCCCTCGCGGTTGACGAGGTAGGTGATCGGGTAGTGGTCGAAGCCGTACTCACCCATGTCGTGGCCCGAGTGGTCGCCCTGCATCTCCGAGGGATCGATCCGCTCGTACTCGACGCCGTAGGTGTCGGTGACGACCTCGCGGGCGCGCTCTTCGCTTTCAGGGCGCAGGAAGTGCCACCCCCCGGCCTCGTAGTCGACGCCCTGTTCGTCGCCGAACTCCCGGAGGACGTCTGCGGTATCGCGCTCGGGGTCGAACGTGGTCGCGAGAAAGGCTACATCGCCCGTATATTCCTTCTCGACGGCGTCGGCCTGCGCGTGGCGAAGCACCTGGGTCAGGGCGGGACAGACCCCGTCGGGACAGTGCGTGTAGATGAACGTCATCACCACGACCCGGTCGTCCTCGAAGTCGGCGGTCGAGACCTCCTCCCCCGAGAGCGCGTCCGGAAGCGTCGATTCGGGGAACTCCTCGCCGTAAGCGGGATAGGGCAGGTCCTCGCTGTCGGCGCCCTGATCCTCGGGCTCGCCGAGGCTGGTTTCCTGTGCGCCCCGTCCCAGACAGCCGGCAGCGAGTGTCCCCACGGTCCCCGCAGCCGCGCCGAGGTACGTACGCCGGTCCATGTCCCCCGCTCGGGTGCGGGGACAATTAGCCTCGTTGGTTCGCCCGTCGAATCAGCTCAGCGCCGATTCGATGGCCTCGCGCAGCTCCTCGACACTCGGAGCCTGTAGCTGTTGGTCGTTGACGAACACCGTGGGCGTGGCCTCGATACCTCGCTGTTGACCCTCGGATTTACTCTCCTTGAGCTGTTCGCAGAACGGACCGCTCTCGATCGCCTCCCGTACCGGCTGCTCGCTCGCACCCAGTTCGGCGGCGAGGCCGGCGACGTTATCGGCCGAGTACTCGCCCTGATACTGGTAGACCTCCTCGATGAAGGGGTAGTAGGCCTCCGCGCCCGCATCCTCGAAGACAGCGAGCGAGGCGTTCGCGACCGGCCAGGACCACTCCCCGTGAAACGGGAAGTCCCGATGTTCGTAGGCGATATCGCCGGGTTCGGCGTACTCGGCTTTGATCTCGGGGGCAGTATTCTCGGCGTACTGCTTGCAGCCCGGACACGCGAAGTCCTCGTAGGCGGTGACGACGACGTCGCTTTCGGGATCGCCCAGCGGCGGGACCTCGACGCTGCGTTGCTCGCCCGAGCACTCGCGCTCGTCGCCACTGCCGTTTCCACCGGAACCACCGGAACCGCCGCCGAGACAGCCCGCGAGCCCGCCCGCCGAGAGCGTGCCGGCGCTCGCGAGCAGCGCCCGCCGGGAGAATCGCTTCATACCCGACGGTTCGGCGCAGTCGGGTTAGGCCTGTCGCTCCGGCGGCCTTTTCTCGCTCGACTCCCTACCCAGCCCGTGCGCGAGTTCGGCTTCGAACTGTCGCTGTGTGCCCGCCTTGAACGGGAGGGTGGGATCGTCGCCCGCCAGCTCGGCGGCGCCGTCGCCGCCCCGGGGAGCCGGATCCTCGACGTCGTTCACGTCGAACCGGGCCCCGATCTCGACGAACGGGCGGCGATCACGCCCGAGCGCATCCCGGGACCGGCGATCGAGGCCGACGTCGGGACCGGCAGGGCGCGCTACTGGAAGGACGCCTTCTCGATCCACCCCGACCGCGCTCGGGGAGTCGTCGACAGAGCGGTCGAGGTGGGGTTTTTCGAGCGCGAACGACGCGGCGGGCGCGAGTACGTCCGCCAGACGGCCCGCTATCCCGACTGGTTCGGGCCGATCACGGCCATCGAGAACAAACCCGACCTCGGCTCGCCGGGCGATCTGGACCGCCAGCTCCGGTTCGACGTCTCCCTCGGTTTGGTCGATCGGGTCGTCCTCGCGACCGAGAGCTACGTCACGCGCGCCCATCTGAACCGACTCCCCGAGGCCGTGGGCGTCTGGCGGGTCGTCGACGGCGAGCGCGAGGTCGTCCAGGAGCCCACCCCGCTCGATCCCGAGGGGTGGGGTGTCGAACTCCGCGAGCGAACGCCGCTGCGAACCGACGTCTCGATGGTCTCACCCGCCCGGAAGGCGAGAAAGCGCCGCCGGATCGCCGAACGCGCCTACGCGAAGGGATGGCGAAGCGAGCCGCCGGCCTGCACTCACGGCGGGATCGAGACGGTCGCGGGCGCGAGCGTCCCCTAC
This sequence comes from Halalkalicoccus jeotgali B3, assembly GCF_000196895.1. NCBI lineage: Archaea > Methanobacteriati > Methanobacteriota > Halobacteria > Halobacteriales > Halalkalicoccaceae > Halalkalicoccus > Halalkalicoccus jeotgali. The sequence goes on from NC_014297.1 coordinate 784,302, forward strand.
TGTACCCACTACGACCGGATCGTCGATCCCGGCGACTGTGGCCCCGGGTGTCCGGGCTACGACCCCGACCGAGCGCCCGAGATCGACCTCGCCGCCGAGCGCGAGCGCCGGACGCCGTGGGTGGCGGACCCGGCGGGACGAACGCGACGCCAGACCGGCCTCGATCGGTTCTCGACCTGACTCGCCCTCATACCCCCTACCGCCGGACCCGTATCGGGCGCTCGGCCCGGATGAACGGGTCGCTCTCCCCGTCCTCGGCGAGCGCCAGCCCCCCGTCGTCGCTGATGACCCGCCAGTCGGGCAGTGCCGGGATCCCGTAGGTTTCCGGATCGGCGTAGCGGTACGCCACTGCCCATACCCGCGCGCGCATCGACGACCGGCCGTCCGTCCCGCGTCGAGACCCCGATCCGACCGGCCGGCCCGTCGCCGTTTCCTTCTCGTCCATCGTCACACCTCTTCGGCGATGGCCCGCGCAACTCGCTCGCGGTCGAACAACCGCTCCTCGGCGGGGAGTTCGGGGTACGGCCCCTCCTCGTAGGCCGGCCACTCGCCGAAGGCCTCGGGGTAGAGCTGTTTGGCGGTCATCTCGAGCTGGAAGAGGTTCAGGATCGGGCCCTGATACCGCGCGCCCTGCGGATAGACACGCCCTTCTCTCACGGCGGCAATCTCTGTAGCGACGGGATTCGACTCGAGCGCCGCCCGGGTGTCGGGCAGGCTCGTCTCGGGTTCCATCCCGCCGAGAAACAGGATCACCTCGGGGTCGGCCTCCAACAACGTCTCGTAATCGACCGTCGCGCCCGAATCGACCGCCCCCTCGAAGGCGTCGCGCGGTCCCAGCGGCCGGGTGTGGGCCGTCAGGAACCCCGGGTTGCTAAGCGTATAGGCGTAGATCGTCTCCATGTCCCCCGAGGAGATCATGGCCGCCGTCGGCCGCTGTTCTTCGGGGGGCAACCCCGAGTCGATCGTCGCGAGCAGTTCCTCGTACACCGCCGCGAGTTCCTCGAAACGAGCTGTCTCGCCGAACGCCGTCGCGACGAGTTCGAACTGCTCCCAGAGGCTGTAGTACTCGTAACCCTCGGCCCACGCCGTCGGCGGCTCTTGGTGGCGGTCGCTCAGGGAGTTGCCCAACCACGGGGCGACGTTCTCGGCGATCTCGTCGATGTCCTCGCGAGTCCAGCCCTCGATCTGTGTGACCCACGCCGGATCCGCCAGATGGACGTCGCTGTCGAGTTCGTACAGCGTCTCCTTATCGGGCTCCCACGAGGAGTACAGCCCCGACCAGTCCAGCGAGACGCCCGGCAGGCGCTCGACGAACTGGTTCCACAGTCCGTCGTAGTACTCGGGGGCGTGCAGCGCTGTGATCCCCTCCCCGCGCCCGAGCGCGAACGCCATGTCCGCGTGGTGGGTCAGTCGCGTAAAGACCGTCTCGGGCGGGGACTCGAAGCTGACCTCCCCGACCGGTGACATCGAGACGGTAGTGCCCGCCCCGTCCTGCTCGCCCGACCCGCCGCCGTCCGAGCCGCCACCGCCGGTACAGCCCGCGAGCAGACCGCCCGCAAGCACCGTTGTACCGTACTTCACGTACTCGCGTCGCGTCGGTTCGTCGCGTGATCGTTGGGACATAGTTTTAGGCCCACCTAAAAAACGATAACTCCTCCGGTTCGAGGCCGGTCGAAATAGAGGGGGTCGACCGGGTGCTACTCGGCGTCGACGGAGCCGTGGTGGGCGCGGATGGGCGTTACCCGCGGGCCGCGGTCGGTACGTTCGACCTCCGCTTCGATCCCGAAGACCTCGGCAAGTAACTCCTCGGTGATGACCGTTCCGGGGGCACCACGCGCCTGGATCTCGCCGTCTTTGAGTGCGACCACGTAATCGGCGTAGCGGGCGGCCTGCTCGATATCGTGGAGCACGAGTACGACGGTGATCTCGCGATCCTCCCGGAGGGTTCGGACGATCTCCATCACTTCGAGCTGGTGGTGGAGATCGAGGAAGGTCGTGGGCTCGTCCAACAGCAGGACGTCGGTGTCCTGGGCCAACACCATCGCGATCCAGACGAGCTGGCGCTGCCCGCCGCTCAGGCTGCTCACCTCCCGGTCGCGGAGGTGCCCGACGCCCGCAAGCGAGATCGCGTCTTGAACCGCACACTCGTCCTCGTCGTCGACGCTCTCGAAGAAGCCTCTGTGGGGGTAGCGGCCGTGATAGACCAGCTCCTCGACGGTGATCGATTCCGGCGAGACGTTCTCTTGGGAGAGCAGTCCGAGCTTGCGCGCGAGTTCTTTGGTCCCGAGTGACTGGACGTCCTGGCCGTCGAGCACGACCGACCCCGCATCCGGCGAGAGCTGGTTTGCAAGCCCCTTGAGAAGCGTGCTCTTTCCCGAGCCGTTGGGCCCGACCAGCGCCGTCACCGCCCCCCGTTGGGCGACGATCGACTCGCCGTCGAGGACCGGCTCGCCGCCGGGATAGCTCACCACGAGGTCCTCACACGAGAGTTCGCTCGCCGAGGAGTTCGTGGCGTCGCGGCGGTTCGTGTTGCGATCCGTCTCGGTCGTGCCGTATTCGAGTGTGTGTTTCGACATCAGATCTCACCCATGTTTTGCTGTTTGCGCATCAGATACAGGAAGTAGGGGCCGCCGACCAGTCCGGTGACGATCCCCACCGGTATCTGGACCGGGTTGAGCGCGAGGCGTGCCCCGACGTCGGCGCCGACCATCAGCGCCGGGCCGACGAACAGACAGCCGACCATCAGCTTCCGGTAGTCGCTGCCGACGAGGTTCCGAACCATGTGAGGGACGATCAGCCCGACGAACCCGACGATCCCCGCCACGGCGATGCTCGCCGCGGCCGCTAGCACCGCGACCCCCGAGAGCGCGAAGCGAACCCGCTCGATCGACATACCCAGCGAGCGTGCGGTGCTCTCACCGAGCAACAGGACGTTACACTGCCGTGAGCCCGCCACCGACAGCGACACCGCCACTAGCGTCCAGGGCAAGGCCAACCGGACCTGCTGCCAGTCGGTGCCCGTTAGCGAGCCGGTCGTCCAGGCGATCGCCGACTGGACGACGCCGATGTCCTCGGCGAAGAAAAACAGCGCCGTCTGGAGGCTCCCGAAGACGGTGCCGACGATGACGCCCGCGAGCACCAGGCGTACCGGCGAGGTGCCGCCCTTCCAGGCGATGACGTAGACGATCAGGAAGGCCCCAGCCCCGCCCAGCGAGGCGATCAGCGGGAGGAACGCGGTGAGACTCCCGAAGACCACGAGCGTCAGCAGGATGAGGAGCCCGGCCCCCGAGGAGACGCCCAGAATGAACGGACTCGCGAGTTCGTTTCGGGTGACCGCCTGGAAGATCGCCCCCGAAACCCCGAGGTTCATCCCGACGAGGATCCCGACGAACACCCGCGGAAGGCGGATGTTCCAGACGATGAGGCTCTCGCGGCTCATCTCGGGGACCTCGCCGCCGAAGAGGAACGCACTCCAGGCCTGAGCGTTGAAGATCACCTCGGGGTTGAACACCGCCGCCCACGCCTGCGAGAGCGTCATCGAGTACGCGCCGAAGCTCACCTGCACCAGCCCGCCGCCGACGACCACGGCGGCGCTCGCGAGCGCGACGACCAGAAGCTTCGGATCGAACAGCCACGAGAGACGCCCCTCGGCGGCGACGTTCGACGATTCGAGGCTCGACCCGCCGCTCATGGTGCCTCGTGTTCCCGGGGGCGTGCGTACGCGAGTGCGTCGAGCGCGCTCACGGTCAGGCCTCTCCGGTGACGATCTCGGCGACTTCGGCCCGGTCGAACAACTGTTCCTCGGCAGGGATCTCGGGATACGGCTCGCCGGCTGCATACTCGGGCCACTCGCCGAAGACCTCGGGGTAGAGCTGTTTGGCGGTCATCTCCAACTGGAAGAGGTTCATCAGCGGGCCCTGTACCGGGTCCCCCGAAGGATAGACCCGCCCCGACTCGACGGCCGACAGCTGACTCCCGACGGGGTGATCGGCCAGCGTCTCGGCGATCGCCCCGACGTCGTAGTACGAGGCGATACCGTACTCGTGGAGCAACACGTCCGGATCGAACTCGAGCATCGTCTCGTACCCGTAGCTCGTCCCGCCGGTGATCTCCTCGCCGGCCAATGCGTCGGGCGCGCCGAGCGGACGAACGTGTGCGTTGGCAAAGCCCGGCGTGTCCGACCGGGTGGGATAGAACGTCCCGTCCATGAAGATGACCGTCGCGACCGTCGGGCGCTCCTCCTCGGGCGGGAGGTTCGACTCGATCGTTTCGAGGAGCTCCGAGTGGACGGCCGCAAGCGCCTCGAAACGGTCCTCGGTTCGGAACACCCCCGCGACCTGCTGTGCGATCTCCCAGAGGGTGTAGTACTCGTAGTCCTCGCGACACTCCTCGGGGGGTTGTGCGTGGTCGCGACTGAGGGTGTTTCCGAACCACGGCCCGATGTTCCGCTCGATCTCGTCGACGTCAGCCGACTCCCAGCCGTCGAACGAGAGGACGAGACAGGGATCGACCAGGTGAAGGTCGGAGTTCAGTTCGTAAAACAGCTCCTTGCCCACGTCGAGCTGTCCCGAGCCGGTGTTGAGCTGTGCCAGCCCCTCCCGGTCGAACGCCACCCCGTCGAGGGCTTCGTAGTAGGCGTCGAGCGTGTTCCCGCCGGTTTCGGCGTCGAACCCCAGCGAGTTCACCGACTCGCCGTGGCCGTACGCGACCGCCATGTCCGCGTACAGCAGGCTATAGACCATCACGCTCTCGGGGACCGCCGTGAACTCGACGTCGCCCACCGGAGCCATCGACGCCGTGTAGGTCTCGCCCCCCTCGGAACCGTCCGATCCGTCCGACTGCCCCTTCCCACTATCGTCGCCAGTACATCCTGCAAGCAGGCCGCCGCCGGCGACTACCCCACCGTACTTGACGTACTCTCGCCGGGTCACTCCCCCACGGTCGGCCGCCTCTCTTCCCATGGGTCTTAGGGGTCCCTAAAAACATAAAGCGTTTTCGACTTTTCGGGGTGCCTAAAACGAACCCCGGACCGGGACACTGCGCTTTCGTCGGCCGGCTACACTCGACGCACGAGGTGATCCCGAACGGTTCGCTGACACTCCCGGCAGAGTTCCTCGAGGCGCACGGCAGTCACGAGCACCGGGTGATCGATCGGGAGTCCCTCGTAGAGATAGCTCGCGAGGTCCCGCTGTCTGACGCCCGCCCGGCCCTGTGCGCCCGTGGTCCGCCCGAGGTCCGTCTGGCGGTCGGCGAGCAGCCCCTCACAGTCCGCCCGAAACGCCCCGAGGCGGGCGTGGCGCTCGCGCAGTCCCTCGAACCCATACGCCGAAAGCGCCGTCTCGTTCTCCTCGATCATCCACTCGCGGACCGGCTCGACGACTCCCCTCGCGCGTCGAAGCGAGTCGGCTTCGGCCTCGAGCGCGCCGTCCATCGCGGCGAGTTCGGCCCGACGGCGATCGACTTCGGTGCCGATCGCCCGATAGAGCGGGGGCGAGACGCCGCCGGTCGCGAGCGCCGTCGCGATCTCCTCGCCGAGTTCCGCGCCGAGCAGTTCCATCGTCGCGCGGTCCTCGCAGGTCGGCGCGACCGTCTCGGCGAACGCCTCCCGGATCGGTCGCGCGCCCGTCCGGCCGGCCGAGGAGACGAGGGTGTCGCCGCCGTCGGCGATCGCTGCCCGTGGCGAGACCGATTCTATCCGGGTGCGAAACCGGTCGTAGGCCGCGCGCTTTTCGGAAACCGCCTCGCGTTCGCGCGCGACGCGTTCGCGTGCCCCCTCGATGTGGGTCCTCATCGGCTCCTCATTGGCCGGTGACGATCCCGGCGACCTCGTCCCGGTCGAACAGCTCCTCCTCGATCCCGTAGACCTGTCCAGCGGCCCGCTCGGTGAGCACGAGGTTCGTGATCGGGCCCTGATAGAGCGGTCCACCCCGGTAGACGTCGCCGTTCTGGACGGCGGTCAGACGGCTCGCGACGTCGTCGTTCTCCAGGAACGAGACGACGGTGTCTTGGAACTCCGAGGCGGTTTTTCCCTCCTGGCCCCGCAGGAGCAACACCTCGGGGTCGACCTCCAGCAGCGTCTCGAAGTCCAGTTCCCCGCGATTGGTGTGGAAGTCCTCGACCTCCGAGTTCGCGAGCGCGTCGCGCACGCCCAGATCGCGCCACTGCTTGAAGCTCGTCCCCTCGCTGATCAGGTACGGCAGGAACGTTTCGGGCTGGTCGCCGTCGGCCCACAGGATCGCCACCTCGGGGCGCTCTCCTTCCGGCGGAACGATCTCCTCGACCCGGCCCTGAAACTCCTCGTGGAGCGCGACGAACTGCTCGTAGCGCTCTTGTTCCTGAAAGGCCTCCGCGAGCTTCCCGAACGCCTCGTACAGGGTATAGTACTGGTAGTCGTCGTGCCAGGCGTACTCCTGCGAGAAGATGCTGTTCCCGAAGAAGGGTCCGACGCTCTCGTCGATCTCGTCGATGTCGGCCTGCTCCCAGCCGCTGTAGCGATTCAACAGGAAGTTCGGGTCGATGACGTGGACGTCGGCGTCGAGTTCGTAGAACAGCTCCTTGTCGACGCCGTTCTGATAGAGGTCCGTCATCCCGCTCGTATCGACAGAGACGTCCGGGATCCCGTCGTAGTACCGGGTGTGATACCGGCTCGTGAGCCACAGCGCTTCGGGGGGCTCGTGGCCGAGCGCCACCCCCATGTCCGCCCAGCTCCCGTTGTTCGCGACCCACCGCTCGGGCGGGGACTCGAAGGTGACCTCCCCGACCGGCTCCATCGAGACGGTGTAGGACCCGCCTCCGCCCCCGCCATCGTCGCTCGAACCGTTCCCGTCTCCATCGCCATCGCCGCCGGTACAGCCCGCGAGTGCGAGCCCCGCCGCCGAACCGCCCGATACTAGTACCTCCCGTCGCGTCGGTCCCCTCGAACTACCTGCCATATGATTTAGGGCCGCCTAAAGAGACATAGTTCTTTCCGTTTTCGGTAAGCCTAAACCGTCACCAATCGCCCTCCGGGAAGTACGGCTGGGTCCAGAGGGTCACCTGGAGGGTGACCGACTTGAACCATGCGTGGAACATGTCGTTTACCATCCCCTCGCTGTGATCCCCGTTCTCGAGGAAGTCCCGGATCGTGGCGGAGATGGGATAGATGAAGGCGATCAGGTAGCGCGCGTGGATATGGTCGACGGCGTCGGCGTCGTCGGTTCGGTTCTTCTTCTCGCGGTGATGTCGCAGTCCGATCTCGTACTGGTAGTTCAGCCACTCTTGGTCGTAGGGCGGATCGCAGGTGTCACGTATCCACTGGCCGAACCGTGCGCGCACCCGATCGAGGTACTCCTCGTCGGGGGTGCCCTCTCCGTCGGTGAAGTAGTAGACGAGGTGGTCGTTCGCGCCGACGAAGTCGTACCACAGATCGAGGATCTCCTCGATCTGGGGTTCGAGCACCTCACCGGCCTCCCGAAGCGCCTCCTCGTCCTCGGCGTCGAACATCACCGCCGCCTGCAGCCTCTCCAGTTCCTCCTCGTCGTACGGGGCCTCGGGGAGCGATTCGTCGCCGTAGTCGTAGCCGGGGATCTCCTCGGACATCACGGGAGAGGATACCACGCCCGAAGTTGTAAATCGGGGAGTAAGAACCAAGCGAGTAGGTCCACGATTTCGAAGCGATGGGAACCGATCTCTGGGACGTGCTTGGCTGTAAGTGGACCCGGCGGATCGTCGCGCATCTCGCGGGCGGGGAGACGCGCTTCAACGAGATCAAGCGCGCCCTCGGGGTTCCCACGAGCACCCTCTCGGCCCGTCTCAAACGCCTCGAATCGTCGGATATCGTCTTTCGGGAGGTCGAGGAGAGCACGCCCCCGGCGGTACACTACGGCCTCACGAACCGGGGCGAGCGACTGGCAGAACTGCTCGCCGAGATCGACCGTCTCGACTAGAGGCTGTAGCGTTCGCCGTCGACCGCGAGCGGCTCCGCGAACGCCTCCTCGGGCGGGTAGAAGTGCGCGAGGTGGACGAGGCGGGTCCGCTCGGCGTTCAGTTCTTCGGCTAAGTCGAGTGCCCCCTCGCGGGTCATGTGTTTGGTCCCGAACGTACGGGGCACACCTTCGGAATCGTGGTGGCGTCCCCCGATGGGATGGCCTTCACACCGCGAGGCCGGAACGATGGCGTCCGCGAGCAGGAGGTCCGGGTCCGAAAGCGCCTCCTTCGAACGGTCGGGCACGTCGTAGCTGGTGTCGCCGGTCAGCGAGAGCTTCGTCTCCCCTTCCTCGATGACGAGCCCGTAGCAGTAAAGCGGCGGGTGATCGACCGGCACGAGCGTCACGTCGAACCCGCAGGTCCGAAACCGCTCGAATGGCGCGTGGTCTCGAACCGTGATCCGGTCGAGGTAGTCGTATTTGTCCCGGATCGTATCGGCGACGCTTTCGTCGGTCACGGGGTCGATCTCGTTGGCAGCGTGAACCGGGAGGTCCTCGAACAGCCGGTAGGCGTTTCCGAGCCCGTCGAGGTGGTCGAAGTGGATGTGGCTGATGACCATCGCATCGGGCAGCGGGACTTCCTGTGTGAGAAACTGGTGGCGAAAGTCGGGGCTGGCGTCGATCAACAGCGACTGGTCGGTCACCTCGTTGGTGAGGTGAACCGAAAAGCGACTGCGCTCGACGCCGAGTTCGCGCGCGCGCTCGCAGGTCCCACATTCACAGTCCGGCGTCGGGGTCCCGGTCGTATCGCCGGTCCCCAACAGCGTGACTTCCATCAGTGATCGTGGTCGTGATCGTGTCCCTCGGGTGACCCGCCGGCGACCAGCGCCTCGTGATCGCCCTCGATCATGTCGAGGTCCTTCAAGGTGTCTCGCTCCTCGAAGTCCGTAACCGCATCCAGCAGGTCACGCTGGGTCAGCGTGCGACGGTTCTCGGTCAGCGCCTCCAACACCGCTTCCCGGAGGACCATCCGCAGGTCGCTGCCGGTCAGGCCCTCGGTTTCCGTAGCGATCTCCCCGGGGTCGAAGCCGGTGATGTCCATCTCGCGGGTGATGACGCTGAAGATGTCCGCGCGCATTCGATCGTCGGGTTTGGGGAAGTTGACGATCTCGTCGAAGCGGCGCCACGCCGCGGCGTCGAGTTGGTCGGGGTGGTTGGTCGCCCCGATGAGAAGGACGTCGTCCTGGATCAGGCTCACCTCGTCGATACTCTTCAACAGCGTGTTGACGGCGCGCTTGATCGCGGCGTGCTCGTCGCTTCGCCGCGTTTTGGCGACGAAGTCGAACTCGTCGATAAAGAGGATACACGGCGAGAGGCGTTTGGCGACCTCGAAGACCTTATCGACGTTTTTGGCCGTTTCACCGAGGTACTGGCTGGTGATCATCGAAAGTTTGACTTCGACGAACGGCAGGTCCAGATCGTGGGCCAGCGCCCGCGAGGTCGTGGTCTTGCCGGTGCCGGGCGGTCCGACGAAGAGGAGCTTGCCGATCTCGCGAAGCCCGATGGCCGCCAGGTACTCGCGGTGCTCGATGGCTTTGACGATCTTGTCGATCTCGGCCTCCTGCTGGTCGGTCAGTACGAGATCGTCGAGGGTCATCTCGATCTCCTCGGGGGCCCGGATGTCGACGAGATCGAGCATCTCCGCCTCGTCCTCGTCGTCGGGATCGAAGTACGTCTCGAGCAGGTTGTCGATCCAGACGCGATCGGCCCGGATCGGCCGGGCGTTCTCGCGGGCGTGCTCGTAGTCGACGGGCACGTCGATATCGCGGTCCTCGTAGAACCCCGAGAGGGTGGGGTTGTCGGCGAGTCGCCCCTCGTCGGTTCGCGTTGCGACCCAGTCGGCCGCCAGATCGGAATCCGAGAGCGTCAACTCGCCGGAGAACTCGGCTCGCTGGGTAAAGAGCAGATCCGAAACCGCCTCCCAGGGCTCGTTGACGCCCGTAGCTTCTCGGGCGTTCTCCTCGGTCACCGAGAGCGGGCGCTCGATCGACCCGCCCTCCCAGAACACCTTTCGGTACTCGGCGGGCAGGTCGTTCTCGTCGAAGCGCCGGTCGGTGCTGTAGGCGTGAGCCGTCAGTAGGAACTCGACCACCGGAAGCGCCGAATTACTCATTCCCACCACACTTATCGCCCCGGATTCTTAACGCCATCGACATTCGGACCGCGTTGTTCTCCTCGCGTCCGCCTCTTGTATTATTATTTATCATTTATTATATATTCGTGCCCGATCCGTCGATCCGTCGACCGCCGAGCACTCTCCTCTAGGTGTTCGTACCCGTCCGAACGGGAGCTAGTCGAAGCCAATGGGCAGAACGTGTATCGAAAACGACTGATATACTACGGATGGAATAAGCTTTTGTCTCTGAAAGATCATTAATGGGTATGACTGCTCCAGCGCACAGTCTCCTCGAGACCGTCATGCGGCGGCGGGCGGTTCTCGAGTGTCTCGGGGACGGTCCACGCGAGAAGCGCGGCCTCACCGAGCGCCTCGACGTCTCGAGACAGACGGTCGATCGCTCGGTTCGGGAACTCGAGGCCGCCGCCTTGGTCGAACGTGCCGACGAGGGCTACCGGCTGACGCTCGTCGGGAACCTGGCCTACCGGGAGTTCGAATCGCTGCTCGAGCGGTACGACCGCCTCCGTCTCGCCCGCGACCTCCTCGCCTATCTCCCGCCGGAGACGGGACTCGATGTCGACTGTCTCCTCGGCGCGGAGGTCGTCCATGCCGGCCATCCGATGCCCCACGAACCGGTTCGGGAACTCGAACGCCTCGTCGAGAGCGCAGCGCACCTCGTGGGCTACTCCCCGATCGCGTTTCCCCAGTACGTCTCGCTGTTCTACGAGCAGATCACGCGGACCGACACCGAAATCGAACTGTTCCTCGATGCCCCGCTGGTCGAACAGCTCCGCTCGAAGTACGACGAGAAGCTCCGTGAGGGGCTTGCGGCGCCGAACTTCACCCTCTATCGGCTCTCCGAGTCGCTCTGTCCGAACATGGGGATCCTCATCGCCGACGGCACGACCGTCTGGATCGGCATCTACGACGAGACCGGCAACGTCCGCGGGTCGATCACGACCGAGGCCGACTCGGCGCTCGCGTGGGCCCGCACCCACCTCGATGGCTGTCGGGATCACGGCCGGGAGGTACGCTTGCGATCGACCGGTCGATGAACTCCTCTCCCGGTCCCGGGAGTTGTACGGCCGTTTAAGTTCGCCCCGGCCGAAACGGGCCCAATGGCACCTGATACCACCCCCGTGATCGCGCAGGCGGTTCGCACCCCCTTCGGCAAGCAGGACGGGGTCTTCGAGTCGGTCCGCAGCGAGGACCTCTCGATCCCGCTGATCGACGAGATCCTCGCCGAGACGGGACTGGGAAGCGACGACGTCGACGACCTGATGTGGGGCGTCGCCCAGCAGCGCGGCCAGCAGGACAACAACGTCGCGCGCGTGATCGCGTTGCTGTCGGAACTGGGCGAGGGGACGCCGGCGACGACGATCAACCGCTGGTGTGCCTCCTCGATGCAGGCGATCATCTCCGCGAGCGACGCGATCCGCGCCGGCCAGCGCGAGGCGATCATCGCCGGCGGCGTCGAGTCCATGTCGAACGTGCCGATGGACGGGGAGTCCTACGCGCACCTCCATCCCCGACTCGCCGAGACCTACAACGTCGGCGAACTGGAGATGGGGATGACCGCCGAGAAGGTCGCCGAGACCTACGACGTCTCCCGGGAGACCCAAGACGAGTTCGCCCTGCGGAGCCACCGACGGGCCGCCGAGGCGACCGACGAGGGCCGGTTCGACGACGAGATCGTCCCCATCCGGACCGACGAGGGGACCGTCGACGAGGACGAGGGGATCCGACGGAATACGGACATGGAGACGCTCGCGGGTCTACCGACGGTGTTCAAGGGCGACGGCACCGTCACGCCCGGCAACGCCTCCCAGATCACTGACGGTGCCGCGGCGACGCTGGTGACCAGCCGCGCGTTCGCCGAGGACCACGGTCTCGACGTGCTCGCGGCGGTCGGCTCGAACGCCGTCGCCGGCGTCGATCCGACGGTGATGGGAATCGGGCCCGTTCCCGCCACCGAGAGCCTGCTCGAACGCACGGGTCGGGGGATCGACGAGTACGATCTGGTCGAGATCAACGAGGCCTTCGCCAGCCAGTGTGAGTACTCCCGGCGCGAACTCGGGATCGATCCCGAGCGCCTGAACGTCAACGGCGGGGCGATCGCGCTCGGCCACCCGCTGGGTGCAAGCGGCGCACGCCTGCCCGTGACGCTGCTTCACGAACTCACAAAGCGCGACGCGAGTCGTGGACTCGCGACGCTGTGTGTCGGGTTCGGTCAGGGCGCAGCCATCGAGTTCGTCCGATAGCGTCCCCGAGCGGAGCCCTATATACTCCTCCTAGAAAACGCCATTACCCGCTCGCCCGATCGTTTCGACACCGATGGGAGCCCCGACGCCGGAACCGGACCGTTCGAACCGGACCGAACGCGACCGCCCGCGACGTGGAATCGACCGGGGATCGCCGTCCCTCCGCCGGGCTCGTGCGCCCTGCGAACGCTGTGGGGACGCCATCGAGACGGACGTACCGGCGTGTCCTCACTGCGGGAATCACCCGCTCGCCGGCGTCAAGACCGGCAGCGTCGTCGTCATGTTCGTCGGGGCGGTGCTCGCGGTGGCCCTGAGCCACGGCGCGTTCGCGCTCGTCTCGCTTCTCGGGGTCGGGCTGTTCTGTGGCGGGGCCGGCGTCTACTGGATCGCCACCGAGCGTTACAGCCCGACCGAACACGACGCGGGCGGCTCCCCGCGTTCTGTGACCGAAGCGAGCGACGCCCGAACGGACTGACTCACTCCGAGAGGCGCTCGGACAGGAAGTCACCGAACCGGGCCTCGCGCCGGCGGTACTCGTGGACGAACCGCAGCGCGCCGACGTACCCGACGGCCGTCAGGACGACGGCGACGAGGAGGTTGCCGAGCACCAGCCGGGTGACGATGGCCGGTCCTGCGTCGAACGAGACGTCGGCGAGCGTCACGCCCGGGACCGGCCCGAGCAGGAGCGTTCCCAGCGAGAAACTCGCGGCGTAGACGCCCCACTTCGCGACGGGGTTGAGGACCCGACGGAGGCAAACAGCGCGAGTTTGCTCACGCGCTCGAGGAGCGCGACGATGAGGACGAACACCAGCAATCCCGCGCCCAGCGTCGGCAGCGCCGTGATGAAGACCCCGAGCGCGAAGCTCGCGGCGATGTCGCGGGGTGGGTGGTCCTCGGTCGAGATCGCCTCCAGTTCCGACCGGACCCCACGCCGGTACTCCGACAGCCGTTCCCGAAGCATCGGCTGGTCCGACGTGGTCGAGCGAGATCAACCCTTCGTACCCGTGCCGGCGACGCCCGTCACCCCTCTCGGTTGGCCTCGCCGGCCAGTTCGCGCCGCGAGCGCCCGCTGGAGGGCGGCCCCGCCGGGCGGTCCTCGTCGTCGTCGGTGACGTCCCGATAGAGGGTTTCGAGGAGGCCGATCGTGTGGTGGATCGAGTAGCGCTCGACGGCGGCTCTGGTCTCCCGGTCGCCGTCGAGACACGCCTCGATCGCTCCGGCCATCGAGTCGAGGTCGCCGTACTCGAAGCGCACCCCGTTGTCCGGGCCGATGGTCCGGTCGAACGGCGGCGCGTCGACGGCCGCGACGGGGGTTCCACAGGCGTTGGCCTCGAGCGTCGACAGCCCCAGCGTGTCCGCGGTCGAGGCGGTCACGAAGACGTCGATCGAACTGTAGAACGTCGGCAGCTCCTCGCGGGGCAGAAACCCCCTGATCTCGACGTTTTCGGGGGCGCGTTCCTCGAGGGAGTCGCGAAACGGACCCGCACCCACGATGCGAACGTCGTACTCGGGTAGTTGCCTCGCAATCCGGAGGATCTCCCGGACGTTTTTCTCCATGCTGAGACGCCCGCTGTAGCCGATCACGGGTCGCTCGGAGAACCACCGCCGTTCGGTCGGCGCGAAGAAGTCCATGTCGATGCCCACCGGGAGTTCGACGTGCTCGACGTCGCGCTCGATCCGCGAGGTCGAGGCGGTCACGGCGTCGAAACTCCGCAGAAAGGCGTTCTCGAGGGGCACGTAGGCCCGTCCGAGCGCGCGCGCCAGCCGGTCCGAGCCGACGCTCTGGTGGAAGTACTCCTCGAGGGGGGTGTGGTGGGTGTAGATCGCCGGGATGTCGTGTTTCCGGGCGTAGTACCGGCCGAGCAGTCCCACCGGGGCCGGGCCGTGACAGTGCACGAGATCGAGGTCGGGCAGCGTCGAGGGACGCCGGAACAGCGGGACGTTGTACCCGCCGTAGAAGGGATTGGGCAGCGAGGTGACGGGGAGTTCGCGCTCGTCGGGTTCGTAGTCGCCGTCGGGGTAGACGACGGACACCTCGTGGCCGGCCGCCTCGAGTCGCTCGCGCCAGAGCTGGATGGTGTAGGTCACCCCGTCGATCTCCGGGAAGTAGCTGTCAGTGAAAAAGCCGATCCTCATTCAGACCACCGCCTCGTAGACGGCTTCGAGCTGGCGGGCGGTCTCCGGGAGGGCGAAGGAGTCGCTGGTTCGGGCCGCATTCGTACCGAGTTCTTCTCGGCGTTCGGGGTCTTTCAACGCTTCGAGTTCGCGCTCGAACGATCCCGCTGTCTTGAGACAGTCCTCGCCGTCGGTCAGCCACGAGAACGTCTCGATGTCCCTGACCACCGCGGGATGGCCGGTACTCATCGCCTCCAGCAGCGCGATCCCCTCGTTTTCCTCGTGGGTCGGGAAGAAGAAGACGTCGCCGGCCGCGTACGCCCCCCGGATGTCCTCGACGTAGCCGGTGAACGTGCAGTTCTCCGGCGACCCGTCGATCAGCCGCTTGGTCTCGCGGCCCTTCAGGGAGCGATCCAATGGGCCGAACCACGCGAAGTCCAGTTCGGGCATCCGACGGGCCGTCTCGACGAACGTCTCGAGTCCCTTGCGCTTGAGGACGTGCCCGACCGCGAAGACGGTCGGCTCCGAGAGGTCGTAGCGCTCGCGGTATTCCGATTCGAGGGCCGCGAAGCCCGCGAGTTTCTCGCGGTCGACCCCGTTCGAGATCACGGTCGTCGGCGTGTCGGTGTACTCCTCGATCAGCCGGCGGTTGTACTCCGAGGGACAGATCAGCGCGTCCGCAAGCCCGTAGACGCGCTCGAGATACGGCTTGAGCGGTTTGGCGAGGGCGTTCGTAAAGCGAAAGCTGTCACCGAAGTCCTCGGCGGTCACGTGGGTGTGGGCGATGACGGGCACGCCGCGGGTACGGGCCCGTTTCGCATACCACACCGAGCGCGGGCCCATCAGATTGAGGTGCAGGGCGTCCGAGTCGAGGTGCGGGTCCATCGACTGGTCGATCCCAAGCCGGCGCAGCATCTTGCGCTGGTTCTTGACCGACTCGCGGATCCCACCGGTGATGTGGTCCTCGAACTCGAAGTAGTGACTGATCTTCATGCAGTCTGCGCTAGCTCATACGGAACCCGTACTATCAATCTTTCAGTATTGACTCCGTCCCCACCGTGGACGCTCGATTCGACCGGTGGGCTTCCGTTCCGAAGATATCAAAAGAGCTTCACGAGCCGCACGGTTCGCTTCGATGGCAGGTCCCCGCGGCGCGATTCGATTTTAGTCGAGTTCGAGCCACGGCACCTCGATCAGCGCCGGAATCGGCGTCTCGATGTGGTGTTCCCAGACGCCCTCCTCGCCGAAGGCCTCCCCGTGGTCGGCGGTGACGACGACCCGTCCGTCGAGGTCCGCCACCAGATCGTCGACCTCTTCGAGCGCGATCCGGAGGTTCTCCTCGTAGAGTTCCATCGCCGCCTCGCGGGTGCCGTTTCGCACCAGATCGGCCGGATCGAGTTCGAGCCACAGCCCCGCCTTCTGGGCGAGTTTGCTCCCATCGAGGGCGCTCTCGACCTTCGGGCGGACGACGTCGCTGATCCCCGAGAGCGCACTGCCGCCGTCGGCGCTCGCCTCCCGGCCCTGCCGGTCGATGCCCTTGCGGATCTGCTTGAGTTTCTGGCCCTTTCCGCGCCCGAGATACGGCGCGTGGGGCTGCATGTAGTGCAGTACCGTCCGGTCGGCGCGCTCGACGGCCTCGGAGTGCTCGCGGAACGACGCGGCGAGGCTCTCGGGGGGGACCGTCCCCAGCTCGTCGTCCCAGCCGTGTTTCCAGACGTCGAACACCTCGGTGATGTGATCGGCGGCGGCCCACTCGTAGTCGCAACTGGCGCCCCACTTGAGTTCGTTCAGCGGGATGCCGAGGCTGTTGATGAAGGGGTTGCCTGAGAAGTACGCGATGTCGTGGTGATCGGTAAAGGTCCGATAGGCCCACTCGGGCGTCGAGGAGCCCTTGCTGCGGCGCTTTTCGAGCGTGCCGTCGAGGTACTCGTCGTAGACCTCGCTGAAGACGTCGTAGCGACACGCGTCGAGCACCACACAGTAATCCCAGTCGGACTCGAGAAAGCGGTGGTCCTCCATTAGTTGCCGTCGGTTCCCGTCACGGCCATGTATTCCTATTGGTTTCGGCCTGCTCGGGGTAGAATCGTTCCCGAGCGAATCACTCCAGATATCCCAGTTCCCGCAGGCGGTCTTTCGTCTCCGCGTCGGCCTCGTCGAGCGCGTCCTCGGCGCTCGCCTCCGCGGGCGTGGTCCACGCGCCTCCGACCTCGTCCTCGAATCGGGAGAGTGCCCGCTCGGCGGCTGCGACCCGCTCGTCCTCCTCGGACGAGAGCGACGAGACCTCCCCTGGATCGTCGTCGAGTCGGTAGCCTTCATCGGGGATCCGGTCGGCCCGGACGTACTTACCCGCCTCGCCGCGGGCGGCACGCATCCGGGCGTAGGCCCGATGGTCCTCGGGCAGGGTGATGCGGGCCTCGCTGGCCTTTTCTTCGAGATGGTGGAGTTCGATCACCGGCTGGGCGTACTCGACGAAGGCGTAGTCCCCGCGTTCTCCCTCCTCGCCGTCGCCATCCAGTACGGCGCGCTGGCCGATATCGGGGGAGTCGACACCGTCGAACGCCCGGTACTCGTTCGACAGCAGCGAGCGGGTGGGATCGAACGCGGTCGCGCCCGGAACGCCCCCGGCGTCGACTGAAAGCGAATCGAGTGTCGTGTGATAGAGGTCGAGCAGTTCGACCAGCTCCTCGTTTCGCCCCGCGTCGATCTCGGGGTGTTTGACGAGGAGCGGGACGTTGATCAGTTCCTCGTAGAGGGCGAACTCGTGGCCATAGAGGTCGTGTTCGCCGTGGAGTTCGCCGTGATCGGCACAGACGATGACGGTGGTGTCGTCCCACTGGTCGGTCTCGCGCAGCCACGCGAACAGCCGACCGAGCTGGGCGTCCATATGAGCGATCTCGGCGTCGTACAGCCCCCGGATCGCCTCCCACTCCTCGTCGTCGATGTCGCGTGCCCCGGAGTTGTACTCCTTCGAGTTCTGGCACACGTCGGCGGGATCGACGCCGGGAGCGAACTGCTCGCGCTGGTCCTCGGGGGGGTAGTACGGCAGGTGGGCGTCCATCAGGTTGACGAACGCGAACCACCCCGCTTCGCTCTCGCTTTCCTCGATGAACGATCTCGTGCGGTCGATTACTGCCGGTGTTTTCGAGTCCGCGCCCTCGCCGCTTGCGAGTTTCTCGTGGGCTTGGGCACCCAGCCTGACGAGCCGGGTCGCGACCTCGTTGAGCCGGTCGTTGTCGTTAACCAGCCGCCAGGCGCGCGCCAGTGGCCCCGAGAATAGGTCCTGGGGCAACACCTCGAAAAACGAGTCCTGGGCGTCGAACCCGCGGGTCAGCTCGGTGTAGGGGGTAATCCAGGCGTTCGAGGAGTAACAGGCCGTGTCGTAGCCCGCCGCCGAGAGCGCCGAGGCCAGCGTCGGGACGTCCTCCAGATACGGGCTCTCCTGGTCGGCGCCGTGCTGGCTCGGATAGAGCCCGGTGAACATCGAGGCATGAACTGGAAGCGTCCACGGCGCGGGCGCGACGGCCGACTCGAAGACGGCCGCCTCCTCGGCGAGCGTCTCCAGTTCCGGCGTCGTCGGCCGGTCGTAGCCGTAGGGCGTGAGGTGGTCTTTCCGAACCGTATCCAGAACGACCATCAGGACGTTCCGGGGCTGCTGGCGGCCCATTTCTCCGTCAATCGGTCGTCCGTACCGATAAATCGGTCGACATGCGTCCGCCCCGGTGCGAACGATATCAGACGTTTCAAGGTCCGCTCACGCCTCGATCGTGTATGAACGGTCGAAACTGGCGGGCGCTGGTCCTCGGCTTTGGGGCGGCGCTCGTGCTGTTCGTCGGGCTCTTCTTCCTCGTCGGTGCGGGCGACGTCCTCGATTCGCTCGCGACGGCCGACCCGACGCTCGTGGCCGCGACCGTCGTCGGGGCGCTGTGCTGGCTCGCCGCGTGGGCGCTCATGCTCCGGTCGATCCTCCGGACCCTCGACGTCACCATCCCGGTCGTCCGGGTGTTTTTCGTCTACGCCAGCGCCGTCTTCGCGAACAACGTCACCCCCTTCGGGCAGGCCGGGGGCGAGCCGGTCGCGGCGCTGCTCATCTCGAAGGTCTCGAAGGCGCGCTACGAGACCGGCTTCGTGGGCATCGCCACCGTCGACGTGCTCAACGTCGTCTCGTCGCTCTCGCTGGTGTTCGTCGGCGTCGGCTACTACGCGACGACGACCATCATCGGCGAGCGCCTCCAAACGGCCGTCCTCTCGGCGATCGCGGTCGTCGCAGCCGTCGCCGTCCTCCTGGTACTCGGCTGGCGCTACCGCGAGCGGATCGTCGAGTCCGTCTCCGAGGGCGCCGCCGACACGGTCGCACGCCTCCCGGTCGGCCACTCGGACCCCGAGGCCGTCGCCGAGGACCTCTCGGGGCGTCTGGAACGATTTTTCGATCACATCGCCCGGCTCGCGACCCGCCGGCGGGCGCTCGCGGTCGCGTTCGGGCTCTCGACGCTGGGATGGCTCTTTCAGGCCGTCGCGTTGCTGACCGCCTTTTGGGCCATCGGCCACAGCGTCCCGATCTACGTCGCGCTGTTCGTGATCCCGCTCGGTAACCTCGCCGGGGCGGCCCCGCTGCCGGGCGGACTGGGTGGGATCGAGGCGGCCTTCGTCGCGCTGTTGGTCCCGACGACGGGGCTGGCGGCCGCGACCGTCACCGCCGCGGTCCTGATCTACCGGGGGACGATCTATTGGCTGCCGGTACTGATCGGCGGGGGGTCGATGGCGGCCTTCGGCGCCCGCACGGTGGCGTGAGACTCAGAGCGCGGAGAGACAAGGCTTAACGCGCGACCCCGCTTTCGGGAGACTGTCTCGCCAATGTACCTGCTGCAACTCGATCGGATTCCGACGGAGGTCGAGACTCTGCTCACCTCGGAGTTCGCCCTCGCCGTGTTGTTGCTCATCGCCGTCCTCGAGGGGGCGATGATGCTCCGATTCATGCCGAGCGAACTCGTCGTTCCCACCGCCATCCTGTTGATCGGCTCGTCGATCCCCGAGGTGATCACTATCGTCGCCGTCACCGTCGTCGGGACCACGATCGGCCAGTTCGTCCTCTTCTCGCTGGTTCGGCGCGGCGGGCGGAACTACATCCTGCAAAAGCGCTGGTTCCCCATCAGCGAGTCCCGCCTCGACCGGATCGACGGCTGGTTCGAGCGCTGGGGCCCGGTCGCCGTGCCGGTGAGCAACACGATGCTGTTCATCCGCGGCCTGCTCACCGTTCCCGCCGGCCTCTCGGACATGGATAGCCGAGTGTTCGTCGTCCTCTCGGCACTCGGATCGCTCTCCTTTCAGTCGATCCTCGCGGCGCTGTACCTGCTGGTCGATTACCAGTTCGTGCTGGATAACTACCTGCTCGTCTGAGGATTCTTCGATACGGGAGCCGGTCGAGCGAAAACGAATGGCTCCGTTGGAACACCATCTGTTCCATATCTACGAGTCGGATAGCCGGTAGATTGTTTATGCGAGTCTTACAGACGGTCGGATACATGAGAATCTCGCTGAATACTCATTATGGGAAGAAGATTTTTAGTTGAACAAAAGTCATATGGGCCATGGCTTCCCGTGAAAATCGCCTAACTGTAGTTTCCATCATTATCGCCCTTCCAACAGCCTATCTTTCGAGAGCGCTACTTGACTCCGTTAACGTTGGCGAACAGACCGGCTTTATGGTGTCGTTCTTCGTCCTGATAGGTGTCGGTGTCTTCCTGCCCCAGTTCCTTAACCGCCGCCTCAATTAGATACCTCCCCTGTATCTACCACCGACCGGTATTCCAGTACTTTCCCGAGGACCTCGTAGGGAGCGGCTGATACGTAGCTCGTGCGAATTGGTCGAAGTCTTGTGGAGCGATTCATCGTGGATTAGTGGAAAATCTTATCACTATTTAGTAAAGATATGTTTACACAATATCGAACTTACCCTTTATTGGGAGAGAAGATGAACGGTCTCAGAAAATTGGAGAACGGGCCTCGATGTGGGCATATATAGCCCTTTCAGCACTGCTTTTAGCGATCATCGTCATGCACGTTGTCGAGAACGGATTCACGAATATTGGAGCCATCAGTCTCGAAATCACTGGCTTTGTTCTCGGGTGGGTAGTCTACTTCGGGATGGGGCTGTACTACACCCGAGCGATGTAAGCGATGAAAAATGACCTCAAAGTACGACGAGCGAGACACGAGTTGACACAGAGTGACCTTGCGGAGGCCGTTGATGTATCTCGGCAGACGATTAGTGCGATTGAAGCAGGTCGCTATAATCCAAGTCTCGAACTTGCCTTCCACCTTGCAGAATACTTCGACTGCTCTATTGAGGATATCTTTGAACCGCCTTTGACCAAAGAAGAGTCCCAATCATAAGGCATTTCTCTCTATCTACCGGTCCCTCACTCCGCCCTCGTAATAGTCGAGTTTCGACGAGCTAAGCGAATCTACACTCGAACGGCGCTTCGCCTACCGGTCCCGATAGACCGGCAGCTGGGCCCTGATCCCTATATCCCGGAGCTGCCAGACGAGTTCGGCCCCGATCCAGACCAGCGCCGTCAGGATCCCGATCCCGGCCGCCGCGAAGTGGGCCGTACCCATCCACACCGGGCTGATGAAGAGGATGGCGTTGTGGATCCGGAAGGGGATGAACGACTCGATGATCAGACCGATCTCGTGGAAGAAGCCGACGATCGCGCCCAGCGGGTCGAATCCGCTCTCGGCGCTCTCGGTGCTCTCCCCGCCGCCTTCCTCGGGGGTTCGGGACTCGTAGCCCAGTTGCTGGGCGCTCTGGCCGCCCTCGCTCTCGTCGCCGCTTTCGAGTCGCTCGGCCTCGTAGGGCATCGTCGAGCCGACCTCCCAGACGACCTCGCCGTCGGGGGTCAGCTCCATGACGCGGTTGCCGTGGCTGTCGGTCACGAGCGTGTTGCCGTTGGGCAGCCGGTCGGCGTCCCGTGGCCACTGCATCTGCTGGTCGGACCACTCCCACGTCTGGGTCCACTCGTCGCCCTCGCGCTGGTACTCCTCGACGTTGCCGTTCTCCGAGTCGGCGACGACGACCGCGGGCCCGCCCTGATCGGTGGGGATGTAGTCGGGGTTGTGCTGCTGGTAGAGGACGCTGTGGTCGTTCTGGGCACCGAGGGTCCACTCCTCCTGGAGGCCCTCCTCGGGGTCGACGAAGACGACCTGGTCCTGATTGCGCATGCTGACCATGATGGTGCCGTTGACCTCGCTACCCGGATCATCGACGTATTCGACGTCGTTGATGTGTGCCCAGTCACCCGGGAAGGGGCCGCCCTCCTCGACCGGGTAGTCCGCCTGGGCGTCCCACATCCACTCGATGAGTTCGGTTTCGGTGTTGACGATGAAGACCTGGTCGTCGATCATGTCGGCGACGACGAACCGGTTCTCGTCGAGCCGATCGACGTCGTGCCACTCGGCGCCGGTCTCGGTGGCGTCGTAGCGCTCGTAGAGCACCTCCGTCTCGCCGGTTTCGAGGTTCGTGCGCTCGATGGCGTTGACGGCACACGGCGGCGAGCCACAGGTCGGGCCCTCGCTGTGGATCGTGTCGGTCGTCGCGTACTCGACGGTCAGGGGCTCGCCCTCGACGGGGTCGACGTCGAAGTACTTGGTCCGCTCGTTCTCGTAATAGAGGACGCTCCCGTCGGGGTTGTAGGCGGTGATCGTACCGGCGCGTCCCGACTCGGTGATGACGGTGTGACCGTCGCTCTCGGGCGCGGTCGGTACGTCCTCCTCGGTCGCCGTCGAGAGCCCCCCTGCGGTCGCACCGCTGACGAGAACGGCGATCGAGAGGACGATCAGCACCGCGAAGGCGATCCGCACCTTGTTGCGCGAGACGGCCGACCGAACGCGCTCGGCCCCCGTTGAGGATCGCTCGCTCACGGCTTCCTACCCGTCGGGTCTGGTCCCTCCGTTCCTCGAACTGTCATACGTCGCCTTTGGGAATCGTGCGGATATTACTTTCCTTTTTGGCCCCCTCGTGGTCGAACTCCCTTTCAGTCTCGACCGTTACGGTTCGGTCGAATGGTAACTCTAGAGGTCGTCGCTCGGCTCGTCGCCGGTGTGGGGCTCATCCTCGCGAACGCGTTTTTCGTCGCCATCGAGTTCGCGCTGACCCGCGCCCGGCAGTTCAGCGAAGGGGAGTTCGTCGGGGACAACCAGTCCTTGGAGCGGGCTTGGGAGATGACTCAGAACCTCGAACTGTACTTGACGACCTGTCAGGTCGGGATCACGGCCTCGAGCATTGCGGTCGGAATCGTCGCCGAACCCGCGCTGGCCGCGCTCTTCGAGCCGCTGTTCGAGGGGACCCTGCTGGCGTCGGTCGGGTCGGCGGCGATCCTCTCGTTTCTGATCATCAACCTCGTCCACCTGACCCACGGCGAACAGACCCCGACGTATCTGGGCGTCGAGCGCTCGCGGTGGGTCTGTCGGTACGGGGCGACGCCGCTGTACTGGTTTCACTGGCTGATCTCCCCGCTGATCACGCTCGGCGACTGGGTCGCGAAGGCGACGCTTTCGCTGTTCGGCATCGAGATGACCGGCGCGTGGCTCGAAACCGAACAGGACGTCATCGAGAGCCGGGCGGACCTCAGGAACCGAATGCGTTCGCTGCTCGCGGAAGGCGACCTCGACGAGGAGCGATACGAGGAGGTACTGAGCGCGCTTGCGGCCGGCAGGATGACCGTCGGAGACGTCATGGTCGACCGCGAGGAGATCGTCTTCCTCTCGACGGAACTGCCCCTCGCGGAGAACCTCGAACGGCTCTCGGGATCGCTGCACAACCGCTATCCGCTGATCGGTGAGGAGCCCGAGGACTTCCGCGGGATCGTCTACGTCTCAGCGGCCCTCGATCGGATCGACGCCCTCCAAGCGGGGGAGACGACCCTCGAGGACATCGCCGCGCCGCCGCTGACCGTCTCCGAAGACATGACCGTCAGCGACGTCATCGATCGGTTTCAGGACGAAAGCCAGGAGCTCGCGCTCGTTCGCACCGAGAACGGCGATCTCATCGGACTCGTGACCGCCACGGACGCGATGGAGGCGGTCGTCGGGGAACTCGAAGACCCCCTCGACGAGGTGGCGGCCTAATTGCTTGTCCTCAGAGGACGAGCACCGGCGTGTCCGTCAGCCGGATCACGCGGTCGGTGACGCTTCCCAACAGTGCCTCCTGAAGCCGTCCGCGCTCTCGTTTTCGCATGACGATCAGGTCGATCTCGCGGGCGTCGGCGTACGCCACGACCTCTTCGTGGGGCGTCCCCTGAACGACCTCCGTCTCGACCCGAACCGAGTGCTCGCGCGCCCGGTCTGCGAACCGCTCGGCGGCGTCGGTCGCCTCGGTCTCCAGGGTATCGATCACCTCGCCGCCGAGGTTCGTCACGCTGTCGCGGTTGGTGTCCGCGACCGAGAGGACCACTATCGTCGCTCCGTGCTCGCGTGCGAGATCGAAGACGGGCTCGTATCGATCGTCCGGCGACGCCTTTTCGCCGACCGGGAGCAAGAGGCGCTCGTACATCACCCGTCCCTATCGGCCGATCACTTATAGGTGTGCCCACGGTGGCGTTCGCGACCGTCGCAGACGTCCCGTCGACGGGCGTCCGGAGTGACCGACAGCGCGCCGTCGGCCGGCCGGTACGGACCCGTTACGGACTCGGCCGGTCCCTACTCCCGCTATGGTCGCAATTACAATCGGGACCCGACCGGTGGACTCTCCAACGGACGCCGGTCCCGAGATATCATGCACGACGACTCCCGCCACGACGTTCGAGAACCGAACCCGACGGACCCGCCCGCCCGGCAATCCCGCTCCCGACCCGCCCCCGCCCGCTCGCGGCGCGACCTGTTGGGGACCCTCGCCGGCCTCGGGTTCGTCTCGGCGTTCGGCACGCGTCCGGTCGCCGCCGAATCCGATATCGGCGACGGGTCGGTCGGATCCAGTGACGACCCCGACGACCCGACCGATCCCGACGAGCGCTATCTCCAGTTGCTGGCCGCTCAGCGCGAGTTGCGCGCCTCGAACGGGTCGAACCTCGATACGGACGGTATTCGGGCCGTCCTCGAGGAACGCGCCGCCGACTTCGAGGGCCAGTTGCTCTTTTTCGCCGCAAGCGACTTCGGCCAGCCCCGCGTGTTCCTCCCGTCGGATCTCTCGGACCCGGACGACGCGCTTCAGGCGGTGCTCGACCGGGTCCACGCGGAGAAGTGGAGCCCGGATCACGACGGGCTCCGTGCGGTCAGACGGCGGGTGTTCGAGGAGACGACCGGGGTCCACCAGGCGCTTCCGGCGCTGTTCTACGACTCTGGCGACGCCGAGTACGATCTGACCGGTCCGTGGGACGAGGAGTACAACTTCGTCACGATCCGGCAGGTCGTCGGGCTCGTCGACTGGCTCACCAACGCCGACCGGCAGTGGGTCGAGGGCCGACGGCTCGTCTACGACGCCCCGAAGGAGTGAGTCCCGTGCCCCGTCAGGGTACGGTGAGCTTACACCCCGCGTGATCTGCTGGCAACAACGCGTTTACCTGTCTGCCGGCCCGATCACTACGCGATGAGCGAGACGAGTTCTCCCGACGACCCACCGATCACGCTGTACCGGCTGCAGGCCTGTCCTTTCTGTGAGCGCGTCGTCCGCGCGCTCGACGAGCACGGACTGGCGTATCGTTCGCGGTTCGTCGAACCCATGCACTCGGAGCGCGACGTGGTAAAGCGAATCAGCGGCAAGCGGTCGGTCCCGGCGCTCGTCGACGCCACCACCGGCGTGACGATGTCCGAGAGCGCGAACATCGTCGCGTACATCGAGAACACCTACGGGGAGGCGGCCTGAATGGAGCTGGAGTTCGACGTCGTCGACCTCGGCGAGGCAGACCACCCCATCGAGGGCGAGGAGGCCCCCGATTTCGTGCGCCCACTCGTGAACGACGAGTACTGGGAGGACGTCGCCCTCTCGGAGCTGACCGCCGAGGGTCCCGTTCTGCTGGTGTTCTACCCGATGGATGGGGACTTCCCCGCGACGTACATCTGGAACGAACTCCGGGATCGCGGGCTCGAAGAGACCGCCGACGTGACGGTCGTCGGCCTCTCGATCTCCTCGCCCTACGAGCACACGACGTTCATCGACGAACGCGGGATGGACTACCGCCTGTTCAGCGACCCGCAAAACGGCGTCGCCGAGGCCTACGGGATCGTCAACGACCTCGACGGGATGGCCGGCATCAGCGAACCCCGGCCCGCCGTCTTCCTGCTTGATTCCGACCGGACGATCCGGTATGCGTGGGTCGCACGCCAGTGGCCCGATTTCCCCGACTACGACGAACTCGAAGCCCGACTCGCGGACCGATAGCCCGCCGCCCGGTTAGACGCCCAACTCCTCGGCGAGGTCGTAGAACGTCTCGATCGTGCAGTCCGGATCGCCGCCGAAGGGCTCCCACGGGGTCGCCTTCCGGTCGACCCACACGCCCTGCATCCCGGCGTGGCGTGCGCCGAGCACGTCGAACCAGCCCGCGGTGACGTGTGCGATGGCCCTGATGGGGGTCCCCGTCCGGGCGGCGGCGTGGCGATACAGCTCCGCGTCGGGTTTGAACGTCTCCACCTCGTCGGCGCTGATGGTGTCTTCAAGTAAGTCCCCGATGTCGGCGTGTTCGACCATCGATTCGAGCATCTCGGGGTTGCCGTTCGAGACGACATAACAGTCGTATCCGCCCTCGCGCAGGCGCTCGATGCCCTCGCGAACGTCCTCGAAGACGTCGAGTTCGTGATACACGGCGAGGATCTCGTCGCGTTCGGTCTCGGAGACGTCGGCCCCGTGGACGTCGAGCGCGTACTGAAGCGCGTCGCGGTTCATCTCGTAGAAGGGTTGGTAGGCGTCGACGTGGTTCGCGACGAAGGTGTATTCGAGCGAGCGGGCCCGCCAGAGCTTCGAGACCGGTTCGGGTTCCGCGACCCGCTCGGCGAGTGCCGCCTCCGCGGCGTCCACGTCGACGAGGGTGCTATACGAGTCGAACGTGACCGTCTCGACCGCGCTTGCGTCGAACGTCATGGACGTCGGTTTGCCGTCCGCGAGGATAACTCCCCGGGCCGCCCGGGTCCCGATGGCACCTACTGTTTTGATCCCCGCCGCCGTTCGTCCGCCCATGTCGACCGACGAGTTCGACCCGACCGTCCCCGAGTTGACAGCCGACGACCTGCTGGTTCTCGACGATCCCCGCTTCGGCCCCGGGACCGTCGCCGTCGTGACCGGGGCGGCCTCGGGGATCGGCCGGGCCACCGCCGTCGCGCTCGCCGCCAACGGCCTTACGGTCGTGGGTGCCGACATCGACGAAGACGGACTCGAGGAGACGGTCGGGATCGCCGCGGACGTTGGGGCCGCCGGCGAGGTCCGTCCCGTTCGGACCGACCTCACCGCCGACGACGAGGTCGAGTCGATGGTCGAGGCCGCCGCCGAGGCGGGCGATCTGCGCTACGTCGCGAACATCGCGGGGATGCAACACATCGCCTCGATCCCCGCGTTCCCGATGGATCGCTACGACCTGCTTTCGGATCTCATGGTGCGTGCGCCGTTTCTCGTCTCGAAACTCGCGATGCCCCACATCCGCGACACCGACGACGGCGTCGGCGCGATCGGGAACATGTCCTCGGTCCACGGTCATTACGCTACCAAGGACAA
This sequence comes from Halalkalicoccus jeotgali B3, assembly GCF_000196895.1. Classification (NCBI taxonomy): domain Archaea; kingdom Methanobacteriati; phylum Methanobacteriota; class Halobacteria; order Halobacteriales; family Halalkalicoccaceae; genus Halalkalicoccus; species Halalkalicoccus jeotgali. The sequence continues at coordinate 811,452 of NC_014297.1, forward strand.
GCCCGCCTACATCACCGCGAAACACGCTCTCAATGGCTTGACACGGTCGATTGCCGCCGAGGGCGAGGGCACTCTCAGGGGGTTTTCGGTCAGCGTCGGCTACGTGCTGACGCCGCTGATGGCCGACCAGATAGCGGATACTGCCACAGAGCGCGGCATCAGCGAGCGCGAAGTCGTCGAGGACGTGATGCTCGGACAGGCCCGCACGACGGAGATGATGGCCCCGGCGGAGGTGGCGAACCTGTTCGTCTTCGGCTTTTCCTCGCACGCGACCCACCTCAACGGTGGGGATCTGCTGTTCGACGGCGGTTTCACCACGACCTACGAGTGACCCGATTCCCTCCGAGCCGAGGATCGGGGCCTCACCGGCTCCCGACAACGACCGGGCGCGGTTCGCTCTCGTCGCGTTCGTCCTCGGAGAAGGCCCCGTCGGTGGAATCCGTCGCCCAGCGTTCGAGGGTCGCGATCCCGTCCATGACGGTGTAGGTCTGCTCGCCGTCCGAACACGGGAAGACCGCCCGAACGGGGTCCTCGTCGTCCTCCTCGACGGCGTAGACCACGAGACAGATCAGCGGAAAACTGATGACCTCCTCGCTGCGGTCGTCGACGATCGACTCGCGTCGCTGGCGGTCGAACCCCGGCGTGAGCGTCCGGTTTCGTCCGGCAGCCCACGACTCGATGACCTCGTAGCGCTCGTGGGCCGCGGTTCGCACGGCGGGGTCCGCCTGCATCTCCCGGCCCCACACTTCGACGTCGACGGCCTCCAGTAGCCCGGTTTCGAGGACGTTCTCGACCCGCTCGATGATCGCTCCCTGGCGTTCGCTGACGCCGTGGGGTGCGAGCGAACGCAGGACGATCTCGGCCCGATACGTCTCCGCGCTGGAGTGGCGTTTCATTGGCGTGTGATGCCCGGGGGCGTCAATAAAGTTAATCGAAATAACACGACAGGTCAATCGCCGCGGTGTGTAACTTATCCAATCGGTTCGCAAGAATCGCGGGACCGTCCGCCGAACGCGTCGCCCTCGTCCGCTGACCGGTGGTGAAGCTCCCCGACCAGCGGACCACTCGCGGCCGACGCCGGTCAGTCGTCGGCCGACACCCCCGCGACGGTGCCGTCGTCGTTCCAGCCCCGGACCGCGTAGTACTCGCTGAGGGCGTCGTCGAAGCCCTCCAACTGATCGACGTACGGCAGGGTGTCGTCGCCCCGGTCGAACCCGCGCTCGTTGTTGAACTGGCGTTCCATCCCGATGACGCGCGCGCCGACATCGAGCAGGTCCTCGTAGTCGGCCGAGAACAAGTTCTCGTAGCGCTCGGGGTTCATGATCCCTCTCGAAAACCGACAGACGATCCCGCAGTCCTCCAGTGCCCGGGTGTTCTCCTGGGTGACGACCGCCTCGGGCTTGCCCTCGAAGCCGCCCTGGGGGAACGCGTCGTCCTTCCCCACCAACGGGTACTCCCAGGCGTAAAACGTCGAGTACATGTGGTCTGCACCGCGGTTCGCGACCGCGTAGGCCAGTCCCTGGCCGTGGAGTGTGCGGCCCTCGTGGCCCGCAAACGAGAGGTGCTTGACCGTCCAGTTCTCGACGCCGAGGTCCTCGTGAGCGCGGCTGATTCCCTCGGCGAGGGTATCGCCGACGCCCTCCCTGTGGGCGATCCTTTCCACCGTGTCGTGGATCAACTGTGCGTCGCCGAAGGCGTCCTCGCTCGCGAGATACCCGGCAATAGTGTTGCCACAGGAGATGGTGTCGAGGCCGAACTCGTCACAGAGCTCGTTCGACTGCATCACGTCGACGATGTCGTCGATCGCGCAGTTCGAGCCGAAGGCCATCACCGTCTCGAACTCGGGGCCTTCGGTCTCGACACCGCGTTCCTCGTCGCGCGTGGGGAGCTTACAGGCGAAGGCACACGCAGAACAGGTCCCCTTCTTGAACTTCTTCTCCTCGACGCGATCGCCGTTGATCCCCTCCGCGCCCTCGAAGCGCTGTTCGGAGAAGTACCGGGTGGGGAGGCCGTTGACCTCGTTCGCGAGGTCGGTCACCGAGGTGGTACCCTGGCGTTTCATAATGTGATCGGTCGTCGCGGCCTCGCGATGCACGTCGTTCTGGACGTCGGGGATCTCGATTTCGGGATGTGAATCGCCGTCGAAGGTGATCGCCTTGACGTTCTTCGATCCGAGAACGGCCCCGAGCCCGCCCCGGCCGAACGCGCGCGATTCGGTGGTCATGATCGAGGCAAACCGCACCAAATTCTCGCCGGCGGGGCCGATCGCGACGGCGTTCTCCTCGGTGAGGTCACGACTTTCGACGTACTCGGTGACTTCCGAGACGAGTGCACCCGCCAGATCCGGTACGGGATCGAACTCGACGCCCTGGTCGGTGATATGGATCGCGATCGGCTCGTCACTCCGTCCTTTGAACTCGATCGCGCCGTAGCCCGTCCCGGCGAGGTTGCGCGAGACGAACCCGCCGGCGTTCGAGGAGACGAGGCCATCAGTCAGCGGCGAGAGGGCCGTCGCGTTCGTCCGGCCGGTGTAGCTCATCCGGCTGGCCTGCATCGGGCCGGTGGTGAAGTAGAGCCGGTTCTCGGGGCCCAGCGGGTCGGCGTCGAACGGAACTCTGTCGAAGGCGAGCTTCGTTCCGACGCCCCGTCCGCCGATAAAACTGGACAAAACGTCGTCGATGTCTTCGGTTTCGACCGTGCGCTCGGTCAGGTCGATCGAGCACAGCGGCCCCTCGGCGTGAAGCATACACGGGTGTTATCAGCCCGGCAGATAAAGCTGCGCGCGACTCATTCGACGGGGTCCGACGTGTCGGCGAGCCAGCGTTCGAGTTTTTCCCTCGGTGGCGGACCGGTCAGGAGACCCACACCGACGAAGAGGACCAGACTCGACGCCAGCCCGTAGATGATCGGGAGGTCCGAGGCGAACCCGTAGGTCGCCATGCTCGCGACGACGACGACCGATCCGCCGACGATCGCCGAGAGCGCCCCCTGCCAGGTCGCGCCCTTCCAGAAGAAGGCACCCAGCACGGGGACGAAGATCGCGCCGGTCAGCAGGTTATAGGCGAGCGTCAGGGCGTTGACCACGTCGCCGATGACGACCGCGGCCCAGATCGAGATGGCCCCGAGCACGACGATACCGATCCGGGAGGCAGTGGTGTAGCGCTCCTCGCTCGCGTCGGGATCGATAAAGCGCCGGTAGACGTCGTTCGTAAACAGCGTACTCGAAGCGAGCAGGGCCGAATCCGCGGTCGACATCATCGCGGAGATAAAGCCCGCGAGGATCAGCCCCGCGAGACCGACCGGGACGGTCTCGAGGACCATCGTCGGCAAGGCGAGGTCGGGGTTCTCGATCGCCGGGAACAACACGAGGGCGATCATGCCCAACACGGCGGTCGAGATCCCGTAGACCACGGCGTACGCCCCTGTCGCGACGTTACCGACCCGTGCGGTGCGGGCGCTGTCGGCGGTAAAGACGCGCTGCCAGATGTCCTGGCCGATCATGATCCCGAGGAAATACAGGAGAAAGTAGGTAAACACCGTCCCCCACCCGATCCCGCCGGGGCTGAAGTAGGAGGGATCGAGCTCCGCCTGCAGGCCGGAGACCCCGCCGACCTCGAGCAATCCCAACGGCAAGGCGAGCGCGAAGATCCCGACGGTCATGACCAGCCACTGGATGAAGTCGGTGATCGTCACCGAGAGCATTCCCCCGAGCGCCGTATAAAGGACGACGATCACGCCGGCGAGAACGGTCATCGTCGTGAGGCCGTACCCCGAGAGCGCGCTCAACACGGTGCCGATCGAGATCACCTGCGTGATGGCGATCGTCAGCGCGTAGACGCCCGCGACGACCGCGCCCACCGTACCGGAGTACTCGTCGAACCGGCGCTCTAACACCTCCCCGAGCGTGTAGGCCTTGAGGTTCGCGAGCTGCGTCGAAATGAGGAGTCCGATGGCGGCGACGCCCAGCCCGAGCCAGACGACGAGCCACGCCCCGGAGACCCCGTACTGGTATCCCAGCCCGGCCCCGCCGATCGTCGAGGCCCCCCCGAGGATCACCGCCGACATGACCGGGACGTACATCCAGATCGGAATCGACCGCCCGGCGACGAGATAGTCATCTAGGGACGCCGAGCGGCGATATCCCCAATATCCGACCCCGATCATGCCGAGGAGATAGAGAACGACGACCCCGCCGTCGATGAGTGTGCCTGCCATGGCTCGACTGTCGGATCGACCCGTATAACTACACCGATTCGGTACACGACACGCCGGATGCTGGACGAACGCCCAGTTCGGATCCGGCCTCGCCTCGATCACGGAACGTATAAGCGCCCGTCGGTCACCTCTCGGGACATGGTCGGATCCGACGACGGCGCTCCGGACACGGGCAGTACGGCCGAGGACTCCCCCGCCGCGCGCTTTCGCGAGCGAGTACCCGAATCGAGCGTCGAACTCGCCTACGCCGGGCTCAACACCTTTCTCAAAGGTGATCCTCGCGACGTGGCGGACCTCTCTGAGAGCGATGTCGGCGTACTCGGCGCGCCCTACGACGGCGCAGTGAGCAATCGTCCGGGGGCGCGCTACGGCCCCGAGGCGATCCGCCGGGCCAGCGCGTGGTGGGCGTATCTCTCGGGGTACAAGGGCGGGCTGACGAACATGGGGACGGGCGAGCAGGTCGACTTCTCGAACCTGTCGATCGCCGACTGTGGCGATATTCCCGTCTTTCCGATGGATCGCGAGACGACCGCCGAGAGCATCACCGCCCACGTCGCGACGGTCGCCCAGCGGGCGTTCCCGGTCATGCTCGGTGGCGATCACTACTGTACGTACCCCGCCGTCCGGGGCTTCGCCGAGGGGATCGACGCCGGTTCCGTAGGACTGGTCCAGATCGACGCCCACACCGATACCGTCGCCGAAAGTGCCGTCTTCGGCGAGCATTTTCATGGTTCTAGCACCCACCACATCGCCGACTCCGAGTACGCGGAGTACGAAAACGTCAGCCAGGTCGCGATTCGAGGCTACGAGAGCCCCGACTTCTTCGACTTCGCCGACGAAGTGGGACTGAACCTCTTTACCATGAACGCGGTGCGAGAAGAGGGGATCGAGCGGGTGGTCGAGCGGGCGGTCGAAGCCGCAGCGGAAGGCACCGACGCGGTCTACGTCACCTTCGACATCGACGCGGTCGATCCGTCCGTGGCTCCCGGGACCGGGACGCCGGTCCCCGGCGGACTGTCGGCCGAGGAGGCGCTCTCGGTGATGGACGTCTTGGGGGCGAGCGAGGCCGTCGGCGCGGTCGACCTGATGGAGGTCGCGCCGACCTACGACCCGAGCGAGGGGACCGGGCGACTGGGGGCGTACCTGCTGGTGCGGTTCCTGGAGCAGAAGTTCGCCGCACAGTAGCTTAGTCGGGGCCGAACGCTGCGGTGATGTGCGTGGCCGTGATGGCGTGCGCCGGGTGGAAAACCCCCGGCGATGACCGACGGGACCGCCAGTCCGCGGGCCGGGCGAAGCGAGCGCACCCGAGCCGGTAAACGGCCCCTCAGAAGACGCTGTCGGCGGTCGCCGCGCCGACGACGCTGAACACCGCGCCGATACAGATCGCCCGCAGCGCCACCGACCACCCGGCGTCGAAGGCGTCGGGCGCGTCGAAGAGCACGGCCAGCAGCGCGACGGAGCCAAACGCCACGACCATCAGCGAGACGAACCGCAGCGGGATCCCGCCGACGTCGAGTTCGGCCTCGGGGTCGCGATCGCGGTCGGCCGAGTACAGCGCGCCGTAGCCGATCAGTCCGACGAGCCCCGCGGTCGCGAGCGCCTGCCAGCGGGCCATCGTCGCCGCGAGCGTCCAGACCTCCTCGGTGACGACGAACGGGCCGGCAAGCAGGAAGCCGCCGACGACCTGCTGGGCGACGTCCGAGGGGCGAAACCGGGGGCGGCGCGGGCGGCGCATACCGTGGTTCGCCGGTCGAGGCCCTCGATCCTTTCGATCCGCCCCGCCTCAGTCGTGGGGGTGGAACCGATCGACGGCCTCACGGACCGCCTCGGTCTGGCCGAGAAACGTCAGCCGATCGCCATACTGCAGGGTGTCCTCGGCGTCCGGAACGCGGTGATCGCCGTCCCGGCCCAACAGCGCGATCAGACACCCGCTCGGAAGCTCCGAGCCGAGCGTGCCGATCGTCTTGCCGTCGGTCTCTTCGGAGGTCACCTCGACTTCCTGCACGTCGCCCGAGCGGCCCAATTCGGTCATCCAGTTCGACAGCGCGGGCCGCTCGATGGCGTTGTCGATCGCCCACGCCGTCGCGTCGGTCCCGGAGATGGTCTGCACGCCGAGTTCTTCGAGCGGATCGACGTTCTTCGGGTCGTTCACCCGGGCGATGACGTCCTCGACGTCGAAGGTCGTCCGGGCGAGCTGGGAGACCAGCAGGTTCGTATCGTCGTCGCCGGTGGCCGCGACCACGGTCTTTGCGTTCTCGATGCCCGCGCTCCGGAGCACGTCCGTATCGGTTCCGTCACCCGATTTGACGGTGAATCCGGCCGAGCGAGAGGATTCGAGGGTCGCCGCGTCCTCCTCGATGACGACGACGTCCTCGCCACGTTCGACGAGGCGTTCGGCGAGCGATCGACCGACCTTGCCCGACCCGACGACGAGTACACGCATAGGAAGGACGTCGAGGCGCTCGGCGATCCATCTTGCGGGTCCGCCCTGGAAGACGACCGTGGCGACGATCACCATGAACACCGTGCCGGCGAGGATGTTCGACTGGGCGATCAGCGACTGTCTGCCCTCCTGGGCGGCCAGATGCTGGAGTTCGAGCGCGAACAGCGTCGCGATCGCCGCCGGGATGATCCCGCGGGGCCCGATCGCGCTGACGAACAGCTTCTCGCGAAACGAGAAGTCCGTCCCGGTCGTCGAGAGAAACACCAACAGCGGGCGCAACACGAGCGCCACGACGATCACGACGGCCACGCCCGCGACCCCTATCGACAGCAGGGTGTCGATGTCGATCAGCGCCGCCAGCGCGATGAAGATAAACGAGAGCACGATCAGCCGGATGGTGCCTTTGAACTCCTCGATCTCCTCGCGGTAGGGCAACTCGACGTTTCCGAGGACGACCCCGGCGGTCGCGACGGCGGCGACGCCGGCCTCGGTGGCGATGGTGTTTGCGACCCCGTAGGCCACCAGCGCGCCCGCGAAGGTGATCGACCGGGCGTTCTCGGGGGCGTTGCCCGAGGAGAGGTCGACGTGCGTGAGGACATACCACAGGACGCCCGCGACCAGCAGGCCCACGCCGACCCCGACGCCCAGTCGCTCGAGGAACCCGACGAGAAAGCCCCGCGGGTCGATCTGCTGGGCGGTGACGGCCTTGAAGATCACCGCCGCGAGGATCGCCGCAGTCACGTCGTTGACGATCCCCTCGGTTTCGAGGGCGGCCCCGACGGACCGTCGCACCGGGACGATCTCGAGGATCGGCGTGATGACCGTCGGCCCCGTCGCGATCAACAGCGCCCCGACGACGAGCGCGATCCCCGGATCGGCACCCAGCAGGTAGTAGACGGCCGCCGCGGTCCCCAGAAACGAGATCAGCGAACCGAGCGTGACCAGCCGAAACGCCGCCGAGGGCGACTGGCGAAGCTTGTCGACGTGGAGGTGAAAGGCCCCCTCGAAGACGATGATCGCGACGCTGAGTCCGACGATCGTCGACAGCGAGCCCCCGAAGGCGTCCTGGGTGACCACCCCGAGGACCTTCGGTCCGAGGACGATCCCCGAGAGGATGAGAAACAGCACGCTCGGCACCTGATAGCGATCGGCAAGCACCTGCGAGAACACCCCGAAGGTGACGATCGAGGCGACGATCACCAGCAGGGTGGGTTCGAAGTCGATCGGGAGCAACTGCATCGACGGTGCCCCGGTCATCGCTGGGGCAGGGGCGGTGGCGACTCGAAGCGCTCGGCGTGGACTCCCACGGTCTGCGTCATACCGACGGGTAGGGAATCCGGTCGGATAAGCGACTCCCTCGCGGCGTCACTCGGCGTAGATCGCCTCGACGTCGTCGGCGAAGCGTTCGAGGATGTTGCGGCGTTTCTTCTTCATCGTCGGGGTCAACATGTCGTTGTCCTCAGTGAACTCCTCGGGCACCAATCGGAACTGCTTGATACGCTCGTGGGACTCGACGTTCTCGTTTACGCGCTCGATCTCCTCGTCGATCCGTTCTTTGACCCGTTCGTCCCGACAGAGTTCGCGCTCCCCGTCTGGCAGGGAAATCCCCTCGCTTGCGGCCCACTCGCGGATGCCCTCGACGTTCGGGACGACCAACGCGGAGATGAACTTCCGGCCGTCGCCCATCACGAAACACTGCTCGACGAGTTCGCTCGCGGCAAACGCGTCCTCGATGGGCCCGGGCGCGACGTTCTTGCCCGTCGAGAGGACGATGATCTGTTTCGCCCGCTCGCGAAAGACGACGTAGTCGTCCGGGCGGATCTCGACGACGTCGCCGGTGCGAAACCAGTCTTCCGTGAAGGATTCGGCGGTCGCCTCCTCGTTTCGCCAGTAGCCCCGCGTGACGTTCGGCCCGCGCACGAGGAGTTCCCCCACCTCGCCGTCGGCGTCCCGGCGCTGGGCCTCGCCGACGACCGACGCGTCGACTCGGGCCTCCACGTCGGGAAGCGGCGGGCCGATGGTGCCGATCTCGGGGGCCTCGATGGGGTTGACCGAGATCACCGGCGAGGTCTCGGTCAGGCCGTACCCCTCCAGAATGGGCATCCCCATCCCGTGATACAGCGCACAGAGCTCCGCCGAGAGGCTGCCCCCGCCGCTGATGAGGAACTCGATCTCGCCACCTAAGGCCTCCTTGACCTGGCTGAAGACGAGTTTGTCCGCGATCGCCTGCTTGCCCGTGAGGACGGGCCCCGGCGAGGGATCACGGTGGTACGCCTTGCCAACGTCGACGGCCCACTCGAAGATCCGCCGTCTGAGGTCGGACTCGCTGGCTTGCGAGCGGATCGCGTCGTAGATCTTCTCGTAGACGCGGGGTACGCTTGTGCCGGTCGTGGGCCGCACCGCCTGGAAGTCCTCCTGGAGGGTGTCGGGACTCTCCGCGTACGCGACGGCGGCCCCGCTCGCGAACATCAGAAAGTGCCCGGCGGTCCGTTCGAGGACGTGAGCAAGCGGGAGAAACGAGACCGTCCGGGTCTCGCCGTCGATCGCTGGCAGTCCCTTTGCCTCCTTGTCGGGCCGGGGGCCGAAGCGTTTGCGACACTGGGTGACGTTCGCCCGGAGGTTCCGGTGGGTGAGTTCGACGCCCTTCGGTTGGCCCGTCGTCCCCGAGGTGTAGATCAGCGTCGCCAGGTCCTCGGGCGCGACGGCGTCGACCCAGTCCTCGTAGGCCTCGCGGTCGAACGCCGCCTCGCCCCGGTCGTGGAGCTCCGCGAGCGTCAGGACGTCCTCGCGCTCGTCGTAGCCCTCGGTCCGGTCCATGACGACGATAAACGAGAGATCGAGTTCGTCCTCGACCGCCAGCACCCGTTCGAGGCGCTCCTTGTTCTCGACGACGACGCCGGTCGCGTCGGCATCGGAGAGGAGATACTCGACCTGATTCGGCGAGGAACCGGCGTAGACCGTCGTGACGACCGCGCCGGCGGCGAGCAGTCCGAAGTCGGTCTGGGCCCACTCCATGCGGGTATCGGCGAAGATCCCAACCCGGTCGCCGGCTTTGGCGCCGAGATCACGAAAGCCGGCCGCGAGGTTCCGGACGATATCAGCCATCTCGCCGTAGGTCAGCGTCGTGAACTCGCCGTCGGGGGCCGCCGGAAGCACTCCCGGCGAAAGCGACCGGTCGTAGACGCCGCCCTTGTACCGCTGGGCGACGCGCTGTTCGTTCCGGGCGACGCTCTCCTCGAAGAGCCGCGCGAGCGTCGACTCGCCGGTCACCGCGTCGGTGTACTCGCGTTCGGCCTCGCGCCAGTGCATGGCGTGTGGGTAGCCGGCACAGCACGAAAAGTATGCCGGCAACGCGACACATCTGTCTCGGAGTTTATTCGCCGGACGCCGCCCGGTCCTGGGTCGGGGACCTCTCGGAACGCGGACGTTAGACGAGCGCGATGAGGACGAACAGCATCACGACGCTCGCGTGAACATCGCGGGACCGACCGAAAGCGCCGAGAAGACGGCCCACGCGAGCGCAGTCCGTCCCCGACGAGCAGAATGGGCCAATACCGCCAGCCGGACGGGAAGCGCCATTCACACCGCCTACCGCGTCGACGTTTGTTACTGGTCCGACTCCGCCGACGCGTCCAGATAGCCCAGCACGCCCCGCGTGTTCAGGCGTTCCTCGGCACGGGCCTTTCGCTCGCCCCAGACCTCGGCCATCTCCGTATTCTCGACGAAATACTCGATCACCGCCTCGTCGTCGAGTTCCCCGCGTTTCTCCTCGACCGCCCCGACCCACTCGGAGAGGACCTGCTTGTAGGTGTCGAGCAGTTCGTCGCTGGCCTCGGCCGGCCCGAAGTGCCCGAATAGGAGCGTATCAGAGTCGAGCGCGCGGATCGTCTCGCCGTCGTCGAGGCAGGCTTCGAGGTCGAAGTTCGCCGGCGGGGAGGTCTGGCGCACGGTTTCGAGCTGGGGCACCCAGATGCCTGCGGCGTCGCCGGTCGCGACGACCGCCGCGTCGGGATCGTAGTAGATCACCTGGTGGGGGGCGTGACCGGGGGCGTGGTACACCTCCAGCGTGCGGTCCCCGAGGTCGATCGTATCACCCCCGGAGAGTTCGGTGATCCGCTCTTCAGGAACGGGTTTGGGCTCGGCGTAGTACTCCCACTGGTCCTCGACGGCCGCTTTCGTCCCCGCGATCAGGCGCTCGGGATCGACGAGATGGGGCGCGCCGATTTCGTGAACATGGATCTCGGCGTTGGGACATTCGGCGGCGAGGTAGCCCGCTCCGCCGGCGTGGTCGAGGTGGATATGAGTGGGCGCGATGACGGCGAGTTCCTCGGGGGTGATCCCGATTTCGGCCATCGCCGACAGGATGAACTCGTAGTTCGTGCCGATCCCGGTATCGATCACGGCGGGGCGCTCGGCGTCGACGATGTAGACCGCGCCGTAGCGCTCGGTGTCGTACATGCCGGTATCGAGGTAGTAGTAGTCCTGACAGCCATCAACGGGGTAGTAGTCACCGATTGCCATACTCAACCCCCCGAGCCACGGAGTAAAAACGTTCGTCATCCGGCGGCGAGGCCGATACGCTCTTTTCCCCGGGCGGCAAATCGCGACCAAGAATGCTCGACCGTTCGATTCTCCGCGAGGATCCCGAGAGGGTGCGCTGGGCGCTCGATGTCAAGGGCGTCGACGTCGATCTCGACGAGGTGCTCGCGGTCGACGAGGAGTGGCGCGAACTGAAAGCCGAGGGCGACTCGCTTCGTCACGAGCGAAACGAGGTCAGCAGCGAGATCGGCGAGCTCAAACAGGCGGGCGAGGAAGAGAAAGCCCAGCAGGCCATCGAGCGATCGAGCGAGCTGAAAGCCGAACTGCAGGACCTCGAGGATCGGGCCGACGAGCTCGAAGGGCGCTTAGAGGAGGCCCTGCTCGAACTCCCGCAGATCCCCCACGAGTCGGTGCCCGTCGGCGAGGACGAGGACGACAACGTCGAGCGCTACCGCGAGGGCTTTTCCGATCTGCGGGACCTCCCAGAGGAGATCGTCCCCCACTACGACATCGGCGAGGAGCTCGACCTGCTCGACTTCGAGCGCGGCGCGAAGGTCACGGGCGGGGGCTATCAGTTCGTCAAAGGCGACGGCGCGCGCCTCGAACACGCGTTGATCCAGTTCATGCTCGACGTCCACCGCGAGCAGAGCTATACCGACGTGTTCCCACCGATTCCGGTCAACAGCGCCTCGATGCGCGGGACCGGCCAACTCCCGAAGTTCGCCGAGGACGCCTATCGGGTGGGAGCTCGCCAGGAGGACACATACGACGACGACGACCTCTGGTTGCTGCCCACCGCGGAGGTTCCAGTCACCAACATGTACCGCGACGAGATCCTGCTGGACGAGGACCTCCCGCTCAAGCATCAGGCCTTCACCCCGAACTTCCGTCGGGAGGCCGGCGAACACGGCACCGAAACGCGGGGCTACGTCCGCGTCCACCAGTTCAACAAGGTCGAGCTCGTCAACTTCGTCCGGCCCGAGGAGAGCTACGACCGCCTCGAAGGGCTCCTGACGGAGGCCGAGGAGGTGCTAAAGCGCCTCGAACTGCCCTATCGCGTGCTCGATATGTGTACCGGCGACATGGGCTTCACCCAGGCGAAGAAGTACGACATCGAGGTGTGGGCACCGGGCGACGACATGGCGGAGGGTCCCGAGGAGGGCGGGCGCTGGCTCGAAGTCTCCTCGGTGTCGAACTTCGAGGCGTTCCAGGCCCGGCGGGCGGGCATCCAGTTCCGGCCCGAACACCACGAGCCCGCCCAGTACCTCCATACGCTCAACGGCTCCGGGGTAGCTGTCCCGCGCGTGATGGTCGCCATTCTCGAGTACTACCAGAACGAGGACGGAACCATCACCGTGCCCGAAGCGCTTCGCCCCTACATGGGCGGCCAGGCGGTCATCGAGGGCCACGAGCCGGTCGGCGAGAGCGCACTGGGAACCGGCGAGTAGCGCTGAACTACCGGAGAGATCGGCATCGACGCGGACGTATTTAGGCATCGGACGGGTGGCCGCGATATGGAGCGTCGCACCCGCTGGACGGCCGCGATCTTCCTCTTCGTCGCACTCGACGCCGCCAGCCTCCAGATCCGCGGCGCACTTCTCCCGCAGTTCGAGGCGACCTTTTCGGTCCCGCCGGGGCTCTTGGGCCTCGTTGCTCCCGCCGGCACGGCCGGCTTCTTTCTCACCGTGCTGGTCGTAGGGTTGGCCGCCGGCCGGATCCGGGTCCACAGAACGCTGCTGCTCGGTGTCCTCGGTGCCGGCGCGTTCCTGCTCGTGATGAGCGGTGCGCCCGTCTATCCGCTCTTTTTGGGCGCGCTCGTGTGCCACGGGGTCTCGCTGGGTGGGTTCCGTGCCCTCGACCGGGCGCTGTTGAGCCACCTCTATCCCGAGCGTCGGGGTCGGATATTCACGCTGCACGGGCTCGCGTGGGCGATCGGGGCGGTCTCGGGGCCCGCACTCGCAGCGCTCGTGATCTGGGTGGCCGACTGGCGGGCGGTGTTCGTCGTGCTGGGACTCGGCTTCCTGCCCGTTGGGCTTTCGATCCGGAACCTCCCGCTGCCCGAGCGTATGGCGAACGAGCGCCCGATCTCCGTAGACGGTGCGACAGACCTGTTCCGTGATCCGGCCATCCTCGGGATGACGGGCGCGCTGTTGCTGGTCGGCGGGATCGAAGGCGCGATCTTCACCTGGTTGCCGTACTACGCCGGCACGTCGTTGCCGGCGGCACTCGCGCCGCTTGCGCTTTCCGCCTACCTCCTCGCGTACGTCCCGGGACGGATCACCTACACCGTGCTGGCCGAACGCGTCGGCTACGCGCCCCTCTCGCTTGCGCTCGCCCTCCCGGCGATCCCCGCCATGTACGTCGCACTGGTCGCCACCGAGGGGTACGCGATGCTCGCGGCGGTGTTCGTCCTCGGCCTGTTCATGTCCGGGCAGTTTCCCTTGCTGTCGGCCGTCGGCGTCGAGGCCGCAAGCGAATACAGCGGGCCCGTAAACGCGATCTCGACGAGCGCGACCTACGTCGGGATGGCGATCGTCCCGACCGTGATGGGCGTGATCACCGAAACCGACGGGATCGCGAGCGCGATGCTCGTCCCGGTGGTGCTCGTCGTCGGGGCCAGTGGACTGATCGGGGCGACGTGGCTCGCCACCTATCGGGAGTAGGTGTAGATCGCCGCGATCCCCGCCGTCGAGAACTCGAAGACGTCGACGAAGCCAAAGAGCGCCTCGCCCTCGCTATCGAGGAGTCGCCCGCGGACCGCAACACCCTCGTCCGCCTCGTAGACGGTGCGAACCTCATGCGAGGTGTCTTTCATCGGGCGCTTCTCGCGCATGAACTCCACGAACCCCTCGCGGCCCTCGATGGTTCGATCGGGCCGATAGTGGACGAACGCCGGGTCGAGCAGTTCGGAGAGGTCGTCGTAGGCGTGCGAGTCGATCGCGCGGTAGTACTCGCGGGCCTCGTGCATACCTCGGAGACGACCGGGTACGAGAAGAACGTTCGGGACGGGAGGCTTTTGCTCCCCGACCGTCTTCCCTCTGGCAGTGCAGCTTCACGTCCGCTACGAGGGCGACGACGACCCCGCGAAATGCACGGCCCGGAAGCTCGCGCGGTTCGACCTCGCGGAGCTTCATCGCTCGGATCGGGCAACCCCCTATGGGATCGTGCTCAATCCACACGCCGAGCAGGCGCTCTCGCCCGCGGATCGCGAGAAAACCGATCGACTCGTCGCCCTCGATTGCTCGTGGGAAAGCGCCGGCGAGGCGCTGTTCTCGATGGCCGGCGAGCATCGCGCACTGCCCTATCTGGTCGCCGCCAACCCCGTGAACTTCGGCCGACCGTTCCGCCTCACCACCGTCGAGGCGCTCGCGGCCGGGCTGGTCGTCCTCGGCGAGCGCGACCACGCCGAGTCGATCCTCTCGAAGTTCCGCTGGGGCCACACCTTCCTCGAACTCAACGAGGAACCCCTCGGCCGGTACGCCGACTGTGCGGACTCCTCGGAGGTCGTCGCGGTCCAGGGCGAGTACCTCGATCGAGGACCCGATTGAAACCCGCTCCCTCGAAACTCGATCGCGACCCGGCGTTCCTCGCGTCCCTCCCCGGGATCGGGCGTTGATCCCCGGCGCTCGATGAGGAGCCGTCCGGCCGTGGCTCGAACGTGGAAAGTGACAACGCTTATCACCGGCTGGTCGATACTCCCGCCAACGATGGCGTCGAACCTCGATCGATACGCGTGGGGCGTGGTCTTTCTCGCGCTGATCGTCCTCGCGGTCCCGTGGTTTCTGTGGGGTGATTCGCGGGTCGTTGCGGGTCTGCCGGTCTGGCTCTGGTGGCACATCGGCTGGATGGGGCTGGCGTCGATCGCCTTCTGGCTGTTCTCCCGGCGCGCGTGGGGGCTCTGGATCGAGGGGACGCCGTGAGCCTCGGTGTCCAACTCGGGATCGTCGTCGGCTATCTGTGTTTCGCGCTGGCGATCGGGATCGGCGCCTACCGGCTGACCGAGCGTACCGCCGAGGACTACTACCTCGCGAGTCGGACCCTCGGAACCGTCGTCCTGCTGTTTACCACCTTTGCGACCCTGCTGTCTGCGTTTACGTTCTTCGCCGGGCCGAACACCGCCTACCGGGAGGGCCCCGAATGGATCCTCGTCATGGGCGTCATGGACGGGATCCTCTTTGCCGTGTTGTGGTACCTCGTGGGGTACAAACAGTGGCTCGTCGGGCGCGAGTACGGCTACCTGACGCTGGGCGAGATGCTCGGGGACCGCTTCGGCTCTCCCCGCCTGCGGGCGCTCGTTGCAGGAATCAGCCTCTTTTGGCTCTTTCCCTACGTAATGTTACAGCAGATGGGGGCGGGGAGTGCCCTGTCGGCGCTCACCGACGGGGCGGTACCCTACTGGGCCGGCGCGGGATTGATCACCGTCTTCATGATCGTCTACGTCGTGCTAGCGGGGATGCGCGGGGTCGCGTGGACGGACACGCTCCAGGGAGCCTTCATGCTCGTCACCGTCTGGGCGGCCCTGTTGTGGGTGCTGTTGTCGGTCGGCGGGCCCGCCGCGGCGACGGGTGACCTCCTCGGTGTCGCTCCCGAGTTCGCGACACTCGGCGGCGAGTTCTACACCCCGGCGTTCGTCATCACGCAGGCCGTCTCGATCGCGTTCGGGGTGGCGATGTTCCCGCAGGTCAACCAGCGCTTTTTCGTTGCTCGGTCGCGGGCGGTGCTCAAACGCACCTTCGCGCTCTGGCCGCTCCTCGTGCTCGCGCTGTTCGTTCCGGCGTTCATGCTCGGAGCGTGGGCCCGCGGGCTCGGCATCGACGCCGAAGCCGGCACGAACGTCCTGCCCCTGGTGCTCGCGGAGTACACCCCCGCGTGGTTCGCCGCGCTCGTGATCGCGGGCGCGGTCGCGGCGATGATGTCCTCCTCGGATTCGATGTTGCTCTCGGGGTCGTCCTATTTCACACGGGACCTCTATCGCCCGTTCGTCAACCCGGCCGCGAGCGAGCGCCGCGAGGACTCCCTGGGACGCGCGGGGGTGGTCGCCTTCGCGACCGGGGCCTTTCTCGCGAGCCTGCTTCGACCCGGTACCCTTCTGGAGGTCGGCTCGACCGCCTTCGGCGGGTTCGCCCAGCTCGCTTTCCCCGTTCTGGTCGCCCTCTACTGGCCTCGAACGACCAGAACGGGGATCACCGCCGGGATCGTCGCCAGTCAGGCGTTCTACCTGGCGAGCGTCTTCCTCCCGTTCGTGCCGGCCGCCTACGGTGGGTGGGGAGCGTCGCTGGTCGGGATGGCGCTCGGACTCGCCCTGACGGTCGGCGTCTCGTGGGTCACGACGCCCGCGGCGGGCGAAGAGCGTGCGATCTACTTCGAGTTCGCGGACTGAGAAGCCTTAACTACGCCGGGAGAAAAACGGGGGTATGGCTTCGTTCGACACCGCAGAGCGCCGGACGCTCGAGAAGATGATCTGCATGAAGTGCAACGCCCGCAACCCCCCGGACGCGGACCGCTGTCGCAAATGCGGCTACGGCAAGCTCCGACCCAAAGCGAAGGAACGCCGGTCCGTCTGAGGGACCTTTTTACGACTCAGGGTCGCCCCGCGACCCGCTCGGCGCAAAAACCGCCTCGAAAAAGCCGGCGCGGCGAAGCCGCGCCAGTCTACCTGTTATTAGTCAGTAGCCGTTGTTCCTCTATTCACGGACCGAAACGCACTTTTGAGCGACCGAGAGAGGGACGTATGCGCGAGGGTGGCTGAGCTTGGCCAAAAGTGGCGGGCTTAAGACCCGCTCCCGTAGGGGTTCGAGGGTTCAAATCCCTTCCCTCGCATGACTGCCGCGAGCAAACCGCGAGCGGCAGTTCTCGAACGGAGGGTTTGAATCAGGGACTGTAGCGGAGCGACCGTGGTTCAAGTCCTGTCCCGCGAATTTTCACTACGGAACACACGAACCTGGCAATAGAACTAACCCGTCCTTAGCCGATTCTGAACTCGATTCTACCGGGAGATTGACAGCCGGTCCTTGATCCCGACTGACCACGCAGCAGACCGCGAACGAATGCAGAGAGTGAGCGGCTTTTTAGTGCAGGTTTTTGCAAGTGGTTCGAGCGCCCGAAGGGTGCGAGGACCCGCAGCAAAAAAGTGCGGTTAGAACAGGAGTTCGTCGTCGTTCTCGGCCATATACAGGGTGCGCGCGGCGATGTTGACCGCGTGATCGCCGACGCGCTCTAAGTCGCGGATGGTCAACAGGAGCCGCGAGACGTCCTGGAGCATCTCCTCGATCTCGTTTTCGTCGGTGCCGTCGCCCAGTTCCGTCTCGATCAGATCCCGGACGACGACCTCGCTCGCGCGCTCGCAGCGCTCGTCCAATGCGTCGTCGCGTTCCGCGATCTCGTAGCAGTCGGCGACGTTCTCGGTGGCGTAGGCGGCCATCGCCGCTTCGACCATCTCCAGGGTGTCCGAGCCGATCCCCTGCACGTCGACGTCGGGAAACAGGTCCCGGGTCGCCTGCTTGGTGTACTCGCCGAGGTTGGTCGCGAGATCCGCGACCCGCTCCAAATCGGTGATGATCTTAAAGGAGGCTGCGATAAAGCGCAGGTCGCCCGCGACGGGCTGTTGGAGCGCGATCAGGTCGGTGCACTCGCGTTCGAGTTCGAGGTACATCTCGTTGATCTCGGCGTCGCGGGTGATGACCTCCTCTGCGAGCGCTTCGTCCTTGTCCTCGAGGGCTGCAAGCCCCATCCGGAGGCGCTCTTGGACGATCTCGCCCATGTAGAGGACGTTCTCGCGCAACTCGTTGAGCTTCTGTTGGTATTCCTTCCGTGCCATTCTTACCCGAACTTACCGGTGATGTAGTCTTCAACCTGCTGATTTTCCGGATTTTCGAAGACCTTGTTGGTGTCGCCGAACTCGACGAGTTCCCCGCCGGTGAGGAACACGGCGGTTTTGTCGCTGATGCGGGCGGCTTGCTGCATGTTGTGGGTGACGATCACGACCGTATAATCGCGGGCGAGGTCCTCGATCAGGTCCTCGATCTTCGAGGTGGCGACGGGATCGAGCGCGCTCGCGGGCTCGTCCATCAGGATCACCTCCGGGTCGGGCGCGATCGCCCGGGCGATACACAATCGTTGTTGCTGCCCCCCGGAGAGATCCAGCCCTGAGGAGTCGAGTTTGTCTTTGACTTCCTCCCAGAGGGCCGCGTGTTTGAGCGCGCGCTCGATCTTCTCGTCGGTGACCTCTTCGCCCTGGACTTTCAGCCCGTAGGCGACGTTGTCCCGAATGGATTTCGGGAACGGGTTCGGTTTCTGGAAGACCATGCCGATGCGGCGGCGCAGGGCGACGGAATCGACGTCTTGGTCGTAGACGTTCTTGCCCCGAAAGAGGAGCTCGCCCTCGACCCGGGCGACGTCGATGAGGTCGTTCATGCGGTTGATCGAGCGCAGGAAGGTGGACTTCCCACAGCCGGAGGGTCCGATGATCGCCGTGACCTGGTGTTCCGGGATCTCCATCGACGTGGGCTGGAGTGCCTGCTCCTCGCCGTAGTACACCGCTAGGTCCCGGCTCTCGACGACGCTTCGTGCGCCCGAGGTGTCTTCCCGGGTGGTCGGTTGTGTGCGCGCCTCAGCGAACCCGCCGGGATCCGGACTCGTCGAGGCGGTCGTTCCGTCGCTTTCGTCCGGGTCCGATGTCGTCATGTCTCGTGTCATTATGAACGCACCGTCTGATACTTGTTGCGAATGAGTATCGCGATCGAGTTGATCGAAAGCAGTACCACCAGCAGCGTCACGACGCCCGCCGAGACCACACCGTACTGGAAGGCCGTATCGGGGTAGCTCGACCAGGTGTAGATCTGCATCGGCATCGCGCTGAACTTCGCGAACAGGCCGTTCGGCACGCCGAACACGGTGGTCGGCACGCCGATCATGATCAGCGGGGCGGTCTCGCCGATCGCCCGCCCGAGTGCGAGGATCGTTCCGGTCATGATCCCCGGGAGCGACCGGGGGAGGACGACGTTACGGATCGTCTGGCGCTTGGTCGCGCCCATGCCGTACGAGGCTTCTCGCAGCGAATCGGGCACCGACCGGATCGCCTCCTGTGCGGAGATGATGACGATCGGGAGGATCAACAGCGACACCGTAAAGCCGGCCACGAGCAGGGTACCGTAGCCGAAGTTGATCAGTTGGACGAACAGCCCCAGTCCCAACAGCCCGTAGACCACCGAGGGAACGCCCGCGAGGTTCGCGATGTTGAGCTGGATGAACTGCGTCAGGCGGCCGTCGGAGGCGTACTCTTCGAGATAGACCGCCGCACCGACGCCGAGCGGGAACGTGATCAGCGCGATCAGTACCATCAGGACGATCGATCCGACGAGCGCCGGGAAGATCCCCGCCTCTTCGGGGAGCGGGTGGGGTGGACTCGTGAGGAACTGCAGATCGAGCCACCCGACGGCGTCGATGGTGACGTAGACCAGTAATACCGCCAGGGTGACGATGCCAAAGAGTGCCGCCGCCAGCGTCACGGACTCGAAGATCCGGTCCTTCCAGCGGCTGACCTCGCCGAAATCGGTCCCTTCGGTTTGGGTTTCGGCGGCCATTAGCGGTACTCCTCCCGGTAGCGCGAGGCTACCCACTCGCTTATCAGGTTCATGGCGAAGGTAATGACGAACAGCGTCAGTCCGACTGCAAACAGGCTCCGGTAGGCCAGCGACTGGCCGGTTACGTCGCTCGCACCCAACTGGACCATCGCGGCGGTCATCGTCTGGATCGAGTTCAGAAAGATCCCCGCCGGGTCCGTGAGATCGACCAGCCGCGGGGTGTTACCCGCCGCGATGGTGACCGCCATCGTCTCGCCGATCGCTCGCGAAAGCGCGAGGATGTACGAGGAGGCGATCCCCGAGATCGACGCGGGGACGACGACGCTCGTCGAGACAGTAAAGCGCGTCGCGCCCAGCCCGTAGCTCGCCTCCCGAAGCGAGTCGGGCACCGAACTCATCGCGTCCTCGCTGATCGAGGAGACCATCGGGATGATCATGATCCCGACGATAATCGAGGCCGACAGCGCGTTGAACGTGCTGATCGCCGGGAAGACGACGCTCAGCGCAGGCGTGACGTACACCAGCGCGAAGTAGCCATACACCACCGTCGGTACGCCGGCGAGCACCTCGATCGCGGGTTTCAGTATCGACCGCACCCGGTCGCTCGCGTACTCCGCGAGGTAGATCGCCGTCAGCAGCCCGACCGGCAGCGCGATCGCGGCCGCGCCGAACGTGATGACGAGCGTCCCGGTGATCAGCGGGAGGACGCCGAAACTGACGGGGTCGTTGGCCGGACTCCAGGTCGTTCCGGTCAAAAAGGCGATCGGGGAGACCTCCGCGAAGAACGTGATCGCGTCCCCAAGAAGTGTCACGACGATGGCGGCCGTCGTGAGGATCGACAGCAATGCACAGGTGAAAAAGACCGCCCGATAGACGAATTCGCGGGTGTTCTGTCCGCTCCGCCGCGAGAGATCCGGGGCCGTGGCGTCGCTCATCGGCGCTCACCCCCCGTCGGGAACGCCCTCGTTCGACACGCCCCGACGTCCGATCGGATCATGCGACCTCCTCCAGGGCCGCATCCAGGCGGTCGAGATTCGCTTGCTTTTCCTCCTCGGTGATCGGGACGTAGCCGACCTCCGAGACGAGATCGGTCGCCGACTTCTCGATGAAGTACCGGACGAACTTCTCGACGGCCGGATCCGCGAGCGCCTCCTTTGCGGCGTAGGTAAAGAGTGACCGCGAGAGGGGCTGATATCTGCCTGATTTCGCCGTCTCGAGCGAGGGTTCTACGCAGGTCCCGTCGCCGTCGTCGATGGCCAGTGCCTTGATAGAATCGGGATTCTCGCTGTAGTAGGCGAACCCGAAATAGCCGATCGCGTAGGGCGATCCCCGGACACCTCGGACGATGGTCCGGTCTTTCTCGGTCGCCGAGTAATCGTTGCGGTGGTTGGCGTCCTCGCCGATGACGGTCTCGCGGAAGTAATCGAATGTGCCGCTGACCGTCGCCGCCCCGTAGAACTCGAAGGGCTCGTCGGGCCAGTCTTCTCGAACGTCGCTCCAGCGCTCGGCCCCGCCCGTCTGCCAGATCTGTCTGAGCTCGTCGATCGTCACGCAGTCGACCCAGTCGGCCTCGGGGTTGACGACGACCGTCAGCGCGTCCGTCCCGACGGTGAATTCGATCGGCTCGATCCCGTTGTCGCTACACTGGGTCTGTTCGTCCTCGGCGATGGATCGGCTGGCGTTGTTCAGATCGGTCATCCCCGGACAGAAGAAGTTCGAGAACCCCCCGCCGCTGCCGGTCTGGCTGACAGAGACGTTGATGTCCGGGTTCTCTTGGACGAAGTCCGAGGCGACCGCCTCCGCGATGGGAAAGACGGTGCTGCTTCCGGCGATGTTCACTTCCTTCGGTTCGCTACTGGCCGCCCGCGTACAGCCGGCGAGACCGATCGCGCCCGTCACCCCGGTCGCGGCCAAGAAATCGCGCCTGGATACGGAGCGGGGCGCCCACCCCGATGAGTCTCTCGACATCATCCGTCTCTGGCCGTCTCCACACTAAATATCCTACTATTACTACTATATATTGCTAAATACCGAGGGCGGGCTGGCGGGACTTCGGCGGTCGGTTCCCCATCCAGTCGTCGACCCGACGGTGAGAGACCCGCTAGGCGACCCCACCGGTCCCGCCCGATTAGCGTTATTGGCGTCCACCGACACGAGCTATATATTCATAGCCAGATTTACCTTCCTCGATGGAGACGAGAGGATATGGACACCAGGAAGGTGCAGGTGACCGGCGGGTCGACTTTCACCGTCTCGATCCCCAAGGAGTGGGCGACCGACAGCGGCGTCGAGGCCGGCACGGAAGTCGCCTTCTACCCGGATGGCGATTCGTTGTTGCTCTCGCCACGCGGGGACGACGAGGTCGTCGAGGGGACCCTCGACATCGGCGATCTCCACGGACGGGACCTCACGCGGGCGGTCGTGACGATGTACGTCAGCGGCTTCGACGTCATCCGCCTCGAGACGGGACAGGTCACCGCCGAACAGCGCCGCAGCGTCCGGGATGCCACACAAGGGCTCGTGGGACTGGAGGTCGTCGAGGAGACGGGCGAACACGTCGTCCTCCAGGACCTGCTGGATTCGGGCCAGCTCTCGGTTCACAACGCGGTCACACGGATGCGCCTGATCGCGACCACGATGCTCGCGGACGCGGTACGCGCGCTGATCGAGGACGACGACGACCTGGCCGCGGACGTCATCGAGCGCGACGACGACGTCGACCGGCTGTGGTTCATGGTCTCACGGGTTTTCCGTTCCACGCTGCGAAACCCCGGCGCCGCAGCCGAGATCGGGCTCGGTCGCGAGGCGTGTTTCGACTATCACTCGAGCGCGCGCCAACTAGAACGGATCGCCGATCACTCCGCGAAGATCGCCACCATCGCGCTCGACCTCGGGACGGTCCCCGAGGACGTCGGGGCGGGACTCGACGCGCTCCACGAGGACGCGATTGCGGTCGTCGAGCGGTCGATGGACGCCTTCCTGGAGGAGGACAGTTCGCGGGCGACCCGGCTTGCGAACCAGGCCCGCGAGGACGTCGAGGCGATCGACGAACACACCAGAAACGCCGACGAACGCATCAGGAACCTCGACGACGCCCATCAGGCGCAGTTTCTCGGGCTCGTCATCGATTCGCTCTCACGAACCGCCGACTACGGGGGCAACATCGCCGAGACGGCGCTCCAGAAGGCCGCGCCACGGCCGTAGTCGGTCCCGATAGGTCGGCGGAGAAACGTACTGCGGTCGACTACTCCTCGAGGACGGCGTTGACCTGCCCGTCCTGACCGGGTCGGGAGGTGACGCGGGCACGCCCCTCGCTCGTCTCGATGAGCGCACCCTTCGTGATGATGTTCCGACGGACGTAGTTGGGATTTGCGGGGTTCTCGACGACGTCCTGGATCTCCGCGCTCGTGACCTCGCCGCCGACCGAAACGCTCGCGACGTCCGTCGCGATCGCCCTGACCTTCCGGGTGTTCCCGCGGGCATCGACGGTCTTGAACTTCTGTTCACCCACTTGGGTCTCGGTCGGCCCGCGCCCGAGCTGGTGTTTCTTTCGCTTTGCCATCGGGCGCAGTCGCCCGCCGGTTCGCTTGCGCGTCGAACGGCCGTGATCGTTCATACCTGGGAGGAGCGCCGGTGGCTACTAAAAGGGATCGCATCCGAACCGTTTAGGGTTCCGCCGCGAGCACTCTCTGGACATGAGTCTGCGGGTCGCCGTTGCCGCGCCGTTCCGGGAAGCGGGCACGCGCTCGATGGAGGAGAGTCGGTTCGTCGTGGCGCTCTCGCTGGATCGGGACTGGTTCTCGCCGGATCAGGCAAAACGCCTGATCGACGTGGCCGTCGGCGAGGGACTCCTCGAACGGACCGAGGCCGGCATCGAAGCGACCTTTCCGGTCGACTCGGTCGGGATCCCCGAGGACTTCTCGCCCGCAGAGGACCTCCTCGCACAGCGCTCGCCCTTCGAACGCGTCCTCGAACGGGTCGTCGCGGACGGGATCGACAAACGGACCGCCGTCGGCCGGATCAACGAACTCCAGCGGGAAATCGGGATCTCCATCGAGGTGGCAGCAGTCGTCTTCGCGCGCCGGGAAGGGATCGACGTGAGCGGGGAACTGTCGGCGGTCCGCGGAACGCTGAACCGGGAGGGCTAACTCCGCGGCGCGGGTAGCGTCCCCATGGTCGAGGAGCACCTCGCGGACGGACGACGGATCGCCCAGTTGCTCGCAAGCGAGATCGACGGCCGGACCGACGGGTCCCTCGATACACTCTCGGTGACGGAAGCCAACCCCGACGTCGAACCGACCGCAAACGGCGCGTTCGCCTACGCGGTCGCGGCCGACGGCGAGCGTCTGGCGGGCGTCTACGTCCATCCCGACCGGGTACACCTCGAGTTCGACGCGGGCCACGAAGCCGCCCTCACCGCGGCCGAATCCGCAACACTGCGGGTGCGCCCGAAAGCGACCCACCCCCCGAAAACGCTCGTGTTCGTCGAGGACGGTGCGGCGGTGAAACGTGCAGTCGCCGTGATCGAGAGCGCGGCTCAGTCGAACTGAGTGATCAGATCGGGCAGGTCCTCTACGATCGTCTCGCGTTCGACGTGGGCGTTCGCTCGCGGGTCGGGATCGGGACCGCCCGGATACAGCACCTGGACGACGGCCATCCCGATTCCGGCCGCGCCCGCGATGTCCGTCTCGACGCTGTCGCCGACGTAGACCGCCTCCTCGGGGCTGACCTCGAGCGCGCCCAGGATCGCCTCGAACGCCTCCGGGTGGGGTTTGCCCCGCTTCAGTTCGCCGGTGATGACCGCCGCATCGAACAGTCCCTCCCAGCCGAGCGTGCGCAGTTTGTCGCGCTGGGCGACGACCGGCCCGTTGGTCAGCAGGCCGACGGCGTAGCGCTCCTCTAGGGTTCGGACCAGGGACTCGGCGCCCCCGATGGGTTCGAGGTTCGCCGCGATCGCGTTCCGGTAGGCCTCCGCGAGCGCCTCGCCGTCGCCCTCTTCGAGCAAGTCCGCGAAGATCGGTCCCCGCGTCTCGTGGGCGTGGGCGCGCTGATGGGCCTCGCCGTAGGTCTCCCGGGAGACCGTCGGCACGCCAACGGTCTCGGAGGCCTCCGCAAGCAGGGTCGACCGGTCGCGTGAAACCACCGCGAGGGTGTAATCGAGATCGAACACGACCGCTCTGAGTGCCATACCTCCCTTTAGTGGCCCCGGCATTTGAGCGTATCCGAACGGGAACGTTGTAGTTCCCGCTCGCCGAGGTGAGTATATGCAGTTCTTCGAGCGTCTCGACGAGCGCATCCGGGAGCGCGACTCGGTCCTCTGTGTCGGTCTCGATCCCGACCCCGACCGGCTTCCCGATCACATGGCCGAATACGACCTCCCGCGGTGGGCGTTCAACCGCCGGATCATCGACGCGACCCACGAACACGCCGCCGCCTACAAACCAAACGCCGCCTTCTACGAGGACCCCGACGGCTGGCGCGCGCTCGTCGAGACGATGGCCTACGCCCACGGGAAGGACGTTCCCGTCGTTCTGGACGCCAAGCGCGCCGACATCGGAAACACCGCCCGCCAGTACGCGAAGCTGCTCGATCGGGCCGACGCCATCACCGTCAATCCCTACATGGGACGCGATTCGCTCGAACCGTTCCTCTCGAAGCCCGAAACGGGCGTGTTCGTGCTCTGTCGGACCTCCAATCCCGGTGGTGCGGACCTGCAGGACCTCGAACTCGCCTCCGGCGAGGCCGTCTACGAGCGGGTCGCCGCCCTTGCGGACCTCTGGAATACGAACGGGAACGTCGGCTTGGTGGTCGGTGCGACCGCGCCCGAGGAGCTCGAATCGCTGCGCGAGCAGGTCCCCGACCTCCCCTTTCTGGTGCCCGGCGTCGGCTCGCAGGGTGGGGACGCAGAAGCCGCCGTCGAGTTCGGGCTCGCCGGCGGAGTCGGGCTGATCAACTCCTCGCGGGGAATCATCTTCGCGGGCGTCGGCGGTCCGGAGGGCGGCGAGAACTTCGCGAGCGCCGCTGGCGAGGCGGCAAAGCGCCTCAAACGTCGGTTGAACCGGTATCGGTAGCCCCGACTCCCACCCTTATGTGACTCGGCGGTCGCGTATGCCCATGGACGACCTGACGAGACGGGCCGCGGTCGCAGAACGGGCCGCCCGCGCCGGGAGCGACCTCGCGATGGCCGAGTTCCGGACCGGCATCGCCGTCGAGACCAAAGAGGGCAAGACCGACGTCGTGACGCAGGCGGACCGCGACGCCCAGAACCGGGTGATCGAGGTCATCCGCGAGGAATTTCCCGACGACGCTATCGTCGGCGAGGAAGAGGACGCGCTCAAGGAGGTCCCCGAGGCGGGTCCCGCGTGGGTGATCGACCCAATCGACGGGACGAGCAACTTCGTTCGGGACGTCCCGATCTGGGCGACCAGCGTCGCCGCCGTGATCGACGGCGAACCCGTCGCCGCGACCAACGCGATGCCCGCCATCGGGGACTACTACGTGGCCGACGACGAGGAGACGCGGCTGAACGGCGATCCAGTGCAGGTAAGCGACCGGACCGATCCCGAGGCCTGTACGGTCGCGCCGACGCTGTGGTGGGACTTCGACCAGCGCGAGGTGTTCGCCCGCGTCGTCCGGGCGGTCGTCGAGCGCTTCGGCGACGTGCGTCGCTTGGGCTGTGCGCAGGCCACCCTCTCGCTCGTGGCCGACGGCGGTCTCGACGGGGCGCTGAGCGACGTCCGCCCGAACCCGTGGGATACCGTCGCGGGCGTTCACCTCCTGCGGAACGCTGGCGGCGAGGCGACGGACGTCGAGGGCGAGCGCTGGCGCCACGACAGTACGGGACTCGTCGTCTCGAACGGCCGCGTCCACGGGACGATCCTTGAGGCGGTCCGGGCCGCGACGGAGCGATAGACGGGTTACGCGAGGTCGTCGTAGGTCGGTCGCTCGGATTCGCCGGGGAACGACTCGACGGGCGTCGTCGTCTGGTCCCCTGAGTACATGTCCTTGACGGTGACCTCGCCCGATTCCAGGTCGCGCTCGCCGACGATCACGACCGTCTCGGCACCGATCGAATCGGCGTAGTTCATCTGTGCGCCGAAACTCCGGTCGGCCAGATCGGTTTCGACGCGGTGGCCCCGCTCGCGCAACTCGCGGGCGATACGGGCGGCCACAGGTCGGGTCTCGCCCACCGAGAGGACATAGTAATCGGTGCCGAACGTTCCGGCGGACCGGGCCTCGGCCCGTTCGAGAAGAAGCGAGAGCGTCTCGTGGCCGACGGCGAACCCTACTGCGGGGGTCGGCTGGCCGCCAAAGCCCTCAATCAGGTCGTCGTAGCGCCCGCCGCCGAAGACCGACCTGCTGACCTCACCCGCGGAGTCGAAACACTCGAAGACCACGCCCGTGTAGTAATCGAGCCCGCGGGCGGTTTCGAGCGAGATGGTACAGTGTTCGCGCGCGCCGAAGTCCTCGGCCGCCGCGAGGACGTTTTCGAGGTTTTCGACTGCCGACTGGACCCGGTCGGTGCCCGCGAACTCGACCAGTTCTCCGAGGTCGTCCGTCGAGAGCAGCGAATCGAACTGCTCGGCCTGCGAGCCGGTCAATCCCGCGTCGGTCAGCAGGCCGTAGTACTCGCCGTCCTCGATCTTCTCGCGCTTATCGACCGCGCGGATCGCCTCGCGGGTGTCGACCTCGTCGCCGACCGCGTCGAGAAGCCCCCCGAGGATATCGCGGTGCGAGACGCGAAACTCGAAGTCCTCGCCCGTGAGCCCCAGTCCGGTTAGCGCGTCCGCACAGTACGCGAGGACCTCGGCGTCGGCTTCGGGCTCCGAGGACCCGAAGACGTCGACGTTGGTCTGGTAGAACTCGCGAAAGCGGCCCTGCTGGACCTGCTCGTAGCGCCAGAACGGTCTGGTCGAGAACCACTTGATCGGCTTCGAGAGCTCCTGTTGTTTGGCGACGACCATCCGTGCGACCGTCGGGGTGAGTTCGGGCGTCATCGCCACCTCCCGGCCGCCCTGATCGGTGAAGTGATAGAGTTCGTCGGTGATCTCTTCGCCGCTCTTCTCGACGTACATCTCCGTCCGTTCCAGGGCGGGCGTCCCGATCTCCCGAAACCCATAGCGCCGGGCGGCCTCCTCCAGTCCGTCGATCACGGCCCGCCGCGACCGCATCTCCTCGGGGTAGAAGTCCCGAAAGCCCTTGATCCGCTCGTACATGGACGTGGGTTCGGGGGAGGGGCGCTTCAATCCTCTCACTCGCGGTTCACAGCGCGATCAGGCCCACCCCGAAGACCGCAAGCACCGCGGCGACCAGCCGCGTGCGAAACGCCGTCTCCCCGAGGAACAGTCCCCCGATGACGACGGCGACGATCGCCTGCGTGTTGATGATCGGCGAGGCGATGCTCGCGGGCACGAGTGAGAACGCGAGTGCGGTGAGGTGTTCCGCAGCCGCGACCAGCGTGCCGGCCGCGAGGAACGCCGGCCAGTCGTCGCCGACCCTGTCCCAGGTCCGGGCGGCGTGTGGCGAGAGGACCAGCGCCATCCCGCTCAGG
Organism: Halalkalicoccus jeotgali B3; assembly: GCF_000196895.1. Lineage (NCBI taxonomy): Archaea > Methanobacteriati > Methanobacteriota > Halobacteria > Halobacteriales > Halalkalicoccaceae > Halalkalicoccus > Halalkalicoccus jeotgali. Next base: position 839,782 of record NC_014297.1, read on the forward strand.
AGACCGATCACGAGCAGTTCCGGGGGCAGCGCGAGTTCCTGGAGCGTGACCCGCCGACCCACGTCGCCGACGGCGTACAGCGCCGCGCTGAGCAGCGCGAATCCGGCGGCCGGCGAGCCAAGCGCGTGGCGGATCGGATCGAGCAGCGAGCCGCCGGTGAAGTTCGCGACGTAGACCGCGACTGTCGCCAGCACGACCCCCACGATCTGGAGCGGCGTGAGATACGCCCCGAGGAAGACGACCTCGATGGGCAGGACGAACACGGGGACGATCTTGCTGATCGGCGCGACGTAGGAGATCTCGCCGGTCCCGATCGCCCGGATGAACGCCATGAACGCCAGCGCGTTGGCGACGACGACGACCGCCAGTCCCGGCGCGCCGGCGGCGAGCGCCCCGATCGACCCCGGAGGAACGCGCACGAGTGCGACCGGTGCGTACACCGCGATGGCGACCGCGTGGACCACGACGATGATGACGCTCGCCGAGTACGACGAGAAGTACCGCTTGAGCGCGACGAGATACCCGCCCCAGAGGAGGGCGGCAAGAACGCTTGCGAGTAATCCGAGGTCCATACGGGCGGGTCGCCGCTGGCCGCCATGAACGGTTCGTTATCGAAAGCCGGTGACGTAGCTCTGTTCGTGGTCCGGAAAGACCTCCTCGACGGCCGCCCGTCCCTCGCGTTTTGCGAGCAGCGCGCGGAGTTCAGCCTCGTAGTCGGCCCGAGTGATCGCCTCGCTAGGACCGGACTCGACGACGAGGCGAGCGTCGACGAGCCGGTCGATCGCCCCGCGGCCGAACCCCGTGAGGGGTGCGACGTAGTCGATGCCGTGGCGGTCCTCTAGGCTCTGGGCCTGTGCCCGCGAGACCGCCGGCACCCGGTCGTCCCGGCGGGTCCCGTCCCCGATCGCGTCGAAGTCCCCCGCAGCGAGCCGCTCCAGGGCGTGCGTGTGGACCTGCTGGATGGCGTTCCGTGGAAAGCCGTCCGCGATCATCCGGTCGACGGCCGCCTCCGCGACGGCCGGATCGAGATCGAGGGTCCGAAAGTCGAAGTCGGCGGTTTCGGCCGCCTTCCGGGCGTGTTCCCAGTCGTCTGTGATCCCGAAGGTCGCCGTGACGAGGGTGACGGTGTAGAAGGGATCGAGTGCCAGCGCCGCAAGCGAGGAGTCCTTGCCGGCGCTGTACAGCAACCCGAGGTCCATGCCGGCCTCAGCGCCGCTTGATGTCGAAGCTCTGCTGATCCGGCGTGAGTTCCTGGAGCAGCGCCTTCATCTTCTCCTCGTCGATCTTGCCCTGGATGCGCCCGCTCTGGGCGAGCGCGAGCACCTGGCGCTCGACCTGGTCGGCGAAGTCGGGCTTGCTCATGCGCACGGAGTTGAGCCGCTTTCGCGCGCCGTCGGTGAGGTGCTGGCGCAACATTGCCTTCTTCTGGGCGTCGGCCTGCTGTTGGGCCTGTTGCTGGGCCTCCTCGGCTTCCCCGCCGCCCTGTTGTTGGTCCTGTAGCTGTTCGAGTTTCTTCTGTCTGAGCTCCTCCAGTCGCTCGTCGTCGGGGCTATCGCTCATGAGTAGTCGTTCCGACGCGGGCGACAAAACGATTACGGAGCGATCAGGCGTAGCGTTCGAGTTCGGGACGCTCCGCTGTGATCTCGGCGAGCACCTCGCCGGCGGTCTCGTCGAGCAGGCTGCGGCCATCGGCGCTCAGCACGCGGCCCGCGTCGCCCTGCTGGGTGACGAGGTCTTCTTCTTCGAGCTGCTGGAGGATCGTCCGGATGAGGTTGTCGCTGCCGTCGGTCTGTTTCGGCGGGGCGACCGTATATCGGTTCGAGCCGCGCTTTGCGCTCCCGTAGTGGGTCGCGAGGCGCTCGACGCCGACGGGACCGTCGATGGCGACGCGTCGCAGCAGGCTCGCCGCACGGACCGTCCAGAAGTCCTCGCGCTCGGGCGGGAGTTCGCGGCTCGCGCCGGTCTTGACGTAGGCTGCCCAGTCGGGCGCCTCGAGTCGGTCGGCCAGGCGCTCCGAGAGCGCCTCGATCAGCTCGTCGGCCGGAACGTCGTAGAGCGTCGTCATTGCCCGAAGTTCGGCGCTGGCGTGTTTAAAAGCATCGTTGTCACGATTCGACCGGGCCGTTTTTGCGTTTCTCGGCGGATGGTCTGGTATGGACGAACGGGCCGCCCTCCGGATGCTCTCGGGGGCGCTTTCACACGCCGGCGACGACGCCGCCGTCGTCGAGGACCTGCTGGTCACAACGGACATGCTTCACGAGACGACCGACTTCCCCGAGGGGACGACGCGCTACACCGCCGGGTGGCGGGCCGTCGGGGCCTCGCTGTCGGACGTCGCGGCGATGGGCGGGGCGGCCACGGCGGCGGTCGCGGTCTACGCCGCCCCCGCCTTCGAGGACGAACAGCTCCGGAAGTTCGTCGCGGGCGCGAGCGAGGTCTGCGAGGCCGTCGACGGAGCGTACGTCGGCGGCGATCTCGACACCCACGAGGAGTTCACCGTCGCGACGACGGTCGTCGGCCGGGCCGCCGATCCCGTCTACCGTTCGGGGGCGCGACCCGGCGAGGCGGTCTGTGTCACCGGGTCGCTCGGACGCAGCGCCGCAGCCCTCGAACTGTTTCACGACGGTGAGTACACCCGGGCGAACGACCTGTTCCGGTTCGAGCCCCGGGTCGGCGCCGGGCGCGCGCTCGCGTCCCACGCGAGTTCGATGATGGATTCGAGCGACGGGTTGGCCCGCTCGCTGCATCAACTCGCCGAGGCGAGCGACTGTGGCTTTGCGATCGAGAGCGGTGTGGTTCCGGTTGCCGGAGCGCTACGGGAGGTGGTCGAGGACCCCTTCGAGCGGGGCGTGTTCTTCGGCGAGGACTTCGAACTCGTGTTCACGCTCCCGAAGACCGCGGTTTCGACGGTCGAAGGGAGCTCGCCGACGCCGATCACGGTCATTGGGGAGGTAACCGAGGGGGGCGTCGAGATGGACGGCAACGCGCTCGCAGACCGGGGGTACACCCACGGCTGAGTCAGCCGATAACCTGGATCGGTACCGGCGTGAAACACAGCAGCCCGAGGACGATCGCGAGCACGCCGATCGCGATCCGGCCGGTCCCGAGCTTCCGGTCGTCGATCGGTGTCGCAGAGCCCACGAAGGAGAACACGAGCGCGAGGACGCCCCAGAACACCCAGATGAACGCGGTGTCGCCGGGGATCTCCCGGACGTAGTAGAGGTAGGCCGCAAGCGAAAAGAGGATCGCGGGAACGAAGGCGGCGACCCGATCCTGCTCCTCGCCGAGGATCGCTCGCAGGATATGCCCGCCGTCGAGCTGCCCGACCGGGATCATGTTCAGGAAGGTGACGAACATCCCCACCCAGCCCCCGATCACGACCGGGTTGACGGAGGTCGCGGGGTCGTCGTAGCGAAGGGGCTGGTCGACGAGCCACGCCAGCCCTTCGAGCAACGGCGGGTAGCCAAGTTCGATTTGGACGGCGTTGGGATCCCCGAGCAGACCGGCGGGCGCGGTCACCGGCGGGAGATGCAACCCGACGACGGTGACGACGATCGTGGCTATCAGCCCGGCAAGCGGACCCGCGACCCCGATGTCGAACAGCGCCTTTCGGCTCGGGATCTGCCCTTTCATCTTGATGACCGCTCCCATCGTCCCGATGAGGGTCGGAATCGGGATGAAATACGGCAGCGAAGCGTTCACCCGGTGGTACCGGCTCAACACATAGTGGCCGAATTCGTGGACGCCGAGGACGCCCATGATCGCCAGGGTAAAGGGCCACGCCCGGAGGACTTCCGAGGAGAAGGGATCGAGGTGGTACCACAGCGACCCCGCAAACAGCGTCGAGACGACCGTGGCGGCGAACAGGACGACGTTCGTCCACGGGACGCCGTCGATTCCGATCTCGATCGGCTCGGCGACCAGCACCCACTCGCCGTACTCGCGGGTCAGGCGGACCTCGTAACCACGCTCGCGAAACGCCGGCCAGAGCTCTTCGAGTACGGTTTGGCCGGATGTCCGTGGCGTCCCGTAGTATCGGAGGGCGCCATCGTCCGCGTCGGTCTCATAGACCTCGAAAACCCTCTCGATTCGCGAGACCGGCGGGCCCGTCTGGGGCTCACTCATCACTCCGCGTTCGGCCTCGAGAAATATAAGGGTTCGACGGACGCCCGCTTCGCTCAGACCGGACTGACGCGCCAGGTCGTCGCACTCGTATAGGACCACTTCTCGATCTCTAGGTCCTCGGCGGAGTCGCTGAGTTTGACCATCAGCGCGCCGATCTCTTTCGCGGAGAGGCCGACGTCGTCGGCGATGAACTTGCTCTTGAAGTAGAGTTCGCCGTCGGCTGCGCGGCTATTAAGGTACTGTTTAAGTCGCGCTTCCTTCGATTCCTGGGTCATGGAGGGCTGGGTAGTGGTGCTCATCGCCTTTCTCGTCCGTCCCTTAACCTGGTGATAATGTTATAAGGGCAGGATGTTTGTCGAGATTTCCTACTACTTCTAGAAAAATTATAGTGAAAGCAACGTTTCAAAACGCTTCAAACGAGCCGTAGACGGTTTATCCGACGTTCTCCTTCGCTTATATCTAACTACGGGTTACTCGCATACATACCTGTCGTTTCCTACCCGATAGCAGGCACGTTTCGTTCAGTTCCGAGTGTGTTCGCCTCAAACGCGGGTGTGGACCCAGAACTCCTCGTCGGCCGTCACTTCCTTTTTGAAGATCGGGACCTCGTCCTTGAGCCGGTCGATTCCGTCCTCGACCGCCCGAAACGCCTCCTTGCGGTGGCCCGCGAGCACGACCACGAAAACGATGTCCGCGCCCGCCTCGATCACGCCCGTCCGGTGGTGCATCAGGACCTCGTAGATGCCCTCGCGCGCTTCGAGTTCCTCGCGGATCGTCGTGAAGCGCTGTTGTGCAACCCCTTCGTAGGTCTCGAACTCCAGGAACTCGGTGGGTGCGTCGTCGGCCGAGTCCTTCTTCCGTACCCTCCCAGTGAACGTCGCGATCGCACCCGCACGGTCGGCCCGTGGAGAACCCTTCGCGCGCCGAACTAGTGACTCGAGGGTGACGTACGGTTCGGACGCTTCGAGGGCGTCGATGGCACCCTCGGGATCGATAGCGTCCCCGCGGTCACCCATCGCGATCGCCTCGCCGGCGTACTCGGCGTCACCCAGCACGACCTGCGGAATCGCCGCCTCGGGAAACCCCTCGACGAGGGCGTACTCGTGGGTCGGCGCGAGGTCATCGAGCGTCTCGGCGAGGGTTCGGTTCTCGCCGGCGCCGGTCCAACCGTCCTCGGACAGTTCGTAGCTACTCGTGGCCCCGGATTCGCGGTAGGTGGGGCCCGTCGCCTTGCTCATCTCCGAGCGGGTGCTGGCGATCGTGGCGACGCGGCCGCGGTCGGCGAGACGGTCGGTAAGCGTTTCGACGAGTCGCGTCGTTTCCACGTCGGCGGTGCCGACGATCCCGAGGACGTGCATACCTCGAAAAAGTGGGGTTCGGCCTTGTACGTGTCGCCGACCGGGAGTTGACAATCCTTAAGCCGGGGACGGGGCTACCCGGGTGCAAGCATGAACGTGGTCGTCTCTATCGGCGGCAGCGTCCTCGCACCGGACCTCGGCGCGAACCGGGTCGAGGACCACGCCGACGTTATCCGAGAACTCGCCGATGAGGGCTGTTCGATCGGAACGGTCGTCGGTGGCGGCGGGGTCGCACGCGAGTACATCTCCACCGCCCGGAACCTCGGAGCCAACGAGATCGAACTCGATCAGTTGGGGATCGACGTCACCCGGCTCAACGCCAGACTGTTGATCGCGGCGCTGGGCGAGGCAGTCGTCCCCGCACCGGTCAAGGACTACGAACAGGCGGGCGAGGTCCTGCGGGACGGCGACGTCTGTGTGATGGGTGGGGTCGCGCCGGCCCAGACCACCGACGCCGTCAGCGCCGCCCTCGCCGAATACACGAACGCCGACTTGCTGGTGTACGCGACGAGCGTCCCGGGCGTGTTCAGCGCCGACCCGAACGAGGACCCCGATGCCGAGCGCTTCGAGGAGATTACTGCCACCGAACTGGTCGACACGATCGCGGACATCGAGATGAGCGCGGGCTCGTCCGCACCCGTCGACCTGCTCGCGGCGAAGATCATCGAGCGCTCGGGGATGCGCACGATCGTCCTCGACGGCACCGAACCCGAGCGGATCGCCTCGGCCGTTCGCTACGGCGACCACGAGGGGACCGACGTCGTTCCGGAAGGAGTGGGCGACGAGCCGACCTACTGGGCCGAGGATGAGCGCTGAGGACGCCCCGGACGCCGATCCCTACACGCTTCACGACGACGGTGAGGACGGTAAGGGAGAGAACGGAGATCGCGGCTTCGTCTTCTGGGCCGACGAAATGGCCGACGAGGTCGAAGCTCGGGAGCCCGACGAGCCGATCGTCATCAAGGGCGGGATCTCCCCCTCCGGTGTGCCTCACATCGGCAACGTCAACGAGATCATGCGCGGGTATTTCGTCGCGGAAGTCCTTCGCGAGCGGGGCCACGAGGTCCGACAGGTATTCACTGCCGACGACAAGGACCGCCTCAGAGGGCTCCCCCGAAAGTTGGCGGATCTGGAAGGGAACATCGTCGATCTCGGCGAGGTCGACGCCGGCGCGCTCGGACGCAATCTGGGCAAACCGTATACCGCGATCCCGGACCCCTTCGGCTGCTGTGAGTCGTATGGCGCGCACTTCTCGACGCTGATCGGGCGCAGCGCCGAGCTGCTCGGAGTCCCTATCGACGTCGTGTCGAACACCGCGATGTACGCCGACGGCGAGTTCGAGGGCAGTACGCGAACCCTCCTCGAACGCCGCGAGCGCGCCCGCGAGGTGCTCGGCGAGTACCAGGACGGCGTCGACGACTCGTATATCCCGTTTCTCGCCGAATGCGAGAACTGCGGGCACCTGACCGACCGGATCACCGGTGTCGACCTCGAATCGGGGACGGTCGAGTACGAGTGTGTCGACGTCGAGGCCGGCGAGCAGGTCATCGACGGCTGTGGTCACGAAGGGACCGCGAGCCTGCGCGACGGCAAGCTCCCGTGGCGCTTCGAGTGGGTCGCCCAGTGGCGGGCGCTCGGGGTAGATTTCGAGCCCTTCGGTAAGGACCACGCCGAGGGCTCTTGGCCGAGCGGGCAGGACATCGCCCGAAACGTCTTCGACTTCGAGCCACCGGTGCCGATGGTCTACGAGTGGTTCACCCTCGACGGCGAGGCCTTTTCGTCCTCCGCGGGCAACGTCATGCTCGTCTCGGAGGTCCTCGACCTGGTCGAACCAGAAGTCCTCAGGTACTTCTTCGCGAAGGACCCGAGCCGTGCGCGGGACTTCAACGTCGGGCGGATCGACCTCCTCGTCGACGAGTTCGATAGGGTAGAGCGGATCTACTTCGGGGAGGAGGAGGCCGACGAGCGCGAGCGACAGCGAGCCGAGCGGATCTACCCGTTCTGTGTCGAAGACGCCGACACGGACCGGATCCGGCTTCCCTACACTTTCGCCGCCGTGTTGGGCATGACCGACGACCCCGAGCTCCGCGAGGAGATCGCCCGCCGGGAGGGACACATCCCTGAAGACGCTTCGGGAGAGTCCATCGAGAACGCCCTCGCACGCGTCGAACTGGCGCGAAACTGGGCGCGCCAGACCGGAAACGAGTACGACTACGACCTCAAGCGAGCGGAGCTGCCCGCGGTCGCGGTCGACGAGAACACCGAGCGGGCGCTCTCGGAACTCGCCGACTTCATCGAGACGGGCCACACCCCCGAGGAGATCCAGGGCGAGATCTACGAGACCGCCAAGCGAAACGACGTCCCGGTCGGTGACTTCTTCGCGACGGGGTATCGCCTGTTTTTCGATCAGGAACAGGGGCCCAAACTGGGCCAGTTCCTCGGGAAGCTCGACCGGGAGTTCGTCCTCGCGCGACTCCGCCGCGAGCGATAATCGGGACAACACTTTTCTTTCGTGCTATTGTCTCACAGGCATGAACGAGACGTTCGTTCGACTGTTGTGTCCCGACTGCGGGAAATCGTGGGAACGAAAGCCAAAGGAGCTCCCGGCCCACACCGACCAGTTCGCGTGTGACGGCTGTACGGCACAGCGACGCACCGCCGAGTTCGCCCGGACCGATCGGGATCTGGACGTCCTCAAGCAGTTCCAGTAGCGGAACCAAACCCATTTGAGCGCCGGCCGCCGAAAGGGGACAATGAGTACGCTCACGTGGGTCCTCGTGGGTCTCGCGCTCTACTGGGCGATCTTGCTCTCGCTTCGCAACCGAGGGCTGTTGCCCGAGTACGTCGGGACGCAGGGCCCGATCATCACCCTCCATACGAAACGCGGCCGTGTGCTGTTGGATCGACTCGCGCGCCCGAAGCGCTTTTGGCGGGCGTTTGGCAACGTCGGCGTCGGGATCGCGCTCGTGGTCATGGCGCTGTCGTTCGCGTTCGTCCTCTTTGCGGCCGTTCAGGCGCTCTATACGCCCGAAACGACCGCCAGCGTCGTCACCGAGCCTCGCAACGTCGTCGTGATCCCCGGCGTCAACGACTTCCTTCCCCTCTCAGTGGCTCCCGAGATCGTCTTTGGGCTGCTGGTCGCGCTGGTCGTCCACGAGGGCGCCCACGGGCTTCTCTGTCGGGTCGAGGACATCGACATCGAGTCGATGGGGGTCGCGCTGCTCGCGATCGTCCCGATGGGCGCGTTCGTCGAGCCGAACCACGAGAGCCAGGAGAAGGCCGACCGCGGGGGCAGAACGCGGATGTTCGCCGCCGGCGTCACGGCGAACTTCCTCGTGACGATCATCGCCTTCGCGCTGCTGTTCGGGCCCGTCGCCGGGTCGATCGCGGTCGCGCCCGGCGTCGCCGTCGGGGGGACCTTCGCGGGATCGCCGGCCGACGACGCGGGCATCGGCCAGGGCGATCGCATCACCGCCGTCGGGAGCCAGCCGGTCGCGGACGACGGCGAACTCGACGACGCGCTCGCCGGGACCGACGGCGAGGCGACGCTGACCCTCGACGGCGAGCGGGAGGTGACCGTCGACCGGGAAGTGAGCGTCGTCGAGGCCGTCGAGAGCGGTCCCAGCGGGCTCGCGGCCGGCGACCGGATCGCCTCGGTGAACGGCCAGCCGGTGACCACCGAATCCGGGTTCCGCGAGGCGCTCGCCGACCGACCGACCGCGACCGTCGAGACCGCCGCGGGCCAGGAGCGAACGTTCGCCGCGGGCGCCCTCTCGACGGTCGTCGAGGACAGTCCCGCGAGCGAGGCCGGTATGCCCGCCGGTCAGCAGGTGGTGATAACGGCGGTCGACGGCGAACGCGTCGTCGACGGCGGGGAACTAACCACCGTTCTGCAGGGCACCGAGCCCGGCCAGACGGTCGAGATCGAGGCCGTCGTCGACGGCGAGGTCGAGACCTATGGCGTCGAACTCGGCGAACACCCCGAGGGATACGGTCAGGTCGGCATCCAGGTCCAACCCGGCGTGACCGGGCTAGTCGTCGACGACCTGGGCGTCCAGCCTTACCCCGCCGGGACCTACCTCTCGATCCTCGACGGCGAGGGATCAGCGACGTTCGTCGGCGCGATTGCGGGTGCGCTGGTGTTGCCGATCGCGGGGATCGGCGGGCTCGGCTTGCCCTTCAATTTCGCGGGCTTTACCGGTCACGTCACGGAGTTCTACGCCGTTGAGGGGGCGCTCGCGCCGCTCGGTGGCGGCGTCTTCCTGCTCGCGAACCTGCTGTTTTGGACCGGCTGGATCAACCTCAACCTCGGCTTTTTCAACTGCATTCCGGCCTTCCCGCTCGACGGCGGGCACATCCTCCGAACGAGCACCGAGGCGGTCGTCTCGCGTCTGCCGATCCGGGGCAGCTACGAGCTGACCAAGACCGTAACGATCTCCGTGGGGGTGACGATGCTGTTCGGACTGCTCCTCATGGTGTTTGGCCAGGGGTTACTCGTCTAGGCCGTAGCGCTCGGCGAACTCCTCGGGAGTCTCGCTGATCCGTTCGAACGCGCCGAAATCACGCTCGTAGTGACGAATTACCTGTTCGGCGATCCACGCGCTGAACTGCTCGTCGAACCGCCATTGCCTCTCAACCGGCGGAAGCGAGAACCGATCGTCGGTCGCGAGCGCGACGTAGACGTGATAAAAGCCCAGGATAACGTCGGCGAACTCCCGGCCAGTCTCGGCGGTCGATTCGCGCTTTTTTTCGAGTTTCCCCTCGCCCGTCTCCGTGAGCGCGAAGTACTTCCGATCGGGTTCGTCCTCGCGTTCGACCCGCTCGGCCCACCCTTCTTCCTCGAACTTATACAGGATGGGATAGACCGAGCCGTAAGAGGGCTCCCAGTGGCCACCGCTGATCTCGGTGATCTCTTTCAGGATCTCGTAGCCATAGCGGGGCTTTTCGTCGAGGAGTTCGAGAACGAGATACGAGATAACCCCCTTCGGCGGCCCACTCTTTCGCATTGGCCACAGTTCAGACGGGCGAGGTGAAAGCGTTTCGTTTCCGACACCCACATCTGTAGTGCTGACCGTTCTCCATCTATGGCCGACCCCGTTCGTGTCTGGCTGGTCGAACGGACCTACTCCGACGACGAGCAAAACATCATCATCCTCACGTACGCGACGCCCGACGGAAAACGCGACTTCCGGAAGGAACGCGCCCTGCCGAGCTTTTCGGGACCCGGCCGCGAGACGAAGGTCTCGCTGGCGGTCGATCCCGACAACCTCGGTCACGTCAGCGATCCCGAGACCCGCGAGGCCTACGCCGCCGAAGTCGAGCGCGTGCGCGAGCGCCACGACCCCGACGACCCCGTGTAGAAAAGTCCTTCCCGCGCGCCTCCCAACGCCCGATATGGAACGACGCGAACCGCCGAGAACGGAAGAGGGGTTGTACGTACTGCACGACCTCCAGCGGGTCGATTGGGACGCCTGGCGCGGAGCCGCCGAACGCGACCGGGAGGCCGCAATCGAGGAGGGGATCGCGTACCTCGAAGACCACGCCGCCGTCGAGAAGGGCGATACGGCGGTCTTCAGCGTCCTGGGCCACAAGGCCGATCTACTGATACTCCACCTTCGAGAGACGCTCGAAGAGCTCGACCGCGCCGAACGCGAGTTCGAGGGCTGTGCGCTCGCGGCGTTCACCGACCGGACGAGTTCCTATCTCTCGATCACGGAGGCCTCGGGCTACACCGAGGCCGCAGAGGACTACTTCGACCCCGAGGCCGAGGCCGACCCCGGCCTCCAGCGCTACATGGACTCGCGGCTGCATCCCGAACTCCCTGATACGGAGTTCGTCAGCTTCTACCCGATGTCGAAACGCCGGGACCCCGAGTACAACTGGTACGACCTGCCCTTCGACGAGCGCCGGGAGCTCATGGCCTCCCACGGCGATATCGGGCGCGACTACGCCGGCAAGGTCACCCAGATCATCTCCGGCAGCGTCGGCCTCGACGACCACGAGTGGGGCGTCACCCTCTTTTCCGACGACATGACCGACATCAAGCAGCTGCTCTACGAGATGCGCTTTGACCCCTCCTCCTCGAAGTACGCCGAGTTCGGGCGCTTCTATACGGGACGGCGGTTCGCGCCCGCGCAACTAGAGGCGTTTCTCGTCGGCGAGTCGGTCTCGTTCGACGGGGCCGAGGGGAGCGAAGACGAAGGGACCGTCGACACCGAGCTCGCAGAGGAGTTCGGCCGCCTCGGCGTCACCGCCGACGCCCCCGAAGGGGCACACGGGCTCGTCCTCCGGTCGGATGCGGACGTCGAGACGGTGCGAGAGGATGTCGAGGGGCTCCGCGGGAACTTCGAGCACTACGACAGCCACGTGCTGACCGAGGTGAGAGAGGACCGAGGCAAGGCGGTGATCGTCAGTCTCTGGGCGACCGAACGCGCCGCGAGCACGGCACGCGGGTTCCTCGAAGAGCTTCCCGGCGTCGAGGAGGTGACGGCGGGCGCGTTCGCCGACGCGGACGTCGAACCGGCAGAAACCGGCGAGGCCGAGAACGCGGACGACGACATCCGCGGCGAGCTCGCGGATCTCGACATCTACGCCGGCAAACCCCACGGCGAGGACGTCTACGCGATGGTGCTGTACTCCGAGGCCGACCCCGACGAACTGGCCCCGGCCGTCGAGGAGCTATCCGAGGGGTTCGACCGCTACGACACCCACGTCAAGACCGCGACCTATCAGGCGGAGGGTGGGGGTCGATCGGCCATCGTCAGCATCTGGGAGACGGCCGACGCCGCCGACACCGCCGGGGGCTTTCTGGCCGACCTGCCCGGCATCGTCGCCCGCGCGGGCGAGGAGAGCGGCTTCGGCACGATGGGGATGTTCTACACCGTCAAGCCCGACTACCAGGAGGAGTTCGTCGAGAAATTCGATACCGTCGGTGGCCTCCTCGACGGGATGGACGGCCACCACGACACCGACCTGATGGTCAACGTCGCCGACGAGAACGACATGTTCATCGCAAGCCAGTGGCGCTCGAAGGAGGACGCGATGGCATTCTTCCGCTCGGATGCCTTCCGCGACACCGTCCAGTGGGGCCGTGACGTGCTTGCGGACCGGCCCCGACACGTCTTTCTCGCATGAGAAACGCCGAACCGGCCGAGGGACGTTCCGCCGGGGCGCTCCGGATCGCGGTGATCGCGGGGTTTCCCGTCGCCATCGCGCTACTGATCGGCCTCCTCGGGGGGAACGTCCGTTCGGGGCTGGTGATCGGCGCGGGGATCGGTCTCGGGCTGGCGCTCGCGATCGCTACGTACGGCCGGTTCGTGGGTTCCTGAGTCGGTGCCCGGGTTTCAGTCGGCTGGCTGTTTCTCGATGCCCGCCTCACGAAGGTCCTCGCCCTCGACGGAGGAGCGAAGCGAGTCCATCCCGTCGTCGCGCTCGATCCCGAAATTCGTCGCATAGAGCTCGGCGACGCGGTCGACCTCCTCCTCTGAGAGTGCCGGGACGTCGCTCGCGGCGGTCCACTCGTCGATGTCGTCGGTCGTGCGGAAGGTGGGCGTCACGCTCGCGACCGCGTCATGGGCGAGCAGCCAGCGGATCGACGCCTGCCCCATCGTCCGTTCTCCCTCCCGTTCGAGGAATCGCAGCGTCTCCAGTTTCTCCCAGCCCGTCTCGTACCACGCGTCGGGGCGAAAGCCCCGATGATCGCCCTCGCCGAGCTCGGTCTCGGGAGTGACCTGCTCGTTGAGCAGCCCCGACGAATGGGGCACGCGGGGGATGAGGCTCGTCTCGGCGTCGAGTTCCTCGATGGTTTCGAGGAAGTGGTTGCCGACCTCCTGTTCGAAGAGGTTCCAGACCAGCTGGACGGCGTCGAACCCCTCGGCGATGGCCCTGTCGCCCTCGGCGAGCCACCCGATCGAGGGGCCGAGTGCGAGCCCGCGCGCGCGGATTCGCCCCTCGCTTTCGAGCTCGTCGAGCACGTCGAGCACCTCGGGGGTGAGCTCCCCGACGTCGGCGTTGTGCAACTGGAGGACGTCGACGTAGTCGGTATCGAGCCGGCCGAGGCTCTTCTCGACGGCCTCGCGGAGGTACTCGGGATCCATCTCCTTGGGGAGCTCGCCGTGGCCTGCCTGGGGGTTGTTGTAGAAGTCGTAGCCGACCTTGGTGGCGATGGTGACTTCCTCGCGTCGGTCCGAGAAGGCCTCGCCGACCAGTTCCTCCGAGCGGCCGTGGCCGTAGACGTCGCCGGTATCGAAGTAGGTGATCCCCCGTTCGAGGGCGTGGTCGAGCATCGCGAGTGCGTCCTCGTCGGTCCGGTCGCCCCACCAGTCGGTGCCGACGGTCCAGGCGCCGAAGCCGACCTCGCTGACCTCGACGTCCGAGTCGCCGAGCGTGCGGTAGTGCATACCCCGATTTAGGAGTCGGGATACTTAGCGGATGCGGACCGGTCTCGACTGCCGGGAACCGGCTCGGAGTTCACGTGGGCGGTCTGGGTCCTTCCGCAACCGAACCCCATTTGAGTAATCACGCCGAATCGGGTGGCATGACGAAACGCCACGTCTCGCTTCCCGAGGAGGCAGAAAAAGGGGTCGAGGCGTTCATCGCGGCGGTCGACGAGCGGCTGTCGGGCGAGGAGGACACCTGTGACGTCGTCCGCGATACCCTCGTGGATCTCTACGGGGACCGGGAGGCCTACGAGCGCTGGCAGGCCGGCGAGGAGGTATCGCCCGCACAGCGAGTCCGTCTGCAGGGCTACGATCCGTGTAACGCCACCCTCGAGAGCGAGTACTACGCCGAGAAGAACGAAGAGAAATTCAGGCACTCGAAACACCTCCAATGGCTCTGGCGACAGTTCGACGCCACGCCGATGGCCGACAACGTCGAGTTCGCGCTTCGCTTTCGCGCGATGCTCGCGGAGCACCTCTTCTCCGAGTGTGGCGAGGGCTGTCGCTTCTTCAAGGGGATCACGTTTACCTACGGCCACAACATCACGGTCGGTGACAACACGGTGATCCACGACGACGTCCACCTCGACGACCGCGGACGCCTCGAAATCGGGGATCGAGTGTCGATCTCCGACGGCGCGCACCTCTACAGCCACGATCACGACATCGTCGACCAGACGGAGGTGACGAACTTCCTGACGCGGATCGAGGACGACGCGCGCGTGACCTACGACGCGATGGTGCGTGCCGGCTGCGAGATCGGGGAAAACAGCATCGTCGGCGCACGCTCCATCGTTCAGGGCGACGTTCCCGCCCACCACGTCGTCGTCGGGACCCCCGCCAAAAGCGTGCGGGTCAAACCGGGCTTCGAAGACCACGCCCAACCGGTCGGGGAGAAGCTACCGAACTGCCAATCCGAGCGCGAACTCCCCTACGAGCTCCCGGCCGATCTGGATCAGTTCGACGAGTTCGGCCGGGAGCGGGAGCCGAAAGATACAGTCAAGTAGTGCGGTAGCGTTTCTCATGCGAAATGAGCAGAGCCGTCGCTATCAACGTCGGGGCGAACACCTCCCTCCCGGGGTTTCGAGGGCCGATCTATCCCGACGGAACCTTCGAGTATATCCCGATTCCCGAGCGCGAACCCGTCTGTGAGCCAGTTCCGACGTACGCGGATCTCGATCTTCCAGTGGAAATCCCCGATTCGTTGCTGGATCGGGAGGTCCACCTCGACCCCTCGTTCGTGGAGTATCCCCATTGTGAGGCCTACACCTACGGCGACGAACACGCCGTCAAGGCCGGCCCGCTCTCGACGCTGTCGGCGGGCGACGTCGTGCTCTTCTACGCGACGCTCTCGACCGTCGACGGGGACCCAGCACCGTGGATCTCCTCCGAGTGGGGTGCGTACGTTATCGGATCGTTTACCCTCGCGAGCGATCCGATAAGCGGTGAGGAGTATCTCAGCCTACCCGAGGGCGAGCGAGCGCCCTTTTCGAGCAACGCCCACTGCAGGCGTGCGGTGTTCGACGCGGAAGTGTTGCTGGCAGGCGATCCCGAGCGCTCGGGGCTGTGGGAGCACGCCCTCCCGCTGTCGGGCGAACGGGGAAGAGATCCCAACCGGATCGTCACGGGGCTATCAGCGGATTCGGGGCGCGGCCCGTGGTGGCGCAGACCGCTTCGGTTCGACGAGGCGGCGACCGAGGAGCTGCTCGCGCTATCGCCGGCCGATCTGGGCCCATAAGCCCGCCTGATCGCCCCTGCCGGTCGTACTTTTAAGCGTCTGGATCGAGTAGCACCGGACGATGCAACTACAACAGTACGTGCCGCTTGCGATCTCGTCGGGCGGGGAGGACAAACTGCCGGCGGGCGTACGCTCCGCGATCGAGACCCTGCGGCCGATCGTCGTCAAACACGGCCGGATGGGGACGCTGTCGCTACTTGCCGGTGGGTTCACGGTGCTGAAAGGGCTGGCCTCGCTTCGCTCGAACAAGGGGCGAGCGGTTCGTCAGATCGCCGTCGGTGCGGGCTGGATCGCCATCGGGCGTGCCCAGCAGCAGGCCTCCGACGGGGGCGTCGAAGTCAGCGAACCGTGGACCGACGACGGCCCCGAGGAGGAAGAGCCAGGCGTGATCGCCGAGGAAAACACCGAGTCGTCGCGGGACTTTGGAGACCCCGAAACGGGCGAGACCCCCGAGGCAGAAGGCGCAGGCGAGGAAGCCGAGATCGCCGGCCCGACGGAGGGCGACGCGGTGCCCGAGACGGACAAGGAGGGTGGCCCTGCGGGTCACCCCGCCGACGACGTCGAGATGGTCGATCCCGACCCCGACGAGGCCGAAGAGGGCGAACTGCTGGCGGAGGACAGCGACGACGACGACGAAGACGAGGAGTAGTCCTCAGCCGTCGTCTTCGCTTTCGTTCCCGTTTCCTTCACTCCCGTTTTCCCCGCTTTCGTCAGTGTCGCCCCCGTCAGTGCCGTCCTCGCGGAGCTTCTCGACTTCCTCGTAGTCCTTCGCAAGCAAGTGAAGCTGTTTGACGGGTGTGAAGCCGTCGTGTTGTTCGTCCTTCTCGAACTCGACCAGCCGGTAGTTCGGCGGGTAGTCGCTGCCGGTACGACCGTCCCAGCGGATCTCCCAGCCGGCTTCGAGCAGCTCCTTGACGTCGTCCAGTGAGTCGGGTGCTGACATGCGTTATACCGGATGTTTCTGAAGGACCGTTATAATCGTTGATGGTGGATTTCCGAGAGGTCGTACCCACACCGTAGCTGTTGTGAGCCGAGCGAACAGCTGTTCGCGGAGGTGAACGGGGAGAATGCGCCGGCCGGGAGTTGAACCCGGGCTATGAGCTTGGGAAGCTCATGTCCTACCACTAGACCACCGGCGCGCTCAGTCGTGGTCTCCTTCGCGCGCCGTGGATCGCAAATCCGTCGGATTTGCTCACCACCGGGACACGAGCACGCTCGTGTCCCGAGCCCCCGTTCGATTCGTCCTCGCGCGGCAAAGCCGCGCGAGCGGTCGGGGGTGGCAAGGCCACCTCCCTATTCATGGGGGCACCGGCGCTTACCCAAGCGTACCCCGTCGCGTCACTTGAACGTAGCGCTTCGTTTCGCTGGACGGATATCCAGTTTCTCGCTCGCGTAGGTGGCTATTAGACGCTGGGGTCGTTATACGTCTCCATGATCGACCTGCGACTTTCCGAAGCGGAACTCGATACCGCCCACGACCGCATCACCGGCTTCATCGCCGACACGGTCGCAAACGCGGGCGCTGACGGCGCGGTTCTGGGGCTTTCGGGTGGGATCGACAGCACGCTGACCGCGTATCTCGCGGTCGAGGCGCTCGGCAAGGAGAACCTCCGCGGGCTCGTTCTGCCCGGAGAGGTGAGCAGCGAGGCGAACATGAGCGACGCCGAGCGCGTGGCACGAGACCTCGAAATCGAGTACGACGTCATCGAGATCAACCCGATCGTCGAGAGCTTCGTCTCGGCGGTACCGGAAGTCGAGGGCGATCAGGTCGCGGTCGGCAACAGCCGCGCGCGGGTCCGTGCCGTGCTCAACTACCTGCTCGCGAACCACGAGAACCGGATCGTCCTCGGGACGGGCAACCGTGCCGAGGCCGCCGTGGGCTACTACACCAAATACGGCGACGGCGCGGTCGACTGTCTCCCTATCGGCAACCTTTACAAACAGCAGGTCCGCCAGCTCGCCCATCACGTCGGCGTGGCCGAGGATCTCGCGGAAAAGACCCCAACCGCCGAGCTCTGGGAGGACCAGACCGACGAGGGCGAGCTGGGAATCGACTACGATACGCTCGATGCGGTGCTCGCGCTGCATATCGATGGGCCGCTTTCGGTCTCGGCGACCAGTGAGGCCGTCGGCTGCGGCGAGGACGTCGTAAGGGACGTTCGGGCACTATACGAACGGAGCGCCCACAAGCGCGCGATGCCGCCCGCACCCGAACAGTAGGCGCTACGGACGCTCGTACCGGTCGATCAGCTCGGCGAACGCGCTCGCCTCGGCGGCTTCCTGCGTCTCGATCGAGGAGTCATCGTGCAGCCGGTTTTTCGTCAGCGCCAGCGCGTGGTGGTCGTTGCCCGCTGTTTCGCGTGCGATCGTCTCGGGATCGTCGGTGATACGCGAGATCAAACCCATCCGGAGGGCTTCCTCGGCGTCGATCACCCGCCCGGTGAGCGAGAGGTCGCGCGCGTCGGCCCCGCCGACAAGGCGTGGAAGACGGACGGTGCCGCCCCATGCGCCGAAGAGGCCGAAGCTCACGCCGGGCTCGCCGAAGCTGGCTTCGGGAGTCGCGATCCGCAGATCGCAGGCCAACGCCATTTCGAGACCGCCGCCGCGTGCGGGACCATCGATCCCCGCGACGACGACGCTGTCGGCCCGCTCGATGGCGCGGGCGGTACGCTGGCCGCGCTCGGCGAACTCGCGGCCGTCCTCTAAGTCGGCGACGACATCGAGGTCCGCCCCCGCACAGAACGCCGAGCCCGCCCCCGAGAGGTAGACGACGGGCTCGTCGGCCGTTTCGACCGCGTGGGCGAGTTCGTCGAGGCCCTCGGGGGTGAGCGCGTTGCGGCGTTCGGGGCGGTCGAGGGTGACGTACCGAACATCGCCGCGGGCATGGGTCGTGATCATGCGAACGGGTGGTTTCCAAAGGTCTTTGCCTCTTCCATCCCTATCGCAATCAAATGGAACAGGCCGAGTCGGCACGCCGGGGCGCGCGTGAGGCCCTCGCCGACATCGAACCACCGAGGCTGGCCGACCGGATCGACTCGCTCCTCGCGACGGCCTCGATGGCCCCCGGCGCGCTCGTCCTGTTGGTCGCCCAGCGGGCCGACCCCGCAGTCGACCCCGAGGCGCTCGCCGAACGCGCCGCGGGCGTCCAACTCATCTACGAGGGGCTTCGCCTCACCCGCACGCTCGCCCACGAGGAGCCGTGGGCCGATTCGGAGGACCAGACCGCCGCAAATCTCGACGTGCTGGCCGCCGACATCCTCGTTTCCCGTGGCTTTTACCTGCTCGCGATGACCGACGCCGCCGACCGGGCCGTCGAGACCATCCGTGCCTTTGGCCGGGATCAGACCCACCGCCGCGAGTCCGAGGCCGACCGGGCGGCGCTGGACGCCAACCTCGAAGGGGACGTCCTCGAACTGGCGGGCGTCGCCGGCGCGAGCGCGGTCGAACGGTCCGTCTCGCCGCCCGTCCAGGGTGCCCTCGACCGGCTGGCCAGCCGGGCTGAAGCCCCCCTGCCCGACGCCGCGGCGCTGTTTCGCGGGACGGCGCTCCTTTCGGGCCCCGACGGCCACGCCCCGCCCTCCGCGACCGACCCCTAACCGTGCGAGGGAACGCGGATGGAAACCCTTAAAAACGTTCCACGGAAAGGAAGCGATGCGTGCCTGGGTAGCTTAGCGGTAAAGCGCGTCCTTGGTAAGGACGAGACCCCGGGTTCAAATCCCGGCCTAGGCTTCGCACCTAATATTTGTCTTCGCATTTGATCTCACTAAATATTGCGGGTAACGATATGATATAGTGTTATCAACTGAAGTACACACAACAGAATTATATTTTAGCCACAATTGACATTCTATAATGAATCAGCAATTACTAAAATCATGCTCGGGCACTGTTCAGGAGAAATTAGAAGAATTAGAAGAGATATATGTCGATTATTCCAGAGAAGAGATATTAACATTCAAAGATGGTTTGGATCTTTATATTCTCAGTAAAGTTCAGTCCGATGCAGTGAGACCATACCTGAAAGAATATGATTCAGATTCTTTTTGGAACTGGGATGAACTTACTGATGAACCTCACCGGGCTTGGTATGTATTCCGTTTGTTAAATCGATATAATATCGAAGGATGGAGCGAGGTGAATAATATCAAGGAGATTATCGATTGGTTTCGTGATCATCAAACTATTCGGGGGGAAATCAATTGGTCAGAGGGTGAAGACCACTCCGGTCCAATGCGTCTGTTTGTAGAGGCATGCCCTAACGCGCTAATGACTAAGAAAGCCGTAGAATACTTCATAGGAAACCCGCCTGATATGTATCCTGCGTATAATTTACCAATTGGAATATCAGCAATATGTGATTACAATTACTATAATTATGAGGAGGAAATTGAAGATTTATCTGAAGAATTAGTCAGACATCAACATGAGGAAGGGTATTTTACTAACCGTGGCAAACTTTCACAAAATCGGAATTACAATGCCAAAGTAACCTCATTTGCAATACAAGCATTGTCGAAGCAGCCAGGATATGAAAGAGAGATAGCGAATGCGGTGAACTGGCTGGAGAAATCTGGTACTTATTCAGCTACAGTATTAGGTCTCATATTAAGCTACAAAGGCCCGAAAATCCCACAGGCCAAATATGAATGGGAGAATAGATTGTCTGAGCAACGACAAAGTATTGTAGGCTCAGATTTTGTAGAAACATCCCCACCGACCGAGTCCGGTACTCATACTACAACGCTCCGCACTGAAGTTGAGCGGCTAATCCAAGAGACAGAGAATGAATTAAAAATCTGTTCACCTTATATTGATATGCTTCATGAGGATCTTATCGATCTGTCAGAGAATAACGAGTCGATAGAAATCAAAGTATTGGCCAAACCAAAAGGAGATATAAGTGGAAACAGAGCTAGATTAGCAAAAAGTGCTATAGAGCAACTCAACAGAGCAAGTAACCGAGAAGTACGAACAAATTATCTCATTCATTCAAGAATAGTCATATCTGACAACGAATTACTTCTTGTATCTTCTGCTGACTTCACACGAGATCAATTGGTAGATGAATTTAACGCGGGTCTTACAACAGGTGATGAAGATGCCATTGCATCGGCAACAAACTATTTTGATAACCTCTGGGCATCTTCAGATCCCTTGTGAATAGTAGAATTTATACAAATCATAATCTAATCTATTTTCCTTCTTCTCTGATGCTCCTCCAACCCGTGCTCCACTAACTCGTCCCGCTTCTCGAAGCGCTCGCCACACAACTGGCAGACGAACTGCCGCTCCATCATTCCGGTGCGTAGTCGTCGTGGATGCGGTCCATCCGCGCGGCCATCACGAAGTCGCCCTTGTGGAGGCCGTCGATCTTGTGGGTCCACATCTCGACTCGTACCTCCCCCCACTGGAGATGCAGGTCCGGATGGTGCCACTCCTCTTCTGCGAGTTCGCCGACCTCGTAGGTGAACTCCAAGGCATCTCGGAAGTCCTCGAACGCGTAGGCTCCCTCCAAATGGTGGCCCTCTACTACCTCCCAGACCTCGTCGTCGAGTTCCGTCAGATACTCCGCGTACCCCTCCTCGGAGAGCGGTTCGTCCTCGGAGGTACAGGCCTCACATTCCTGATCCGCGAGTCGCTGTGCCATACTCGATGGTAGATCGCCCCGGTGTTTGTAGCTTCGCCCCGGTCAATCCCCGTCCTCGTCGGCGGGATCGGGCCAGGTCACGCCCTCCATGAACGGCACGCCCATGCGCTGGGCTGCCAGCGCGATCATGTGTGCGCCCGTGGGCACCGTCAGGAACAGAAAGAGGATGCCGATCAGCGAGGCCAGCCCGGCCCCACCGGGGCCAAAGCGGACGAACCCCGCAAGGAAGATCGCGGCGGTGCCCAGCGTCGTGGGCTTGCTGGTGGCGTGCATCCGGTTGTAGACGTTCGGAAACCGGAGTAAGCCGATGGTCCCAACCGTCAGGAAGAAACACCCGACGGCGATCAGTACGGTGATCAGAACCGATTGGAGCATGCTGACCATTATTCGATGATGTCCCCCTCGGTGACGAACTTCGCGACGCTGACGGTGGTGATGAAGCCGATGATCGCGAGCACCAGCGCGCCCGTGATGAAGAGGCTCCGGCCGGTCTGGAGTGCGAACAGCACGGCGATGGCGACCACGTTCGTGACGACGGCGTCGATGGCGACGACCTGGTCGGGGACCGTCGGCCCGGCAATCACCCGGTAGGCACAGAGGATACACAGCGCGCTGACGACCACCAGCCCGGCCCGGACCGCGAGCACCACGAACTCGGGCTCGGCGCCCTCAGCGGCCATCCGTCTCACCCCCGTCGACGACGATCTCCGGGGCCGGTGACCCGGGTTCGAGCTCTTCGTCGAAGATCAACAGCGCGTAGTCCTCCCAGGTGCGAATGGGTGCGACCACGGCTTCGGGATCGCGTCCGTCGATCACGTGGACGTACAGCGCGTTTCGTTCCGCGTCGTAGTCTTGGGTGATCGTCCCCGGAGTGATGGTGATGCTGTTTGCGATGGTCGTCACCCCGAAGTCGCTTTCGACCCGCAGCGGGATCAGGATCACTTCGGGTTCGATAGTCGATCCCGGCGCGAGCACCCGGTAGGCGACGTCGACGTTGGCGACGATCACCTCCCGGGAGAACGTAAGCAGGTACAACAGGGCGTAGGGCACCGCGTGCAGGAGTCGCCGGAGGTCGATACGGTCGTCGTAGAACCGCCGGAACAGGAACGCGATCGGTAGGCCGACCGCTAGGCCTCCGAGGAACTGCCCGAAGAGGGGTGCGAGGGCGAGTTCGGCGTCGCGGACGAACAGCCACAGTACGGCCAGTCCCACACCGACGACGGGCCAAGTTCGTACCCTCACGCGCCCTCACCCCCGCTCAGGCCGACGGCCTCGATGTAGGCACCCCGGTCGGTCGCCGCGCTCGCTGCGGCGTCGGCGAAGCGATAGACCGGATCGAACCCGAGGCCGACCACGAGGATGCAGGCCGAAAGCGCCACGACCACTGCGATTTGGAGCCGGGCGGGGCTGGACGCCGAGACGGCCGGTGTCTCCGTTCCCCAGAACGCCCGGTTCCACATCCGCGTCGTGTAGGCGATGGTCAGGCCGGTCCCGCCGAGCAACAGCGCCAGCCCGAAGGCCGCCTCCGCGCGCAACGCCACGTCGAACACCAGTAGCTTGCCGAAAAAGCCCGTCAGCGGTGGGATCCCGACGAGCGAGAGCGCCGCGACGAACACGACGCCCGCCAGCGCGGGCGAGCGCGCGGCGATCCCGCCCAGATCGTCGAGACGACTCGTCCCGATCGCGCTCCTGACGGTGCCGGCGGCCATAAAGAGGGTGCTCTTGGCCAGCGCGTGATTGAGCGCGTAGACGAGCGCCGCGAGCACCCCGAGGTGCTGGATCGCCGGGACCGAGGAGGCGGCCCCGATCGCCAGTGGGATGACGATGAAGCCGATCTGGCTGATCGAGGAGTACGCGAACACCCCTTCGAGCGAGGCGGCGTCGAGCGCACCCAGTCCTCCCACGAGGACGCTTGCGGTCGCCAGACAGAGCAGAACGATCCCGTAGAAGGCAAGCACCGTGTTCCCGTCCGTGCCGGGGATCGAGACCGTGAGTTCGGTGCCCCCAAAGACGGTGAAGTACAGCCGGACGACGGCGTACAGGCCGACCTTCTTGGTGACGCCCGCAAGCAGCGCCGTGACCGGCAGGGGCGCGGCGCGGTAGGCGGCGGGCACCCAGAACTGGAAGGGGACCAACCCGGCCTTGAGCGCGAAGACAACGAACAACAGCGCCGAGAGACCCACGACGGCCCCGACTTCGATCCCGAAGGTCGCGGGGGCCGCGAGCCGGCGGGCCATGTCAGCCATGTTGAGCGTCCCCGTGACCGCGTACAGGCCGCCGATGGCGACCAGCATGACGACGCTACCGATCAGGTTGAGCACGACGTACCAGAACGCCGCACGGGTGTGTTTCTTCTTGCCGTAGAAGGCGACGAAGACGTAACTCGACAGCAACATCACCTCGAACCAGACGAAGAGGTTGAACAGGTCGCCGGTGAGAAACGCGCCGCTGACGCCCAGCAACAGGCAGTGAAACAGCGGGTGGTAGAACACGCGCTGTTCGTCGGGATTCATGTAGCTCACCGAGAAGACCAGCGCCGCGGGGCCCACGATCGCGACCATGCTCAGCATGAACGCCGAGAGGGCGTCCGCGACCAGCGTGATCCCGAACGGTGCGGGCCAGCCCCCGAGCTGGTAGGTCGCGGGGCTCGCCGTCGCCGAGAAGACGACCCGTCGGACGATCACGAGGACCGTTCCGGCATAGGCGAGCGCGCCTGCGACGCTCAGGGCGATCTGTGCCCCGAGACGCCGACGGGTTCCGAGGGTGGCGACGATGGTGACGAGCGCCACGAGCATCGGCGCGACGACGAACTGGTCGGTCATGGCTCGCCCCCGAGAGTCGTGAGATCGAGCGTGTGGTGCTCCTGGTAGACGCGATAGGTCAACACGAGTGCGAAGGCTGTCATGGCGAAACTGATGACGATCGCCGTTAGGACGAGTGCCTGAACGAGTGGGTCGGTCGTCTGGGGAACGTGTCCGCCGTGACTCGCGAGGACGGGGACGCCCTCGGCCGACGGCTCGACGATGCCGCCCATCGTCACGAGGTAGACGTTGGCGGCCTGACTGAGGATCGTCACCCCCCAGACGACCCGCAGGAGGTCACGGCGAAGGAGGAGGTAGGTGCCCGCCGCAAAGAGCAAACCGAGAACCGTTGCGAGGGCGAAGGCGGTCATTCGGCCCCCACCACCGAGAGGATCGTGAGAAGCCCCCCGACGACCACGAGGAACACGCCCAGATCGAAGACAAGCGCGCTCGCGAGTTCGAGTTCGTGATAGAGAGGGACGTGATGGAGGATCACGTACGTCTGCGAGAGGAAGGACAGATCGAACAGCAGGGGGACGAGCCCGCCCCCGAGCGCGATCACGAGCCCCAGCAGGAACGTCCGTCGGTAGCCGACGACGATGGGGTCCTCGAAGACGCTCTCGGTCGGTTCGATCTCGTGGCCGAGCACGCGGGGGAAATCGAGGCCGTAGGCGATGTAGATCAGCGCGAACGCCGTCGTGGTGAGCACGCCACCGATGAACCCGCCGCCGGGCAGGTTGTGCCCTTGGATAAACAGCGAGATCGAGACGACGAGGATGATCGGGACCACGACCCGCGCGGTCGTCCGCATGATGACCGTCGTCACGTAGCCTCACCTCCCTCGCGCATGGTCATAAGTGCAAGCACGGCGATGGCGGCGATCGCGATCACCGTGATCTCTCCGAGCGTGTCGAACCCGCGAAAGTCGACGAGGATCACGTTCACCACGTTGCTGCCGCCCCCGCCGGGGACCGCCTGCTCGGTGAAGTACCGCGCGATCGAATTGCCCCCGCCCGGTGGTGTACGCGTCGTCAGCAGGACCGTCAGGAAGACGGTCGCGCCGACGACCGCCGAAAGACCCACGTCGCGGATCGCGACCCGTCGGTCGAGGTCGCCGTAGTACTCGGGGACCTGCTCGATGATCAGCAGAAAGACGAGCAGCGCGAGCGTCTCGACGACGAGTTGCGTCAACCCGAGGTCGGGCGCGCTCGCGAGCACGTAGAAGACCGCGATCATGACCCCGAGGACCGAGACCGTGAGCACGCCCGCGATGTGCGAGGGCGCGACCGTGACCGCGACGGCCACCGCGACCCCGACGGTCAGTATCAACAGGATCGAGAGCGGGACGCCGATACCGTCGTAGGCCGGCAGCGAGACCCCGGCCACGGCGTATCCCGCAAGCGTGAGGACGCAGGCCGCGCCGAGAAACCACGTCACGTACGTGCGCAACAGGCCGTTTTGAATCGTCGGGATCACTCGCGCGCTCCCCGAGTCGAGCCCGGCGAACACTGTATCGTACCACCAGTTCGGACGCAGGGCTCGGATCGAGGCGAGCGATCGGACGGCGTCGTGAACACGGGTGTAAAACGGGTAGGTGACTGCCCCGAGCCCGATCGCTGCAATCGACATCACCACCGGCGGGGAGAGCGAGGTGGGCAGGCCGGCGTGCATCTCGTGGGCCTCCAGTGCGGTCGGCTCGACGGCCCAGCCGACGAAGTTGTCGACGGCGAACTGGGGGGCGATTCCGACGAGGGCCGCGACCGCCGCGAGCACGGCCGGCGGAACCAGAAGTGTCTGGGAGGGCCGGTGGACGGTCCCCAGCCCCTCGGGACGGGCCCCGAAAAAGAGCGCGAGGAATCGCAACGAGTACAACACCGTAAAGACGCTCGCGAACACCGCAACGAGGGGATAGAGCCACGCCAGCCCGCCCGCCGCGTGGCCGACTTCGTAGGCGGCCTCGAACAGCAATTCCTTCGAGTAAAAGCCGTTAAAGGGTGGGAATCCGGCCATACCGAGTGCTGCGATGACGGTAATGAGCGCCGTGAACGGCAGATCATGGCGAAGCCCGCCCAACTCGTCGATCCGTCGGGTGCCGACCTCGTGGGAGACGATCCCGGCGACGAGAAAGAGCGGGGCCTTGAACAGCGCGTGGTTCAGCAGGTGAAAGACCCCGGCCTCGCCACCGTAGGGAACCGTAAAGCCGAAGCCGGCGATCATCAACCCGAGATGGCTCGCCGTCGAATAGGCGAGCAGCTCCTTGATGTCGGTCGCGGCGACCGCAAGCATGGCGGTGATGGCCATGGTCGCAAGCCCGAGGGTCGCGAACAACAACATCCACTCGGAACTCTCCAAGAGTGGCCTGAGCCGCCCGACGAGGTAGACGCCGACTTTCACCATCGTCGCCGAGTGGAGGAACGCGGAGACGGGCGTAGGCGCCTCCATCGCGTTGGGCAGCCAGAAGTGAAGCGGGACCTGCGCGGATTTCGAGGCCGCCCCAACTGCGATCAGGGCCAACACGGGAACGAACAGGCCCGCCTCCCGCAGCGCCGCCCGCATCGCTTCGGGCTCTTCGAGCATCGCGGTCAGCGAGAGGGTCTCGGTTCCGAGCGCGCTCCCGGAGACGACGAACAGCGCGAGAAACCCCACGAGGACGAACAGCCCGCCCCCGACCGTGACGACCATCGCCATCCGGGCGGCGTACTGTGAGGACGCCTCCTCGGAGTGGTGGCCGATCAGCAGGAACGAACAGACGCTCGTCAGCTCCCAGAACAGAAAGAGCGCGATCAGATCCCCCGCCAGCGCGACCCCGAGGATCGAACCCATAAAGGCGAGCAGCGCCCCGTAGTACCGGACCAGTCCACTCTCTCCGTGCATATACCCTACCGAGTAGGTAAACACCAGCGCGCCGATCCCACTTGCGAGCAGGGCGAAAAGTAGCGCCCAGCCGTCGACGTGGAGTTCGAACGCGACGCCAAGCGCCGGGATCCACGGGATCGAGACGGTCGCCTCGGTGCCGACAAGCGTCGACAGAAGTCCGAAGCAGACGAGCGCGACACCCACCCCGACGTAGCCCGTTCGCTCCCCGAGCGGCCGGTAGAGGGCGGGAATCAGTGCCGCGCTGAAAAAGGGCAGACAGATCACGAGGAACGCGACCTCGGGTCCCGGGGAGAAAGCCATACAAGTATGCTGGCCGTCGGTCGGCCTTAGCTATTGTCCATTCGTCCGAACCCACCCCCGGCTCACACCGCGCCGGTCGATGTCGACCCCGTTTAATCAAGATACACGATAGGAGCATATAACCCGCTGGGGACGAACGGATCGTGTATGCGGACCGAACACGCCCTCCACGTCGGCGACGCGCGCGACCTCGCGTTACCCGACGAATCGGTCGATCTGGTCGTCACCTCGCCGCCGTATCCGATGATCGAGATGTGGGACGACGTGTTCGCCGGCCTCGATCCCGGGATCGAGGAGATGCTCGCCGCCGGGGAGGGCGAGCGGGCCTTCGAGTCGATGCACGCGATCCTCGATGCGGTTTGGGACGAACTCGAGCGCGTACTCCGGGAGGGTGCGATCGCCTGCATCAACGTCGGGGACGCGACCCGCACCGTCGAAAACACCTTTCAGACGTACCCGAACCACGTCCGGATTACCGAGGCGTTTCGCGACCGGGGGTTCGTCTCGCTTCCGGGAATCCTCTGGCGGAAACCCACGAACAGCACGGCGAAGTTCATGGGCTCGGGGATGGTCCCGACCAACGCCTATCCGACCCTCGAACACGAACACGTGCTGATCTTTCGGAAGGGTGGCCCCCGCCGTTTCGAACCCCACTTGGAGTCCCGCTACGAGAGTGCGTACTTCTGGGAGGAGCGAAACCGGTGGTTCTCGGATCTCTGGAGCGATATCAAGGGGGTCGACCAGCGTCTCGACGGCGAGGCACGCGAGCGCTCGGGGGCGTTCCCCTTCGAACTACCCTACCGGCTGATCAACATGTTCTCGATCCACGAGGATACGGTCTGTGACCCGTTTTGGGGGACCGGAACGACGACGCTGGCGGCGATGGTCGCCGGGCGCGAGTCGGTGGGCCACGAACTCGATCCCGGGCTGGTCGAGGCGTTCGACGGGCGACTCGCGGACCTCCCCGCGTTCTCCCGGGAGGTGATCGAGAACCGCCTCGCGGACCACAGGGCCTTCGTCGAGCGGGTGGGTGCGGAGGAACTCGGCTACGACGCCGTCCACTACGAGTTCCCAGTCCGGACGAAACAGGAACGAACCCTCCGACTGTACGCCGTCGAGACGATCGAGGAAACCGACGCGGGCTACGAGATCACTCATCGACCCGCCGACGCCGAGTGAGGGACGAAAACGGGGGCCAACGTTTTTCTAGCGGGTCGTCATAGAAGAGTCATGAAGTTCGTTATCGTCGGCTACGGACGGGTCGGAATGCGGACGGCGCGAATCCTCGACGAAGAGGGTCACGAGGTCTTCATCGTCGACAACGACCACGACAAGGTCGAGCGCGCCCGGAAGGCCGGATTCGACGTCGTCGAGGGCGACGGCAGCAACGAGACGATCCTCGAGGAGGTCGGTGTCGAGAGTGCGGACGCGCTGGCGGGACTGACGGGCGACCTCAATACCAACTTCGCGGCCTGCATGGTCGGCAAGCACCACGACTGTCGGACGGTCATGCGGATCGACCACGACTACCGCGAGGAGATCTACCAGAAGTACGCGGACGACGTCGACGAGATCGTCTACCCCGAGCGACTGGGCGCGGCGGGCGCGAAAACCGCGCTGCTCGGGGGCGATTTCAACCTCGTGGCCGACCTGACCGAACGCCTCCAGCTTATCACCATCTCCGTGCCCGAGGAGTCGCCTGCGATCGGAAAACGCGTCAGCGAGATCGATCTCCCGGACGGGGCGCGAATCTACGCACACGGAACGAACCATGGAGCGATGACGATCCCGCTGCCACGAACGTCGATCGATGAGGGCGATAGCGTCGCCGTCATCGTCGAGCAAGAGAGTGTGGAGGGTGTCAGGACGGCGCTCCTCGGAACCGAGGAGCCCGTGGGCGCGTGACGTGTGGGTGGGTGGGGGAGTGATCTCGCGCCCTATAGAGGCAATCGACCCGTTGAGACTTAAGGTTATGTCAGACGATCGCACGACGCATATCAGCTGGTGGGAGTTGTTCGAGCGCGCCGACCCGACCGTCGAGCGCGAGACGATCCGGCGACGACTTGCCGACCTCCGCGATGAACGAGCCTGATCTCACCCGCGTGGTCGTCGACGCCGACGTCCTCGTTGCCGATCTCGCGGGCGACGGGGCCGCCCGCGAGGCGATGGACTGCATCAGGCGCCACTCGTGGCTCACGCTCGTCGTCACGGAGCGACTGCTCGAGGACGCCCAGACGGTGATCCGCGACCTGTGGGACGCCGACCTCGCACTCGCGTGGCGCGACCGAATCGAGGACCTCGCACGGACCGTCGAGCAGCCCCCGGGCGACCACCCCGCACTCGCGGCGGCCTACCACGGCGACGCCGCCCAGATCCTCTCCTTCGACGAGGAACTCCGGAGCGTGCGGACGGGTGCTCGACTCAAGGCCCGCCTCTCGACGACCGTTCGCTCCCCCGATGCCTTTCTGACGGTCTTCGACCCCGAACGGCTCTATCCGGTGGTGGCGGACGAACCCTATCCAGGGCCCGATCTGGACCCCCGAGACTAGCCACAACAAATATATATTCTTATTTCTATATTCAATATTATGTTAAGTGTGGTAGGTAAAGAACGAACCGGAGCAGCGATATTCGGCGGCGTGGCGATCAGCGGGCTGATGGTCGTCCTCGTCGCGGTCGGTCTGGCCGGGGTCGTCGGACCGGCACTCGGGACCGGAACGACGACCGCCGACGCCGGGCCGCCGATCGCCGCCGTCGGCGTCCTGCTCTCGACGGTCGCACTCGCTCGCTCGGGCTGATCAGCGTTCGGCCAGCCAGTCGCCGAACGCCGCGAGCGCGCGCCCGCGGTGAGAAACGGCGTTTTTCTCCTCGGGGCTCATCTCGGCGAACGTCTGCCCGCGGTGTTCGAAAATCGGATCGTAGCCAAAGCCGCCCGATCCCCGAGGCGCGACGATTCGGCCCCGCACTGTCCCCTCGAATGTCTCGACGCCGTCGTCGTCGGCGTACGCGACGACGGTCCGAAAGCGCGCCCGGTCGTTCTCCTCGCGGGCGGCCAGTGCCTGGACGCGCTCGATTCCGAGCTTCTCGTCGACGTACGAGGAGTACGGCCCCGGAAAGCCGCCGAGTGCGTCGATGAACAGCCCCGAATCGTCGACGAACACCGGCTCCCCGATCTCGCGGTAGGCGTCGCGCGCACCCGCGGTGGCGATCGCTTCCAAACTGTCCGATTGGATCTCGGGGTAGTCGTAGTCGACCCGTTCGACGGCCTCGGGGAGGTACTGGCTGGCTTCGCGGGCTTTGCCGGCGTTGCTCGTCACGAACCTGAGCATACCGAAGGCGGGTAGCGAGAACTGAAAGCGGCGTCGATCAGTCGTCGACGATGACTTCGACGGGTTCTTCGTCCTCGTCGGTCTCCTCACCCTCGGCGGTGCCGCTTCGCTCGTTGTAGAGCAGGCCCGCGGCGACGAGCAGCACGATCCACGACCGCCAGCTCGCGAGGTTCAGTGTATAGCCGACGCCGAAGGGCTTCTCGACGAGCATTCCCTTCCCCGGCTGCCAGTACGCCGACAGCAGGCGCCCGACGCTCGGTCGTTCGAAGTTATACGGCATACCGAACAGCGTTCCGGAGTCTGGTTTCTCTGCCATACCTCCACAGACGCTCGCCCGCATTATAAACCCTCAGGACTACCGGTACCGGCCCCGCCCCTCGATCTCGCGGAGCTGGTCGAGAACCCCCGAATCGCCGGTCTCGCGGTAACCCGCCTCGAACGCCTCCCGGCAGGCCTCGAAATCGCCGGCCGTCCCCGCGAGCGAGCGCTCGAAGACGTGGAGGTCCATCGCGTAATCCTCGATCTCGTCGGTGTGATAGCCCAGCCCGAAGTCGATACAGTAGAGGCGATCGCCCGAACGGCGGGCGTTGCGGGGCGTCGGATCGCCGTGAACGAGCCCCCGTTCGTGTAACGTCGCGAGGTGCGCGCCGAACTCCCGAACGCGCTCGGGGACGAGCTCGGCGCTCAGATCCGTCTCCCCGACGTGTTCGAGAACCAGCGTTCCCTCCCGAGGGTCGACGTCCCGAACGACGGGTGTCGGCACTCCCGCCCGCCGGGCGAGGCTCGTCAGGCGCGCCTCGCTTGCGGTGCGCTCGCGACGCAGGCGCCTGTCGAGTGTGGGGTGGCGATAGGCCTTCGCGAGCCGGCGTTTCTCGACCTGCGAGCCGAGCGCCACGGCGGCTTCGGCTCCGACTACCTCCGACTCGTCGCCCGTCGCCCGGGAGACGGATTCGGCCCCGCGCCAGGTGACGTCGACCTGATCGGGCCGGAAGTTCGAATCCACACGAGAGTCCTCGATCGCGAGGGTGTCACCCGCCGCGGCCATCGTCGCACCGAGGACGGCAATCATGCCCGCGTTATCCCGCAAGAAACGGGGCTCTGGTGCGTAAAACGACGCGCCGCGGGCCTCGCACATCGCTTCGAGCATCTCGCGCAGCCGGGCGTTCTGTCCGACCCCGCCCCCCAAAACGAGCTCGTCGCTACCAGTGAGTGAAAGGGCGCGCTCGCTCACCTCGGTGAGCATCGCGAAGACGTGCTCCTGTAAGGAGAAACAGACGTCCTCGATACGCTCGCCGGAAGCGACGGCGGCCTTCGCAGCGCTCATGATCCCCGAAAACGAGAAGTCCATCCCCTTGACGACGTACGGCAGGTCGACGTACTCGCCCTCGCGGGCCGCCGCCTCGATCTTCGGCCCGCCCGGATGGCCCCAGTCGAGGTGGCGTGCGAACTTATCGAGTGCGTTGCCCACGCCCGTATCCATCGTCTCGCCGAGCACCTGATACCGGTCGTTGTGATACCCCAGTACGTGGGCGTTCGCGCCGCTTGCGTTCAAACAGACGGGGTTCGCGAACCCCGAGCGGTGGCGCCCGATCTCGAGATGGGCGACCATGTGATTGACCCCGACGAGGGGCACGTCGAGGCGCTGGGCGAGCGCGCGGGCGGCGCTGGCGACGATCCGCAAGCAGGGCCCGAGTCCGGGACCTTGCGAGAACGCGACCGCATCAACGCCGTCGGCCGCAGAAAGCGCCCGCTCGATCACCCGTGGGATCGCCTCGCTCATGTGTTCGGCCGCCTCGCGGGGATGAATACCGCCGCTATCGGGTTGGTAGGGGTCCGATTCGATGAAAACGTCGTCGGTCTCGGAATCGAAGGACGCGGCGCTCGCGGCCCACGCGGTGCCTTCGATCCCCAAAACGCGCATTTTCTCGTGGTAGTCCTACTGCCACTCGGTGTAGCTACAGCGCCCACAGTGCATGCGGTCGCCGTAGTCGCCGAGGTACGTATCGCCACAGCGGGGACACTGCTCGCGATCGGCCGACCCGTCCTCGCCGTAGATCTCGTGGCGGGCCATTATGCCTCCTCGCCCTCGTCTGCGCCCTCGCCCTCGCCGGCGCTGATCTTGTTGCGCTCAAGCATGTGGTCCTGCTCGACGTCGCGCGCGAAGTCGGGGCTCTCGTAGACCTTCGCGTAGCCGACGGTCGTTCGCATCCCGAACTTCGTGTTCATCTCGCGGATGACGACCTCCTTTGCGTCCTTGTTGAGCTTCGCCGCAAGGCTGTCGCGCACGGAGAGGCGCTCGGGGGTCGCCTCCTCGTGGGTGATTTCGAAGGTGACGTCCGTTCGGTGCAACATCGGGTTTTCCTCCTCGGAAACGATCGAGATGTCCATGGTACTCAGTTGCTCGTATATCCCCTTGAGACGCGTAAAAGGATTTCGGGACGCAGCTTTTGCGCTGTCGTTCGAAAGATGCTCAGCATCTTTCGTGATGACGAGATGGCTTCGCCATCTCGAACCACGTTCGCGGTCCGGAGGACCGCTCCTCGGCAAAAGCTGTCTTGCGGGAGCGAAGCTCCCGCGTGTGCCGCAGAACGCGAAGCGTCCTGCAAGCCACCAAAAGCGCGCATAGCTCCTTACAGTCGCTCTGTGCTACCGCTCGCAGCTTCGCTGCTCGCGGCCCGCAGCCGCCTACACTGACTCCGTAGCGCTACGCGCCAGCCAGTTCGTCGATACTCTCCAATCCCTCGTCGGTGATCCGAAACTGGACGCTCTCGCCGGCGGGTTTCGAGCGGTGTTTCTCGAGGGTCGCCCGGCGCTTACCCCCCCGAAACCGATCGATCCGCATCACCGTGCCGGTCCAGTGTTCGAGCGTGTTGCCCCCCAGGGCACGCACCGTCTCCGAGTCGGGATCCGAGAAGACCTGGTTGGTGAGCAACACGGCGAGATCGTGCTTTCGCGCGAGCGCGAGCAGGTGGGTGACCTGTCGAGCGACCGAGCGAAGCGCATCGCCCTCGCGTTCGTCTTCGGTGCGTTGTAACCTGTAGAACCCCGTCGCGCTGTCCAGAACGATCAGGGAGACCTCCTCGGCGAGGTCCTCGGCGTCCCGCACCGCTTGCTCCTGTTCCTCGAAGGTGTGGGCCTCGCTGACGACGATCCGCGAGGAGAGGGTCTCGACGTCTGCCTCGCCGTGGGCTCGGAGGAGTCGTTCGAACCGATCGGGCGAGAGCCCCTCGGTGTCGATGTAGGCGACGCGCTCGCCGGCCGCGGCGCACTCGACGGCCGCACACAACGCGACGTTCGTCTTGCCGGCGGCGGGCGGGCCGTAGACCTGTGTGACGGTCCCGCGCTCGACGCCGCCGCCCAGCAGGTCGTCGATCGGTGGGCAACCGACGGAAATGGCGTCGTTCACACCGGAAATCAGGTCGATGGGGGCAAAAACGCCCCGGTCCACGAAAGGGTTTACCCGCCGTGGATCGAACCTCGGGCGTGATCGTCGTCGCCACCGCGGATTTCGAGGTCTATCACGGTGTCGTGGGCGAACTCCGCGAGCGCGGGGTCGAGTTCACCACGATCGAACCCGACCGGACACCCCCCGAGCGCACCCGGGTGCTCATCACTGGCCCCGACGACGCCCCGCCCGACGGCGTCGAGACGGTTCGCGCCGACCCGGACGATCCCCGAACAGCGGTCGAAACCGCACTCTCGGCGCTCAGAACGGGCGACGGACGGACGATAATCGGCGTCGACCCCGGCGACCGGCCGGGCGTCGCCGTCCTCTCGGGTGAGACGGTCGTCGCGGCGTTTCACGTCCCGCTCGCGGACGCTCCGCGGATCGTCAGCGACGAAGTCGAGGGAGCGGTCGATCCCCTCGTTCGTATCGGTGATGGGGCGCGCCTCCAGGGTGCGACGATCGTCAACGCCCTCGACGGCGTTCGAGTGGAACTCGTCGACGAGACGGGGACGACCCCGTCGCTTGGCACTGGCGCCCGCGGCATGGGTGACGTGCTCGCGGCGGTCAATATCGCCCGTCTGGAGGGCGAACCGATCGAGAGCCGTGAGATCGAACCCACCGAGGGCGAACTCACGGCGATCAAACACCGCTCCCGGGAGCGCTCGCCGGAAAACAGGGCGATCGACGAGGCGCTGGCAAAGCGGGTCGCCCACGGCGAACTCTCCGTCGAAGAGGCCTTAGAGGAACACCGCGAGGGATGATTCAGAACCCGCAGTTCGGACAGTCGAGCAGGCCCTGAACGTTGATCGCGCGCTTTCCACAGTCGGGGCAGGTCGCGCTCTCTGCACGGGTCGTGTCGGTCGGAGTCGGCTTCGATTCTGCTTTCGTGGCTGTGAGCGTCGGCGTCATTACTCGTCTCCAGTCGCGCATCCGATATAACCGTACCCCTGATACAGATTTAAAAGTAATATGTGTATAATTCAGTATTATTGCCTGTCTGCCCGCCACGCCGACTCCGCGCGGGCCATGACCTCCCGGATCGTCGCGCCGGTCTCGCGGGCGATCGCCGCGGCGTCGTCGTACTCCGGGCTGGCATCGTAGACCACCCCCGCGTCGTCGCTGGCGATTTTGACGTCGATCTCGTGTTCGTCGTCGTCGATCGCGACGGTGACGGATTCGATCTCCCGCCGGGCGGTCCACCGGTGGGTCCCGGGGGTCGCGCGCACGCCGAGCGTTCCCGTCTCCTCTGCGAGCCGTCTGGCGACCTCTCGGGCGTTCTCGGGCCGGCAGATCACCTTCACGAGGTGACCGGGTCGGGACTTCTTCATCGTCGTCGGGAGGAGCGTAACGTCGCGCGCACCCGCGTCTGTGAGCGTCTCCTGGAGCCCGCCGAGGATTTCGGGCGAGACGTCGTCGACGTTGGTCTCGAGAACCGTGATCCCCTCGTGGCCCGCGTGGTCCGCGTGGTCCGCACGCGACGTGCCGACGGTCGCACGCAGGACGTTCGGGTGCTCATCGAGGTCGGCGGTGCCCGCACCGTACCCGACATCTTCGACGTGGAGGTCGGGAACCGACCCGACGCCGTCGGCGACGACCGCGAGGATCGCCGCACCCGTCGGCGTCAGCAGTTCGCGCTCGACGGGACCGCCGCGCAGCGACCAGTCGGCCGACCGGGCGATCTCGACGACCGCCGGCCCGGGGACGGGGTAGGTGCCGTGGCTCATCTCGACCGTGCCCCCGCCCGCCGACAGCGGCGTCGTCACCACCCGGTCGGGCCCGAGGTCCGAGAGCAGGAGGGTCGCGCCGACCACGTCCGCGATGGCGTCGTCCGCACCCACCTCGTGGAAGTGGATCGACTCCAGGTCCTCGCCGTGGACGCTGGCCTCGGCCTCCCCGAGGACCGCGAAGACCGCGAGCGCGCGCTCCTCGACGGCGGAATCGAGATCCATCGACTCGACGAGCGCACACACCTCGCGGTACGAGCGGTGGGGACCGTGGCCCTCGACGTGATCGTGTGCGTGATCATCGCCGTCCTCGTGTCGGTGATCGTCCTCGGCGTGTCCGCGATCACGGCTCACGGTCACCCCGGTCGCACTGATGCCGTTTTTCATCACCCCGTCCACCTCGTAGCGCACGCCGAGGGCGGTCTCGACCGGAGCGAGGACGGCGGGGTCCGCCCCGGCCGCGAGAAGGGCCCCGAGGATCATATCGCCGCTCGCACCGGTCCGCCCGTCGAACGCAACCGTTCTCATACCGTAGTCCTCGCGCTCGCGGGCAAAGTATCACGTCATCCGGACCCGTCGAAACGTCCCTCCAAGCAGTAGGGTTTTGTACCCCCTCGTCCGTAGGGTATCGTGCGAAGGACTGACACGCGAGGCCGGTAGCGAGCGGCCGCAACACAAGACCTATCGGCGCCGCAACCAGACACCCACCATCCCCGCAGCCCCATCATGAACGAAGTACAACTCGAGGTCGCGAAAGCCTACCCGAACGACTCGGGCAGGGGCATCGCCCGCCTCGATCCGGACACGTTGTTGCACCTGAAGCTGAGCCCCGGAGACATCATCGAGATCGAAGGCGGCGACACGACCGCCGCGAAGGTCTGGCGCGCCGATCGCCAGGACTGGAACACCGACACCGTCAGGATCGACGGGTTCACCCGCCAGAACGCCGACGTCGGTATCGGCGAGCGCGTCACCATCCGCAAGGCCGACGCGACGAAGGCCGAGAAGCTGGTGTTGGCCCCGCCCGAGGAGGCGTCGGTCCAGTTCGGTTCGGACGCCGCCGGCATGGTCAAACGCCAGATCCTCAAGCGCCCGGTCGTCGAGCGCGACATCGTCCCCGTCATGTCCTCGACGAACCATCCCTTCATGCGCTCGCCCGGCCAGGCCATTCCGCTGATCGCCGTCGAGACCGAGCCCGAGGGCGTCTGTCTGATCACCGAGGACACGGACGTCGAACTGCGCGAAGAGCCCATTTCCGGCTTCGAGAAGGCTGGTTCAGGGATCACCTACGAGGACATCGGCGGCCTCCAAAACGAGATCCAGCGGGTGCGCGAGATGGTCGAGCTGCCGATGAAACACCCCCAGATCTTCAAGAAGCTGGGGATCGAGCCGCCCCAAGGCGTCCTGCTGCACGGTCCGCCCGGCACCGGCAAGACCCTGCTCGCGAAGGCGGTCGCAAACGAGACGTCGGCGAGCTTCTTCTCGATCGCGGGTCCCGAAATCATCTCGAAGTACTACGGGGAGAGTGAACAGCAACTGAGAGAGATCTTCGAGGACGCAAGCGAGGAGTCCCCGGCGATCATCTTCATCGACGAGCTCGACTCGATCGCGCCCAAACGCGAGGACGTCACCGGCGAGGTCGAACGCCGCGTGGTCGCCCAGCTGCTGACGATGATGGACGGCCTCGAAAGTCGGGGGCAGGTCATTGTCATCGCCGCGACCAACCGCGTCGATAGCGTCGACCCCGCGCTGCGTCGGCCGGGTCGGTTCGATCGGGAGATCTCGATCGACGTCCCCGACGAGGTCGGACGCGAGGAGATCCTCCAGATCCACACTCGGGGAATGCCCCTTTCCGACGACGTGAGCCTCTCGGAGCTCGCCGACGACACCCACGGGTTCGTCGGGGCGGACATCGAGAGTCTGACGAAGGAGGCGGCGATGCGCGCGCTGCGTCGGTACCTCCCCGAGATCAACCTCGACGAGGAGGAGGTCCCCCCCGAACTGATCGACCGGATGATCGTCAAGCGCGGGGACTTCCGGGGCGCGCTCGGCGAGGTCGAGCCAAGCGCCATGCGCGAGGTGCTCGTCGAGCTGCCGAAGATCTCCTGGAACGACGTCGGCGGGCTCGAAGACGCCATCGGCGACATCAAGGAGAGCGTCGAGTGGCCCCTGACCAACCCGGAGCGCTTCGACAGGCTGGGCATCGACCCGCCGGCGGGCGTTCTCCTCTACGGTCCGCCGGGCACCGGCAAGACGCTGATGGCGAAAGCCGTCGCCAACGAGACGAACGCGAACTTCATCTCGATCCGCGGGCCCCAACTACTCAGCAAGTGGGTCGGCGAGAGCGAGAAGGCGATCCGCCAGACCTTCCGCAAGGCACGGCAGGTCAGTCCCACAGTGATCTTCTTCGACGAACTCGACAGCCTCGCGCCCGCACGGGGCGGGGAAGTCGGCTCGAACGTCTCCGAACGCGTCGTCAACCAGCTCCTGACGGAGCTCGACGGGCTCGAGGAGATGGAGAACGTCATGGTGATCGCCGCGACCAACCGCCCGGACATGATCGACCCGGCGCTCATCCGCTCGGGGCGGTTCGACCGACTCGTGATGGTCGGCCAGCCCGGCGAGGAAGGCCGCAAGGAGATCCTCGAGATCCACACCCAGGACATCCCGCTCGCAGCCGACGTCAGCCTCCGGGAGCTCGCGGAGATCACCGACGGGTTCGTCGGCAGCGATCTGGCGAGCATCGCCCGCGAGGCCGCGATGACCGCGCTGCGAGAGGACAGGGACGCCGACGTCGTCGAGATGCGCCACTTCCGGGGGGCGATGGAGTCGGTCCGGCCGACGATCACCGACGACATCCTCGGGTACTACGAGCAGATCAAAGACGAGTTCGCGGGCGGCACCGCAGAGCCCGGCCGGAACAGACAGGGCAGTCGGATCGGCTTCCAGTAGGCTCGCGAGCCGTCTCGATCGGAACCGGCCGTCCTCGAGTCCAACTTGTCGCCGGATATATTATTTCTACAAATAAGTAAATTATATCCACTTCAAGAGATTAAAAAACGTATGCAGACCCAGGAGACGACCGGTGAGCGAGTGTCGACGGGTGTCGAGGGCGTTGATTCGATTCTCCACGGCGGATTCATTCCCGAGCGAACGTACATGGTCCGGGGCGATCCGGGAACCGGAAAGAGTCTGTTGGGACTTCACTTCCTCCTGAACGGCGCCGAGAACGGCGAGGAGGTCCTCTATATCAATCCGGAGGAATCGGCGGCGAACATCCGACAGAACGCTGCCTCCTTCGGGTTCGACGTCGAGGATCTCGAGTTCCTCGATCTGAGCCCGGACTCGGAGTTCTTCTCGAAGGACCTCTCCTATGACATCTTCAGCCCGGACGAGGTCGAACAGGAGTCGTTGACCGCCGAGATCGCAGACCGCGTCGAGACGCTGACGCCCGATCGGGTGTTCGTCGACCCGCTGACCCAGCTTCGCTACCTCGCGCCCGACGACTACCAGTTCCGCAAGCAGGTGCTCTCCTTTATGGATTTCCTCCACGGCGAGGGCGCGACGGTGCTGTTTACCTCCCAGGACACGACCCCCCAGCCCGACGACGACCTCCAGTTCATGAGCGATGGGACGATCACGCTCACGCGTCACTTGCGCGAGCGCCTCCTCGAGGTGACCAAGTTTCGCGGCTCGAATTTCGAGGACGGGCGCCACTCCTTTCGGATCAGACACGGCGGGCTGCACGTCTTTCCCGATCTCATCCCGCGCCAGCACGGTCGGGAGTTCGCCAACGAGACGATCCCGTCGGGGGTGCCCGAGCTCGATCAGTTGCTGTACGGCGGCCTCGAACGGGGGACCGCGACGATCATCACCGGGCCGACCGGGGTGGGAAAGACGACGACGGGAGTTCAGTTCATGAAGGAGGCCGCCGGACGGGGCGAGCGCTCGGTCGTCTATACGTTCGAGGAAGGGAGGGAAACGTTGATCCACCGGTGTGAGTCGATCAACATGCCGATACGGGAGATGCTTGACCGGGGGACATTGCGGATCGAGGAGATCGAACCGCTCGAACTCTCGGCCGACGAGTTCGCCTACCGCGTGCGCCGAGAGATAGAGGACCACGACACCGAGATCGTGATGCTCGATGGGATCGTCGGCTATCGCCTCTCGGTCCACGGGGATCGCGACGACCTGACGCGCGAGATCCACAAGCTCGGCAAGTACATGAAGAACATGGGTGCAACGTTGTTGTTGATCAACGAGACCAACTCCATCGCGGCCGATTTCGAGGTGACCGACGACGGCGTGAGCTATCTGGCCGACAACATCCTCTTTTTGCGCCATCTGGAGATCGGCGGCGAGATGCGAAAGGCCATTGGCGTGCTGAAAAAGCGCACGAGCGACTTCGAGCGCTCGGTCCGGGAGTTCGAACTCGACGAGTACGGCATCCGGATCGGCGAGCCGATGACGGATCTTCGGGGCATTCTGAACGGCACCCCCGAGTGGGTCGACGAACCGAACGAACTGCTACGCGACGGCGGTTCGGAGTCCGAGTCATGAGTCGCTATCGAACGCCCCGTCACCGGGAGCGCCGGACCGAGACGCTCACTGAGGCCGGTTGAATGGCGGAGATACTCCTCCTGATCGATCGCGACGAGAACCGCCGCCTGCTCGCCGAGTGGCTCTCGAACCGACACGAGGTCGTGGGGTCGCTCGACGAAGGTAATCCCAAGCGCTCGCCGGACCTCTGTATCCTGGATCGTGCATCACTCGAACGCCACGCGAGTCGGCTTGCGAAGCGAAAACGGGCCGCCGAGCCGGTGTTTCTCCCCTACCTGCTCGTCGTCTCCCAGCAACACCTCACGGAGATCAGCTCCGAGATCTGGTCGCAGATCGACGCCGTCGTCCAGGAGGGTGTCGACGAACTCATCACCGCCCCGGTCAAGAAGACCGAACTCCACGGCCGGATCGAGAACTTGCTTCGGACCCGGGAGCTCTCGGTGGACCTGCGGGACCGAAACGACGAACTCCGGACGCTCAACCATATCAACGCGGTGATACGGACGGTAAACGGCGCGCTCGTGACCGCGGTTACCCGCGAGGAGATCGAACGCGAGGTCTGCGAGCAGCTCGCCGACGCCCCGCCGTATCGCTTCGCCTGGATCGGCGAGCCGGCGGTAACGGGACGGACCGTCGAGCCGCGGACGGCCGCCGGCGTCGAGGAGGGGTACCTCGACGCGAAGATCCCCGTCGAGGCAAACGGCGAGCCGACCGGGGAAGCCCTCTCGATGGGCGAGGCGCGGTTCGTTCGGTCCGACGAGCACGACCGCGAGTGGACCAAGCGAGCCCTCGAAAGGGAGTACCCCTCGATAGCGGCCGTCCCACTTGTCTACGGCGAGACCGTCTACGGCGTTCTCGGGGTCTACTCCGACCGGTCGGAGGCCTTCGGCGGGGACGAACGGGCAGTCCTCGAAGAGCTCGGCCGGACGATCGGGCACGCGATCAACGCCGCCGAGAGCAAGAAGGCCCTCTTTGCCGACACCGTCACCGAACTGCGCTTGATCTTCGAGGACACGCCGGCCCCGCTGGTCGCGCTCTCGCGCTCGGGTTACGAGGTTTCGCTCGAAGGAGCCGTATCGGACGACGATGGCAACCTCCTCGAATTCTACGCGATCGATGGCCCGTCACCGAGCGAGGCCCTCGAGGAACTCACGGAGTCCCCGGCGATCACGAGCGCCCGCCTCATCACCGAGCACGACGGGGAGGCGCTGTTCGAACTCCGGTTCGGCGAGTCGCTGCTTGAAGCCTTCGCCGATCAGGGCGCGACCGTCGAGTCCCTCACCGGCGCCGACGGGCGCTGTTCGGTCGTGGCGACGCTCCCCCAGTCGGTCGCGGTCAAGGCGGTCGTCGAGGGGATCCTCTCGCGGTATCCCGACGGGGAGTTGCGCGCACAGCGCCAGACCGAACGCTCCACGACCGACCGT
Source organism: Halalkalicoccus jeotgali B3 (assembly GCF_000196895.1). NCBI lineage: Archaea > Methanobacteriati > Methanobacteriota > Halobacteria > Halobacteriales > Halalkalicoccaceae > Halalkalicoccus > Halalkalicoccus jeotgali. Next base: position 881,554 of record NC_014297.1, read on the forward strand.
GGAGCCTTCCGGGCCGCCCTCGAAGCCGACCTCACCGAGCGCCAGCGTGAGGTGTTGCAGGCGGCGTACCTCTCGGGGTTCTTCGGCTGGCCCCGCGAGAGCACCGGCGAGGAGATCGCCCAGTCGCTCGGTATCACACCCTCGACGCTCCACCAGCACCTCCGGGTCGGGGAGCGTAAACTGCTCGATGCCTTCTTCGAGCGCGACGGCCGATCGGATACCTAATTGATGGGGGCCTACTCTCTTTATATACTATGACAATAGTTGCGTATCAATGGGCGCGAAGACAGGCAGTTCGACGACTGGATCGGATGAGGCGTTCGGCGACATGGACATCGCACTTCGGACGCTCGCAAAACCCCAGCGACGGCTCGTTCTCGAACGGATGTGCGAGCACGGCGGTCCGATCACCGCGCCCGACCTCGCGGCAGCGATCGCACTCGAGTCCGCCGGACGGGCCAGCCCAGCGGACTCGACGGAGGCTCTCAGGACGCTCCGACACGTCCACCTCCCGAAGCTGACCGAGGCGGGGCTGATCGAGTACGACCGGGCGAACGAGACCGCCACCGTGACCGAGGTGGGCAGTCGGGTGCTCGCCTCGCTTCCGAACTCCCTTCGATAGCACCGGTCGGCTTTAGGTGGGTGGATCGCCATCCAGTCATATGACAGTCGTCGCGCTACTGAGCGTCGCGCCCGTTACCGAGGGGAGCATGGCCGGCGAAGTGGCAAAAGCCGTCGACGCCCTCGAGGAGTTCGACGTCAGCTACGAGACCAATCCGATGGGAACGGTCATCGAGGCCCGGAGCACGGAGGAACTGTTCGCCGCCGCGCGGGCCGCCCACGAGGCCGTCGACGGCGACCGGGTGAGCACGGTGTTGAAGATCGACGACAAACGCGCGAGCGACGAAGGCGCAGGCGAGAAGGTCACGGCCGTCGAGCGCGAACTCGGACGCGAGCCCCGGAGCGACTGACCGCGCGACCGATATTTCCAAGACGGCCCATCTCTCAATCGGGGTATGGATAGTCTCAATCGCATGGCGCTCGAACTCGTCGACGAGGCGATCGACTTCGCCGACGAGCTCAACATCCGTGTCTCCGAACTCGACGGCGAAACGACGGTTCTTGACTTCGGTGTGGCGGCCGACGGCGGCCTCGAAGCCGGCCTGTTGCTCGTCGAGATCCAGACGGCGGGGCTGGCGACCGTCCAGACCCGCATGGACGCGGTCGCCGGCGTCCCCATGCCCTTCGTCGAGTTCTCGACCGACCAGCCCGCGCTGGCCGTACTCTGCTCACAGAAGGCCGGCTGGGAGCTCGCCGCCGAGGACTTCGAGGGGCTCGGATCGGGGCCGGCCCGCGCGCTGGTCGCCGAGGAGGAGGAGTACGCTCGCGTGGGCTACGAGGACGTCTTCGAGTTCGCGGTACTCGCCGTCGAGAGCGAGGGGCTACCTACTGAGGCGGCCGCACAGCAGGTCGCCGATCTGACCGATGTGGAGCCGAGTGCGGTCTTCCTCCCCGCGTTCTCGACGGCGAGTCTCGCCGGCAGCGTCAATATGGCCGCCCGCGCCGCCGAACTCGCGGTCTTTCGCCTTTCGGAACTCGGCTACGACCCGCTGGACATCGTCACCGCGAGTGCGAGCGCGCCCGTCGCGCCCGTCGCGGACAGCGAGGAGGCCGCCATCGGCCGGACCAACGATGCGCTGGCCTACGGCGGACGGGCCCACGTCGTCGTCCGCGAGGAGTTCGACCGGTTCGACGAGGTGGCCTCGACGGCAAGCGAGGAGTACGGCCGCCCGTTCGCCGAGATCTTCGAGGACGTCGACTGGGAACTGTACGACGTCCCCGAATCGATCTTCGCGCCCGCGGAGGTGACTATCGACGTCCTCGGCGGAGAGACCTACCACTACGGACAGCGAAACGAGACGTTACTCGAATCCAGCTTCGGTCTATGAGGGTCAAGCCGGTCCCCGAAGCGCCCGACTCGGTCGAGGCGGTCGCGGCGATTCGGGCGGCGGTGCCACTGGTCCCCGAGCCCGAGGCGAGTTGCTGTGACCGGCTGGTTGCCCGGACCGACGTCGATCCCGATACGGCGAGCGACTGGCTGACGTTCCTCCGGGGGCTGGGGCTGGTCCGAGAAGGGTCCTCTGGCTTCCATCGCACGCGCGAGGAGCCCGAACTGGGCGAGGCGCTGCTCGCGGGCGTCTACGGCGCTCGCGAAGTCGAGGGGATCCTCTCGGAGCACCCGCGTACCGCCGACGAGGTCTTCGAGCGCTTCGAGGCGGTGCCCCGGTGGGAGCGCCACCGCACCCCCGACTGGGAGACGCTCTGGAGCCAGCGCATCGGGCGCCTCCTGGAGTGGTTCGTCCTGTTGGGCCTCGCCGAACGCCGGACGGAGGGCTACGTCAGTCTCGATCGCTCGGGTTCACGTCCGTGACGGTGCCGACGCCCTTGCTCCGCCCCTCGCGAAAGACGAACCGTTGGCCCTCCTCGACGAGGTAGGGCCGGAACTTGAACCGAACGCGGGTCCGGCCCGTATCGCCCGGGAGGAGCCGTTCGTCCGTCGGTGTGAACACGCCCGCCTCGCTGATCGTCTCGAGGTGAACGACCGGTTCGTAGCCCGTGCCGATCCGCGTGGGGTGATTGAGCACCATCACCTCGGCGTCGAACTCCCGGACGGGTTCGGGCTCGGCCTCGCGGGGAAGCAACACCATCCCGCGCTCGATATCGGCCTCCCGGACGCCCTTGAGCGCGATGCCGACGATTCGGCCCGCTTGGGCCGTATCCACCCGGTGATAGTGCATCTCGATCGAACGGACCTCGACCTCGGCGAAGGTGCCGTCCGCGAGCGGGCCCAACAGGAGTTCGTCGCCGGCCTCGACGACGCCCGATTTCACGGTGCCCGAGGCGACCGCCCCGACGCCGGTGATCGAGTAGGTGCGGTCGACGTACATCCGGAACTCGCCCGCGTCGTTCGTGCGTTTGGGGAGGCCCTTGAACAGCGCGTCAAGCGTCTCCAGTCCCCGCCCGGTGACGGCACTCGTCCGCAGGATCGGGACGACCGTCTCGTCGATCTCCTCGATCGCGGCGGCCACGCCGTGGCGCGCGACCGGAAGCGGCGTGCGCCCCACATCACGAAGGAGGCGCTCGACCTCGCGGGTGACCTCCCCGAGCCGTTCGTCGTCGACCAGATCGACCTTGGTGATCGCGACGACGGTAGGCAGGTCTGTCGCGAGCAACACCCCGAGGTGTTCGCGGGTCGTCTTGGTGGGGCCGTCGTCGGCGGCCACCGTCAACAGCCCGTAGTCGAGTTTCTGACCGACGAGCCCGCGGATCGTGGTCCGGAGCCACGGCTCGTGGCCGACGGTGTCGACGAACGAGACCAGCCGGTCTGCCTCCCGGACGACCCCCGCCCGGTCGTCCTTGCGGTGGGGGTTGTCCATGCGGACGGGCTCATCGTCACGAAAGCCATAAACCGCATACGAGAGGTCAGCCGAGAGGCCGCGTTCGACCTCGTGGGGCTGGACGTCGAGAAAGCCCCGCGTCCCGCCCTCGCCGTCGTCGCGCTGGCCGGTGACCAGCGAGCCTACGAGCGTGCTCTTGCCGTGGTCAACGTGACCCGCGGTGCCGATCACGACGTGTTCGTCGTCGGTTTCGAGCATCGCGCCGTTCCGGAGGGTGGCGACCCCCACGAGGCCGTCCCGACCATCGGGGCCGTCGGCGCTCCAGGTTTGGACGTTGTGGATGTGGGCACTCGCTTCCTCGGCGAGCAAGGACAGAACGTCCATCGACTCGGAGAAGGCCTCGTGACTGATGCCGGCGATCCCGCCCGAATCGGTGACGCCGACGACGTAGGTCGCCTCGCCGTCGCCCGAGAGCACGCGGTGGCGCAACTGGGCGGCCAGACTCTCCATTCGCCCGCCCTCTAGGTGTTCCGTTCTGGTGAGCCGCTCCTTGAACTCGACACTGCCGCCCTCGTGCTCGCCGTGTTCGATCGCCTCGCGCAACACGGCCCGGTCGGCGCTCATACCCGAGGAGTAGCGGGACGCGAACAAAAACCACTCGTTTCGTGATACCATCTCTCACACTATCGCTCCACTGAGTACCGCACTCATTCGGTCAGCCGGTCGTAGGCGGTCGTGACCTCCTTGAAGGCTTCCTCGTCGCCACCCCGGTCGGGATGGGTGGTTTTGACCTTCTCGCGGTAGGCTCGTTTGATCTCCCCGATACCGGCCCCGGGGTCGAGGCCGAGTGTCCGGTAGGCCTCTCGCTGGGTCGGTCCCGAGGCGGGCCGGCGCGGCGGGGGCGTGTGACTCCGCCGTCGGGATCGGGTACCCGGCCGCGATCGGGCACGACCCGGTCGGCGGGCACGGTCCCGGATCCGGGTGGCGAGCCGGCCGGTCCCCTGATACCACAGCAGGTAGCCGGTGACGGCAAACGGGAGCGCGATCGCGAGGGGCACCGGGGTCCCGTAGACCGTCGCCGCCACGAGCATGGCGGCGCTGATCCCGGCGAACACCGACGCGAGCCCTATCAGCAGCCGAGATCCGGTCACGGCCGCCCTAGGGAGTCGGAGACCGTAAACGTCCCGCCGGGAGAGTAAAGCGGATCGCGCGAGAACGACAGCCATGAGCCGGTCCGGCCTCTGTCAGCACTGCGAGAGCGCACCCGCGAACCACACCTGCCCGAACTGCGGGAGTCTGGTCTGTGAGCGACACTTCGACCGCCAGCGAGGGGAGTGTGCGAGTTGCTCGGTCGGGATGGGGTAGCCCCCGCGAGCGGCCGGTCAGCTCCGGGCGATGATCCCGCGGACGTCGTCGAGAAGGAAGGCCAGTCCACCGCCCTCGATGGTCTCGTGGACCTGCGTGTAGACGAGCACGACCCCGACACAGGCGAGGATGCCGCCGAAGGCGAAGGGAATCGGATAGCCGTAGCGGATCAGGAACCCGGAGGCCAGCGGGCCGATCGCGGTTCCGAGCCCGAAGGCCATCGTCAGCACCGACAGTTGGGTCCCCGAGGAGCCCTCGCTGGTCAGATCGCCCGCCAGCGCCAGCGCGGGCGCGAAGACCATCGCCGCCGCCAGCCCCTGGAGGGCCCGTGCGGCGATCATCTGCCAAGGTGCGACGACCAGCCCCTCCGCGACGGTGACCGGCGCGAGGATCACGAGGCCGGCGAGGATGAACGGTCGGCGGCCGTAGCGGTCGCTGGCCCGGCCGATGGGCGTCTGGACGAGCACTTGGACGAGGACGAAGGCGGCGAACTCGATGCCAAAGAGGGTCGCGCCCTGTTCGAGCCGGGCGTTGACGCTCGGCTCGATCGCCGAGAGCAGCGCGATCCCGATCGCCATAAAGAGCGAGGCGACCCCGAGGGTGAAAACGGGGTCGAGCAGCCCCTCGGCGTCGTGGTCCAGGATCGCGATCGAGGTCCCCTCGGGGTCGTGAGTCCGCTCGACGTCGGGGTCGCGGACCAGCACCGTCACGAGCAGGAAACTGATCGCCGCCGAAACCGCCGCGATGTAGAAGGCGGCCTCGAACCCGCTCATCTGCACACCGAGAACCGTGTAGGGGCCGCCGTTAACCACGGTCCCGGCAGCGATCGGGCCGATCCCGAACCCGAGCAGCCGGAAGGTGTTGTACGTCCCCATGCTTCCCCCGCGGGTCGTGTCGGTCGAGAGTTCGTTGACCAGCGCGATCGAGGCCGTGATCGTGAATGCGACCCCGATCCCCTGGGCCGCGCGGATCGCCAGCAGCGCCCAGTAACTCGATCCCAGCGAGTACGCGAAGTTCGCGAGCGTGAGCACTCCGAGACCGAGCAGGACGAACGGCTTGCGGCGACCGACCGTGTCCGTGATCCGGCCCGCAAACGGCTGGAGCGCGCTGTTGAACAGGCCGAACGCAGAGAGGATCACTCCAGTGAGAAGCGCCTCGCCTAGTCCGAATGTCGTCCCCGAGACGACGCCGCTCGCGACGTACAGCGGCAGGACGACGATCAGAAACGAGTTGCCGACGGCGTCGGCCGCCCGCGCCATCGAGAGGGTCAACACCTGTCGATCGACCCCGAACACCATCGCGTCGCTCACGACGGTCTCGCCCTCCGACCTCGTCGGAACGTGGCCCGTCCGGCCCACGCCCGGTGCGTGCTTCGGGAAAACATCAGTCCTCGATAACTCCGCCGCTGGGCGTGATCAACGCTTCGAAGGGAGTAATCGACGGGGGGAATCGGGCGGCGCGAGCCGAGGGGACTATCGGCACCGACGCGTTGTCCCCCGTATGCGCGCGTTTCGCATCGCCTACGACGGAGCCCCCTATTACGGCTTTCAGCGCCAGCCGGACGTCGAAACCGTCGAGGGCGTCCTGTTCGATGCGCTCGATCGGTTGGTGACGTTCGAGGGCGAGAAACCCGCCGGCTACGCCGCGGCCGGCCGAACCGACAGGGGCGTCTCGGCGCTCGCACAGACTGTCGCTTTCGAGGCTCCCGAGTGGCTCACGCCCGCGGCGTTCAACAGCGAACTCCCCGGCACGGTTCGGGCGTGGGCGTCGGCGGACGCCCCCGATGACTTCCACGCCCGATACGACGCCCGATCCCGAACCTACGCCTACTACCTCCACGCCCCCGGGGCCGACGTCGAGGCGATCCGGGGCGTTCTCTCCCGTCTCTCGGGGACTCACGATTTCCACAATCTCACGCCCGAGGACGGCCCGACGACGCGGACGATCACCCGGGCGCGTGCAAATCGAGAGGGGCCGTTCGTCGTCCTCACGCTCCGGGCCGACGGCTTCCTCAAGCGCCTCGTCAGGCGGGTCGTGACGCTGGTCGTCGACGTCCTCCGCAGCGAGCGCGACCCGACGTACGTCGAGCGGGTCCTCTCGAAGGAGCGTCTCTCGGGTCCGGAAGGGATCGCTTCGGCGCCGTCCGAACCGCTCGTCCTCGTTCACACGGCCTACGACCTCGACTTCGAGATCGACGCCCGGGCCGCCGAAAGCGCCCGTGAGGTGTTCGAAGAAAAGCGCGTCGACCGCGAGACGGGCGCGCGGGTCGCCGGACGGATCGCGGGCGAGCTCGACGGGTAGCCACAAGGGCTATGCTGATTCTTCAGTAGCTTCGCATATGACTGACTCGAAAACAGACGCTGCCCTCTTACTGACGGTGGGGACCGTCCTCGGAATATCTGCATTGGTCCTCCTACGATTCGGTTCTTACTCGGCCTCGATTAACGTTGCTGTGATCGTGCTTGTCTGGCTTCCATCCCTTCTGTTGATCTTCGCTTGCTGGTGGTTCACGATTCGTGGTCTCGTCTTAGCCGTGAGGGTCGCAATTCGAGAATCCGATTACTCCCAGTGATCTGGCCAGACCTCCGCAGCGCGCATCCCGATCTCGGCGTCGCTTTCTCGTAACTGCTCGCGGAGTTCGCTCTCGTCGATCCGCGGTATCTCGCTTCGGGTGAGCTCGCGGACCAACAGCGCCGTGAGGATCGCGTGCTCGCGGAGATTGCGGGGATCGACCTTATCGCGGGTGTCGGCGTGGGTATGTCCCCAGCCCCGACCGCGCTCGGCCCCGCTCGGGGCCTGGCTGTGTAACTGAAGCGCCGGAACGCCCCGCTGGAGGAACGGCCAGTGGTCGCTGTAGGGGTGGGGATCGCGCGAGAACGAAACCGGCTGGCCCCATTCGCTGCAGGTCTCCCGAGTCAGCTCTTCGATTCGCTGCGAGCCGTGGGTGTACGCTTGCAGGTTTCGAAAGCGGCCCGCGCCGTCGACGTTGACGACCGCCCGAACCGAGTCGGGATTCAGTGAGTCGGCAAGCGCCGCCGCACCGATCAGCCCGACTTCCTCACAGCCCACGCCCGCGACCCGGACCCGACAGTCGAGCTCCATCTCCGAGAGGATTCGGGCCGCGCCCGCGACGACGGCGATCCCACAGCCGTTGTCGAGTGCGCCCTCCGCGATGTCGTGGGCGTCGTAGTGACCCAGCAGAACGATCTCCTCGCTCCCCTCGCCCAGCGTCCCGTGGACGTTCTGGCTCGTTCCTCGTTCGGTGCTCGCCTCGACCGAGAGCTTCGCCCGGGCGCCCTGGCTGGCGTAGTCGCTCAGCCATGCACCGGTCTCCTTCGAGACGCCGACACCGGGGGCAGCGGCCTCCGCGTCGAACCGGAGTGCCCCTGTGGGGGGAAGTTGACCGGGGACGTGGTTCGCGAAGACGAACGCCTCCGCGCCAGCGGCGATCGCGTGGCCGAACTTCTCCATCCGGTGGACGAACCGACCCTTCTCGGGGGGCGTGGTCGTGCTCGCGACGGCGATCTTGCCCGCGACGTCGCGTTCCTCGATCTCCTCGGGCGTCCCGTAGCCGACGTCGACGAGCTCGCCCGCGACCTCGCCGGCCGCGGAGTACGGCAGCGCGAGCGTCCCGAAGGAGCGCTCGACGGGGTCAGTGATCGCGAACTCCGCCCGGCCACGGTCCCAGCGGTTCATCTCGAACTCCTCGACCTCGATTCCCGAAACGCCCCCGTCCTCGAAGCTCTCCGCGACGAACCTGGCGGCGCGGCGCTCGCCGGGATGGCCGCCCATGCGCTCGTCGAGTTCGGTCAGGCGGGTCAGCAGTTCCCAGGCGTCGTCGTCGTGCCACGCGGACCCCACTACGGTGTCGATTTCAGTCATATCGGGGGCTCGCACGCCCGCTACATGGTCGTTGTGTTGCACCCGTTGGTGAACCGCTACTGTTTAGTCCGTACTGACACGTACCGTGTGTAATGAGTTCGATCCCCGAACGCGAGGAGATCGCCACGGAGTACACCTGGGACCTCGAGAGCATCTACGCGAGCGACGACGACTGGGAGGCCGCCTACGAGTCGCTCTCCGAGCGGATCCCGGAGCTCGAAGCCTACGAGGGACACACGACCGAGGGCGGCGAGACGCTGTACGAACTGCTCTCGCTCCGCGAAGACGTCATGCGCGACCTCTCGCAGGTCGCCGCTTACGCCCGGATGCGTCGCGACGAGGACACCCGCGATCAGGAGTACCAGGCGCTGACCGCCCGCGCCCAGTCGCTGGCCTCCGAAGCGTCGAGCGCGGTGAGCTTTCTGGAGCCCGAACTCCAGGACCTCTCGGAGGACGAGCTCGACGAGCTGATTGACGAGGAACCCGCACTCGCGGAGTACGACCACTACTTCGACGACGTGCTGCGGATGAAACCCCACACCCGCTCAGCGGAAGTCGAGGCGCTGCTCGCGGAACTGGGCGAGATCACCGGCGCCTCGGGCGAGATCTACACCATGCTCTCGAACGCGGACATGGAGTTTCCCACGGTCGAGGACCCGGACGGCGAGGCAGTCGAGATCACGCAGGCGAACTTCACGAAACTGCAGAAGAACCCGAACAGGACGTTCCGCCGCGAGGTCTACGAGGCGTTCTACGACACGTGGGAGGAGGTACGAAACGCAGTCGGAACCTCGTATAAGAACAGCGTCAAAGCGGACGTCAAACTCGCGCGGGCACGAAACTACGACACCGCCCGCGAGGCGGCACTGGACGGGCCGAACATCCCCGTCGAGGTTTACGACAACCTCGTCGACACGGTGCGGGAGAACCTCGACGCGCTCCATCGCCACAGCGACCTCAAACGGAAGGCGCTCGACGTCGACGAGCTGCGGATGTGGGACCTCTACATGCCGGTCGCCCAAAGCGAGAGCCCCGACATCGGGTACGACGAGGCCGCAGAACACGTCGTCGAGGCGGTCGCACCGCTCGGCGAGGACTACCAGTCCCGCGTCGCGGAGGGGCTCGACTCGCGGTGGGTCGACGTCTACGAGAACGCCGGCAAACAGGCGGGTGCGTACTCCGGGGGAACGTACGACACTCAGCCCTTTATCCTGATGAACTACCAGGACGACATCCCCTCGATGTACACGCTGGCCCACGAGTTCGGCCACTCCCTCCATTCACAGCTCACCAGCGAGCACCAGCCCTACACCTATTCGGGCTACGAGATCTTCGTCGCCGAGGTCGCCTCCACGGTCAACGAGGCGTTGCTGACCCATCACCTGCTCGAAACCGTCGAGGACGAACGGTTCCGCCTGCACGTACTCAACGAGTATCTCGAACGCTTTCGCTCGACGCTGTATCGCCAGACGATGTTCGCCGAGTTCGAACACCGCGCCCACGAGATCGACGAGGAGGGCGGCGCGCTCACGCCCGACGCGCTCGACGAACTCTACGGCGAGCTCAAAGCCGACTTCTACGACCCCGCGGTCGTCGACGACCGGATCGCCCGCGAGTGGATGCGCATCCCGCATTTCTACCGGGCGTACTACGTCTATCAGTACTCGACGGGAATCAGCGCGGCCGTCTCGCTCTCGAAGCGGATCCTCGAGGAGGGCGAGTCCGCCGCCGCGGACTACCGCGAGTTCCTCCGGTCGGGCTCGACGGAGTACCCACTCGAACTCCTCGATATCGCGGGCGTCGACATGCGTTCGCCCGAGCCCATCGAGGACGCGCTTGCCGTCTACGACGAGTACCTCGGGGAGATGGAATCGCTGTTGTAGGATCGGCCGCCACCCAAAGGCACTTTTGACGCGCTTTCCTAGGAGGAACATCAATGGCCCATAGCCCCTCTGTTCCCGACCGCCCGGATCTGGATCTCGACCCCGAGATGCCCGAAGGCGAGCAGCTCGACGCGCTTCGCGATCACTACGTCGATCTGGTCCGCATCAACGACCAGCTCGAAGCGCGCATCGACGAAGCACACGACCGTCGAGAGACGCTTCACGAGCGCGTCGATTCCCTCGAACGCGAAAACAGCGCGCTCAAGACCGCTTCGCTGTACGTCGCGACCGTCGAGGAGTTCACCGAGGACGGCGCGGTCGTCAAACAACACGGCACGAACCAGGAGGTCCTGACCGAGATCGAGCCCTCCCTCGCCGAGGACCTCGCCGCGGGCGACCGGGTCGCGGTCAACGACTCCTTTGGCGTCGAGACCGCCCTCGACGTCGAGACCGACGCGCGTGCCCAGGCCATGGCCGTCGAGGCGAGCCCCGACGTCTCCTATGCCGACATCGGCGGGATCGACGACCAGATCCGCGAGGTCCGCGAGGCCGTCGAGGACCCGCTGACGAACCCCGAGCAGTTCGAGAAGGTCGGTATCGAGCCGCCGGGCGGCGTATTGCTGCACGGGCCACCAGGGACGGGCAAGACGATGCTGGCGAAGGCGGTCGCGAACGAGACCGACGCCACGTTCATCAAGATGGCCGGTTCGGAGTTGGTCCAGAAGTTCATCGGCGAGGGCTCGCGGCTGGTTCGGGACCTCTTCGAACTCGCGCGGGAACACGAGCCGGCGATCGTCTTCATCGACGAGATCGACGCCATCGCGGCCACCCGCACCGAGTCCAAAACCTCGGGCGACGCGGAGGTCCAGCGTACGATGATGCAACTCCTCTCGGAGATGGACGGCTTCGACGAGCGCGGCGAGATCCGCATCATCGCTGCGACGAACCGCTTCGACATGCTCGATCGCGCCATCCTCCGGCCCGGCCGGTTCGACCGCCTCATCGAGGTGCCCGAGCCCGACATCGAGGGCAGAACGCGGATCCTCGAGATCCACACCGAGGAGATGAACGTCGCCGAGGACGTCGCCTTCGAGCAACTGGCCGAGGACACAGAAGGGTTCAGCGGTGCGGAACTCGCGAGCCTCTGTACGGAGGCGGGGATGTTCGCGGTCCGAGACGACCGTACCGAGGTCCGCACCGAGGACTTCAAGGAGGCCCTCGAAAAGGTCGCTACCGACGCCGAGAACGACACCCGCTACTACGTCTACTAGGATCGAACCCCCTTTGTCCGCGCCCGGTCGAGATCGGATATGGAGATCCGTATCGTTCGTGGAAGCGCGATCGCTCCCACGGAGATGGCCTCGTACGACGCCGCCCTCGCCGAGGCGAACGTTCACAACTACAACCTCACGCACGTCTCCTCGGTCATCCCCGCCGACGCCAGCGTCGAGTTCGTCGGGCGCGCACCCGATCTGGGCCCCGTCGGAGACGAACTGACGGTCGTCGAGGCCCGCGCGACGAGCGCCACCCGGCCGGTCAGCGCCGCCCTCGCGTGGACGAGAAGCGACGGGGGACCCGGTCTCTTTTATGAGGCCGCCGGCGAGGAGACCCCCGAGCGGGTACGCTCCCGGGTCAAGCGTGGCATCGCCGCGGGAATGGACCTCCGGGAGTGGTCCTTCGGCGACGTCGAGACCGCCGTTTCCTGTGCCGACCCCGACGACGGGTTCGCGACTGCGGTCGTCCTTGCGGTTTACGGGTCCGGACGGGCAATCAGATAGGTGCCGCATAACTATCAGTTGTATTTCCATTTGTACTGGTGTGAAACGCAGACAGGTCCTCGCAAGCGCGGCAGCCGCGGGTGCGCTGGCCGGCAGCGGATGTCTCGGGAGCGCACGCGAGGAGTACCCGTGGCCCGTCGTCGACGAGGAGGCCCTCTCGGGGTGGGAGCGATTGGACGAACTGACCGACGAGTACGCCGTCACCTACTGGGGAATCGAGGCACTCACGGTCCACGAGCGGACATACACCTACGACCACTCCGCGTTCCGTGACTCGCTTCGGAACCTCTCGGGGGACGAGGTCGACCGCAGCCTCGCGCGTTTCGTCGCTTCGCGGATGACCCTCGAAGGAATCGGTCGTCCCTTCGCCACACCCGAGCGACTGGTCGACGACGCCATGCGCGGAATCGAGGCGGGGTTCCGTGAAAGGGGGATGGAGGCCATCGAGCGCGTCGAGCCGAGCGCACCCCTTCCCGAGACAGACGGCGAACTCGTCGAGTACCGCGGGGCGATGCCCATTCCAGCGTTCACCCGGGAGGTCGAGGCTTACGGCGTGTCCACGACGGTCGAGTTCGAGGGCGACGACCTCGATATGGAGGGCGTGTTCGCGGTCTGGAAACCCGAGTCCGATACCACCTACGTCGCCGGCGGGGCGTTTCCCGCCGCGGACGCCCTCGGGACGCTCGTTCCCGAGGCCAGCGGGCTCGACGTTGCGACCCTCCTCGATCTGGAGTTCGACCCCGCACGGTTCCGCGAAACGATCGTCGCGCTGGTCGAGGCGACCGGATGAGGGGCCGACGGACTTTTGAGGGGGGGACTCTTATCGGGGGTCGTTCTTTCCTATGAACGGAAACACGCCGTACGCCGGGCTGCCGGGGACGACGAACGCCGGTCAGCGAATGCCCGATGAGATGCCCGAACTCACGGCGGATCAGCGCCGGACGCTCCGCGCCGATCTCTCGGCGATCACCCGCCGCGTCCGGGAGTACCTGCCCGACGAGTACGTCGTCGGCGCCGAGGTCAGTCAGGGCCAGAGCGGCCCCGAGGCGATGGTCGCCGTCCAGCCGCCCATCGGCCACCCGATCAGCGCCGGCTTCCAGCCCGACCTCGACAGCGAGGAGTACATCACCGAGGACGACCGCGAGGAAGTCGCCCGCGGACTGGCCGCAAGCGCCGCCCTCCAGGTCAAACACGCGATCAACGACGACGTCTCCCCGACCGCGCGCTAGACTCCGTTCGGTATCCAAGTCGGTGATCGGATCTTCTCGCCCATCGTACGGAACGTGGTCGCGGTCCGGTTCGAGCGACGGTTTACTTGCCCCAGAAGGGGTCCCGACGGCGCTGTTTGTCGAGATACATCTGGAGAACCTCGCGTTCGTCCGCGGGGATGTCCTCGGTGAGTTCCTGTTCGAGGATCTTCGCGTGTTTCTCGGGGATCTCGATCCAGAGTTCGTCACCCTCCTCGATCTGTCGGCCCACGGTGGGGCCGTCGATGGCGACGCTGACGCGCTTGCCGCGTCGGGCCTCCTCTACGTCCTCGCCCTGTTCTTGGATCCCCTTGACTCGGCCGACGCGTTTGGGTTCGTTACCCTCGAATTTCGCGACCTGGGCGTTGTTTCGTACGGTTCCCCCGAGCACCTCGACGCCGACGACGGCGGGGTCGTTCTGGCGGAACGTGTGGTCCATCAACAACTGGAACCGGCCCGGTCGGGTGATGTTCTCGAGGATGGTCTCCTGTTGGGCTTTGCGGGAATCCTCGACGAACTCGTCGTAACCCTCGACGAGTTGATAGATAACCTCGTTCCGGAAGATCCGCACCTCGTTCTCGTCGGCGTGGCGTTTCGCGTCGCCAAGTACCTCGACGTTGAACCCCAGAATGGTCCGGTGGATCGGGTCGTCGGCGGTGCTCGCGATCGAGACGTCCCGCGGGGCGATGTCGCCGACCTCCGCGCGCATGACCGGGATCTCGGCTTCGGCCAGTGCGTTGGCCATCGCCTCCAAGCTCCCGAGGGTGTCGGCCTTGACGACGACGCCCTCCTCTTCGGTGCTCACTTCGACCTCCGCGAGTTCGGCTTCGACCTCGCGGATCACGTCGTCGATCTCGCGGTCCCGAACCACGCGAACGGGCGCGCCGGCCATCGCCGCCTCGAGGTCGGGCGCGGCGATCTTCAGTCCCGCCGCCGCGCTCACCTCCTCGACCCGATCGAACCGGCTCTCGGCTCGGATCTCCGCGAGCGGGCGGGGCTGAAGGAGCGCGCGGACGTCAGTGACGATCGGCTCGTTGGTCCCGCCGACGACGATCGTCTCGTCCTCCCGGATGGTGCCGTCATACAACACCACGTCCACGGTCGCGCCAAAGCCCTTCTCGTCTTTGACCTCCAGGACCGTGCCCGCGCCCGGTCCCTCGACGTCAATAGCCATCGCCTCCTTCATGTAGCGCTGTGAGAGGCCCATGAGAACGGTCAGGAGGTCGGGGATTCCCTCGCCGGTCATCGCGCTGACGGGGACGACCCCGACGTTCTTCTGGAAGTCCTGAACCCGCCAGTAGAGATCGGCCGAGAAGCCGTGATCCGAGAGCTCGCCGATGAGCTCGTAGAGCCGTTCGTCGAGTCGCGAGCGCGCCCGATCGCTCTGGGCGTCGTAGGTCCCCTGAACGGGGCTGTCCTCGCGGGGGTTCCAGCCGGGAACGGTGTCGATCTTGTTCGCGGCGACGACAAAGGGCGTCGAGGAGTCCTGCAGGATCTTGATCGCTTCGATCGTCTGGGGCTGGAAGCCGTCGGTGACGTCGATGACGAGGACCGCGATGTCCGCGAGTGCGCCTCCCCGGGAGCGAAGCGTGGTAAAGGAGTGGTGGCCCGGCGTGTCGATGAACAGCAGGCCCGGCAGGTCGAAGTCGGTCGGATCGACGAGGCTGCCCGCCACCCGCGAGACGGTATCGAGGGGCACGGCCGTCGCCCCGATGTGTTGGGTGATCGCGCCGGCCTCGCCCTCGATCACCGCCGAGCCGCGGATCTTATCGAGCAAACTAGTCTTTCCGTGATCGACGTGTCCGAGAACGGCGACGATCGGCGTCCTGAGCCCCGATGAAGAGGCCTGTGTTGTATCTGTGTCCGACATCCTACCACCCGAGAAACTCTATCCTAGCCGAACGGGGCGCGGTAGTTAAGTCCATCGTAGCGCGCAAACCGGTGAAATCGGCCCCGTGGCGTTTATTAGCGTCCGCTCTCTTCTGTGGGGTATGTCGGAGATACTGGCGGAGAACCTCTCGGGGAAGGCGGTTATGGGCGCCGACGGCGCCGAACTCGGGATGCTGTACAACATCACGATGGACATCAAAACCGGCGAACTCCACGATCTGGTCGTCACGCCGAACGACGATATCACCGCGGCCGATTTCGGTCTCGAACTCGACGACGAGAACCGACTCCGGATGCCCGTCTCCCGGGTGCAGGCGGTCAAAGACTACATCGTCGTCCAGCGTTAAATGTACGTCCTCGACTCTTCTGCGTTCATCCACGAGTACCACACCACCGAACAGACCGCGAGCATCCCGCTCGTGCGCGAGGAACTCGAAGACGAGAGCGCCTACAGATACGACGCGATGGAGGGCTCGGGGATGCACATCCACATCCCCACTGACGAAACCATCGACACTGTCCGCCGGGCGGCCGCCGAACTCGGCGATCTGGAGGAACTCTCGGATACCGACATCCGGCTGGTCGCGACGACGTTCGAACTCGACGGCACCCTCGTGACCGACGACTACGCCATGCAGAACGTCGCCGAAAAGCTCAACGTCACCGTCGAGGTGATCGCTCGCGAGGGGATCACAGAACAGCGTCAGTGGTCGTTCCAGTGCCAGGGCTGTGGCCGGGAGTTCGACCGACAGCTCGATCGGTGTGAGGTCTGTGGGAGCCCGCTCGCGCGCAAGAACCCGACCTAGCGCGCAGCCGTCTCGCGACGTTCGAGCCCGAGCGCGACGAGTTGGTGGAGGACTTCCGTCTCCGTGAGACCGTACTCCGTGGCGATGGCGTCGACTTTTGCCGCGAGTTGGTCGTCACAGACGAGGCTGTACCGCTGAGTCATACTCCCTTTTACGATGTCGACCGATATAAAACTATGTCAGACTTCTATAATTTATCTGCGCGGATTACATATCGCCGTTCCGACCCGTCAGTCGATCAGCAGACGGGTCTTCTCCTCGACGGCGCGGGCCTCCTCGAACTCCCCGCCACCGAGCAGTCCGCGTGCGGCCCGCTTGCCCCACTCGACGGCCGGCTGTTCGAACGTGGGAATCGAGAACAGCTCGCCGGCGAGGATGCAGGCCGCCTCCATCCCGTAGAGCAGTTCCCCGAGTCCGTGGGCGTCGACGCGCTCCAGTTCGACCCGGATCGAAGGCCGACCCGCCGCGGCCAGACTCGCCTCCGTGGCCTCGAACTCCGCGTCCAGCAGCCCGCCGAGCGAGGCGCCCCCGAGATACGAGAGGCCCTCGAGGTCCGTCTCGGGGATCGGCAGATCCGGACGGTCCCGAGGTCGGACGAGCGTCACCATCGCGTTTCGCGGGCCGGCCCGGTAGAGCTGGAGCTGGGAGTGCTGGTCGGTCGCGCCGAGCGCGCGTGCCGGGAGCTGACCGACCCCCTCCTTGCCGAGGCTCTCGGCCCACAGCTGGGCGAACCACTCCGCGAAGGTCTCGAGCGATTCGGCGTAGGGCATCATCGCGTTGACCCGCCAGCCCCGCTGTGCGAGCGCGTAGCTCGTCGCCCCGTAGGCGTAGGCCGGAGTCTCGAAGAGCGAGCCCGAAAGCGATTCGGCCTCCGAGCGCGCGCCCGCGAGCAGCGCTTCCACGTCGCCCCCGCCAAGCGCCGCGGCCGGCAGCGCGACCGTCGAGAGCGCCGAGAACCGGCCCGGAACACCCGTCGGCACGTCGAGGGCGGGCAGGTCGTGGCGCTCGGCGAGGTTCCTGAGGTTGCCCGCCTGACCCGTCGTGACGAGGGTGCGCTCGGTCCAGTCGACTCCGGCAGCATCCATCGCCTCGCGGGCGACGAGGAAGTTCGCAAGTGTCTCGGCGGTCGTACCCGACCGCGAGACGACGTGTATCGCCGTCCGCGAGAGATCGAGCGAGTCGAGCAGTTCGCGGGTGTGAGCGGGGTCGACGTTGTCGAGGGTGTGGACCTCGATGTCCAGGTCGAGGGTATCGGCGACCGTCGCCGCGCCGAGTGCGCTGCCGCCGATCCCGACGACCAACAGGGTCTCACAGTCGATCGGATCGACCGCCGCCTGGATCGCGTCGGGGTCGGCGGTTTCAGGGAGCGCGAGCGCCGCGTAGCCGTGATCGCGTCCATCGAGTCCCGCCTCGATGCGCGCGTGGGCGTCGGCGACCCGCCCATCGAGTCGTTCCAGCGTCGCGCGCGAGACGCCGGGCGTGGCGACCGAGTCGAGCGCGTTGCCGATGTCGATTTCCATATCGGGTGCGCGCGGGCCCAGCGCAAAAGGGTTGTGACCGTTCCACGGTCGACCGGGGTGTTTATTCGATTCGCCTTCCAACCTCGGACGATGGGAGACGACCGGACGTACAAGGGCCTGCTCGGGAGCTTTCGGTACTCCTACGGCCAGAGCGACTCCCCGGTGTATCGGGGCTACGTCGCCCTCGCCGCCGTGCTCTCGGGGCTGGTCGCGTTGCTGTTCGCGCTCGCGCTGATCGTCGTCATCGCCACCACCCTTGGGGCCACCGAGTCGATCACGCTCGTACGCTCGTTTTTCGTCCTCGTGGCCCTGCTCGTGGTCGCGCCGATCCTCGCGCCGGTCCTGCTGGTCGCCCGACGCCACCGAAAGCGCCTCGGGTCGGGGAGCGCCTACGACACTGCCCTCGCGCTCGGGGGGTTCCTCTTCGTGGGCGCGCTCTATCTCGGGCTCGTGATCTCGGTTCCCCCGGGCCTCCAAGAATCGACGGGGAGTTTCGGAATCGTGATCGACCCGCTGTACGCGCTTCCCTCGCCGCTTGGGATCGTCCCGCCGCTTCTGGCGGCCGCCCTCATTGCCGCCCTCCACCGACGGCTCCGGTAGGCGAAATCGACAAAGGGATCGGTAGCCTCCCTCCGGTATGGACGAGACACACGGGACGTTCCTCGTGACCCACGCCGACGCCGACTCCGCGGTGTTGCGCGACGTCGAGACCGGACAGGTCCACACTCTCTCGGGGAACCCCGACCTCGCGGAGGGCGAAGCCATCGCGGGCGAGCTCGCGCCCGAACCCCCCGTCGAGGCGACGTGGGAACTCCGGGAAATCGACGAGCGCCGGTCGCTGTCGGTCGAGGAGAGCGAAGAGCCACCTACGAGCCAGGAACGGGAGATCGCCGCCGGACAGGGCGTCGGAGAGGTCACCCGGACCGAGCGGGCGGGGATCGGCGAGATTCACGTCCTGACGGTACCCCCCGAGCGGACCGAGGAGGCCGTCGCCGAGATCCGCGCCGACGAGGAAACGCTCGCACGAGCGGCGCGCTACGGGGTCGAGCGCGTGGAGATCCGCGCCGAGGCGGGGATCGTCAGCGTCCGGTATCTGCCGTAGGTCCGCCCGCGCTCTGGACCAGCCAGCCCCCCTCGATTTCGCAGGCCTCCCTGACCGTATACTCGATGTCGGTCTCGCGGGTGACTTCAGTGCCCCCCTCGACTGCTTCGATCCGCAGGGGGACGTCGAGCGAGTCCCCACAACAGCCCACGCCCACGAACTCCTCGCGGACCTCCCCCTCGCGGACCTGGCCGAGGGTCTTTCGCAGATACGCCCGGAAGGCGGGCTTTTCGACCTGAAAGCGCCCCCAGTCGCTCAGGTCTGCCGGATACGAGACGACGACCCGGGCCGCGTCGTTCGGTGCCATGAACGGGATAGATGCTCCGCGGACAAAAACGCCCCACCTGATCGGATAAGAAAGCTTATTTTTGGCCGTATCACATCGAAACTCATGCTCGATTCGACGGTACCGGTGATCGACTACACCCGGTACTCGAACCGCCAGCTGGCGGCGGCCCCTCTCGCTCTTCTCGTCCTCTCGCTGCTGATCATCGTGGGGATGTGGGCAGTCACCGGTACCCCGGTCGATCCCGGGATCGACTTCACCGGCGGGACCGAAGTCCAGCTCCAGACGGACGCCTCCCAGACGGAGATCGCGGCCGCCTTCGAGAGCGAACCCGCGTCGATCCAGTCGATCGCGACAGGCCAGGGCGAGTACATCGTCACCCTCCAGTCGACCGATACCGCCGCCATCGAACAGCAGGCCACCGACGCCGGCTTTACGGTCACCTCCATCTCCAGTACCTCGGCGGCCTTCGGTTCGGAAACCCAGACCCAGGCGCTCGTCGGCGTCGCGATCGCCTTCGTCGGGATGAGTGTGCTCGTCGCGTTGATGTTCCGGACGTTCGTCCCCTCGATTGCGGTCGTCCTCTCGGCCTTCTCGGACATCGCCATCCCGGTGGCGCTGATGAACCTCTTTGGCATCCAGCTCTCGCTGGGGACGGTCGCCGCGCTGTTGATGCTGATCGGCTACAGCGTCGATTCGGACCTGCTGTTGAACAACCACGTCCTCCGTCGGCGCGGGGACTTCTATCAAAGCACCCACCGGGCGATGCGGACCGGCGTGACGATGACGGTTACGTCGCTGGTCGCCATGGTCGTCATGACGACCGTCGCGACGCTGTTTGCGATCCCGCTGCTCCCGGAGATCGGTCTCGTTCTCGTCTTCGGACTGCTGGCCGATCTGATGAACACCTACCTGCTCAACGTGAGTCTGCTTCGCTGGTACAAGTACGAGGGGATCGCCCGATGAGCGGCCTTTCGACGCTCCGAAAACACTGGCGGATCGCCCTCCTGATCGTGCTCGTTGCGGTCAGCGCGGCGGTGCTGTTCGCCCCGCAGTTCGGGCCCGACGACGGCGGCGGACCGGTCGCGGACACCGGTCCGACGAACCTCCAGTTCGGCCTCGAACTCTCGGGTGGGACGCGGGTGCGCGCGCCGCTTGCGGGACTCACCGCCGAGGGCGTCGATGTCGATGCCGGCCAGGAAGCCCAAATCGAGTCCGAGGTCGCGACGGAACTGGGGATCAGCGGGCGAAACGTCAACGCCTACCCCGGCGAAACCGCCGAGGACGGCACCGTCGAGATCACCACCGACGCCGTAAGCGAGGAGGACTTCCTCGCGGCGCTTCGCGTGGTCGAGGTGAGCGGCGAGGACACGGAGATCCGGCAGGGCGTGACCGAGCGAACGGTCAACGAGGCCGTCGAGGTCCTCGACGAGAAGATCCGCGAGTCGCCGTTCGCGACGGGCGACGCGCGGAAATCGACCTCCTCGACCGGCGAGCAGTTCGTGGTGGTCGAGGTGCCCGGCGAGGACCGCGGGACGGTGATCGACCTGATCGAGGACCGCGGGTTCGTCGAAGTCTACGCCCACCACCCGACTGAGGAGGGCTACACTAACACTACCGCGATCCAGCCCGACGACATCAACTCGATCGGCTCGCCACAAGACGAGCCGCCCTACGGGCCCCACATCGGGATCACACTGACCGAGGAGGGCGCCGAAGACTTCTCAGGCGTGATGCAGGAGACCGGCTTCACCCAGGAGGGCGTCGAGGCCTGCCGGTGGGACCAGAACCGTGACGATCCGGGGTACTGTCTGCTGACGGTCGTCGATGGCGAGGTGGTCTACTCGGCAAGCCTCGGCGAGAGTCTCGCGGCGAGCATGGAATCGGGGACGTACGCCAACGACCCGAGTTTCGTCATGAGCGGCCGGTCGATCGAGGACGTCCGCGAACTCCGGGTCAACCTGCTTGCGGGCGCGACGCCGGCACCGCTCGACATCGAGTCTGGCACCCAGTACTACCTCGAACCCAGCCTCGCCGACGACTTCAAGCTCTACTCGCTGGTAACGGGACTGATCTCGGTCGTGGCGGTCTCGGGCGTGGTCGCGGCCCGCTACGGCCGTCCCCGGATCGCCGGGCCGATGATCCTGACCGCGGCCGCCGAGGTCTTCCTCCTGCTCGGCTTTGCCGCCGCCGTCGGCTACCCGCTGGATCTGGCGGCGATCGCGGGCTTCATCGCCGTCGTCGGCACCGGCGTCGACGACCTGATCATCATTGCCGATGAGATCCTTCAGGAAGGGGACGTCTCGACGAGCCGGGTCTTCGAGAGCCGCTTCCGGAAGGCCTTCTGGGTGATCGGGGCGGCGGCCGCGACCACCATCGTCGCCATGTCACCGCTCGCCTTCCTGAGCCTCGGCGATCTGACCGGGTTCGCGCTGTTTACCATCGTCGGCGTCCTGATCGGCGTCCTGGTGACGCGACCGGCCTACGGCGACGTCCTGCGGGTCCTGTTGCGCCTCGACCGCTGAGCCCGCGGGCGTCGCTCGCCACGCCCGGATCGCCTCGACCGGTCGCGTATCCGCCGTCGCGAGCGCGAGAATCACACCGAGGGACACCACCCCGCTCGGATCGAGGCCCGCGCCCGCCCGAACGGGGATGGCCACCGCGAGCACGGACCCCAGTAGGCAGTACCCGAACCGCCCGGCGCGCGCCCGCGGCGTGGCCGCAGAGAGGACCGGCAACGCGACGAGCGCCACGACGGTTCCGGCCCCCGCGACGAGGACGTTCGCGAGGGGGCTCCCACCGGCGGCCTGTGCTAGCACGCCACCGTACGTGACCGCGAGAAGCGTCGAGGAGAGGTACACAGAGCGGGTGAGAAACGCCCGCCAGCCGGTGGTTCCAAGGCGCCTGTTCGTGAGCACCGGCCACGGCCGGGCCGTCGGGAGGTGCCCGCCGCGAAACGCCGTGAGAAGCACCGACGTGACCAGCAGGGCACTCATCGCCGCCGTCGCGATCTCGACGGTAGAGGCGGGCGTCACGGCGCCGACCCACAACGCCGGCGCGGCGAGGAACGCGACCTGTGCGAGCCCGCCCTGAATGTAGTCCACGAGGACGTCGTAGGCCGACTCGTGGTCGGCCAGCGTCTCGCCGGTTCGCCGGTCGTCGCCCAGGTAGATCGGCTTTCGATCGTCGGTCATCGCTTTCCCGTAGCCGACCGTGTGTACGGTATCACGGACTCAGAACTCCGCGAGCGTTCCCTGCTCGACGGCCGCGAGCGCGTCAGCGCTCGTCTTCCACGACGCGCGCGCACACTCGGGAAGCTCGCCGTTCTCGGCGACGTACTCGGCGAGGAACTCCCGCGTGGTCGGATCGCTCGGGTAGCCGCTTCCCACCTCGCCGTACGCCGCCTCTAGGGCCGCGACCCGCCGGTCGCGCTCGACCTTCGCGACGACGCTTGCCGCGCCGACGATCGCGTGGTGTTCGTCGGCGCCGTGCTCGCCCGAAAGCGAGACGCCCTCTGGAAGGCGTTGACCCACCCGATGGACGAACCGTCCGGCGTCGACGTCGCCTGCATCGCAGATCCCCGTCATCCCGGGTTCAACGACCTCGCTTGCGGCCTCGGCGTGGGCTGCTACCGTGAGGGAGTTCATGTCCGTCTCCGGTGTGTCGATCCGGTCCGGAGAAACGGCGGCGATCCCGATCCCGATCGCCTCGTCTCCCAATAGCGCCTCCGAGAGGCGTCCGCGTTTCGCCGGCGTGAGGCGTTTCGAGTCGTCGATCCCCTCGGGGAGAACCGACTCGTCGGGGACGCACACGCAGGCGGCGATCATCGGGCCCAGTACGGGCCCCTTGCCGGCCTCGTCGATCCCGAAGCGACACATACCCGCCGCTCGCGCGCGCCGATCAAGTACCTGGCGGGTCCCAGTCGGGCGGTCAGTTCGTGTCTCTGAGGTACTCGGGGTCGTCGAACGCCCCGCTCTCGCCACGGACGTCGATCACGTCGAGCGCCGTCACGACGCCCTCAACACCGACCAGCCCCGCGAAACTCGGCTCCGTCCGGCCCTCGTCACCGCTGACGAGTTCCTTGACGTAGAGCCCGCCCGCACCGTGGACCGTCAGTTCGGCGTGTTCCGGATCGAGCAGTTCGCCCGAGATCTCGTAGACCTCCCGCACGCGCGTGAGATCCGCCCGGCGGTGCGCAACGCGCTGTGGGGTGTCCTGTTCGATGGTCGCGCCGTCGAGCGCGTCGAGCGCCCCCTCGAAGGCCTCGGGGTCGACCGGTCCGGCGAACTCGACGTCCATTCGATACGTTTTGCTCGCCTCCAAGCCCTTGACCCGCTCGACCATCTCGTGGGTCGCGAGGTCGAGTCCCTCGACCTCGACTGCCCCTTCGGCCGCCTCGTTGATCTCGCGTTCGAGGCTCGGGAGGTCCGGGGTTCGCTCTCGCGGGTGTTTGACCTCCAGGACGAACGGCCGGCCCGATTCGAGCATGCGCGCGTCGACGTCCTCACGACCCGCGCCGTGGAAAACGCCCTCCTCGCCGTCCATCGCCGCGACGACGGCCGGAGCGGTAAAGCCCTCGACGCTGTCGTCGTACAGGTAGCCCGACCCCCCGCAGTACTCACAGGGCTCTTCCCCACCATCGGGAGCCAGCTGTTTTCCCGACCCGCCACACTCCCGGCAGGGCCACTCGGTCTGAGGGATGTCGCGTTCGAGCTTCCGGTAGCGGCCGTAGACGAACGCGGGGTTGATCTG
Source organism: Halalkalicoccus jeotgali B3 (assembly GCF_000196895.1). Taxonomy (NCBI): domain Archaea; kingdom Methanobacteriati; phylum Methanobacteriota; class Halobacteria; order Halobacteriales; family Halalkalicoccaceae; genus Halalkalicoccus; species Halalkalicoccus jeotgali. The sequence goes on from NC_014297.1 coordinate 905,463, forward strand.
GAGGTCCACGGCGTGATCCGAGATCGAGTCGGGGTCCTCGCCCTCGACGGTACACAGCGCGAGTACGTCCGGGCGCTCGAAGTCGACCTCTGTGTCCGTCTCGCGGCCGACGCGCTTTCCGACCTCGCGATTGCACTCGGATCTGAACGTCTCGCCGGCGTCTTCGGGGAGTCCGGCGCTCTCCCTGAGGAGTCGTTCGTTCTCCTCGATCAGCGGCGCGACTCGGGTGCCGACCTGATAGGTCGAAAAGCCGACGCCGTCGAGTTTCTCGACGACGCGTTCGGCCAGCGCGTCGAACGCGCCGCTGTACCCCTCACAGACCCAACAGTCCGTGATCTCGGGTGCCTCGTAGGGCTCGTCGTCCGCCAGCGCGAGCGCCGTGCGCAACGCGGTGCCGCGCTCGTCGTTCGTCAGCCCGAAACTCCGGTCGGCGAACACCCGACCCACGCAAACGTTACAGACCGGGTCCTGTGCGATGACCTCCCTCGCGCGTTCGAGAGCGTTCATTCCGCGTCCCCCGCGACCGCCCGTTTCGCGACGCCGTTCGGGTGGAGGCGTCGCCGTCTCTCAACCGTGCACATACCGGATTTTCGAGGGGAGCGGCTAAGGGCTTGGCGTTTCCATCCGCGGATCCGGGAGTATATCCCCACCGGGCGGCGAGAGCGGGTATGCGTCAGTTCATCGTCTCGGGTCACGAGGTTCCGACCACTCCCGATTTCTCGCTTTCCGATCTCGCGGGCGGCGCGGGCCGGCTGGACGTGCTCTGTCGGTGCGTCTCCGCCGCCTTCTTCCTCTCGCACGCCATCCGCGAGGACGTTCGGACCTCTCTGGTGCTCGCCGACGAGTTCACGGTCCGGTTCGAGGGCAGCGAGCTCCGGCGGCTGAACCCCGACGAGCGCTCGACGGCGGCGTTGATCAGAAAGGCCCTCGACGAACGCGAGGAGGCTATCGGGCACATGGAAGTCGAGACCTCCCCCGGGGTGTATCTCTCCCGACGGGGGTTCGAGCCCGTACTGGCGGCCGCCGCCGAGGAGGGATCGGTGGTGCAACTGCACGAGGACGGCGACCCCGCCGTGGCGATCGAGCCGCCGGACGATCCGGTGTTCGTCCTCTCGGATCACCGGGATTTCGCCGCGCGTGAAGTCGATCTGCTCGACGAACGGGCCGCCGCTCGGGTGCGACTCGGCCCCGAGGCCATTCACGCGAACCACGCGATCACGGTGGCGCACAACTGGCTCGATACCGAGGGGTACACGGGGTACTGAGGAGCCGTTCCGGAACGCTTAACAACGCAACCGGCTTTTCTCGGAGTGCGGGCCGGTGGGGTAGCTTGGTATCCTTCGGCCTTCGGGTGGCCGTAACCTCAGTTCGAATCTGAGCCGGCCCACTATTCGTCCCGCATTCAACCGACGAGGAGCGCCAGCGACGAGTCGCGAATGCGGGCGAACCGTTACGTCGCGAAGATGCAAGCAGACGAGACGCAGCGCCGAACGGAGTGAGACGATCGTCTCGGCGAGTTCGAGTCTGCGCCGGCCTATTTCTGCCCGCGCGCACTTCGCGAACGAAGCGACGGCCGTCTTCGGGAGCTTTACAACCACCGCCCGTCTCGACCACACCGATGGCAGGACTCATCCAGCGCACGGCCGAGTCGATCGACGAGATGTCCCGATCAATCTGGGACGACTCTAGCCAGATCGAGAAGGCGGTGATCGTCGTGTTCCTTCTCGTGACCGGCTTGGCGATCCCCGTGGTCCCGATCGTCCTCCTGGCGCGGATCATCGCTTGAACGCGCTCGGAACGACGATATCGGACGATCGCGACTGAGAGCCGTCACGACGCCGACGGATTGATACGATCGCGCTCCGACGCCGAAACATGGTCAGTCGCGAGCGCGTGCGGGGTGTCGGGCTCGACGACGAGACGCGTTGTGCGCACTACGGCTCGTCGCGGGACGTAATCGCGATCCGGTTTCCCTGCTGTGGCGACTATTTCGCCTGCTACGAGTGTCACGCCGCCCGCACGAACCATGACGCCGAGCGCTGGTCCGAGGACGCCCGTGGGGAACGCGCGGTGTTGTGTGGACGCTGTGATACGGAACTCACGATCACCGAGTACCTCGCCTGTGAGGACGCCTGCCCTGACTGCGGGGCGACGTTCAACCCCGGCTGTGCGAATCACTATCACCTGTATTTCGCCGGCGTGTCGGAAGCTTCTGGAGCCGACCCGCCGTAGGCCCGCACATGACCGACCCGCTCGAATGGGAGACCATGGAAGAAGAAGTCGCCTACAGCTGTCCCGGTTTCGACGTGATCCACGAGGACGTTCGGCTGCCCGACGGCACCGAGACCGATTTCGACTACGCCAGTGAGCCGCCCGCGGCGGTGATCCTCCCGTTCACTTCCGAGGGCGAGGTCGTACTCATCGAGGAGTGGCGCCAGGCAGTAAAGCGGGTCAACCGCGGGCTTCCGGCGGGGAGCATGGAGTCCGGCGAGGACCGCGAGGCCGCGGCCCGGCGCGAACTCACGGAGGAAACGGGCTACGAGGCCGGCGAGATCGAGTTCCTCACTACCGTTGAGCCCGCAAACGGGCTGCTCGATGCGGTTCATCACTACTTCGTCGCCCACGATTGTGAGCCGACCGGCGAGCAGGAACTCGACTTCAACGAGTCCATCCGGGTGGAGACGACCGACTGGGAGGGGCTCAAGCGCGACGCCGAGAACGGCGAGATCAGCGACGGTCGGACCCTCACGGGCGTCCTCCGGTACGCGCTCACGCGATGACCGACGAGCGCACCCGCTGGAACGAGCGCTATCGCGAGCGCGACCCGCCCGATGACCCCTCCGACCTCCTCCGGGAGTGGGTCGACGACCTCCCAGAGGGCCGAGCGCTCGACGTCGCGACCGGCGGGGGGCGCAACGCGATCTGTCTGGCCGAGCACGGCTACGCGGTCGACGCGATCGACTGCTCCGAGGAGGGACTGGAGATCGCCCGCGATCGCGCGAGTGACCGCGGCGTTTCCGAGCGCATCGGGTTCGTTCGGGACGACGTCGAAACCTACGACTTCCCCGCCGGAACCTACGACGTGATCGTGGTGAGTCGCTACTACAGCCTGAACGTCCTGCCCGCCCTCAAAGAGGCGCTCGCGCCCGGGGGCGTCCTGCTGTACACCCATCGTCTCCACCCGCCCGGCGACCGTTCGAGCCGATTTCGCTTCCGGACGAACGAGCTCCTCAGGGCTTGTCTCGACCTGCGGATCGTCCGCTACGAGGAACCGACGGAGATCACCGACGAGCAGACGGATGTGCGCCTGATCGCCCGAAAGGAGTGACTCGCAACCCTTACCGCGCGCTCGCCCGAACCCCGACCAATGAGCGAGATCTTCGAGGCCCGCGACTGGGACGCCGCCGGGCGGATCGGCCGGCTCTCGGTCCCGCGTTCGGGCATCACCGTCGAGACGCCCACCATCATGCCCGTCGTCAACCCCCACATCCAGACGATCCCCCCACGGGAACTCGCCGAGCGCTTCGGCGCACAGATCCTCATCACGAATTCGTACATCCTTCACGGCAGCGACGACCTGCGCGAGGCGGCCCTCTCGCGGGGGCTCCACGACCTGCTCGATTTCCCCGGCGCGGTTATGACCGATTCGGGCTCCTTCCAACTCGCCGAATACGGCGAGATCGACGTTACGAGCGAGGAAATTCTCGCATTCCAACGGGAGATCGGCTCGGACATCGCGACCCCGGTCGACATCCCGACGGCACCCGATACCGAGCGCGAGGCCGCCGAGATCGAGCTCGGAACCACCCAAGAGCGCCTCGATGCGGCCGCCGAGTTCGATGCGGGGGAAATGCTCGTTTCGGCGCCTGTCCAGGGCTCGACCTACCCTGACCTCCGGGAGGCGGCGGGCGACCACGCCGCGGGGACGGGACTCGACGTCTTTCCGGTGGGGGCGGTCGTCCCGTTGATGAACGACTACCGGTACGGCGAGATGATCGACGCCGTCGTGGCCGCCAAACGCGGGCTGGGGCCGGCCGCCCCGGTCCACCTCTTCGGCGCGGGCCACCCCATGATGTTCGCGCTGGCGGTCGCGGCGGGCTGTGACCTGTTCGATTCGGCGGCCTACGCGATATACGCGCGCGACGGACGATACCTCACGGCTCGGGGAACGGAGCATCTGGAGGAGCTCGAGTACTTCCCGTGTTCGTGTCCCGTCTGCGCCGAGTACACCCCCGCGGAGGTCAGGGACGGGGACACTGAGCGCCTGCTTTCGGAGCACAACCTCCACGTCACCTTCGCGGAGATACGGCGGATCAAGCACGCGATCCGCGAGGGGAGTTTGCTCGAACTCGTCGAGACCCGCGCCCGCGGGCATCCGGCGATGCTCGACGGCTACCGGGCCCTGCTCGCCCATTCCGAACAGCTCGAACGCACCGACCCCGCCTCGAAGTCGACGTTCTTCTACCTCTCGGGCGAGAGCGCCTCCCGGCCCGAGGTACTGCGCCACCACCGCCGACTCGAACGACTCTCGGTTCCTGACTCGCTGTTGCTCGCCGACGGCTCCGTCGACGGGATCGAGGCCGATGAGGTCTGGGACGTTCGCCCACCCTTCGGTCCCGTCCCGCCGGAACTCTCGGAGACTTACCCCGTGAACGCCGAACTCCCCGACCGACTCGACGAGGAGGCCTACGCAGCGGCCGCACGGGGGATCGAGCGGCTGGCCGAGGCGAACCCCGACTGCGAGATCGCGCTGGCGACTGCGGGCTGGCCCGACGCAGCGCTCGCGGCCCTGCCCAAACATACCAAGTGCATATTAATCTCCTAGCAAGTTCACGACATGTAGGTCCCTGTTGGAGGGCTGTTTTAGAAACCATACAGATACGATTATTCCATTTCTACCAATGATGCCCACAAGATACATATATAAATCAAGGGAGTGTATGTTGTGAATGAAAAACAACAAAATCGGCGATCTGTATTAAAATCAGCTGCGATAGGAATTAGTGCTGCAGGAAGCCTCCCTATACTGGGCGTACAGAAAGGCAAAGCCTCTCCTCAAACAGACTCCGAACGATCGGGCAATGACTCAGAGATGAGTCACGAGGTCGTTGACGAAGGCGATGAGTACCACATCGTTGCGGTTACGAAAGACGACGAAACAGAATATTATCGAGTAGACAAAAACACGGGTGCTGTCAGAGCCGTCTCAAGTGGTGGCATAAGCACGATGGGACACAATGAGCTTATTTCCCGCTCCGATGTGCAGGTGAGACAATTTGGTTCCTGTGGCGGACACCTCTATCGAAATCACTACTACGTAGCTCTCTCGATCGAACTCGGCGAAACGTGGGACAGCATCACGGGAGGATCACTTGAGGCAGGAATTTGTGCGGTTCTTGGTGCCAAAGGCGGCATGGCTAGTGCTGCAGCTGGTGGCATCGGGTGCTTCGTAATCGGCCGCCTCTTTCTTGACCACATTAATCCGTCCGGTAGTACCGGAACATGGGGAGCGTGGGACTGTCACCGTGGCTATTTAAATTACGAAAACATCTGCCACGGAGTGACTAGCCAATACAGCGCAGGGCGATCGCAAGTCCCTTCATTGAAACTTGTTCCCGGCGTGCACTTCGAAGCGTTATAACCAATGAAACGGAGCGTAATCTTTCTCTGTACTATCGTTACCGTTTTGGCGGCCTACGGATGGCTTTCGACCGGGGCCAGCGTTCATGTCTTTCCGGCGATAGCCGGTATCGCTATGGCTCTCTCTGTCGCAGGTGTCGAATACACCTACCGGGGGATGCTTTCACAGAAGCTCACGGGAGCCGGGATCATCGTACTAATGCTGGTGCTTTTCACCGTATTCGATAACGGCGACAGTATCTTCTTCGCATTCGTCACCGCAGCAGTACTGTCGGTTTCTGTCTGCGTGCTATATCTTCTCGATTGACTCGGTTCGCTTGACTGGGGCCAAACTCCCTATCGATACTCTCTTTCGCGACACTCTCCGATGACCCGTATGACCGAATACTTCGAAGTTCACGGGCGCGACGGGGCCGCCCGGATCGGCGAACTACGCCTCGCCGACCCCCTCACGACGCCGGCGCTCGCGGACGATCACGTCGAGGACGCCGGGAGCCTCTGGGCCGCCGAGCGCGACCTGCCCGAGGGCCGCGACGACCGTGTGACGATCCTCCCCCATCGGGCGTTCCCGAGCGGCACCGCAGAAGAGGTCGAGGACGCCTTCACCGTCGAGCATCCCGACGTCGAGTACCCGAGCGGGGCGGTCGTCTCGCCCGACACCGCCGGCGATTTCGGCGCGGACGCCTACGTCCTCTCGACCGCACAGGGGAGCGTCGGCCACGCCAGCGCGCTCCGGGACGAGATCATCGAAACCAGACGGGCGATCCCCGCCGACACCGCACTCTATCTCTCCGGCGTCGCGACACCCCGAAACGCCGCGCTGCTGGCCTATCTCGGCATCGACCTCCTCGATTCGCACAAGGCGGTCGTGAAAGGCACGCAAGGGAAGTACCTCACGAGCGACGGCGAGCGGTTCCTCGAGGACCTCGAGGAGCTGCCGTGTGCCTGCTCGGCCTGTCAGCGCCCGATAGAGGCGTTCACCCGCGAGGACTGTGCCGAACACAACGAGAACGCCCTCCGTGCTGAGCTCGCGACCGTGCGCGAGCGGATCCGCGCGGGCCGGCTGCGCGATTACGTCGAGGGCCAGGCCCGCCACGCACCGTGGCTGACCTCCCTCTTTCGGGAATTCGACGACGAGTGGGGATATCTGGAGGAACGGACCCCGATCTACCGGACCAGCGAGATCAGCGCGACGACCGACGACACCCTCCGGCGGGTCGAGATCCAGCGCTTTGCCGACCGGGTCACATCGAGCTATCGGAACCGGTTTGACAACCCGCTCGTCCTCGTGCCCTGCTCGGCCACGAAACCCTACAGCGAGTCCCAGAGCCACGGCCAGTTCCACGACGCGATCCAGTATCGCGCCCATCTGGTCTCGATGACCTCGCCCATCGGGGTCGTCCCTCAGGAGCTCGAAACCACCTACCCGGCCCAGCACTACGACACCGCCGTCACCGGGCGCTGGACCGAAACCGAGATCGCCTTCGTCGCCCGGGTGCTCCGCCGGTATCTCGAACGCAACGAGTACCCGAGAGTCATCGCCCACCTTCCCGAGGACTACCGCGAGATCATCGAGCGCGTCGAGCCCCACATCGACGCTGAGATCGAGTACACCGTCGAGGATCACCCCACCACGACGGACTCGATCGCGAACCTCATGCGGACGCTCGACGGCGAGCTCAAGTACGGCAAGCGCGAGCGCCAGCATAACACCGTAAAGGCCATCGCGGACTACCAGTTCGGCGAGGGCGCGGGCGAGGAACTCTTCCCCGATCTCTCTATTCAGAGCCGGTACCCGAAGTTCCGCGCGCATACGAGCGACGGCGAGCAACTCGCGGCGATGGTCCCCCAGTACGGAACCCTCGCGCTGACGCTTGCGGGGGCGCGGCGGTGGCTCGACAGCGACGCCTCCACCAAACGCGTCGCAATCGACGGGTTCGTTCCCCACGGGAACGTCCTCGCGCCGGGCGTGCTGAACGCCGACCCGGAGATCCGGACCGGCGACGAGGTCGTCGTCGAGGGCCCGAAGGCGTTCGCCGTCGGACGCGCGGAGATGTTCGGCCGCGAGATGGCCGAAAGCACCCGCGGGGTTGCGGTCGACGTCCGCCACGTCGAGGAGCGGTAGCGGGCTTTTTATCGGCGGCGTCCCATGCGCTCCCATGGACGAGATCACGCTGGCGGTACCCCGCGAGCTCGGCGAGAGCCTGCCCGAGGACAGCGACGAGACGCTCGTAGCGATGCAACGCGAGATCGACCAGTACGAGGGCTACATCAACGGCGCGATCGGCGAGGGGGAAAGCGAGGCCGCGAGCGCCGCCGCGGACGTCATCGACCGCGTGGTCGAGCGCTGGGAGCAGTACGACGAGTACATCGTCGAGCTACGGGCATGGGGCCAGTCCTCGATCTACGCGGAGGTGTGGTGTGACTTCCAGTACGCGCTGATCCAGCAGCTCTACGACCACGAGGAACTGGCCGAGGCGCTCGATCAGGAGCGCCACGCCCGTCTCGTGGACGACGGGATCCGGTTGAGCGACGCGGTATGAGCGACGAGGACCCGGCGTACGCTCGAAAGCCCCGTTCGCGGAGCGGGGCCGATCGGGCGATAGACGGCGGGGCGGTCGCCGCGGGCCTCTGTTTCGGCGTGTTCGCCACCTTCGTCTCGATCGTCGGGCCCCTCTCAGGGGCGGCCCGCCTCTCGGTCACCGCGCTCTGTCTGGTCTGTGGCGGGCTCGCGGCGGGCTATCTGACCCGACCGACCGCAAGCGGCGCGCTTCAGGGGGCGCTAGTAGTGTGTTCGACCGCAGGGCTGATGGCCGCCGTTTCGATGTCGATGACCTACGGGCTCGGCTCGCCGCGACGGGTCCCGCTCGTTCTGGCCTACGAGACGCTCGCGCCACCGGCGTTCGCCGCGCTCGGCACGCTCGCGGTGTGTCTCGGGGCGCTCAGCGGCACACTCGGGGTCGGACTGCGGGGTTGACGTTCGATACGGCCCGCCGGGCGACTGTCAGTATTTATACCGCGTGCGTCCGTTCCACCGGTATGAACCTCGAGCTGCGCTCGTTTGCCACCTTCCGGGAGGCGATCGGTCAGAAGACGATCGAACGCGATTACGAGGAGGGCGCCACCGTGGGGGCGGTCCTCGCGGATCTCGAATCGGAGTTCGACGGGCTGGAGGGACGACTGCTCGACGAGGACGGGGCGATCCAGCCCCAGCTCTCGATCCTGAAGAACGGTCGGGACGTGACCCACGCACAGGGTCCCGAGACGCCGCTCGAAGCGGGCGATACGCTGAGTCTGTTCCCGCCGGTCGCCGGGGGGTCGGCGTGAGGACGGAACGCTCCTTTCGGGGGATCAGCCAGCGACTCGCCCGTCACTACCTCTCGAACCTCGGCGGGACAGTCGAGAGCGACGACCGGGTCGTCGGCGAGAGCTGGGAGGCGAGTCTCTCCTCGCAGAAGGTCTCGATCGGTCCGAGCCTCTCGCTGACGGAGGTGACGATCGTCTTCGAGGGCGAGGAAGAGACCCTCGAACCGCTGATCGAGGACTTCGCCCAGAAGGCGATGCGCGCGGGGGGATGAGCCACCCGATCGACGGACAAGTGGTGTTGCTCGCCGCCGCGAAAGCCAGCGTCGCCGGGAACCGCCTCCCGGGGCTCCTCGAGCGGGCGCAGTCGAAACTGGAGCCCGACCTCGGGACCTACCGGCGGCGCTACGAACTCGCCGTCGAGACCGACGACGCCTGCTGTTTTTTCGTCCCCGCCGATCACTGGGAGACGGTCGGGGCCGACCTCGGGCTGGAACGACGCGAGTACCGGGCGATCCAGCGGACCCACGAGGAACAACTGCTTCGCCTCGGCAAGCGCGAGGACCGCCGCGCGGAGTTCGAGACCGCCCTCGAGGTTCGCTCGGCCGCCGTGGTCGGGACGCGAAAGTGAAAGCCGTTTAGCTTCCGCTCTCCTACTGGCGGCCAGTGACCGACGACACGCTCGAGGACTTTTACGACGCGATCCAGGACCTGGGTCATCCGGTTCTCACCGCCGAGGAACTCGCCCGCGCCCTCGACTGTTCCCAGGAGGAGGCCGACCGTCGCCTCTCCGAGCTCGCGGGGGTCGGACTGGTGGGTCGGCGGGACGTCGAGCGCGATCCCGTCGTCTGGTACCCCAAAGAGTGGGACCAACAGGCGAGACGCGAGCGGGTCGTCACCTTCCCGAACCGTCGCGAGTTCGTCGTCTCGCATCCCGAGCAGTTCACCCGCGCCCGGCTCTCGACGTTCGCCCATCTGATCGACACGAACGGGTCGGGTGACGCGCTGTATCGGATCCGCGAGGAGGACGTCTGGGGGGCGCCCTACGACGATCTGGCCGACCTGCTTCTTGCGCTGCGGCGGGTGACGGGCGAGCGCCACGAGAGCCTCGAGGAGTGGATCACCCGCCAGTGGAAGCGCGCACGGCAGTTCGTCCTCAGAACTCACGAGGACGGATACACCGTCCTCGAGGCCGACAGCGAGAGCCTGATGGGCAACGTCGCCCGGCAGGTGCTCGGCGAGGACCAGCTCCACGCGCCGATTTCCGACACCGAAAGCTGGGTGCGCGAGGGGAGCGAGGGCGAGATCAAGCGCCTGCTGTACGACGAGGGCTACCCCGTCCGGGACGCCCGCGATCTGGACACGGGCGATCCCCTCGAAATCGAGCTTTCGCTCGAGCTACGTGAGTACCAACGGGAGTGGGTGGAGCGGTTCACAAAGCAAAAGGCCGGCGTGCTGGTCGGCCCGCCGGGAAGCGGCAAGACGGTCGCGGGGATGGGTGCGATGGCCGCGGTCGGCGGCGAGACCCTCGTTCTTGTTCCCTCCCGGGAACTCGCGGCCCAGTGGCGCGAGTCGCTGCTCGAATCGACATCCCTCTCGGCCGCGGAGATCGGCGAGTATCACGGCGGGAAAAAGGAGATCCGCCCGGTGACCATCGCGACCTACCAGACGGCGGGGATGGAACGGCACCGCCGGCTGTTCGACGAACGGCGGTGGGGGTTGATCATCTACGACGAGGCCCACCACATCCCCAGCCCCGTGTTCCGTCGGAGTGCGGACCTCCAGTCGAAACACCGACTGGGGCTGTCTGCGACCCCGGTCAGGGAGAGCGACGACGAGGTTGAGATCTTCACGCTGATCGGTCCGCCCATCGGCACTGACTGGTCGGCGCTGTTCGAGGCGGGCTACGTGATGGAGCCCGACGTCGAGATCCGCTACGTCCCCTGGAGAAACGAGGCCGCCGAATCCGAGTACGCGAGCGCCGTCGGCCACGAGCGCCGCCAGGTCGCCGCCTCGAACCCCGCGAAGCTCGACGAGATCCGTCGCTTGCTCGAGGCCCACGCCGGTGAGAAGACGCTGATCTTCGTCGATTGGATCGATCAGGGCGAGGCCTACGCCGAGGACCTCGAAATCCCGTTCTTGAGCGGACAGACCCGGTACGCGAAACGCGAACGCCTGCTCTCCGAATTTCGTCACGGCACCCGGGAGGTCCTGTTGGTCTCGCGGGTCGGCGACGAGGGGATCGACCTGCCGGCGGCGACCGTCGCCATCGTCGCCTCCGGGTTGGGCGGCTCCCGGCGCCAGGGCTCCCAGCGTGCGGGTCGGACGATGCGTCCCGTCGGTGGCGCGCAGGTCTACATGCTCGCGACCCGTGGCACCGAGGAGGAGGAGTTCGTCCGCGACCAGTTGCGCCACCTCCAACGTAAGGGCGTAAACGTCATCGAGGCGGACGCCGAGACCGCCTGAGGTGGATCACGAAGGTTTTACTCGCGTACCCAGTAGTTCCGGGCGATGTTCGAGAACGCGGCGGGCGTCGGACTCCTCCACGTCGGCGAACGCTCCCCCGAGCAGCGGGCGGCCCACGAGTGGTGTCGAGCCGCCGCGACGGCCGCCGATCCCGTCGACCCCACCGCCGAGTCGCTCGACCCGGCCCGCCACGACGTCCTGTGGTGGCACCGGTCCGAGCCGGTCGAGGCGCTCTCCGCGAACGCCCGCGAGTCGATCCGCTCGTACCTCAGCGACGGGGGCGGCCTGTTTTTGAGCCTGCAGGCCCTGACGGCCGTGCCCGCGCTCGGAATCGACCCCGTCGGTCCGGACGCAGTCGGGATCGAGGACCCCGACGAGCCGATCGGGTATCTCGCAAAGCGCCTTCACCGGGAGCACCCGATCTTCGAGGGCTTCGACGACCTCCGGATCCACACCGCCGCCCCCGGCGAACAGCCCTTCGCGCGCTACGTCGAGGTCCTCCCCGAGCGCGGCGAGGTGCTCTCGGCGCTGGTCCACGGGGCCGACGACGCCGTCCGCGACCTGCCGCTCGTCTCTTGGCGCGTGGGTGAGGGACGGGTGATCGGCGCCGGCAGCGCGCTTCGTTTCGGCGGTCACGCCGAGGGCGCCACGGCGACCGCCAGCTCGCGGCTGGTCGGCAACGTCCTCGGGACGCTCGCCGAGGGCGACGTGCCGGGGCGCCCTCACGATAGCGCCGCCCTCGCTCGGTTTCGCGAGGAGCTCTCCGAGGATCCAAACCGACCGCGTTATCACCTCACGCCGCCCGCGAACTGGCTCAACGATCCCAACGGGCTGATCCGGTGGAACGGCCGGTATCACGTCTTCTACCAGTACAACCCCGCCGGTCCCATGCACGGGACGATCCACTGGGGCCACGCCACGAGCGAGGATCTGGTCCGCTGGGAAGACGAGCCGGTCGCCTTATCACCCTCGCCCGAGGGCCCCGATCGGGACGGCTGCTGGTCGGGCTGTGCGGTCGACGACGACGGGACCGCGACGCTGTTTTACACCGGCGGCAGGGGAGCGATCCAGCTTCCCTGCCGGGCGAGTGCGACCGACCCCGATCTCAGGACGTGGGCGAAAGACCCCGACAACCCCGTGATCGAGCAGGTCCCCGAGAACGTCGTCGGCTCCGAACACTGGGAGGCGGAGTTTCGCGATCACTGCATCTGGTTCGAGGACGGGCTGTGGCACCACCTGATCGGCTCCGGGCTCGCGGACGCCGGCGGGGCGGTCTTTCGGTACACCTCGCCGGACCTGCGCGAGTGGGAGTACGCCGGCCCGATCCTGGTCGGTACCGGCGAGACCGGCGGGATGTGGGAGTGTCCAGAACTGTTGGATCTGGGCGAGCGCCGCCTGCTTCACGTCTCGAACTACGAGGAGGTTATCTCGTTTCTCGGTCAGTTCGAGGACGGCCAGTTCCACGTCGAGAGCGAGGAGCGTCTCGACCACGGCGACTTCTACGCCCCCCAGTCGCTCGTCGACGACGGGCGGGCGCTCACGTGGGGTTGGCTCCCCGAGGCGCGCGACGAGCGCGCCCAGTGGGACGCCGGCTGGTCCGGTGTGCTCTCGTTGCCCCGCGAACTCGCCTTCGAGGAGGGCCACCTGCGCCAGCGCCCGGCCCCCGAACTCGAAGCGCTCCGGACGACCCACACCTGCCGCGGGATCCACGTTTCCGATGGCGAGCGCTCGCTCGAACTCTCGGGACGCCATCTCGAACTCGACGCGACGATCCACGCCGAGGACGCGGACGAGGTCGAACTCGCGGTCCTTGAATCACCCGACGGCGTCGAGCGCACGCCGATCCGTCTGACCGACGAGGAGCTACGCCTCGAGCGCGCCCCATCGAGTCTCGACGACCGGGTGACGACGGAGGCCCAGCACATGCCGGTCGGGGATCTAGAGCGTCCGCTCTCGGTTCGCGCGTTCGTCGACGGCTCGGTCGTCGAACTGTTCGTCAACGAGCGCCGATGTCTGACGAGTCGTGTGTATCCGACCCGCGAGGACAGCGTCGGCGTCTCGCTGGCCGCTCACGGTGGCTCCGCGCGGGTCGAACTCGATGCCTGGACGCTCGGATCGGCGTGGAACGCGAACCGAGCGCGCTCGCCGACCCGGTAGATCAGTACCCCCGGCGAGTTTCCTCGCGGTGTGCCAGTCGCTCTTCGGGGAGGTCGGGCAGCTCCTCCGATTCGAGCGGGATCCGTCCGTGCGACAGCGTGCCCGTGATCCGGGTCCGATCGCCCGAAAGCGCGACTCGGACTGTCGGCGCGAGCGTCCCGCCGAACTTCGCGCGCTGCTCATCGGGCGAGAGGGTCGCCACGTCGTCGAGCGTGAGCCCGCCCAGATCGTAGTAGTTGAAAAAGCCGCTGACCAGCAGTTCCTCACGGTGTGAGAACGCGACCCACGAGTAGGCCTGATAGGGCGCGTTCGCGGGGTTCGTCAGTACCAGCCCCGAGCCGTTGAGCGGGCGATACTCTCCCCGTAGCGAGTCCGCGACGAACCCATAGAGACCGTCGGGCCCCTCCAGCCCGGGCGCGAAGGTGTGGTCGTGACTGGAGACGAAGAGGTAGTAGAAGCCGTTTCGCACCACGACGTGCGGCCGTTCGAGTTCCTGGTTCACACAGATACCTTCGAGAAGCGGGTCACAGAGCTCCCAGTCCGTCGGATCGCCCGTCGGCGAGTGTGCGATCCCGACGCTGCCGTTGAACTCCTCCCAGACGGGGTCCCCACAGGCGCCCGCGCCCTCCGGGATCGGCGTGTTGGCCTCGAACAGCAGGTAGGTTTTACCACTCCTTGGATCCTCGAAGAACCACGGGTCCCGAAAGGTGTAGATCATCCCCCTCGATTGTTCCTCTCGCTCGTAGCGCTCGCCGTCCGGTTCGAGCAGGACCCCGTGTGCGAAGGGGCCCTCGATACGAACCCCGTCGTCGTCGGCTACGACCGACCCCCCGGACCCGACCGCGAGGCGCTGCTCATAGGTGATCTCGGCCTCGCCGGCGCGACCGGAGGCGGTGTAGAAGACGTAGAGTCGCCCGTCGTCATCGAGCAGCGCCGAGCCGGCCCACTGCCGTGAGCCGCGAGTCCCGCCCTCGAAGACGGGTCCGCCGTCGAACCACGTCTCGCCGTCCCGCGAGTAGAAATAGCGGATCTCGGCGACGTCGTGGCGCTTTCCGGGCAGGAGGTCCGCGGGTGCGGTCAACGAGAAGATCACGCGCCAGCCCCCGACAGTGGCGATCGAACCGTCGCGCTCCCGCAGGAACCAGGTATCCCAGCCGTTGATCTCAGGGGCGGCGTCTTCGCGGGGCGGGTAGATGATCGGCACGACCGTCTCGTCGGTGCGCTCGATCTTCGAGGCGTGTTCGCGCGTCCAGCGTGGCGTTGCCCGCCCGCTGTGCTCGGGAGTCATACTCACAGTCGGCCTATCTCGGAAAAAACGGTTGTGTTATCCGTCGAGCGGGCTGCGAACCGCCTCCATGGGGGATGGGGCTCGCCGAACTCTGGAACGTGCTTGTGGTGGGTCTCGCGGTCGGCGTCGGCATCGTGCCGGTCGAGACGAACCTCGTCGCCACGATCTGTCTCCTCGTGTACGACTCGCTCGTCGCGCTGACGTCCGTTACGAACCGGTAGGAGGATCGCATCGAGGAGTACGCCGGCGCGCTCGTGGCAGTTCGGATCCTCCTACTGGCGATCGCGCTGGTCAGTCTCTCCGTCTGATCGGTCGAAAAAGTGGGGTCGAACCGCTCAGTCGTCGGCAGGTGCCGGCGAGTCGCCGGTCGAGACGCCCGTTCCGGGGCCCACGTCGATCCCCAGATCGTCGAGCTTCTCGTCAGGGACGATGCCGTCGACCCAGCCACGGTGCTCGTAGTACTCGGCTTTCATCTCCTCGAGCTCACAGTACTCGCCCTCGCTCGCGCCCTGTCCGGGGTTTCCGCCCTCCTCGAGGAACCGCTCCGGAAGGGAGTCGTCCGCGCCGTCGAACCCACAGAGGTTGTTGTAGTAGCGTTCGAGGTTGTAGACGCGCTCGCCGGCCTCCATGAGTTCGTCCTCGCTGACGTCGAGGCCGGTCATGCCGTTGTACTGGAGGACGTACTCCTCGATCCCTTCGGCGAAGGCGTTGAACTTGCAGATGTCGAAGCTGTCCGAGATGGCGTGGAGGTCCTGGAAGGTCGCGGTCAGCTCGCCCTTGCCCTCGTACTCGTAGGGGTCGACCTTCTCGGGAATCCCCAGGATTTCGGCCGCGGGGGTGTACCCACGCAGGTGACACGCGCCACGGTTCGAGGTGGCGTACCCGATGCCCATGCCCTTCATGCAGCGCGGGTCGTAGGCCGCGATCGACTGGTTCTTCACCGAGAGCTTGCTGTCGTGGCCGTCGGCCGCTTCTGCGAGGCCGTGCTGGCCTTCCGCGAGCAGGTCCGCGAGGTCGTCCTCGCGGTTGGCGATCCGGGTGATCATGTCGATCATCGTCTCGGAGTCGCCCCAGTCGATGCCGTCCTCGAGGTCGTCGAGCTTGCCTTGCTCGGTCAGCTCCATCGCCATCGCCATGATGTTGCCGACCTCGATGGTGTCGACGCCGACGTCGTTACACCGGTCGATCATCACGGCGATCTTATCGCGGTCGTCGTTCGCGGAGTTAGTACCCAAGGCCCACGCTGACTCGTACTCGAAGGACTCCATGCGAACGTTCATCTCCTCGCCCTTGTGCATCGTCTGGACCTCGACTTCCTTCTTACAGGCGACCGGACAGGAGTGACAGGTCGGTTCGTCGACGAGGATGTTCTCGCGGACGTTCTCGCCGCTGATCCGCTCGGCGTCGAGATCGTGCGGGCGGTTTTCCTCGTGTTCGTTGTACGAGACGCCCGAGGTGTACTTGCCGTTCTTCGTCGGGTGGCCGTCCATCTCCTCGGTGATGTTCATCAGGACGTTCGTCCCGTACATCGACAGGCCGCCCTCGTTGGGCGCGGTGACGTCGGACTCCTGGATGAGCTGCATCGCCTGCTGGTGGCCCTCCATGAACGTCTCCTGGTCGGCCGGCTTGGGCATTTTCGTCCCCGATTTGATGACGATCGCTTTCAGGTTCTTCGAGCCCATCACGCAGCCGGTGCCACCCCGGCCCGAGGCGCGGTCGTCCTCGTTCATGATGCAGGCGTACTTCACGCCGTTCTCCCCGCCCTGTCCGATGCCCATGAAGGACATGTTCTTCCCGTAGGCGCCCTCGTGGCGCTCCTCTAAGGTGTCGCGGGTCTCGTGGACGCCCTTGCCCCAGAGATCCGAGGCGTCGTGAAGTTCGATTTCGCCGTCCTCGACGACGGCGTATACGGGTTCGTCCGAGCTCCCCTCGAACACCAGTCCGTCGAAGCCCGACCACTTGAGGCGTGCACCCGACCAGCCGCCGTGGTGGCTGTCGGTAACGGTACCCGTCAGCGGGGATTTCGTACAGACGGCGATCCGACCGCTCATCACCGTTTGGGTGCCCGTCAGCGGACCGTTCATGAACGCGATGAGGTTCTCGTCGCTCATGGGGTCGACGTCGGGGCCGTTGTCGAAGACGTACTTGACGCCGAGCCCGCGCGCGCCGATGTACTTCTCCGCGTCCTCGTCGTCGATACTCTCGTAGTTCACGTCGCCCGAGCTGAGGTCGACCCGTGCCACGTGGTCTTGGAATCCGCCTAAATCTGTCATGGTAATCTACGAGTGTTACGTTGGGTCCGTATCGTGTTAGACTTTCCCACCAGAGAGTAATTGATATCGGTTACATCACCGATAACGGCGTCTTTCAGGCTCCTACGCCGCTATTTCTGCCGTCCTGATCCGGCTGAGCGGCAGATTTACCACGTGCGGATCCGTGGCCCATGATATATGTGGTGGCGTACCAAGCGGTGCCGGTCGGGCGAGGAGGTGGTGAGGGGACGATGGGTGTAACCGAAATCACTGCCGCCATCAGACGGCCGGAGTACACGGGTGAGAACCGCTGTCTCCCCTGTACCGCACTCAACGTCCTGCTGGCCGTAGCGGTGACGATCACCGTCGCGGTCGTCTCGCTTCCGGCGGGCGGTGTCGTCCTCCTCGGCGGTCTCCTCGCCATCTACTTCCGGGGGTATCTCGTCCCCGGCACGCCCGAACTCACGAAGCGGTACCTCCCGCCCGCGGTTCTCGGGCTGTTCGGCAAGGAACCGGCTCCGAGGACGCTCGGTACCTTCGAAGACGGTGAGTTGTGGGCGACCCTCGAACGTGCGGATATCCTCGTGGGCGAGGACGACCCGACGCTGGCGGAGGGCTTTCGCTCGCGCTGGCTCGCGGCGATCGACGAGACACGCGCCGACGAGCCCGGCGAACGGGCAGTCGAGCGAACTCTCGGCGTCGAAACGGCCGACAAACGGGGCGAGCGAGCCTTCTCGATCGGGGGGAACCGGCTCGTTCGCTGGGACTCCCGGGCCGCGCTTCTGGCGGACGTCGCCGCCGCGGCCGTCTTTCGGGACCGGTATGCCGACTGGTCGGCCCTCGATCCGGACGCGCGCCGTGACCTCCTCGACCGACTGCGACTCCTACTCGGGTCGTGTCCGGCGTGTGGCGGTGGCGTCGAGCGCGGCGTCGACCGCGTCGACCCGTGTTGCCAGCGGGCCCACACCGTCGTCTGGGCCGACTGCGTCGAGTGCGGGGCGCTTCTGGCCGAAATCGCCGTTCCCACGGCCGACGAGGCGGAAATCGCCCCTCTCCTCGACTCGGACGACGGGTCGGAGTAACCACGTACAGTGGTATCGTCCGACGGTCGTCTCTTGGTAGCTGCTGGCACTCCAATTAAGTAGGTGTATCACTATCGTCCGTGTATGTCAAGCAGCCTTCCGAACATCAAGGTCGGTCGCGACGCCGAAGCTGACATGGATCCCGAGGAACTCCCCGTCCACGAGATCGAGTACCTGAACTACGAGGCGATTCCCGAACACGGCTGGGACCTCGACGACGACGACCTCTTCGAGAAGGCGGCGGCGGCCGATCTGACCGAGAAGGACCACGGGACCTTCGAGATCCGTGGAACGCGGTACATCCTCGACGGTGCGGAAGACGAGGGGCAGAAGTGGCCCTTCGAGTGTCGGGCAGCCTCGTGTGCGTACTGTACGATGTTCCTCTACGAGGGGGACGTGAAGATGGATATGGACCTGATCCTGACCGACGAGGAGGTCGAGGAGCGAAACATCTACCTGAGCTGTCAGTCGATCCCGAAAAGCGAGGAGGTCAAAGTCGTCTACAACGCCATGCTGGCGGACTACCTTCAGGAAAACATCGTCGGCGTCCGCGAGGTCTGAAATCAGTCCGTCGAGTGTTTCTCCATGGCCTCGTGGAGGCGTTCCTCCGGGGAGGCGCTCATCACCAACTGTCCCTCCTGATGTTGTTCGACGTCCGAAACGTCGACCTCGATGTCCGCCGCCGCGAGCGCCTCCAGCATCTCCGCCAGGAGGAGGCGCTGGATCTCCAGTTGACTCTCGAGGGCGTTCGTCTTCGTGAACGTCCGGTCGGCGAAGTCCGTCAGCGACTCGGAGAACTCCGCGAGGTTGGCCTCCGTACCCTTGACCCGTCGTTCGCCGAGGCTGATTCGGGCGTAGTTGTCTACCTCCTCGAGGTCCGCTTGGAGGTCGTCGATCCGCTCTTCGATCTCCTCGGTTCGCCGGTCGATCAGTTCCTCGATCTGATAATCGACGGTCGATTCGACGCCCTCGGCGTCCTCGTCCGTCTCCATTGTCGCCCCGTCACTGGAAGCCATGTGTGCACAATCATCACGATTTACCATATAGCTTTGGCCCGACACTCCAAGGGTCAATCGTCGCCCGACGCGGCGTCCGGACGCTCGGTCGCTTGCAGGATGAACGTCCGCTCGGGCGGGGGCGCGATCTCGAGTTCGACCCGCCGGACGAGTCGGTAGTACTTGCGATTTCCGCGTCGGTAGTACTCGACGATTCCGCTGTCCTCGAGCGTCGAGAGGTGGTGGGCCGCCGTCTTCCCGTCCATCCCGACTGCCTCGGTGAGTTCGGAGACGTATCGCGGTCCGTGGGAGAGTTCGCGGATGATCTTCAGTCGCGGCGTACTCCCCAATACGTCGATGAGTGACACGGGCTGTCGTTTGTAACTCTCCACCATAGTCATTGCTACTCGGTTGACACGCCCACCCCGAGCGCCCGGAGTTAAGGGGGACCGCGTGATACAGATACCCATGGGACACGACGTCGAGTTTCCGGATCGAAGCGAGCACGGACGAAAGACGATCACCAGCGGCTTTTTCGAGCGCGAGATCCGTCTCTCGGGCGACGAGACCGCGACGTTCCTCCGAAACCTCGCCGACGCCGTCGAGAGCGGGACCTCGATTACGGTCTCGGGCAGCGACTGGGAGATCCCCTTCGAGTACCGCGAACCCATCGAAGTCGAGGTCGAGTTCTCGAAGAAACGCGAGGGCGAACTCGAAATCGAAGTGGAGTTCGCCGAAGCCCACGACACCGAGGGAAGCGGTCTCAGCGTCGAGTAGTGTACTACTTCGGGCTGTATCACTGGCGAAGCCGGCTCCGGAAGATCGCCCTCGGGTTCGTCGCGTTCCTCGGAGTCGGCGTGGTCCGGTGGAAAACGTCCTCGCGCTGGGTTCGCGCGCTCGCCGTCGCGTTGGCGTTGCCGGCGCTCATCAGCTCGGGTCGTGCGGGAACGAAGCTGCTGCGTCCGCCGCCGTGGGCGCTCGAACGCTACAAGTACGACGCGTTGGCGTCCGAACTCCCCCTTGGAGGGGCCAGCGCCGTCCTCGACGTCGGCTGTGGTACTGGCCGGTCGCTCGTCGGGCTCGCACCCTCCCTCTCGGAGGAGGCGTCGGTACTCGGCCTCGACGTCTTCGATAGTCGGGTGATCCTCGGCAACGCTCCCCTGCTGGCGCGGCGAAACGCCAGTGAGGCGGGGATCGACGTTACTCCCCTCAGGGGCGACGCCGCACGCCTGCCGCTGGCGACCGGCTCGCAGGACGTCGTCACCGCCTGCCGGGTGCTGCACGACCTGCCTGCCGAGGACCACGGGCGCGCGCTGCGGGAGTTCCGGCGGGTCTGTGCGCCCGACGGCACCTTAGGAGTCCTCGAACTGCCGATCACACCCGACGGGGTCGAGGACGACCCCGAAACGTACTGGCGCGATCAGGTCACGGAGGCGGGCTTTTCGGTGGAGACGGTGAAACGGGTCGAGCGAAAGCGTGGCGGCGAGCCGTACATCGTACTCGTCGTGACGCCGTCGGCGAGGTAGCGTCGCGTCCCGTTCAGCGATCCCCCCGCCCGCAGGATATCACTCCTCGTCGCCCACGGAGACGACCTCCGGCGCCCCGCACTCCGGACAGCGGCCGTCGTGGACGTCGAACCGCGCGTCACACTCCCGACATCGGTAGTCCGCGTTCTCCTTCGCCGTCTCCGTCGCGGTCCGTTTGAACTGTTCGACCTGGCGCCCGACCTTCCGAAATATCCCCATCCTCAGCACGAGGGAGCCGAGACCGATAAGCGTTCGCGGGACCCGGGCGCGATCGGGCGCCGAGATGCCGCCCGGCGCTGGTCCGTTCGCTGCTGGACGAAGACCCGTACTGCTGGACCAGCCGCAAAAAACCCGTTTCGTGAATCGCGCCTACTCCTCCATCGAGAAGACGAGCAGCCGGTCGTCGCGCTTGCCCCGTCGGAGCCAGCCGCTGCCGCCGACCTGGATCGCGAGGTACTGCTTTTCGGTGCCGGGGTCGTACCAGCTGATCGGGTCGCCCGAGATCGGCGCCTCGCCGGCGTCGTACTCCCAGAGGCGATCGCCGGTCTCGCCGTCGTAGCCGACCAGTTCGCCGTTCTGATTGCCCGCAAAGGCCAGTCCCGTCGCGGTCGACATCGAGCCACCCCAGAGGTAGACGTCGCTGTCGATCCAGTCCTGCCAGACGACCTCGCCGGTCAGGGGCTTGAACGCCGTGATCACGCCGATGTGGTCGTTGTAGCCCTCGGGGTGGGACTCGATCTCGTCCTCGAGGATGCCGCCCCAGTACTTCTTGCCGGCCTCGAACTCCTCAAAGCGCCACCACGCCTCCTGTGGCGAGTTGTGGAGCTTGTGATAGGAAATGCCCAGATCCGGGTTGTACGCGCCGGGCTGCCAGTCGTTGCCGCCCATGCCGCCGGGCATGAAGGGCATCCGGCGGCCCTCGTCGATGTGGGGGATCATCCGGAACATGTTGAGCTGCTGGCAGCCGGGCTCGCTGCGGACTAGCAGTTCACCGGTTTCGGCGTCCGTCGTATAGAGCCAGCCGGTCTTGCCCACCGAGACGGTGACGTCGCGTTCCTTCCCGCGGATCTCGACGTCGCGGATGAGGATGCGGGGCATCGCCGAGTCGTAGTCCCAGACGTCGTGGGCCGACTCCTGGTGGAACCACTCGTGTTCGCCCGTCTCCATGTCCAGACAGAGCGTCCCGATGCTGTTGCGGTTCGGCCCCGGTCGGACCGACCCGTCGAAGTCCGGCCCGGGGTTGCCCATCGGCAGGTAGAGTTTCCCGCGCTGTTCGTCGACGGTGGCGCCCATCCAGTTGGTCGTCCCCGACTGGTTGATGCTGTCGCCGACCCACTCGGTTTCCGGCGAGAGCAGCGTGCTCCAAGCCTCGTCGCCGCTCTCGACGTCGATGGCGGTGTGGAAGCCACGTACCCCGTACTCGCCGCCGGCGCTTCCCGTAAAGAGGGTGCCCTCGTAGACCTGCGGGGCCCACGTCGCGGAGTACCCGCGCTCGTGGTCGGCGGTGCTGTGATACCACTGCTCCTCGCCGGAGTAGCGATCCAGCGCGACGACGCCCGAGTCGAGGGTGGTCATGAAGACCTGGTCCTCGTAGACGGCCGGTCCGCGGTTGTTGTCGTCACAACACAGTACCACGTCGTTCGGCACCGCGTAGGTGTAACTCCAGAGGACCTCGCCCTCGCGTGGGTCGATGGCCTTGATGTGGTTCGGCCCGTTCGACTGGTACATGATCGGCGGGTCGCCCGGCACGATCAGGGGTGTCCCCTCCATGCTCGAACCCGACCCGACCGACATCTCGTATTCGAGTTCGAGTTCGCCGACGTTCTCGGGGGTGATGATCTCGCAGGTCGTGTGGCGGTGCTGTTCGTAGTTGCCGCCGTAGACCAACCACGCTTCGGGGTTGTCCCCGCTCCCGCTGAGCATCTCCTGCGTGACGTCCTTTTCGGGAATCCGATCGATGTCGTGTTGGTGTGTGACCGACTGCTCCGGTGCGCCGAGCACCCGATAGCCGTTGTCTGTCTCCCGTACAACCGTGTCTTGTGCGGCCTTGACGGCCCTGTCTCCTTCTATTGACATTGTTATCTCGTGTTATCGCAGCGTGCTTGGTTTCCGCATCTCCTCGGTGATCCAGAACATGTCCTTGACGATCTCCTCCTGGTTGGTGATCATGATCGCGGTGCTCGCCGAAAGCGCCGCGGCCAACTGCTCGTCGCTCAACGACCCGCCCTCGGCGATCTCGTGGGCGGCCGTCGCCATGACGTACAACCCACCGAGCATCGCCTTGACGTCCCAGTAGCCGTCGTCGAGGATCTCGTCGGTGATGAGGATCTTCTTCTGCCAGAGGTGGATATCGAGGTTCTTGACCCACAGCAACGATCCGCCCATGGCACGTTGCTGGAGCGGCGGAACGTCCTCGACGTTGAACTCCACCTCCTCGGGGATATCCTTCGTGGGCGTCCACCGCGCGAGGCGGTTGTTGTTGTTGACCACGTTCATCACCAGGACCGTCTGTTCGCGCTCGTCGAACCCACACTCCTCGAGAGCGGCCGAGAGGGGTTCGGCGCGGATCAACCCATTGGCGGTCCCTTCGATGTGCTCCGGCGTGAACCGCGGGAGGTGTGCCTCGACGCTGTCGAAGAAGCCGACGTCGACGAGGTGGTCGTAGATGCGCCACCCCGGTTCGACGAGTTCCCTGTACAGCACCTCCGGTTCGGAGTCGCCGCCGGGAATTCCCTCCTCGCGAACCGCCGGAAGTCGCCGGATCTGTGCGGCCAGCTCCGACAGCTCCCGTTCGAGGAGTTCCCCGTCGAGTTCGTCGGCGAGGTCGTCCCGGACGGCTTCGCCCATGGAGGCGAACTCCGGATCGGCACGCGCATCGATCGCCCCACGTAACTCCTCTATCGTCCACTCATCGCCCGTCGATCGCCCGAGACCGAGGTTTTCCGTCAGTCGAGCGTGCTCTTCAACCGATACTTGCGGCCTGTTTGCGTCTGCCATGGACAATCACCCAATTAGGAGGGGTCTGTCATAGTTCTTGGTGTACATTATCTATAGGAATAATTATTAAATGATTAGTATTTTCAGTTGTATCAAACACAAGGGTAGGGGAGAACGGTTACGTCTCGGGATCGGTTTCATCGACGGTGGGTCGCTTCGAAACCCGTGAGTTCATATGCATAACGGCAGTATCGTGGTGTGGACTCACATAACAACTCATGGACGAAACGACGCTGGTCGTCGGCCCGATGGAGAAGCGTGCGGTCGGCGAGCGTCTCGCGATGGCACACGACGAGACGATGGACCGGCTGGGACTCGAGCGGGGCGATTACGTCACCCTCGAGGGCGAGGCGGGGGCGAGCGTCGTCGTGAAGGTTCGGCCCAGCTTCAACGACACCCCCGAGGGGATGATCCGCCTCGACGAGGGGCTGCGACGGGCGGCAGAAGTCGCGGTCGACGACCGGATCGCCGTCGAGAAGGCGACGGTCCGGCCGGCCGACCGGGTGACCGTCGCGCTGCCCGAGGACCTCCCGCTCGAAGAACACCCGAACGTCAGGACCCGGCCGGCGCTCGTCGACCGCGTGCTCACGAGCGGACAGACCGTCGTCGCCGAACTCGCGGAGTCCTCGACGAGCGCGGACGAGGTGCCGGTGCGGGTCGTCTCGACCGACCCCGCGGGATCGGTCCTCGTCGAGGACTGGACACGGATCACAATCTCGGATACGCCGGCGAGCGACCTCTCGATGACCGGCGGGCGCGACCCGGACGCGATCGGCTACGACGACGTGGGCGGACTCGACAGTGAGGTGACCCAGATCCGCGAGATGACCGAACTCCCGCTCGAACACCCCGACCTGTTCGACGTCCTCGGGATCGACCCGCCCCGTGGCGTGTTGCTCTACGGTCCCTCGGGGACGGGAAAGACCCTGTTGGGTCGGGCGATCGCGGCCGAGACCGACGGCTACGTCCGAACGCTCTCGGCCTCGGAACTGCTCGCGAGCCCCGCGGGCGAGACAGAGGACCGCCTCCGGGAGGTCTTCGAGGAGGCCGCCGAGAACGCCCCCGCGATCGTCTTCATCGACGAACTCGACGCGATCGCCCCGAACCGCGAGCGCGCCGAGCCCGACCGCCGCGGGGCCACCCGACTGGTGTCGCTGCTCGACGGGCTGGCCGACGGCGAGCGCGTCGTCGTGATCGGGACCACGAATCGCCTCGCGGACGTCGACCCCGCCCTGCGGCGGCCGGGTCGGTTCGACCGCGAGATCGAGATCGGCGTCCCCGACCGGGCGGGCCGCGAGGAGGTCTTCGAGATCCATACGCGGGGCGTGGCGCTGGCCGAGGACGTCGACCTCGGGGCCTACGCCGAGAGCACCCACGGCTTCGTCGGCGGGGACATCGAAAACCTGATCCGCGAGAGTGCGATGGCCGCGTTACGGCGGCTCCGTCCCGATATCGACCTCGACTCGTCGGCGCTCGACCCCGCCGTGTTCGACTCGCTACGGATCACGGACGCCGACGTCCGGAGCGCGCTGCGCTCGGTCGAACCCTCGGCGCTGCGGGAGGTGTTCGTCGAACTGCCCGACGTGAGCTGGGACGACGTCGGCGGGCTCGAGGCGACGAAGGCCCGGCTGCGCGAGACCGTCCAGTGGCCGCTTGCCTACCCCGAGGCCTTCGAGCGCGTCCGGCTCTCGCCAGCGACGGGCGTCCTGCTCTACGGCCCGCCCGGAACGGGAAAGACCCTGCTCGCGAAAGCCGTCGCAAACGAGGCCGACTCGAACTTCATCTCGATCAAGGGTCCCGAACTGCTGGACAAGTACGTCGGCGAGAGCGAGCGCGGAGTCCGGGAGATCTTCGCGAAAGCACGGGAGAACGCCCCGACGGTGGTGTTTTTCGACGAGCTCGACGCGCTGGCCGCCGAGCGCGGCGACGGAACGGGCGGATCGAAGGCCGGCGAACGGGTAGTCTCCCAGCTGCTGACCGAACTCGACGGGCTCGAGGAACTGGAGGACGTCGTCGTGATCGCGACCACGAACCGCCCGGATCTGATCGACGATGCCCTGCTCCGGTCGGGCCGGCTCGACCGACACGTCCACGTCGACGCGCCAGACGAGCCCGCCCGCCGGGAGATCTTCGCGGTCCACACGCGCGGCAAGCCGCTCGCCGAGGACGTCGACCTCGACGAACTCGCCGCCCGGACCGAGGGCTACGTCGGCGCCGATATCGAGGCGGTCTGCCGGGAGGCCGCGACCGCCGCCGTCCGGGGGTACGTCACCGGGGGAGGCCCCGTCGAGGAAATCGTCCTGACCCGCGAGGACTTCGAGGACGCCCGCTCCGCGGTCGACCCGAGCGCACACGACGGTCCCGGCCGCTTCGGAGAGTACCTCGAGTGAGGACTATAACCCGATCCGCCGTGTAGACGAACCATGCAGATCGAGTGTCGGTTCTACGGTCCCTTCCGCGAGGCCGTCGGCGAGAAGCGGGTGGTCCACGAGACCGCCGCCCGAACCGTCGGGGAACTGCTTGAGGAGCTTTCGCGTGCGTACCCCGCGCTCGATGGGCGGCTCGTAGCGGACGGGATCGCCGGTTCGACGGTCGTTACGAAGGGGAACCGCGACGTCAGACACCTCGAAGGTACCGGGACCGAACTGGAGGGAGGCGACGTGATCCGGCTCACGCCGTCGGTCTACGGGGGGTAAAGAATCAGTCGCCGGCGACCCCCGCGCCGACCGCGCTCTCGGGGATCGAATCGAGCGCGCCGGAGGGCACCGTACCATCCGAATTCCAGCCGCGCGCGGCGTAGTATTCCTCGATAGCCGCCGCCAGATCGGGTACCTCATCGGCGTACGGCAGTCGGTCGTCCGTGGCGTCCTTCCCGCGCCGGTTGTTGAAGTGGCGCTCGCGGGCGACCGTGCGCGCCCCGATTTCGAGCAAGTGTTCGTAGTCGGTCTCCAAAAGGGTCGCGAGCCGGTCGTTCGTGACATAGTCGCTCCCGAACGCACAGACGATCGCCGAGTCCCGGATCACCCGTCTGTTCTCCTCGTGGACGAGGCGTTCTGCCTTCCCGAGCGCTCCTTGCGGGTCGAGGTCGCCGGCGTACTCGAGCGAGAGCATCCCGCCGTACATGTGATCGGCTCCGCGGTTCGCCACGGCATAGGAGAGTCCCTGCCCGTGGAGCACGCGCCCGTCGTGGGCCGCGAACTCCATGCCTTTGACCGTGTAGTTCTCGACGCCGAGTTGCCCGTGAGCGCGCTCGACTCCCTCCGCCAGCAGGTCGCCGATCCCCTCTCGTCGGGCGATCTTTTCTGTCACTTCGCGTGCAAGTTCGGCGTCGCCGAATGCGTCCTCGCTTTTGAGGTACGCGGCGACGGTTACGCCCGCCGAGATGGTGTCCATTCCGAACTCGTCGCACAGCTCGTTTGCCTTCATCACGTCGACGATATCGCCCACGCCCTGCGAGGAGCCAAACGAAAAGACCGTCTCGAACTCCGGGCCCTCGGTTTCGACTCCCGCCGATTCGTCGCGCGTCGGGAGCTTGCAGGCGTACGCACACTGTGAGCAGGCCCCTTTCTTGTACTTCTTTTCCTCGACGGCGTTCCCGCCGATTCCCTCGACACCCTCGAACTCGTACTCCTCGAAGTACCTCGTGGGAAGGGCGAAGTTGTCGTTGATGAACTCCGTACTTCCGGTGGTGCCCTGTCTGCGCATCAGGTCGTCGCTGGTCGCGGCCTCACGGTGAATCTCCTCTTGGACGTCCGCGATCTCGATCTCGGGGGCCGAATCGCCCGCAAAAGTGACGCATTTGATCCCCTTCGAACCCAGCACCGCCCCCAGTCCGCCCCGCCCGAACGCCCGCGAGTCGAAAGTCATCACGCTCGCAAAGCGCACGCGGTTCTCGCCCGCTGGCCCGATCGCGATGCAGTTCTCGGGACCGAGGTCGTGGCGCTCGCTCACGTACGCCGAGGTTTCGGGAACCGTCGCACCCGCCAGTTCCGGGACTTCCTCGAACTCGACGCCCGAATCCGTAACGTGGACCGCGAGCAGGTCCTCCGATCGGCCGACGAACTCCACGACCGAACAGCCGGTGGCGGCGAAGTTCCGCGAGAGGTAGCCCCCGGCGTTGGTCGAGATCAGCCCGTCTGTCAGCGGCGAGAGACCTGTCATGTTCATCCGTCCCGTAAAACTCGTCGTGCTCATCTGGAGCGGGCCGGTCGAGAGATACGCGCGGTTCCCGGGGCCGAAAGGATCGGCGTCGAACGGGATCCGTTCGTGGGCGAGCGCGGTCGCGACCGCCCGCCCGCCGAGGAACGCCGAGAGGACGCTCCCGATGTCGCTTTCGGTGGTACTGCGTTCGGAGACGTCGACGGTCAGCAGGGGACCGGTTGCGTGGAGCATGGGGCTACAATACCGAACGCGCTATCGTGGAGCGGTCGGCTCCTCGATTCCCGAGTCGCCCCACTCGGGCTCCCCTCGCGGCGGCGCGAGGATCCCGACGCCGACGGCAGGCTCCTTACCCCTGTTCTCGGCGCCGTGGTACTCGTTGCTCGCGAACCGATAGGAGTCGCCCGGCTCCAACAGCACCTCCTCGTCCTCGAGGACGGTCACGAGTTCGCCGCTGATCATGTAGCCGATCTGCTCGTGGTCGTGGCGGTGGGCCGGGAGGGTCGCACCGGGCTCGACCCGCCAGTACTTCATCCCTGCCCGTCTCCCCGCGGCCAGATCGCCGAGGAACACGCCGTCGGCGACCTCCTCGACGTTCGTCCCGCCCTTGTTGATCCGTTCCATGATATTCGTTCTCGTGATGTGTGGGCCGATTCGTTAATAAACATTCTGGAGGAATTTTTAAGTGGGTAACTCCCGATCCGTCTAGAGACATGGCAACTGATAGCAGAGTGGGGCTGTTCCACCTCCCCTTCTCGTTCATGCTCCCCCAGCGGGTAGCCCACGAGCGGGGGTACTTCGAGGAGGCGGGGCTGGCGGTGGATCTGATCGAGCGCGACCGGGAGTCAGTCGACGTGAAGTACATCCCGAGCGAGTCGAGCCTGACGGAGGCCCACGGCGTCGATCTCTACCCGATCTGCAAGTGGGAGTCGATCAAGCGCACTTGGGAGATGGACGACGGTCGGATCGTCGCGAAGGGCACCTTCGCGGACTTGCCCTATACGGTGTTCGTCCGATCCGATTCGAGCATCGAGAGACCCGAGGATCTGGCGGACGTTTCGGTCGCAGTCAACCGGCGAACCGGTCAGGAGTATACCGCGATGCGGGCCTTAGAGGTGCACATGAGTCCCGAAGACGTGACCCTACAGCATTTCGGGATGCCGACTGACCGCCTGCGCGCGCTCCGGGACGGCGAGGTCGCAGCCGCAATCTTGCTCGACCCCCAGAGCACGCTCGCCGAACACATGGGCTTTCGTGAGGTCCTCGAATTCGACAACCACATGGGAATCGTCGGGGGCGAGGACGTAGACGGGACGGTCCTCGACGCCTTCATGGCCGCCTACGACCGGGCGGCAATGGAGATCAACGCCAACCCGGAGGCCTACAGGGAGGAGTACCTCGACATGCTCGAGAAGGATTCGAGGGTGGCCCCCGACCTCTTCGAGGGCATCGACATGGATACGGTGCGCGCGGACCTCACGGTCCCCCGTTACGAGGTGCCCGAACGCGCCGACAGGGCCGAACTCGACGAGCAGTTGGACTGGATGAAAGAGCGGGGGCTGGTCGAGGAGGGTGCCGACATCGACCGGATCGTCGCCCACTGACATGGACGTCGAGACCCAACAGGACGCGCTCGACGCGCTCCACGACGATCCCGGCGACCTGCCCGTACTTCGGGCGCGCTTCGAGCACAACGGCAGCCCGCGGTACATGCTCTATACGATCAAGAAGTTCGGCTTCGACCACGACCACGGCTTTCACCTCGACGTTCAGCTGGTCTCCGACGAACTCGAAGGCGGTGTCGAGACCGTCGAGGCGAAACTCCAGGAGGGCGACGCCGACCTGATCGACATCGACTACATCTCGACCGCCCGCGAACGTGCGGAGGGTGCGCCCATCGTCGCCTTCCACCCTTACGGCCGGACGGTCGGCGGGCTCGCCGTGCCCGACGACAGCTCGATAGAGGGGCTGGCGGATCTGCGCGGGAAGCGCCTCGGCGTCGTTCGCCGGCTCGATAAGAACTGGATCCTCACGCGGGCGGCGTGTCGGGAGTTTCACGACTTCGATCCCGACGAGGAGGCAACCCCTGTCGAAGCGGGTTCGAAGGTCGGACTCACCGAGATGCTTCGTGACGGCGAGGTCGACGGAATCTTCCAGTTCTGGCCGATCGTTCCCGAGATCACCGAGACGGGGCCCTATCGGGAGGCGTTTCCCGTCTCCGATCTCGTCCAACGCCTCGCAGGGACCGAGGACAAGCTCCCCATCTCGACGTTTCTCACCAGTGAGGAGTATTTCGAGGCTAATCCCCAAGCGATCCGCGGGTTCAAGCGCGCCTACGGCGAGGCGGTCGACCAGCTGAGAAGCGACGACGAGATATGGGAAACCATTGGCGACGCACTCATGTACGAGAACGACCCCGAGGTGATCCGCGCGGTGCGGGACGGCTGGCGCGACATGGTCGTCTCCGACTGGGACGAGGAGACGATCGAGGGAATGGACCGGCTGTTCGACCATCTCTTAGAGGTGGCGGGCGAGGAGGCAATCGGTGTCGATCACCTTCCCGAAGGGCTGTTCCGCCTCGAGGTGCCCGAATGACCGTCACGTTCCAGCTCAACTGGGAACCAAACGGCTTTCAAGCGCCCTACTTCCTCGCCCGAGAGCGGGGGTTCTACGAGGAGGAGGGACTGGACGTGGCCTTCGTCGAGGGTCACGGCTCGCCCTTCGCAGCCGAGGAGGCCGCCCGCGGCCGGGCCGATTTCGCGCTCGCGGGCGCGAGCGCGGTCCTCTCGGTGGCGAGTCAGGGTCACGAGCCGCTGGCGGTCGCCGCCGTCACCCAGAAGACGCCCGCGGCGGTCTACACGCTCCGGGACGTCTTCGGCGAGCCACTGGAGGACCCGACACAGCTCGCGGGCCGGACCGTCGCGCCCTCGGCGACCAAGACGCGGATCCTCGCGGCCCAGTTACTGGAGGACGCCGGGATCAGGGACGAGATCGACCTGCTCGATGTGGATCCCCACACCCATCACCGCGTCGAACACCAGTTGCTCGACGGGAGCGTCGACGCCGCCGTCGGCGTGGTCACCAACGGTGTGGAACTCGAACGCGAGCACGACCGCAAAGCCGACGAGCTGCCCATCGGCGACTTCCTCGAAATTTACGGGATGACGCTCGTGACGAATCCTGACTTCGCCGCCGGGAATCCTGAAGTGGTCAGGGGTTTCCTCCGCGCGACCGCCCGCGGGTGGGCTGCGGCGACCGAGGACCCCGAGGCGGCGATCGACGCGCTGGTCGCGCGAAACGCCACCCTCGAACGCGATCGGGAGATCGAGCGGATCAAGTTCGAGACCGCCGCCGAGAAACTCCAGTTCACCGAGCACGTCCGGGGGGCGGGGTGGGGCAACCACGACACCGAGCGGTGGGAAACGCTCGAAGCGACGCTCGCCGAGACGGATCTGCTGGAGGGGGCGGTCGATTCTCGAACCGTTTGGACCAACGAGTACCTCGACAGCGAGGCCCCGGCGATCGCCGAGTACGCCGACCTGATCGGCCGATAACGGGTCGGAGAGTCACGTCGGTTGCCAGAGGACCCGCACTTATGACCCGTCGTCGCGTCGATGGCGACCATGCCGTTCGGTCTCCCGACGGAGGTGATCGCGCTCGTGCTCTTTCTCGCCGGCGTCGTGCTGGTGATCGTGAGCGTCGAGACGTTCATCGAGGCGGTCGCCGAGAGCGCCCTCTCGATCGGGCTCTCGGGCTTTTTCCTGACGGTCGTCCTCGCCGGAACCGACCTCGAGAACGCGATCCTCGGCCTCGCGGCCGTCGCCGACGGGCTCCCGGATCTCGCGCTCGGCACCGTCTTCGGGGAGGCGCTGTTCGTGCTTGGCGCGGCCGTCGGGCTTGCGGGTGTGCTCACTCCCTTCGAGACCTCGGTGCCGCGGTCGTACCTCCTGCTCGTTCTCCTCGCCCCGTCGCTCCTGTTCGCGCTCGCGCTTGACGGAACGCTCTCCCGAGTCGACGGCGTGCTCCTCACGGCGGCCTTTCTTCCGCTCTTGGGAGTCGTCTACGGCCTCGAGCGCAATCGGGGGACGCGATACCTCTCGGCCGAGGAGGTTGAAGAGGCGCTCGAAGAGGAATCCGAGGCGGACAACGACGAGTCCGCCCAGAACGACTCGTTTCGCGAGCGCTACGAGGGCTGGTATCAGTTGGGGGTCGCGCTCGTCGCCACCGTCGGGATGACCGTCGGCTCGGAGCTCGCGGTGACGGGTGCGCGCGACCTGCTGTCGGTGCTCGGGGTCACCGGGCTGGTCTTCGGCGCGACGGTCATGAGCTTCGTCGCCTCGCTGGAGGAGCTGTTTCTGACCGTCGAGCCCGCCCGACAGGGCCGTCCTCATCTGGGGGTCGGCAACGTCGTCGGGAGCGTCCTGTTTTTCGTGACAGCGAACGTCGGCGTCCTCGCCCTTTTCGGCCCGATCGACACGAGCGGGACCGTGATGACCGTCCACTGGCCCTTCTTTCTCGTTGCGCTGCTGGCGGTCGCGGCGGTCTTCGTCCGCGGGTGGGTCGGTCGCCCGGAGGGATTCGCCCTCCTTGGCTTGTACGCGGCCTACTGGGGTGTGAACTACCTGTTGTGAGTCACTCCCCGATGGGTACGCCGCCGAAGACGGTCAGTGCGATGACCCAGTAGGCGACGTACAGCCCGAGGAGCAACACCCCGTGCCAGCGCTTCACCTCGCCACGATACATGAAGTACGCCGACAGCGCGGTCACGACGATGATCGCCGGGAGGTGGAAGGTCAGGACCGACGGCGCGATGGTGACCGTGCTGACGAGCGTGAGCACGCCGATGTTGCCCGTCATCGAGAAGAGCACGCTCCCGATGACGTTACCGACGCCGATCTCCGGCAGGCCCCGGCGGACCGGCTCGATCGTCAGCATGATGTCCTCGAAGGTGAGGATCAGCGTCAGGAAGGTCGCCCCGAAGACGGTTTCCTCGATGCCGAACCCCTCGACGACGACCTCCGAGCCTCCCTCCAGCAGCATCGCCGCGAAGACGACCCCGGCCAGCGCGAGAACGGAAAAGCCGAGCCAGATCCAGCCGGATCGATCCCCGACGAGACGGTCCTCGGGGATCTCCGCGAGGGGTTCGGGGAACGCTGCACCCCCGTCGGGTCGGACCTCCGTGCCGCCGTCCGGTTCGATCGCCGCCCCGAGTTCGGTGCTCCGGAAGACCGGTACGTCGCGCCCGCGCTCCCGGACGATGAAGTAGGCGAAGCTCAGGACGAAAAATCCGAGCAACACGAGGCCGGGAACGAGCGTCAGCGTCCCCAGCATGACGAAGGGGATCAAAAGCACTGGCGCCAGCGCGAACAGGGCGATGTAGTCGGTGGGCAGGTCGACCGGAAACGGCCGGACGATCGCCGCGACCGCGAGCGTCACGCCGACGATCGCCAGCCCGGTACCGAGTGCGGTGCCGAGGGCGGCACCTTCGAGTCCGCCCGATGCGAGTACGAGCCCGAGGATCGTATCGTCGAACTCGAAGCCGGTAAAGACGATCGCGAGCGCGAACAGCGACATCTTCATCCCGATCGCCGCGCGGGCGAGATAGCTTATCAGCTTCTCGACACAGACCGTCAGGAGCACCATCCCCAAACCGAGAACGAGCACCGCACCGAACAGTCCCTGTCCCTCAATGAAACCCTCGATTGCACCCTCGATACCGCCTTCACCTTCCTCGCCCCCCTCGTCGCCCTCTTGGGCGACCGCGGGAACGGCGACCAGCGAGACGACGAGCAATACGACGAGTACCAGCGTCCCGAACCGTCGACGTGACATCTCCCTCGGCTATGTAGGTCGGTACCATATAACCCATACATCGTGTGTGATCGTTCATGGAGAATTATACACGGACGCCATCGTCGGGATCGGGTCCGTCACCGTCGGCGGTCTATTTGTGGGTTCGGCGTCGATACCGGGTATGGACGCTGTCGACCACATCAACGTCGACGTGACCGATCTGGCGAACTGCTACGAGTTCTACCACGAGACGCTCGGCCTCGAACTGCTGCGCCCGCCCGAGGACTTCCAGGGGGCCCACGCCATGTTCCGGGCGGGTTCGACGGTGCTGACGCTCGTCGAAACCGGTCACGCCGACGGCTGGGCAGAGCGGGGTCTGGATCACCCGCTGGATAAGGCTCATATCGCCTTCGAGGCCCCCCGTGGGAAGTACGACGCGCTCTCCGGGGAACTCGACGGTCAGTTCCCCAAACAGGGCCCCTACGACTGGGTGGAGTTCGAGGGGTTCTATTTCCTCGACCCGGACGGCAACCTCCTCGAGGTTATCACCTATGACCCGCCGGCCGGCGAGCGCGAGCGCCCGCTGTTGACCCACGACGACGTCGAGTGAGCTACAGCGACTCGGTCACCCGCTCGCCGCTGACGACCTCCGGGATGACCACCTCGTCTGCGCCCGCCCGCCGGGCCAGCGGTTCGTACATCGCGTCGCCGACACGGACGACGAGGCGCACGGTCGGTGCGATCTGGCCGGCCGTAATCGCGGTCTGGATGTTCGCATTGGAGTCGTCGATGGCCGTCACGAGGGTGCGGGCGTGCTCGATACCCGCCTCGCGGAGCGTCTCCTCGCGCCGGGCGTCGCCCTGTAGGACCAGGACGTCCTCGGCCAGCGCCCCTTCGAACTCCGCCTCGTCGCGCTCGATCACGACGACGCCCTCGCCGTTGCCGTCGAGTCGGTCCGCAATGGTCCGGCCGAAGGTACCGTACCCGCAGATGATCACGTGGTCCCGTGCGTCGTCGATCGCCCTGTCGGTTTGCATGCGTCTGAGTTCCTCCTGTACCTGTCCGCCGAAAGCCGCCGAGAGCACCGTCTCGCCGACCCAGAGTCCCGTGACGACCAGCCCGACGGTCACACCTAGTGCGTAGGCCTTCGTCGCCGTCTCCGATCCGCCCTCCTCGCCGGCGAAGTGCAGTTCGATGCTCGTCGGGTCGGCGAGCCAGAACGTCGCCTCGACCGCGCCGACACCCCCGAGGACGACGAATCCGACCACGCCGGCGACCACCACACCACCGAAAGCCGCAAGCGGCACCACGGCGCGACGGAGCAACGGCCGGTTCGTGAGGGCGACGACGTCCGATCGTGTCACAAGTTACCACACATCCCGGGACATACAAATCTATCCGTCGTGTCATGCTTTGCGAGCGGCATCAGGTTGGTAGTTAAAGGTTTTCCCACATGGTTTATATCGAGAGATTCCCCACTACCCGGTGACAGCTATCATGCAGCATACGAGACGGGCGTTTTTGGGGGCGGCCGGCGCGGCGGCGATCGCGGGCTGTACCGGCGAACGTGATCCGGGGATCGGGGACGACGAAGGATCGAGCGGCGAGGGAGAGGGCGGATCCGGGTCGCCGGACCCCGAGACGACCTCGGTATCGCTCGTGCTCAACTGGCGGATCGGGGGGCTTCACGCGCCCTATTTCGCCGCACAGGAAAACGGCTTCTACGCGGCAGAAGGGTTCGAGAGCGTCGACATCGAGAGCGGGCAGGGATCCGATTTCGCCGCCCAGCAGGTCGGCGTGGGCAACGCCGAGTTCGCGCTCACCAGCAGCGATCAGGTGCTCAACGTCACCAGCAAGGGCCTCTCCCCGCAGTGTGTGGGGGTCGTGATGCAGCGAAACCCGGTCGTCGTCTTCAGTTCGCGCGACTCGTTTGGCGACCCCCTCGAGGGGGCCGACCAGCTCCGCGGGCGCACGCTCGGCAGCGGGCCGGGGATGGTTCGACAGATGACCGAGGCGTACCTCGAGAGCGAGGGCGTCCTCGGCGAGGTCGAGTACGTCGATTCGGGTTTCGATACCGTCCAGCAGCTCCTGACGGGCGAGATCGACGCCGCCGCGGGGGTCTTCAGCGACGTCGTCGATGCCCGACAGCAGGGCTACGAGATCGACACCCTGTCGGTCGCCGAGACGATCCCCTCCTACGGGCACATGATCGCGACCGAATCGGGATTCGGCCGGGAGAACCCCACCACGATCGAATCGTTCCTCCGGGCGACCGCTCGCGGAGCCGTGTGGGCCGACCGGAACCCCGAGGCGGCCATCGACGCCCTCGTCGCGGCCCAGCCGGAACTCAAGGAGGTCCGGGCGAACCAGCGCGAGAAGTGGGAGCTCATGCGCACCGAGTACACCGTCTCGGAGACCGTCCGCGAGGAGGGCTGGGGCGCGAGCGCTCCCAAGCCGTGGCGAGGGACCTACGAGACGCTCGCCGCCGGGGGGTTTTTCGATGACGAGGTCGATCCCGATACGGTCTGGACCAACGAGTACCTCGATACGGGCTCGGAGTACGTCGCCGACTACGCCGACCTAATCGAGGACTGAGCGAGCGATGGTCGACGGCGAACCGGATCGACGCGGTTATCGCGCGGTGTGGGGAGCCACCGGAGGTCCGCTCGTCCGCCACAGCCCAACGGCGCTGCTCGCACGTGCGGGGCCGCCGGTCGCGGTGCTCGTTGCCCTCCTGCTCGCGTGGCAGGCCCTCGTCGTCGTTTACGCGATCCCGGAGCTGATCCTGCCCTCGCCGCTCGACGTCGCCCGCGCGCTCGCCGAGACGTACCCCCGACTGCTCGCGGACGCCGCCGTCACCGCGCTCACTGCGGGGCTCGGGCTGCTCGCCGGTACGGCGATCGGCCTCGTTCTCGCCTTTTCGATGACTGTCTCGCGCTCGCTCGCCCGGACGGTACTCCCGTACGTCGTGGCGCTGCGGATCGCACCGCTGATCGCCATCGCGCCGCTTCTCTTCCTCTGGTTCGGCCGTGGAATCCCCGCGCGGGCGCTGCTCGTGACGTCCCTGACGCTCTTTCCGATGACGATCGCGACGCTTGACGGGCTGCGAAACACCCCCGAGTCGTACCTCGCGTTGCTGGAGTCGATCGGTGCGTCAGACTGGAAGGTTTTCCTCCACGTTCGGATTCCCGCGGCCACGCCGAGCGTCCTCGCCGGCGCCAAGATCGCCGCGACGCTCTCGGTCATCGGCGCGGTCGTCGCGGAGTTCGTCGCGCTGAACGCCGGATTGGGTTACCGGGTGTTCTACACCGCGACCTACCTCCGGACCGCCGAGTCGTTCGCCGCACTCGTCGTCCTCTCGGCGCTGGGCATCGCCTTCTACCTGCTCCCGGTCGCCCTCGAACGGGGCCTGTGGTAGCTCACTCGCTTGCGCTCCAGTGGATCGTCGCCCGCTGGACGAGCGTCACCGCCCCGTAGAGCGCAAGCCCCTCGAGGATGAGAACCGCGAGGGCCGCGAGCATCACGTCGGTCCGGACGTTCTCGGAGGCGATCAGGATCACGAACCCGAGGCCGTTGTCCGCGGCGATCCACTCGGCGATCACCGCCCCGACGACCGACAGCGTGACCGCCTGTTTCAGCCCCGCGAACGCGTCCGGGAGCGCGTAGGGCAGGTCGACGTAGAGTACGCGCCGGATCCGGCCCGCGTTCACCGATTCGAGCAGGTCGTGGTGTCCGGCGGGGGCCTTCGAGAGTCCCGCCGCCGTGCTCAGTGCGACCGGGAAGAAGGCGATCAGCGCGACGAAAACGACCGCCGTGATCGTTCCGGTGCCCAAGTAGATCAACAGGACGGGTGCGATCGCGATCTTCGGGAGGACGCGTGCAGTCACCAGATAGGGATAGATCGCCCGCCGGAACCACGGCAGGTAGGCGACGCCGAGCGCGAGTACGAACCCGACCGCGATCCCGATCATCCCTCCATACGTCACTTTTTCCAGCGTGAACAGCGCGTTTCGGGCGTAGAGTTCCGGGTCGCCCAGTAGCCGGGCCGCCACCGCGTCGGGCGGCGGCAGGAGAAACGACGGGATCCCGGCGACGAGCGTGAGCCCCCACCAGAGAGCGACGGCGACCACCAGCGCCCCGGCCGGGAGGACCAGGTGTCGGGCCCCCGGACGGGTGTGGCGGGCGATCCGGGCGCCCTCACGCATGGTGCTCGTGGAGCGTCCGCCTGACGGCGGCGACCTGTTTCTGGAACGCACGTGAGCCGAGGACCGCCTCGTCGCGGGGGGCGGGGAGGTCCACCTCGACGACCCGCTCGATCCGGCCCGCAACGCCCATCACCACGCAGCGATCCGCGAGGAAAACGGCCTCGGGGACGCTGTGGGTGACGAACACGACGGTCTTTCGCTCGCGGCGCCAGAGGTCGCGGATCTCGACGCCGAGTTCGTCGCGCGTGATCTCGTCGAGTTCACCGAACGGTTCGTCCATCAACAGCACGTCCGCACCGAGGTGGATCGCACGTGCGATCGCCACCCGCTGGCTCATTCCTCCCGAGAGCTCCCGCGGCTTGGCGTCCTCGAACCCCGCCAGTCCGATGCTCGCGAGCAGTTCGCGGGCCTCCTCGCGCTTTGGCTCCTCGCCGGCCATCTCCCGGAGGAAGGTGACGTTCTCCGTGGCGCTCTTCCATGGAAGGAGGGTGTGACTCTGGAAGACGAACCCCAACCGCGCGCCGGCCTGTGCGGCCGAGGGCGGGTCGCCGTCGATCCGCACCGCACCCGCCGTCGGCACTTCCAGACCGCCGATCGCGCGCAACAGCGTCGTCTTCCCACAGCCCGAGGGGCCGACGACGGTGACGAACTCGCCGTCCGCGATACGGAGGTCGACCCCGTCGAGCGCCCGGACGCCCTCGAAATCGACGCCCACTCCGTCGAGGTCGATCACGCGGCCCCCGACTCCGTGAGCAGGCCCCCCTGCTCGAGCGCCGTCCGGAGCCGATTCCACGTCGCCTCGCGCTGCCAGCCCCAGCCGTTCTCCTCGACCGCCTCGTTCGGGCCGAACTCGCGCGAGGCGGTCTCGAACGTCCGGGCGATGCCGTCGGCTGACTCGCCCGACCGGGCGGCGACTCGCTCGGCGGCGGCCGTCGGATCGCGAGTCCCGGCCGCCCACCCGGCGGTCGTTCCGGCCAGCAGGGCCTCGAGGGCCGGCCCGCGCTCGTCGAGTGTCTCCTCGCGGACGACGAGCACCGGTCCGTAGATCGGGAAGTGGTCGGCGACCGCGAGCGTGTCGACGGTCCTCCCCGCGCGCTGTAGGTCGCGCGGGTCCGAAAACGAGCCCGTGGCGACGTCGACCTTCCCCGAGAGCAGTGCATCCCGCTCCTCGCCGCCGGTATCGACGATCCGAACCGAGCCGTCGAGGGCGACCTGATTCAAGAAGAGCCGTCCGAGTATCCCTGTCTCGGACCGGGCGGGCATCCCGATCCGCCGACCGCGGAGTTGAGCGACGCTGGTGAGGGGTTCGCCGAACGTCTCGCGGACCGTATAGAGGACCGCCATCGCGCGCTGGTAGGCGACCGCGATCGACACCACCGGCTGGCCCGCCCGCTGGGCCCGAAGGACCGTCGCGGCGCCGACCAACCCGACGTCCGTTTCGCCCGAGACGAGGGATTCGAGCGCTCGGTGGGACCCCTCGTGGTGCTCGATATCGACTCCGGCGGGCCCTTCTTCCCCCTCGAATGCGGCGTAAAACGGGAGGTGGAGCCCGTTGGGCCGCCAGTTCAGCCCGAAACTGAGCCCGGCCTCGGTTCCCGAACTCGGTTCGGTCGAGCGCTCGAGTCCGTGTCGTTCGCGCGCTCGCTCCAGTAGCGCCGTCGCGTGGTGTCGATAGACCGCCCGTGTCGTGGGCTCGATATCCGCCGCGACCCGCCAGGCCGCCGGCGGCCGTCCGGGTCCGTCGTCGGGGACGGTGGTCCGTTCGACGACGCCGGCCGTCTCGAGGGTCGTTAACGCCGTCGTGATCGCGCCCCGGTTCAGCCCCGTTCCGATCCGCAGCGCCAACTCCGTCGCCGGATCGTCCTCTCTCTCCGAGCGAAGGAGGAGGTACGCGAGCGCGCGGGCCGGGTCGGCACCGATCCCCGGTGCCAACCGGTCGATCATCCCCTGATCGTCCTCGTCGAGCGCCCAGAACTCTCGCGTGCGCATTGATACCGCGTCTTCACCCCCCGTCGATAAAACGGCTCCGCCCTACTCCCCGTCGAGCGAGGGTCCCTTGCGGGCAATCGTGGTCGCGGGCAGACCGGCCCGCTCGGCGTGTTCCTCGACGGCGTCCTCGCTTTCGGCCTCGTAGTGACAGAACGTTCCGACCACGTCACCCTCGGCGTCTGTGAGGACGTCCGACTCGTTCCAGCGGATCTCCGTGCCCTCCTCGCGCATCTCCTCTAACACCCGTCCGGACTCGTCGGCGGCGTCGTCGAGTTCCTGCTGGCTGATCGGCTCGTCGAGCTCCCGATAGATTTCGAACTCTACCATACTGCGTTCTCTCTGTCATGGTTTGTAAGAGTTTCTAATGGTTAAATGGCCGGCACCTCCCGTGGGACTGTTTATGCATCGTGTTGTCCAATCTCGTTGTGATATGCTCGTACATCTCCACCAGTACAAACACGAGGAAGTCGAGTTCGACGACAACCGGACCACCGGCGAGTCCCAGACCGAGGACTCGGTGAACAAGGACGCAGAGGAGTACTTCGGCGAGAACATCCAGGACTTCGACGTCGAGACGTGGGAGACCGTCGAGTACCGGGACGACCCGATCCAGCGTCGAACCTTGACGATCGGCGGGGTCACGGCCGTCTCGGTTCCGCAGGACGACGCCGAGGACGACGACCCGGACCTCCCGGGGCGGACGATACAGGTCCGGACGGGCGGGGACCAAGAGTTCGTTGAGCAGGCCGTCTTCGTCGAAGCCCAAGACGAGAGCCCCGACCAGTAGGCGGGGAGACGAAGCCGCTTTAGGCGGCGGGCGGCTATCGCGTCCAATGAGCAAGCCTACGCCCGAAGTCTACGAGGAGGGCCGCGGGATGGACGCACACAACCAAGTGATGCGTTCGATCCGCGCCGAGAAGGACCGAACCTACGACCCCCACGAGCCCACGCGGGTCTGGCTCGACGAGGACAACACCCCCAACGGGGTCAGGCAGTCGCTGACGATCATCCTCAACACCGGCGGCTGTCGCTGGGCGCGCGCGGGCGGCTGTACGATGTGTGGCTACGTCGCCGAGTCGGTCGAGGGTGGTAGCGTGAGCCACGAGGCGCTGATGGATCAGATCGAGGTCTGTCTGGAACACGAACGCGCGGAGGCCGACGAAAAGAGCCCGCTGATCAAGATCTACACCTCGGGGAGTTTCCTCGACGAGCGCGAGGTCGGGGCGCGCTCCCGGCAAGCGATCGCGGAAACCTTCGGGGACCGCGAGCGCATCGTCGTCGAGAGCCTGCCCGACTTCGTCGAAGCCGAACGGGTCGGCGACTTCACAGAACAGGGGCTCGCAACCGACGTGGCCGTGGGGCTCGAAACGGCCACCGACCGGGTGCGCCGGGACTGCGTGAACAAGTACTTCGAGTTCGCCGATTTCATCGAGGCAAGCGAGGCTGCCGAGGCGGCGGGCGCGGGCATCAAAGCTTATCTACTGCTCAAACCCCCCTTCCTCACCGAAAGCGAGGCCGTCGAGGACATGAAACGGTCGATCCGTCGGTGTGCCGAGTACGCCCACACCGTCTCGATGAACCCGACGAACGTCCAGCGGTATACGATGGTCGACGAACTGTATTTCCGGGGCGGCTATCGGCCGCCGTGGCTCTGGTCGGTCGCCGAAATCCTCGACTCGACGGCCGACGCCGACGCCATCGTCGTCTCGGATCCGGTGGGTCACGGTTCGGATCGGGGGCCGCACAACTGCGGGGAGTGTGACGACCGCGTCCAGCGCGCGATCAAGGACTTCGACCTCCGGCAGGACCCATCGGTGTTCGAGCAGGTCTCCTGTGAGTGTAAGGCGACCTGGGAGGCAGTGATGGAGCGCGAGGCGGGCTATAATATGCCCCTAGCGCGGTGAGTTAACCGCCAACTAAGGACTACTCGGCGGTCATTAACGAAGTACGAAGGGGGCGTAGGGGGACGTACCGTCGGTGACGACGGCGACCCACATGGCATATGAGACAGACGAAGCGGTCGTCCACGCGGACGGCTGGTTCATCATCCGAAACACGGAGAACCCCGCCCAATGGCTCGCGAGTGACGCACCCGTCGACATCCGTCGGTAGGTGTGTCGGGGCTGTACGCGATCGACGCCTCGCTCATCAAACGGGCCGATCTCCCAGAGTAGCCCTCATTGATAGCTCACCGCCCGACGGCCGTCCGGCGGGACTCGACGAGGCCGACGGCCCGAAGAGTAATTACTCCCCCTCGAAACATATTGGGCAGATGGAACGAACCTCCGGTCGACGTGCAGTACTCGGTAGTTGTGGCCTCGCGGTTTCCGCGTTTCTCTCCGGCTGTACCGGCGAACTGACCCTCGGCGGCGACCGGGAGGAGCTGAATCGGACGTTCGAGGCGCCGAACGCGCTCGCCGTCGAAACTGACAGCGGCGCCGTGACCGTCCACCCGACCGGCGCCGATCGGATCGAACTCCACGCGATCAAACGCTCGAA
Organism: Halalkalicoccus jeotgali B3; assembly: GCF_000196895.1. NCBI lineage: Archaea > Methanobacteriati > Methanobacteriota > Halobacteria > Halobacteriales > Halalkalicoccaceae > Halalkalicoccus > Halalkalicoccus jeotgali. The sequence goes on from NC_014297.1 coordinate 947,813, forward strand.
ATCGCCGATTTCGGACACCGACGGGACGAGGGTCGAGACGGTCCGCGATGCGGATAGACTCCGAATCGTCGCGGAAACGGGGGGCGGAGCGTGGTTCGGTTCCGCGGGGACGATTTCGCTCGACGTCGGCGTTCCGGCGAAAACGAGACTCGAGCACGCCGCCGCCCAGAACGGCCCGGCCACCGTGACCGACGTGGCCGGCGACGCGCGAATCGAATCGACGAACGGGGCGGTGATCGCTCGCCGTATCGACGGTGCGGTCTCGCTGTCGTCCACCAACGGTGCGATACGCGCACACGAGATCGCGGCACTCGATCGGGCGGAGACGACGAACGGATCGATCGATCTCGCGGTTCCCGCGGTCAGAAGAGACGCCTCGATCACCACGACGAACGGGCCGATAACGGCAGCGCTTGCCCCGGACCTCGACGCCGACGTGATTGCCACGACGACGAACGGCTCGACCGCTACCGACGGGCTCGCGCTGAGCGGAACCGACGACTCCGCCACCGGCACGCTCGGCGACGGAACGTACGAGCTCCTCGTCGAGTCGACGAACGGCACGATCACGCTCGAAGCGCTCGGGTGATCCTGTTCTGTCGGATTCCTCGGTCTAAGCGAACCCGTCGAGGATCCCGCGGCCGTCGGTCCCGCCGACGTCCGCGAGGACGGCGCGTTCGGGATGGGGCATGAGCACCGCGACCGACTCGCGTTTGCCACAGACTCCGGCGACGTTGCCCGTCGAACCGTTCGGGTTCGCCGCCGCCGTCACGCGGCCCGCAGCATCGCAGTACCGAAACAGCACCCGGTTCTCCGCTTCGAGGCGATCCAACTCGGATTCGCTGATCTCGAAGCGTCCCTCGCCGTGGGCGATCGGCAGCGTGATCACCTCGCCCTCTTCGTACCCTCCCGTCCACGGCGTCCCGGCGTTCTCGACCCGTAGGTGAACGCGTTCGCACTGAAAGCGCGCGCTCGCGTTCGTCGTGAAGGCACCGGGGGTGAGGCCCGATTCGCTGCCGATCTGAGCGCCGTTGCAGACCCCGAGGATCGGGACGCCCTCGTCGGCGGCGTCCCGGACCTCGCGTAGGATCGGCGAGCGGGCGGCCATCGCGCCGGCCCTGAGGTAGTCGCCGTAGGAAAAGCCCCCGGGAAGGACGATTCCCGTGGTCTCCTCGGGCAGTCCGTCCTCGTGCCAGACGATCTCGCTTTCGATCCCCATCGCCGAGAGCGCGCGTTCCGCGTCCCGGTCGCAGTTCGAGCCGCCGAACCGGACGATGGTGATCATCGCCGAACGACCTCCACCTCGTAGTCGTGGATCGTCGGGTTCGCAAGCAGGCGTTGGGCCATCTCGTCGGCCCGCCGTTCGGCCGCCGTCTCCGAGTCGGCGTCGAGATCGATCTCGAAGCGGTCGGCCGACCGGAGGTCTTCGAGGTCGAACTCGAGGCGTTCGAGCGCCCGTTTCGTGGTTTCGGCCTCGGGATCGAGAACGCCGCGCTTGAGACGAACGGTCACGATCGCGGTGTAAGCGGCCATACGCGAGAAGCGCGGTCGTGCTCAAAAGCTCTTTCTACTCGACGGGGTCATACACGAACGTGTAGTCGTTCCCGTGGAGGCGGACGGACGGACACGTTTTTGCCCGTGACCCACCGACCGGAGGCTAATGACGCGGACTGTGTGGTGGCGACGATGACGCCGCCGTTGACGGAGATCACGGTCGTCGGCGACGACAAGACGGGGTTGATCGCGCGCGTGACGACGCTGCTGTTCGAGCGCGACATCAATATCGAGGACCTCGATCAAGCCGTCAGGGACGGGCTGTTCCGGATGACGATGCACGTCGACGCGAGCGCGATGACCTGCAGCCGGGCGGAACTCAGGGAGGCCCTCGACGCACTGGGCGAGGACCTCGGCGTCGACGTGCAGGTCCGGTTCCCCTCGGACCGCGAGACACAGGGCATCGCCGTGCTGGTCACCACGGAGAGTCACCCCCTCGAAGCGCTGTTCGAGGCGTGGGCCAACGACGAACTGGGTGCCGACATCTCCGTCGTGATCGGCAATCACCCCGACCTCGAACCGCTCTGTGAGCACTACGGCGTGCCGTTTCACGATATCGGCACCGAGTCGGGGACCGCAAGCGAGGAGCGTCTGCTCGAACTCCTCGAGCGCTACGAGGTCGACCTGATCGTGCTGGCACGGTTCATGCGCATCCTCTCGCCGAACGTCGTCTTTCGTTACGAGGACCGCATCATCAACGTCCACCCGAGCCTGCTACCCGCTTTCCCGGGCGCCGAGGCCTACCGTCAGGCCATCGAGGAAGGTGTGCGCGTCGCGGGCGTGACCGCCCACTACGTCACGACCGATCTCGATCAGGGCCCGATCATCACCCAGCGGGCGTTCAACCTGCCCGACGACACCGATCTCGACGAGATCAAACGCCGTGGCCAACCCCTCGAGGCCGAGGCGTTACTCGAGGCCGTCCGGCTCCACCTGGATAAGGCGATCGCCGTCCACCGCGGGCGCACCGAACTCCGGGGGGCGAGCGACGGGGAGTACCAACTCGGCATGGATCGCGCGGTCGACGAGATAAATCCGGATCGACCGATCGACGGGATCGGGGCGGTGCTAACCGACTAGAGCGACCGGACCCGCTCGATCACCGCATCGATCGGCGGGGCCGCGAACCACTCCTCGTCGGTGTAGGCGTTCGTCCCTGCTGCGTACATCTCGGAGGCCAGATCGACGACTTCTGTAGGGAGGGGCTCGGGATCGCGCCCACAGAGCGCCCGCCAGTCGGCGATGTTTTCGGACTTCGCGTCGTCTTTGGCCGACTCGACCGCCTCGACCCAGTCGGGCTGGGTGCGTTTGTGATACCCTCTGAGGACCTCCTTCGAGAGCTGCTGGCCCGCGTAGGAAAAGCGGTTCTCGTCGAAAGTGCCGACCACGTCCGCGACGCGGACCTCGCCGTCGACGTAACAACACTCGATCTTGCCGTCCTCGTGGACGAACCCGGTCGAGCGCGCCTGTTCGCTCACGACGCGCTCGACCTCGTGGGCGACCGATTCGAGGGCCGCCAGATCCGCTTTTCCAGCTATCGTCTCGGCCTCCTCGCGCGCGAGATATCGGTCGCTTTCCTCGTACTTCGTCGAGAACTCGACGATCGGCTCCTCGAGTTCGACCGGCCGATCGGGCCACTCCTCGAAGTCGAGTCCGTGCTCGCCGGGTTCGCTTCGCCGCCGCAGGCTCGATCCCTCCGGGACCCGGTTCCGAAAGACGATTTCCAGTGGGACGAGGTAGTTCTCGCCCGCCTCGGTGTGGTAAGCGTCGTAGTCGTAGGCGCGCCCCTCGTGGGGCAGTTCGGGTACCTGCACGAGATCGATCGCCATCCGAACGGGTGGGTTCTCGACCTCGGCGAGCGCTCGTGCGTCCTCGCCGACGCCCCGATAGTGGGTCGGCACCCCCGCCGATTCGAGGGATTCGAAGTTGAACGCACCCATCGTACAGAGGCTTGCGCCCTTTCGCGGGATCGCATCGGGCATCCGTCCCCAGTCGAACACCGAGTAGGCGTCCGTGAAGACGAACGCACCCACGCCCGGTTCGGACGCCGTCGGTTCGTGCTCGACATGAAACTCCTTGACGCTCGTCATCGTCTCCCCTCGTTCATGGAGCGAGTCGTTTCGGCCCCGGCATGAACGTTTCCCGTTGATCGCGTTAGCGACGTGCTAATGCTAATTCATGTCTGTATAACTACTATTGGTCATCCCCTCTCGAGCGTATGAACGTCCGGTTCTGCCCCGACTGTGTCTCCCGTGGCGTGGACTGCCCGCTGATGATGTCCGGAGAGTGTACGCACTGTGGCCGCTACGACGCGCCGGTTTCCCGTCAGGTCGCCGACTACGAGTACCGGCTTCGGTTCGCGTGGGACTCGTTTCGGTTCCGACTCGGGATCCCCGCCGCAACGCTCCGCGCCCGCTCGGCCCTCATGCGGTTTCTCGCGTTCCGCCGGTAGATCCGGGTCGTTATTCGCCCGCCCGTCCTACCGGAGTCATGGACGACGCGATCGACCGACTCGCGAGCGCGATCCGTAGAGCCGAATCGACGGTCGCGCTGACCGGCGCGGGCCTCAGCACCGCCTCCGGGATCCCCGACTTCCGGGGCGAGGAGGGGATCTGGAACGCGCAGTTCGATCCCGCGGACTTCCGGATCGAACGTTTTCTCTCCGATCCCGCCGGCTTCTGGACCGACCGGCTGGCTCTTCACGAGGCGATGTTCGGTACGGAAATCGAGCCGAACGTCGCCCACGAGGCGCTCGCAACGATGGAGTCACGGGGACGACTCGACGCCGTAATCACGCAAAACACCGACGGCCTGCACGCCGCGGCGGGTTCTCGGGAAGTGTTCGAACTCCACGGTAACGCCCATAGAGTGGTCTGTATGGACTGTGGGCACAGGGGGGACGCCGAGCCGGTCCGCGAGCGGGTTCGCGGGGGCGAGCGTCCGCCCCGATGTGACTGTGGGGGGCTTCTCAAACCCGACGTGGTGCTCTTTGGCGAGTTGCTGCCCGAGGCGATCATGGCCGAGGCACAGCGCCGCGCCAGGGAAAGCGACGTCTTTCTCGCCGTCGGTTCCTCGCTGACGGTCGAACCCGCCGGCTCGCTTCCGAAGATCGCCGCCCGTGATGGGTTCCTCGCGGTCTGTAACTTCGACCCGACACCCCACGACGATCGGGCGGCTGTCGTCCTCCACGAGGACGTGACCGAAGTCCTACCCGCGCTCGCGGCGCGGCTCGCCTAGCGGAGCCCGCCTTCGAGACGCGAGAGCGAGTCGGGGTCGTGACCGAAAAACAGCGTCGCGTCCTCGCGGCGTTCCAGTTCTTTGAGCCATCGAAGGCTGTCGTACCAGTCCCGTTTGCTCCACAGAAGGGTCGGCCCGAGCGGGAGCCCCTCGGTGTAGTTCTCGGCGACGTAGGCCTGATCGCCCGCGACGATCACGGCCCCGGCTTCGGGAAGCGCCAAGCGAAGCCCCATCAGTCCCGGCGTATGGCCGGGCAGGTGGAGGAATTCGATCCCCTCGACGTGTGTCTCGCGCTCGCCGTGGACGACTTGCCAGTTCAGATCGTGGTCGAAATCCCGAGCGAGATACGCGGGATCGCCCGCGGCGGTCTTCGCGCTGTAGTAGGCGTGTTTCAACTCCTCCTCGTGGACGTAGATCGGGGTGTCGGTACCCGCGAAATTGTGCAGGCCGCCGGCGTGATCCAGATGCAGGTGACTCTGGATCACGGCGTCGATCTCGGGGAGGGAATAGCCCGCCCGCTCTAGATCGTCCTCGAGGGGGTGGTCGTGTGCATCGTAGTGCTCGAAGGCATCATAGAGGTACGCGGGCCAGTAACCGTCGCCGGCCTCGGGATGCGAGCCGGTGTCCCACAGGATCGTCGCCTCGGGGTGCTCGATCACGAGATCGTAGACGGGTGTCTCGACGATCTCGGCGTCGGGGTTCGGGTCGCTCGCACTCGCGAGTTTGTATCCCTCGATCATGTAGTTCTTGTCGGCTCGGACCCGCCCGCGGTCGATCGGCGTGATCGTCGCGTCGATCATACCCTTCGTTGGGACGAGGCGGGCTTATACCCACCTCGGGGTTCATGCCCCACCCGACCGAACGGCCGGTATGTCACGCGGCGTCTTGATTCCCGAAACCGACCCAACCCCCGACTTTGCCGACTGGATCGGCTCCTTGGGGTACGACTCGATCTGGGCCAACGAACTCTGGGGACACGACGCGTTCGTCACGCTCGCGGCGATCGCGCCCCACACCGACGCGGCGCTCGGGACCGCCATCGTTAACGTCTACTCCCGGTCGCCGGCGGTACTCGCGGGCGCGGCCTCGTCCCTCTCGACGCTCGCCTCCGGGCCGATCAGACTGGGCATCGGCCCGAGCACGTCCAAGGCGATCGAGGACCTCCACGGCCACGAGTTCGACCGGCCCGTCCGCCGACTGCACGAGACGGCTGAACTCGTCCACGCGTTCACCGCGGGCGAGGGGCGCGTCGAGTACGACGGGGAGGTCATTTCAGTCCGGGATTTCCCGGCACTCGACGGCGATGTATCCGTCTACGCCGCCGCACTGGGTGAGACGAGTCGCCGCGCGACCGGGCGAACCGCCGACGGCTGGCTGCCACACATGATCCCGTTCGACGAGCTGGAAAACGCGTTCGAGACCGTCCGGCAAACCGCCCGCGAGGCCGGCCGGGACCCCGCGCTCGACGTCTCGCCGTACGTCCCCGCGGCGGTCGCCGAGGACCCCGAAGCAGCGCGCGAGGCGATCCGCGGCCACGTCGCCTACTACGTCGGTAGCGGCGAGGGCTATCGCCGGGCGGTCTCGAAACGCTTCCCCGACGAAGCCGACCGGATCGCGACCGCGTGGGCGGCGGGCGAGCGCGGACGTGCCCGCGAGGAAGTCACCGACGGGATGGTCGAGGCGCTCGGGGTGGCAGGAACTCCTGAAGGGGCACGCGAGCGGTTCGAGCGGGTCGCGGGGACGGCCCCGATCACCGAGCCGATCGTCGTGGTGCCCTCGAACGCAGGAAGAGAACTGGCCGAGCGAACGATCGAAACACTCGCGCCCTAAACGAGGGCAGGGATCTCCCGGAGGTCCGCGAGTCGGTGATCGACCGCCGGCCCGTCCTCGGCGCCGTAGATCGCCGTCCGCAGTCCGACCGCCTTCGCACCCTCGATGTCGTGGCGATACCGGTCGCCGACCATCAGCGAGCGCTCGGGAACGGTTTCGGACTTTCCGAGAGCCGTCTCGAACATCGCCGGATCGGGTTTCGTCCACCCGACCTCCTCGGAGATGGTGACCGAGTCGAACGCCTCGCGAACGTCGAACGTATCGAGGATCCGCCGCCCCTCTTCGGCGTCGACGTCGCTGATCACGCCCAGATGGACCTCGTGTCCGGCGAGCGTCTCGACGGCCTCGACCGCTCCGGGGTTCGGTTCGATCGTCTCGGCCAGCACACGCTCGAAAGTCGACTCCCACTCCCCGTCGACGCCGAGCGCATCGATCGCTCGCTCGTAGCCCGCCCGCGCGGATCGGAACTCCGTCCCCTCGCGCTCGCGGAAGTGCGCACCCAACTCCGTGCGCCACGTTTCAAGGGCGCTCTCGGGATCGTCGACCTCGCTGCGGGCGTACAGGTCGCTGACGAAGCGCTCGTGGGCCTGCCGGACCGTGGCCGAATCGAGGAGCACGCCGCCGATGTCGAAGAACACGGCGTCCATGATGAGGGGCTACCGACCATCGGTGCTTATCGCTGTCGATGGCCGAGACTCCCGTCGAGCGCCCCATCGATCAGGTTTTTGTTCCTGCGGGGCGGCCATACGGTGATGGCCGTCACGCCCGCGGTCGAACGGGAGTTCGCGTTCGATCACCGACCGGAGACCGACCAGTCCTTCGAGAACGCGCTCGCGAAGGCACGCGCGGGCGAGCGGCTCTCCGTCGCGGACGCGACCGAACTGCTGACGACCGGATCCGAAAGCGCGGGAATCGACCCCGACCGGAAGGAACTGGTACTGGAGGCGGCCGACACACGGCGCGCGGAGGTCGTCGGCGAGGAGGTCACGTTCGTCACGAACCTCAACAACAACCTCACCACGGCCTGTAATACGGGCTGTCTGTTCTGTAACTTCAAGGACACCGCGAGCAACTTCGAGCGCGGTTCGGACGTCGAGCATCCCGGCTTTACGAAAACTCCAGCAGAGTCCCGGGAGATCGTTTCCGAGGCCCTCGAAATGGGGATCTACGAGGTCTGTTCGGTCTCCGGGCTCCATCCGGCCTTTGCGCTCGACGCCGAGCACCTCGAAATACTGCAAAGCGCGGACGAGGGCCCCGAACTGAACTTCAAGCAGCCCGAGCTCTACGCCACCGATCCGCATACTTACGTCAAGCAGATCGAGGCGATGGCGGTCGGGGACGTCCACGTCCACTCGATGACGCCCGAGGAGGCGTATCACGCCCGCCGGGGCACCGACTGGAGCTACGAGGAGGTCTACGGGCGACTGAAGGAGGCGGGACTCGACTCGGTTCCGGGAACCGCCGCGGAGATCCTCGTCGACGAGGTCCGCGAGGTGATCTGTCCGGGCAAGATCGGCTCCGACGAGTGGGAACGCGCGATCGAGGCTGCGGCGAACGTGGGACTCGATACGACCGCGACGATCATGTATGGCCACGTCGAGAACGAGGCCCACCGGGCGATGCACCTAAAGCGGGTCCGGGACCTCCAGGACCGGACCGGCGTCATCACCGAGTTCGTGCCCCTGTCATTCATTCATCAGTCGACGCCGCTGTACGAGCGCGACGTGGTCACGGGCGGGGCGAGCACCCACGAGGACGAACTCATGATCGCGGTCTCGCGGCTCTTTCTCGACAACGTCGAGAACATTCAGTCCAGCTGGGTGAAGTACGGCGACGAGCAGGGCCTGAAGATGCTCTCGTGTGGCGCCAACGACTTCATGGGGACGATCCTCTCCGAGGAGATCACCAAGCGCGCGGGCGGGGAACACGGCGAGTTCCGGGACGTCTCCGATCTCGTCGAGATGATCGCCTCGGTCGGGCGAGTGCCGGTCGAGCGCTCGACCGACTATCGCGAGAAACGCCGGATCGATCCCGGCGAGGGATCCCACGGGCCGCTGCTGGGCCCGCGGGCCGACGGGTCGCCCATGGTCGTCGAGTGACCGACGCTAGCTAATCACACGCTTCGGAACGCCTATGCCTTCCGCGACGTAGTGTAGGGGGATGATGAACACCACTCACGGCGCCATCGGGGTGGCGATGGCGTCCGTGACGGTCCTCGTGTTGCCGGAGTTCGCGGTCGTCGCCGCCGTCGCCGCCCTCCTCGGGAGTGTCTTCCCCGACCTCGACCTCCTCGTCGGAACCCACCGAAAGACGCTTCACTTCCCGATCGTCGGCTGGGTCCTCGCCCTGCCCGCGACCGTCTGGGCCGCCCTTGCGCCCTCCCTCGTGAGCGTCGGGGCGGCGTTTTTCGCCCTCGGGGCGACCGTCCACGCCGTGACCGACGCCGTGGGCGCGGGCCACGAACTCCGCCCGTGGGAACGGACCTCCCAGCAGGCGGTCTACGCCCACGCGCTGGGGCGCTGGATCACCCCCCGGCGGTGGGTCCGCTACGACGGCGCGCCCGAGGACCTCGCGCTGATGGGTGTGGTCACGCTGCCTGTGCTTGCCCTCTACGACGGGGTCGTCAGGAACGTCATGCTCGCGGCGCTCGGGGTGTCGGTCATCTACACGGCGATCAGAAAGCGCATGCCCGAGCTCACGCCCGACTGGATAAAGGACTCCGAGTGAGTACGTCGATCCCCCGACGCACCCGCTCGGAGATCCACTCCGACTCGACGTAGCGGTCGTAGACCGGCAGGCGCTCCTCGAGGGGGACGCCCGCCCCGTCGGCGATGTCCTCTAGCTCCCTGAGCGCGGGCCAGGCGTAATCGGGGTTGACGTGGTCGGTGGTGACCGGCGAGACGCCCCCTAAATCGTCGATCCCGCAGTCGAGCAACTCCCGTACCGGCGCGAGGTTCGGGGGGACCTGCACCGAGACCTCCTCGGGCAGGGTCGCACGCGCCATCGCGACGGTTCGGCGCATCGTTTCGAGCTCCGGCGAGCCCTCGCGCCACCGTTCGTTGTTCGAGACGGGCTGGACGATTACCTCCTGGACGTGCCCGTAGCGCTCGTGAAGCTCGCGGATCGCGAGCAGACTTTCGGCCCGATCACGCCACCCCTCGCCGATCCCGACGAGGATTCCGGTGGTGAAGGGGACCCCGAGTTCGCCCGCGGTGCGGATGGTCGCGAGCCGTTGACCCGGCGACTTCGCCCGGGGACCGCCGTGGGCCTGCACGTCGGCGGTCGTCTCCAACATGACGCCCATGCTCGCGTTCACCTCGCTGACCGCGGCCATCTGTTCTTCGGTCTGATCGCCGGGATTCGAGTGGGGCAGGATGCCGACGTCGAGTGCGAGGTCGCACATCTCGCGCAGGTAGGCGTGGATCGAATCGTGGCCCCACTCGGCGAGCTGGTCGTGAACCGCGGTGTAGCGGTCGTCGGGATCGTCGCCGAAGGTAAACAGCGCCTCCGTACAGCCCGCCTCGACGCCCCTCTCGAGAATCTCTCGTACCTCCTCGCGAGAGAGGAGCGTCGCCCGACCGGGCGGGTCGTAGTACGTACAGTACGTACACGTATAGCGACAGGCCGTCGTCAGGGGAACGAAGACGTTGCGCGCGAAGGTGAGCGTCGGGGCCGGCGAGACGTCTTCGGGGCCGACGGAGAGCGCCTGATCGATCTCGCGCTCGTCGAATGTGAGATCGACGTCGTGTTCGGCCGCACCCGGGATCATCGTTTCTCACTACTCATCCAGCGACAAAAACCCACGGCTACCGGCCGTCCGGCGCTCGATCGACCGCCAGTCGACTCTCCGTTCGAACCAGGGAGAACCCCGCCTCCCGGAGCCACTGGACTGCCCGCCCCTCGCCGTGGATCAACACCTCGACGAGGTCGGCGGGTTCGTCGATGTCGGTCGCGAGCCGATGGGAGTCGACGACCCCCACCGATCCGATCTCCGACGCGCTCGCGCGGTGTTTGAGAAACGAGCCGCCGTGGTAGTCGACCCGGAACTCGGGTTCCCTCGACAGGAGGGCGTTCGTCCCGCCGCCGCGGCCCGGCGCGAGCACGACGTCGCCGGGGGTCTCGAACAGCCCTTCGATTGTTTCGGCGGTGAGGAGCGGCAGGTCGGCCATCACGACCGCAGTTTCGGGTTCGAGGGCCGCATTGACCGCCTCGGTCAGCGGCCGGTCGTCGACGGTCGCGGGAGTGTCAACGTCGAGGGGAGCGGTCGCGAGCACTTCGGGCTCGCCGCCCGCTTCCCGAACCGACTCCAGTACGTCCCCGAGCATCGCTCGCGAGAATTCGCGTCGCTCCTCGGGATCGAGTGGCCCCGAGAGTCGAGTTTTCGGATCGACCGTGGCAAACGGGACGACGACGCGCATCGCTGGCGAATCGGCCGCGGGAGCTAATAAGGGGGTGGGGTTCGATCTAGAACAGCGGATCGAGTTCGTCGCCGTCGTCGGTGACCAGCCCTTCGAGGTTCGTATCGCGCTCCGAGCGGATGTCCTCGATGTTGTCCTGTGCCTCGACGGCGACCCGCTGGAGGTCGCGGATCCGGGGCACGTCGTTGATGCCCGACAGGAGGAGGACAGCCGAAACCTCCGATGCGCCAGACACGGGGTAGTCACCGCCCCGAACCTCCATGCTACCGGTCTGCTGTTCGATCCACTTCCGGCCGCGTTCGATCCCCTTGCGGTTGAGATACCGGGGCGGACCGGCCATCACGAGCAGGGCGCGTTCGGTCCCCTCGATCTCGCAGGGAAGCGTCAATCGGCCGAGTGCAGCCTTGCGGACCAGACTCGTGATCCGATTTGTCGTGTGAGCGGTATCGATCTCGGGTTCGTTCCCGCCGGTAAAGCGCGAGAGTAACCCGCCGCCACTCGACTCCTCCCGGCTGAGGGCCTCCGATGCGTAGCCCACCGTCGAGACCCCGCCCCCCGAAAGGGTGTTGATGATCTCCGAGGAGTCGACGACGCTCTCTGCGATCTCGTCGCCGGCGCCGACCTCGCCGGCGCCAAAGAGGATGCCAAAGCGGGTAACGATCTCCTCGTTGATCTCACGATAGCCGCCCTCGACGGATTCGCCGGTCTTGCGCCACGAGTCGTTGTCGAAGACCATCAGATTGTCCACCTCGCGGACGAACGTCTGGAACGACCGGGCGGCGTTGAGCGTGTAGATCCCGCCCTCGTCGCTGCCCGGCAGGACGCCGAGCCCGTAGACCGGTTCGGTGTAGATGCGTTTGAGGTGGCGTGCGAGGACGGGCGCGCCGCCGCTTCCGGTCCCACCGCCCATGCCCGCCACGACGAGGAAGGCGTCGATCTCGTGGGTGGGGATCCCGTCGATCGCGCCCTGGATCTCGCCGATGTCCTCCTCGGTGACCTCCGCACCGAGTTCGTTGTCAGCGCCGACGCCGTGGCCCTTTACTCGTGCTTGGCCGATCAGTACGCGGCTCTCTTCGGGGACGTGTGTGAGTCCGAGCAGGTCCGCCTTGGCGGTGTTGACCGCGATCGCCGCACGGACGATCGCACTCCCGGTGCGGTCGTCGTACGCCAGGAACCGATCGACGATCTTTCCGCCGGCTTGCCCGAACCCGATCATCGCGAGTTTCATATTTCAGACAATTCTCCGTTGGACTAAATGGTCGCATCGAGTACATATGTCTTATGATAAAAATAGGATTAAATTAATACTAGATCGATAGTACACGACGGCGAACCGCTCGACCGGGTCGAAACGGCCTATCGACCGTTCAGGTACTCCTCGAGAGTCAGCAAGTCGGCCTCGTTCACGCCGAACGCTCCGAGGTCGTTCTCGCGGGTGGTGTTGTCGAACTCGAGCGACCGGACCTGATCGGTTCCAAAGGGGATGAAGGGCAGCGGGTCGATCGCTGCGGATCCGATCTTGGCGAACGCCATCGGGATCGGGACGACCGTCACCCCGCCGCCCCGGGAGAGTTTCGCCACCTCCGCCATCGTCAGCACCTCGGGGCCGCCGATCTCGTAGGTCTCGCCGACGTGGCGCTCGTCTTCGACGGCGTCGGCAAGCAGCGATGCGATATCCTCGACCCAGATCGGCTGGAATCGCGTCCGGCCCCCGCCGGGCAGCGGCGCGATCACGGGCGGGGTGAGTTTCCGCGTGAACTCGACGAACTCCCCGCCGTCGCCGAACACTACCGAGGGCCGGAAGATCGTCCAGTCGAGCTCCGACGCCTCGACGACGCGCTCGGCCTTGCCCTTCGCGCGGATGTACGCCGTCGGCCCGTCGGGATCGGCACCGAGTGCGCTCATCTGTACCAGCCGCGAGACGCCCGCCGCCTCGGCGGCGTCGACGACGTTTCGCGTCCCGTCGAGGTGGACCGATTCGTGGGTCTTCTCGCCTTTCGGTTCGAACAGCGGCGAGAGCGCGACGAGGTTCACTACCACGTCCTGGCCCGCGAAATCGAGCGTTCCGCGGTCGGTGACGTCTCCCCGTTCGACGGCGACATCCGCCGGGAGGGAACTCGCGTCCGGCGAGCGCGCGAGTGCAGTCACGTCGTGGCCCCGCTGTGCGAGCTTGGCACAGAGATGTCGTCCGATGAATCCCGTCCCGCCGGTTACGAGAACCTTCATATTTCGTATCTGTGTCCGCGCCGTCGTAAACCTACCCCCGTCCGGTCGGCGACTCCGACAGACTATACTGCGCCTCGGTGAAACGGTCGGTATGCTCCTCACGCTCGAAGGCCTCGACGGCAGCGGCAAGAGCACCGTCCACGAGGCCCTCCAGGACACATACCCCGACGCCGTCTTCACCCGCGAACCGACCGACTCGTGGTACGGCGAGGCGGTCGCGCGCTCGATCTCCGACGCCGAAGCCGACCCGCTTGCCGAACTGTTCCTCTACACCGCCGACCATGCCGATCACCTCTCGCGGGTCGTCCGGCCGGCCCTCGACGCGGGGAAACTGGTGATCTCCGATCGGTACTCCGATTCGCGCTACGCGTATCAGGGCGCGGCGTTGGCCGGCGCCATCGATCGCCCGATGGAGTACGTCCGGGGGGTTCACTCGCCGTTTACCCGTTCGCCCGATCTGACGATCTACCTCGACGTCGATCCCGAGACGGGCGCGAGACGCAGCGGTGCGAGCAACAAATTCGAACAGTCCGAGTACTTGGGGCGCGTCCGGGCGAACTACGAGCGACTCATCGACGCCGAGCCCGGGCGGTTCGTCCGGATCGACGCCACCCGCTCGCCCGAAACGGTCCTCGATCGGGTCGAGGGGGTCCTCTCGGAGGTGCTCTAGGTCCGCCGAGCGAGATCGACCTCCTCGGGCGAGGGCATCCAGAACAGGTCGATCGCAAAGCCCAACAGAAGCGGCATGAGGATCGTCACCAGGAACACCGTCCCGCGGTCGATCGCCCCGAAGATCGGTAACTGACCGAAAAACAGGAGCGACATCCCCAGGACGAGGGGAACGAGAAACAGCGAGAACACCACCATCCCCCCGCGGGTGTCGAGGCGCAGCCGGAAGAAGCGAATGAGGACCGACGCCACCACGGTGTGGACCCCGACGATGACCGCGAGCCCGACGACCGCTCCGAGGCTGACCATGGCCGTCGTAGGGGGGCCACGCCCTTTTCGGTATCGGAATCGCTTTGCGTTCGCCGCGAGTCGATCCGGCCATGTATCGCGTTATCGACGACCATCCCCTCGCCGCGACCGACATCGACGAGGAGCGCGCGCGGGCACTCTACCGGGACATGGTTCGCGCGAGGCGCTTCGACGAGCGCGCGATAGCGCTCCAGCGCCGCGGTTGGATGAGCGGTTATCCGCCCTTCGCGGGCCAGGAGGCCTCGCAGGTCGGCGCGGCCCACGCCATGGCCGAACGCGACTGGCTGGTGCCGACCTACCGACAGAACGCCACCCAAATCGCCCGCGGCGTCCCGATGAGCGACCTGTTTCGCTTTCGGCGGGGCCATCCCGAGTTCGCATCCGATCACGACCTCCCGACGCTTCCCCAGACGGTTCCGATCGCCTCCCAGCTCCCCCACGCGGTCGGTCTGGGGATGGCGATCGACTATCGGGACGACGAGGGGGCGGTGCTGTGTTGTTTCGGGGACGGCGCGACCAGCGAGGGGGACTTCCACGAGGCGCTGAACTTCGCGGGCGTGTTCTCGACACCGACGGTCTTCTTCTGTGAGAACAACGGGTGGGCGATCTCCCTTCCCCAAGAACGCCAGACCGCAAGCGACTCCATCGCGATCAAGGCCGACGCCTATGGCATCACCGGCACGCGAGTCGACGGCAACGACCCGCTCGCGGTCTACGCCGTCGTTCGTGAAGCCCTCTCGAAGGCCCGGGAGGGCGAACCGGTGCTCATCGAGAGTCTGACATACCGCCGGGGCGCCCACACCACCAGCGACGACCCCTCGCGCTATCGCAGTGAGGACGCGGCGGACCTCCCCGAGTGGCGCACGGCCGATCCCCTCGAACGCTACGAGACGTACCTCCGCGAAGAAGGACTCCTCGACGGGGCGTTCGTCGAGGGGGTCGAGGCGGACGCCGACGAGGAGCTCCGGGGGGCGGTCGAACGGGCCGAGTCGGGGTCCGAAGCTCGCCCGGAAGCGGTGTTCGATACCGTCTTCAAGGAGGTCCCGCCCCGACTGGCGAGACAGCGCGACTGGCTGCTCGAACACGCTCGAAAACACGATTCAGGACGTCCGGACCGATAGCGAAGGACGGCTCAATCGAGCGAGATATAGGTCTTGGTCTCGGCGACGCCGTCGAGGCCCTGCAGCTCCGTGGAGGCCGTGTGTAACACGTCGTAGACCTCCTCGGTATCGACCTCGGCGATGACGTCGTAGTCCCCCGCGACGATGTGTGCCTCCACGATCGCCGCGACCTCACGGGCGGCGTCGACCGTCGCCTCGGCCTTCCCGGCGTCCGTCTTCACCATCACGAATGCGTGAACCATCTAGCATGACATTCGATGGCACGAATCAAAAGCCTTTGCACGCCGGTACGTTCGGAGCTCGCTGTCGAGCCCGCTTACTCCTCCCGGCAGGCCCGATAGAGGTACGAAAGCGCCCCGCCCAGCATGGCGCCGTTCTTGATGAAGTGGTTCAGTTCGTTCTGTCGCTGCTCGTCGGGAGCGTTCCAGAAGTCGTGCATCGTCGGGGTCACGCCCGCGAGGAACGTGGCGGCGGCGCCGGCCGCGAGTCGCGGAAATCGCCAGAGTGCGATTCCGATCCCCCCGAACGCGAGCATCCCGCTCGTGAACGGAACGAGGTAGTTCGCGTACTCGATGTCTTTCGATTCGGCGTAGGCGATCTGTCCTTCCATCCCCCGGAAGGCGTTGATCGCCGCGGCGAGCAACATCCCGCCGAACAGCAGTCGGCCGAGCAGTGCCGGTGGGTTGCGCTTCCTCGCCGCGGAGTCCTGTCTCTGGCTCATACGAGTCTCTATGGCCGGTAGGTATTTATAGATTTACCACTTGGTAAGACCGTGCCATCATGGGACAGATCAACGGCTTACACCACGTGACCGCGTTCGCGAGCGACGCACAGGAAAACCTCGATTTCTTCCGGAAGGTGCTGGGACTACGGTTCGTCAAACGGACCGTTCGCTTCGACATCCCCGAGGAGATCTATCACTTCTACTACGGCGACGAGGTGGGGACTGCGGGCTCGATCGTGACCTTCTTCCCGATCACGGACATGCCCGAGGGGAGCGTCGGAAAGGGCCAACTCAGCGCCGCCGGGTTGGTGATCCCCGAGGGATCGGTCGAGTATTGGACCGACCGCTTCGAGGAACACGCCGTCGAACACACGGTCGAACAACGGTTCGACGAGACGGCCATCGGCTTTACCGACCCCGACGGAACGCCGTTCGAACTCGTCACGGGCGAGTCGGATATCGAGGCGTGGGGTGACGGCCCGGTTCCCGAAGAACACGGGATTCGGGGGCTCCACAGCGTCACGGTCCACTCGAACGACCCCGCGGGGAGTTTCCGGGCCTTGGAGACCATGGACTGGGACCGGGTCGGGCGCCACGACGAGCCACAGGCCGGCGACCGCGTCCGGTTTCAGGCGCCCGGCGAGGGCAGGGGTGCGGAGTTCGTCGACGTGCTGATCCGCCCGAACGCCCCGCAGGGCGTGATGGGAACGGGAACCTTCCTCCACGTCGCGTTCGACGCCGGCGAGAAATGGGAGCAGAAGGAATGGAGCGAGCGCTTTCGCGACGCCGACCTGATCACCACCTCTCGAAAGGACCGCGATTACTTCTGGTCGATGTACTTCACCGAACCCGGCGGATCGATCTTCGAGTTCGCGACGACGGGGCCGGGCGTCACCCTCGACGAGGACGTCTCCGAACTCGGCGATACCCTCCGAGTCCCCGACTGGCTCGATGTCGATATCGAATACATCGACGAACAGCTGCCCGATATCACCGTCGACTGAATTACTCAGTCGTCGGAATCTCGACGCTGACGTTCGGAACGAGACGCGGGAGGACGAACCGGTCGATCGCCGTGCGCGCCTGTTCGGGGGCATCGTTCTGTCCCAGCGAGATTCGGCGTGCTCGCGCCGAGTGAATGACGTCAGTCAGTAGCTGGGAGAACTCCATGGCGTCGACCTCGGCGAAGGTCCCGTCGTCGATTCCCGCCTGAAGTACGTCCGCGAGTCCGACGACCATTCCCTCGTAGTGTTCGTTGAACAACTCCCTGTGAGTCTCGTTGTGCTGGGCCTGCGAGAACAGCTCGTGATATACCGTCATTCGCTCCCAGTGGTCGAACCCGTCGATATCCGGGCCGAACATACACTGGTCGATCCTGATTCCGAGGTGGTCCCAGTGGTCCTCGGCGTCGATCGTGTCGTCGTCTTTGTACTGGGCGATGACGTACTCCAGAAACGACGAGATCAGTTCGTGTTTGCTGTTGTAATGATAGTGGATCACTGGCCGGGTCATCTCGAACTCCTCGCCGATATCGCGCATCCGGAGGTCGGCGTAGCCGTGCTTGCTGAGTGCGCGGAAGGTCGCCTCCATGATCGCCTCTCGCGTCTCCTCCGAGGAGGTTCGCCCATCGGGACTGCTCATGTAGGACGAATCGCGACTCGAAGGCTTATACTCACTGTCGCGAGGGACCTACCAGATGGTAAAAGGTATGTGGCTGTACGTCTCATGGTGGGCCATGAGTACCAGTGGCGAACACGAGGCGAAACGATGAGGCTCGGACAGTTCGAATCGGCGGCGAGTACTGCACCGTGGGCGGGCGTCGAGAGCGAGGGGGACGTCGTCCGACTCGACGAGGCGGCCGACGCCGCCGGTGTCTCGCTCCCGGCGGACCTTCGTAGGATCCTCAGCGAATGGGAATGGAGTGAGAAGGTCGATCTCGCGCTCGCCCACGCCCTCGAAACCGGAACCGGTCTCTACGACCGGGCGAAACTCACCCAGCGCGAGCCGATCACCGACCCACAGAAGGTGATCTGTGTCGGACTGAACTACGCCGATCACGCCGACGAGGGCGGGTTCGACGCGCCCGACGAACCGGTCCTGTTCTCGAAGTTCCCCCAGTCGATCGTCGGCCCCGACGAACCGGTCGAGTGGGACCCCGAACTCACCTCGGAAGTGGACTACGAGGCCGAACTCGTCGCCGTGATCGGCGAACGGGCGCGAAACGTCGACGAGAGCGAGGCCTTGGAGTACGTTGCGGGCTACACGGTCGGCAACGACGTTTCGGCACGTGACCTCCAGATGGCCGACGAGCAATGGGTCAGGGGCAAGAGCCTCGATACGTTCGCACCCCTCGGACCGGACCTCGTCACGCCCGATGAGATCGACGATATCGACGCCCTCGACATCTGGGCGGAGGTCAACGGCGAGCGACTGCAGGACGCGAACACCCGCCATCTGATCTTCGATATCGCCGACCTCGTCGCGTTCTGTAGCCGGGCGTTCACCCTCGAACCGGGCGACCTGATCTACACGGGCACGCCCGACGGCGTGGGCTACTTCCGCGAGCCACAGGTCCTCCTCGAGGACGGCGATACGATGACGATCGGTATCGAAGGAATCGGCGAGCTGACCAACACCTGCCGGCACACCTGAGACGATGGCGCAGTATCCCACTCGACGACCGACGGATCGCGATCACCGTCCCGACGAGGCTGCGGCCGACCTCCCGGCCGAACTGACGACCATCCCGTGGATCGATATCCACAACCACGCCCACACGCTCTCGTGGAACGACCGCGAGAAGTTCGCGCTGAGCGGCTGTCATTCGATGGTGATGATGGCCGCCGCCTACTACTGGACGCCCTACAAACCCGTTGGGCCCGAGGACGTCCGCTACCTCTGGGACGACGCGCTTGCCCGCCTCGGGCCGATCCGCGACGCCCACCCCTTCGACGCCTCGCTCGGGATCGGGATCCACACCGGCGCGCGCGTCGAGAACTACGAGGAACTTCTCGACGTGATGCCCGAGTACTGCGAACTCGACGAGGTGAGCGCGGTCGGCGAGATCGGGATCACCGAATCACAGCACGTCTCCGGGTGGGATCTGGACGGCCAGAAGGACGTGACCCGCCGCCAACTGGCGATCGCCGCCGACCACGATCTGCTGGCGATCCTGCACACGCCCGCGGACCTCAGGGACGTCGAGTTCCCCGACCGGGTTCACGGCTCGATTCCCGGCTACGAGGTCGACGCCTCGCTCGGAACCGAGCCGGTGCTTACGGGCGAGAACCCGAAACGCGAAGCGATCGAGATCGACGTCGGTCTCGCCACGGAGGCGGGATTACCCGAAGAGCGGATGGTGCTTTCACACGCCGACAAGACGGTCGCCCCCTACGTGCTCGAACACACCGACTGTCAGCTGAGCTTCACCGTCAGCTATCCGTGGCTGCTCGGCGTCGAACCGCACCACGTCGCCGAGGTCGTCGCCGAATACGGCCCCGAACGAATTCTCGTTGAAACGGACAGCGCGGGCATCCTTCGTAGCGACGTCTTCGCGTTCAAGCGAACGGTCTTCGAGTTGTACCGAATGGGCCTCGACGTCGAGACGATCCGGCAGGTCGTCTACGAGAACCCCCGCGAGCTGTTGGGTTGACCGGGGTCGGGGGACGATCCACGGGG
Source organism: Halalkalicoccus jeotgali B3 (assembly GCF_000196895.1). Taxonomy (NCBI): domain Archaea; kingdom Methanobacteriati; phylum Methanobacteriota; class Halobacteria; order Halobacteriales; family Halalkalicoccaceae; genus Halalkalicoccus; species Halalkalicoccus jeotgali. The sequence continues at coordinate 967,579 of NC_014297.1, forward strand.
GACGATCCGTGCGGTCGGGTCGGTGGGTGGTGCCATGTCGTATGGGGTAACATTATTCATACCCCCCGGCGTATGGTGGCTCATGCGATTCGTTATTATCGGTGCCGGTAGGGTCGGGTTGCGCACGACGCGCGTGCTCTCGGCGGAGGGCCACGACGTGGTGCTCGTCGAGCGCGACGCGGATATGGCGGATCGCGCCCGGACGGAGGGCTACGAGGTCGTCGAGGGCGACGGCTCCCGGGAATCGATCCTCGAGGAGGCCGGGATCGACCGTACCGATGCGCTCGGCGCGCTCACGAGCGACCTCAACGCGAACTTCGCGGCGTGTATGATCGGCAAACACTACGGTTGTCGGACGATCCTCCGGATCGACGAGGACTACCGCGAGGGGATCTACCGGAAGTACGCCGACGAGGTCGACGAGATCATCTACCCCGAGCGGCTGGGCGCGATCGGCGCGAAAAACGCGCTTCTGGGCGGGGACATCCGCGCAGTCGCCGACATCGCCCAGAACCTGCAGGTGGTCGAACTTACCGTTCAGCCCGACTCGCCGATGAAGGGCTATACGATCAGCGAGATCTCGTTGCCCGCCGACGCGACGCTGCTCGCGTTCGGGAAAAACGACGGTCCGCTGACGATCCCCTCGCCGGACGAGTCGCTCGAAGCGGGCGATCGGCTCGCGGTCCTCGCGGACTTCGAGGTGCTCGACGACGTCCGGCAACTGGTCGTCGGCACCACCGAACGCGCCCCCGCAGGAGGTCTCTAAACATGGTCACAGCATACGTCATGGTCAAAGCGAACACGGGAGAGGCGGATCGACTCAAGGACGCCATCGAGGACATCAGCGGGGTTTCGGAGGCCCACATCGTCGCCGGGGACGTCGACATCATCGCCAAACTCGGCGTCGACTCCCCGGCACAGGTAAAGGAGATCTCCGCCGACGGCATCCAGGGGATCTCCGGCGTCGAGGACACCCGCACCTACATCGCGATGGACTGACCCTTACGTGTCGTCGTAGTTCCGGCTCGCCCGATCCAGCAGCGACGCCGCCGGTTCGCCGTACTCGTAGCCCGGGACGATCCCCTGGACCCACGTCCCCTCGACGTACTCGGTCAGCGCCTTCGCGTTCTCGGCGGCGCGCTCGGGGTTCGCACTCGAGAAGGCCATCTCGACGCGGACCTCGCGTCCGTCCCGGGATACGTCCGTGTCGATCGATTCGAGACCGGTCGTGACCCCTTCGGGGTCGTCGAGACGGAGTGTCAAGGTGTCGAACCAGCCGTCCTCGACGACCCCGGCGACCGTCTCGCCCTCGACGACGGCGTCCAGCGTCGGCACCCGGACCACGACGCGATAGCGCGTCTCTCCGTCCTCGTCGTCGGTCTCGACGACCGCCTCGAACGGGGTCGTCGTCAGTTCGTGGCCCGTCGCCGCCGGCTCGTAGGCCGCGTGCCCGGTGAGCGCGTCGTCTGGATCGGTCATGGTCGAACCGAGGGGACCGGCGAGTAAGGGGGTTACGTTAGGCGGTCTCGTCGTCGGGCTCTCTGGCTGCCCCCATCGCGTCGACGTCGTAGCTGTCGCGTTCCTCGATCGCCCGGAGGTGCTGATCGATCTCGGCCTCGATGGCCTCGGCGCGTTCCTCGTCGACGCTCCCGTCGTCTTCGAGCGCGGCGAGTTCCTCTCGGGCGCGTTCGAGTCGCTCGTGGGCACGGTCGTCGTCCTCGGTTTCGCTCGCCTCCGCGAGGGTCGTCTCGATCTCGTCGAGTGAGTTCGCCATACTCGATCGAGGATCCCGAGGGTGATGTAGATGGGGGCCGACGCCAGCGTTTTGTGATCCGGTCGTCTACGTCGGCCATGTCGCTACTCGACGGTCGCGTTTCCGGCTCGACGGGTTCTCGGAGGATCGCATGGTAGATCTCCTGTTCTCGGTGGGCGGGTTGCTCTTGGCACTGTTTCTCGTGGTGTTGAACGGCTTTTTCGTGGCCTCGGAGTTCGCATTCGTGCGGATCCGATCGACGGCAGTCGATACCCTCGTCGAGGACGGCCGGACGGGCGCCGACACGCTGGCCGAGGCCGTCGACAACCTCGACGACTACCTCGCGACGACCCAACTGGGCATCACCATCGCCTCCCTCGGGCTTGGCTGGGTCGGCGAGCCCGCGGTCGCGGCGCTCATCGAACCCGTTCTGGAATCGGTACTTCCCGAGAGCGCCATCTCGCTGATCGCCTTCGGGGTCGGCTTCGGGTTCATCACCTTCCTGCACGTCGTCTTCGGTGAACTCGCGCCCAAAACCGTCGCGATCCAGAAGGCAGAACGGATCGCGCTGCTGGTCGCCCCGCCGATGAAGCTCTTTTATTACCTCTTCCTGCCGGGGATCGTCGTCTTCAACGGTACCGCCAATTTCTTCACCCGGCTGGTTGGCGTCTCCCCCGCTTCCGAAACCGAAGAGACCCTCACCGAGGAGGAGATCCTGCTGGTGCTGACGCGCTCGGGCAAGGAGGGCGCCGTCGAAATGGAGGAAGTCGAGATGATCGAGCGGGTCTTCGACCTCGACGACACCGCCGTCCGTCAGGTCATGATTCCCCGTCCCGACGTGGTGTGGCTTCCGGCCGATCTCCCGCTTTCGGGCCTACGCCCGCTTATCGTCGAGGCGGGTCACACCCGCTATCCCGTTCTAGAGGGCGAGAACGACGACGAAGTCGTCGGGTTCGTCGACGTCAAGGACGTGCTCCGAGCGATCGAGCGAGGCGAGGAGCCGACCGCCCGCGACCTCGCGCGCGAGGTGATCATCATCCCCGAGACGGGCCGTATCGACGACCTTCTGGCCGGGTTCCAGCGCGATCGCAGCCAGATGGCCGCGGTGATCGACGAGTGGGGCTCCTTCGAGGGGATCGTGACCATCGAGGACATCGTCGAGGAGATCGTCGGTGACATCCAAGACCAGTTCGACGTCGAGGTCGAACAGCGCGAACCCTCGGTCGAACGCCGTGAAGACGGTGCGTACGCGATCGACGGCGGGGTCTCGCTCTCGAACGTCAACGACGCGCTCGACGCCGACTTCGAACGCGCGGAGTACGAGACCATCGGTGGACTGGTGCTCGACCGGCTGGGACGAGTCCCGGAGGTCGGTGACGAAGTCGCGGTCGAGGGCTATCGCCTGACGGTCGAGGAGATCGACGGGACACGGATCTCGACGGTCGCCGTCCGGGAGCCAGAGGAGCCGGCGGACCCGGAGGGGGAACCGGAGCCCTCGAACTGATCGGTGCAGTCGCTCGCGGTTTGACGTTCGACAGAAATGCGCTGGCTGGGATTTGAACCCAGTCGTTCCGCTCCCTCGCGCTCGCTTCTCTCCCTGCTCAAACCCAGGGTCCCGCATTCACGACTCACGTCGTGGACAGCGCGCCTCACTACCGCTCGCCGTCGCTGTCCGAGTTGTTCGTTGTAGAAATGCGCTGGCTGGGATTTGAACCCAGGTTGTGACCATGGCAAGGTCACGTGATACCACTACACTACCAGCGCCCTGTTGCACTTTCGGGTATTCCGGATAGGAGTATAAGGCTTCCGGATCAGGGACGAAACGCCGGCCCCGAAACCCCGCGAACCGGCGTTCTAGAGAGTGTGAAACCCACACAACCGTCAGTGGAAACGCTACCCTTTTAGGGTCGGATGCGGTACCTTCGCCACAGTCTAGTGCCACGGCGAGAAAGTGGCTGGCATGACCGTCAGCATACTCGTGCCGTCGTCCGTGGTCCGGGAAGCCGAGGACAAACGCGAGGCGACTCGCAAACTCGGCTACGTCGCCCGCGCGGCGACCGTCTTCCGGGCCGACCGCCTGATCGTCTTCCCCGACCGCGATGGGGAACGCAGGTGGGGCGGCGGGTTCGTCGAAGCGGTACTGCGGTACGCCGCAACGCCCCCGTACCTCCGAACAGAGGTGTGGGGGATGCGGGACGAACTGGAGTATGTCGGGGTCCTGCCCCCGCTTCGCGCCGTGTCACGGACCGGCTCCGGATCGAACGGTTCGGGGTCGTTAAGACAGGGACTCGTGACCGAGGTCGGACCTGAAGGGCGCGTACGGGTCAATTGCGGACTGCAACACCCACTCTCCCTCATAACGCCTCCCGGAATGGAGGTCCAGCAGGGGGAACGCGTGACCGTCAGGATATCTTCGCGACGACCGGTCCGTGCAAAGCTCACCGAGGAGCCTGCGGGGCTCGAAGTCGAGCGCACGGACCTTCCGGCAGCACTCGGCCGCCCCGACGCGGGCGTCCGGATCGCGACTTCTCGCTTCGGCGAGGAGCTCACGACCGGACGTCTGCCGGGGCTTTCGGCGCGCATCGAAGCCGACGGAACGACCGTCGCCTTCGGTTCGCCGGGCCGCGGCCTGCCGGACATACTGGACGTGAACGCCGAGGCCGTCGGCGACCAGCCGGCGGACGGTGTCGAACCCGGTTCGGACGGATCCGAACGGTTCGACCTTTGGCTCAACACGATCCCGCATCAGGGCAGCGAGACGGTGCGAACGGAGGAAGCGATGTTCGCATCCCTCGCGTGCCTGACACTCACGGAGTGAGAGTCACATGCCACAACCAAGCAGACCACGCAAAGGCTCGTTAGGGTTCGGCCCACGGACGCGCGCAACCAGCGAGGTGCCGCGCTTTAACTCGTGGCCGGACGACGACGGACAGCCAGCGCTGCAGGGATTCGCCGGCTACAAGGCCGGTATGAGCCACGTGGTGATGGTCAACGACGAGGCCAACTCGCCGCTTGAAGGCACCGAGCAGACGGTGCCCGTCACCATTGTGGAGACCCCGCCCATGCGGGCGGTCGCTCTGCGCGCGTACGAACAGACAGCCTACGGGATGCAGCCCCGTGGTGAGGTCTGGGCCGAGGAGTTCGATGACGAACTCGATCGCGCTCTGGACCTCCCCTCGGAGGCCGACCCGTCGGCCCGAGACGACCTCGAAACGGCGCTCGAAGAGGGCAAGGTCGATGACCTCCGGGTCATCACCCACACCTCGCCCGCGTCGCTTCGGGGCGTCCCGAAGAAGAAACCCGACGTCATGGAGACCCGCGTCGGCGGGGGCTCGCTCGCAGAGCGAGCCGAGTTCGCGTTCGGCCTGCTCGACGAGGGCGGGGAACACGAGGCGACAGACGTGTTCCGCGCCGGCGAGTACCTCGACGTCTCGGGCGTCACGAAAGGAAAGGGCACCCAGGGCCCCGTCAAGCGCTGGGGCGTCCAGAAGCGAAAGGGCAAACACGCCCGCCAGGGCTGGCGCCGACGCATCGGCAACCTCGGCCCGTGGAACCCCTCGCGCGTGCGCTCGACGGTCCCCCAGCAGGGCCAGACCGGCTACCACCAGCGCACCGAACTCAACAAGCGCCTGCTCGCGCTCGGCGAGGAGGACGACGTCAACCCCGACGGCGGTCTCGTCAACTACGGCGAGGTTTCGGGCCCCTACACGCTGATCAAGGGCTCGCTGCCGGGGCCCGACAAGCGGGTCCTCCGGTTCCGCCCCGCGATCCGGCCGAACGACCAACCGCGACTGGACCCCGAGGTCCGGTACGTCTCGACCAGTTCGAACCAGGGATAACCCATGCAAGCAACAACACTCGACCTGGACGGCGAGGAGGCGGGCGAGATCGACCTGCCGGAGGTCTTCGAGACGACCTTCCGGCCGGACCTGATCAAGCGCGCCGTGCTGGCCGCTCAGGCAAACAGACAGCAGGACTACGGCGCGGATCCCTTCTCGGGCAAGCGCACCTCGGCCGAGTCGCTCGGCACGGGTCGCGGGATGGCCCGCGTGCCCCGCTCGAACGGACAGGGCAAACGCGTGCCCCAGGCCGTCGGCGGCCGGCGGGCACACCCACCGAAAGCAGAGAAGGACCGCACGCTCGATATCAACACCAAGGAACGAAAGCTCGCGACCCGAAGCGCCATCGCCGCGACGACGGACACGGACCTCGTCGCGGAGCGCGGTCACCGCTTCGGTGAGGACGTCTCCTTGCCGCTAGTGGTAAGCGACGAGTTCGAGGAGCTCATCAAGACCAAGGAGGTCCTCTCGTTTCTCGAATCGGTCGGAATCGCCGACGACATCGAGCGCGCCGAGGATGGCCGCTCGGTCCGTGCGGGTCGCGGAAAGACCCGCGGTCGGAAGTACAAACAGCCCAAGTCGATCCTCTTCGTCACCTCCAGCGAGGCCGGCCCGTCGAAGGCCGCACGCAACCTCGCCGGCGTCGACGTCGCGACCGCACGCGAGGTCAGTGCCGAGGACCTCGCGCCCGGGACGCACGCGGGTCGACTGACGGTCTGGACCGAAAGCGCGATCGAGGAGGTGGCGGGTCGATGACGATCCAGCACCCCCTCATCACGGAGAAGGCGATGAACGACATGGACTTCGAGAACAAGCTCCAGTTCATCGTCGACATGGACGCGACTAAGCCACAGATCCGTGAGGCCATTGGCGAGCAGTACGACGTCGCGGTCACCAAGGTAAACACGCAAGTAACCATGAACGGAACCAAGAAGGCGACCGTCCGACTCTCCGAGGACGACGACGCACAGGAAGTCGCCTCCCGAATCGGGGTGTTCTAGATGGGGCGACGAATCAGAGGCCAGCGGCGTGGCCGGGGTGGATCGGTGTTTCGCGCACCCTCCCACCGGTACAAAGCGGACCTCTCCCACCGACGCGCGGAGGACGGGGACGTGCTCACCGGGACGGTCGTCGGCATCGAACACGACCCCGCACGCAGCGCGCCCGTCGCGGACGTGGAGTTCGAGGACGGCGACCGGCGCCTGATCCTCGTTCCCGAGGGCGTGGGCACCGGCGAGGAGATCCAGATCGGCATCAGCGCGGAGATCAAGCCCGGTAACACCCTGCCGCTTGCTGAAATCCCCGAGGGAGTTCCGGTCTGTAACGTCGAGTCGAAAGCCGGCGACGGCGGTCGATTCGCGCGGGCGAGCGGCGTCAACGCGACGCTGATCACCCACGACCGGGACGCCGCAGTGGTCCAGCTTCCAAGCGGCGAGGTCAAACGGCTCTCACCCGAGTGTCGGGCGACGATCGGCGTCGTCGCGGGCGGCGGACGGACCGAAAAGCCGATGGTCAAAGCCGGGAACAAGTACCACAAGATGAAAGCGCGCGGGAGCAAGTGGCCCCGCGTCAGCGGCGTTGCGATGAACGCCGTCGACCACCCGTTCGGTGGCGGCGGCCGCCAGCACCCCGGGCGGCCCAAAAGCGTCTCCTCGGACGCACCGCCGGGACGGAAAGTCGGCGATATCTCGTCGAAACGGACGGGCCGAGGTGGTAACAAATGAGTTCATCAGATTACAGGACCGGACAAGAAGGCGAGTTCACCTTCCGCGGTCACACGGTCGACGAGCTGCAGGAAATGGAGCTCGAGGAAGTCGCGGAACTGCTGCCCGCACGCCAGCGGCGAAGTATCGAACGCGGTCTCTCGACGGAAAAGCAGAAACTGCTCGAGAAGGCCGAGGGACGCGATTCGGAGGAGAGCGCGAACAACCCGATCCGCACGCATCTGCGCGATATGCCGATCGTGCCGGCGTTCGTCGGCAAGACGTTCGCCGTCTACAACGGACAGGAATTCGAGCGTGTCGAGGTCCGCCCTGAGATGCTCGGGCATTACCTCGGCGAATTCCAACTCACGCGCCAGTCCGTCGAACACGGACAGGCCGGGATCGGCGCGACCCGCTCCTCGAAGTTCGTGCCACTGAAATGAGGTGACCAGAATGGGAATCAGCTACAGCGTGGACGCGGACCCGGAGAAAACGGCGAAAGCCATGCTCCGAGAGCGTCCCATGAGCCACAAGCACAGCAAGGAGGTCGCCCGCGAGATCAAGGGCAAGACCGCCGGCGAGGCCATCGAGTACCTCGAAGCGGTCGTCGCCGAGGAGCAGTCGGTCCCCTTTAAATCGCACAACAGCGGTGTTGGCCACCGTAGCGACGTCGACGGCTGGGACGCCGGTCGCTACCCGAACAAGGTCTCGAAGGCGTTTCTCGACCTGCTCGGAAACGCCGTCGGGAACGCCGACCACCAGGACTTCGACGCCGAGTCGATGACGATCATGCACGTCGCCGCCCACAAGGTCGGCGAGAGTCCGGGCCGAAAGCCCCGCGCGATGGGGCGTGCAACGGCGTGGAACACCCCACAGGTCGACGTCGAACTGATCCTCGAAGAACCGGAGGAGGAGAACTAATGGCAGACGAACACCAGTTCATCGAAAACGGGATGCAGCGCTCCCAGATCGACGAGTTCTTCGCGACGGAACTCGAGCGCGCCGGCTACGGCGGCATGGAGGTCGCAAAGACCCCGATGGGGACCCAGATCGTCCTCAAAGCCGAAAAGCCCGGTATGGTGATCGGCAAGGGCGGAAAGAACATCCGCAAGGTGACCCGCCAGCTCGAGGAGCGATTCGACCTCGAAGATCCCCAGATCGACGTTCAGGAGGTCGACGAACCCGACCTGAACGCCCAGATCGTCGCCGACCGACTCGCGAACGCCCTCGAACGAGGGTGGTACTTCCGCAAAGCCGGTCACACCACGATCGACCGGATCATGGACGCCGGAGCGCTGGGCGCGGAGATCGTCCTCTCGGGCAAAGTCACGGGCGCGCGCTCGCGCGTCGAGAAGTTCAACCGTGGCTACGTCAAGCACAACGGCGAGCCCGCCGAAGACATCGTCGATAAGGGTCTCGGCACGGCCGTGATGAAACTCGGCACTATCGGCGTCAACGTCAAGATCATCCCGCCGGGTGCACAGTTGCCCGACGACTTCGAGATCCACGACGACGCCGAGGTCGAGGACCTGATCGCCGAGACTGCCGACACCGACGAGGGCGTCGAGGAGATCCTCGACGACGTCGCCGACGACGTGCCCGAGGAGGACCAGGTCGCCGAAACCGCAGACACCGAGGGCGAGGTCGAAGCGACCGAGATCGACGAGGAGGTCGTCGAAGAGGAACCCGTCGACGAGGAGACCGTCGAGGAGAGCAGCGAGGAGGCCGAGGACGAGGAAGACCTCGAACTCGAGGAGGACATCGAGGCCGAAGCGGCCGAACTCGTCGCCGAGATGGAAGCCGAAGAGGAGGGGGAGGGCGATAACTGATGGCCATCCTTCACCCCGCGGAGATCCGCGACATGACGCCCGCAGAGCGCGAGGCCGAAGTCGAGGAACTCCGGACGGAGCTGCTGAACATGAAGGCCGTGCAGGCCGCGGGTGGCGCACCCGAGAATCCCGGACGGATCGGGGAGCTCAAGCGCACGATCGCCCGCGTGAAGACGATTCAGGGCGAGGAAGGCGACGACACCGACAGCACCGAAGCATAACCGAACCATGGCACTCACACCCGAGACCATCGCGCGACACGAACTCAACGGCCTGTGCGTACGGGTCGTTGCTGCCGATAGTCCCGACTCCGTCGGGATTGCCGGCCGTGTCGTCTCCGAGAGCGAGAAGACTCTCGTGATCCGCGATACTCGGGACAAGCGAGTGCCGAAATCGGGCACGACGTTCGAGTTCCGACTCGACGCCACAGATGAAGCCGCGGGTCCCCGCAAGGGGGCCGAGACCGCCGGGAAACACGCACGCGACCCGGTGGCTTACGTTACGGTGGATGGCGACAGACTGCTCTCACGACCCGCCCGACGCACCGAAACCACAGGTGATTCACCATGGCGATAGGATTAGACGTAGAAACACCACCAGAACCGGACGATCCGGACTATGATTACGAGAAGTGTCCGTTCTACGGCGAGCTTCCCGTTCGAGGACAGGTCCTCGAGGGAATCGTCGCGAGCGCGGACATGGACAAGACCGTGATCGTCGAGCGAGAGTACGACGTCTTCGTACCGAAATACGATCGGTACATGAAGCGTCGATCGCGCGTCCCGGCCCACGTGCCGGGCGTGCTCGATCACGTCTCGGTCGGCGACCGCGTGAAGATCGCAGAGACACGCCCCCTCTCGAAGACGAAAAGCCACGTCGTGGTCGAAGTCACGGCGGACGAGCTCGAGCTCGGCCCCGTCGACCCGACGGAGGCGGCCGACGAGGCAGAAAGCGAGGACGGGGACGTAACCACCGAAGCACCAGCGGGTGAGCAGTGATGGAGGCGCTGAAAGCCGACGTCACGAAGGGCCTGTCGAAGGGCGCGCTCATCAACTGTGCGGACAACAGCGGTGCCCGCGAGCTGAAGCTGCTCAGCGTCTCGGGCTACTCGGGCGTGAAAAACCGCCAGCCACAAGCGGGAGTCGGTGATAAGGTCACCGTCTCGGTCACGAAAGGGACCCCCGAGATGCGCCGGCAGGTCCTCGAAGCGGTCGTCATCCGCCAGCGGAAATCGATCCGCCGGCCCGACGGCACGCGCGTAAAATTCGAGGACAACGCGGCCGTCATCGTCGACGATGCGGAGGACCCCCGTGGGACCGAGATCAAAGGCCCGATCGCACGCGAGGTCGCAGAACGCTTCGGCAGCGTCGCCAGCACGGCGACGATGATCGTATAGAACCATGAGCAAGCAACCACGCAAACAGCGAAACGACGCACAGAACGCGCCGCTGCACGAACGACACAAGCAGCTGCACGCGACGCTCGACGGCGACCTCCGTGAGGAACACGGCACCCGTCGAACCCGCGTCAACGTCGGGGACACCGTCCAGATCATGCGCGGCGATTTCGCCGGCGAGACCGGCGAGGTCGTCGCGGTCGATCTCAAACGTGGCGTCGTCCACGTCGAGGACGCGGTCCTCGAGAAGGCCGACGGCGAGGAGGTACCCCGACCGATGGAAGCGAGCAACCTCCGGATCACGGCGCTCGACCTCGAGGACGAAGTCCGCGAGGCGCGACTCACGGGTGATACTGAATGAGCAGACACCAGAAACGACTCTCGGTGCCGGACTCGTGGCCGGTCGAGCGGAAAACCGCCACCTACACCGTCAAGGCCCGTGCGGGGCCCCACGGTGAAGAGGGCGTTCCGCTCTTGATCGTGCTACGGGACGTACTCGGGTACGTCGACTCGAAGAAGGAGGCAATGTACGCCACGAACGAGGGCAACGTCCTCGTCAACGGCGAACCGGTGAGCGACGTCCGGCGTCCCATCGGGATGTTCGACATCCTCGGGTTCGAGGAGCGCGAGGAGTTCTACCGCGTGTTCCCCGACGAGGGGGGCCGGCTCGCGCTGACACCCATCGAGGAGGGCGACGCCGACGGCAAACTCGGCAAGATCGCCGATAAGCGTCAGGTCCCCGGTGGCGAGACCCAACTGCAACTGCACGACGGGCGTAACCTGCGCGTCGACGACGGCACGCAGTACTCGCCCGGCGACTCGGTCGTCATCGACTGGGACAACGAGATCCTCGCACACTTCGTCTACGAGGAAGGTGCGCTGATCACCGCGGTACAGGGCCAGCACGCCGGCGACATCGGACGCGTCGAGGAGATCTCCGTGATCGAATCGAGCGCGCCGAACACCGTCACCGTCGAGACCGACGACGACGGCTTCGAGACGATCGCGGAGTACGTCGTCGTGATCGACGAGAACTTCGTGAGCGACGAGGGAGGTGCTGAGGAATGAGCGAGAGCCAACAGGAAGCCGAAGGCGAGTTCCACGAAATGCGCGAGCCCGTCGTCGAGAAGGTCGTCGTCCACATGGGCGTCGGCACCGGCGGGCGCGAACTCGCGAACGCCGAGGAGATCCTCGAGGAGATCACCGGCCAACAGAGCGTCCGGACGGAGGCAAAACGGACGAAACCCGAGTTCGGGATCCGTCAGGGCGACCCGATCGGCGCGAAGGTCACCCTCCGCGCCGAGACCGCAGCCCAGTTCCTCGAGACCGTACTCCCGCTCGCGGAGATCTCGGGCAACCAGTTCGACCAGACGGGCAACGTCAGCTTCGGGATCGAAGAACACACCGAGTTCCCCGACCAGGAGTACGACCCGAACATCGGGATCTTCGGGCTCGACGTGACGGTCAACCTCGTGCGCCCGGGCTATCGGGTGAAAAAACGCGACATCAGGTCTCAACAGATCCCGTCGACCCACCGACTCGACGCGGCGGCGGCGATCGCGTACCTGAACGAGGAGTTCGACGCCGGTATCGGCCAGGAGGACACGAATGAGTGAATCAGAGACGGAGACGGGCGAGCACGCCACGAAACGCACCGGCCAGCTCGAAGCTTGCCAGCGCTGTGGCCGCAAACAGGGCCTCGTCGGCAAGTACGACATCTGGCTGTGTCGACAGTGCTTCCGCGAGATCGCCCGCAACATGGGGTTCAAGAAGTACAAATGACGACGAGTGATCCGTTCAGTAACGCGCTCTCGGGAATCGACAACGCCGAGGGTGTGGGACACCTGACACACACGATACAGCCCGCTTCGAACCAGATCGGCTCCGTGCTCGAGGTCTTCTATGACCGCGGGTACATCGACGGCTTCGAGTTCGTCGAGGACGGCCGAGCAGGCACGTTCGAGGTCGAACTGAAAGGCGCGATCAACGAGTGTGGCTCGGTCAAGCCCCGCTATTCGGCGGGCGCAGACGAGTTCGAGCAGTGGGAGAAGCGATACCTCCCCGCCCGTGACTACGGGACGCTCGTCGTGACGACCAGCCACGGCATCATGAGCCACTACGAGGCCCGCGAACAGGGCATCGGTGGCCAGGTGATCGCGTACGTCTACTAACAATGCCACGAACAGAAATCACACTACCCGACGACGTCGACTGTGAGATCGATCACCTCGACGTGACGATCGCGGGGGCCGACGGCGAGGTCACTCGCCGTCTGTGGTACCCCGACGTGACCGTCCGAGTCGAGACCGTCACCGAAGCGGTCGAAACCGACCAGGGCGAGACCGACGACCGGGAGGTCGAGGCGGTCGTCATCGAGAGCGAGACCGACGACGCGAAGACCAACGCCACGATCGGCACCTTCGAGAGCCACGTACGCAACATGGTACAGGGCGTGACCGAGGGCTGGGAGTACCGCATGGAGGTGCTTTACTCTCACTTCCCGATGCAGGTGAACGTCGAGGGCGAGGAGGTCGTCATCGAGAACTTCCTCGGCGAGCGTGCCCCACGGCGGACGACGATCCGTGGTGACACGCGTGTCGAGGTCGACGGCGAGGAGGTCGTCCTCTCGGGGCCCGACAAGGAGGACGTCGGCCAGACGGCCGCGAACATCGAACAGCTCACACGCGTCAGCGGCAAGGACACACGGGTGTTCCAGGACGGCGTGTACATCACCGAGAAACCGAAAGGAGGTGCCTAAATGGCCGACAACGAGACCGAACTGACCGACATCAGCGGTGTCGGCGACTCGAAGGCCGACGCGCTCCGCGCGGCCGGCTACGAGGACGTCGAGGACGTCAAGGCTGCAAGCCAGGACGACCTCGCGGAAGTCGAGGGGATCGGAAACGCGCTCGCAGCGCGGATCAAGGCCGACGTCGGCGGTCTCGAGGTCGACGAAGAGACCGAGGCGGAGGTCGAAGACGAGGGTCGAGAGGACGCAGACGAGGAGGCCGAAGACGTCGAAACGGATCTTCGACCCCGCGGCCTGACCGAGAAGACGCCCGAGCTCGACGACGAGAAGGCGCGTCTGCTCGGCGAGCGCGCACGCGTCGGCAAGCCGGCGTTCAAGCGCCAGGACTACCACAAGAAAAAGCGCACGCCCGAGTCGTGGCGTCGCCCCCGTGGTGGCCTCTCGAAGCAGCGCCGACGGTTCAAGAGTCGCGGTCCGGTCGTCGAGGCCGGCTTCCGAACGCCCACCGAGGTCCGCGGACTGCATCCCAGCGGCTTCGAGGAGGTCCGCGTCGAGAACACGTCCGACCTCGAGGGAGTCGACGGCGACCGACAGGCGGTGCGGATCGGTTCCTCGGTCGGCGCACGCAAACGCGAACGCATTGAGGAGGAAGCAGAGAGCGCGGGCATTCGCGTTCTCAACCCCACCTACGTCGAAGTCGAGGTAGACCGATGAGCGACCTGAAAGCACAGAAACGACTGGCGTCCGACGTACTGGACGTCGGGAAGAACCGCGTCTGGTTCGATCCCGAGGCCCAGGGCGAGATCGCCGACGCGATCACGAGAGAAGAGATCCGCGAGCTGGTCTCCCAGGGTCTGATCCAATCGAAGGAGGCCCGGAGCAACTCCCGCGGTCGAGCGCGCGAGCGAGAGGAAAAGCGTGCCTACGGCCACCAGAAGGGAGCGGGCAAACGCCGGGGGAAAGCCGGCGCCCGACAGAACGAGAAAGACCAGTGGAAAGACCAGATCAGAGCACAGCGACGGAAACTGCGCGAACTTCGCGACGAGGGCGAGATCGACTCGACCCAGTACCGCGAACTGTACAACAAGTCCGGCGGCGGGGAGTTTCGCAGCATCCGGTACATGACGAACTACATCGACAGCGAATACGGTGACGAATAATGGCAACAGGACCACGATACAAGGTGCCGATGCGGCGTCGGCGCGAAGTCCGAACCGACTACCATCAGAGGTTGCGCCTGTTGAAATCCGACAAGCCCCGGCTCGTTGCTCGACCGAGCAACAAGCACATCAGGGCGCAGCTGACCACGACCAGTCCGGAGGGCGACGAGATCCTCGCAAGCGCACACTCCAGTGACCTCGCCGAGTACGGCTGGGAGGCACCGACGGGCAACCTGCCCGCGGCGTACCTGACCGGCCTTCTCGCGGGGACCCGCGCGGTCGAGGCCGGCCTGACGGAGGCCGTATTGGACATCGGCCTGCATACGGCGACGCCCGGCAACAAGGTGTTCGCCGTCCAGGAGGGCGCGATCGACGCGGGACTCGATATCCCGCACAACGACAGCGTCCTCGCTGACTGGGATCGGACTCGCGGCGAGCATATCGCCGAGTACGCAGAGAGTCTCGACGAGTCGCTTTACAGCGGCGAGTTCGATGCAACGACGCTTCCCGAGCACTTCGATTCGGTTCGGGAGACCATTATGGAGGACTAACAATGGCACGAAACAACGGATGGGAGCCCGTGACACGTCTCGGCCGACTCGTCCGCGACGGCGATATCGAGACGATGGACGAGGCGTTGAACTCGGGACTACCGCTGAAGGAGGTCGAGGTCGTAGACCAGCTCCTTCCCGGTCTCGAGGACGACGTACTCGACATCAACATGGTCCAGCGGATGACCGACTCGGGTCGCCGGGTCAAGTTCCGCTGTGTGGTCGCCGTGGGCAACCGCGACGGCTACGTCGGCTACGCGGAGGGCCGGGACGACCAGGTCGGCGGCGCCATCCAGAAGGCGATCGGTATCGCGAAACTGAACATCATCGACGTCTCGCGGGGCTGTGGGTCATGGGAATGTGGCTGCGGTCGGCCCCACACCGTCTCGCTGCGCACGACCGGAAAGGCCGGTAGCGTCGAGGTCGAGCTGTTGCCCGCGCCGCGCGGGCTCGGGCTTGCGGGCGGGGATACCGTCCGTAGCGTCCTCGAACTCGCCGGCATCGAGGACGCCTGGACCCGGTCGTCGGGCCAGACTAGAACGACTGTAAACTTCGCGAAGGCGACGTTCAACGCGCTTCGCAACACTGCCGAGGCCCGCGTCCCCGAACACGCCGCCGCCCAGCGCGAGGTGATCGAGTGATGCAGGCGGTCGTCCAACTGCGCGGCGAGGTCGACATGAGCTATGACGTCGAGGACACCCTCTCGATGCTCAACCTCCACCGGGTCAACCACTGTGCGTTCGTTCCCGAACACGAGACGTTCCGCGGGATGGTCGCGAAGGTCAACGACTACGTCGCCTACGGCGAGCCGAGCCAAGAGACCGTCGAGACGCTGCTCCGGACGCGCGCAGAGCCCGACGAGGGCAGCGGCGACATCGACGACGAGTGGCTCGCGGACAACACCGAGTACGACTCGGTGGCGGCACTCGCCGAGGCGCTGCTCGAAGAGGAGACGACGCTCAAAGAACAGGGGCTGACGCCCGTGCTCCGCCTGCACCCGCCGCGGGGCGGCCACAGGGGGCTCAAGCACGTCACCGCCGAGGGCGGTCAGCTGGGCAAACACTCGACCGAGGGGATCGACGAGCTCCTCGTCGCGATGCGATAACCATGACAAACAAGAAAAAACGCCAACGCGGTTCGCGGACCCACGGCGGCGGCACCCACAAGAACCGACGGGGCGCCGGCCATCGCGGTGGGCGCGGTGCCGCCGGACGCAGCAAGCACGAGTTCCACAACTACGGGCCGCTCGGCAAACACGGCTTCAAGCGACCCGAAAAGGCAAAAGAGACGGTCCTCACGATCGACGTCCAGAAGCTCGACGAGGACGCGGCGATCTTCGCCGCCGACGGGCTCGCCGAGGAGACCGACGGCGGCTACAGCCTCGACGCCCGCGATATCGTCGAGGACGGCTACGACGCCGACGCCGTCAAGGTGCTCGGCGGCGGCCAGGTCCGCAACGCCCTCTCGGTTACCGCGGACGCCTTCTCGGCGAGCGCGGTCGAACTCATCGAGGAGAACGGGGGCGAGGCGGTCGTCTCCGAGCGCGGTCAGGTCGACGAAGAGGAGGAGCCAGCCGACGATGGCGAATCAGAACCGGAAGATATTGAAACAACGGCTGACGAAGCGTAATCAATGAGTTGGAAGGAAGCCGCCGAACCGGTTCTCACACGAATGCCTGGGGTCACCCGCCCCGAGGGGCACGTCCCCTTCAAGCGCAAGCTGGCGTGGACCGCGGGCGTCCTCGTGGTGTACTTTTTCCTGACCAACGTCTACCTGTGGGGGCTCCCGTCCGCCGAGGCGGGTCAGGACATCTTCGGGCAGTTCCGCTCGATACTGGCCGGCAGTCAGGGGACGATCCTGCAGGTCGGGATCGGACCGATCGTCACCGCGAGCATCGTCCTGCAACTGCTCGGCGGTGCCGGGTTGTTAGGTCTTGACACCAACGACCCGCGCGATCAGGTGCTCTATCAGGGCCTCCAGAAGCTGCTGGTGATCGTAATGATCGCCCTGACCGCGTTCCCGATGGTGTTTCTCGGCGGTTTCCTTCCGGCGAGTCCCGAACTGGCCGCGACCTACGGCCAGACGACGGTCCAGACGATCATCTTCGCACAGGTCTTCGTCGGCGGGATCTTCGTCCTCTTTCTCGACGAGATCGTCTCGAAGTGGGGTGTCGGCAGTGGGATCGGGCTGTTCATCATCGCCGGCGTGAGCCAGCGCCTCATCGGCGGACTGTTCGCCTGGAGCGGGCTTCCCGGCGAGGCCGGGATCGTTCCGACGTGGTTTTCGATCCTGCTCGGGCAGGCGTCTTTCCCCTCGTTGCTGACAAGTGAGGGGCTCCAAGAGCTGTTTCTGGGCCAGGGCGCGCTGTTGGCGATCCTCACCACGATCTTCATCTTCGTCGTGGTGGTCTACGCCGAGTCGGTTCGCGTCGAGGTGCCGCTCTCGCACGCCCGCGTGAAGGGCGCTCGGGGTCGGTTTCCCGTAAAACTGATCTACGCGAGCGTCCTGCCGATGATCCTCGTTCGTGCACTACAGATGAACGTCCAGTTCGCCGGCCGGATCCTGGACGCCCGCTGGGCGGGGATGCCCGCGTGGCTCGGTGTCTACAACAGTCAGGGCCAGCCCACGGGCGGATTGTTCTACTACCTGAACCCGATCCAGGCCCCCGAGGAGTGGATGTGGTGGCTCGGCGAGGCCAGCCAAGCCGTCTGGCAGATCATGCTCCGGGTCGGGATCGACCTCGCCGTGATGGTCATCGGCGGGGCGGTGTTCGCGATCTTCTGGGTCCAGACGACGGACATGGGTCCCGAGGCGACTGCCAGACAGATCCAGAACTCGGGGATGCAGATCCCCGGCTTCCGTCAGAACATCGGCGTCTACGAGAAGGTTCTGGGACGATACATCCCGCAGGTGACCGTCATCGGCGGGGCGCTCGTCGGCCTGCTCGCGGTGATGGCGAACATGCTCGGGACCATCGGCGCGGTCTCCGGCACCGGTTTGTTGCTTGCGGTCTCGATCACCTACAAGCTCTACGAGGAGATCGCAGAAGAGCAGATGATGGAAATGCATCCCATGATGCGCCAGATGTTCGGAGACTAACGCCTATTATCTGGGCCTCTGTCGAACCAGTATGGCCGACGTCAACGACACGGGAAACGTGCTCGGGCAGCTCCAGAACGCTTGGCGAAACTTGGACGCTGCCACTGTCGACCCCCACGACGAGCAAGCGGTCGATGCCTTTGTCGCCGATCGTTACGACCAGCACCCCTCGAGTGCGCAGATGCGCATCCTCGAATCGGAGTCCATCACCCAACGCGAGCGTGACGCGATCGCCGATTTCGTCGACCATCGCGAGCACGTCGAGGACCGCGCCGAAACGACGCTGATCTCCGACCTCGGCAACCTCCGACGAGCGGCTGCGTGGAGCGACACCGAGCTCGTCGAGATGGATATGCGTGACATCCGATCGCTGCTTCGGCATCTGTTCGCCCCTTCGGATCGCGGTGGGCGGGGCCTCGACCCGGATGGAACAGCAGCGTTTGGCTACAAGCGCACATTGCGCTTGTTCTTCCGCTTTCTCAACGACGAACCTACCTACGACGAGTTCGACTTCGCCGAACGGATCGAACTCCCTGATGTCTCGCCCGAATCGACCGACGTCAGTGACGAGAAGATGCTCTCCACTGACGATATCGCGGCACTGAAGGAGGCCGCCTACGGCACTCGCGATCCCGTCCTGATCGAGTTCCTCGCCGACGTCGGTGGACGAATCTCGCTCGTCTCGCAGCTGCGATATGGCGACATCTACGACATCGAAACCGACCGCCCCTACTTCGTCCCCAACGAGAGTGGACTCGCTCAAAAGTCGGTGCCCGTCGACCAGTATCCGATCATGAACAGCCGCGCAGAACTGCGGGTCTATCTCAACCGCTATCACATTGACCGCCGAGACGACGCGCCCCTCTGGCCCGTCGACCAGCGCCACTACGATCATGACGATCCTAGCTCTGGAGCGGTCAGTGGCGATCGCATCCGCGATATGCTCAACGAGTGCGCGTCTCGGGCTGGCATCGAGCGGACGGTCCACCCGCATATGTTCCGCCATACTGCCGCGACTCGACTCTCGTCGTCTGACCGCCTCACGCCCCAGGAGATCGTCCACGTGATGGGCTGGTCCGATGACCGAATGCTCGAGATCTACGACGAGACGACCGCCGCAGAACGCAACGAGGGCATCCATCACGCTCTCGGGTTCGCCGACGAGCCCGATGACTCGGATACGCCCCGGAGTAAGCCGGTCCCGTGCACGAACTGCCACACTGCCCTCTCGCCGGACGAGCGTTACTGCCCGAACTGCGGGACAGCAACCTCGCTCGGCGCTCGTGAGGACATGACTGAACTTCGATCGTCGATCTTCGACCGGGCGATCAGCGAGACCGATGAGGAGGTCGTCACCCTCTTGCGCGATCTCAACACCGCCCTCGATAACGATCCTGAGACACGGCGACTCGTCGCCGACGTGCTTTCGGAATGACTTGCCCCGGCCGTCGAAGCCGAAGCAATTAACTACACTCTCCGCCTTTGTCCGCTTGCTTCCTAGCATCGTGTTATCACCGTAGGAAGCACTGACCCCGGCAGCAACCGGGGTTTCCTTCGGAGAAGGAACGTGCTTCTTAGCTAAATCTATCCCATCCCACTGGCTTAAAACCACCGGATAGGTGTCCGTAGCGTTACGAATCATCGGTTTGCGTCATCTCGTCGTCATTGATAAGTCGCCGTGCGATCTCGCCGAGTCGACTGTCTTCATCTGCCAGCCGGTGCAGCGCGCTCGAGTGCCTCTCTTGGAGCGTATCCCTATCGAGATCTCTGTCTGGACTTTCGTGTTGACTCACTGCGCGTCACCCCAGACGGTCCACAGATGCGCCCGGATCGTCGTCGCGACGACCCTCTCGGCGAGCAGGACGGTTCGGACGACGCCCTCCCGAATCGGGAAGATCGCGAGATAGGGGTACCACACGTCCGTGAGATCCGACTGGCCGAAGATCCGGACCTCCTCACATCGGAAGTACTGCCGGACTCCCTCCCGACCGACGGCAACCGACTCGCGAAGCGCTCGGTCGGGGCTCACCGAATCGTGCGGCGTGCGTTCGTCCCAACGCTCGATCGAGTGGTCGTACTCGTCCCAGCGGAGTTGCGTTCCGGGGACGGGTTGCCCGACAGACGCTGGGCACTCGAGGACAACCGACCTACTCGCCATCGTCGAACACCTCCTCGAACGACGGGCCGGGGAGCATATCCTGCGTAACGCTTCTCGACTGCTCGTTTTGATTCAGTGCTGCCGGCTCGAAGAACGACCACGGCTCGCGGTCGGGCCGGACGGCCACGAGTGGGCGCGCACCGAATGCGAGTGCGTAGCGACAGAGCCCCTCGATCTCCTCATGTGCGAGTGTGACGGACCCTGTCTTGCTGGCCTTGGCTTCGATCGCGTAGACGCGTGCAAGTGGGCGCACTGCACTCGGAACGCCGAGTCGCCCGTTGTACTCCCGCGAGGCAAGCAAATCGGGCCGGTCACTCGCCGTTCCGGCACCGCTGGCCGCGCCACCGGAGCTCACAGATACCCCTCCCGCATCGCGTCGATGCGATCGCGGCGCTCATCGGAATCGAGTAGCTGCCCGCTCGGCTTCGTGAGTCCGAGTTCTGCGAGCAACCCGCGGGTGAAGCTTATCCCACCGAGGGCAAGGCGCTGGTTGAGCGTGACGCAGTTGTCCATCTGCTCGGCAGCGTCCAGGACCTCCCGAAGGGCCCGACTCCCGGCACCGCGGGAGTCATATGCCTCCCGAACGATCGTGTGCGGGTCGTCTCTGAGCCACGCACAACCGTCGTCGGCCTCTTCCGAAAGCTCGTCAACGATCTCGTCGGCGCTCAGTCCGTCATCGAACTCGAACTCGAACTCGAATCCCTCTACGTCGATTTCCTCGCCATTAACGACGACTGAGGACTCGGTGACATCGAACTGGGGGGCATCGTCGCCGGCCTGATCATCCTGACCGTCGCCCATCCCGCTGACCTCGATCTCCTTGAGGAGCTCCCACTCCCCGTCGAGTTCGCTGATCGCATCGCGGACGTCGTCTGGTCGAGCGTCGAGCGATTCGGCGATCCCCTCAACGTGCACCGTCGGATTGTCCTGAATGCCAGCTACGATCGAGAGCTCGAGCCGGACGTCGTCGGGCCCGATCAGGTCGTACTCTTGATTGCTCATGGCTGCATCCACGCCTCCATCGGGACCTGGCTAAATCGCTGCAGGTAATCCATAGCTAGTTCCATGTCCTCGATTTCACCCTCACCGTAGTTCTCATGAAGGAACTCCGAGGTCCGACCAGCCGACTCTGACGGGTCGTCAGTGATTTCATTGGCGTCGAACTGTTCCCACTGACCACTATTGCGTGAGTAGCCGATACTCACGGCACGACCATCCTGGCGGTGATACGTCGCCGCGACGAATCGCACATTCTCATCAGCCCGCCAGCAAATGTCCGGCAGGAACCGGGCGGTCGTCTTCTGGAACAGGACTTCCGCTTCGTCCTCTTCGAGCGGCCGATTTGGAAGCGTGTCAACTAGTCCTCTCATCGAGATCTCTCCTTGTCGGCGTCCGAGTTCTCGACAACGGCTGTTGTGGGGAGTCTGAACGAGACATAATAATCGAACTCGCTCATCGCCCCCAGTTCGTGCCAATCAACCACTGTCACGTGCTGCGAGCTCTTCATCCTCTCAAAACCGGCCTCATAGAACGCGCCGGTGAAGGCGTTCGCTGATCGCTCGACACTGTTTGAGGATGTACCGCTCATCGCGACCCCTCCAGCCCAACGACAACCCGACCGAGCACGTCGACCATCTCACGGCCGAGATCGAGTGCCTCGGGCGCGTACTGGAGTAGCTGAAACAGCAGGATCGCGATCACCGTCAACGCGATCGACGTCACGATAAGCGCGATCGCGATGGCGACAAGCGAATAGGCGGCAGCTCGGATTCGCCAATCTGTCACTTGAACGCTCTGTTCACTTTCGCTGCGGGGTCTCGACTCTGGGGTTGGTTCTGATCGCTTAGACATCGGCTCTCACCTCTGGAGTCGCATCGTCGTGTTCGGTCTCTCCCTCTCTGCTGGCCGCCAAGGTGGGCCCGCCGATCACGATCGCTCGATCGGCACCGGGCCAGCGATGGCTCACGTCATGAACGGGGATCACGTCGAGATCACCCCGGCCATGATTGCCACGAATGCGAGCAGGAGGATCGACATCCACACCGCGACGAACCACGTGATGACCGTTCGTTCGGGGCTCATCGCGACTCACGCTCCTCGATCTCGCGAAGGTCGTTGCAGTTCCAGCAGGGCCGAAATCGAAGGGGCTCTCCACAGGACCGACAGTGCCCGTCGGGAGGGCGTGCAGCGGCCATCACTCCGACCCCTCTTTATCAACGTACACGCGGAGATGACCGGCGTCGAAATCCCCGATCGTGTTGGTCACATCAAGCCCGGCGCTGCGGGCGCTGGCGAACACTTTCGTAGCGTCGATCTTCCCCTCGGCCTCTTCCTCGCACGTCGCGACGAACTCCTCGCCTTCGTCGGAGATCGACACCCCGTCGAGCTTCACTGCCGCTTCGAGGAACTCGGCGTTGCTCACGCCATCTCACCCCCGTCGTCCACATCATCACCCGGCGGCGGGCCGCTCAGGATATCGTCGTGCTCCATCGCGTACTCGACGAGCGTTGTGAGTTCGCGCGCGAGAGCGTAGTTCGGGCCCGTCTCGACCGTCCTGCCCTCTCGATCCCATTCGATCACGTTGTGGGCATCGAGCTTCGGGAGGTGGATATGCCGTAGCGAGCGCCCGATCCCAGCCATCCCGGGGGTATCTTCGTGCCGGGACAGGACGCGAACGAGGTCCGAGACGGGCACTGCATCGCCTTCTGTGAGAGCGCGAAGGATCTGCCGACGGGCCGTCGTCGCGATCACTCCGAGCGCGTCGTCAGTCGTTAGCTTCGGCGCGACACCGTTCATGCCGACTCACCCGTTTTGCCCTCGCCGAGTGCACGCTCGGCGCTCATTGCCAGCGCCGCACCGTTCTTCGCGTTCAGAACGAGATCGAACGCCGGGCCCGGACTGATCGGATCGAGTCGGCGTTCGCCATCACCACCGGCACGAATCACGCCGTGATCCCTGAGCTTCGGGAGGTGGGTCTGGATCAGCGAGACGTGGGCGTTCTGATAATCACTGTAGCTGTGACCTTCGCCTTTCGTCCGAGTGACCAATTCCCGAGCGAGATCTCGCTTGTCCCACTCGCTTCGATCCCGTGCGAGTAACTCGATCACGATCAACCGGCGCTCGTTCGAAAGCAGCATGTAGATATCCGACAGAGAGAGCTCCGTCTCGATGTCGGCCTCAGACATCGTCCTCACCTCCTCGGAGATCGTCGCCACAGACCGAACAGAAGTTGTCCTGGCCCGAGCAGAGATGGCCATGCAGGCAGCGCTGCTGGCCGGAGAGTGGCGTGTCGCTGCTCATCGCCCGACCCCCATGTCGATCGGCCCGCCATCGGCTTCTCGAACGGCGCACTCCAGACACCGAACACCGTCGAAACCATCGGCCGTGCCGAACGGCCCGTCGCGCGTGTCACAGCGCTCGCAGCGCGTCGCGTTCTCTGCCGAGCTGCACTCCCTCTCGCGACGGATATCCTCGGCGAACGCTCGCATCTCGGCCTGCGTGATCGAGGAGTGCTCGCCGTGATCGAGCACCTCGATCCCATCGTGGCGATTGTCCCACGGGATGCCTCGATCGCCGTCGACGTCGGGGCAGTTGTGATGGACGTCCTGTCCTTTCAGATCCTCGAGGACCTCCTCGATCGGCATCTCGATCGGGTAACAGGCGATGACTGCAAGCAGTCGGTGATGGCTGACGTAGACGTCTTCTTTCTCTTGGCCCGGCGTCTCCGGTCGGTACTCGTACGAGCGCCACCGCTCGTAGCCCGCCCCCGTATCGCCGTTCGGCGTCGGGGGCTTGGTCTCGAACCTGGCGTAGGCCATCTGCTGGATCGGTGCGCGTCCAAGGACGTACGGCGGGGATTCGACCGCCGCCATCAGTTCTCACCTCCGTCATCGTCGTCGACGTCCGGTGCGACCGCGCCGTCGAAGGTGAGTTGGCCGCGTGGCCGGCCACCATCGAGCGAGCGCTGCGTGATCTGAAACCCACGCTCGGGTTCGTCCTCGTCCCCGGTCTCGCTGCCGACCGCTTCGCCGTCGGTATCGGAGTGAGTATCACACATGGGAGATCACTCCGACTGGATCCGCGGCGCAAGCATCACGGTCGTCTCGATCGTCTCCTCGTCCCCCCCGTCGACGAAGTCGAACTTGATGGGGAACTCCTTGCCGACGCGGATCTGCACCTCGCCCGATTTCGGGAGGACCTTCTCCATCTCTTCCACGTAGCTCATCGAGAGGATCGTGTCCGTCTCGCCGTGCTCGTGAACCTCCTGTTTGGTTTCGTCGGGGTCGACAAGCGTGTCGTCCGTGTCGCCCTCGGCGCTGAAGAACAGCCCCCAGTTGCGATGCTCGGACTCGCCATCGTAGAACCCAACCGAGATCTGATCGGACGTCAACCCACAGGCCTTGATCGCCCGCCGGAGCGACCCCACCTCGAGGTCGACACGCGTCGGCAGGTCGAGTTCTGGGAAGTCCGGCTCCTGTCGAATCGTATCGGGGTCGATCAGCGCGATCGACTGGTTGATCTCGCCCGCGCGCAGGTGGAGCATCCGCGTCTCGTCATCGAACCCGATCGAGACGAGCTCGTCGTTGCTGACGAGTCCGATCACGTCCTGGAGGCGATCGATAGCTAATCCGACGACGAGCGTGCCGTTGCCATCCGCACCGGCTCGGTGGCTCTCGAACGCCTGCTTGTCGAGGGCCGTCTCGGTCATCCCGACGTTCGCCGGATCGACAACGCGCGTGTGATAGCCATCGGGCGTAATGTGCAATTTAAACTCGTCGACGTACATCCCGACGTGGTCCAACCACATGTCGAGCGTCCCTGCCCGGATGATCGACTCGAAGGCCAGGTCCTCGCCGGCCTGCTCGAAGGTCGAGCGGGCCATCAGTTCGCACCCCCGGCCATCTCGACCCCAGCTGCAGCACTGAGATACCGCTTCCCGTTCGATCGGAGGAGATCGCGACCGCGCTCGGTGACACGGTACTCGTTCGTCCGCCGATCGCGCGAGGACTTCTCGACTAACCCCTCCTCGACAAGCGTGTCGAGATTCGGGTAGAGACGACCGTGGTTGATCTCAGTCTCGTAGTGCTCCTCGACTCTCGATTTGATCCCGAGCCCGTGCGACGCCCCGAGTTCTGCGGTCGTCATGAGGACGTCGCGCTGGAACGCAGTGAGGCCCGCGAGGGTAGCGATGTCGCTCATTCAGCGAACCCCCGGATCGCGACCTCGGTCAGATCATGCAACGACTCGAGGAGGGCCTCCCCCTCGTCTGTGAGACGCCAGTCGTGAGAGACGCCATCCGCGAACTCGCTTTTCGAGACGAGCCCGCACTCGACGAGCTGGTTGATCGAGCGGTTGACGTTCCGCCGATTCATTCGCTGATCAGTGATCTGTTCGATCTGATCGGAGATATCGACCCCTCGGATAGTCGACTTGCCCTGCTTATCGAGCATCTTGATCGCAATGAGCCCCAAAATCGCCCTTGAGTGGCCAACTTCTTCGATGCTGGAGAGTATCTCGCCGTCCAATCTATCAGTGCCTACCGTTGACATTTGTGTAAATTTTGTCTGATTGTCACTGAGCCGCATGAGTGCGGCCTGTTCGATTGCTCGAAGCCCCTGCTGGTCCGCATACGAGTAATTATTTAGTGGCGTATAATAGTAGTTTTCTGACGAGAATGACTGACAGATATTACGGACGGAAACCGTACATTGTTCCGTGATATATCTCGTGAAAAGTCTATTTCTCCACAAACGACTGTTTGACCAAAGGTAACGTTGTGCTCCCAATCCGGGGCGAGATATCCTACTAATAGCCGCGCACTTTCGTATCTGAAACAAACGTCTGACGCTACGCTCAGTAGATACTGTCAACTGATCGGTGTTAATTACGGTACGATTCGAGTCGGACAATCCCGTAGTGTTATTACGGGGTCGGTCGTGGTGTGACATGCGAAGCTCCTCGCGTCTCGGTTCCCCCGGTCGCTTCGACCGCGGGCAGGAACTGAGGCACGCGGGGATCCCAACCTCCTACAGATGAAATCCGATAGCGGTGCGTCTCAGTTCCTAATATCACCTATAGCTCTAGCGTATTCAACCTTGTGGAACGGACGTCGTGGCACGTACAACGTGGGAAAACCCTATTGGCACTCGACCCGTGGATACTATGTAATGGCGTCTGTATCATCGGCCATGTCTGGCCGCGACCGAGACGACGGCGGTCGGTTCACAGCGGCGATGAGCCTCGACGATGTCTACGAGTACGTTCGCGAGCAAGGCAACGTGACGACGACGGAGGTTGCCGAACACTGGGGTGTGAGCAGCGAGACTGCTAGGCGAAAACTTCGCGAGCTCGAAGAGGAGGATCGCGTTATCGCACGCGATGTTGGCTCGGCGCTGCTGTGGATGGCTGACGAATAAGCGACCGCTACGCTATCGTATAGTAGCTGGCGTCTTCCTCTGACGGATTATCGTCCTCACCTGATGGTATGACTCGACACTCTACATCACCGCTCGCCATCAGATCATCGAGATGGATATTGTACTCTCTTTGTAACATCATCATCCTGTCCCACTCGTCGGATTCGTGAATCTCGACGAGTTTGTCGGTCTGCCCTGGCTTTTGCAATTCTTCGATCACTTCACCCCAGCGGGTATCCTCGATCGCATCGCACAGTTCTGGCGTTGTAAATGCTTTATCCGGGTTGGATTCGAGGAACTCAAGAATTCCCGTTTTGTCTGAAATCCCCACGTCAGCTTCTTTCCAGGTGTCGCTTTCTGTCGAAATTGGCATAGCTATTCTGGAAGCTATCGGCGCATAATACCTTGGTTACCTCACCAAACCTAGTCTACCGAGTTACGCCTGCGCCCGCTCGACAGTACCCTCGAGGTGCTCCTCGCAGGCGAACTCCGAGAGGACGTCGCCGGTCAGGACGTAGTACTCACCGTCGCGATCGCAGTCCGAGTCCTGGCAGCGCCGAGGCGCGTTGGTCTCACCGAGCCGGAGGACGAGATCGACGCCAGGACGGGAGAGGCGTTCAGTCATACGACCCACCATTCGGCATCCGGGTGTTGTTGTGCCCACGCGAGCAGGATTGAAAGGGCGTGCCCGGCGTTTCCTGCCGTCGCCTCCCAGTAGTCATCGCTCTGTTCAGTTCCTAGTACATCCACGGCCTCGCGGAGACGCGCTTCGGTATCTCCAGCACGCTTGTCGTTGAGCCACCGAAGCCCCTCTTCTTCGTCGAGTGCTTCCTCGAAGAACTCGGAATAGTTGAATGTCACACTCATTTTGGCCTTAGTGACTCCACTGAGCGCGTATGATCCTCCCTCGGTGTGCCGGGGGGCCCCAACAGCTTCCTCGCCGTCTCTGAGTTCAACACTATATCCCATTTCCATCTCCGACTCTTGGATCGTCTACGAGTTCGTACAGTCCAGTCGGCTCGTGGACGTACTGTACACAATCTCCCGACAGGAGTGACCGTAACTGATTCTGGACAGTGTTTCTGGACAGGCCAGTCTGCTCTTGGAGGTAACCTGGCGTTGCTCGACCCTCCTGGAGCACATCAAGAATGGCTTCTGTGGAGGGTGTGATCTTGATCGCCATCGTTGCGTTGGGCATAATTGTCCTCACATGTTGTTTGTTCCGGTTGTACATATTTCTTTGGTCTATCTGACCACACACTCTTACATTACAGGTAGTAGCATTTATGATGCTGGCCCCTATACTATAGCATAAGCGCGGGATGCCCGGCAGAAGTCCGGGCCGGTGCTTGTGACACCGACCCCGTGCTGGAGATGTGACCCAGCAAATGAGTCAGACTCAATCAGCGACCATGAATCGAACGGTCCGAACGGACACCACGTCGGTGCGCTACGGCTTCCGGAGCGATCCCGAGCCACTCCCCGAATCGTGGGCTGACTTCGGTGGTCGTGCCCCATGCGGGACTGAGCCGGCGTACGAGGACTCGGAGGCGCAGCTGTACTACGCGGTCGAAGTGGCGGTACAGGACCGCCAGATTATCGACTACTCCGAGGGGATCGGAGAGAACGCCAACGTCCGAGAGGAGATGGCCGTGATCGTACGCTACACTCGCGGAGATGGTGAGGACGCGATCTTCCGCGAGTTCGCGGGTGTCGAGCGAGACGGGGCGGTCGTCCCGCGGATCGTCGCCGAGAGCGGGCCCGGGTCGTGGCCGGCAGTGCTCTCGCTGACGTCCGCAGCAGCGGATAGGTTCACCGACGCACCGGCACTCGGTGAGCGTGATACGGCCGCGATCACGCGCCTGTATGGTGATTCGCTATGAGTCGCTGGAGCCGAGACACGGAGAGCGTCCGCCTCGAAATGGCAGAAATTCGCGGCGAACACGGCGACGACGCGGACCTTATCGAGCACCTTGCCCGGCGCTGGGGCATGGAGGGGTCGGCATAATGCCCTTCAACGGCCCCATGCGTGAGTTGCACGGCGACGAGAATCACCGCGAGGAGTCGGTTTACTGTACGCAGTGTGGGTCGATATTCGTCAGGAACCAGATCGCCCGCTCATGCCCAGCATGCACGCTCGCCGAGCGCCAAGAGAAGATCATCGAACAGATCGACCGGCTTGACCGAGATCTCGATACCATCGACGGAGGGGTCTAAGATGAGTTCCAATACGGCGGTCGGCCCCGACCGATCCGACCTCGGAACTCTCGCCGACAAGCTCGCCGAGCGCGAGGACGTACTGGGCGTGCGGATCCACAACGAGCCCGAGCGCAACTGGCGCGACGCGTGGCTCGAGATGGCGATCGAGACCGAGAAGGAAGTGATTCCGTCGGCCGTCCACCGGCTGATCGCCGAGGCGGGCTGTGGAATCACGGAAGCCCACCCGCCCCAACTCGGTCAGACGCATCGCGCCGTCGAGATCAAGGAGGACCCCAGCGCATGAGCATCCAGCAACCCACTGACCCGTACGCAGTCGAAGCAGCGTTCCTCGGCCACGCAGGGACGGTCGAACCGCCGGGCGAACCCGGTGAGGTGGACACGTCCTGCGACGAGACGGACGACTTCGACGGGTGCTCGATGGAACTCCGGATCGGCGATGTCTACACCGGTGACTCGCTGGGCGTGTTGACGCCGTCGGAGGTCGCCGTCGAGGCCCACCAAGATCCCGATGGCTGGCTCGTCCTCGCCGAATCCAACGACGATTGTGACTGCCGGTGGATCCAGATGGCGAGTGCCGACACCGTCGAGATCGAACAGTAGCTGATCACCCCGCTGACGTTGCGGTATCTCTCCCCTTACGTGCGACCCGCCCGCGTGGATTCGCCGGGTTCGACTCCCGGCCGGGCAATTGCGGTGCAGTACGGTGCGGTCAAAGAGGTCAAACAAAACGATGGCAACAGCAGACAACTCAACAGAAGCCCGAGAAGCACAGTATCAGAGAATGCACCTCCAAAAGTTCCCCGTTCGTCTCTACTGGAAGATGGGCGACGATGGCGGGGAAGTCCCGGCGTGCAATATCAAGAACCCTGACGAGAGTGACGCAGCACAGCTCGTCTACGACGCCTACGACGTTGCGTCGTTCGACGAACTCGCCGAAAAGGTGTTCGGAACGACTGACCGGATGCCCTTCGGGAGCAGTGAGCAGCGTGTCGGCGTCCTCGTTGACGAGCCCGGTGAGAATGAAGAGTTCTTCACCGATCGGGAGTTGCTCGGTTTCGCGGACATCCTCGACGAGGAACTCGCCGACGGCTTGATCGAACTCTACGGCGACATTCCGTCGCTGTGTGAGACGGTTCGGGGTGGTCATGCAGGCGCGATTTGGGAGGATGCCGACATCGAAGGGTTCGAATGGACGGATAAGATTCCAGAAAATCGGGAGATCGAACGGTCGATGAAGCAGGCGAAGGTCTGGGAGGAGCCCGAGAACGTCACGGCAGACGACTGGTAGGCGTACTTTCCTTTTCACGGTCCTCAGAATAGTGTTGCCACTGGCGAGCGTTGCTAACCCGTCAAAAAGAACGCCCTGCGCCGCTTCAGTCGCCGATCCGCCGCTCTTTGTCGCCGGGATCTTCTTCGCGCTCAGTACCGACACGCAAGCCGAACGAATCCGCTATCTCTTCGATCCGCTCGGCGATCGGCTCGGGCGCGACGTCGACGACCGTCTCAAGTGGGTCGTACCCATCCAACTCGATGATCCCGTACCACGCCCACACGGCGGGGATCCCGACCGTCCAGATCAGGACGATCGCGCTGATGCCCGCGTTCGCATAGACGTGCTCGAGCGCGAGCAAGTGCGAGAGCACCCAGAGTGTGAAGCCGATCAGTACGGCGATCAGTGCGGCCGGGATCGAAACACCGTCTCGGTCGGGGTGCAAGATCCCGAAGAAGCCACCGAACAGCAGGATGCTCACGCCGAGTGCGCCAACGACACGCCGAAGCGAGAACGTCCCATTAAGAAAGCCGATGGCATGACTCGACAGCATCCACGCGACGGCGACGACGATCACCGCCGTCGTGAGGTTGCGAAACGCTTGCTTCCCCAAATCGGCGGCGACCGTGAGGAGTTTAGCCATCGTCACCGTCCCCATCGTTCGAGCCCCCGTCCGAATCCTTCGGGGCCTGGATCGACACCAGTCCCTTGAAGAAGTCCCCTCTGAGCGTGGCTTGCTGGCCGAGCAAGAGCAGGAGGATCAGGGCTGCGAGTGGGACGAACACCGGTTCGAGCGTGCTTGCGTCCGCGTAGCCGTACGAGTCGCCGGTGTAGATCACGATGACCATGATCACCAGTGCCGACCCCATCATCCGTGCCAACGTGTTCGTCATTTGTTTGCATCAAGATGCCAACTCGGTCCGTGCCTTGCCGCGACCGCGTTGTATTTATCATGATTGTGTGTGGGTGTGTGCGTCCCAACGGGGCTGTCTCCCCGTGGGGACAGGCGTCGGGGCAGACTCCCCGGCGCGCTACTCATGCCGGTGGTAGTCCCCCCGATGTGTCTTCGGAGTTGTCTTCGTTGATCCCGGACTCGTCAGTCTGTCGCACGCCTTCGTTCTCGCCCTCGAGAAGCGTCTCGTCATCGCGCTGGAGGAGTGCCTCCTCTTCGGGGAAGCGCCCCTCCCAGCGCTCACGCTGTTCGCTCTCGTCGAGCCCGCTGTACTCGTCAGTTCCCTCCTCGATCGACTCGCTGACCTCCCCGCGGGACGTCCCGTGGCTCATCGTGGTTGCGAGAAAGCGCTCGATCGCCTTTCCAAACCCACGCTGGGCCTGCCGGCGCTCACCATTGATCAGCGCCTTGATGCCGTACTCGACGAGTGCGACCGTCCCAGCATACGACGTCAGCGCGAAGCCGACGTGCTCGTAGGTCGGTTGGATCCCCAGGACCGCCGAGATCGCGCCGAAGACGCCGCCGAGGAGCACCGTCGTCGCGAACTTGATCGAATCGAACGTCTCGGGTTCGTCGGGATCGAGTCGCACTCGGGCGAAGAAGATCCCGCCGTACAGCATCGCGCCGAGGATACCCAGTACAACCGTGTTCTGTGTCAGTGTTTCAAGATTCATGAGTTGGGTTCAATCCGCCCGCATCGCTGCTTCGACCGCACCGAGGCATCGCGCACCCGCCTGTGCACTCGCCCGTCGCTTCTCGACACCGCTCGTCCGATCGACACTGGGGGCCGGGGACGTCCCGGTCCAGTTGACCGGCGCGCCCTTCCCTTCCGACCAGTTCTCGAGGCCGCCGAACTCGTTGCCCGATCGCCGCCAGCCGGTCGGGAAGCTCACGTTACGCTGATCCAGCGCGTCTCCCTCCTCGAAGTGGACGAACTGACAGTCCCGCGTATCGTAGCCGGGCGCACCCGGTGCCGGATGGCCTCGGATCCCGATCGCCGGACAGCCCGAGCGGGAGTACCATCCCGGCGTCGCGAAACGCTCGCGGGCGAGGAACGTACACTCGTAGGTGTTGAGGAACTTCCCCGCCGTCAGATCGCCGTCCTCGCCGCCGTTCTCGTCGAGATTATGCATGTCGATCGGGGTGAGCATGGCATTCGGTCCGAAGAGGTCGCCGCGACAGGTGTAGCCACAGTCGGGATGGCCAAAGCCCGTAATCGCGTGCCGGGTCGCGTCGTAGTAGTTGAGCTCCGACGTGACCGTACCGTTGTACAGGTTGATCCCGTAGCCGTATCCCGGAACCGCGCAGTTGTGTAACATCGACCGGCTCACCGTAACGTCGGGCGTGTGGTTCCGCGATCCGAAGCTGAGCGCCGCGTGCGTGAAGCCACGCGCCTCGATGTTCCGGACCGTTCCGTCGACGCGAGCGTTCAGCCCGCGCGAGAAGACCTCCGAACGCATGTCGTCGCGCTCCGAGAGTGTGGTTCCGTCGCGCGAGATCGGCTCGTAGCCCGGCCAGTCGATGACGTCGGCCTGCTCGAGCAGTCGATAGCCGTCAGCCATCTCGGGGCGCCACGAGGGGCCGTCGATCCGCACCCCTTCGAGATGCCACTCGCCGCCCGAGTCGGCACGGATCGCCCCACGGTAGGCGGCCGATCTCGGACCGGACGTCCGAATGTCGTCGTCCCCGGCTCGACGCCGGGCTTGTGCCGGCCGCCGACCAGGACCGACCCGGCGATGTCGAAATACTCGTCGGTCACTTGGACGGTCTCGCCGTCGGCGAGGTAGACGATATCGTTGTCGTCGGCGCGCTCGAACTCCGAGGTCTCGGAGACGATCACGTCGGCGTCGTCCTCACTCCACCGTGGTTCTCGAACGCTCTCCCCGCCACCGACGGCCGACGCTTCGAGTGCCGCCGCTGGGTCGATTGCTGACTCGTTCAGTGGCACAGGTCAGTCCTCCACGAGATCGTCGAATCCGAGATCGATGTTGGTCCAGTGATGCAGGATCGCGTCCCAGCCGGCGTCCTGGTAGTCGGCGAAGGCCTGCGATCCGGGCCCGGCACGACCGAGTTGCCACGAACACTCGGCTGTCAGCGGGACCTCTGGATCGTTGATGGCGTTCCAGTCGGCGATCTGTCGCCCTCGCTTGAGAGCGACGACGTCGTCCCCGGTCGGGTTGGCCGTGTCGCGAGTGATGAAGTACTGCTGGCCCTCGTGGACCGTTACGTCAGGATAGATCGTCTGTCGACCTTCCTCGAGGGTGATCTCCCGAGTTGCGATCCGCGAGCCGACGTCGTAGGTCTCGCTGGCCTCGTAGTCCATCGCGAAGACCTCGAGTAGCATCGACCCCGCCTCGCGGGCGTGGACGTCTGCCCCGCGCCAGTGGGCGTCAGCCTCGGCGGTGACGACGATTCCCCACGCACCGATCCCGTTGCCGTCACGAGTGGTGTGGAAGGCTTCGTCGTCGTGGCTCCCACTGGCGAGCGTCCGGGTGTGCGCAGGGCTGCTGACGAGCTGGAGCTCCTGTCGGGACTGGCGGATCTCCGCGAGTTCGTCCTCGAGTGCGGGTGTCGATCCGGCCCCCTCTCGGTTCGCGATCTCCTCGACGGTCGTACCGAGTTCGGCGATCGCCGTTTCTGTTGACTCGACGCGCTCTGTGAGCGCCGCGAGGTCCTCATCAAGCTGTGCTCCGGTCTGCTGATAGTTCTCACTCATGGTTTGAAGAGTTGCCGCGCCACTCGCATCGCTGCCCGGCCCCGTCTGTCTCAGGGACTATTCGAGACGGTCATCAGGGCCGGGCCATCACGTCCCGTCCGGATCACTTTCACCACGCTATCTGCAGCCTTTTGTAGCCAGAGCCGTACCTATCGATACGAAGCGCGGTTTCGCCGATTGCTATGAATGGAATCGGCCCGGAGTCCAGTCCGGACCGTGCTTCTGGAGGTGCCAGAAGCAATGTCACGTTCACCACCACCGACCAAAGGTATTGCGCACGACTGCCCTCGACACAGTAGCGAGGACGCTCTGTCCGAACGCGAGTTCCAGCTGTTACTTGAGGGCGCGGCCTCACTCCGAGATCCGTACGCCCAACAGGCCCGATTCGTCATTCTCGTCGCCGGCCGACTCGGGATGCGCGCCGGCGAGATCGCCCACATGGATCGCTCCTGGATCGACTGGCGGAACCAGATGATCGTCGTCCCACGCCATGATCCCTGCACTAAAGCTCGAGGCGAGGCTGGCCCGTGTGGGTACTGCAAGCGACTCGCCGAGCAGGCTGCCGATCACAACCCGGAACTCTCGTACGAGGCTGCACTGGCCCGTGCATGGACGCCAAAGACCGATAGCGCTGCGCGATCGATCCCGTTCGATTTCGACCCACGGACGGATCTCGTAATCGAGCGGTTCTTCGAGCGCTACGAGAAGTTTCCACACTCGAAGCAGGCGGTCAACCGGCGAGTCAACAAGGCTGCCGAAGTCACCGACGAGCTCGACGAAGACTCGATCTACCCGCACTGCCTTCGGGCTACGGCGGCCACTTACCACGCCTCACGAGGTCTGAGCGCACTCCCACTTCAGTCGATGCTCGGGTGGAGTGATCTGTCCACGTCTCAGAAGTACGTTCGTCGGTCGGGAGAAGCAACGGCCCGGGCACTTCGAACGGTCCACCGACAGTAACGCTACAGCCTGTCGGATACTTTTTTCTTGTACTTTATTGCACGAGGTTGCTGTTCGGATCGGCTGTTAGCTGAGTACTCAGTATCACTCGATAGCGATCCGGTTGTTGTCGGGAAGGCGGGAACTGTCCGGTGGCCTGAACGAGAGCAACCCGATCGCCTCCGCGGACCGAAACGAGTGATGCGATTCGTATCCTGTATTCAGTTCCTCGTATTGATCCGCGTTCAGAATCCCGTTGTATCCGAGTGGGTGCGAACCAACGCCTTGACGGCGCTTGTATATCGGGAGTAAGTAATCTCCGAGTGGACTACTCGCCACACGTCGAAGCCCGTCCATCACGACCGACTCAAGCCCAGCCCCCTCATCGCCACTGGGCGCGTCTGCGCCAGTTACCACCGGGTACAACGCATCTGTGTAGTCTCGCAATATCTGTTTATCAAATCTGTGCGTCGGAGAGACACCGCCCCACGTTGTGATGAACTCCCGATCAACTAATGGGAACCAAAAGTCATAGCCCCAGTCTGCATACAACATCCCGGCCTTCGCCATAAATTTTCCTTGGCGCTCCTTGAACTCCCACGATGCGAATTCTCGCCGGAGATCGGCAGTGGTGGTGATCTCATCAGGGAGTTGAGATGCGATCCGTGCCTTCATCCGCGCTTCCGTCTCGGATGTGCATCGGAACAGCGTA
This sequence comes from Halalkalicoccus jeotgali B3, assembly GCF_000196895.1. NCBI lineage: Archaea > Methanobacteriati > Methanobacteriota > Halobacteria > Halobacteriales > Halalkalicoccaceae > Halalkalicoccus > Halalkalicoccus jeotgali. The sequence continues at coordinate 1,003,041 of NC_014297.1, forward strand.
TAGTGTTCGTCAAAGATGTGGTCAACTAACTCCCCCTTGCTTGCGGCACGGTCCGTGGCCCATCTCGCCGGGACGTGTTCCGAGACGCTCGCGACGGTTTGGCCAGGGACGATGATTGCATCGTCCCCGATCCGACCTGACTCTTTGAGGACTTTGAGCGCCGGCCAGCTACCGACGGGGGGTAGTGCATCACTGACGCCTGCGAACTCGAAGTAGTCCCGGCGTTCGTCGGAGTCGTACCACTGAGACCATTTCCCGGGGGTATATTCGACGTGCTCCCATTCCAGGCCGATGTCGTCCGCAACCTGCCGGGCAGTCTCAACCTCGGATTCGCCGGGCTGTCCATAGGTAAACGTGAATATATTGTTGTAGCCGGCTCGTTTGAGATGTAGCGCGATAAGGCGAGAATCAACCCCTCCACTCAGGGGAATGGCGATTTGTCGCCCATTAGCATAATCAACCAAACGCCCAATTGCGTTCCCAAGAGCGGAATCGAGGCGCTCGACAGTTTCGGACTTGTCCCGCCCTGTCGATGAGGGGGCGTACTCGCAATGGGTCTCGCGATCCACGACACTCCCCGTGCCGGTAAGCAGAACGGCTTCCCCGGCCTGGATCTGAGAGACGGATGGTGTCAGCGTATCCGACCCGGTGACGTATTGACACAGTAGGAACTCGGCGACCTCCTCCCGGTCAATCTTGGGTTCGTTAACTACGTCCGGTGAATCGCGGATCGCCCCATCAGTATCGTAAAACAGCGGCAGAGTGCGGAACTGATCGACCGCCGCCCCGACCCCTTCGTTGAGTGGTGTGATGAGTGCAAAGTGGCCGGTGAGATCCCCGACGAATGAGACGAACTGCTCCCAGGCATCGATACCGCGGAGTTCGTGGACTAATTGAGCAGTCGATAGTTGTTGGTCACCTCTAAAAGCGGTGCCCGCCGCCGCTGTGTCTCCGTCAATCGCCCATTCGTATCGTGTGAGTTCGGTTTTAATGTCTCTCGACATGGTGTGTAAACGAACACATCACCATGTTATAATGGTTATCGTTCCATCAGGCCTGTGCCCCCCGACAATTGCGAACGGTGAGGTTCGTCTCGTCGGTCAGTGAAATGTCAATATCCACGTCGACGGAGCCCTGTGCATCAACGTCTGAGAGGGTCATCCACGGCGAGTCGGCGCGCGACCGAACGTTTTGCCAGTTGCTCGTGAGTTGTCCCCCATCAATCCGAATGAAGTCAGCGGATTTCGTCCCTGATTCGTTGATATTGATACCGGCCGAATATGCCGACTGGCCGTTGTCCGTACATTGCGGGGCCGTGACATCCACGTAGACGTTCGAGCGAAGTTCAACACCATTCGATTCACTCCCTATTGCTCGTGGAGTCGTCAGTACAACCCGATCACATTCACGATATGTCTGGCCGTTGCCAGCATCATTAAGCGATTCCAACCCAGTCCCTTCAACTTCTGCGCCATCGGCCAGAATTCCGCTATCGCCACCATTGCCGCTCGTGATGACGGATGTCGCTTTAAGCGTTCCATTCTCGACGAACAGGCCTCGACCCGTATTTGCCCACGACCGGACATCTGATATATCATAGGTTATGGTTCCTTGGTCCTCGATGAGGTGGAGGCCGTGGTTGCCGTTGTCGTGGGTTCGGATGTTCGAGAGATGGACTGTCGCCTCCGTCGTCGCCTCATAGCGGACGTTAACCCCGACCTGCCCGTTTCCATACGATTCGATATTAGTCAAGTAGTATCCTTTCCCAGCCCCGTCCAACTGGTTTTGAGGACGGACGCCGTGTCGATAATGGTTTCGAGAGATGACGTTATGAGCACGAACATTGTTCGACTCGGGGATGTTGAGCCCGTAGTAGCCCCCGTTCTGGACGATGGCATTGCGGATCTCGGATCCATCCGTCTCCCCGAGGCGAACTACTGAGAGATATGCCTGCCCTCCTGTTTGAGAGGTTCCATCCCACGTTCCCCCGTCAATGACGACGTTATCCGCCCCTTCAGTATCCAAGAGGTACTCGTCGGCCTGTGTTTCGATCAGTGCGCCATGAGAGATAATGGTCGTGTCAGACGGCGGGGTGAGTTTTGTGCCGCCGCTGGTATGCGTTCCTGGCGTTATCCGAAGGACACCACCCGCCGCCTCCGAAAGTTTTGCATGAAGGTCGTCGCCCGGCTTGGCCTGAATTGTGTTATTTAGCTCCTCTGTATCTATCGCCGAGTAGTTCTCAAGTGTGGCCGTGCCGGCTCCGTCCTTCGGCGCTTTCTGTCCGGCTACCGTATCTATTTCTGCTTGTCTGGCAACACCCGTCTCACTCTCAGGCGCGTTCTCGACAGTCGCCTCTTGAGCGCTGATCGAGCCGAACACGCTGTTGAGTTCGAAGCGCCGGTTCTCGAACGCCGACGCCGAGATCGTCGCCACACCCGATCCGACCCAGATCTCCCAGAGCGGCGTCCCATCGAACTCGGAGAAGGCCGGCGGTGCGGGCCGAACCGCCCGCTTGCCACTATCGGCCTCCTCGACGGCCGCCTCGGGCGTACCCGGGATGATCGACAGATCGCCGGCCGGCGTTGCGATCAACAGGTCACGTCGAGGGTTGTCCGGATCCGACGTCGACACGCCGATCGTCTGCTCGTCGATCTCCTGGACGGTCCCGTCGACAAGGGCTGACCCGCCGCCGAACCGAAGGGTGTTCGTTGTGCCGAGATCGCCCGTCTCGATCGACAGCCCACACCCACTGATTACGCCATAGCCGGCGAAGGCCATCGCGAGTTGGTTCTGATCGAGTGCCTGAAACCCGTCTCTGTCATCTATTGCGTACATGTCTTAAAAGTCGTTGTCAGTTGGTCGTGACCACGCTGTACGGGTCGTGAACGGTCGTGTCCGTATGCGCTGTCACACTCGGGGCGTCGACCGGGCCCGTCCAGAGATCCGTGTAGGGCAGCCCCGTGAGGTCGATGTCAGCGTCCGAATCGACGTTCAGGAGTTTAACCGTCCCGCCAGTCGTATCCGATTCTCCGGCGACGATCGCGTCGAGACCCGTAGCGTCGATCTCGAAGTCCGTCCCGTCGAACTCGAAGTTGCCTTCCTCGAGAATGAGCGGTCCGATCCCGGTCTGGGCGTCGGCATGGACGCGAATGTCGCACTCGTCGAACTCAACCCGCCCGCGAACCGTCGCCGAGTAATTCGCGATGAACTCGGTCCCGATCGCCTTGATTGTCGAGTTGACGCCCGAGGAAATGATGCGCCCGCGCTGGAGCTCCCAGCGCCGGTCTTCGGTCCCACCGTGGTCGTCCATCGTATCGTCCGGGCCCCGGCAGTGAACCGACCCGCCAACCACAACCATCCGGCCGGCGACCTCGGCACCGTGAAACGAGAGGCCGTTCATCGAGACGCGAGATATCTGCGGATGGATGACCATCAGCGTATCACAGCCCGACCGGATGTCGGGCCCCCGGCGGACGCCCAGTGCTCGCGGTCGGACGAGCGCTATGTCAGTCGAGCCGTTGAAGTAGAACGGCTCGCCGCAAGACCCCGAGAGATTCATCGGCCTCTCCGCCCGAAGGTCCGCACCGACTGCGTTCATGTCGTCGCTCGTCGTCCAGACGTGCGAATCGAATCCGCGTGCGTAGACGTCCTGGATTCGTGCTCCCCGAGTCAGTCGCGTGCCGATGATGTGACGCGGCCCGCCGAGGACCTTCCCCACGCTTTCGTCGAACGTGGGCTCGTTGCGCGGGTAGACTTTGAGCCCCTGAATCTCGGGGAACTGGATCTGATTCTCGATGTGGGTCGCATACCAGTTGTCCTGGACGTCGTACCGGAGCGCCTTCGTGAGCTTGATCTCGCCCGTCGAGTCGTTGACCTCGGAGACGGTCGCAACGGTCGGCGTGTACGACCGATCCATCACCGAGCCAGCGGTATCGATATTCCGAACGACGATCCCGTCGCCGATATCGAATAGCCCTGGGTCGTCGATATACAGCGAGTCGGTGCCTCTCGGCGCACTCGAAGAAATTCCCGCTGTACTCCCGAGTTCGCCCCGGAAATAGAAGAGGGGTCGGTAGTGATTCTGATCGTTGGGATAGGCGAGCCCGTCGTGATAGTCCGATTCGATCCGCGCGCGGCGGGCGTCGATCGAGATCGCCTGCGTGATGCGGAGCTGATCCGCGAGGTAGTAAGTCCCGCTTCCGAAGACGATCTCGTCGTGCTCGTCACAGACGTTGTTCGCGAGGTCCTCGATCGCTGCCGATGAGTCTTCGATACCAGTGGGGTCCGCGCCGTAGTCGTCGACGTGATACGATGCTCCGGTTCCATCGCCACCACTGCCGCCACCACTACCACCGCCGGTATCGACGTTGCCCTGGATCCACCCGATCGTCGCGTACTCGTCCGTTTCGCTGGGGGGCGACGTTGCCCGGGCCGAGCTAAAGTACCCTGTCGCCGGATCGCCTTCGCTGCCGACCTGCCCACCTTCGTGACCCTGCGAGTCGTGCCCGCCGAGTTCCTGCTGGCGGACTCCGTCGGTCGGCTCCTCGGGCGGGTTCTCGATCGATAGCGACTGCGTTGAGACATCACCGAACGTCGGATTGATGTCCGTAAAGCGGCGCAGGATGTCACCGTTCGCGATCTCACTAACACCGGGGTCGACCCAGATCTCGCACAGCGGCGTCCCGTCGATCTCCTCGAACGTCGGTGGGGCCGGCCGCTTTGCCGTCTCAAGCCGGACGTACGATTCGCGAGGATGTTTCTCCTCTGGCGTGCCGTCGTTGACGATGAGCTCGTTACTCGCGTTGATCGAGAGGACGTCCCGTCGGGGATTGTCACTCGTGTTCTCGGGGATCGAGACTGGCTCGGCGTCGTGCTCCTGGAACGACCCGGCGACGGCGGCAATGCCCTCTGACACGGCAAGGGTATCCGCTTCGCCGACAGTCCCACTGCCGACCGAAACCTCGAGGCCGGAGACCACGCCGTAGCCGGCGAAGGCCGCCGCGAGAACGCCGTAGTCGACCGCTTGGTACGCCTGATAATCGTCTAATGTGTATGGCATATACGCTGATCACCTCTGTCAGTCCCACTCAAAGGCCGTCGTCGGCGGGATCTTCTCGGGGACGTCGATGTAGTAATGGCCACCCGGATTACCCCGAAAGCCGATCCCGTTCGGGGGGAGGGGATTGCTCTCGTCAGCGGCCATGTAGCCGAACTGCTGGGACGCGTCGCCGGTTCGGATGATCGGGCCGTCATTCTGGAAGTCGATGTCCGTCAGATACCACTTGCCGTCGACCGTCGGGATGCTCGAGACAGTATCCAGGACGTCACTGTTGTCCGAGCGCCGGAGGACCATGTCTGCGCCCGATCCAGTGCGGTGCTCGATTCGATACGTTTCAGGGTTCGCCTGTGTCTCGTTTTGCTGACAGACGTAGACCCAGAACTGGCCACTCGACCAGTCCATATTTCGCCACCAGACGGCAAAGCGCTCACCAACCGTCGGAAGCGGGTTGAGCGAGTAGGCCGGAAACGTCCAGAATGCCGAGGTGTTCTGGAGGTCCATCTCGAAGGCCCACCCGCCCCCGCGACCCTGACCGCTGACGGGCCGCTTGATCATCGTATCCGAATCAGAGCGCCAGTTCCCCGCAGTCCGATCCCAGGGGTCTTCGTTCGGCCAGTCGGCAAGCGGCTCACGAGCGCTTGAGGCGAGCCAGTACGTCCCGTCGACCGTCTCGATCACGTACGGGAGGTTTGCCTCCTCACGAGGGACGGTGCGGATATAGCCTGTCTCTTGGGGCCCACCGACGACAGTCCCCTCCTCGTTGGCATCGAGATGATCGGAGTCGTAGGCGGTCGCCTGGAGGAGGGTATAATCGCTCTCACCGCCGAACAGGAACTCGCCGATCTTCGGCACCGTCGATCACCCCTCGAAATCCGGGTCGTGCCGGATCGAGCCCGTGATGAGCTCACCGCCGTCCCACGACGCAACGGCGAAGTTCTCGACACGGTTGCCATCGCCGACGTCGAGGTTGCCTGTCATCGGGAGTGAGCCGTCTCTGAGCAGGTAGTCTTCGAGCATCTCGTCGATGTCGTTCTGGCGATAGTACCGCGAGTCGTGATTGTGACTCTCGAAGGCGTTTTGGAGGTCGTTATGGGACTGTTGAAGGGTCTCGAGGTCGGACTCAAGCTGGTCGATCCGCTCAAGAGCCGCCCCCAGTGCGGCGTTCAACAGCTCGTGGTTCGTCGTTGTCGACGAGTTATGGTCATTGTCGGTACCGGCATCGGGCTCCTTGCCGGGCTCGTACGCTGCCTCTTCGGGATCGGCAGGCGCTTCGCCGAGTGAAGGCCACGGATAGCCCTCGAGATCGACTGCGCCTCCCTCGGTGGTCGTGCGTGCTCTCTCTGGCATGGTTGTAGTAAGGGTCGTATCGAACGTCTGGAACGGTCGTCAGCGGTTATACCGCGACTTGTACGGGGCTTCGTTGTATCCGCGCGTGTGCAGCGTCGGGTCGTCGTCGCTCGCCGGCCGATGGCGGAACGGGTCTTCGATCGTCAACTCGACTTCGACGCCGGCCGCCGCAGCGCCGAGGACGTACTCGCGCAGCTCCTCGCGCTCGACCGGAGCCTGATCCAACAGTGGGGCGTCGAAGTCCACGACCATCGTCGCAGGGACCAGATCGAACGGTTCGGAGATGCGGATCTGTTCGCGATCGGTATCCAGGAGGACGGCGAGCATCTGGCGGATCTCGTCGATCGTCCCGCCGCTTACGCGCTTGAGGAACTCCGCTTTGATCCGGATTCGGTAGGGGTCGTCGCGCTCATCTTGTCGTCGCGGCGTTAACACGAGCGCCCCGATTCGATCGAGTTGCCGGCCACGGGCGAGATCGACGTATCGCTCGGCGAGCATCTCGTTCCGCATCGAAACCATCGCCTGCGCCATCTCGGAAAACATCCCGACGAGCGCCCCGAACTCCGTCGCCTCGTAGGTCCCGTCAGTTAGTCGTGGCGTCCGGAAGGGGGCCTTGAGATAGGACTCGAGGCGCTCGCGCTCGCTGATGGAGTCACGCGTCGGCGAGACCGTCCCGATCAGATCGGGATACTGCGCCGCAAGCGTCGCGCCGCGGGAGTTCCCGACGACGTCCGTCTCTCCTTCGAGGGTGGCGATGGCCGTGATGCGGCCCTGCATTGACGCATGCCCTGATTCGCCGACGGCCGCAGCGCCGACTCGGGCGTCGCCTGCCACGAGGCCGATATCGAACGGGTACTCCGTCGATGGCTGGTACCCCTCGTCACCTCCGTATCGGGCCTCTCCGTACCGGTCTTCTCCTGCTCGCATACCCGATCACCCCGTCTGTGTGATCGAGCCGGCGAACGAGAGGGTCAGGAGGGCGTCGAGATCGCGATCGCGACGGGTACCGTTTTGGTCCCGTAACGGCGCCGCGCCGATGAGGTGCATCTGGGCGACATCATCGGTCAGGGCGGCGAACTCTGCAGCGACAAACCAGGCATCGCTGATTCCGGTGGTGTTCGTCAGATCGAACTCCTGCTCGGCAAATGAGAGCCGCCAGTCGCCGTTAGCGTTCGCCTCGAGCGTGACGGCCTCACCGTCGAGTGCGTAGGCCAATCGAGCGTACTCGCCGGTCTGGGGCTCGCTCGTGATTGCACTCAGGTCGTCTGCATCTGAGAGACGGTCGGCAACGTCGTCATACAACCCGATCTCGAGCGTCGTTACTGCCGACAGGTCGCCGTAGGCCCGACGGACCATGTACTCCTTGCCGTAGTTTGAGAGTCCTATCATGAGTTACACCGTCTGGATCGTGATATTATCGGGCCCTGTCACGGCGAGTTCGGCGTCACCGATCGCCACTGAGGAGGTCCCCGTCGGAGAGGGGTCCGTTCCGATGTGGATGTAGTTGTACTCGTTCCAGCCCGGAACGGAGTCGTCGAGGATGTCCCCCAGTATCCAGTGATAGTAGACGTCCTCACCGATCTCAGTCCCCCGATAGCGCTCGCCGTTTAGCTCCCCGCCGATCCGGCTGACGATGTTCTCGACGAGCTGGTCGATCCCGTCGTACGGGAACTGGTCGGTCGTCTCTAACTCCGCGCTGACGTAGATCTGAATCTTCTCTGCAGGGTCGAACGCCAGCCCGTCGCCGTAGTCCTCGCCGGTCGCCTGCGTCGCGACGCCGCTGTACTCGCCGACTGACTGGATACCGCCAGCCCGCGTCTCGTAAATCGCCTGGATTACCTCATCACGTGCCGGCGGGGTATCCTCTTCGAGGGCGACGATCGGCCTGAACTGTCGACCCGAGTAGGTCCCGTCACCGTTGTCGACGATCGGGAGCTCCTCCTGGACGGTGACGCTCTGGACGATCTCGCCATTACCGCCGTTTCGAATCGACGCCTCGAGTGCGTCGACCGTCGCCCGGCCGCCGAACGCCAGGCTTGCCTCATATCGCCGGCGGAACTGCGTGTCGGTCTCGCGATCGCGACCGGATACGAAGTTGTACGGAGTGCCATCCGCGCGTTCGCCCGACCCGCCAGTCGGAAGTGGGTTCGTGACCTCACCAACGCCGAGAATCGGATCGATAATGCGCTCGATCGTCCCCGCGTCGACGTTCGTCGCAGCGCCGATCTGGTCGTCGTCGAGATCCGCCGTCTGATCGAGCGGGTCGACGGCCCGGATCGGGACCTGTCTGACTTCTGACTCGCCCTCGCGAAGCGTCACGGGCTCGGTCGTCTCGAAGATGATCTCCTCAGTCTCCTCGTCGGCGCGCGTCGCGACGCGCGTTCGGGCCTGGATCAGCCGATCGTTCGACACCGTGCCGTTGGCGGCGGTGAACGCCACCTCGCCGGTCGCCTCGCGGCGTTCGAGTCGGCGGAACCCAACGATCTCGAGAAGGTAGTCGAGTTGAGCATCCCGAGCATGCGAGTAGTATCCCGCATAATAGAGCGCCTCCAAGGTCTCGAAATAGGTGTACGTCCACAGCACCGCCATCTCGACGTACTGCAGCTCGGCCTCGGAGACGGCGGTGATCTGCTTGCCGAAGCGGTCCTCGGCTTCCCGGACGAACACTTCCCAGATGTGATCGACCGGAGGGCGCTGGAAGCCCTGCCGCGTAACGCCGTACTCACTGAAGAGGTCGGTGATTCCGAAGCCTTCGTTGTCAGGGATCGCGCTCACAATTGCGCTCCTCCGAGGCGTTCAGTCGATCGCTCTCGACCGCTCTGGAACCCATCACGAGTCATCCGTCCACGGAGTTGTGTCGCGAACTCGACCGGCGTCCCGTCGGCGAGGTACACCGTGATATGGACTTCGACGTCGTCCCGATTTCCGGCGGTCCGGTCGAGCTCGATATCGCCTGGCGCGAGCCGGGCAACGCGACTGTCGGCGTCCGGCCCGATTGCCTCGATGATTGCCTCCTTGGCAAGCGCCTCGGACGTCCCGAGCAACTTCGACCTGTCGAGTCCGTACTCCGGTCGGAAGGGATCGGTCCCACTGGCTCGATGGAAATCCTCGTCGTATCGATCCTCACACGGGGTGAGCAACGTTCGGACGAGTTGCTCGGCGACCATCTGCGGGCCACGGAGCACCCGAACGCGGTTCCGAGCGTCTCGACGGAAGTCACCCGAGACATGGTCGAAGCCCATCGCCTCGCCGTAGCTATCGCTTGCTTCGTCGTAGCTGTTGTAGACGTCTCTCATCGTTTGTCAGGTCAGGGGTAGATCGTATCGGCCGCTTCGTCCGCCGGGACCCAGATCTTGAGTTCTTGGTCTTCGGTATGCCAGAAGATGTGCATCGGAAGCCGGCGCTCGCCGATCTCGTCCTCGATCGCATCAAGGTCGACGTAGGCCGGATTCGTCGGGTCCGTCACGGCTGGATCGGGATCCATCTCCCGGCGCTCGGGGACTAACCCACGAAGCTCGAAGAACCCGCAGTTGAGCGGGCCCTGTAGCCGCGCCGTGTCGGGATTCCGGTACTCGGTCTGGGAGGTCTCGCTCGGATCGACGATCGGCGCAACGGGCTCGTCGACGCGATCATACGGCCGGGGGTCGTCGGGATCCGTGATCTCCGATTCGGTGTCCTCCCGGTAAGCATCGCGATCGCCGATCGATGCCCGTCCGTCGAGGGTCGCCTCGCCGCGCTCGTCGACGGCGATCGCGCCGGTCGGGTCGGTTGCGAACTCGTTGAGTGTATCGGGGAGTTGGATCGACGCCTGCTCGTCATCGACGAGGATCTCCGATGTCTCGCCGTCCGAGCGGGCGAACTCGATCCGGACCTGTCCATCGCTCACTTCGATCTCGTGGCCCTGCGGATGGCGCACGAAGACATCGCTTTCCTCAGTGACGTTGATCTCCGCTCCTCCGGGAAATCGATACAGGTACTCGAGAGGATCGGTCCCGAGATCCTCTTCGTCGTCGAACCAGATCCCGGGGATGAACAGGCCATCCTCGAACTCGTGATCGCGACGCTTCGAGGGCCGCTCGAGATACTCCGACGTCTCGATCTCCTCGGGCGTCGGGCGATCCGGTACGAGTAAGAGCCCCTTCTTCGGCACCTCGATCGGGTGTTCCTCGCCCCATCCATCGCCCGCCGACGTCCAGATGATCGGAACGTCCTTTGCCGACTGTTGCTCGTCATGGGCGTTGTGGACGAGGCCGCGATTCTTTCCGTCGGTGAGCTGCTCGAGGATCGCCCACTCGGCGAAGTACTTCTCCCGACGGACGCGTTCGGTCCCGCGAGCGAGGTCTTCTGCGACGTTGCTTAGGTCTACCATGATGTACGAAAAGCCTCACTGCACGGGATGATACCGGGCCCCAGTCCCACCCTCCTCGACGAGGCGATACTCGCCGTCGGTCGGGACGAGCTCGCCACTCATCGTATGACTTCCCGATTCGGTCGACGAGTCGAGCGTGTAGTGGGCCACTCGATAGGCACCGGCGTGCTCGGTCGACTCCAGTGGGACGAGAGCATCCTTCTCGATCAACGGATCGATTAGCGCCTCGAACTCGATGTTCGACCCACCCTCGGACTTCTTCTGCGTCCCTTCGGCCTCTTCGGCCCGGATCAGGTTCCCCTGCTCGCCAGACACGAGAGCGTTGATCTCGACCGGAGCGCTCGTGGCCTTCGGAAGGAAGTGTAACGTCCCGGCGATGGCGTACCATTCGTACTCTTCATCGCCGAGTTCGCCCGCCTCCTCGACGAGGCGATCGAGGGCGTGTTTGAGCGAATGCTTCTTCGAGATCGACCAGCGCTCGTCGAGCGTTCCACCGGGGGTATCGATCTGACCGGCCGAGATGCCCGCCATCGAGGCGATGTCTCGGACGACCATCCCGATGTCGGGCGATTCCCAGGTTCGCGTTCGGTATCGCCCCCGGATCGCTTTCTCTGACTCGTCGGGTCCAGAGATCGTGTAGGACGTATCCGCCTTCTCACTCTCCGGGCTGGCCTTCTCTTCGATCGTACCGAAGAAGACTGTCCGAACAGGCCCGTCCCGATAGCCCAGCTTGATTCGGAAGGGGTCGCCCTCGTCGATCGCCTGCCACGAGTCCCAGCTGATGTTCCAGATCGCAACGGTCGCCGACAGGCCATCGTCTTCGCTGTGGCTGACCTCGATCTCCATGCGGACGTCCTCGGGCTGACCGGCGGCCCGGACGGTCCACGCCGAGGTCGCTAGCTCTCGGACTTGCTGAAAGGCGTCGTAGCCCACCGTTACACCTCGACAGGTTCGTCCGCGTTCTCGTCAGTGTCGAGCTGTCGGGCAAGCCAGGCATCGAATCCGGGCGACCCACGTTCGGGAAGGGCGATCAACTCCACCTCACTCCCGAGGTTTGCGGGCGTGATCCGGCGCTCTCGTCGCGAGAAATCGACGAAGAGAAACGAGATCCGGTCGCGAAACGTGTACGGGTCGGCGTATCGGACGGGTTGGCGCTCGACGATCGTGGCGTCATCCATCCGTCCTGCGAGCTCGACAGTCCAGATCCACGCGCCCCCATCCCCGAACGATTCGTTCCATTCGAAGAGAAGAGTGAATGGCTGGCCCGGCCATGCTGGATGGTCGCGGACCGTTCGTTTGACCGGCCGCTTATCGGAGAGTCGTCCATCCGGGAGGGGAATCGCATCCCACTCCGTAACGTCGTACGTCTCAGGTTCGTTCGGCATGATCAGGAGAATAGCCCCGCGACGTCGTTCGCGATACTCGTGACGGGTGAGAGAGCACCACTTCCACCGTCACCATCAGTGCCACCCTCGCCATCGCCGCCATCGACAGTCGCCCCGTCGCTCGTCGATCGGGATTCGGATCCGACGACGTCGTCACCGGGTTGGCTTTCGGCCCCCTCAGTCGCCGGGCCGTCCTCGGTAACGGCCTCGATCGAGCCCGCGCCGACCTCGGCGACGAACACTTGCCGCCACTCGAACTCGATATCGAATTTGTTCGTGTACTTCCCTTCTCGATTCCGGCGGACGTTCTCGACGACGACCTCCGAGACGGTCCCTTCCGCCGTCGTAATCGAGATTGGGTCTTCCTCCTCGGCGACAGCCCGCAACTGCGCGATCTCCGAGGACTCAGCCGCGGCGTAGATCGTCCCCGACTGTGGTATGAGGACGTTGCGCTGGCTGATCTCTGCGCCGTCCTCGAGGGATTTCGTTGGGGCGTCCTGCCCGCTCGATTGATCGCTCTGGATCCCGGCACGGAGCTCCATGCCGTCGATGATCATCGGCTGCCCGCTACCGTGCGGGTTCGTGACTTTCCGGACGCCGGGTTCGTCTCCTGCCATAGTTAGTCACCGTCGCGGAACTTCCGGAAGACGCGTTTGACCTCCGTCTCGAACTCGGTCATGCGCTGGTTGAGGAGGGCTTCGCTGACCGCGTTGCCCACTTCTGCGGGCGTCCCCGCGTCACTGGCGTCGACGATCACGTCGCCGACGTTGGTCGTGATGTGGACGTCGATCGACTGCCCAGTCTGACCCGCCTGGCCCGTTGCACTCGACTGCCCTTCCGAATCTCCGGATCCAGTCCGGGGTGCCGGTACTGAAACCGGCCCACGAGGCCCGGCAGGCCCCTGTGGTCCAGGATCGAACCCATCACTCCCACCATCTCCCGAGTCATCCGGTCCCGATCGCGACGTCTGCTGTGGTGTAACGGGGGCGGTCGTCTGCCCGCCGCCAGCGACGGCCGCCGCAGCACCCGCCCCACCACCACCCGGACCGATCGGGCCAGTGGGTGAGACGGTCGTCTCGGGGGTGACCGGTGCCGAGACCGGCCCCGGTTGATCGACCGTCGGATTGATCGTCGGGTCGTCCACTTCGGGTGTCAGTATGTCGGTCGGCATGGTGATCGCGTCGTGAGCAGCCCCCGCCACACGCTCCATCTCACTTGCGACCTGGCCCTCGCTCGCCCGTGCGCCGAGCGCGAGGGTCTCCGGCAGCGCACGCCCTTGCTCAGTGAGATTCGACAGCGGGCCCCTGTCGGCATCGCTGGAGGGTAGGTACGAGGCCGCCGTCTCGGCGATCGACGACGCGACGGATTCGACCGCGCCCTCGCCAGCGTTGGCTCCGGAAGCGTACGTCTTGCCGAGCGCCTGCGAGTCGGCCCCCGGCTCTGCACCGCCCGCGGCGGGCTGGTCATCGCCGCCGAAGAGCCCGCCGATGATCGGGATATCCTCCTTCGAGGGGAGGTCGGGCACCTTATCGATCACGCGCTGCATCCAGGCGAGCAGTCGGCGGAACGGGTCGATCGCCGCGTTGATTCCCTGTTTGAACGAGTCGAAACGCTGCTTTGCGGCGGCGGTCCGCTCGTTGATCCGGTCGAGTACTGGCGAAAGCGCCCACGAGGCGAAGGCCGAGCCGATATTCAGCAGGCCACGGAGGACGCCCCGCGCCACGCCCAGTCGGTAGGCCCACACCTCGAGACGGTCGTTGAGTCGGCCGATCGTCCCCTCGACGGCCCAGTCGACGAATGCGTTGCCGGCGTCGGCGACGCCCTGAATGAGCCCGCCCAGTGGGCCGAGCTTCTCCTCGAGATCGTCAGCGCCGGTCGCCGCCCGGACGAGCCAGTAAACCAGCCCCGGCGCGGTGAACAACGACAGGACGCGGATGAACGTCGCCACCCGATCGGCAGCGCCGCCGAAGCGCTCGTTGAATCGGTCGACCGCGGTGTGGATCGTCTCGATGTGACTCCGCGTCGACTCGATCGGCGAGGCTGCCCGCTTCAGGAATCCGGTGAAGTAGCCCGCGGCATCGCCGGCAGCGCGGAACGCCGCGCCGATGAGCGATATCGGGAGCGTGATCGGCAGAGCGGCGATCTTGATTAGGATCCCTCCGAGCCGGCCAAGGACCTTGATGAACGACCACGTCGCGCCGGCAACGCCCGTGATGATATTCCACAGGCCGCCGATCGTCCCGGTCAGAATACCGACGACGGCGTCGGCCTCTTGGCCGATCCCGAGCCAGTCGAACAGGCCGGCCCGCCAGGCAGCCCACGCCGCCGTGATCCCGAGGACGATCCAGCCCAGCGGGCCGAGCGAGACGAGCAAGCCTTTCGCGGCGACGGCTGCCCCCTTCATCGCCCCGCCGGCAGCGGTGACGGCTCCGGTAAGCGTCATCTTGCTCGCCGCCGTCGCGAGTGAGCCCGCACGCGAGGCCCACAGCGCCGACGTGAGTTGCCCCGTCGAAGCCGTCATCAGCCACTGCGCACCCGCCGCCGCCCGAGAGGCTCCCGAGAGGATGTGCTGGGCGGCCGCGTAGCCGTACGTGCTGTCCATCGCCGACATCGCCGCGAGGTTCTGCAGCTTGATCTGGACGATTGCCGCCCCGAGTGCGGCCGTCAGCGCGAGGGAAGCGCCGGTCGCGACGACCATCCCCGCCCCCATCGCCTCAAGCAACCAGGGCATCTCGCCGAGTGCGTCGGCGGCCGTCATCGCGACGTCCAAGAACGCCGAGATCCCTGGGGCCGCCCCCTGGAACATCTCGTAGGCGAGCGCCGACGCACTACCTCGTAAGTACGTGATCTGCCCCTGGACGTTGTCCATCGCCGCCTCGGCGAGGTCGGCCGATGTCGTTGCCTCGTCGATCGACGCGGCGAGATCCTTGAAGCTGCCCTCTGCGTTGGCGAGTTGTGGGGCCAGTTGCTCCGCCGCCCCGGAGTCGATCGCGAGCCCCGCCTCGAGCATGAACGCCGCCTCCTCTTGCGAACTCGCTTGCTCACTGATCTGCTGGAGGACGTCCTCGGTACTGCCGGGTCGGAGTTCGAAGCCGACCTGTGCCTGGCGCGTCGCCAGTGCTTCGTCGTCGAGTCCCTGCAGGCGCTCGATCGCCCCGCCGGCCTGTGAGTAGGCCGTCTCCTGGAGCGTCTCGTTGAGCGACTCGGACTGGGCGATCAGCGAGCCCATCGCCCGAGCGCCTCGGGCGTTGAAGATCTGATTCAGGAGTTGGGATCGCTCGTGGGCGGAGAGATCGGCCATCTGCTCGTCGAGCATCGTCGCAACCTCGCCGATCGAGCGCATGTTCCCCTCTTCGTCGAAGAAATCGTCGGTCGTCAGACCAAGCTCCGAGAGCGCTTCCTCGGCTTTCCCGGCGGGGTTGACGAGCGAACGGAGCATGGCGTCCATCGACGTCCCTGCCGTGCTCGCGTCGAGGCCAGCGTCCGAGAGCGTCCCGACCGCAGCGGAGAGGTCCGTGACCGAGAGGCCGACCTGATTCGCGGACGTCGCCGCATAGCGCATCGCATCGCCGAGCCCCGAGACGTCGGCCGCCGTACTCGAGGCGACCGAGGCGAGCGTGTCGGCGACCGCCGAGACCTGATCGGCTTCAAGACCGAACGCGTTCATCGCGTTCGTCGCGATCGAGGCCGCCTGCCCCATCTGGAGGCCACCGGCGACCGCCAGTTGCGAGACGCTCTCGACGGCGGCAAGAGCCTCTTCGGCTTCGAGACCGCGACGGGTGAGCTGCTCGAAGGAGTTCGCGATCTCCGTCATCGTCAGCGGCATCTCCGCGCCGAGCGTCGAGGACATGTCCCGCATCGCGTTCATCTCCTCGGTCGTCGCCCCGGCCAGCACCTCGACCCGGCTAAAGGTCGCCTCGACGGGGCCGCCCGCCCGGACGATCCCGGCGAGGCCCGCAACGAGTGCCGTCGTCCCGGCCGCCGCAGCGAGGAACGCCCCCTCGAGAGCACGGGCCTTCCCGTCGACGGCATCCATCTCGGCTTCCGTCTGGTCGAGCTCGCCGCGAGCGGCACCCATCGCCGTCGTGAAAGACTGCGTGTCGCCCTGCAGGACGATCGAGAGCCCGCCGACGGGCTGTGCGCCCCCTCCTGGTGCTCCGCTCATGAGTTGATGAAAACAGTCTACAGCTGTCGCTCGCGCTCAGCAAGCGCCGAAAACTACCGTCCGTCCTATACGTCGTCGACCGGCCGCCGGAAGATCATCGCGATCGTCGAGCCCTGCCAGGTACAGCGCTCATCGAGCACCCACCCCTCAGCCGCGAGTTCGTTGATTCGGTCCTCGAGATCGCCATTCCGAACGTCGGCGATATCGGGGTTAAACTGTTTATATTCGAACTGTTGCGTTGCCATACGAGCGACCTCGGCGACCGGAGAGATGAATGCTTTGGCCTGACCGGCTCAGGCGAGCCCATCCTCGACGACGTCAATATCGACGTAGTCCGAGAGACGAACCCAGGCGGCGACGTGATCGAACAAGAGCGACCGCTCGCGTTCGGTGAGGGCGTTCGCCCACCGGTCGTACGTCAGCTCCGGCTCGTCAACGACGGCCGAACAGAGTCGGTACCGATCGTCCTCGATGACGGCTAAGAGGATCTGGTTCATCGTCTCCTCGGAATCGGGCTCGGCGAACACGAAGCGCTTTGGCTCGCCGCCATCAATCGGATGGATTCGGAACTCCGTCCGGGCCGGCTCGCCGATCCACGACTCGGCGATCACCTCGTAGTCACTGTCCTCTTCGACTTCGCTGAAGAGTTCGGTGTCAACCTGCTCGCCGGGGCCGAGGTCTTCGCGATCCTCGCCGTCGCCGTCGTACTCGTAGTCCGGTGTCGTTTGCTCGCTCATGTGTTGTTTTGTTGTTCTTTCGCCCGCTCGAGGAACAACTCGAGTTCGCGGTCGTCCGCCCGCCCCTTCGCGACGTCCTCTTTGATCTGCTCGGGCAAGAGGCCCCACTCCTCGTCGGTGAGGTGATCGGGCTTCTCGCCGTACTTCGCCCGCTCTTCGGCCCGCTCGCGTTCCTCCTCACGCCATTCGTTCAGGCTGTTCATGTTGATGAGGTAGAAATCCACGCGATCGCGTGACCAGCGGAGGACGTCCTCGTAGGTGTAGTTATTCCACTCTTGCTCCGCGATGATGAGCCGACGGCGCCCGGTCGGCGAATCGGCATACTCCTTAGCGGCGCCTCTGTCGAAATTTGGCGTCGCCGTGGACGAACTGGCCCATGCGCTGGCCGATCATCATGCGATCGTACCAGCTCATGGCATCCCAGATCGGGGTGGCGTTCGGGTGGCTCGCCAGCCCCTTCGACCCGTCCTCGTCGGCGATCACGAGGTTGCCCCGGTCGGGATGCTCGACTTGGTAGACGGCTTGGTGTGGGTGACCGTCGATCTCGAGGAGGTCGTCAGCGAGTTCGCGGGCGAAGCGCCGCGCCTGGGCCTCTTGCTTGCCACTATCGAGATCCTGGAAGTTCTCAAGCAACCCGAGCTTGTCCTCGTACTGCTGCTTGTCCTCAGGCTCCCAGACGTCGAACGGGACGCCCTTGTAGCCGAATTTGAGGACATCGCGTTCGCCGACCTTCGACGCATCGCTGATAACCTCCTCTTCTTCCCAGGGGAACTCACCGTCGTCGTTCAGGAGGTCGGTGCTCTCGAGTGTCGGCTCCGACTCCAGGCTCGACTCGTCAGCGTCCGTCATCGGCTCGTGTGCGCCCGTGCTCGACTGGTGTGACGCCGTGGCACTCTCCGAGGGGGCAGGGTTAGACTCGGCCGTCTCGTCCGTTACGGGCTGGTTCTCGCCCCGAATCGCCTC
Source organism: Halalkalicoccus jeotgali B3 (assembly GCF_000196895.1). Taxonomy (NCBI): domain Archaea; kingdom Methanobacteriati; phylum Methanobacteriota; class Halobacteria; order Halobacteriales; family Halalkalicoccaceae; genus Halalkalicoccus; species Halalkalicoccus jeotgali. The sequence goes on from NC_014297.1 coordinate 1,021,066, forward strand.
GGGAAGGACGGCCTCCATCTCCGCTTCGGAGATCTCGTCGTTCCGGTAGGCGTCGCGCACTTGCTCGACGGTCGGGGTGCGATCAGAGCGCCCGGTCACGACTCTGAGGACGGTGTTGAGGTTGACCTCCTCGTGGTCGGTTTCGAGTTCGTGATGAGTGCGAGGCTGGCCCTCTGCGCCGTCCGCAGTAGTGTCGTCCTCCCCTTCGTGCCGAGCCTCGAGCTCCTCTTGCAGGTGGGTGAGTGTGTTGATCGCCTCTTCGCGAGCCTCCTTGGATATCTCGGGATGGTCGAGGTCATCGAGTGTGATATCCATCGGATGCTTCCCGCGGAGATGATCGGGGATTCCGATCGAATCCTCGACAGCCCCATCCGACTCGGCGTGCATCTCTCGGAGGCGAGCGACTGCCGAGTCGTCGTTCTCGGTCGATGACGCTGGGCTGGATGCTCCACTCGTGTCCGGGATGGGGTCCTGATCCTGACGCTGATTCTGATCTCTGTCCCCGATCTCGGTCTCGATCCCGCTGAACGGCTGTTCGTCGCTCGACTGTGAGCGAGACTGTTCGTCTTGGTGATCGTCGCGATCGCGAGGGTGCGTATCGTCTGGCATGATGGGTGTCGTGCATCCGAAATGCGGTGTGGATGCGGTACGAAAAAGTGTGCGCTCTCGGGCCGGCAGGTCGTCGCCTGAGGCGGGACGCCTCAGATCACGAAGTCGCCTTCCCAGTCGCCGGTGTAGAGATACCCGGTGTCGAGCTCGTCCTGGGAGACGTTCGTGAAGCGAACGCCCGTTACTGCATGCCTGCCCTTCGTGTCATCGTCGGGGAGTGTGTAGGCCACACTCCCGATCTTGCGGGCGAGAATCGCCTCATACATCGCCGAGACGCTCGGCGACGTTGGATAGAGGCTGAACGACCCGCTGGGGTCGACCGGGCGATCGTAGTGGACGGTGTCGCCCTCAATAGCTCGCTCGCGCTCGCTCGGGTCCTCGATCTCGAAATCGAAGCCCGAAAAACGAATGAGCGGGACGCCAAGGACGTTCCCGGTTGCTTCTTCGACGGCGACGCGAGTGGACTGTCCGCTCGGGGTTTGTTTGATTGACATTGGTGAATCCTCCAGTCAGTTACAGCGTGGCCCGGATCGTCCCGCTCATGCGGTGGACGGGCTCGTTCAGGTTGATCAGCAGCTCGATGTTCTCCCAGATTCGATTGGCCCGCTCTTCGCGAGCCGTGTCTTCGGGCTCGGGGACGTTGTGTCCGACCGAGGTGAACATCGCGTTACGCCCACCGATGGCGTCGGCGAACTCCTCTTCGATGGCCTGCTCGATATCGGTCTTCGTGTACTGATCGAACGACCGATCGTCGGATCGGAGCAAGTCCTGCAGTGCGAGCTTCGCACGGTTCTTCGCGTAGGCGACGCGTCGCGTCCGGTCGAGGTAGCGATAGTCGTCTTCGATCCCGGCCGTCGTGAGCGAGTTCGTCGCGTACACACCGCCGTCGTCCTCGAGGACGTTCGACGGGCCGCTTCCCTCGTCACCACCTTCGAAGGTGCCCGAGAGACCCACATCGCCGATCAGGCGAGTGTACCGCGTGTTGTTCGGCACGCTCGCAGCGATCGACTTGTAGATGATGTTGTAGTCGACATCGTTCGTCGAGTAGAGCCCCGCGATCCGACCGCCGAGGCCATCGGTCGGCGATTCGTTCGCCATCGGTAGGACCCACTTCGAGGGGGCGTAGCCACCGACCTCATGGGCGAGCGCGAGCCCCTCCTCGGGCCGGTCGAACGTCTGGCCGTTGACGTACGGCTGCACTCGCATGACCTCCTCGGCGTCCATCCACGGGCCGAGTTCGTCCATGTCCCCGATCGAGTGATAGCCATACCGGTGGTTCGCGAGATCGATGATGTCGACCGTGACGCTCTCGAGTTCGTCGAACGCGTCACGCCACGGGAGTGTCGAGTAGGTGATCTCGATTCCAGTGCCGGTTCCGGACGTCTCGGTGTCGGTGGTCAGTTCGCCGGTATCACGGTTGAGCGCGGCCAGTGGTGGGGCGTCGACGGACTCCTCGCGACGCTCCTCGGCCTCCGTGATGTCCGGCGGGGCACTAATCACGTCGACGACCTCGGCATCAGTATCGTCGATAGTGACGGTGACGTCCTCGAGGCCGGTGATCGGCGTGTTCTCGACCTGAGCGGTGTCGGTCGCTTCGGCAGCGCCGAACGTCTCGGTGTGCTCGCTGGCCTCGAGGACCATCGCACGGAGCATCTCCGTGCCTTCGCCGAAGACCTCCATCGCGGCAGTGTGGACGTCGCTATCCTCGCCGAAGTCATCGGCGACCGCGCTGGCGTCGGTGTAGTGTGACAGGCTGTTGAAGCCTGCCGTCGGTTCCTCTGCAGTCGGCGCACTGCCGATCAGTGCGACCTCCTGCAGGGTATCTCGCGGACTCGCCGCGAACTCTTCCTCAACGGTGAATGAAACTGCGTTATCGATGCGTGGCATCTGTCAGTTGTGTCTCCTGTCTGTGATCGTGCCGCAGCTCGCGGCGATGATGGTTCTCTGCATTGGACTGCTCACTTCGTGTCGTACGGTTCGATCTCCTCGCCGTCGATGGCCGGCGTCGGATGGACACCCGCCTCACTCACGAGGTAGCGATACTCGGTCCACTCGTCGGCATATGCCAGTTCGACCGCGGCGTCGTACTGTGCGCCCGCGGCGTCGACCTGGTCGGTGACGTCCTTGGGCCCCCGCCCCGGGATCGGACGAACCGTTATCTCCGGGTCGATCTCGTCGGCGTACTGTGCGGGGAGCGACGGGTCGTCGGGATCGAGCGGAGCACCATCTGAGTCGAAGTGATCAAGCGGACGCGATGGCCAGCGCTCGATCAGGAACGATTTGACCGCATCCGCCAGTGCTGATGCCCGATCGTTGGGAGTGTACTGCTCGCCCGCGATCGTCGCGTTCCCCCGGGCAGTCACGATCAGGTTGAGGACGTCGTAGACGTCGTATCCCTTCGTGACCGCACCGTGAGCGTGCCCCTCCTCGACGCCCTCGGGATCGAACACTTCGCGTGAGCGCTCCCGATCGATCGTCTGCTCTTCTTCGAGAACGCCGGTCGGATCGAGAGACATCGTGACCGACTCGTACGGCGGCTCGGGCCGGTCGAAGCTCTGATAGTGCCATCGGAGCTGGGGCTGGATTGCCGTCTGCGAGATCCCCTCGTCAGGGTGATCGATATCGACCCAGTAGACCTCCGGTAGCGACCTCCGGATCGTCTCGCGTGTTGGCTGGTCGAGCATGCTATCAGGTCTATCGGACGGGGTAGCCGCCACTCTCTTCGTCGCTACTGTCGCCCCGCTCGTCGGCCGTCAGTGCGTACCACGCGATCCGATCGCCGTCGAAGTCCGTCACTTCCGGCGTGCCGACGCGATAGAGACCCGGCGATTCGTCACGGGCGTCGTCGAACGCCAGCCGGTCGCCCCGAGTGATTCCTCGCTCGAGCATCGCACACAGTGCATACTCGACGTCCTCGTCGGGCCCCTCGACGGCCCGGTCGAACGGCGAGACCTCCGGCGAGACGATGAGTAGTTCCATCTCGACGGGATCGCCGAACTCGTAGTCGGTCGAGCCATCGGTATCGCTATCGACGGCCTCGCCCGGACGCCAGACGACCGGCCGAGTAAAATCGGGATCGTCGATGACGCCGGCCAGTGAGTCATTCCACGGGCCAGCGTCGGTGGAGGCGTGCCAGGACATGATCTACCGGATCGCCATGCCGAACTTCAGCGCCAGGATCGCCTTCGCGATGCGCTTCGTGAGGACTGACCGCAGATGTCCGGCCCGGAGGTGTGTCTTCGCCGGACCCAGGACCTTCCGCGGTGGGATGTCTTCGGTCCCCCATTCGTGTATCTGGATCTTCGGATCGGCGATGCCCAACGTGACAGCGTTAGGCCCCGACCGACTCACGAACCCGCTCTGTCGCATGCTGCCGCTCTCGCGAAGGATCCGACTGTGCCCCTTCTTCCGAATCGTCGACTCGGCCAGCGGCGTCCATGACCGCCCGAGAGCGTCTTTGTCCTGGTCCCAGTTGCGTTCGATCCGTTCGAGTTCCGATCGGGCGGCCTCCAGTAGCCCCGTCGAGAAGGCCGCGACGATCGCCGTCTCGGCCTCTCGGAGGTTGTCGGATCGGTTGACTGGCATGGGCGATTAGCCGTCCGGGTCGTACTCGGGGTGGTGCGGGTCGCGCCGGGAGAGTCGGGCCGGATTGTTCTCCGACTCCAGACTCAGTTTGACCTGCATCCCACGGGTATCATCACCGCCGTTGGGATCGGTCCGGTAGGGCACGTCGTACGTTCCCTTATCCGGGTAGAACTCGCCGGCGACCCCCATCGCTGTCGGGACGAAGATCCGGAGCGTTTCAGGTGCGCCGCTGGCGTACGGATCGGGGAGGTCGACTCCCTCGAGCCCTGCTTCAGTCGCGCCTGCGCCTTGTCCGGCTCGTTGCATGGCCGGCGACGCGCTCGAACTGTTGACGTCAGCCGGCGTGAGGTCGGGCTCTTCGGTCGCGAGATCCGGGCCCGAGGTGAGGACGTCGAGTTCCTCGTCGAGCGCGTCGAGTGCCGTGCTCCGGGGGTCATCGCGGCGCATCTCGACGCGCCGGAAGGTCCGCAACTGCTCGGCGGTGTACTCGCCAGTGTCGATCGCCTCGCGGAGGTCGTCGACGGTGTGGTCTGTTTCGGTGAGGCGATCGCGCAGTGCCTCGCCGGCCTGTTCGTGCGTGCCGCTCAGTGGATGGTCGTCTGTTAGTGGCATGTATGATCCATGTGGTCTCAAAACCGGCGGGGCGTCCTGCACGTCCGACGATCGCCAACAGAATGAAGCGAGGGGGTGTTATCTCCCGTAATCTCGTCGAGGATTTCATCTCGCCGATTTGAAAGCCGGTCGATGAACTCCCCGACATCCCAGCTCTTGTCGACATCTGCAGCGCCCTTCGCGTCGAGGAATGCCTGTTTGTCCGAAGTGATGACGCGCCATGCCGCCTCAATGGCGATCGCCTCATCAACATCCGCAGCATCGGCTGATTCAACGCTCCGCTTTTCGACGAATCGAACCGCTCGCGACAGGTGGTACTCGATCAGGCCCGCGTCGAGATTCTGCTCAGTATCGCCGAGTTCGTAATGGACGGCACTTACACGATCGGTGCCATCACCGCCGTTCGAAGACATAGTCAGTCGGACTACTCAGCGAGATAGTCGCCGATCGCGTTTTTCACGCCGTCGCGGTCATCCCCGCCGGCCTCAGTTTCCCGAAGGGTTTCGAGCTGCTCGTCGGTGAGGTCAGCTACTTCGAGATCGGATTTGATCTCCGGAATCGTTTGGTCGAGAAACTCTTCGGGTGAGTCGAAACTCTTCTCTGAACCGGAATCCTCGGGGTTGGTTCCATCGTCGGCATCGGTGCTAGTCTCGGTGTCGGTAGTCCCGGACTCACTTTCCGGATCTTCGTCTCCGTCGGTGGGGAGGAGGTTGTCGGCGAACGCCCGAGCGATCCCCGCTTCGAAGTGCTCGATGTCGCCGGGTTGGGCGTCGCCAATCGGAGTTCGGTGGACACGATACTCCCCCGCCTCGACGGGACCGGGCTGATCGGCAAGAGTCGACGGACCGCCATTGCCACCAACGACCTGCGAGCGGAACTCGTCATCGGGCAGGTCTTCGTCCGCAGGGTGCAGATTATCCTCGAACGCACTTGCCACGTCCGGCGAGAGTTCGATTGTTTCGCCAGGTTGGGTACCGGCGATGGGCTCGTTCAGGACCTGATATTCCTGCGTATCATCTGCCATGCGCTATCAGGCCTCCGAATCAGTACCGGCACCAGCGAAGTGAACGATGCCGGTGTTGCCGTCCTGGTTGTGCTTGATCCTGGGCGCGAGCAGGTGGTAGAGTTTGAACTGGTTCACGACGCCACCATGGCTATCCCACGAGAGGTTGAGTGGGCCGTCGGGAAGACGCGCCATGTCGATGACCTGCGGACTGGGCTTGAACAGGACCGCCTCGCCGTCGGGCATCCGCGGAACGTGGACGATTCGGTCAAGATCCGAGATTTCCTCGAGACGATCCCGGGTCGAGGTGTCGTTGATTGCGGTGGTCTCGTAATCGCGGTTGAAGTACGTGTCCTGCTTCGTCGCAGTGAGCAGCCACATGCCCGACCCCTCAGCGTAGTACTTCCGGTCTTTCAGCTGACCGATGCCTTCGAGGACGTCGTTCTTCGCCGTCGGACCATCGTCCCACGTCCCGGACGTGGGCTGCTGAAGCCGCCCTTCGACGTTCAGCATACCAGGGCAGCCAAGCGTGTAGCCCTGCTGGGTCGTCAACTGGATGCGCGACCCGTAGAGCATCGTGTCTTCGAGGAGCTCGGACGCGCTCTCGCCCGCACCTTCGGCGTACTGTGCCTCGATGTCCGTGCCGTAGGCGATCGCCTTCTCGATCTGGGCCTGTGGGATGCGGTAGTCCTTGATCGTGTAGGGCACGGCAATCCCTTCACGACCCTGTGCGAGTGCGCCCTCTTCGCTGCGAGTCATGAGATCCGAAGAGTGCTCGGCCTCATTCATCCGCCCACGGATCCCCCACGAGGTTTCGGTCTCCCACCACTGGAGGTCGTGGGTCAGCTCCGCCTCCTCGAACAACTGCACGAGGACGAGGTTGTCGTACATCGGGGCCATGACCGTATCGTCGATCGAGTCGAGGATGGCCGGCGGGAGCGACGATGCATTGACGCGAAGTTCGTCGCGTTCTTCGGCCGAGTTGGCGTTGAGCTGGTCTCGAACGCTGCCGCCCATCTGCCCCTTGGCGGTCTGATTGAGTCCCTGTCCATCGAGTCCTGTCTGCCCGTCATTCATGTAGTAGTCCTGAGTGCTCATTTACATCATCACCTCCAGACGGATTCGGTTGGGGCCGTCTGACTCCCCACTCGTGTCAACGCCTTCGAGGGCGCGAACGATCGCGTTCTCTGCAGTCTCGCCACCGCCGCTGTCGATCGAACGGAACGTCCCGTCACCGTTCGAAACGAGGAGATCGTCCTCTTCAACCGTGTTGCCGTCGGCGAGAAGGCCCCACACACGGTGGAGCTTATCGAACCCGGCGAACAGCGCGGTATCACCCGCAAAGTGAGTTGCGTTGTTGACCGTCGAGAGTTCGTTCGCGAAGATATCGGTATCGTCGGCGAGCATTCCCCAGTCGCGCTTTTCGACGGCGAACATCGGCGATGCCGGGCCGCCGTCTTCGGAGTGGTTCTGGAGCTCGTCGCCGTTTCGCTCGACAAGTGCCCCTGGCCGAATGTCTTCGGCCGCGGGAAGGTCGTCGACTTCGATTTCGTCCATGCCGCGGAGGATGGCGGTGTGGGGGCTGTACGTCTCTGCGTTCGGATTCGGAGATTTGAATGGCATCTACGTGTACCTGTGTTGAGTATCGCAGTCAGTCGCGAATCGACTCAGTCGCTCGATTCCGCCTTCTGGTTGGCGGCGTATTCGGCAAAACTCCCGCCAGTACTCGTCGTTCCCTCGTCCTCGTCGGCGTTGCCGTCGATATCGGAGGGGAACGGTTCGTTGAGCCCGCCCCAGTCCGCAGCGCTGGTGGCTTCCTGAAGTGCGTTCGCCGTCGTCTCGAGTACTTCAGTGTCCATCTCGTCGAGTTGCTCGTCGGAGTAGCGATTCGAGTTCGCCTGAATGACGTCCGTCGCCTGCTTGCGACGGCGCTGCTCGTTCGCGTCGCGGTTGGCGTTCAGCTCGTCGATGACCTCCTGCTGGGCATTGACCGTCTGGCGGAGATCGGAGAGCTCGTCCTGGAACGCGTCAGGCAGGGCGTCGATGTCTGAGTTGACGTCAACGTCGTCGGTGTCGGTACCCCCATCGCCGCCCTCTTCAGAGGCTTCCGCAGCGTTCTCGACGAGAGTGTTGAGGCTCTCGAGTTGGTTGCTATCCATCCGACGGAGTTGCTCGGAGCTAAACTCCGTCGCATTTGCGATGCGCTCGTAGTCGTCGTCAGTAATATCGTCTCCCATTGTTGTGCTGCTCGTGTTCGTATTCGCTGAGTTGATTGCCTTCGTCTCCCGGCCGTTCGCGCTGCAGTGACACTCCTCATGCGTTCCCGTGTTGCAATCACAGGCAGTGTCACCACCCCCTCGACTGCTATTGAGGCCCGCCCGCTGGAGTAGCGACCCCACCGAGTGAAGGATGCCGGCTGCCTCATTGGCGTCCACATCGGCCGTGCTGTCACCGTCCTCGAAGTCGTGGCCGAACTCATCGACAAGTAACTGCCGAGCTACCTCGCGGGCGGACTCGCGTTGCTCATCGGGGATGGTCCACCGAGAGCCAGTCGTCCCGAGGACGTCCTCGAGAAGCTCCTCATGAAGAACGCCGTCGGGGCTGACCACCGCGCCCATCAGAAGGTTGTCCTCAGTCTCGGCGTCGGGATTGCCCAGTAGTGACTTCCGGGCAATCCACCCCCGAGCTCCGTCCGGCACTTCGCTCAGTGCGGAGTAAGGATCGCCCTGATAGTCCGCATCGGTCGCGTCAGCCCATGCCTCAAGGTACTCATCGAGGCCCCACCACAACTCCCAGGATTCGAGGCCTTCGGCGTCCGCTGCTGCAACGGACATCGTCTCGTCGTACTCCGGGGTGCGCGCCTCGGAGAGGATATTCCCCTGTATTGACGTACTCGATCGATTGCCGTTAGTAGTCACACCGTTCGAATCGATTTGCTCCGATGGGAACTCCTCGATGACAGTGAGGTTCTCCTCGAGGACCGTTTCCTCTTCGTCGGTGTTTTCCCACTCGACGCTATCGTCATCATCGTCTGTCGGGACTTGCTCGTAAACGGCGACGAGGACAGACTCATCGTCATCGTCGAGTTCGTCGGCTACGATACCATACCGCGTCTCGTCTGTGTTCTCCGCCTCCCAGCGGACGCGGTCGTCTTCGGATTGATTTAGCTCCATATCATAATCTCCCTCCTCGCTGGATTGGGGCGTAGATGGCCGATCACGTCCGCCCTCTGGTGGGCGCATGTTGACGAACACGCGATCGGCCGATCGGCCCGGTTGTCCGTTGACGCAGTAGCCCGCGCCGGGAACACCTTCTGGCCCGGCCGATGGTGGTGTATGCCCCGACACGCCGATCGTATTCGTGACCGGCGTCTCGGATTCGTCGACCGTCGCCAGTGCGTTCTCGACGATGCCGTCAGATGCATCAACACCACACCCATCTGAGCACGAGCACTTTCCGGGGCCCAGATCATCAGGCAACAGCGCGACGTGATCCGGACGGAGGTTGACTTTCACTTCATCGCGGTACGATTCACCATCGACGCCCTCGTAGACGCCTGGTGTGCCGGGGTCGCCCCGATATGCCGACGACACTTCGAGCTCGTCGCCATCTTCGAGGATCTCGATAATGCGCTCGCCGTACACCCCGAGTGTCTCAGTTTGCTCGACATCGACCCACAGATCACCGTTCAGTTCGCGCTCGTCGGTGTCATACGAGGCGTAGTACAACGAACCTGTGACGGCGTTGTCGATGACTTCCGGGAGGCGGGCGGTGATGTAGTTGCCGTGGACATCGACCGGGTGGCCGATCGGCAATGGAACGTGGTTCCACCCCGGAACGCTCTCAGCGAACGCCTCATCAGGGACGTATCCCCCGTTGAGGCTCATCGGTCGGGCGACCGTTACGTTCGCGACGAGGTACTCACGTCCGTTTCGTTCTTCTTCACGGACGGTCTCAACGTCGATGCTATTGGTACAGAGTTGCATTGCTGAATTGATCTAACCTGTCAAAACCACTCTACATCTACACCGAGGGTGTAAGGGTGGGTTCGGGCCCACGCCCGTCCGGATCTCAGTTAGCGTCCACGATGTCCCCTCGTATGGCGAACACCTGCCACAAACTCTGAGGTCTCCGGCGGTCGTGTACTCGTATTCAGGATCGTCGTCCTCGATGTCGTACTCGATCGAAACGCCGACTTCTTCGACGCCGACTTCGGCTCCACGCTCGATGACAGCCGTATTGACTGACTCGACGATCCGAGTATGAGCCGACGTCTCCGTACTGGTTTGGCCGACAGCGTTGACTCGGCCGACGACCTGATTCGTGAGCTCGCGGATTGTGATCCCGCCAGCAGCCGCAAGCGAGAGATCCTCCGAGAGGGTGCGCTGGGCCTGCGTATGCGTCTCATTGACTGCCCGATTTACGTCACCATAAATCTGAGTGCGCTCTTGTTTTAGCGCATCCTGATGGCGATCGCGCCCAACCAGGTCGCTCGGGTTTTCATCCCCGTCATCGCCAGTATTCGGATCGGGAAGTGACGACTGACGCAGATCGTGATTCGCGAGCGAGAGGCCACGAGCGTACGCCGCAGCGACCATCGCTGCAGTGTAATGGCCCCCCTCTTTGACACGCTCTTCATCAAGCGGCTCGAGAACGTGCTCGTCAAGGACGGCACGGAACCACTCGGAGAATCGTGAGAGTCGGTCGGCGTTCGACTCAGTACCGAAGTCATCGATTACGTCCGGGCGAAGTGTGCCGGGCGCGACCGACCGCTCGGGGCCATGATCGATGTCGCGGAGCCGGAGGGCATCGTTGCGTTCGAGTGTCTCGCGAAGGATCCCTCGGACAGTCGCCCATCGGTTGTTGAACGTACCAGTGGCGTTCTTTCGGGCTGTCTTCGTCCCCGTCGGGTCCTCGCTTCGAGCGTCCTGGTTCGGATGAAGCGTTGAGCCCGCTTCGAAGACGTCCGACTGAGACGTGGTACTACTCATCAGGGATGGGATGTGACGACGTTAGGCGAACCGGCCTTGGTACGGACTCCGCGGGCCATTCTCTGACTCTTCGTTTGGCTTGAGTGGTTCGGGCCAGTTCGCTGTGTAGCCGCTGAACTGATCGGAATGGATGACCGTATTGCCAGTCTCACCACATCGACGCCGAACGACCTCGTGTCGAATCCACCCCTCAGACTCACCGACCGTCGAGAAGATGAGACGTTCTCGATAGAACGGACACCCCTTTGCCCCACCCCGTGCTTCCGCTTCGAAGGGGTAGGTGGCGTCGATCGTGTGGTACGCCTCGACTTCGAAGTCGCCGTCATTCCATGTGGTGGTCGTAAGTGTTGTCGGGCCACTGAGTCGGATTGATGCGAGATCCTCGAGAATGGCAACGGCGGCGTCGCGGTCATAATCGTAGTTCATGCGGGCACCTCGCCGTTACTGTTTTTTACCGATTCGGGCAGCCCGTCGTAGCTTACCGATCGTGGGTCGTCGCCGCTCATCCGTCGCTCTCTTGTTCGTCTTCGTCGTCCTCATCGCTGTCAGGACGGAGTTCTTCCGGAGTCTGTGCGCGCTCGTCATCGGTCGCGGGCGTGATATCAGTCATCAGTCTGACCCTCGTTGGTTGATTGAATCGCATCGAATGCCGCCTGCACTTCTGGGTCGTCCTCGTCGATGTTGTAGGCCATGTCGCGATCGAAGCGCCCAGACCCACGCTCACCGTCCGCATCCGGCGGAGACAGCCCAACGGCCCGATAGGCCGCCTCTTCGTCAGCCCCCATCGCTACCGTATCGTGGATGTTCTTCAGGGCCTGTGAGAGGGTGTGCGTCATTTCCGCTTTCTCGAGGTCCGTCAGTTCGAACAACGAGCGCCAGTTGACGAGATACCCACTCGGACCACCCTCGGGTTCGGCGACCGCGCCGTATGCGATATAGTCGTCGATCGTTGGGATGACAAAGCGCTTTGCCGCGACTTGCTCTTGGCGCTCGGACATACGCGAGAGCCAGTTTGATTCATCCTGCGAACTCGCGAGCTCGCCGCGTTCGGACCCTTTCATGATCCGCTGGGGCTGTTGTGAGACACCCGCAAGCGTGTCGTAGAGTGAGTCGAGCAGCGGAGACGGATCGACCGACTCGCCGGAGATCTCTTTGATGTCGAGGTTCTCGCCGTACGCGGTCGTTCGCATCCCGTCGGTCATCTCGCGCATCTGCTCGTCGAACTGCTCGATTACCTCTTCGCGATCGGACCCGAGCGATCCCTCTTCCGATCCCATACCGATGAATTTCCGGTCGACGTTCCCGTAGTGAGCCTCGGCGGAACTCCCACGCACCTTCTCGAAGTCGATCAGGGCGTGGAGGATCGGTTCGAGACACCCCTCGCCCAGATACTCCGAACGGTCAGGCCGCTCGATGATATGTTGGAGCCGGGAGTAATGGACGATTCGCTTGTCCTCATCAATCGAGCCATCAGGTTTCGACGTCTCGAACGTGATCTCATAGAGAATCGGCTTGTCGGGGCGCTCGATACCATCCCGAGCTGGCTCACCCTTATCGAAGTCACCCGCGACTGCCCAATTCGTCACGTCTGACTGGCTGAAAACGTTACAGTAGGCGATATCGTCCGGCCCGTTGATGTTGTTGGCGTTAACGGGTTGACTCATTTTCCGCCCGTCGCGATAGCCTGTGAAAAGCAGGCCATACTGCACAGGACGCTGAGCTCGATCAGCCCATGACCAGTACGTGTTCAACCCAGCGCGCTCGGCATTGGGATCGCGATCCTCGGTCGAACCGTCGAGCAGCTGTTGAACGTCTTGTTCGAACTGGGTAGGATCGTCGCCGTCGGCCCGCCCCGTATCGCGGATGATCGGCGGGCGCTTCCATGTCGCCCGGACGGGGGCCTCGGTGATGATTCGTGCTTCGGGCTGTACGCGTGCCCGGAGTTCGTAATCTTCGGCGGACTGGTTGCGTGGGTCGGGATACCCGAACACGTCCCAGTAGTCCCGTCGGCCACGATGAGATCGGCCCACCCCCAGCGCACCCCGAATCCCGAACTGGGCCATCTGCTGCCGGCGAGCACGCCGTGCTCCTCGGACGGACTGATTCGCCATGTACTGCCCGAGAGCGGATGCCGTCGTATCGTCTAACTCCGGCGCGTCAGTCCCGTTCCGCGCGGCTGCAAGCGTGGCAACGGCTCGTCCCTGCTCGGCGAGCTGCGAGCGCTGATCAAGGATATCGACATCGGCATCACCGCTCCGACGATGTGCGCCGGGAGCCGAACGTTCGTTATCAGTGCTGTCACTCATGGATTAAAACCCGATGCTGTAGACCCGCGTTTCCTTTTTCTGCCCGCCTTCGTCGTCGCTGAAGTTTCTGAGGCCGATCTCCGCAGCGTCTAACATGTCATCATGGTCAGCAGATGGGAACGCAACGAACTCGTCCTCGAAGCCATCCCAGATCGGGAGTTGCTTGCCCCGCTTGCGAAGTGGGTCGACGATCTTCACATCGCCCGACTCGAACATCGGCGACATGCTGATGATCCGGTCTTCTTTGTTACCCGAGCTATGACTCGTTTCAAGCGGGAGACCGTGTTTTTCGCGGCCCTGTTGGGTGAACCAACTCTGAGCCTGATTGCTCTCGACGAGGCATTTTACAACCCGATTATAGTCCGAGAGATGACCGTCGACCCACTCAAGCGCTTGTGTGAGCGTCATGCCTCGCTTGCGAGCCATATCCTCAAGGTAGATCGCTTCTGTCGAGATGTCCTGGGCGTAGATCGACAGCGCGAAGTAGTCCGTGTTATTTGACGCCGCCTTCTCCGGGTCCTTCTCCGTTGCGAGGTCGAGCCCAGCATACCGGACGTAATCGGACTGGCGGCCGGGGAGGGCCGCCGTCCAGTGGAGCATGTCCGACGAGAGGACGGCGCCCGTCAGTGCGCTCGCGTCGTTCTGCATCTCCCGCTTCCACACCAGCCGGCTCTCGTCACGCCCGAACCCAGTGTGGAGGTCCAAGAGCAGCTCGTCGAGCGGCCAGCGCTCAGGCCACAGGACGGGGCACTGTCGGTGTGGGTCGGCCTCGATGATCGTTTCGTTCGGACCGCGAGCGCCAATTTCCGACGCGTTGTAGCGACGACGCTGTCCCGTCTCATCGTCGATCGTGATGAGATCGTACTCCCCGTTCTCGACGATAGACCAGTCTTCGATCGCCTGCTCGACGGTCGTGTTCCACCCGCCGGCGTCGATCAGGTTCTGGTAGATGTCCTTCGAGTGCTTGCGCGTCCCCAACGTGAGGAACACCGTCTCGTCGCTTGCCCGGAGACGGAGGTGTGCAAGGAAGTCCTCCTCGATCGTCTTGCGGCGATGGGCCGTCCGTTGGGCCGCCTGGTCGACGATGTCGTCGAAGATGATGTAGTCGTAGCGCCCACCCGTAACGCCCGTATCGAACCCAGCGGCGCGGATCGTCGGCTCGGCATGGTCAGCATCGCGCTCGAGTGTGAGACGAGTCTTGTTGGATTCAATGATGTTGTGGCCGTACTTCGGGGCAAGCGCCTCGAGATATCCCTTACACTTCTGGAGCTTGCCCTTCGCTTCCTCCGTGTTCAACATCATGATCAGGATCCGAACGTTCGGATCCTGTAACGCCTTCCAGACTGGAGTGACGCCCGATCCCGACTCCGATTTGGCGTGTCCACGCGGCTCGATCCGGGCGAGTGTCTTCGGCGCGTCGGGGTGATTGTCCGAAAAGGCTCGATGGATCGCCCCGTAGATTTCCCGAACGTGCGGCGGGGGGCTCTGCTCGTGGCCGAATACCTCCGACTCGCGAATGGCCAGCGTCAGTGGGTGGGCAAGGGGCTTGTTCCGGACGAGGTGCTCGAGAATCTCGCGATCGGACTCCCCGAGCGGGGACTGTGCTGTCGTACTCATCAGGGGGTGGAAAATCGCGGGTGGTAGAGATCGGTACCGTGCTCCATGAACTCAGAACAGCGATCGCAGACAACCGCCTCGATCTCCCAACCGATGACGATGGTTGAGGCACCGCACTGACAACGGTACTGAATATGCGGGAACCGTTCGAACGGGCCAGGATCGTAGTCCGTCACCGTGTGGGTTTCTTCGGACATGATAGTACTACCAGCCAATCTCAGGAGAGTCCTGGTCTTCGGAGTCTGAGCCATCCTCCCCCGAGCGAGAGGTGTCTTCGACCGCCTCGACCGCGATCTCGTCAGGCCCGCCGGTAATGCTGTCGAGGGCGGAGTGCTCCCGCTCGCCAAGCTCGTAGTCGTGATCGTGTTGATGCTGGTGGGCGTGTCGGTGGTTGTGCTCCATCTCCTCGCCAGGGAAGATCTGCGCTTTGTCGCACAGTTGCCGGTACTCGCGCAGGAAGCGCTCGTCGCCCGATCGGCGGAACTGTTCGAGAGCGACGCCAGCCATCATCCGAGCGTGTTTCTGCGATCCCTTGGGCGTTGAGAGGATTTCCTCGACGATCTCAACGCGACTGGCCTCCTCGTCAGTAAGGTAGTTCTCAAGGAACCCCTCGCGATACGCTCCGTGGGTTACGGCCCGGTCATTGCCTTCTGGCGCACCATCCCCCCCTCGATTCCCAACGGCGTTCTGGTTGCCTTCATGACTCGACCCGTCGGGAGACGTCCCGCGGTGTTTGCGGCACTTGCCCGAATCGAAGTCCGTCCCCCACCCTGCGGCGCGTCCGCATGGGTCGCCACGGGAGTTTGTCCCGCCGTGATCGCCGCATTCGTCGGCGTAATTTCGATTGTCCTCCATGAGGTGTGTCTGTTTCGTGGATTATGAAAATTCGTATACAGGAGTTCGTACGCGGGTATCCCACGGTTCAACGCAGGTTAGTACAAGAGTCGCTGCGGCCGCCTCCAGAGCGATAGTAGTGCGTCCTGTCCGCGATCTCCTGCACCGGGTACGTCACTGAGTGTTCACCAGACGGTCCGTCGAATCGGTCCGGGTCGTCATGCGGGACGAATTGAGCCTTGACAACTTCCCCAGGATACGGGCCCTCAACCGACCGCCATCCCGGAACTGTAAGAAATGCGTGCCCGGAACGCCACGCCGCCTTTAGCTCCCGTTCGAGTCGCTCGAGAAACTTGATCCGCCCCTGAAGTGAAAACGGTGGTATCTGTTCGTCATCCGACACGGGCGTTCCCGGGTCGACGAGATAGTCTTTGGGAAACCCGTGGACTGAAACCAGATCCAGTCGTGGGTAGTCATGCTCCAACTTTGATTCTGCGGCCGCCTCGGTATCACTGGTCTGAGTCATGGTTCGAAAGTATCAGGGTCAAGTATCCGGACTGTCTATCTCTGGCGTCGGCGGATCGGTATCGAACGGGATCGGGGCCTTTAGTTTCGGGCTGAGTCCGCGCCGGTTGCCATGCTCGCCGCCTTGATGACAGTCCGAGCACAGCCCCATCGTGTTATCCGGATCGGGGTTGCGCTTGTTTCGGTCTCGGTGGTGGACCTCGATCGCGTCGACGGCCTCTCGAGGGCGACCACAGCCCGGGCACTGATACTCGCTGCCGTTTCGGTTCTCCCAGAAGACGTCCCGGGAGGTCTTGCGTGGGTCGACCATCAACCCATGAGCAGCTCGTAGGTGCACTCACCGCAGAGCGTGATGGTCGTGCTCTCACTGTAGCCCATCTCGGCGAGTCGGCCACCGATCTCGGTCGTTCGGAAGAACTGTGGCGAGAACTGCCCGAGGAGGCCCGGTGCGGGCGTGCATTTGTCGTCGCACTTGTTGCAGGTTGCTGTGTAGCCCATCTGATTAGTTAGATGTAGTTCGGTGTTTCGGTGGAGTTAGCGACTGGGACTTCGCCGAGGAACCACGCGAAGCCGTGGACTACGAACGCCCAAACGACCATGACGATGGCGTATGCCACGATGAGATCCGGGTCAGCCATTAGAAGGGGACTCGCCGTATTCAACTCCGTGGCCGGCAGTCCCGTCAAGACCGTAGCGATTGTACGACCGGATCTCCCGCCCGGGTGCGAACTCCCGGTAGTCTTCCCGGCAGTCGTCATTGCAAAAGTACAGCGGGCCTCGATGCCGCCGGTCGTTGCTCTGAGCGATTCTGACGGCCCACTTCTTGCGGATATGCACTCCGCACTGTTCGCAGATCATCAGTATCGAAGCTCGTCGATGCCCTTGAGGACCTTTTTGGCTGACTTGTCCGAGGTCTGGGCGACGATGTCGGGGATATCATCCGTCGTCAAGACGGTCTCCGGTAGACCGTTACACTCCGTTACATCGGTACCAGTTTCAGTTGCTTCGTCGGACTGGTGCTCCTCGAGGCGGTCACAGGCACGGTGGAGTAGCTCGGTGGCCGACTCGTCTTCACGGCGGTCGAGTAGGTTCTCGAAGCGTTCGGCTGCCTCTCCGGCGACGGAGTAGTGTTGTCGGCTCATGGTGTAACGGTGGTGTTACGGTACAGCGGAAATGCGGTGTCACCGAGCGTCGGGAAGGGACGTCGCAACGCCAGGGAGGGCAGCGATCCACGTCCCTTCATCCCCGCCGATGCCGTTCGGGTCGAAGATCGTGACGCCGTCTTCGCTCGTCATCTTGTGATAGAGCTTGAGCGAGCGATGGCGAGGTGGGTAATCGCGAGGACCGTACGTACCTCTCGACGCGCCCCAGTCATCGCGCTCGTCGTACTGGCTCATCGGGTATTGATTCGTGTACTGAAAGAGCCGATGAGCCATACTCCCAATGGGGAGTCTATGGGGCCCATCGGCGATGGTCGAGCCAGCATCGTGGATTCACCACGCGACCAGATGCCAATCGACGTGCCCTTCACAGCCAGACGAGTTCGGCCACAACCGGGTTGGATTGTGGATTTGTCGATTCGGCGATCTTGCTGGCCGAGAGAACGCCGGACGTAACACGGATCACACACCCACGGACGATCCGTGGTGGATCATCTCCGGGAGGGTCAGGACTCTTGCATCGACTGGCAGGACTCGCAAAAGGGGCCCTCGTCGCGCTCGAGGTCGCGATCGCACTCCGCGCAGTGTTTGAGTGAGCTCATGATCGGTGGCCACCGTCGATGGTTGTCGCGTCTCGGATCGAGGCATCGATCAGCTCGTCACGCATCCGGCGAAGGTCGACGGGTGAGACGAGTGGTCTCAGTGCCTCGAGATCCCGAAGAGATTGCTCGACCGATCGTTTGAACAGGTCGGCATCGAACGTGATCGTGACCTCCTGCGAGTAGGTGTGAGTCATTCGAGGATGTCCTTCGGCGAGACGGCGATCGTCGTGCCGTTCTCGCGTTCGAGTGTTACACGCTCAGGAGCCCGCAGTGAGGCGAGCCCATAGTCGACGTCGGTAACGCGACCGGTGACATGGCGACCGCCGAGGTCGGCCGTAACGGTCCGGTGGAGGTACTCAGCGAGACTACTGTTCGTGTTCGTGCTCATGGTCGGAATCGGGATCGGAATCGAACTGGAGGGCTTCGGCCATCGCGTTGATGAACCGGTGTTGATCAGGAGTATGGTTCTGCGGGTCGGTCTTCTGGGCGCGGACCTCGTCCAGGAGGACGTCCGGATCGTGTGGTGGGGCCTCGCCCTCCTCGCAGAGGACGTCGAGCACGTCCGAGAGACGCAGTGCGTACCCCGCCACCATCTCCTCGACGCCCTGGATCGGGCGCACAGTCGTCGTGTGATGGCCGACGCCACAGACGCAGTTGAGGGTATTCGTCGGCTCTTTGGCCGTCTGATAGTTCGTATCGGGGTGTGGATCGCTCAGAGAGAGCCGATCGCCCGGCCCGCGTTCGGTATGTTTCGTCGGCACGAGCATCGGGTCGAGATGCTCTCGGTTGCCGTCCTCGCGGAAGTAGGCGTACGGGTCGGCTGGGGACTTCGTCCGGACCGGGTAGCGCCGGTTGGGGAGATTGACGTACCAGACCGCCGTCCGGACTTTACTCGAGCCGATCTCCCGACCTTGCTCGACGTACTCGCCGATCTGGTGGAACGAGTTCGCACAGAACCGGGGATCGTGTTTGATGTCGTTCATGATCCCGGCTGCGTCAGCCCGTCGTCGACAGGCCGGCATGCAGTACGGTTCTGAGTCCGTCTCGTCGACGGGATCGGAGTCCTCGCAGTGGCGGTATCGGCACGTGTCGTATTCCGTTATCGAGGCGATATCGCCGAGGCTGCTGGTGCTTGATGACATGGATGTGGAATATGAGGCCCCGAGCCCGCCGAGAAAAGCGACGGACCCGGGGCTATACCTGACGCGCACGGTAGCGCGCCCGTCGAAGGTCATCCGTCCCGTCGTCGCATGGCGGCTCGGGGACGGACTCTGGCCGTGAGGCCGGGATGGCGAACGTTTGGGGATGGGGTTGCGTGGTCTGGAAGGCCGCCAGGGGAAGCAGGCCAGGATTTCACGAGCCACCGGGGATGATGGCTCTACTGTGGGCGTGGGGCGGCAACAGTAATAGGTCACCCCAGTTGTAACACATATTGCGGCCGGATTCGACGGACGGATACTGAATCGAGAAGCGTGTGTTTATCGAGAGGTTACGAAGAGGTATGTCCGCAGCTAGTACACTCGTACTCCGCGCCGACGTTTCGGGTAACGGTTTCGCCGGTCACGTAGTCCTTCTCTCGCTTTCTGATCATTTGCTTCTTCATACGCCCGCCACATAGGTTGCAGGTTCCTCGCATTGTCTGACCCCACTATTGCCAACGTTGGCAAAGTACTTGTTTCTTGCCCACATTGGCAACTACTAAGATGGGATGGAGTCGACTGCCCAGCATGTCCGATATTAAAGAGCGGTTGTTAGATGTGATGGTCGTCTGTGAACCCTACTCAACGCGCGAACTAGCCCAAGAGGTCGGCGAGCCACGACGGACGGTCCTCTACAACCTCGAGCAGCTCGCCGACGATGGGGAAATAAATCGGAAGCAAAGTTCAAAGCGGGATGTGTCCTGGTGGATCGGGGTTGAGGCGGGACAAGGATGAACCGTCGACAGTACCTCAAGACAGGCGGTGCAACGGGCCTCGCCCTCGGGACGGCGGGCTGTCTCGGGTGGCTTCCGTGGCGCGATGATAGTGATCAGAAGCAAGTCCAAGAGGGCGCGCCCAGTGAAGGAAGTGACGAGCCCACGGAGAACGATACCTCTCCAGAGACAGACGAGCAGTCTGCAACCGGCGAGAAAGAGGAGGATAAGCGGACAGAGGCCGAAAACGAATCCGAGGGCGAACGGAATCCCCTCCCAGACGAGAATGATACTGAGATCGATCGAGAACAGTACAATGAGAGTGAAGAACGCGACGTAACGGAACTCGACGAATCATCCGTCTCCGTCGTAACTGATGCAACAGTTGACGATAGCGGGAGTGTAACTGTCCAGATTAAGGTGACAAATACGACCGACGCGACGATTGATGGCGTCGATCTCGAAGTCATATATCTCGATAGTGCGGGTAAGGAGATCGGGTTGGACTTGAAAGTCGTTCAGGGGCTCGGGCCGAGAGGAACAGAGTCCGTCGAAGCTCGTGCAAGCCCAGTCGATCTGCGTGGAGATATCGCAGAAGTGAGCGTAACCCCGACGCCACAGAACTACTCGTAACCCTATGGGATCTGTTGGACGGCCTCGAACGGGTTCGCCCACTGGTTGCCCGATGAATAGATGTTGACGAACCCATGTTCGTCGCGCGTATAGCGCGATGGGACACCACTCTGTTCGATTCCTGCACCAATTCCGGGGTGCGAACACCGGTTGTCCTCGAAGTAAAAGCCGTCGAGTGGGACGCCGCGAATCCGAGCGTGGGGAGTTCCACCGCCCTGATTGTGGTTGATGAAGGGGAGATCTGGAACTCGCTTGGCGAGGATATCACTCCCGCGGACGAGCATCGTCCCCCCTGCTCGTTGCTCCCAGTTCGAATCGGACGGGTCCGACGACCCACTCTCGTTTTCCCCAACACGGTGCATATCAAGTGGATGCGAGCTGGTCCACGGCCCGATCGTCGACTCAAGAACGTAGTAGTTCGCGTCGGCATGGCCCGACCCACACATTGCGTGACGAGCGGCATCAAGGTATGATTTATAAACAGTCACATCGCCGTGACGAATGTCGACACAGTAGCCGTATGATGTCATCATTGTGTTGTGGACGTGACTGTACGCGACAATTGCGTTCGAAACCGCCCCCTCACCCCCGACAGCAATCCCTTGTACTGAGAAGGCCCACACTTCGGAGTTGTCCACACGGCAGTTGTCGCCCTGGATGTGAATACCGCGGGCGAACCGTGCCTCGCGCCATCGCTCGCGCTCAGCTTCGCTCCCTGGAGCGAACGGGAAGTACCCTGGTATCGCCTGATGCTCTGTAACACTCGTATGCGGTCCACGGATCTCGACGCCCGTGATGCGTGCATTATCCTCCATCCGGATGAGGCCAGTTCCATTCGAGCCGCCAGCCCATGCAGGCGACGAGGTGCCTTCATCTTCTGTGAGGATCGTCGCTCCACCAGTAGACGATGACCGACCCGAGGCGATCGTAACGTCCGTGACGGTAAGGGTCGTACCGGAAAAGTCGTAGAGGTTCTCCGACGGGAGCCAAACGACCCGCCCGTCGTTTTGCGAGGCGTGGTGCTTGAGTTGCTCGACAGTATCGGCCTGCACGTCCGCGTCCCCGGGCTGGATGTCTTGAAGGGCGGGGACGCCACCACTCGGCAGCCGACCCGCACCAGGACCGTTATACTCAACAGTACAACCCGCCACGCCCACCACCGCCGCTCCGGCAAGCCCGGTGAGGAATTGGCGCCGGGTGGTCGGGTTCATTTCTCAGTCAAGAGAACGGTAGTATAGGCAATAATACTTACGAACCGTCCAGATAATTCGTCAAGTCCACAGGGTGGAAGGACGGGGTTACTCGAGCCGGGATTCTAGATCGGCGAACTTATCCCCGATAGACCCACCCGAGCCGGAGGCTGTTGTCTCATCGTCCGGTGCATCCTCAGCAGCACTATCCGCGGTGTCGTCTCCATCCTCAACCAGGGACGTAGGCGTGTACCGCAGAGGTTCCTCACTCGCCGACAGGAGATCCTCAGTATCCGCCAGATCGCCAAGGTCGTCGAAGGGGACGGCCTCGCCGTGATGGATGAGCGAAAGGTCCGCTGCCCGTGTCGTCCCTTCAGGAACGATTACGACGGCCCAGTGTTCCCGTGAGAGAGATGGCTCGGGCACGAGTTCGGTCGGTGCCCCAACCGCGACGTACTCCTCGCGTTCGGGATCGCCTTCTTCAAAGTCGGATTCGCGAGCGGGATACTTCCCAATGGCACCCGATGAGTCGATGTCTTCGCGTGTTTTGAACGACGCTATCGACGTCCCGTCAGTGTCCTCGAGCACCCAGTGATATCCGTCGTCCGGGTCGGGATCGTACCACCACACCGCGTTTCCGCCCTTGACGCGGAGCATGGGCTCGCCGTCGACTGTGACTGTTCCGAGATTGTACGAGCGCCGACGCCCGTTCTCGTCGACCTCGCGGCAGTACATCGGATCGGTGAGCGTATCGTAGACCTTCCATGCTTTCTCGGGACGGGCGGCGTAGAGACATCGTTCGCCGTCCTCGATGGCGTCGTGGAGGTGGCGAAGGGTCTGTCCGGGGCTGGACTCGCCGGTCGAGTCTTCGAGCTCCACGCGGACGTTCTTGCCTCCTGAGAGGGCAGCGAGTTCGGGGTTCTCCTCCATGAACCGTTCGCGGGCCTGGCGTGAATCTTCCGGGGTGACGATGTCCCACGAAACGGCATCCTTGAAGGCCCGCTCGATCGACGCGAACCCGTCGCTGGATCGGCCGATGGTCTGTTGCTCGATCTCGGTGTCGAAGCCTGCGTCAGTGAGGGCGTCGTAGAGTTCCTTGATCGCTTTGCGGTGGTCGCCCTTGCCGTCAACGGGCGAACCGCTGATCTTCTTGAAGAGAGTGATGCCACGGGACGTCGTCTTGAGTTTGACCTCACCGTCGCGCTTCTCTCGCTCAACGAGGTCGTCGCCGACCATGTCGAGGACACCCCACACCTGGGACTCGTGGCCGAGGTCTTCGCGATCGACGCCCAGATTATCGATGAGGCGGTGTTGGATTAGATCGGCAGAGACAAAGCCGTCATCATCACCGTGCTCGATCGCGACGTCATGGACTGTCTTACAGGTCTGGCGTTCGACACGGTCAAGGTCGATGTCAGCGACGGCCATCGACTTTCGGTTCCCGCTATCGTCGAGGATCGCACCGGCCCCGTCGAGCTGCCCGTCGCCGCGATTGAGGAGTAGCTCGTCCATGAGTTGCTGGTCGGACTTTGGCTCATGTCCGTCTCGGCGGACGATCCGCTCGATATGGTGGTCGGCTTCGGTTTGAGTGATCGTTGGCGGGAATGGCGGGAGTGCGTAGACACGGTATGGGTCCGGCGGCCCGACCGAAGTCTTCATCCAGACATGATATTCCTCTTCGTCGCGGAGTGTTTCCCACTTGAGTCCAAGATTTTTCCCGACGACCTTGCAGGCGTCGGCTGAGCCGACGGAGAAGGACATCTTCGTATCGCACTGGCTGAAGAGTGCTCCGACGATCTCAGGCGGGAGTTGATCGGGATACTGGCAACAGAGGAATAAACAGAGCCGCGAGGTCCGCGCCTTCGAGAGCATCGTCGGGAGTGAGGACCCCTCATGAGCCAGCAGATCAGCTTCGTCCATAAGGAGATGGAAGTTATCCGGGCCGCTCCCTCGCGAGCTCTTATCACCATCCCGGTCGCGTGCGGCGGCCCACGTCCGGCGGAGGATGGCCGTCCCAACCATCTCTTTGATACCCTCGTCCTCTTTGTTCATCCGCACGATGAGGATCTTGCCCTCGTCAATCACCTCTTGAAGGTTGATCGTATTGCCCCGGTGGGCGAACACGCGCCTCGCGATGGGGTTCTCAACCCAGTTTTTGAAGCGCCTGCGGATCGCGTCCAGGTCGTCATCATCGTACTCGGCGAGCTTATCGGCGAACAGCGCGAGGAAGATGTGGCCCGATGCGTTGACCATGTCCCTGTAGCGCTCGCGGTTCTCCTGATCCGCGAGGATGAAGTACAGGTCGATCATCGTGAACTCGGCGTCGTGGCGAGCGGCGAATCGGATGATGTTCTCCGCGATCGCGTCCATCAGCGGCCCCCAGTAATTACTCGCGCCGAGCATCTGCACCAGGTCGTTAAGGATATTCTCGACGATTAGTTCAAATTCGGGGTGGTCCGGGGAAACGCCAGGGTCGAGGAAGTTGAACCCGGTCTGGGCAGACCGAGTGCCGGCGGGCTCAAGCCATACGACGTCGCCTTTCCGGTGGTCGGGGAGGATGGAGTAGAACCGTTTTGCACCGTCGCCTTTGGGTTCGATATAAATCATGCCGTCGCCGGACTCGGCGATCGTCCGGCCGGCATTCATCATGAGGTTCGACTTCCCATAGCCCGTGCTCCCGAAGAGGACAGTGTGCTGGCGAAGGTCCGTCTGGTCGATTGAGGCGTGGCCACCGCGACGCGTTCCGACGCCGACTGCGATGGGGCTCTCGGCGTCAGCTCGCGGCGACCGCATCATCTGACGGGCGAGATACCCGGCAAAGACCTGCTCGTTGCTGTGTTCGTCGGTTCCATGTGACCGGAGCGTCTCATTCCCTTCGACGGCCTCGGTCGACTCCTCTTCCCAGATGTAGAGGCCGTCATCAGGGCTCAAGGGTTGTGTTGGGGCAGCCGCCACTAGTCCGCCACCTCTGGTTCAGAATCGCCGAGGTCGAGATTGGAATGGAACGTGTGGCTTTCCCGCGGGACGCCAGGGCCCGACTCGCGAGTCGCCCACTTCACGTCGGGGACCTCAATTGACCCGTTCGGAAGGTGGAAGAGCCCTTCCCATTCTTGGATCGTGAATGCGTTCGACGTTCCGTGGAGGAAGCGGCCGACGGGCGAGCGTTTCCGAACGCGCCGCCGGACGAGATCTTCAGCCTCGTTTATATTGCCAGTGTGCTTGAAGTATGTCGGTCGAAGTTTCTGCTTGTTGGCGTAGTCGTATTTTGAGAAGGACTTAGCGGCCTTTTCAAGAGCGGTTTGGACATCCGATTTATCAGGGCCGATCGCCATGAGACGGATACTGGTTCGAAACGTCTCATCGGAGACCTGCTTTTGCATATCTTTCGCGAGGTCTTCGTTGAGGTCAGACTTCACGACCTTTGTCGTCTCTTGGCGCAAGCCGATTGAAAGCGTGCCCTGTCGGGTCGAATCGGCGATTCGATCACCGTCGCCGCCGATCCGTCCGCGCTTGTACCACTTGCTCGAGATGGGTTTGCCACAGCCCTGAACAATCAGTCGGACATCATTCTCGTTGACGAACTTCGGGAGTGTCGACGAATACGGGTCGCCATCCAATGGATCACCGGTCGAGTCGCGGAAAGATATCGGGTGGATGGCGTCGAGTTGTGGTTCGACGCGGCAGGTAAACACCCACTCGCCGACCTTGGCATCGGGGAGTGGGTCTTGGTACGTCTCCATCCGGCTGTTGGCGTACTTAGAGTTGATCAACGACTGGATGTCGCTAAGGTCCTCGTCGGCAGCAGTGATCTGGGCAGTCAATTGATCTCGGAACCACCATTCGAAACTGAAGGTCCCGCCTTTTCGACCAGTGCCGACAGTGTTATAGATATCTTCAAGGAAGTCTGCGCCGCCGCTCATACCAGCAGTATCGACATAGGGCCGCACCTCTAAGCGGTTCGGATGTTCGATTTCGTGATAGAGCCGATCGATGCGATCCTCGAGAAGTTTCGTCGGTTTACCACCCCAAGAGACCCAGGAAAGGATGCTCATTCGTCGCCACCCCTGCTGTGCTGGAGTAGTTCCCAGTTAGGCCCGAGGTCGTACCACTTGCGTGCGAAGAGGTAGGCCGGGATGGAGATGATTGGTAGAAGTGCACCCACTGTAACGCCCACTACGAGCGATGCGATACCTGTAGCGACGCTCATTCGAAGGACGAACAGTTCGCGGTCGTAGCGGGGGACCCAGTCGACTCGGGAGCAGCACCGATCAGCACGAACGGCAGTCTCGAGGTTTGTAAACCCAATAATGCCGCTTGCGATGTACATCGAGAGCCCCAGCGCAAACTGCCCGCTGGTCGATGCGAGTGGCACCGTCAGAGCCCCACCAACGAGCCCTGCGCTGGCGATCGCGAGAACGGACCACGGGCCATCCGAGAAATTAAATTCCTGAACAGTCGTCCCACGATGATCATTTTTCTCGCGTTCGTGGAGGTGAAGCCAGTAGCTCCCCACGAGTAAGATCGTGCCTGCGAGGACAATAGCGGAGATATTAGCAGTGTCGAGGTAGTTCAGGGTCGGAACAAGTCCAGATGTGAATGCAGTCATGATCGTGGTGAGGGCAGTAGCAGCGAAGAGGAGGACGATACCAGCGGCAGCTCGTCGAGCGAATAGTGTCTTAACAGGTCCACGGCTGACCCAGTGAATCACCTCATCAAGACGGGTGTTGATCTGTTGGTCACGGCGATTCTGTCGAACGCGCATCTCCCACTCTTCGGTCCCGTGACAGTCGAGGCAGACGAGGGCATGGCTCTCGTCAGAGAAATCAACCTCATCGAGGTCGACGATGATCCAATCGCCGAGAGAAGTACCGTCGACAACCGTCCCGCAGCACTCGCAAGTCGAGCTGGCATTCCCGATCGTTCGGAGGATGACGCTTAGGTCATAGTCGTGTGGCGGCGTCGCTGTGGGGCTATCCCCGTCCGTCTCACCAGCACCATCCGAACTATTTTGAGTTGTCACGTTGGAATTTGTTCCAGTAGACATATTATTAAGCATTATCACCACCTCCATTGTCAGACGGATCCTTGCCGAGTTTGAGCAGTTCCTCCGCTAACGGTTTGATCTTTACCGGGTACGTCCCGTGGTCGTCGATATCAGCTAAACAGTGTGAATATCCCCGCTTTGGCGTCCCTTTGTTCATCTTCCGGGCGAAGGCGCACTCGTTCTCAGTGAGGCCCAGCTTCTCGCCATACTCGTCGAAGTGGATGCCCGGTTCTTTGTGAATAAACTTGTGTGACGTAAGGTTCGCAAGCGTCTCGGCCTTCGGATGGATAAAGAAGTCCTGAGCCTGCTGGGTGATCATATGCAACGAGATGTCGAAGTGTCGGGAGTGGCGGACAATCTTTTCGAGCCACTCGAGACTGTTTGGCGTCTCAAACAGCCGGTGGATCTCGTCGATGGCAATGACCATGCGTTTGTCCGACGCCTTAGCGCGCTGGTAGATCACGTTGAATGGAGCCTGGAGTCGGAGGGCCTTCTCCCGATCTGAACCGCCCTGTTGCACGTCGATTAGCGTGGACTTGCCTGAGAGGTCAATGTTCGAGCGGCGCCCCAGATTGGCAAAGTTTCCACCCTCGAACGAGTCCATCGCCATGTGAAGGTCCGCAGCAGCGTCTTCCCATTTCTCGGAATCGCGAACGTTCGATGCGCGATCGTCACTCGAGAAGTTGTACTCGCCATCTGGCGTTCGGGCGAAGAATCCCTCGGCATCGTCGGCGATCATGCCAAGCGTCTCGCGGAGATCGAGCGGTGCTGGACTCGGATTTGAGTGGGTCTTCGGATCTTCGTTGATCTCCATCCGGTAGGCGGTCTTGCGGATCCCTTTCTGCAGAACCGTCCACTCGTCTCGTGTGAGACCGCCGTCAGAGCCGCCGGCCTGCGAGAAGAACGTCTCAAACCACCCCAGCGTCGTCGATGCCCAATGGTTGAACGGGTTGAGTCCCTCTTCCTCAACAACGTGAATGGGCGTTGGCTGGATCTCCATCGGGTTGACAGCGTTCTCACCACCGAGAGGGAGGCGCTTTGCTCCAGTTTCATGGGCGAGTTTGTCGAGGCCGTTGACCGGGTCAATCATCACGAGGATGGTGTCGGGATCCATCGCAAGCCGTCGAAGCAACATCATCATCGTCCCAAAAGACTTGCCTGACCCGAGGTCGCCGATAGTGAGTGCGTTGTAGCCCCCCTCACGATTCCAGCGGTCGAAGGCGAACGGCTCGTCAGTAACCGCGTGGTACCCGATCAAGACACCATCGGGCTCGTAAAGCGTACTCGCAGAAAACGGGAACATCGCACCAACGGCATCCCCAAGCATCTTTCCCGACGCACCACCGAGCATGTCCTTCGCGATCGGGGACGTGCTTGTTAGTGCGTCGTCGCTCTGGTAGTCGATCGTTCGGATCGATATATCGTTCTTGTTGAGCTCGTCAGTGATCGAGCGTGCCTCGTTAGTGACGACATCTCTCGACTTGCCTCGAATGCGAATGTAAACGCCGACATCCCAGAGTTTCTGTGACCCCGTCTTGAGTTCATCGCGGATGAACTGGTGCTCTGCGATCTGCTGTTTTGTGAGGCCGATATCCGGATCCTCTTGTTTCTGCTGCTGGCGGAGTTTGACTTTGAGCTTCTGAATCGACCGGTCGATCTTCTGGACCATCTGCTGACTGTCAGCCGGATTGAAGTGAATGACGGGTTCGACAGCCGTGTTGGGGTGCGTATTGATCAGGTCAATGATTCCCGGTTCGATCTTCGAGGGCATCGACGTGATACAGAGGTGCTTGATCCAGTCTTCGCCAGACCGGCACCCGCCTAGTTCGTAGGCGACCGACGACGGGCCGACAGCACGCGCTTGGTGTTCTCGGGCCTCATCGACGGACCCAGTGTCCGCACTCGTGTCGAACTTGTCCGATACTTTTTCCTTCAGGTGTGCGATTTTTCCACTCATATTAACTCATTGCCTCTTTTGTCTCCGCATCTGCATCCGCGGCCTCCGTTGCTGTGTCCGACTGCTCCATCTCCTCGACAAGGGCCGCAGCAGCCTCTTCTATCGAATCATACTCTTTGCCAAGACTCGCCTCATCGGGCGCGGTCGATCCAGGCGATTCATCCGAGAGTTCCGGTTCGGAAGCAGTACCGAGATCTTCGTCGACGTTGTCTTCCGGGACGTCTTCAATGGTGCCAGCAGACCGCTGTAGATCGGAGATGATCTGCTGATCGAGTTCGTCATCGGCCAACTGGTCGGGCGAACGCATGTCGCCCTGCGTTTCCGTATATTCGCGAGACATCGTGACCAGCGGGAGTGAACGGTCGTCCCGTTCTTCAGTTACGACGCGCTCGCCGGTCCACGACTCCTCGAGGACGCTAATCAAGTCGTCCATTGAGAGTTGGTCCGCATCGCAACCAGTGATGCCCGCGAGATTTTTCTTGAGAGAGTTCCGTCGACCATTCATGACCTGCTCTTGTCGATAGCGAATCTCTGGGACAGTGAGATCCCTCGAGGCCAGCAATGAAGCGATTGTGGAGCCGACCAGAGGAAACTCGTCCAGACGGCCGAGGACCCGGTGGCCCTGCATTTGGACCTCCTCCATCGTGACCGGAGCAAGCATCTGGAAGCCGCGAATGCTGGCGTTCTTCGACTCCATCTGATTTGAGAGGTTGTCCTTGTACATCGAAACGTTCTGCTGGAGATTCGGGTTACTCCGGACATCCGTGTCCCCCAGTCGATCGCCGAATTTTCGCTTAACACCCTCAGTATCGATTTTAACCGAGCCGTTTCGGAGTTCTCCCGAGTGGCTGAGGGAATTGACGATGTCCCCGAGCTCGTCGGCGGCAGTCTCCCAGTCGGCCTGTGTGGCAAGCGAGAGTTCGGCAGGATCAATACTCACACCACCAACCAGAGCGCCATCGAATCGCCACACAGCATCGGATTGTGGTGCAAACCCATCGACACGGGTGAGATCCTCCAAGGCACGACGATCGCCGTTAGTCGAGATACTGTCCTTCGTGATCCGTCCCGAGTCGCCCCTGTGTGCCGACCGGTAATCAGACCCGAATTTGAACCCCTTCTTGCACTTCAACCATTTGTAGAAGGACATCCCCGGTGGCGATACGTAGATGCCGACGACGACGGTTCCGATGAGGAGTGTCGACATACCGAGGGCGAGGAGTGCCCAGTTGCGGCCGTCGGGGACGACGTTGCCGACGATGAGGAACGTCATCAGCGACCCGAACAAAAGAAGGATGTCCGAGAACGCGATGTCTGTATCGGTAAAGTCCATTACCCCCATCGTCCCGAGCGAGTCGAGATTCCGACGGGTGGCGTTCTTCTTCCCGTGGAGCGATTCAACCAAATCTTCGATTTGTGTTTGTTCCGAGTTGCTTGCCATATTAGATCCCTCGTGCGTTATCAACAGTCGACCGACTCTCTGCATTCTGTTCAGCTTCCGAAAGGCCGAGGCCATGATTATCTGACTCTGCGACTTCCGAGACATCGTAGAACTGCTGGTCGTTCTCTCCACGAACGAACAAGTCGCGTTCGCCGTAGGCATCGTCCACTCGCTTGAACGTCTCTCCAGTAACCATCTCCGACGATCGGGGGACATTGAGCATCTTCTGGAACTCGATGTCGGTTCCCGGACCGCTGCCGGTGAAGTACCCTGCACGATACTTCTGGTCGCCGGGCAGATCGTCCGGAGAAGTGACCGTCGTAATCGACGGATCATCCACAGAGACACGTCCCTCGGGAGAGTCCCGCACAGTAGCACCAGACGAGGTCCCCGACGAGGAGTGGCTTGCACTCGCGCTAGCGGACGGCCCTGACGACGGGCTAGGTCCAGATCCACCAGGAAGAGCTGTCCCCGACGGATTCGTTCCAGTAGATGCTCCCGCAGACGTGGGTGCGCTTGCGCCCGTGTCAGCGGATGCGAGGTCAGAGCCACCCGTAGAGAGTCCCGACGAGGACGAACCAGAACCGAGCGCCCCGCCCGTCCCCGAGCCGCCACTGCCGAGTGCGTGCCCATTGACTGCGTTGCTGATACCGCCAGCAGCTGCCGACGTGCCAGACCCAGCAGCCCCACCAGCGGCGGCACCAGCTCCAGCAGCGCTACCACCGCCGAGTCGGCCAAGCGCACTCGAGATCGCGCCAAGGCCGACCGATCCGGCGATGATGGCACCGGCACCAGCACCGACCCGCTTGAACCAGAACAAGTATATCGACGAGATGAACGCCAAGAGCCAGATCACGATGATTGCGACTGCGCTCACAGGGACAGCGCCCCACTCTGCAGGCCCCGGCAGGAGGTTCTCGATCGCACCGAGAACCGAGTATCCCACTGAGAGGACGACAACCGCGGGTAATGGGAAAAACGCCGCGGAGGGGAATAACTCGAGGACGCCTTCGAACGCTTCGGCGACACCCTTCATGATCCACACCTTCGGCACGCTCATGGCGATCAGTATCGGCATGGCTGGGAAGATGACATAGAGAAACAGCCAGGTCACGAAGAACGTGAATGCCATCGCGAGGGCGAACGCGCCACCGAACGCATAGAATAGGAGGATGCTGATTCCGGCCGCGGCATTGTTCGCAGCGATCGAGGATGTATCGGGAGCAATCGTGCTCGGATCAAGTGGAACGGCGTTCATCGCGAACGACGCTGCAAAGAGGATGATCGTTCCGAGCGCCCACGAAAACGGGATGAGAAGCAGCTTGATCCATGCCTCTTGCTGGGCGATCTTGATCTGCTGGTAGGTCGGCGTCGGCGGCCATACCATCCCCAGGATATACAGAACGAGGGTCATGATGAGCCAGATCGCCGCCCCTGCGACTAAACTGACGCCGTACCAATACTCGTACAGGATAGACATCAGGTCTCCATCGGGTTCGCCACTGACGGCGACCGAGCCATCCTGCATCGGATAGACCGTACTCGACTGGAGTGCCTCGGCCATCGAGACGAGGAGGTCAGTCCCGAACGTGAACCACGGCTCGAAGAAACTGATGAGGAGCCCGACGGGATCGATCGATATCGGGAAGATTCCACTGTCATCATTCTCCTCTGGTCGGTAGGTGTCCGAACCGCCGCCCGTCGCGTTTTCAGACTCGCTTTCTGAATCATTCACAGCATCCCCGCCCTGTGGAGTAGGGTTCGATGGGACCGAGTCGACGCGATCAGAGGCCGAACTATTACCACTCGCGTTTGGGCTCTCGACGCCCGTCGTCTCATTGGATTGGGCCACGACAGGCCCAGCCCCAACCATAACTACAGCCCCGACACTCATCGAGATGAGAAGAACAACCAGCAGGGCAGAGAGTGTCGCGTTGGTCTGTCGGGGACGGGTTATCATAGAAAGGGTCACTGGACGGATTAGAGAATGCCGAGCCCACCAGTAACGCACTCGGCAAATGTGAAGCCGAACACGTCGCCGAAGACCATCTGGATTAAGGTCGGGGCGAGGAGTGCAACGCCGAGTCCCATGAACCCACGCTTGGCCCAGTTGATGTCGCCCTCGAGCTTACCCGGTGTTTTGTGTATCGCGTAGGACATGCCGGCAACGATCAAGACGCCAAGGCAGACGACGAAGCCGATACGTTGGAGCATCGGAAGGCCATTGGCTGCTGCCTGCTGTGTGATCGTGGAACAACCTTCGCCACCAACATCCTGTGACTGAGCCAAGACAGTCCCGACGGAGAACATGTACGCAGTGATCCCGATTAAGGCGTAGATCGCCATGTCGGCCGCCATGGAGCGTGTCTCGTGAAGGGCATACTTCAGCCGACTCGATTCTTCGCGATCAAGTGGGTTCGTTCGTGAGCGTGCGATTCGGCCCGCCAGGCCGGACATCGCAGGTTCGTCGTCATCGGTACAGGACGTATCTGAGTCCATAGTAGTACACTATCCTCATGTGCAATTAAACTTACGTATCGTCCAGTAAATTCGTAAAGTCGTACCGAGCAAGCGAATCGAATGGAGGGAGTGACCAACCAGTACAACTATAATTGATGCCTCTCGAAATTATCACCACTACACTA
Organism: Halalkalicoccus jeotgali B3; assembly: GCF_000196895.1. Lineage (NCBI taxonomy): Archaea > Methanobacteriati > Methanobacteriota > Halobacteria > Halobacteriales > Halalkalicoccaceae > Halalkalicoccus > Halalkalicoccus jeotgali. The sequence goes on from NC_014297.1 coordinate 1,053,732, forward strand.
CATGTCATCCCGATTGACCCCTGTCGACAACCAGATTCTTACTGTTCTCAGCCTTGAATGTGCACGCACCCAGGGCTACCTTGCCGACCGGACTGGCCGATCGAGACAACAGATCCACACTCGTCTTCAGATCCTCTCCGAGGGGAGGGCGCTCCGACGCGTTCATTCATCCACAGCCACCTACGAGCTTATTACAGACCCGCGGGGTGGCGCTGACCAGCCCCTCGTGGAGCTGCAACTCATCAATCCTGACGGGGACGATCTCGGGACTGAAGAAGTACAGCTTGATTCTGCGGGCGTTCCGGTCGTACATCGCTACCAGTGGTATGACGAGGACGGCGATGGCGAGCAGCCCGCCGGCGATTGAGGCCGCACCGCACTCCGCTTCCCTGCTCTTCTCACAGCTTCTGGATCGCCCTGTGTCGACACTCGTTGAGGTGTTGATTAACTCTGCTCGAGGAGATGTTGATGGTCTTTATTTGATGAAATGTTGAGATTCTATATGACCCGCTGATCTGTTCTGTTGTGATGTGTTCTGAGTGATGAAGTGTTCACCAGGATCTGCATGATGAGATGATAGTGTCCTGGAGCCCCTGGGGTATCGGGTGAGCTTTATCGTGTTCTGTGTCCAGTACCGCTTTCGCACTGCGCGTCACCCCTGCGGGGTTCCTTACTTCGTCGGAGTTTGAGGCTGTACAGCTATTCTTTTGATGGCTGTAGGGAAGATTAAAGAGAAGAGGAACGTATCATGACACATGGCAATAGCAGTGGACTCCACCGTCGAGATGGATACCACCCTCCATCACAATGCTGTCAACGTCCTCCTCGCGATCTACGATGCGGAAGACGAGACAGCTAACACAAGCCAGATAGGGGCCGTTACGGGGCTCTCAAGTGCCAATATTTCCGGCGGACACGCTCAGACACTTGAACGGGAAGGATTGATTGAACGAGCTGGATCTGTCGAGAGTAGCGCGCCGAGGGATACGAACGTCTATACCGTAACACACCGTGGTCGGAAGGAAGCAAAGCGTCTTTTAAATGAAACCGATGCCGAGGTTCCGATGTCGGATGGGGAGAAGTTGGCCCTGTTGAATCTGCTCAAAGACCATGCCGGTGGCATCGAACAAGCCCCCAGGAGTAGAGGGCAGGATGCGGTAAGCCGAGAAGAGCTCAAGGAACTCCGTCAAGAGGTAGCCGAAGTTAAATCGATGCTGGAGAGTCACGAAGAGCGGCTGAATGACCATGACGATGGTTTCGAAAACGCATGGAATACATTAGAGAAGGTCGTAGATAGAGTAGTGGAAGACTAATCCTCGATCCCAAGCACTTCGCGTACAGTCTTCTCGGAGAAGGCTGCCTCCAAGACGGCAGGGTAGAAGTCTGCGTTCTTCTGTAGCTTCTCGCCGTGCTCACGGCGATACTCGAGGTTAAGTTCTTGGAATTGGAGATCAAGCGTATCTACTTCCTCCTCGGACAGGTACATCGTCAGGGCCGTCTTGTCCTTCGTAGACGGCCTACCAGTAGAGTTTGTAGATGATGTTTTGCTCGTTTTGGATGTTTTGTTTGTTTGTTCTTCAGTAGACGCTTCGTCCGAATTGTTCTGAAAGCGGGCGTTGAGTGAATCCTTTCGGGAGTCCTTTGGGTCATCGCTCATCGGACCACCTCAGCCATTTCGAGGAACACGTCTCCCATATCACACTCCTCCTCATGGTGGAATATGGACGTTCCGTTCGACCAGGCCCGTTTGAGTGCGACGCGTTTTCGGATCTCGTAGACTGGCACGGCCGGCTCGAACGTCTCTCGGAACCACGTCATCATCTCGTCTGACTCGCCGTCGTTCTCGACACGGTTCGCCGCGATCGCGTCGACGGCGATCGTCTCGTCGAAGTTCTCCTCGATAGTATCGACCTGGTCGAACAGTATCTCGACGGCACGGGTCGACGTTGATTCGGCCAGCCCTGGGACGACGATGCTATCGCACGCCAATAGTGCCGAGTCCGTGAGGATCCCCAGCCACGGTGGGCAGTCGATGATAATGTAATCCGGGTCAGCGTCGAGCTGCTCGAGCGCCATGTCGAGGCGTTCTCGATTTCGCATCTCGGTGATGAGCTCCGGTTCGGCGTTGAACATCTCGATGTTCGACGGAGCCAAGCGTAGTTCGTCATGGTCGACCAGAATGTCGTTGATTGTTGACTGGTCCGAGAGGAGTGTGTCGTATAGAGACGGGCCGGAGGCATCGTCATATTCGCCCGTGAATCCGAGTCCCTCAGTTGCGTTCCCCTGGGGGTCGAGGTCGACAAACAGTACGTCCTCGCCAACCTGGTTGAGTGCTCCCGCGAGATTGATCGCGACGGTGGTCTTTCCGACGCCGCCCTTCTGGTTTGTGATGGCTATCTTTTTCGCCATGTCTGTATTGTCTATCCAAAACGTCAAATAAGTACCGTCAGACAAGTCTATCCAAAACATCCAAAACAGACAATACGGAGTAAACTATATCGAGGGTATGGACTCAGACTGCGCGCTGTACGTCATTGAACTCGAACCGAAGAAGGACTCGAATGTGATGTGGTACGTTGGGATCTCGAAGCATCCTGAAAAACGATATAGAGAACACTGTGTAGAGTACGGGTCGAAGTGTACACACCGGAATACCTGCGTCGAGATGCATGTCCTTCTCTGGGGAAAGAGACGGCTGATGAGATCCCTTGAAGATCGTCTTACGCTAGCACTCTGGGATCAGTATGGGCCGGGGACAACACAAGGCGGGAATTACACTGGAGAGAAGCTTGGTGATGGTACTCTCCCAGACGATGTGGATACAAGCCTCCCGCCCCCACTGGCGTCGGCTTTGGAAGAAACAGGTGACGAACGGTTAGCGAAACTCAGTGAGAGGCGTCGAGTCTACATGACCATAGAAGCAGAAGTGCCATTCAGTTCAGTGGAGGAAGCGGGTGAATGGGCCGATCGAGAACTGCCCGAAGGTGCAAAGATCAGACTATCCACGTCCGACTACGAACTTGGTACCTACTATGCTGAAGATTCGAAGGCGGTTGAGAAGATAGAATCTGAGTAGTCATGCGATAGTGTGAAACCTTGTGCAACATCGGCAGGTCGTGAAAGGGGAGTGTTGCACAAGGGATGGCGACGAACGCAGCCCTTACTTGCTCGTCTGATACAGCTTCTGACGAGCGTCGGCCATGTTCGGTCGGACGGTGACAGTCTCCTCGCCGTCGATGAGGCGCTCGAGTGCGTATCGGACTGTCCGCGGGGGGAGGCGGGTGATCTCGCTGATGTCGCCTTGCGTCAGCTCGCCGTGATCGTCCAGAGCGTAATAGACCAGCTTGCACGACGGGGGGCAGTCCTTGATCTCGCGGGGGAGAGTCGTCTCACTCATCGCCACACTCCGCTTCCGGTGGGAGGGGGTCGCTTGTCGCCTCGCCACAGTTCGTGCAGTACCACTTGTCCGCCCCGGGCGTCCGCCCGATCTGGGACCGATTGGGCGTGAGGCAGACCGACTCGCAATACGGACACCGACGCATCTCTTCGTGAGGGGTTGACGAGCGAGCGTAGAGCGCCTCCTGGAGATCGAATCCCTCGGGGACGATATCGGACGAGCCGCTCATCGGTCGATCACACTCCAGTCGATATGGTCTTCGTCATACCCATACCACTCGGCGTGATTCGCCGCAATCTGGCGAGCGATCTCCTCGTCGCGCAGTTTGATATTGTAGTTGTAGCAATCGCAGTCGCCGCGATGGATCACGAGTGATCACCCCCCTGGGCACTCCCGCACCACTTACAGAACGGGACGACGACGGAGATCTCCCGATCGCACGACTGACAGGGACGCTGGTAGCCGTGCATCAGTGCTCACTCCCATCGAACTCGCCGAGTTGAGGGTGCTCATGTTCGTGCTCGTCGAGGTCGCCCTCGTAAAACGCGATCACCTCATCGTAGTCCTCGGGTTGGCGACCCACGATCCGCTCGAAGTCGTTTTTGTGCTTCCGGGCGTGTGCCGGTGCGCCGAGACCTCGGCTCACCTCTTGGCCACAGATCTGGCAGAAGGGCATTATGCAAACCTCCGGTAGTAGCTCGGCGTGCAGCTCGAGCAGACGAACTCGGGACTCCATCCGGCGGTCGAGCCGTCGTGATCAATGTCGGCCGTCCAGAGGGCGTCCATTTCGCCATCGCACGAGAGGCAGTCCATCAGTCATCCGCCTCCTGGACGTCGGCACCACCGTCCGTCATTATCGCGTTCTCGACGTTAAACGTATCTTCGACGCGGCGGCACTCGTTGTGTTCGTCAGACTCCCCGTGCAGTACCTCGGTGAACTCCTTTGAGTAACGAGCAGAGGACGTGAGATTGTAGAGAGTCTCACTCTCCGGCCAGAAGATTACCATCGCGAAGTCCTCGTGCATGTCCCCCCGTTCAATCCAGCCGTAGACCGAGACGGATTGTTCACCGTTCCACTCACCGACGGTGAATCGGTCCCACGAGACGAAACGGCAGGCTCGGAGTTTGCGCGCGATCCATCGCCGGTTTTCGATTCGGTCAGCCCCGTCTGAGGAAGTATCGCTCACGCCGGCTCACCTCCCGGAAGACACCAGTCATCGTGATTGGGGCCGTCACGCCCCGGGTCGACGCAATCCGGTCGACGAGAACAACGTTCTGTCGCTCCTGTATCACCGCGTCCGCGTTCGTGACCGTATTCGATCCCTGACGGGCCAATAGTTATCTGACGGCCACATACCGGACAGCGTTCAGTACCGTCTGAGGAGGTATCGCTCATCGCGAGTCCCCCATGAGATCGGCCAGCAGTTCCTCGTAACCGAGTTCGTCAGTCGTACAGCCACACTCGCCGCGGCCATGGTGTGGGATGTTCGACTTCGAGATCGAGAAGCACATCGCGAGCTCGCGATTCGTCCACTCGCCATACAGCAGGCGGATCGCCGCGCATTCCCGGGGCGAGAGGTCAGTCGACGGGCCCGGCGAGTGGACGTCGATGATCGGGTCGGTGCTCATGCCGCCACCTCCTGGATCGCGACCTGATCGGACTGCCTCCCGAAGCGAACCGTCCTCGTCTCGGGCTCGAGGCCCCGATGGGAGAGGCGCCCGGCCAGATCGATCCAGCGCTCGTAGACAGCGAACTGACCCAGTGCGCCGGCCCAGTCCTCACTGAAGAACGCCGCGCCGACCGGATGCTCGGAATCGTGAGCCGCCTCGCCAGAGATCGCCTCGGCGAGGTCGTAGAGGACGTCGACCGGATCGGCGCCCGTCTCCGTTGCGATCCCCGGGACGATGTCTGAGCCGCGCTCATCGCTCGTCGGGAAGGGGAGCGCAAAGCGAATCCCGGCCTCATCTGAGTCGGCCAGCCCGAGTGCCTCGAGACGCGGGAGGTGGGTGCGGACCGACCGAGACGAGACGTCCGCCCGGCCGGCGAGTTCACTCTGTGTGAGGGGTGATTCAACGGTCAGCAGCGCTTTCGTGAGTTTCTGAACTGTGGGTTGCATGGTTGGAAGGAGTCGGTCTGAGGGGAGCTGGGCGAGTGCCCGGCGCACCTCGTCGAGTCGGATATCTCGAGGGCGGTCCTCGGACTGCAGGGCGTAATCGATCGCCGCCGCGGCGTCGAGTGGCGAGCCGGCGAGAGCGTCGAACAGCGCGATCGACTCGCGAGTCGCTGAGAGGTTCTTCTGCGCGAGCCGATCGCGAGCAGTGAGTGCCATCGCCGGCCGGCCGACGTCGGTCGTGATCGACACGGGAACGTCGAACTCGGGGGCGTCCTCGTGGAGTCGACTATCGGCCCCGTCCGCCCCGCGGCGGATCTCTGCCCGGAGGTCGTCGGCCAGTCGCGAGATAGACGACCCGACGATAACGAACGAGCCGATCATGTCCCCGGACGGGTCATCGGCCGGGATCGACGGCTCCATCGCAGCTGCTCGTTTGTCTTCGTCGGCCTCGAACAGCTGCCGATAGGCAGCGAAGTGACCGTGCCGGCTCGCGATCTGAGCCCCGTGAACGACGTTCTTCGCGAGGTCGGCCCGGTCGTCGGCATCGAACCGGCGCGTGAACTCGGGGACGCGAACCTCCCGGACGAGCTCGACGTCGGCGAGATCGCACAGATGGGCGACCGTGCCGATGATCCCGTGAGAGAACCGAGTGATCCGAGAGCGGAACTCCTCGGGAGTACACGAGTAGTCGCCATTATGCCACTGCCGAGTCATGTCGAGAAGCTCATCTTCAGCGGCCATCAGCGCCTCCGCGTACCGCTCGGCAGTCGTATCTCGATCCGACAGCCAGCCGAGACAACGAGCATCCCGAAGGATCCGCGGGTCGTCCGTTGCGAGCCCACCGAGATCGCCGACGTCACCGTCGAGGCGATCGGGAGTGAGAACATCCCGGAACACACGGCGGTCGGTTAACGCTCGTGCAACACACACCGTGTACTGCATAGGGTTGCGGTACTCAGCGCCGGCCACCAGTCGGTCGTCGCCATCGTAGCTCAGGTACGGCTGGCGTAGCTCGTCACTCGGTTCAACTGGGTGGTCAACCAAGCTCACAGCGCCTTCGGTGGCACTTGCAGCAACCGCGGCCCCTCGCCACCGGGGCATATACTCCACAGTCACGGCGGCGCCGTGGCGGCGGCGGTCGGCCGGGCCGGTCGCGGCGGTGGTGGGGGTGTCCTCCCCTCCCCCATCTCGCTGCGTGCTTACACGGCAATAGATGGAGGACTTTCCGGAGTCGCTAACGCAACTATCGAGTGTTGCCTGCCGACCGATTTCAGCGTCGAGACGGTCCACAAACGCCGATCCTGCTTTGAGGAGTTCGACGTGCGGTCCATCGGCAGTCTCGAACGTCGCGACGAGATCGAGGTCGCTGAGTCGACCAACGCACTGTCGTATTCGCGAGGACGAAACGCCGGCACTACTCTCGATCGCGTGCTTCGGGAGGGTTTCGCTGGCCTCCCCGCTGAGTTGCCGGAGGATCGCCACCTCTCGCGAGTCGTGACTGAGTTCCAGGCCGGCCTGTTCGACTGTCGCATCGGTGGACTGCCCAGGACGGCCTGTACTGCAGATCTCGCTAACGCCGGGCAGGTCCTGGCGGTGCTTCCTCGCGAGCTTCCGACGGACGCCCATGGTCGTCACGACGCGGACGTCACACCCTCGTGCGAGTGCGGCAATGATCGACAGGACGCCCCGGCGCTGATCGGCAACCCGGTCGAAGAACTCCCGATCGAGTCGAACGGCGACGGTCGGCGTTCGACCACTCCCGGCGAGCAACTCGAGCGCATGCCCGATCTCCTCGGTCGGGGATGTCCCCTGGCCGAGCGTCTGGAGGTCGTCGACGAGTTGCCAGAGCGCGACCCGGTCGCCCTTCCCGATCCGGACTGCGAGCTCGGGATACGTATCGGGGAGATCGCGACCGACTAACTCCTCGCGATACTCGTTGGGTGACTTTCCGGTTGCGCTAACGCGGACCGACTCGATGATCGCCTCGATGAACGATCCCGTCTCGGTGAGTTCCGACCAGAGGTCGGTCGGCGAGCGATCGCCCACCTCCACGTCGACGATGGCAGACAGGGGGGCCTGATCGGTGAACGTCAGCGACCCGTCGCCGGTGATCGGCTCGCCCGCCTCGAACTCCTGGAGTTGCTCCTCGACCTTCGCCTCGTAGCGTCGATCACAGTCCTCGAACGCCCCCTCGTACAGCGAGGCGTAGAGGCTGTCCCACTCGTCGAGTGCACCCTCCGTCTCGCCGCTGGTCGAGTGGCGCTCGTTGAACGCTTCGAGACGCTGCTCTGCGATCTCGGCGTAGGGGTCCTCGAGGCCGAGTTCTTCGACGTCGCCCTCGGCTCGGAGGTAGCTGTGCTCGTCGGGGTCGTATTCAATCGAGTTATATGACTTGTTGGCGTCCTCGACGTTGGCCTTTCCACGCACCTCTCGAGCTTCTTCGGCTGTTTGGGTGGACTGAAGTACCCGAAGCGCACTCGTTTTGTGAACAGAACCACACGACCGACACTCAACTCGGTCTTTGAAACGAATATCCTCAACTATCCAATAGCTATTACAATGAGTACAGCCAACAACCGAGAAGGGCGCACTGTCGCCCCTCATTTGTCATCCTCCTGCGAAGCAACGATTTGCTTCCTCTCGCACCAAAAGTGTACTTCGATCTGGGAAAAGCGACACCAGTCATTTCGAGTGCTACTCTTCGCCTCTTCAATGGTTTCGCGCGTCTGGTGAACCGAATCTATTTGATATGCAAACTGTTCACCTGATTCAACATCGACCAGTCGGTATAGGAGAACGTATACGAATTCCCCCTTGATTTCTGATGCTCGGCGAAAACCGCGGGGATACTTATCGTCACGACTTGCCGTCATGCTGCCCCCTCGCCTTCATCGGCAGCTTTCGGTGCGGGGAGATCGACGCCCTCGATCGCCTCGAAGACGAGGATCTGACTCTTGGGGAACCACGCCTCGTCATCCTCTCGACCGAGGAGGATCGCGTCATCCGTCTCTCGGATGATAGATCCGGCGACGACTTCGCCACCTCCAGTCGACGGGTAGTCCTTCTGCCCGACGAGCCAGTCGGGGGCGTAGGCAACGAGTTCGCGACCGGCGTTGAGCTCGACGACGACCGCGTCGGCCCGCACAACGTTGAGGAACGGATCGCCGATGAGGTCGCCGTAGGAGCTAACCTCGACCGTATCGAGATCACCCATCGAGGTCACCCCGAGCAACCTGACCAGTTGTATAAACCGTATGACGATTTATGGATGCTGGTTGCTGGGGGTGACAGAAGTCAGCGTGAGAGGCCGTGTAAGCCTCCGTGATCTGGCCCAGATTCTCTGCGTCTGATGCAGAGCATGCGCCAGATGTTCGGCGGACGGTAGCTCCGTTTTCGCGGATATAGCTCCCGAAGGACGCCGTATTCTACCGTTTTTGAGCCAGCGGCCGCGATACATCCATTCTGGCTGGATGGCGGCCGTAGTAGGTCAATAACGGTGCACATGGCCTCGTTCCGGTGGCGTCCTTCTGCGACCGTCTTGGGAGTACGCCGATCGACGATCGGCATTATCTGCTACAAAAGTCGTGATGAAACGCAACGGAGGTATTCAACAGCACGATTCTGACAGCGTCTCTACCACTCACTGATGCGTATCCGAGGTTCACCCGTGACAGTTGGGGTTGTGGCTGGCGGCTGCGTCGGCGCCGTTGTGGCAACCGGCTACATCGACGCCGGCCGGGTTGTGCGCAGCGACTTCACCGGCAGCGCCGACGAGCAGCATCAGCGCGACGATCGCCAAGAGGATGGCGATTCGGTGATAGCGGATCGTGAATCGAAGGGCCGTATCTTTCATGAGTGCGACGACTTACCACACCTATCGCGGGACAATGGTCGTTCCGATCTATTCATCGGCTCGACGTTATTTCGGACGAAAGGACGAGAAGCGAGAGTCGTGGACGACCCGTCGTTTGCTCATGGACAGATGGCCGGAAATTCGTTCGGATAGACGGTTCGACGTGCTCTATATCACGAAGCGTCTACCGATCGAGGGGCTAAACTACCTCCCGACCGAGAGGCGACCATGAGCGGGCGCTATCGATTGACGAGCGTCGAGACGGTCGAAAACGAGGGTACGTGGTTGTTCACGGTTCGTGACGAGCGCGACGAGGACGTGGAGGTCCTGCTCGTGCCCTGTGAGGACGACGAGGGTGGAGCGGTCGAGGCGTGGGTCAACAGCTGTACCCACGAGGCTCAACCCCTCTACCGTGAGGGCGTCGGTGCGGCGGTCCGCGAGGGGGCAGTCGTCTGCCCGAAACACGGGTCGATGTTCGACACCTGTTCGGGCTACTGCGACAACGGCCCCGCCGCGGAGACGACCCTGCCCTCCGTCGAGATAAGCGTCGAGGACGGCCAGGTCTACCTGACCGACGGGGACGTCAGGTTCCTGCGTGCGGGCCCCAGCGAGGACGACGATGACGACGACGGGCCGAGTTCGACCTCCCACCTGCGACTGTAGATCGAAACGGGTCAGTCGACCTGCGAACTCGACGCGCGGTTCAGGTATCCGACGGCGATCGCGCCCAACAGGAGATCGAGTGCCACCAAGAGTCCGAGCGCCGGCACGAGTGTGTTCCAGATCCCGCCGAACGCCGTCACGTCGAGGACGGCAAGGACGTCCCGACCGAGTACGAGCGCTCGCACCGCATCGACGCCGTAGGTGATCGGGTTGACCGTCGCGACCGCCTGCACCCAGCCGGGCAGCACCTCGACGGGGAGGAAGGCGCTCGAAACGAACAACAGCGGGAACTGAAGCAGGTTCGCGCCGATGATGGTCGCCTCCTGATCGCGGGTCACGAGCGCGACGACGTTCGAGAAGGCGGTAAACCAGATCGCGAACACGACGGTGACCCCGAGGATCCCGAGGACGCCGAGCAGGCCGGTCTCGACGTAGGTTCCGACCTCGCCGCCGGTATCGATCCACAGGAGCACGTAACCGAGTACAAGGATAATAACGGTCTGGACGACGATCCGGACGACCTCCGAGAGGGCTTTCCCGAGGAACATCGCGCCGCGGCTGATCGGCGAAACGAGCACTTTCTCGAACATTCCGCTTTCCATGTCGTCGACTAGTCCGATGCCCGATCCGGCGGCCGCGACCAGTGCCGACTGGATCACGATCGCGGGGACGAGGTACGTGATGTAATTGACTTCCGCACCGAGCGCGCCGGCCAGCGCCCCGCCGGTCACCTGACCGAACACCTCGGTGAACAACACGAGGAACACGATCGGCTGGACCAGCGAGGAGACGACTACGAACGGGTTGCGCGTCGTCTTTATCAGCCAGCGCTTGAGAACGATCCAGACGTCGATCGCAAAGGCGTTTCCGCTCCGTTGCTCGACTACGCCGTCGGGAGTACTCACCGGCCCACCTCCGTCTCGACGGGCTCGCCGGGGCCGCCCGACTCCGTTCGGTCGCGCTCGTCGTTCGCCCGCTCGCCGGTGATCGCGAGGAACACGTCGTCGAGCGTCGGCGATCTGACGTCGAAGCCGGTCACAGTGAGCCCCGCATCGCGGAGCGCGACCAGCAGATCCGTTCCCGATCGGCGCGCGCGCTTCGAGGTGACACTGATTCCCTCGTCGGTGGGTTCGACGGTGCCGTCCTCGAAGAGCCCGGACCGCTCTGCGACCCGGCGAGCGCGAGTGCGGTCGTCCTCGCTCGCGTCCGCGAGCGTGATGTCGAGGACGTCGCCGCCGACCTGCGATTTGAGCGCCTCGGGCGAATCGGTGGCGACGATCCGCCCGTCTTGGATCACCGAGAGGCGATCGCAGAGCTGGTCGGCCTCCTCGAGGTACTGGGTCGTGAGAAACACCGTCGTCCCCTGGCGGTTGATCTCCCTGAAGTATTCCCAGAGGTCGATCCGGGCCTTCGGATCGAGCCCGGTCGTCGGCTCGTCGAGAAAGACGAGCGGGGGGCGGTGGACGAGAGCGGTCGCGACGTCGAGGCGCTTTCGCATCCCGCCGGAGAACCCGTCGGCGCGCTTCTCGGCGACGTCCGCCAGATCGACCAGATCGAGCAGTTCGTCGATCCGATCGGCACGCTCGCCTCGGGGAACGCCGTAGGCCTCACAGGCGAAACTGACGTTCTCGCGGGCGGTGAGTTCCTTATCGATGCTCGTCTCTTGGGCCATGTACCCGATCGATGCTCGCACCGCTCGTGGCTCCTCGATCACGTCGAACCCGTTTACCGCGACCGTGCCCGCGGTCGGGCGCAACAGGGTGGTGAGCGTCTTGATCGCCGTCGTCTTGCCGGCACCGTTCGGACCCAGGAACCCGAAAAACTCCCCTTCGGGGACCGCGAGATTGATCCCCCGGACGGCCTCGGTCCCGTCCGAATAGGTGAGTTCGACGCTCGTCGCCTCGATCGCGTTCATCGGATCGGTAAAGCGGACGAACGCGTATATAGATACTGAACGAATATTCAATCAACGTGAGCCGCGGCCGTCTTCGCCGGCCTCGGGGAGTATCCCGAGTCGCATCTACTGATCGGCGGTGAGGGCAAACAGGGCTAAACGGGGCCGGACCTACCTTCGGTCGGTTCCCCCGTTCGTAGCGGCCCCGGAATCCGTCTAAGCACCGCTTATCGACGATTATCGACTCCCTATCGCATCACGGGGCCGCACCGCCGCACGGAGCGGGTCGTTCGCGATGGTCGCCACTAGCGAGTGTATAGTAACGTATCATTTCGACTATCTATTCGTTATGGATCTCCAGCACGATGCTGCCGATCGCGTGTCGGCGTACTACCGGTCAAACGGTCTCGAACTTCGGGATGCGACCTCCGCGGAGGCGTGGCTGTTCGCCTCCGATCCCGTCGAAATCGAACAGTAATCGGACTCAGACTTCCGTCACCCACGCGACGTATCCCGTGGGTTGTTCGTAGACGGTCCGGAAACACCGTTCGACGAACTCCGCGAGTCGCTCCTCGTCGGTGTAGGCCTGGATCCGGACGTTCGTTCCCTCGGCGTTCTCGGGCCGGGTCAGTTCCTCGATCGAGAACGCAGCGAACTCGTCGAGCAGCCCTTCGAGGCGATAGAGTTCCTCGTCGGTGCAGTCGAGGTTCATGGTGTTCCCGCCGACCTGCATCCACGTCGGCCCCTCGGTGTCGGCTTCGAACGTACAGAATCGACTCTCGCGGGCCCGATGGGCGGCGATCGCGTCCGCGAAGAGCGCTTTGCGGTCGGACTCCGAATCGGCGCAGAATCTCGTCATACGTCGACTACGGAGGCGAGACCGAAAGGTCGCTCGAAGACTGACTACAGGAGCGCGCGGACGACCAGTAGCGTAACGATGCTGATCACACAGAACGCACAGAGGACGGTTGCGATCGGCGTCAGGCCGCTCTCGCGCATCCGGGCCGGTCGGATCTCGAAGCCGAGTCCGACGAACGCGAGGACGAACAGCCAATCGGCGGTTCGACCGATCCCCGCTATCGACTCGGGGGTCAACAGCCCGGCGTTGGCGACCGCCGCCACCAAGAGAAAGCCGACAAGGAACTTCGGGAACTGGAGCCAGAGGCGCTTGACGCCGGGATCGTTCGCCTTCCGAGTCGCGTACCCGAGCGAGTACGCGACGACGACCGCACCAAGGAGGGTGTTTCGGGCGAGTTTCGTCACCGTCGCCCACTGGCCGGCCTCCGGCGAGTGAGCAAATCCCGCCGCCGCGACCGGGCCCGTACTGAACATACTCAGTCCGGCCCAGACGCCGAACTGACGGGCACTCAGTCCCAGCAGATCCCCGAGGGCAGGGTAGAGCACGAGCGTGATCGCGTCGAAGAAAACGACCGTTGCGGCCGCGTACGTGAGTTGATCGCCCCGGGCCTCGACGACCCGCCCGACGGCCGCGACAGCGGACACCCCGCAGATGCTAGTTCCGGCCGCGAGCAACGAGGCGGTCTTCCCACGGAGACCGAAGACGCGGCGCGCTACCGCCTCGACTAACAGGAGGCTGAACGCGACCGTCACGACGACCAACACGAGAACCGTCGGCCCCGCCCCGATCAGTTCGTCGATCGCGATCGACGCCCCGAGCAGCACGATCCCGGTTTCGAGAAAGAGCTTGTGGTTCTCGATCCCGTGGGCGATCCACGGTGGAATCTCCACGAGGTTGCCGATCAGCACGCCCACGCCGATCGCGAGGACGAGGTCGTTGATCCCCACTAGGCCCGCGACGCTCCGGGCGACGATCCCGACGACGACCAGCGTCAGTATTCCCGGAATTTGTTGCCGCAAACCCATCAGATCGCCTGCCCCATCCAGTGTAGCCCGACGACGGCGACCCCGAGGATTACCGCCTGCCATCCCCGGTCGAGACCGGTCCAGTACGCGCTTATCTGTCCCGATAGCGGCGTTCCGTCGTCACGCTCCATGACCATGCTTGCGCGTATCCATCCGCGTGAACGACTTTACCGTGTCGTTTTCGCTGGCAAAAATCTCCGACGACTGCAACAACTTTCGGGGGCGAGTCGCGGTTCCTGTATCTCTTTAATGCTGGAGGAGCGAGGGGCCGATATGGCACAACCACAGATCCTGATCGTCGGGGCGCCCGGTGCGGGAAAGGGAACCCAGAGTTCGAATATCGCCGAGGAGTACGGGGTCGAACACGTCACGACGGGCGACGCCCTGCGCGCGAACAAGGACACGGAGACCGAGTACGGCACGCCACGCGAGTACATGGAGACCGGGGAACTGGTCCCCGACGAGCTCGTCAACGAGATCGTCCGCGAGGCCCTCGAATCGGCCGACGGCTACGTGCTGGACGGCTATCCGCGAAACGAGTCCCAGGTCGAGTACCTCGAAGGCATCACGGATCTGGACGTGATCCTCTATCTCGATGTCGCCGAAGAGGAACTCGTCCACCGACTGACGGGCCGGCGCGTCGACCCCGAGACGGGCGAGAACTATCACACGGAGTTCGACATGCCCGACGACGAGGCGGTGCGCGAACGCCTCGTCCAGCGCGATGACGACACCGAAGACACCGTCAAAGAGCGCCTGCGGGTCTTCGAGGAGAACACCGCGCCGGTCATCGAGCACTACGAGGACCACGCGGGGTTCGTCCGGATAGACGGCGAAGGGAGCCCCGACGAGGTCTGGGCCGATATCGAGGCCGCGATCGACGAGCGCGTCCGCTAACCACCGGTTCGGTCGCCCGTGCGGACGGATCGCCGGTCGGGGGCGTTCGGCGAAGGTATTTTACCCCGCCGAACATATACGCGAGTATTCATGTCCCACCGGCACGACCCGACGCTCCCCGTCGAGGCGTTCGAGACGCCCGACGCGGGGTTCATGGCCGCCGCGGGGGCCTTCCTCGCGGCCGTCCTCGTCGCGGCGGTGCTGACCGTCGCGGCCGCGGTCGGCGCGTCGGTGGCGAGCGTCCTCGGAGGCGTCTCGACCGCGGCGACCGTCGGCGTCATCGCCGGTGGCGTGGCGTCGAGTTTCGTCGCGGGCCTGCCCGAGCGCATCGGTCGGCGATCGCAACGGTTGGTCCTCCCGTTCGTTCCCGCCGTCGTTCTCGTCGGGATCGCCGCCATCGCGCTCGCGGTCCCCGCGATCCCGGCGCTGGTCGCCCTCGGTGCGGGTATCGGGGCGGGGCTGACGCTTCTCGGCGCGTTCGCGATCGCGACCATGTCGCGGACCCGCTATGCGCGCGCGATGACACCGGACGAGCCGACGGCGTCGGTCCTGTGGCTGAAGCCGAACCAGGACCGCCGGTGGTTCGCACTCGGCGCGCTCTGGATCGCGGGCTACGCCGCGTTGATCGTGGCGACGGGCGAGTTCTCGGCCGGAAACACGATCCTCCACGTCCTCGTGTGGGGTGTCTTCGCCCTCTACCGGGGACTCGAACTGCGTCTCCGACTCGGGAAGACCGGTCGGGACGGCCGACTGGCCCGGATTTTCGATCCGGACCGCCTCCTCGATTTGACGGATCGGTGGCTGCCGGAACTGCGGGTTCACGAGGCCGGACTCGCGGTCGTCCGGCCGATGCAACGGCGTTTCGTTCCGTGGACGACCGTCGCCGACGTCCGTCTGACAGCCGAGGAACTCGTCATCGAACGCCCCCGCCGATTCGATCTGCGCTGTGACCGGACTACGATCGACGACGCTGAACGCCTCTTCGATCGGATCGAATCCGCCCGGACGAACCGGGAGATCGCCGACGCATTGACGATTCGGAACGCTTGATCCGCCGTCGCCGGAACGAGGGCGTCTCAGTTCGATCGTTCGATCGACAGCTCCCGCGTTTCGACCCCCGCTTGGTCGGCCCGCTCGTTGGTCTCGATCAACCGGTCGAGCGCGGCTTCGAACTCGGCGTCGTTCATCTCGCCGGCGGCGTAGCGACGCTGGAGTGTCGTGACCGGATCGCGCTCGGATGGGTCGTCCTCGACGGTTCGACTGGAGTCGACCCGCTGGGTGAGATACCACGTCAGGAACACGCTGACGACGAGCAGCGCCGTAATGGCGACCGCGTAGATGGGATCGGCGAGCAACAGCGCCGCGATGATGATGACGTCGGCGAGGACGAACTTAATGATGAAGATCTCCACGACGTCGTAGCTGCTTTCCGTACTGTCACGACCCATAGTTGATTCATCGGTTCGTCCGGCAAGAGTATAATGGACCGTGTGCCTGTCGGTTCCGGGTCGAGCGCTCGATCGGCGGTCCGATCGTTCGGAGACCGCTCAAACCGAGAGGAACAGGTTGATTACCCACGATTTCCTACGGCGGGGTAATGGGACGAACCGCGGAGAAAGTACAGACACTCATCGAACAAAACCCCGAGATGGAACGCGCGATAGCGGTCGTGTTGCGCGAGTCCGAGGGCGACGGGGAGGTCGAGTGGGCGGACGTCCGCGAGGACATCACCAGCGGACAGTGGGGCCGATTGATCGAAAAGGGGATCCTCGTCGACGGTCTCGAAGGGTTCGAGGTCAGTGACCGCGAGGAGGTCGCCTCGGTCGTCGACGCGGCCGGGACGGGAACGACTACCGCAAACGCGACTACCACGAACTCGACGAGCGCGGACGACGACGAGGAGTCCAGCTGGTCGAAGTGGGACAAAATGGCCGCCGGCGGGGTCGCCCTGACCTTCCTCGGCTATGCGTGGGGCCCCGCCCGGGACGCCATCGGAGGGACGATGAACGTGGTTCTTGGCCCACTCAACGCCGCGTTGCCCTTTTATGCCGTCATCCTCGTCCTCGCGCTGGTGACGGGGCTGTACTCCTCGCTGTTGCAGTCGAACCTGATGGACACCTCGAAGATGAGCGAGTATCAGGGCAAGATGAAGGCCATTCAGGACAAACGCGAGCGCGCAAAGGAGCGCGGCGACGACGAGGCCATGGAGCGCATCCAACAGGAGCAGATGGAGGCGATGGGCGAGCAGATGGGCATGCTCAAAGAGCAGTTCCGCCCGATGGTCTGGATCATGCTGCTTACCATCCCAGTGTTCCTGTGGATGTACTGGATGATCGGTGCACGGGGAGCCGAGGCACACCTCCAAGAGGTCGGCGGGATCGTGATGCCGCTTGCCGGCCAGGTGGGGTGGACCAGCGGCATCGTCGGCCCGATGCAGGCGTGGATCGTCTGGTACTTCGTCTGCTCGATGGCGTTCACCCAGATCCTGCGCAAATCGCTCAACGTCAGCACGACGCCGACGGGCTAGCGGATAGAAACTTCTTTTAGCCTCTCCGGGCGAGAGTGGATATGTTACTCACGGTTTCGGGACCGCCGGGCAGCGGCAAGAGCACCGCCGCCGCCGGGCTCTCGGAGGCGCTCGACTACGAGCACGTAAGCGGTGGGGACGTCTTTCGCGAACTCGCCGCCGAACGGGGGCTCTCGCTCTCGGAGTTCAACACGCTCGCAGAGGAGGACGACGCGATCGACCGGGACCTCGATCGACGGCTCCGGGAACTGGCCGCCGAGCGCGAGGACCTCGTGCTCGAATCCCGACTCGCGGGCTGGATGGCCGCCGAACACGCCGACCTCCGGCTGTGGCTTAACGCGCCGGTCGAGGTGCGGGCCGAGCGGATCGCAGAGCGAGAGGACAAGTCGGTCAAGCAGGCCAAATCCGAGACGTTGACGCGGGCCGAAAGCGAGGCCCGTCGCTACGAGGAGTACTACGGAATCGACATCTCGGACCTCTCGATCTACGATCTGGCGGTCAACACCGCCCGTTGGGGGCCCGCGGAGACGACCGACCTGCTGGTTACCGCCGCCGAACGCTACGACCCGACCGGCGACGAGGGGGCCTTCCCGGTAGCGGGCGTGCGCTACGAGTTCTGATGGTTCGTGCCCCGCCAGAGGAGCGTGACCTCGGATCGCTCGTCGAGTTCGGCGTCGTCAACCTCGATAAGCCCCCCGGGCCCTCTGCCCACCAGGTGTCGGCGTGGGTCCGGGACCTGGTAGGCGTCGAGAAAGCCGCCCACGCCGGCACCCTCGACCCGAAGGTCACGGGCTGTCTGCCGGTCCTGACGGGCACGGCGACGCGGCTGGCCCCCGCGTTTCTGGAGGGCGAGAAGGAGTACGTTGCGGTGCTCGAACTCCACGGGCCGGCTCCCGCCGATATCGAGGCCGTGATCGGGGAGTTCGAGGGCGACCTCTACCAGAAACCACCGCGGAAGAGCGCGGTCTCCCGGCGACTCCGCGTCCGGACCATCTACGAACTCGACCTCCTCGAAGTCCAGGAGCGAAAGGCGCTTTTGAAGATCCGCTGTGAGAGCGGAACCTACGTCAGGAAGCTCTGTCACGACCTCGGCCTCGCGCTCGGAACGGGCGCGCACATGGGTCACCTCCGGCGGACCGCGACTACCCCGTTCGACGACGCCTCGCTGTGTTCGCTGTACGACCTGGCCGACGCGATCGCGTTCGCCGAGGAGGGCGACGAGGCCCCCTTGCGGGACCTCCTCGAACCCGGTGAGCGGGCGCTCGCCCACCTGCCTCGGGTGACGGTCGCGCCGAGTGCGGCCCACGAGATTGCCCACGGCGCGCAGGTCTACGCCCCGGGCGTGATCGACGCCGAGGGCGACCCCGACGACGAGCCGCTCGTTGCCTGTTATACCCCCGAGGGCTCGGCGGTCTGTCTCGGCCGGCTCGTGGGCGATCCCGCCGCCGAGACGGGGCGGGTGGTTGCGCTCGAACGCGTGTTGGTCTAGTCGAGGAAGGCGATCACCCGTTCGGCGAACTCCTCGGGGCGCTCGCGGGGAACCCAGTGGCCGGCGTCGGGGACGACCCAGCACTCGACACCCATCAGATCGGCGGCCCGAACCGACCAGCGCGGCGGGAACACCTCGTCCTCGCGCCCGTGGACGAACAGCGTCGGGGCGTCGATCTCCCCCAACCGGGACCGGTAATCGGTGCGAAACCCGCTTGAACTCACCTCGTGGCGGCGCCAACTCCGGTAGGCGCGTCCGGCGTCGGGGTGCTGGACGAGTTCGTAGACCGTCTCGACGAGTTCCGGGGGAAGGGACTCGGGATCGGTCACGATCCCCCCGAGACTCGCCCTCGTCAGGCGCCGACTCCGACGCAAGGCCGCCATGGAGAGGCGGTTCAGTGCCGGGAGCCGCGAGAGTGCGTAGGTGAGCCGGCCGTTGGGCAACTCCCGTCCGAGACCGTAGCTCGCGACGGGCACGAGCCGATCGACCCGCTCGGGCGAACGAAGCGCGAGGCCGAGCGCGACGCTTCCGCCGACCGACAGGCCCACGAAACTCGCGCTGTCGATCCCGATCGCGTCGATGAACGACTCGATGACCGCGACGTGGCGCTCGGTGCTGTATGCGAGGTCGGGTCGGTCGCTGTCGCCGTATCCCAGGAGATCGGGAACGACCACGCGAAAACGCTCCGCGAGCGGGGTGATGACCTCGCCCCACGAGAGGTGGGCGGCGTCGATCAGCCCGCCGTGCAACAGGACCACCGGCGGCCCCTCCGTGCCGGCCTGCAGATATCGGAGCCGGTAGTCGCCGGCGTTGACGTATCGTTCGTCGATCGCGCTCATGCTCCCCGTTTTGCCGCCGGCGGGTAGTTCCTTTCGGCGCGCTCGGTCCCGGTTCGGAGACCCGGCTTGCAGGTTCGGCGTCGGCAGAGGAACAATCGTTATGTACTCCGGTGCGGAGACACACCCATGATCGACCTCGCGATGGACATGGAGCAGTACGACTGCCCCTTTATCGACACGACGGACGATCACGGGGTCGCGTTCTCGGCGGTCCACTGGCATTTTGACACCGCGAGCGAGCGCCTCGAGACGCGCATGATCGTCGAGGCCGACTCCCATGTCGAACTCGAACGCGCGCTGGCGGCGCTCCGGGAGCACGACCGGCTCCACGAGTGCGATACGTTCATGAAACATGGCGATACGGGTCTCGTCCGGACGGTAATCGACCAGACCAACGCCATGCAAACGATCCGCGACAACGGCGGCTACATCACCGGCCCGTTTCACATCGAGGACGGCCGCGAGTGCTGGGAAGTGGGCTTCGACGACGAGGACGTCGCCGACGAGACGCTCTCGGATCTGGAACGCGAAAACGAGTTTTCGGTCACCGAGCGGGCGGCAGTTTCCCCCGAGGACCTGTTCGACGTGCTGCGAAACGCCGGGCCCGCCGCGGACCTGCTCTCGGCCTGTCGATCGCTCTCCGTGACCGAACGTGAGACGCTCTCGGTCGCGGTCGACCGGGGCTACTTCGAGACCCCGCGGGAGGAGACTCTCTCATCGCTCGGGACTCGGTTCGGGATCTCGGATACGGCGGTCTCGAACAACCTGCGCCGGGCCGAACGGAAACTCCTCGGGCGGGTCGTCGATACGGCGGCCGAACTCGACGATCACGATCGGGAAAACGATACCCTTAATTGACCGACGGGCGTTGTCCGAGACACGGGACCGTGGGGTAGTGGTATCCTCTGCGGATGGGGTCCGTAGGACCTGAGTTCGACTCTCAGCGGTCCCACTCTTCCGGCTGGAAACGGAACAGTCACGAGCGCTGCGCTCGCCCGGAAACACGAGGCATATACGTCGAGGCTCGGTAGTGTCTCAAACGAGTAGCGAATGGGTTCGACAGTGATCGACTCGTTTATCGAAACCGAGTCACGAAACGCGATCGCGGCGTGGCTACTCGCCGGGTTCGTCCTCGCCGTCGCCGCGAGCAGTCTCTTGGTGGGGGATCTCCTCTGGGCCGGGTTCGCGGCGTTCGTCTGCGTCCTCGCGGTGCTTCCGGCCGTCGCGTTTCGGAGCGGGCGGGTGACCCCGCCGTGGGAGGTGCTCGCGCTCGCCTCCGGACCGCTGGTCGTGCGAACGTTCGGGCCGGGCGGCGTCGGGGAGTTCGCGACCTACCTCTCGGTGGCGGCGATCGCGCTGTTGGTCGCGGTCGAGCTCAACGCGTTCACCCCCGTCAGGATGACCTCCGGGTTCGCGGTCGCGTTCGTCGTCATCGCGACGATGGCGACGGCGGGCGCGTGGGCCGTGGTCCGCTGGATCGCCGACCTCTATCTGGCGACCGGTTTTCTGGGCAGCGAGGAGGCGCTCATGTGGGAGTTCGTCGCCTCGACGGCCGCCGGGATCGTTGCCGGGATCGTCTTCGAGTTGTACTTCCGGCGGTACTCCCGGGCGCTCGAACGGCCGCTGGCCGGTGAAACGCCGTGAACCTCCGCGATCGCGTCGGAATCTCTTCGCGGACACAGCGGTATCTCGTGTGGTTGATGGAGGTCGCCCTCGTCGGGATGTTCTTCATCGGGCTCGAACGGGGCGAGACCGGCATCGTCGTTAACACCGGCGTGGCGCTCGCCGTGACCCAGCTCCCCCCGCTGCTCGAACGCGAGTACGGCATCGCGATGGACGCGGGGTTGACCCTCTGGATCACCGCCGCCGTATTCCTACACGCGTTCGGGACCGTAGGGCTGCCCGGAAGCCCGCTCAGCCCGTATAAGTCGATCTGGTGGTGGGATCACCTGACTCACGGGCTGTCGTCCTCGGTCGTCGCCGCCGCCGGCTACGCCACCGCGCGCGCCCTCGAGATCCACAGCGACGACATTCACCTCCCCTCGCGGTTCATGTTCGTGTTCATCCTCCTGTTCGTCCTCGCGTTCGGCGTCTTCTGGGAGGTCCTTGAGTTCGCCATCGCAACGATCTCCCCGTCGCTCGGCCTCGGCACGGTCCTCACGCAGTACGGCCTCGAGGACACGATGCTGGATCTGGTGTTCGACACCGTCGGGGCGATCATCGTCGCCCTCTGGGGGACGTCGCACCTGAACGAGCTCGTCGGCTCGATCACGACCCGCCTCGAAAGCGGGTGAGCCACGCGAGAGCGAGCCACGAACGACTTATATCCGTCAGGTGCGTTCGGGAGTCTATGTTCGTCGGCCACGCGATGCTGGCGTTCGCCCTCGGTGCCGGGGGCGCGCGACTGGCCGGACGCCGTCCCGAGCGGGCGCTTTCGATCGGCGTTCTCGCAGGGGCCTTCGCGACCGTCCCGGACGTCGATATGCTGTACGCGCTGTCGGGACTGGTCGGCGAAACGGGCGGCGTTGAGGGGTTCTGGAGCGCGAGCACGCTCGTCCACCGCGCCGCCACTCACTCGCTTCTCGTCGGCGTCGCAAGCGCCGTCGGGTTCTCGCTCTGTGCGGCCGGCCTCGCCTCGCTGCGACCGGGCGAGCGTCCCCTCGTGCGGGCGGCGGGTCCGCTCTCGGGACTCGCGATCCTGTTTGCCCTGCTCGCGGTCGCCGGGGCCGCGAGCGGCCCGCTCGGACTCGCGGTGATGGGGGCGTTCGTCCTCGCGGGGCTCGCGCTCACGGCGGCAGCCGTTCGGTTCGGCGGTCTCGGACCCGGCGTGGTCGGGGCGGCGGCGCTGGTCGGACTGGTGAGCCACCCGTTCGGGGACCTCCTGACCGGCGAGCCGCCGCTGTTTCTCTACCCGCTCGAAGCCCCGCTCGTCACCGAACGCGTCCTCTTGAGCCCGGATCCGACGCTTCACCTGCTGGGTGCGTTCGGCCTCGAACTGGCGACGATCTGGCTGGCCGCACTCGTCTACTGTCG
Source organism: Halalkalicoccus jeotgali B3 (assembly GCF_000196895.1). NCBI lineage: Archaea > Methanobacteriati > Methanobacteriota > Halobacteria > Halobacteriales > Halalkalicoccaceae > Halalkalicoccus > Halalkalicoccus jeotgali. The sequence continues at coordinate 1,076,322 of NC_014297.1, forward strand.
GCTGACCGAGCGCTCGCTCCGGGGCCACGTCCACTGGCGGGCGGCGCTGGGCGTCGCCTACGTGGGTGGTGCGCTGGCGGTGCCCGCACCGACCGTCGACTCGGCCTACCGGTTCGTCTTCGGGGTCCTCGCGATCGGCGTCGTCGGCCCCGCGCCGCTGGCCCGGCGGATCTATCCCGCGACCCGGATCGCACAGTGGCGCCCGGACGGGGTTGCGACGCCGCTGCTCACCGGGCTGGCCGCGATCACGCTCGCGGGGCTGTCCTTTGCGGTCGGCTACGCGCTGCTCTGAGTGCCGTCTCACGGCGTTTATTTTCCGTCGGGACCTACTGCGCGACGGATGACACCTCCCGCCCGCCCCTCGCGTCGAACCGTCCTCGCAACCGTCGGTGGAACTGCCGCTGCCGCGCTCTCCGGCTGTATCGGCGGCCGCGACGACACTCCCCCGACGGACGACGGCGAACCCACGGAAACCGAACGAGAGACGTCCCTAATGATGGAGGGAACCGACTACGAGACGACCGTCCACGTCCTCACCGCGGGCGAGGGCCCCACGGGGATGGTCCTCGGGGGGGTTCACGGCAACGAGGTCGGCGGGGTCGAGGCCGCCCACGTCGCCACCGAATACGAGCTTTCCGGTGGTCGACTGATCGTCATCCCCGAGACGAACGCGCCCGCCGTCGAGAAGGAGGGACGCACCGGACCCGACGGCGACCTGAACCGCCAGTTTCCCATCGGCGAGGAGCCCACGACGGAGATCGCACGCGGGCTCTGGGCCGAGATCGAGGCCTACGAACCGGACTGTCTGATCGACATGCACACTTCGCGGGGCATCCTCGGCGTCGACGAGGGCGCGGTCGGCCAGACGATCTTCCCCTCGCCTGCAGAGGGGACGAGCGTCGACGCCGAGGCAACGGCCCAGTACGTAAACGAGGAGGTCATCGCCGAGTTCCTCGAGGAGAACCCCGAGTACGCCTTCCGGGCGGCGCGCGTCGAGGAGGAGAACATCGACCAGAACGACGAGAGCCACCTGATGGCGGTGATGAAGGCGGGCGCGGACCTCGGAATCGAGGGCTGGATCACCGAGGTCACCTACAGGGGCTTCGACCGCGACCAGCAGGCGTTTCTCCACGACCGGATCGCGACCCGGCTGCTCGCGGAAAACGGCCTCGACGTCGTGAGCCCGCTCGATGGCGAGTCGCTTCAGTCCCTATAGCTCGACGCGCTTTCCGGTCTCGGCGGCTTCGTAGACGGCCTCGATCGCCCGGATGTCGAGGACGCCGTGTTCGCCATCGGGCGCCGGCTCGGTGTCGGTCAGCAGGCAGTGGGCGAAGTAATCGAACTCCTCGCGCATCTGGTCGCGCTGGTCGAACGTTACCGTCGAGCGTGTTCCCTCGCGCTCGACGAGGAGCTCGCGGGATCGGCCGGGGAAGAAGGGACGGTCGAGCAGCAGTTGCCCCTCCGTTCCGACCACCCGCAGGTGGCTCTCCTCGCAGGCGCTGTGGCTGACCGACCCCGTGAGGACGATCCCGTCCTCGAACCCGAACTCGAAGCTCGCGTGCTCGTCGACGCCCTCGAACTCCGGACTCTCCGACCAGGTTCGCCCGGAGGCGGAGATCGGATCCCGATCCAGCAGGAAGCGGGTCGTGTTCAGCGGGTAGATCCCGATGTCGTTCATCGTCGTTCCCCCCGAGAGGTCGGGATCGAGGCGCCAGTGGTCGGGGCCGTCGACGAACGAGAGCATGTCGTCTGTCATCCCGCCGTGGACGCTGACGGGCTCGCCAATGACGCCCTCACGGAGCAGGTCCCGGGCGCGACGGGTTGCGGGGTCGGTCTGGACGCGGTAGGCGATCATCAGGGTGACGCCCGCTCGCTCGCAGACCGCCGTCAGCTCCCTTGCACGCTCCGCGGAGACCTCCATGGGTTTCTCACAGATGACGTCCTTGCCGAGTTTCGCGGCGGACCGAACGTGCTCTAAGTGCAGCGCGTTGGGCGTGGCAACGTACACGGCGTCGTAGGCCCCGCTTGCCTCGCCGTCGGCGAAGGCCTCGTAGTCGATGGCGTATTCGAGGTCGGTTCCCTCGACCTCACGCGGGTCCGAGATCGAACCGCTCACCGCCACGGTCGTCTCACAGAAGTCGCTGCCCTCGATCGCGGGGATGGCTTCCTCGCGCGTCCACCACCCCATCCCGACCATCGCGAGACGAACCGTTCCTTCCTCGCGGTGTTGCCAGTCGCGCTCGGTGAACCCGCCGAGGAACTCCTCCAGTGACATACGACCGGGCTTGGTCGCCCGATCGCTTATATCGTCCCCTGACACCGGTCCCCGGCCTTCCGAAAGCACCGGCGGGGCGCATCAGTTATGTGGCTCGGTTCTGAACGTCCGGTCGGATGGCCCGGGACCCGCTCGCCGAGGGGGACGAACCGGACCCCCAACGCGTCCTCGACGCGCTCTGTGACGACGACTGCCGGGCGATCGTCCGGACCCTCGACGGCGCGATGACCGCAAGCGATATCTCGGAGGCCTGTGAGATCCCCCTCTCGACGACCTACCGGAAACTGGATACGATGACCGAGGCGACGCTACTGGAGGAACTAACGGAGATCCGAGCCGACGGCCGCCACACCGCGCGCTATCGTCTCGATTTCGACTCGGTCACGGTCTCGATCACCGAGGACCGCCGGCTCGATCTGACGATCTCCCGGCCGACGCGGACGGCCGACGAACGACTCGCGGCGCTGTGGTCGGACGTTCGACGGGAGGTCTGAGATGGTCCACGAAACCGCACCCGAGTGGGTAACGATCGCACTGATCGTCGTCAAGACGCTGATGGTGGTTTTGGGTGGGGCGATCACCTTTTTCGCCTATCGGGCCTTTCGGCGCACTCGAAACCGGTCGCTTGGCCTCCTTACAGGCGGGTTCGCGCTCGTGACGCTCGGGAGCGCACTCGCCGGGCTTGCCTTCGAGATCCTCGGGGTGTGGATCGGGCTCGGGGTACTCATCGAGGGACTGTTCGTGTTGGCGGGGTTCTCGCTGATCGCCGCCTCCTTGCTCGGGGAGTGACTCAGCGGAGCCGGAGGAACTGCCGGTCGTCGGCGCGCTCTGCGCTGGCCGGGTAGACGACGAGGAAATCCCCGCCGTGGAGCGTCGAGACGCTCTTGGGGAGGGTTTCGAGTTCCGGATGCCACCCGCGGGTCCCGCGCCGGGCGCTCAGCAGGACGACCAGATCCCTCCGCGAGACCTCGTCTCGAATCAACGCGAGAAGCGCCTTCCAGTCCCTCACGGCGTCGGAATCGGTCTCGACCGTCGGTGCGACGCCCTCGACGGCCCGTCGACATCGTGGGACGTCGTCCCCGACGACGACCGCTCGGATCCCGAGGCCCGTCCGGCTCGCGAGGAGTTTGACGGTGTGGATCGCCTCGGCGAAGCCGGCGTTGTGATCGATTCCTGGCGGGAGCACGAGGACGACCCGGCTGGCCGTGGTGAGCGGTTCGCGGATACGGGAGACGACCACGAGCTGGGTGGTCCGTTCGAGGACCTGATCGATCACGTTCCCGTGAGCTTGCTGGCGGCGCGAGCGCGCGCCGTCCCAGCCGATGACGACCGTCGTGATCCGGTTCTCGATGCCCGCGTTGACGACGCCGGAGGCGACGTTGTAGTTGAGCCGCGTCCCCGTATCGACGGGGACCTCCGCTCCAGCGACGTAGGCGACGGTCCGCGCGAGCGTCGCTTCGGCCCGCGCCACGCGCGAGCGGGCGTCCTCGCCGGGTTCGACGACCGTCAGCGCCCGGAGCGGTTCGTCCGAGCGCGGGTTGCGGATCACGAGCGCCAGATCACACAGCGCCTCCCAGTGTTCGGACTCGGCCGAGAAGGGGAGTAAGATCCGCTGTGGGCTCGCGACTTCGTCCTCGTGCGGGGTTTCGAGCAGGATCCGCTTTCCGGCGCGTTCGACGACGGCGGGGCTGATGAGGCTCGCCGCGAGGATCATCAACACGACGGCGTTGACCATGTCCCCGTCGAAGCCGTCGATGCCGAGTTCGAAGCCCACGAGGACGATCGCGAGCGCGGCGGCGGCCTGTCCCAGCGAGAGCCCGAACATCCCGCTGACTTGTTCGGGGCTGTAGCCGTAGAGCCGGCCGGTGACCCACGCCGCCGCGAACTTCGTGGCGAGGACGCTGGCGACGAGAACGACCGTGATGAGCAGCGTCCGCGGGCCCGCGGCGATCGCGCGGACGTCGACGAGCATCCCGATCGACAGCAGGAAAAAGGGGATAAAGAGCGCGTTGCCCACGAACTCGATGCGGTTCATCAGCGTGCCCGACTCGGGGATCAGCCGGTTCAGAGCCAACCCCGCGAGGAAGGCTCCGACGATCGGCTCGACGCCCGCGAGCTCCGCGAGGAACGCACAGACGAACACCACCGCCAGCACGAAGAGGAACTCGAAGTAGCTCTCGTCGGTGTGGGTGCGGAAGAACCACCTGCCCACGTGCGGGACGAGCGTCCAGACGCCGAGGAAAAAGAGGACGAGGCCGATCCCGAGTCGCGTCCAGAAGAGTCCGTCGAGGACTCCCTGCGTCGAGGCCGCGACCACCGCCAGCACGAGCAACGCGAGCGTGTCGGTGACGATCGTCCCGCCGATGGTCACGGTCATCGCCTCGTCGCCGACGATCCCCAGCCGATTGGCGACCGGGTACGCGAGCAGGGTGTGGGAGGCGAAGATCGAGGCGAACAGCGACGCTGCCGGTATCGTGAGCCCGAGAACGAGAACGCCGGCGACGGTTCCGACCGCCTGCGGGATCACGAACGACAGCAGGCCGAAGACGACACTCCGATCGACGCTCTCGGTGAACTCGCCGACGTCGATCTCCAGACCGGCGACGAACATGAGATAGAGCAATCCCACCTCCCCCAGCAGGACGATCGTCGTGTCGCGTGCGAGGAGTCCGAGCGCGTTCGGGCCGATCGCCGCCCCCACGACGATGACCCCGACGATTCCGGGCAGGCGATAGCGCTGGAAGGCGAGCGGCGCAACGAGAAACACGAGAACCGCGAGCGCGAATATCAGGACGGGATCCGCGACGGGCAGGTCCGTCGCGAGCATCGCTGTCATCGGTTCGGTGGGGTTCGCCCTCGGAACACCCACTCGCCCCATCGCGGTCCGTCGATGCGATTCACGCTACCGTCTCACGAGTTCGCCAACCGACATAAATCTACGAGTCCCGGTCGGAATCCCGGGGACCGGTCGTCGCCGCGGTCGCGACACCCGCCCCCACGACCGAATTCAGGCGGCGTTCTCGACGTGGCTCTCGTCCAACTCCGAGACGGCGATCATGAGCCGGCCGTCGTCGAGTGCACTCACCAGTTTCGACTCGACGAACGTACTGCCGTCGGAGCGCAGCCCCTCGCTTCGACCGCTCCAAGTCCCCTGCTCCCGGACGACCGGCAACACGTGCGTGCGGATGTGCTCGACCTCCCACTCGGGGTGGAGTTCCGTCCAGTGTTTGCCCGCGACGTCATCGGGGGCGTAGCCGTAACACGAGGCGTAGGTCTCGTCGGCCCGCTCGAAGAACTCGTCGCTGCCGACGACACCGACGCCGTCGAGTTCGGTTTCGGCCGCCGGGTCGAATCGCCCGTCCGAGTCGACCGCGTGACCGACCCGACGGATCAGCATGGTGTACTGGTCGGTTCCCATCCCTTTCCGGAGGTAATCGGTCAGCCCCGCGTGGATGATCTCGGCGGCGACGGCGTTGGTCTCCTCGCCCGAGAACAACAACACCGGAAGCTCCGGATGGTCCTCGCGGACGGTCTCGAGGAACTCGATCCCGTTCATCCCGGGCATCCGGTAGTCGCTGATCACACAGTCGATGCCCTCGCCGTCGTCGAGTCGCTCGAGCGCGTCGACCGGGGACGTCTCGCTCAGCACGCGACACTCCAACCCGCTCGCCTCGCGTTCGAGGAACGTCTTTACGAGCCCTCCCAACGCCGGATCGTCGTCGACGTGAAGGATCGTCACTCCGTCGCTTCCCTCGGATTCCATATCCCTCAAAAGGGTCCGAAACATACAATATTATTGATACGATAAACGGCCGGGTCCGTCCCCGCTCGGAGCGAAACGGATCGCACGCGCGGTCACGTCGCCCCCGCGACGGGCGACGGCTTGATGGCGGTTCGGTCCTCGGGGTCGGTATGAACAAACGGTCGCTCGTCGCCAGCCTCGTTTTCCTCGCGCTCGCGTTCGTCGGCGTCGTTCACACGGTCGCGGACTTCGCCTACGGCACCGGCCTCTCGGGGATCGGGATCCCGGTCGTCGCGGTCGCGCTGGTCGGGCTCCTCGTCGTGAACCGCTGACTCTTCTATTCCTGTTTCGCGCCGGGATTGCTCACCGCGCCGTTGGCCGCCGAGCCGAAGGTCGCGCCGTATTTCGCGAGCACGCCCGTCGTATACTGGGGCTCGGCGCGTTCCCACGTCTCGCGGCGCTCTGCTAGCTCGCCGTCGCTGACGTCGACCGAGAGGGTCCGCTCGGGGATGTCCACGGTAACCGTATCGCCCTCCTCGACGAGCCCGATCGGGCCGCCGTCTGCGGCCTCGGGGGCGACGTGACCGATCATCGGGCCCCGAGTGGCACCCGAGAACCGACCATCAGTCAAAAGCGCCACGTCGTCCTCGTGACCCTGGCCGACGACCGCGGCGGTGACGCCGAGCATCTCGCGCATCCCGGGCCCGCCGCGCGGTCCTTCATTCCTGATGACGAGCACGTCGCCGCTTTCGAGGTGACCCTCTTGGACGTACTTCATCGCCGCTTCCTCGTTCTCGAACACTCTCGCGGGCCCTTCGTGGTGGAATGCGTCGTCGCCGGTCACCTTCAGCACCGCGCCGTCGGGTGCGAGGTTCCCGGTCAGGATCTTGATCGCGCCCTCGTCCTGATAGGGGTCGTCGGTAGTGTAGATGAAGTCGGCGTCGACCTCGCCGTCCTCGGGAATCTCGTTTGCGTCCTCCAGATGGGCGAGTTCCTCCTCTATTGTTCGCCCGGTGACGGTCATCGCGTCGCCGTGGACGTAGCCCGCCGCAAGCAGTCGGCGCATCACGACCGGGACGCCGCCCTGCTCCCAGAGGTCCTTCATCACGCGGGTACCGCCGGGCTGGAGGTTCGCAATCTTCGGCGTCCGCCGCGAGATCTCGTCGAACTCCTCGATATCGAGGTCGATGCCCGCCTCCGCGGCCATCGCAAGCAGGTGGAGCACGGCGTTGGTCGAGCCGCCCATCGCGACCTGCACGGCGATGGCGTTCTCGAAGGAGAGCTTCGAGAGGACCTCGGAGGGGGTGCGCTCGGCCTCGACGCATTCGAGGGCGAGTTCGCCGGCCCGACGGGCGATCTCGTAGCGTTCGTCGGTCTCGGCTGGCGCGCCCGCGCTGCCGAGCGGCGCGAGCCCGATCGCCTCCGAGATCGAGGCCATCGTGTTCGCGGTGAACATCCCGCCACACGAGCCCGCGCCGGGACAGGCCTCGTGTTCCATTTCCACTAATTCCTCCTCGCTCATTTCGCCGGAGCTGACCGCGCCGACGCCTTCGAAGACGTTCTGCACTGTGATCTCCCGTCCGTCGTGCTCGCCGGGCATGATCGAGCCCCCATAGAGGAACACGGAGGGGAGGTCCGTGCGGATCGCGGCCATCATCATCCCCGGCAGGTTCTTATCACAGCCCGCGACCGTCACCAGCGCGTCCATGCGCTCGCCGAAGGCGACGAGCTCAACCGAATCGGCGATCATCTCCCGGCTGATGAGCGAGGCCTTCATTCCTTCAGTCCCCATCGAGATCGCGTCCGAGATGGTGATCGTCCCGAACTCGATGGGCATCCCCTCGGCGTCGTCGACGCCCTCGATGGCGGCGTCGGCCACGTCGTCGAGGTGGACGTTACACGGGGTGATGTCGGCGGCGGGATTGGCGATCCCGACCATCGGCGAGGCCAGGTCCCGATCGTCGTAGCCCATTGCGCGGAACATCGCGCGGTGGGGTGCGCGTTCGGGTCCCTCGGTCACCTCGCGACTCGGCAGGTCCTCTCGTTTCTCGCCCCGTCGCTCCTGTTGTGGCGTGTTACTCATATCCATTCGGGCGGTTCGGAGGAATTAATAACTGCCGATAGACTCACCTGCGTCGGACGACTGGCTCCCTCGGATGGGTGCGGATTTCATACCTATTCTAGATATCATCTGAGACTAATTTTATTAATAGTACGGGTTAACACTCACTCGAAGATGAGTGAGAAGCGATCTCAGCGTGCGGTGACGGAGTCGAGTCGGCGAGGGTTCCTCGGGGGCGTCGGGGCGCTCGTCGCCGCGGCGGCGTACAGCCGGGACGTGCCCGCGGCGGTGGCCGCCCGGGTCACGAACGACGAGGACGACGCCGTCCAGCGCGTCTCCTCGCCCGACGGGTCGATCGCGGTGACAATCGACCTCTCGGACGGCGTTCCGACCTACGAGGTGGCCTGCAACGGAACGACCTACATCGAGCCCTCCACGGTGGGCTTTGACTTCCGGAACCAGCCATCCTTCGGCGCGAGCGAGGGCGAGGGCGGGGCTGCACTCGGGGCCACGGGAAGCGAACGCGAGTCGGCCACCGAGGGGTGGGACCCCGTCTGGGGCTCCTACGAACGTGTCTCGGCCGAGTACGAGTCGCTCGTCGTCGGCCTGGAGGAACGAGACGATCCGGGTCGATCGGCCAACCTGGAGGTCCGGGTGTTCGACGACGGGGTGGGCTTTCGTGTGATCCTCGACGAAAGCTTCGCGAGTAACTCCGAGCGAGCGGTCATCACCACCGAGAACACCGGCTTCGACTTCGCGGGTGACTACACCGCGTGGTGGATCGAAAACGAGGTCACGAACCCGCGATTCGAACAGGAGTACACCGAGTCGGCGCTGAGTGAGATCCCCGGCGGCACCCGCGAGACCCGCCCGACCGATACCCCGATACGGAACGGCGCGCACACGCCGCTGACGGTCGACGCCGGGGACGTCTACCTGAGCGTCCACGAGTCGAACCTCGAGGATTACGCCGCGGCGACGCTCGCGCCCCGCTCACAAGAGGGCGGAACCGAGTTCGGTACCGAACTCACGCCGCTTCCGGACGGGACGCGGGCCTCGCTCGAACTGCCGAACGCCACGCCGTGGCGGACGATCCAGATCGGGTCGACGCCCGGCGATCTCGTCGAATCGGAGCTGATACCGCTGCTTGCGGATCCTCTCGACGAACCGGCGTTTCCGACTGTCGGCGGGGAAGCCGACACCGACTGGATCATCCCCCGAAAGTATGCCGGCATCTGGTGGACGATGATCGCGGGGTCGGCAAACTGGGAGTACCGCCCCGACGGGAGCTTCGAGAGCCCGGAGGAGGCGGCCGGATACGTCCACGGCGCTCGAACCGAACGGATGAAACGCTACATGAGCTTCGCGAGCGAGAACGGTCTCGACAGCGTGCTCGTCGAGGGCTGGAACGAGGGCTGGGATACGTATCCCGGCGACGGCTCGGGACTCGAGTTCGGCGTCGACGACTCCTATCCCGACTTCGACGTGCGGGAGGTCACCGGGTTCGGGGCGGCCCTCGATGACCCCGTCGAGATGACCATCCACAACGAGACGGCGGGCAACCTCCCCCAGTACGAGGCCCAGATCGCCGAGGACGACATCTTCGAACAGTACGAGGAGGTGGGGATCCACACGATCAAGAACGGCTACGTCTCGGACCCGGGACTCATCATCACCGACGAGGACGAGAACCCCCAGCCGACCCACAACCAGCACAACCAACTCGCGGTCAACCACCACCGACTGGTCATGCGGGCGGCGGCGAAACACCGCCAGATGCTCGAGATCCACGAGGGGATCAAACCCACCGGCGAGATCCGCACCTACCCCAACGTCGCCAACCGCGAGGTCGTCAAGGCCCAAGAGTACGACGGGTTCGGCCAGCTGGGGTCGAACGTCGGGCGCGAACACCACGTCACGCTGCCGTTTACCCGGATGCTCGCCGGGCCGACGAGCTACCAGCCCGGCATCTTCGATCTCACCTTCAACGACGACCGAGGCGGGCGGATCCAGACGACGCGAGCCAAGCAGCTCGCGATGTACCCCACCTACCTGAGTGGTCTGCAGATGGTCGCCGACCGGATGGAAGCCTACGTCAACGAGGAGTTCGCACTCGGCGAGGCCCTTCAGGCGGCCTCCGGCGACCTCGACGGGATGATCACCGACGACGCGTGGCGAAACGCCTTCGGGACGAACTTCGTCGCGGTCGATCCCAACCGCGTCCCCAGCGGCTCGTCGGTTTCCGTTACGGTACGGGACGTCCCCTCGGCGGGCACGTACGACCTGCACCTCCGGTACGCGAGCGCGCCCGAGGACAACGCCGGGCGCGTGATCGAGGCCGGCGGGCCACGGGCGACACTGCGGGTCAACGGTTCGACCGAGACGATCGCCCCCGAGTTCACCGAGTACTGGGACCAGTGGGAGGTGTTCACGACCGCCGTCGAACTGGACGCGGGCGACAACGAGGTCGCCATCGAGCTGCACTACGAGAACGGCGAGTCCTTCGAGGGCGACGTCGGCGGGTTCAACCTGAACACGGTCGCGGTGACCGAGTCTGGCGATCCCTCGCCGATCCCCGCGGAATACGAGGGGTATACGCCCGAGAGCGAGAACTTCGACGCGAAACCCGAGTTCGCCTTCATCGAGGACGTACCGGTGGACTGGGACGAGACCCGTGTGGTGGATTCGGCCATCGGCGAGTACGTCGTCACCGCCCGACGGTCGGGCGAGGAGTGGTACGTCGGCTCGATGACCGACGGGGGCGGACGGGCACTCGACGTGCCCCTCGACTTCCTCGCACCCGGCGAATCGGGCGGGTCGGGGCGTGGACGGGCTCCACGCGGCCCGAAGTACGTCGCCGAGATCTACTCCGACGGGGTCGGTGCCGGCGTGGATAGCGATCCGACCGACGTGCGGATCGACGAGGCGATCGTCGACCCGAGTACGACCCTGTTGGTCTCGATGGCTCCCAGCGGCGGGACCGCGATTCGCCTCCGCCCGGCAAAGGGTCGGGAACGAAGCGAGCGTCCGAGCTACGAGCGTCCCGAACAGACGCTCACCTACTCGATCGACTCCGAGGCGGGGCTGGGCGAGCCGCTCGTCACGGCGACCGGGTCGAACGACGGCGATTTCGTCGGCGGAACGACCGTCGAGATCGAAGTCGACGGCGAGGTCGTTGCCGTCGACAACGTCCGGCTCCCGCCGGGCGCATCGGAGGACACTGTCGAACTGGGCTATCGGATCAGTTCCATCGGAACCTACGACGTGGTCGTTCGCGACCCCGAGAGCGGCGATGAACTCGCCTCGGGGACCGTCAGCGTCGAGCCCGGCGAACTCGTCGTCGAACTCTCCGATCCCGGCGGCGACGATTACGGCCCCGGCGGGTACGTCTATCCGACCGACGGGGCCTTCGAGGACGGCGCGTTCGACCTGCGATCGTTTGCCCTCTACGAGACGGACGCGCAGTATCGCTTCGCCTTCACCGTCGAGAACCTCTATGACACCTTCGACGGGGCGTTCTCGCCGCATTACTTCCTGTTGTACCTGCGCGATCCCTCGCGCTCGGACGGCCGGACGACCGGGCTCGACGACCTCGGACTCACCGCCGAGTTCGAGGCGCCCTGGCACTACCGGATCGACGCCAGCGGGTTCGGGCGCGCGGTCGTCGACAGCGAGGGTACGGGCCTGGGAACGCCCGACCTCGTCGTCGATTTCGAGAGCGATACCGTGATCGTCTCGGTCGGGAAGGACGTACTCGGCGGTCTGGACCCGACCGACGCGGAACTCGCCCCGCTCGTCGGCAGCGAGGACAACGGGGCGCTCCGGCCGGTTGCGGTCGATCCCGAGTCGTTCGTCTTCGGTGGCGCACGTGAGGGCGCGGTCGGAAACGCACCGCGGGTCGTCGACCTCCTGACCCCCGACGGCGTCGCCCAGGAGGCGGCCCTCGAATACGACGCCGACTCGCTCGCGACGATCCCGTTCACGTCGCTGTAGGGTCACCGCGATAGAACCGATTTTTACACGGGGGAGCGAATCGCCCCTATGCCACGCGCGCTGGTCGTCGCCGACGACCTCACCGGCGCGACCGACACTGCCCACGCGTTCGCGACGCGGGGCTACGAGACGGCGGTGCAGGTCGATCCGAACCGAACGGCCCCCGAGTCGACCGTCCTCGCGGTGAACACCGACTCGCGCTATGTCGACCCCGAAACCGCCGCCGGGCGGGTGCGCCGGGCGATCGCCGGGAGCGACGCCCGACTCGTCTACAAGAAAGTCGACTCGACGCTGCGGGGGAACGTCGAACGCGAGGTCGACGCCGCCATCGAAGCCGGGGGGTTCGACCTCGCGCTCGTCGCGCCCGCCGCCCCCGCCGTCGGGCGACTGACCGCCTGCGGCGCCCACCTCGTCGACGGCCGCCTGCTCTCGGAGACCGAGTACGCGGACGATCCCAACCCGCCTCCCAGCGCCCGCCCGGCGGCGCTGTTCGAGGGGGCGACTCGACCGGTCGAACGCATCGGGATCGAGGTCGTCGCAAGCGGTCCCGAACCCGTCCGGGAGACGCTCGCCGCCGTCCGGACCGGTGCGGTGGTCACCTGCGACGCGACCCACGACCGGCACCTCGCGGCGCTGGGGCGGGCGGGTCGGGAACTCGACCGCTCGGTGCTCTACGTCGGCAGTTCGGGTCTCGCCGAGCACGTCGCCCTCCCGGTCGATCCCGGCACCCCGCGTCCCACCGCGACCGGCGACGGGGGGGCACTCGGGATCGTCGGCAGCGTCAGCGAGACGAGCCTCGCACAGATCGCTGCGCTCCCGGCCGAATGGGTGCTCGCGATCGATCCCGAGGCCCTGCTTTCCGATCCCGAGCGCGCGGGCCGAGAGGCGGGTCGGCGGGCCACGGCACGCCTCGCAACCGGCGAGCACGCCGTCGTGACGGCCGCGCCGGATCGCGAAACGGTCGGGCGAACCCTCGAACTCGGTCGCGAACGGGGACTGACTGGCAAGGCGATCCGTACGCGGGTCGCGACGGCGCTCGCGGGCGCGGCGCGCCCGGCCGTCGCCGAGGCGGCGGGACTGTTCGTCACCGGCGGGGACGTCGCGATGGCCGCTTTCGACCGGCTCGGAGTGCGGGCGCTCTCGCTGTCGGGGGCGGACATCGAGGCCGGGATCCCGATCGGGCGGATCGACGGCGGACCCGCAGACGGTGTGGCGGTCGTCACCAAAGCCGGCGGGTTCGGAGGCGAGGTGACGGTAATTAACTGCCTGCGGACCCTCGGTGAGGACCATGAGTAAGCCCACGGTCGGGATCACGATGGGCGATCCCGCCGGGATCGGCCCGGAGATCGTCGTCAAGGGATATCGCGAGCTTCGAGCGGCGGCCGACGTGCTGGTGATCGGCGACGCCGACGTCGTCGAGAGCGCCCGCGGGATCTGTGGGTCGGATCTGGGTGTCGAGCGGATCGCTTCGCCGACCGAGGCGACCTTCAGCCCGGACGCGATCCCCGTCCTCGATCTCGACAACGTCGGCGATCTAGAGCGGGGCGTGGTCCGCGAGGACTACGGACGAGCGAGCCTCGGGTACGTCGAGCGGGCCATCGAACTCGCGCAGGCGGGCGAGATCGACGCGATGACCACCGCCCCGATCAACAAGCAGTCGACGAAACTCGCGGGCAGCGAACATGCGGGCCATACGGGGATGCTCGCCGACTACACCGACACCGAGAACTACTCGATGATGCTGATCGAGGACGACCTCAGAGTGACCCACGTCAGCACCCACGTCCCCCTTCGGGAGGCCTGCGACCTCGTTGGCGAGGAGGTCGTCCTCGACACCGTCCGCGTGACCGACGAGGCGCTTCGCGAGTTGGGCGTCGAGGAGCCGACAGTGGCGGTCGCGGGGCTCAACCCCCACGCCAGCGACGGCGGGTTGCTCGGCGCGGAGGATGGCGACGAAATCGAACCGGCCGTTTCGCGCGCCCGCGAGGAGGGGATCGACGCGTTCGGGCCCGAATCGCCCGACACGGTCTACGTGCAGGCCGCCCGTGGCGCCGCGGACTGTGTCGTTTCGATGTACCACGACCAGGGTCACATCCCGATCAAGATGCTCGGCTTCGCCGAGGGCGGCGCAGTCTCGGGCGTCAACGTCACGATCGGCCTCCCGATCGTCAGGACGAGCGTCGATCACGGCACCGCCTTCGACATCGCGGGCGAGGGAATCGCCAGCGAGCGGAGCCTGCTCGACGCCGTAGCGGTCGCAGGCAAGATGGCCCGAGACCGGACGCGCGCCGAGGCGGGTGAGGGCGCGTGAACCTCGAATTTCCCGACGCCGAGACGCTTCGGGGAGCCAACGACGTCGATCCCGAGGACCTGCCCCGCTTCGCACGCGCGACCCGCGAGCGCGACCTCGATTCGATCGAGGACGTCGATGCGGCCGCCCGGCAGGCCGTCGCCGACCTCCCGCTCGACGCGCTCGATCCCGGTGCGGAGGTCGCGATCACCGCCGGGAGTCGCGGCATTCACGACATGCCCGCACTGTTAGCGGCGGCCGTCGACGACCTGCGCGAGCGGGGGTTCGAGCCCTCGGTGATCGCCGCGATGGGTTCGCATGGCGGGGCGACCAGCGATGGGCAACGCGAGACGCTCGACGCGCTCGGGATCTCCGAGGACCGTCTGGGGTGTGCGATCCACACCTCGATGGCGGTCGCCGAAGTCGGACGCGATAGTCTGGATCGGCCGGTCTACGTCGCCGAGGACGCCCTCGACATGGACGCGGTGATCCTCGCGAACCGGATCAAACCCCACACCGACTTTCATGGACCGGTCGAGAGCGGGCTGTGTAAGATCGCGGTGATCGGGCTGGGCAAGCATCGCGGCGCCGAATCGCTGCACAACGCCGGGTTAGCGTCGGATTTCAGCGAGGTCATCCGGGAGCGAGCCGAGTTAATCATCGAGAACAGTCCCGTCGTGGGCGGGATCGGCCTGATAGAGGACGCCGCCGACAGGGCGACCCACATCGAGGGTGTTCCTGCGAATCGGATCACCGAACGGGAGCCCGAACTGCTCGACCGAGCGCGCGAGGAACTCCCGACCCTCCCCGTTTCCGACCTCGACTTTCTCGTACTCGACGAGATCGGCAAGGAGGTCTCGGGGACCGGCATGGACACCAACGTGATCGGGCGGGTGCTCTTTCACGGCGAGGCCGAACCCGAGTCTCCGAGTATCACCCGGATCTACGCCCGGTCGATCACGCCCGCCTCCCACGGCAACGGGCTGGGGCTCGGTCTCGCGGACTTCGTTCACCAGGGCGTCGTCGCGGACCTCGAACTCTCCGATATGTACGTCAACATCGTCACCAGCGGGGAACCCACCCGGGCGCGCATCCCCTTTACCGTTCCCGATGATCTGACTGCGCTCATGCTGGCGTGCTCGACGACAGGGGTGGCGGACCCCGCCGACCTGCGGGTCGCCCGGATCGAGAACACGATGGAGCCCGACGAACTGCTGGTCTCGGAACCCGTCGCCCGCGAGTTGGACGGTCGCGAGGACGTCTCGGTCGGTTCGCTCGAACCGCTCGGATACGAGGACGGAACGTTCGCGCCGTTCGGGTGACGTTACCGGGACGCCAAGTTCTTTGAGCGTGCTCCTCGGATCGGGACGTATGCCGACACTTGACAGCTCGTTCACCGGCGTCCTGTGCCCCATCGTCACGCCACTCGACGACGGCGAGGTCGACGAGGAAGCGCTCGCATCGCTCACCCAGTTCATTCTAGAGGGCGGCGTCGACGGCCTCTTTCCCTGTGGCACCACCGGCGAGTTCGCCAGCCTCGCGCCCGAACAGCGCAGCCAGGTCATCGGTACCGTCGCCGAGGTTGCGGGTGATGCGCCCGTGATCGCCGGCGCGGCCGCCACGAGCGTCCCCGAAACCCTCGAACGCATCGAGGAGGCCGAGGCCGCCGGCGCCGACGCCGCCGCGATCGTCGGGCCCTACTTCCACACCGCCAACGCCGCCGGAGGCACCCAGCAGTACTTCGAGGCGGTCGCCGACGAGAGCGCTCTGCCGCTCTATCTGTATAACATCCCGATGTACGTCGGCGACGGGATCGACGCCGAGACGGTAGGTGCGCTCGCCGAACACGACTCGATCCGCGGGATGAAAGACACCAGCGGCGACCTCTCGTATTTCCTCTCGGTGGATCGTCAGACCCCCGAGGAGTTCGTCCTCTTCCAAGGCTTTGACACCCTGCTTGTGCCAGCCCTGCGGATGGGCTCGAACGGTGGCGTCCACGCGCTCGGAAACGTCATCCCCGAGGTTTTTGCCGAACTGCTCGATTCTGCCGACGCCGAGCGCGGCGCCGAACTCCAGCGCGAGGCGATCGCGCCGCTGTTCGAACTCTGCGTGGAGTACGGCTTCGCCCCGGCGACGAAGGCCGCACTGGTCCATCGGGACGTGATTCCCTCGGATGCGGTCAAGCCCCCGCTGGTCTCGCTCGATGAAGAGGCCCGTGCGGAGATCGGCGAGGCCGTCGATCGGGCGCTCGACGTCTGACCAGTTACGTCAGCGGGAACAGCGTCGAGAGGATCAACACGACCGTGATTCCGGTGATCGACATGACGAAGTTCACCGCCGAGAAGGTCTTGAACGTCTCCGCCTGCGTGATACCCGAAACTTCCTTGACGATCCAGTAGCCGCTGTCGTTGTACCACGCAAAGAGCATCCCGCCGGTGCCGACGGCCATCATCATCCAGACCGGATGCACCCCCGCCCCGCCCGTCAGCGGCGCCATGATCGCCGCGCCGGTGAGGATCGCGACGGTTCCCGACCCCTGTGCGACGCGGATCAGACCGGCGATCAGCCATCCCGTGAGAAGGAGCGGAATGCCGACCTCGCCGAGCCCCTCGGCGATGTAATCGCCGATGCCGGCCGTCTGGAGCATCGCGCCGAACGCACCGCCCGCGGCCGTGATCGCGATGATGTTCCCGCCGCTTTTGAGCGCCTCCGTCAGTTCGTCGCCGAGGGCTTCCTTATCGAGGTCGCTCATTCGATAGAACGTCCCCGTCGCGGCGAGCGCAGCCAGCGTCAGCGCGATGTTCGGATCGCCGAAAAACCCCGTCGCCGAGAGGATCGACGAGCCCTCCGGGACCGCGACGCCGGCGATCGTGTTCGCGGCGATCAATGCCACGGGCAACGCGATCGGTAGCGACGACTCGGCCAACCCCGGCAGTTCGGCCGTCGATTTGTCCGCCGTCTCCTGAATACTCTCGCTGGTCGTGCCCATCGCCTCCCGGAGCGGAATGTCCATTCGCTGATCGATCCACCGCCCGTAGACGACCCCGCCAACGAGCGTCGTCGGGAGGGCAACTGACATGCCGACGAGGATCGCGAGACCGAGATCGACGTTCAGTTCCGCGGCCATCGCCAGTGGGCCGGGCGTCGGCGGGACGAGCATGTGTGTGCCGAGCGCACCGGCGCCAAGCACCGAGATGTAGATCGCGTACTTCCCCCCGGTCCGTGCGCGCATCGACCGGCCGATCGGCGCGAGCAGGTAGAACACGTTGTCGAAAAAGACCGGGATCGAGAGGACGTAGCTGCTTCCGAGCAGCGCGAACTCGGAGTTGTCCTTGCCGGTGAGGCCGAGGAACCCCCGAACGATACGCTCGGCGGCGCCACTTTCCATCAGCGTCTTGCCGATGATCGCCGCCATCAGGATCGGGATCCCGATCCCGACCAGTATCTCGCCGAACGCCTCCGCCGTCGTCGTCGGTACGTCCACGATCGGCACCTCGGTCGTGACGATCCCGACGACGAACGTCGCGATGATCAACCCGACAAACGCGGGCAGTTTCAACCAGACGAGCAACAGGACGACGGTCAACAACCCCACGGCGAACGGGATCAACGGGTTTTCGAGCACCATTTTCCATGAGTAATGATACCATGGGTAATAAATATGAGGTGCGAACACGCCGTCGTCATTCGATTACGTACACGACGGTGGACTGACCGGTAGAAATAAGCGACTGTGATCTAGGGTTCGTGTGTGACAGAGACAACCATATACGACGACTCGGATGCCGACCTCTCGGTGCTCGAGGGCGCGACCGTGGCGATGATCGGCTACGGGAACCAGGGGCGCTCTCAGGCGCTCAACCTGCGCGACTCGGGCGTCGAGGTGGTCGTAGGGAATCGCGGCGACGAGTACCGCGAGCGGATCGAGGACGACGGCTTCGAGGCGCTCTCGATCGCGGACGCGGCCGAGCGCGGCGACGTGATCTGTCTGCTCATCCCCGACGAGGTCGCCCCCGACGTATTCGACGCGGAGATCGAACCCGGACTCGAGGAGGGGAACACGGTCTACGTCTCGCATGGCTACAACCTCACCTACGACCTGTTACAGCCCCCCGAGACCACCGACGTCGTGCTCGTCGCGCCGCGCATGGGTGGGTGGGCCGTCCGGGAACTCTACGAGTCGGGCGAGGGGTTCCCGAGCGTGCTGGCAGTCGAGCAGGACTACACGGGGGACGCGAAGGCCATTGCACTGGCGATGGCGAAGGGGATCGGCTCGACGCAGGCGGGGGTGGTCGAGGGGACCGCGGACATGGAGACGAAGATCGACTTGCTTTCCGAGCAGGCGCTTCTCCCGATCATGATGGCCGCGATGACCACGAAGTTCGAGGTGGAAGTCGCCCACGGGATCCCCCCGGAGATCGTCATGTCCGAACTGTACCTCTCTTATGAGATGGCCGAGATCTTCGAGGAGATGGCCGAACGGGGCTACCTCGGCCAGCTTCCATTTCACTCGCGAACGAGCCAGTACGGCCAGCTCAGCCGCTTTGATCAGTTCGACGCCGAACCGCTGCGGGAGTTCTACGAAGAACAGCTCCAGGGGATCGATAACGGGTCGTTCGCCCGCGAGTGGAGCGCCGAGCAGGACCTCGACCGCCCGGGATTGAAACGCCTCTACAAGAAGTACCGTGAATCCGCGTTCTTCGAGGCCGAACGCGAGACGATGGAGCGACTCGACTTCGGGGCCGAAGACGGCACGTGAGACGATAGCGACCCGTTCGCCTCGCTTGCGACCCGTTCGACCGGGGTCCACCGCTTCGTCGCCCCAGTAGTTATGTCGGGGGTGGTCGATATAACAGCCATGTACGAGACGATACTCGTGCCGACCGACGGGAGCCCCCAATCGAGGGAGGCTGCCGACCACGCCCTCGAGATCGCCCGCCAGTTCGGAAGCACCGTCCACGCGCTGTACGTCCTCGACGACCGGGGGACCGGGCGCATGTCTCAAGCGGTTAACGAGCTCTCGCACGACTCCCCCGAGCGCAAGGAGATGGACCAGCGCCACGAGGAGGCCGGCGCGGAACTGACCGACGAGATCGTCGAGCGGGCCCGCGAGGCGGGGGTGGACGCCGAAAGCGTCGTCCGGAGCGGTGACCCCGCCGAGACGATCACCGACTACGCCGAGGAGCGGGGGATCGACCTCATCGTACTGGGTGCGCGCGGGCGAAGCGCGGTCGGGAAGTTCCTGCTGGGGGACGTCGCCGGCAAGGTCGCGCGCCACGCCACGACGCCCGTGATGCTGATCCGACCCGACGAGTAGGCCGGTTGCCACCGCCGAAACGCCCTTCTCCCGCGTCCGCGAACCACCGGCGATGACAGTTCGGGTGACCACCGGCGGCCGACTCCACTTCGGGTTTCAGAACCTCTCGCTGGCCCACGAACGCCTCTACGGGAGTCTGGGGCTCGCCCTCTCCGAACCCCGAGCGGTCGTCGAGTGTGCGTGCGCCGACGCGATCCGAGCGCAGCACCCGGACGCCGAGCGCTACGCCCGGCGCGCGGTCGAGATCCTCGACGTGCCCGGTGCGCACGTGACCGTCAACGAGGTGCTGCCGCGCCACGCCGGACTCGGCAGCGGCACGCAGCTCTCGCTTGCGGTCCTCGCGGGGATCGCCCGCGCGTACGGTCGCGAGCCGCGGATCGAGGACCGCGCCCCGCTGTTGGGTCGGGGCGGGCGAAGCGGCGTCGGGATCGCCACCTTCCGGGAGGGCGGATTCGTCTGTGATGGAGGCCACCCGGCGACGCGCTTTACCGCCGAACGTCCCCGCGACGGCACTTGGGAGGTCCCCCCGATCGTCGCGCGCCACCCGATCCCCGAGGAATGGCGATTCGTCCTCGTGATCCCCGACCTCGAACCCGGCAGAAGCGGCACTGAGGAGGACGCGGACATGCGGGCGGTCGTCGAGCGCGCCAGCCCCGCCGTCGCGGACGAGATCACGGCGATCGGCTCCCGACAGGTGTTGCCGGCGATCGTCGAGGAGGACCTCGCGACGTTCGGCGCGGGCGTCGCGGAGATCGGGCGACTCAACGGGGCGTGGTACGCGGACGCCCAGGGCGGGGTGTATCGGCCGCCGATCGGGACGGTCGTACGCGAACTCGAGGCCGACCGCGCAGTAGTGGGTGCGGGCCAGTCGTCGTGGGGACCAGTCGTCTACGGCGTCACCGATCGAGAAGGCGCCGCGGGTGCACGCGAGGCCGGCGAACGTGCACTCTCGCGGGCCGACATCGGGGGCAACGTACGTGTGGTCGCGGGTCGAAACACCGGCGCTCGAATCGACTGACGGTCTCAGGGCTGTTTGCTGTAGTCTTCCTCGCTCTCGTGTTCGGCCTCGCCGTGTTGTTCCAGTTCCTGCTGGCTGTCGAATGTCTCGTCACAGATCGTACAGCGAAACTGGTCGGTTTCCTCGGTTTCCTCGTCCTCTCTGGGATCAGTTACCATGGGACAGCTTTCTACCCTAATGATAATGAACTCCATACTTGCCGATGCAAGTGTGTTATATAATCTCACACGACACACCGGACGAAAATTGCCGGTTTCGGGGCCGTTGTGGGGCGGACTCGCATAGGACTGCCATCATGCAGTTCTGTCCCGACTGCGGTTCGATGATGAAAGCTGAGGACGATCGGTGGGTCTGTGGCTCGTGTGGCGAGACGACCGCACGCGACCGTGAGGCCGAATCGGCGTTCGTCTCCACCGAGGAACAGAGCGGCGACGAACTGATCGAGACCGAGGAGGGCGCGGAGTTCGAGGGCAAACCGACCGCCCGGGATGTGACCTGCGAGGAGTGTGGCGCGAGCGAGGCGTGGTACACGATCAAACAGACCGGCAGTGCTGACGAGCCCCCGACGCGCTTTTTCAAATGTAAGGAGTGTGGGTATCGCTGGCGCGAGTACAACTGACCGGCGCTCACACGCAACCTGCCGACCGCAGCCACAGGCAAAAAATGGGGTCAGTCGTCGTGAGCCGGGAGGTACAGAACGGTCCCACACCCGATACATTCGAACCCGAGGTTCCCGATCGCCCCCCGCTCGACGTCTTTCAGGATCGTCGCCCCACAATCGCCACAAACGTAGGTCGTATCGCCGCCTCCCTCGACGAACGACTCCATGTCCGGCTCCCCGACGAGAATCGTGATCTCGGGGTCGTCCCGGTCGATCTCGATGCCCAGATCCTCGATCGGCGTGAGCGCGTATGTGGGCATGTCTATTCATTGGCCGGCGGACGAGTTAGGGATATTGATAACTATTGTGCATACCGGGCGGGCGATCCAGTATTTCGTAGCGGCCTCGACCCGATCGTGAGTGGACCGTAGTTGGCGCTTCGAGAGGGGGATGCCGATCAGTACTACGGCCCACAGGAGCGACTCGGTGGTCGTAGCGGAGATGGAGGTCGCGGTTGGGTTTATCACGATTAACTCGGGTTCGAGACAACCTTCGCGGGTAGCAAGGGATTTTAGAGGGGGGCCGTGTTGGACACACCCATGAACGATGAGTTGCACAACCGGACGGTCAATCAGGACGTCCGGGAACTCGGTGCGCTGGTGGGGGATACGATCCGCGAGCAGGCCTCTCGTGACGACTTCGAGACGGTCGAGACCCTTCGGACTGCCTCGATCGCCTACCGTAACGGGGATGCCGACTCCAGACAGGGGCTCCACCAGATCCTCGATCGGCTTCGCCCCGACCGCGAGAGTATCGTCGCGCGCGGCTTTACCACCTACTTCGAGCTGATCAACCTCGCCGAGGAGCGCGAACGGGTCCGGGCGATCCGCAGCGCCTCCCAGGAGCAGTCGCTCGGGGACAGCCTCGAGGTCGCCGCCGAGGCGCTCGCGGAGGTCGACGAACACACCGCAAAACGCGTCCTCGAGGACGTCCTCATCGAGCCGACCTTCACGGCCCATCCCACCGAAGCTCGCAGGAAGACGGTCAAATCCAAGCTTCGAAGCGTCGGGGTGGACCTCGAGACGCTCGACGAACGCGATCTGACCGACAAGGAGCGAAGCCACGTCGACCGGGACATCGAAAGCGAGGTTGTCAGCCTCTGGCAGACCCCGCAGGTCCGGTATCGCCAACCCGAGCCGACCGACGAGGCCATCAACGTCCAGTGGTACCTCGAGAACACCATCTTCGACGTGGTCGGGGAGGTCTACGACGAGTTCGAGGAGGCCCTTTCGAAGGCCGGCCACGACATCGATGTGCCCAAACTGTTCGAGTTCCGCTCGTGGGCCGGTTCGGACCGCGACGGCAACCCCTACGTCACCCCCGAGGTGACCGCGGAAACCCTGGATCGCCAGCGACGGGTCGTCCTCGAGCGCTATCGCGACGCCCTCAAACGTCTCTCCGGGGTCCTCAGCCAGGACGGCAGCCGGATCGACGTGGGCGAGGCTTTCGAGAAGTCGCTGTCGGCGGATCGCGAGCGCCTGCCGGGGGTCGCCCGCGCCGCGGAGGACCGCTACCCGCGCGAGCCCTACCGCCAGAAGCTGAAGCTGATGCGCGAGCGGATCAACCGGATCGACGACGTCCGTCCCGGCGGCTACGAGGACTCGACCGAGTTCCGCGCGGATCTGGACGTGCTCGCCGAGAGCGCCGCCGAGAACGGCGGACAGAGCGTCGTGAACGCCCACGTCGATCCCCTCCGTCGGCAGGTCGACACCTTCGGATTCTCGCTTGCGAGCCTCGACCTGCGCGACCACCAGGAAAACCACACCGAGGCCGTCGCCGAGGCGCTCGCGCTCGAAGGGATCGACTACCGGGAGCTCTCCGAAGAGGAGCGCATCGAGACGCTCACCGAGGCCGTCGTACAGGACGAACCCGTGATCGACCCCGGGGCGCTGTATCGCGACGAGGGCGCCGACCTCTCGGAGACCGCCCGCACGGTGCTGGAGCTGTTCGCCCGACTCGCGGACTGGCAGGCCGAGTACGGCGACGACGCCATCGATACGTACGCCATCTCGATGACCGAGGAGCCGAGTCACGTCCTCGAAGTGCTCTTCTTGGCCGAGCAGGCCGGCGTGATCGCGCTGCCCGAGCACTCGGGAATCGACATCGTTCCCCTCCTTGAGACCGAGTACGCCCTCTCCGGTGCCCGTCGGATCATGGGCACGCTCTTCGAGAACGAGGCCTACAGTCAGGCGCTCGACGCGCGAGGGGACACCCAGGAGATCATGCTCGGCTATTCGGATTCGAACAAGGAAAACGGCTTTCTGGCCGCGAACTGGTCGCTGTACGACAACCAGCGCCGCCTCGCGGAGATCACCGACGACTTCGACGTGACGATGCGGCTGTTTCACGGTCGCGGCGGGTCAATCTCGCGAGGCGGGGGCCCGATGAACGAGGCGCTGCTCGCGCTGCCAAACGAGTCGGTCTCCGGACAGGTGAAGTTCACCGAGCAGGGAGAGGCCATCGCCGAGAAGTACGCCAACCCCCGGATCGCCGAGAGAAACATCGAGCAGATGGTCAACGCACAGGTCCGGGCCCGAAAGCGCGCCCTCGACGAGCCCGAGGAGGACGTCCGCGAGGAGTGGACCGGGGCCATGGAGACGATGGCCGACGCCGCCCGCGAGGAGTACCGCGACTTACTGGAGAGCGACGGGTTCGTCAGCTACTTCGAGCAGGCCACGCCCATCACCGTGATCGAGGAACTCAACCTCGGCTCGCGGCCCGCCTCCCGGAGCGAGGAGCGGTCGGTCGAGGACCTCCGGGCGATCCCGTGGGTGTTCTCTTGGACCCAATCGCGGTGTATCCTGCCGGGGTGGTACGCGCTGGCGGCGGGGATCGACGCCTACCTGGACTCGGGTGGCGACGTAGCGGACCTCCGGGAGATGTACGACGAGTGGCCGTTCTTCAGAACGACGCTCGATAACGCCGCACTGGCACTAGCGCGCACGGAGATGGAGATCGCCGCCGAGTACGCCGGCCTCGCCGAATCCTCGCTGGCCGAGACGTTCTTCCCGCGGATCGAACGCGAGTACGAGCGCGCCTCGGAGCTGGTGACCGAGATCGCCGGGCGCGACGCGCTGGTCCGCCGGGACTGGCTCGAAGAGAGCCTGCGGCGTCGCAACCCCTACGTCGACCCGCTGAACCTGCTCCAGACGCACCTGCTGGGACAGACCCACCGCACCGATGTCGAGGAGCGAACCCTCCGGCTCACGGTCAAGGGGATCGCCGCCGGGATGAAAAACACCGGCTAATCACCCCGTGACCTCCACCCGTCGCGTTCGTTGTCACTGAGAGCACGTCGCCGACGGCGCTGCCGACCGGTGCGACGACGTGGCACCCGGATTTATACCGTCGTCGGCCCGAGTGTCGACATGAAGCTGTCCGAGCAGTCGATCGTCGTGATCGGGAGCGGATTCGGCGGACTCTCTGTGGCGTGTTATCTGGCCGATGCCGGCGCGGACGTACGGGTCGTCGAGAAGAACGACGGGCTCGGCGGGCGCGCATCGCGGCTGGAAGCCGACGGTTTTCGCTTCGACATGGGACCGTCGTGGTACCTGATGCCCGACGTCTTCGAGCGGTTTTTCGCCGACTTCGGGCGCGAGGTCGAGGAGTACTACACCACCGAGCAGCTCGACCCCCACTACCGGATCTTCTTCAAGGACGGGGACGACGTCGATATCTCGCCGGATCTCGAGGAGACCAAAGAGACCTTCGAGGCCTACGAGCCGGGTGCGGGCGACGCTCTCGAAGAGTACCTCGAAAAGAGCGAACTCAACTACGAGGTCGGCATGGAGCACTTCGTCTACGAGGATCGGCCCCGGTTTCGGGACTGGGCCGACTGGGACGTGATGAAAAACGCCCGCGGGCTCTCGCTGGTCGGCTCGATGCAGGACCACGTCGAGAACTACTTCGATCACCCGAAACTCCAGCAGGTCATGCAGTACACCCTCGTGTTTCTCGGGGGGGCACCGAACAACACGCCCGCACTCTACAACCTGATGAGTCACGTCGATTTCAACCTCGGCGTCCACTACCCCGAGGGCGGGTTGGGCGGCGTCGTCGACGGGATCACCGAACTCGGCGAGGAGCTGGGTGTCACCTACCACACCGATCAGCCCGTCTCCGCCATCGAGGGCCGCGCCGGCGGGTTCAAGGTCGAGGCCCGCGACACCTTCCTCCCCGACCTCGTGGTCTCGGACGCCGACTACGCTCACACCGAACTCGACCTCCTCCCGCCCGAAAAGCGGGGGTACAGCGAGTCCTACTGGGACTCACGCACCTACGCGCCCTCCGCATTCTTGCTCTATCTGGGCGTCGAGGGCGACCTCGACGAACTGGCCCACCACACCCTCGTCCTACCCACCGACTGGGAGACCCACTTCGCGGAGATCTTCGACGATCCGGAGTGGCCCGCCGATCCCGCCTACTACCTCTGTGTCCCCTCGAAGACCGACGATTCGGTCGCGCCCGAGGGTCACTCGAACCTCTTTGCGCTGGTGCCGGTCGCCCCCGGCCTCGACGACCGGCCCGTGATCCGCGAGAGCTACCGAAACCTCGTCCTCGACGACATCGCCGAGAACACCGGCGTCGACCTCAGAGAGCGGATCGTCTTCGAGGAGACGTTCACGATCGACGACTTCGCCGACCGGTACAACAGCAGGAAGGGCACGGCACTCGGCCTCGCTCACACGCTCGAACAGACCGCCGTCTTCCGCCCGCCCCACCGCTCGAAGGAGGTCCCCGGACTCTATTTCACCGGCTCGTACACCACCCCCGGCATCGGTGTCCCGATGTGCCTGATCAGCGGGCAACTCACGGCCGAAGCCGTCGCGACGGACTACCCCGACCAGTGACCCTTCGCTACCTGCTGGTACTCTCCCGGCCGCGTTTTTGGTTCTATCTGGCCGGGCCGGTACTCGTGGGCGCGGTCTTCGGGGCCGACCGTCTCGGCGACCTACTCTCGGTCCCCGTACTCGCACTGTTCGCGTACTTCCTCGTGCCCGCGAACGTCTTCCTCTACGGGATCAACGACGTCTACGACCGGGAGATCGACGCGGCAAACCCGAAAAAGGAGGGCCGCGAGGCGCGCTTCGAGGGCCAACGGGCCGTCCCGGTCGCCGTGACGGTCTGTGCGCTCGTCCCGCTTGCGTTCTTTCCGGTGCTTCCTGCCGGTGCGTGGCCGTGGCTCGCGGCCTTTCTGCTTCTCGGGGCGGCCTACAGCGCTCCGCCCGCGCGGTTCAAAACCACGCCGGTTCTCGATTCGGTCTCGAACGGACTCTACTTCGCGCCCGGCGCGGCCGCGTACGTCGCCCTCGCGGGCACGCAGCCACCCGCGCTGGCGATCGCCGGCGGGTGGCTCTGGACGATGGGGATGCACACGTTCAGCGCGATCCCCGACATCGAACCGGATCGCGCCGCCGGAATCGAAACGACCGCGACCGTCCTCGGGGAGTCACGGACCTACGCGTACTGTGGTGCGTGCTGGGCGCTCTCGGCCCTCGCCTTCGGCGCGCTTGATGCCCGACTGGGCGCGCTCTTTTCGATCTACCCGGCGCTCGTCCTCGCGGTCGCGATCACCGAGGCCGATGTCTCGCGGGCCTACTGGTGGTTCCCGGCGATCAACACCGTCGTCGGCGCGCTGTTCACGATGGGGGGGCTCTGGGCGCTTGTGTACGGTTAGGTCCGGAATCCTCCCCTCCGGCCGCCGACTCTCGGATCTGTCGTAGGAACCCTCCATGACGGGCACCCCTCCGGTGGTGCTGTACGGCGTCGGTCTCGCGGTCGGCAGCGATACCCCGACGTTGGGCCCGGTCAGGCGGTTCGGCTGGGGGCTTCCTGGTCCCGAGCGCCGGCGTCGTCGGACGTGATCCGGGACAGTCGCATCGCATTGCCCGTCACGGCCGTCGTCATCCCGGCGTCACCGGCGAGAACGGCCAGCCAGATCGGGACGTAGCCGAAGGGTACCCCGATCGCGAGGGTGGCCTTGACCGCGAGGCTCGCGTAGACGTTCTGCCGGATGACCCCGTTTGCGTCGTGTGCGAGTTCGTACAGGTAGGGGAGTTTCGAGAGGTCGTCGGCCATCAGGGCGATGTCCGCCGTTTCGAGGGCGGTGTCGGTACCCGCCGCACCCATCGCGATGCCGACGGTCGCCGTCGCGAGCGCGGGTGCGTCGTTGATCCCGTCGCCGATCATCGCAACCCCCTCGTGGGTCGCGACGAGCTCCTCGATCGCGCCGACTTTCTCCTCGGGGAGCAGTTCGGCCCGATACTCGTCGACGCCGACCTGGTCTGCGATCGCGCGGGCGGTGCGCTCGTTGTCGCCGGTGAGCATGACGGTCCGTTCGACACCGAGTTCCCGGAGTCGGGCGACCGTCGCGGCGGCTTCCGGTCGGATCTCGTCGGCGACGCCGATGACCCCCTCGAGTTCCTCGTCGGTCCCGACGAGGACGACCGTCTTGCCCTCGGACTGGAGCCGGGGGACCGTGTCCTCGAGCAGGTCCAGACAGTCGTTTCGCTCACAGAGCTTGCGGGCGGTCCGCGTGACTGCGCCGCCGTCGGTCGTCGCGTGGACGTGCGAGAGGTCGAACCCGAGCTCCTCGAACAGGCCGGGTTTGCCCGCGAAGTGGGGCGTCCCGTCGAGGTCGGCACGGACACCCTTGCCGGTGATGCTCTCGAACTCCTCGATCTCGCGCTCGTCGACCTGCTCCCGTTCGGCGTAGGCGACGATGGCTTCGCCGATCGGGTGTTCGCTGCGGCGTTCGAGCCCGCGCGCACACCGCAGGACGTCCTCCTCGCTGGTACCGTTCAGCGCGACGACGTCGGTGACGGTGAGTTGGCCCTTCGTGATCGTCCCGGTCTTATCGAAGGCGACGACGTCGATCTCACCCATCGCCTCGAGGTGGTTTCCGCCCTTGATCAGAACGCCGTTTTTCGCGGCGCTGGTGATTCCCGAAACCACGGAGACGGGCGTCGAGATGACGAACGCACACGGGCAGGCAAGCACCAGCAACGTCAGCCCGTAGACGATTGCCGTCGGCCACGTGGTTCCGAGCACGGCGGGACTGGCGAGCGTTACGAGCACGGCGAAGGCGACGACGACCGGCGTGTAGTACGCCGAGAACCGCTCGACGAACTGCTCGCGTTCGGTCCGGTTCGACTGTGCGTCCTCGACCAGCTCGACGATCCGCGAGAGGGTGTCTTCGCCCGCCGCGGAGGTGACCTGCACTTCGAGGTACCCCTCCTCGTTGATCGTCCCGGCGTAGACCCCCTCGCCGACGGTCTTGTCGACGGGGACGCTCTCGCCGGTGATCGGGGCCTGATTGACGGCGCTTTCGCCCTCTAGGACCTCCCCGTCGGTCGGGATCTTCTCGCCCGGGCGGACGACCACGACGTCCCCGACCGCGAGCTCGTCGACCGGAACGGTCACCTCCTCGCCGTCCCGTCTGACCGTCGCCTCCTCCGGCGAGAGGTCCATCAGTTCACGCAGCGAGTTGCGCGCGCGGTCCATCGAGTAGCGTTCGAGGAGTTCGGCGACGCTGAAGAGAAACGCGAGCGTGGCGGCCTCGAAGTACAGCGCCTCCCCGAAGGCCACGCTCGCGACCAGCGCGCCGAGGATGGCCACCGACATCAGGAAATCGATGTCGAGGTTCAGGTTCCGCGCCGAGTAGTAACCGTTACGGACGATCTCCTGACCGCCGACGGCGACGGCGACGAGGAAAGCGATGTCGGCGACGAGCAACTCGCGACCCACGACGCTCGCGAGCTGGACGTTCGAACCGGTCAGCAGGAACTCGAAGAGGAGCCCGGCCGCGACGAAAACGCCACTCGCCCACGTCTTGAGCGCGCGCGGACTCGTCCGGATGTCCTCTCGCGTGTCGCTCCCGTCGGCGTCGTCGCCGGCGTCGGTGCTGCTCTCGACGACCTCGTAGCCGGCGCTCTCGATGGCGCTTTTCATCCCCGCCTCGTCGAGGGCGTTTGGGTCGTACGTGACGCGTACCGATCCGGTCGTCGGCCGCGCGTCGATCGCAGAGACGCCCGCGAGGCTGTCGAGTGCGTTCTCGATCTTTCCCGCACACGAGGGACAGTCCATTCCGGGGACGCCGAACCGAGCCACAGCGGTCCGTTCACCCGGGTGGTCGTGTGAACCGGCGCCGGAACCGGGTTCGCCGCCGGCGTCACTCGAGTCTCGATCGGGAGTACTCATCACCGCTGGCTAGGCCGCGTAGTTTTATTAAACTAGCTGCTAAAAAACCCGTTTCTATGCCCCATTATTGATAATTCAATCGAGATATTTTATTAACTCTCCAGGTAGCGACGAGACGCCGGACCGGGTCGGCGACTTCCGTTGGACTCGCCCAAATGGCCGATCGCGTCCATCGGTACCCGGGGCTGTCCAACGATGAATGAACAAACCTAAATGAATGATGGTGCTGTTTGACCGGCTTTATTTTTCCTGCTTTCGGGGATTGGTACGAACTACGATGGTTCGAAGAGATAGCGAATCCGACGGGACGCATCACCGACGAACAGTACTGAAAGCCGGCCTCGTCGCCACAACGGGTGTCGCCGGCCTATCGACGGCCGGGTTCGCCCAGAACGACGGGAGTTCCGAGGACCACGTGATCACGCTCACGGTCGTCGATCAGGACGGAAACCCGCTACAGGGAGAGGTGGCGATTTTCGAGGGGAATCACGGAGACATCGTCGACGACCGGGAACTCGACGAGAACGGTCAGGCGACGTGGGAAGTGAGTCGGGAAGGACAGTACTCCTACGACTACATCCGGTCCGGATACGAGATGGTTTCGGAGGACACCACCTTCGAAGTCGATGGCGGCACCGAGGTCACGGTCGAAATGCGAAAGGAGGACTGGGAGGTCGGGGACAACACGATCACCGTCACCGCCCTCGACGAGGAGACCGGCAAACCCGTCGAGGGGGCACGGGTCGAACTGGTCGGTGGACTGCCCGGTCCCGCCGAATCGGTCGATCGAGGCGAGACGAACGCCGAAGGCGTCTACGAGGCCACCGTACCGGCCGTCATGCAGGCGGTCAGCGTGGACCTCGTTGATGGGTACTACGGCGACTCTGCGCTGGTCGACCTCAGTGAAGGCGACGCCGAGGTGACGATCGAACTGACGCCCGCAAGCGGTTCGGACGACGGCGGGGAGGACTCGGAAGGCGATGAATCGCCGGCTGACGGCGAGGATTCGTCCGAAGCGGACTCGGACGACAGTGTAGACTGCGAGAAACGTACGTAACGCACTCGATTCCGCGTTCGGCCGTCCGGCGAAACCTCCTCAGTGCTGTTCACACCCAGTAGTTCCGAAGGTCAAAATCTGTGCAGGAGATCATCTCATCAAATCGTGTAGCGTAGAAAGTTGATCCATTGGCCCGAATGCCGTTGGCTACAAGCAAGGCAATAATACTACTGGAGTCCGGAACCCGAAATAACAAACCATGGGAAAAGACGATCTGATTGACGAGATTGAACGGCGAATAGAAGGATCAGAGACGCTGTCAGCCGAAGATTTAGACGTTGAGCAACGGTGCCGATATTGCGAGACACCACTACCGTATGAGGACTATAATGAGCACACCCCGAGCGCAGATTACGTCATCCACATCATGCCCACTGCCGGAGAACAATCACCTCCAGAAAAGAGAATATACTGCACCCCAGACTGCCTGGTCAAGGACATGCGCGAAATAGAGGAACAATTCCTCCAAGAATAAACCGCCGACAGAAGGTGTGAGCGTTACCTTCTGTGAAGACTCACCGCTCGCTCCGTAGCTTCGTAGACATTAGGGGTTGACCGCCAGTCGAGACGGCCATAATCTCCCTGCTGTACCGTCTCGTTTGCTTTAATCGCATTGACAGTTTCTTCAAGCCGATCCCGCTTCTCAAATAGGTCACCTTCGAAGAGGACTGAATTAACTTGATTCGGCGAGACCTCCAGAGCCTCGGCGATGACCTGACGCACGTGAGGATCTCTGTTGATGTGCTGAGTTACTCGTTGAAGTTCATCGTTCACAGCGGGCCCCATCTCATCTCCATAGACCCGCCCGTTCGTACGCTGATTCAGCAAGTAGCTGTCTGCTCCCTCACTCGTTTCATTGAGTAAGCCAATTTCTTCGGTCAGCCGACGGAGCCGACCATATGAGGCTTCAGGGCAGGCAGCTTCGATATCAGCTCGATACATGCCCGAACCTGGTGGTGCATTACTGGAGGTATAGGCGAGGACCTCCGCTAATTCGGGAGCAATTCGAATATCTGCATTCGCTTCACGTTCGACCGCGGCGATCAGATCTTTTCGAGACATATTTCAGTGGTGTTCAATGGCGTGTCAATCATATACGATACCATACACTAGCCACTCCCTCTATGGATTACCGAAGCGTCTAAGTCCTCGGAGGAGCTACAGCCTTGCACAGACCAGTGGGAGGTCTACCGGTCACTCTCTGCTAGTGCCAGAGACAGTGGCCGAATCGGCTTTATTGGAGGGTGTTATCTCATGACGAGACTTTGGCACGATATACATATAACACTTTCCCCAGATATTGACAATAAAGCATTTGAACCGGATTGAATTTTCTAATCGGAAATTTTGAATGTAGTCTTCCGTTCTAAAGATTAAAATTTATCCTATCAATCATAAAACATCAATATTTTCCCACCAATTATATGTCATATATGCTTGAACTAATGGGTATATTGCAATCCGAAGGTCAGAATCTGTGCAGGAGATAAATCCACGAGGAAGCTATACAAAACAATGACTAAACAACACATTATCGGCGGCTGCGAACGGTTCATCGAAAAAGCCGAACACTACACCCACTGCGAACATGGTTAAGTACAAGTGGAAAGCATCGATTTCGAAATCACGAAATTAACAGAGTCGGGATGAGTTTGAGGGAAAAGCGCCAACAGTAGCTTCGCGAATGGCAAATAGGTCTGAATCTCGGAATAATAAGTGCAAAAACGCGACAAAACTATGAGTATCAAGCCAAATCATACAATAACTAAACCACCGAAAGAACTAGATAGGGGGCTACCGTTGGGTACACTATGAGTGTTGGAGTTACTGTAGAAGAACGGGCCATTAGTGTTGACCTGCCTGATCAGCGAGAATATCGTAGCAAGGAGGATGCGGAATTAGATAAGGCTCTGGTAGAGTCAATTAAATGCGCAGAAGAGGCAGATAACGACTATTTGACGACAGTGTTGAAAAACGAACTCAAATCCCATTATTACAGCGAACAATTGAGTTACTGACTTAAGCAGATACCTCGCAAACATGCTAGGTTATTAAGTGGTAGTGAGTGTAGTTCCGTTATCATGGGCGAGGATGAAGTGAAAGAACGCGTCAAAGAATTGCTCTTAGAACACGAGGGTTCAGATGACCCTATCACTTCGCGAGAGATCAATGAGGAAACGAACCTTGACAATATCGGTTCTTTCCCCTCTACTAGAGCTGTGATTCGTGAGCTTGTACTGGAAGACCAACTGCCGATAGCAGCCACATCACAAGGATATTTCATTATCCAAGACGAAAATGAGCTATCAGAGTATGTGGATCAACTTGAAAGTCGCGTGATGAATATTACTGACCGCAAATTTGCTGTACAGCGCGCTGCTCTAAATTGGGATGAAGGGTTCACCGACGAAGACGACGATATTTTATAGCCCTAATTGTTGAGCTCTTTAATCGAGCATCGAGTAGAGAATCCCAGTAGCTCCGAAATAGATTAGCGATATTGTAACTCATCGACAGGCTTCTGGATTATATCGAAAACCTCTTTTGCTCGATAGACACGGTTCCTGCTCTGCCCCGTAGTCTCCTCTAATACTCCATCTTCTTCTAACCGATCTACAGCCTTATTCGCTGTTCTGTAAGCCATATCAATCATCTGTTTAGCTTCATTAACGGTAATATATGGTTGGGCGAATATTTCCATCGAAAGCTGTGAAACAGAATTTGCATCGTCTTGGTATCTGTCTCGATAATCATCACGCAAATCGAGCAAAGCAGAAGCCCTACTGAATGCCTCTTCTGTCTGCTGAGAAATACCTCTTAAGAAGAAAACTAGCCACTCTTGCCAAGCATTGTCTCGGCTTACAGCTAATAGCCGATTAGTGTATTCCTCTCTATTACGATTGAAGTATGAACTGGGATATAGAAAGGGTTCTGGTAAAAGGTCATCATCACACATCATCATCATGATGAGTAGCCGACCCATTCTACCGTTACCATCCCGGAAGGGGTGGATCGTCTCAAACTGATAGTGCACCAATCCTATATCGATTAGAGACTGATACCTGCCGCCAGTCTGGATATATGTCTCCAGATTCTGCATCGCATAGGGGACTACTGACGGTGGTGAGGGTACAAATCGTGCATCTTCTCCACGACCTCCGATATAAACTTGTGTATCACGAAATTTTCCAGGTTTTTTATCTCCGCCTCGAACACCACTCATCAAAGTATTGTGTAGAGAGCGGATAAGATCAAGGTCGATTCCGTTTTCCATTTTTTGAATTCCTTCGAAGACCGCTCTGACATAGTTATGAACTTCTTTTAGCTCATTACGGCTAGGCCCTGATGGGTCATTTTCCTGCCCTGCTTCGTATTCGTATACATCGGATAGTGTAACTCGTGTCCCCTCTATTTCAGAAGAGACGACTGCCTCTTTATAAATAAAAGGACTAATCAACATACTGGGGTTCTCAACACGCCTCCCGACGCCACTAAGTTGGCCTATGTTATTGGTTGCCTGCGTGAACACATCCAATAGTTCATCGTCCATTTCTATTTCTGGAGGAAGAGTGTCTGGTTTGAACGCGATATCTCCCCCAGAATTCACTAACTCTCCAGACATTTTGCCGGATCGGAATTGATCTATGTTCATATATCCTATCATTGGTAGAGAGCATATTAAACTGTTTTCCATATAGGTTCAATACAGGTGGATCACCGGAACTCATAGTGACCTTGTATTTCGGCCCAATATATATCTAAAAGGGCCTATACAGTGCTCAAAGTCGAAGAACCCGAGTTCAAAGTGAAATATAGGAAGTGAAATAAGAGGCAGGCATGAGGCGTATATTGATGTGCTACCGAAGATAGTACAATAAGCTATATCATGTTCACAGTAAAACATATATAGAGGATCATATAGTTCGGATCCAAATTGCCCGCCGTGGTTCTGGCTTTTTCTTTCTAACCCGCCCTTGCCCTGCTAACTCTTCGAGATAATTGTATACCGTCCGTCGCGGGGCATCAACCATATCCGCGATCTCACCTGTCGTATAGGGCTCCATTGGCTCCATCGCTTCGAAGACTGTCTCTACAGTAGCGCCATGTTCCGACTCAAACTGCCCCTTTTTGTCGCGATTTACGTCATTCATGTGTACCGAATGTAGTCGTCTGTGTTGCAACTTGCAACATGAACTACTTAGCCCTTGCCGTGATAGGAACCGGTATACTTATTGGCCATGCCTTACAAGGAATGGATATAGGAGCCTGGTTAATCGATAGACTGCGGTAGAATATCCGGGTGTTAGAGCACCCGGATTTGGCTCCTTGCGGAGCGCGCGGAGCTGATCCCCTATGTCCAGTAAGAGTCACAGCTCCAACGAGCAGTTGGAGACTACGGCGGTTAAGCATGGCGACAGAACACCCCATGATGCGCAGTATAATGCAATTTCTGGGGTTGCATTCTTATGAGCCGCGACGACGATGCACCACAGTCGCGGTTAGAGGCACAAGCAAGCGAGATTATTAACGAGGAAACAACAGTAATAGAACTAACCAGTCAACTCGATTTCGGCTACGTCAAACACAATGATCAGTACGCGGAGTGGCACGCTTCAGCGCCACTCCTGCCCTTAGTTCGGGCGTTGTTCGTACGGGAAATTGAAAGCCATAACACCAGCCAACTCCACCGAAACCTCGCAAACAGCCCGAGCGAAGCGGAGGCCCTTGGATTTGATGGCGTGCCTTCGCGGTCAACTTTCTCGCGTGCGTGGCGCGAACGCTTTAACGATAGTCTGAAGAAAAGTATCGAATTCAATGCGAAGCGCATCCGTAAGCTGGCTCACGAACGCGGGTGCTCGATCGGTCTGAACGCTACGAAGCCCGAAGACAAGCAAGACGCTTCACGGCGGACCCAAGACCGGTTCATCGCCAGCAAGTCAAAGGAGGTGACCGAAGAGATGCAGCGACTGGTATTCCCCGCCTTCGAATTCGGGCGCGCCGAGAACGCTACGCACAAGACGGACACTTTCCTCGAATTGCAGAGCCATATGGGCCTCTCACAGTCCGCTGCAGAGTCCGGTACAGATCTCTTCGCCGATGACACGGACCGCGAGTCCGGTGCCCCAGACGGCGACACACACCTGCATAACGTCAAGCAGCTTGGTCCTGACGCAATTCAAGAGATGGTCGATGAGGGCATTGGTCGGATGGTCCACGAAGCGAAGCACCATCTCGAATTTGACCGGCCCGCAGACGTGGCGATCGACATGACCTATATCGCCTACTACGGCGACCGGGATGAACTGGAGATGGTCATGGGTGCGCCACGGACGAAGGCTTATGACTGGTGCTACAAGTTCGCGACGCTGACCGTCGTTGGCGAGAACGTAAAGTTCACACTGGCGATGCGGCCTGTTGAGAAGGGTGATCGAATCGGTGTGATTGTCCGCGATCTATTCTGGCGGGCGCGTGAACACGTTAGTATTGGCACAGTCTATGCTGATTCGGAATTCTGTGCGGCTGATACTATCCACGCGCTCGAAGAGGCAGGAGTGCAGTACGTAATACCCTCGCCGAAGAATCGGCGTGTGAAGCGTGCTATTGAGCAAATGATTCAGAACGTGGAGGTTGAGCAAGCGTATGGAATCTATGGTCCAGTTCTTGGCAGCGGCACCCGGAAACGAGCTGAAACGAATCTCGTACTTATCCCATCAACGGCAGATGAAGACAAGACAGTTGCGTTCATCACGAACAAGGACGTTGACGACGAGATCGAGTTAGACCGACGCGAAACGAAAGGTGTGGTTGGTAGGTACCGGCGGCGCTGGGGTATCGAGAACAGCTACAAGACGATTAAGGACTTCTTGGCGTGGACGACCTCAAAGGACTTCAGCGTCCGATTGTTCTACTTCGGATTCGCCGTTCTGCTGTACAATATGTGGCTAATAGTCGATCTACTGGTGCAATTGAGTCTCGACATAGAACACCGCTATAAGCCGCGTGTCACGGCAAAGCGGTTCCTGAATCTGGCACGCAAGCAGCTCGCTGGCATCGGCTAAGCAACGACTGAAGGCGGCGTTCGCCCGTAATTAGTTACAACTCTGTTTTTGACGGCGATATTCGGGTTCGGTTTGATTCGGTTAGTCTCTTCTGAGTGGATTTGGCTGTTCTGAGTCTCGTAGGCCAGCTATCCGCCCTTTCTTAGCGGTAGTTTTATGCTCAAATCTACCATATTCGGAACTACTGCACACCTATTTCATATGGCGCTATAGGGTTTATAGACCGTCCCTCGGGACAGGGGAGGCCGGCGGGGAACCCGCGCGGCTAAGTGCCCGCCGTCCGAACGGCCGACGATGAAGGCAGGTGGTGACCGTGAGTGAACTCGCGACGCCGGGGACCCGTCGGCGGGTCGAATCGACCCTCGAACGCGTCGTCGAAGACAACCGCTTTACCATCGCCGTCACGTTCCCGATCGTCGGGGTCGCCCTGTTGCTCGCCGGCCGGGCGGAGCTGGTCCCGCCGCAGATCGCGATGAACCCGTATCTGCTGATCGGTGCGAACCTAGTGATGGTCTCGCCGCTGGTCGCGGGGCTCGTCCCACTGCTCGACCGGCGTGCGCTCGTCGGACTCGGGGTTCTCGCGCTCTTTACCTGGGGGATCGAACTCGTCGGGGTCCTTACCGGCCTCCCGTACGGGGCGTTCTCGTATGGGGTGGAACTCGGGCCGATGCTGTTCGACCTCGTTCCCCTCGGGCTGCCCGTTTTTTACTTTCCGATCCTGCTGAATAGCTATCTGCTCGCGCTGTTGGTCCTCGATTCCCCGTCGTTTCTCCGCCGGTTCGCGTTCACGCTCGGCGTCGTCATCGCGCTGGATCTCATCCTCGATCCCGGTGCGGTCGCACTCGGTTTCTGGGGCTGGGCGGATCCGGGCGGGTACTACGGCGTGCCCGCGGTCAACTACCTCGGCTGGCTTCTCAGCGGTTCGGTCGCTATCGCGATCCTCCAGGTGGCCTTCGACCACGAGGCGGTCCGCGACCGCCTGGAGCGGTGTGGCTTTTTCCTCGACGACCTGGTGAGCTTTCTGGTGCTCTGGGGGTTGATCAACGCCTCCGTCGGCAACTGGATACCCGTTGTGGTGGCGCTGGGGCTGGTCGGGACCTTGCTCACGAGCGACTGGTTCGACTTCGACGTGGTGTGAATCAGCGGGTCGGCAGGCTCTCGTGGCGGGGTTCGGCGGTGTGACTCGTCCGATTGGGGATGGCACTCACCCGTTCGAAGACGGCCTCGGGGTCAGTGTTCCACTGCCAGTACCACCGCACGCGGGCGACGATCCAGAGCTTCCGCAGGGTACTCAGTTCGGGTTCGTTGGTCAGGACGTCGTACTCGCAGTCGCGGATCAGGCGGTGGTGTTCGGCGTACAGGACCGCCGCCAACAGAACGGGGAGCTGGCAGTCCTTCGGGAGATACTTGATGCCGGCAACGCCCTCGCGGTAGAGCGATTCGGCACGCGAGAGTTCGATCCGGACAGCACTGGCGACGTCCTCGTTCATCTCGAAGCGCTCGATTCGTCCGTCGCTGACGCCACACTCCGCAAGCGTCGACTGAGGGAGGTAGATCCGATCGCGCTCGATGACGTCCTCGCGGACGTCCCGAACGAAGTTCGTCAGCTGGAAGGCCTCGCCCAGTGCCGTGGCATGGGAGAGGGCGTTCTCGGGGTCGTCGGGATCCATGATGGCGGTCATCATCCGCCCGACTGCGGCCGCAGAGCCGTTCATGTAGGCTTCGAGTTCGGCGTACGTCTCGTACCGTCGGGTGTCGATGTCCGTGAGCATCGCCTCGATAAACGTCTCGACGTCCTCGTCGGCGATATCGTGGCGCCGTTTGACGGTTCGAAACGCCTCCAGAACGGGCCCTTCGGGGTCGGTTCGACCGAGTGCCTGATCGCGCAACGATTCGAGTTCACGGCGCTGTTCCTCGGGGGGCGTTCCCGCGGCGTCGTCGACGACCTCGTCGGCGATGCGAAAGAACGCGTACAGCACGTAGGTGGCCTCGCGGACCCGGCCCGGAAGCAGCCGGGTCGCGTAGTAGAACGTCCGGCCGGTCCGTCGATGAATCGCCTTACTCTGTTCGATCTGATCTCTCTCTACCATTTCGGGCATTGATCCCTGATTCCGGCTAGGGACGCCCGATTATTAGTTGTTTGTACCGTCGTACTATCCTTCGCTCAGTCGTCGCCCTCGGCCTCCGTGCCTTCGGCGCGCTCCTCGGCTGTCTGGAGGGTGTCTCGCTCCTCGGCGAAGCCCTCCGAGCCCTCGATGCGCGCGCGGGCCTCGGCGTCGAACTCCATCTCGACGTCCTGATACCGGCTGACCTGCGAGAGCTCGTGGTGGGACTCGGTCGGGTGACCGATATACCGCCCTTCGAGATCGAACTGGGCCTGTTCGTCCTCCTCGGCGAGCTGCTTGAAGTCCTCGTAGACCGCGTGGGCCCCCGAGTGCAGGCCGAACAGCGTGATGAAGATGTACTTATAGCCCAGATCACCCAGCTCCTCGAACGTCAG
Source organism: Halalkalicoccus jeotgali B3 (assembly GCF_000196895.1). Taxonomy (NCBI): domain Archaea; kingdom Methanobacteriati; phylum Methanobacteriota; class Halobacteria; order Halobacteriales; family Halalkalicoccaceae; genus Halalkalicoccus; species Halalkalicoccus jeotgali. Next base: position 1,115,495 of record NC_014297.1, read on the forward strand.
CGGGTCGTCCTGGTCGGACCACGCAAACGAGGAGGAGTAGTTGAAGGCGAGATCCAGATCCGGGTGGGTCTCGTGGATCGTCTCGGCGTAGTTGACCGCGTCCTCCCGGCTCGGGTCGGGCATCTCGGGCCAGACTAAGTCGACCCCACAGTCGGCATAGAGGCGGCCGCGTTCGAGGTGTTCCTCCCAGTCACCGTTCGCGGAGCCGTAGGCGTCCGTGCGGGCGATGACCACGGTGTCCTCGCTCTGCTTTGCGTCGACCGCCGCCGAGAATCGGGCTTCTGCCTGCTCCCGAGAAACGATCTCCTTGCCGGCGATGTGCCCACAGCGCTTGGGCGTGGTCTGGTCCTCGATGTGGACCGCGGCGACGCCGGCCTTCTCGTACTCTCGGACTGCTCGCCGGACGTTGTGGACGCCGCCGTAGCCCGTATCACAGTCCGCGATCAGCGGGATGGTACAGGCATCGACCATGCGTTCTGCGTTCTCGACCATCTCAGTCATCGAGACCATCTCCAGGTCGGGGAAACCGAACTGGCCGAGCACGGTCGAATAACCGCTCATGTAGATGGCGTCGTGGCCGGTCATTTCGGCGAGCCGGGCGTCGAGTGCGTGATAGGCGCCGGGTGCGAAGACGAACTGCTGGTCTTCGAGTTGGCGGCGGAACTCCCTGCCGGCGGGGTTATCGATGTCCCGAACGGTCGTGTCGGTATCGCCGATATTCTCGATCATCGGGCTTCCTCCGTGGGGGTCTCGATGAGGTGGCTCCAGACTTCCTCCTCCATCGTCTCGCGGCGGTCTCGCGAGGAGCTTGCGGGGGTTAGTTGCGGAACGATCGGCAGTCCGGTGTTGTCGGTGTCGGTGTACATTGGGTTTCGGTCGCGGGCGGTCTGTGGGCGGTGCGATCGGGCGGCGAATCGCTTTCGTACACGATTTTTCACGACAGTCATGGAAACTCCGAACTGCTACTTAACTATAACGATTAATCATTTTAAACAGATGAAGGACACCCTATGATCGTTAATTAATAATATTGGCAGTATATCACACACTCTTCTCGGCGCTTCTCACTCGCGGCCGTCGAGCAGTTCGTCGGCCAGCAGCGGGACGAACGTCCCGATGTCGGTGACCATGCCGACCGTTTGGGCGCTCCCGCGATCCTGCAGTTGAGTGACCGTCGCGGGGTTGATGTCCACACAGACGACGCGGGTGGTCGAGGGCAGGCAGTTACCGACCGCCACGGAGTGAAGCAGCGTCGCGAGCATCAACACGAGATCCGCGTCGTGGGCCTGCTCGCGAATGGCGTTCTGGGCGGCGATCGAGTCGGTGATGGTATCCGGAAGCGGGCCGTCGTCCCGGATCGAGCCCGCGAGCACGAACGGGATGTCGTTCTCGACACACTCGTACATGATCCCCGAGTCGATCTTGCCCTCCGCGACGGCCTCGGGGATCCCGCCCGAGCGGATGATCTCGCTGATCGTGTAGATGTGGTGTTTGTGGCCCTTTCGAGGGTGCTCTAGGGTCTCGACGTCCATCCCCAGTGAGGTGCCATAGAGGTCGCGTTCGAGGTCGTGGACCGCAAAGCCGTTGCCGGCGCTGATCGAATCGACGTAGCCCTCCCGTACGAGGCGGGCCAGATCGTTTCGCGCCCCCGAGTGGATCACTGCAGGGCCGGCGACGACCATCACCGATCCGCCCCGGTTTTTGGTCTCGGCGATCGCGTCGGCGACGTTCCCGATCTGGGTGGTCGCGGGGCGCTCGCTGCTGACCCCGCCCTGCATGAACCCGAAGGCCCCACCGGCATCGCGCGGCCGTTCGGGCGGGTTGACGCGGATGCCCGTATTGCCCGTCACGACGAGATCGCCCTTCTCGATGGCGTTGAGAACCTTGGTGTAGGCACGTGGTCCGTCGTGATCGTCCTCGCCCCCGTCGGGGTCGATCACGACCGCACAGTCCATCTCGATGCGTTCGACCCCGATCCACTTGCCCTCGTATCTGATCTCGGTGGGGTGGTTCGTCGTCGAGTAGAAGCCCGCGGGAACGACTCGGTCGTCGGGCGCGGGCTCGATTCCGGCGTCGATGGGGTCCTCGAGGGTCGCGCCGGTCTGGTTGAGTTGATGCAGGATCTCGTGGAGGACGTCCTCCTCCTCGGCGGAGACGCGCATTCGGGCGTAGGTCTCCTCGTGTTTCCGGGTACCGACGTCGAACTGCTCGATATCGAACCACCCGCCCATGTCCATGACGATGCCGAAACACCGCCCCATCACACCCGAGTCGATGATGTGCCCCTCCAGTTCGACCGTTCGCGAGACGCTCATACTCGCCCATTACGCGCATGGCCCAAAGCCCCTGCGTTAGACGAGAACACCCGTGAGTCCGAGGCTTTCGAGCGTAAGCCAGAGCAAAAAGGCGAGATAGAGTCCGAGCAACGTCCATGGCTCCCAGGAGGCGAGTTCGAGGTCGGTCCTGAGGAACGCAAACAGCGCGACCGTCGCGAGGACCAGAACGGCGATCAGTGGGACGACAACCGCGAAGTCGACGGCCACCGCTTCGGTCGTCACGGCGCTCGCGACGATCACCCCCGCGGGGACCGCGACCAAGAGGTCGAAGACGTTGCTCCCGAGGACGTTGGCGATGCTGGTCACGTCGTGATCACGTTTCGCGGCGGTGACGCTGACGAAGGCGTCCGGAAGGCTCGTCGCGGCGGCGACGACGGTCAGCCCCCAGACGAAACTCGGCGTGCCGAAGGCGTTGCCGAACCCGATCGCCGCCCGGACGAGCGCCTCGACGCCGAAGAGGATCGCCGCGAGGCTCACGAGCATGTATGCCCACTGCGTTGCCGGAGCGATCCCCGAGACGTCGGGAGCGTCGTGCTCGATGGTGTCCTCGTACTGGATGAACAGATAGAGGAGGTAGGTCCCGATCGGGATGGCCGCGAGGACGGGCGTGATGGTTCCCGAGACGCCGTTCTCGACGGGGTAGTAGATCACCGCGAACGAACACATCAACAGGAAAACCGCGATGGAGACGAAGTAGAACTGTGCCTCCTTGTAAACCACATCTCGGTTTACGTTTAAGGCCCCCGGGCTGAAGGTCGTCGCCAGTCCGGGGATCACGAGGACGTTGAAGATCGCAGAGCCGATGATCGCACCGACGCCGAGGTCGAACTCGCCATGGATCAGCGGCGCGACGACCGCCGTAGTGAGTTCGGGAAAACTGGAGGCGACTGCGACGACGAGCGCCCCCTGTACGATCGCCGGAAGCCCGTAGTACGCCGAGAGCCTGTCGGCGGACGTTTCGAGCCAGTCGCTCGCCGTCCAGACGACAGCGGTACCCACGAGCGCGAGGACGACGTACCACGCGAGGGCCAGCATACTCGTCGAATCGTCGCTGGGAATGAAACCGGTGTCGTTGTCGTGACGCCGAAGTTTATACCCACGCCACCCCTTATCCGAACCATGTGTGGACGTTACGCCCTGTTTACGCCACCCGACGAGTTGGCCGAACGCTTCGACGTAGCGGTGCCGGATATCGAGCCGACGTACAACGCTGCTCCCTCCCAGCACCTACCGATCGTCCCCGACGACGCCGAGGAGATCCGCTTCGCGCGCTGGGGGCTGACCCCCGAGTGGGCCGACGAACGGCGGGATCTGATCAACGCCCGCGCCGAGACGATGACCGAAAAACCAAGTTTCAAGGATACTCGACGCTGTCTGGTCCCCGCCGACGGCTTCTATGAGTGGGTCGAACAGGGCGGCGGCAAACAGCCCTACTACGTCTCCCGGACGGACGGCGAGCCCTTCGCGATGGCCGGACTTCGGACGCACTGGACGCCGCCGACCCGCCAAACCGGTCTCGACGCGTTCTCCGACGGGGAAACCGGTTCCGAGGACGCCGAGGCGGTCGAGACGTTCGCCGTCGTCACGACCGAACCAAACGCGGTCGTCGAGAAACTGCATCACCGGATGGCCGTAATCCTCGACCGGGAGGGCGAACGCGAGTGGCTCTCCGGGGACCCCTTCTCGCTCGCCGCCGCCGACGACCTGCGGACGTACCCCGTCTCGACGGCGGTCAACAGCCCCGACACCGACTCGCCCGAACTCGTCCGGGAGGCTGTGGATGTCTGAGTACGACGCGGTCGTCTTCGACAACGACGGTGTGCTCGTCGAGCGAACGAGGAGGGACGTGCTTCACGGCGCGATCCGCGAGACCTACGAGGAGTTCGGCGTCTCGCCGGCCGAGGCGGAGGTCGAGGCCCTGCTCGGCGTGACCCGCGAGTCGGTCGACGAACTCGCGACCGAGTACGGTCTCGACACCGCCGAGTTCTGGTATCGCCGCGACATGCTCGCCTCGCGCGCCCAGTGTGAATCGATCGAAAACGGCGGCAAGCCCCTCTACGAGGATATCGGTGCACTCGACGAGCTCTCACCTACCCTGGGCGTCGTCAGCAACAACCAACACCGCACCATCGAGTTCATCCTCGAGCACTACGACCTGCACCACCACTTCGAGACCCACTACGGCCGCGAACCCACCCTGGCCGGGATCGAGCGAAAGAAACCCAGCGCCTACTACATCGAGCGCGCGCTGACTGATCTGGACACCAGAAACGCCCTGTACGTCGGCGACAGCGGCGTGGACGTGCTTGCCGCACGGGAGGCCGGCCTCGACTGTGCGTTTATCCGCCGACCTCACCGTGAGGACTACGACCTGCCCGCCGCACCGGCCTACGAGATCCGCAGTTTAGCGGACCTGCCCGTGATCTGTCGCGGAGACGGCGAGGCGTTCCGGCCGGATATGGAATCAGCTACATAGCGGGAGTTCACAGGGCGAGTATGCGACTCGCACGCGCCCTGACCGACGACGGGGTTCGGGAAGGAGAGCTTTCCGACGGAACGCTCAGCACCGACGACGACGAGTACGAGGTCGGACGGGAGGACCTACTCGCGCCGTGTGTCCCCTCCGCGCTGTACTGCGTCGGGCGCAACTACGCCGCAACGCTCGATCAGATGGACTACGAACGGCCCGAGGAACCCGACTTCTTCATCAAGCCGCCGGTCTCGGTGATACCGACCGAGACACCCATCCCGTATCCCACCTTCTCCGAGGAGGTCACCTACGCCGGCGAACTCGCCGCGGTGATCGGCGAGGAGTGCAAGAACGTCACCCCGGAGGCGGTCCCCGACGTGGTTCGGGGCTATACGATCATGAACGACGTCGACGCGCTCGACCAGCAGGGCCGCACGGCCCGCAAGGCCTTCGACGGCTCGGGACCCTTGGGTCCCTGGATCGAGACCGACCTCGACCCCCGCGGGATCGACATGCACACCGAGATCAACGGGGAGGTTCGTCAAGAAGCGAACACGGAACTGATGCTGTTCGACGCCCACGAGATCGTCTCCTATCTCTCCGAGCGCTTTACCTTCTCGCCGGGGGACGTCATCGCCTTCGGCAGCCCCGCGAACCCCGGGACCGTCGAACCCGGCGACGATATCGAGATCACCTACGAGGACGTCGGCACGCTCCGGAACGGGGTCGCGAAACCGCGTCGATAACCCCTACCGTTCGACTTCCTCGAGCAGTCCCGTGAGCACCGCATCGAACGCTTCCGGGTTGTCCTGGTTGACCAGGTGGGCGGCGTCGCGGATTTCGTGGACGTCACACCCGAGCGCACTCGCGAGGTCCCGGCTCTGGCGTTTGACCGGCGGGGCTTCGTGTTCACCGTAGACGACGCGTGCGGGGGCGGAAAGCCGGTCGAGTTCGGGCGGACGGAACCGGTAGAGCGCCGCAAACACCTTCTTGAACTCGTCTCTCGGCATCGCCTCGACGGTTTCGAGGGCGGTGGCGCGAACCTCCGAGTCGCGTGCGAGCCACGGACCCCCGGTCAACGGGCGGATGGTTGAGAGAAGCGACCGAAACGTCGCCCCGCTTCCCGTAAGGGCGAGCGAACTCGCGAGCATCGGGAGTGGCGTGAGCAGTCGCTTCATCGGGCCCGGGATCGCGACCGGCGGGAACGTCTGGACCGCACCCGCGAGCACGAGTCCGCGGATCCGGCCGGGATGGCGGGCGGCGTAGGTCTGTGCAACCATCGACCCGAGCGAGAGCCCACAGAGAACGCACTCCTCGATCCCCAACTCCGAGAGCAACGCGTCGAGGTCTGCGGCCAGCAGACCGATCGAGTAGCGGCGGGATTCGGATGCGCCGGTGCGACCGTGCCCCCGGAGGTCGGGGGTGATCACCCGGTACTCCTCGCCGAACCGTTCGCGCTGGCCGGCCCAACTCGCCGCAGAGAGCCAGCCACCGTGCAGAAATACGAGCGGTGGGCCCGATCCATCGTCGTCGTACGCGAGCCCGATCGTCGGGGCGTCCGTGGTTGTCACGACCGGTGTACGCGTTCGATGGCCCTGAATCGTTCGCTTGCCGCTCGGTAGCCCCGAACCCCGATGATCCTCGACGGGTCACTCGAACAGCTCCTCGTGGCGCTCGGCGAGGTTCGTGTACGCACCCGAGGAGTGTTCCTCGAAGATCGTTTCAGGATCGATCGTCGTCTCCGAGAGCGGCGTCACCTCCGCGGGAACCCCCCGAACGAACGATTCGGACGGGATCTCGTAGCCCTCCGGGACCGTCGTCCCGCTGGCGACGATGCTGCCGGCGCCTACGACGACCCGGGAGTTGACCGACGCGTTGAACCCGACGAGCGCACCGTCCTCGACGGTCGCGTCGTTCAACACCGCGCCGTGGCCGATCATCACCCGTTCGCCGAGCGTCGAGGCGTGGACCGTCGCGTTGTCCCCGACGTGCGAACGTTCCCCGATCACGACCGGCCCGACGTCGCCGCGCAGAACCGCGCCCGGCCAGACGCTCGCTTCTCCCTCGACGCGCACGTCGCCGACGAGTACCGATTCGCGGCTCACGCGCGCCGAGTCCTCGATCGTCGGTTCGGTCCCCTCGAACCCGTAGCCACCCCCTCGATTCATGGGTACTGGTATCTATCGCCACAAGTGAAAACGGTTCCGGCGATCGGGTGTCCCGGCATTAGGGTGTCGGCGTCCGTTCGTGTCGCGACGCGGTCACCGTCCGGGTGATCGGCATCTCCAGCAGCGTCAACAGACCGCAGAGCGCGGCGGTATGGTCGGCCCCTGCCATGTGGGCGTCGTAGGTCCGCCGGACGGCGTCGTACTCCACTAGGGGCAGGGCCCGAATGGTCGGCTCGCGGCGCTCGAAGAGCCTCTCGATCCAGTCGGTTTCCCTGAGCGTCGCCGCGTTGCCGGCGGCGTCCGAGCGCAGTTCCGCGCCCATCGTCGCGAGGCGGTGGAGCCACCGGGGCCGAGAGAGGGCCAGTCCGCTCGCGTCGTGGGGGACGGCGGCCAGTTCGGGTGCGAGGCGCGCGAGCGCCCGGTCGACGAGGTTGTACCGCAGCGCGTACGCCCTGGGCATCCGTAATGCGAGATCGATCAGCCGCCGGTCGAGGAACGGGTGGACCGTCGGGAGGACCTGCCCGTCGCTGTAGCGGTCGAAGGAGGTCTCGTTGGTCAGCGGGAACCAGAACCCGTGGGCCGAGAGCGCACCGTAGGACGAGTAGGCCATCCCGTGATCGACCACCGGGGTCCCGGTCGAGAGGTTTCGCTCGTGGGCTCGCTCGACGACGCCGTCGGGCAGGTACGGCGGTGTCGACGTGTCCCGCGCTTCGAGGACGTCCGCGCGCGTTTCGATGTTTTGGGCGGCCGGAACCGGCAGCGATGCCCCCGGAACCGAGAGGCGGCGAGTCGGTGTCGTCCAGCCCTTGAACAGCACGTCCGCGTAGAGCCCGGAGACGAGCGCGTCGACCTCGCGGCGCAGGGTCGCCTCGACGCCGATCGCCCGGCCTTCGTTGAACCAGCCGACGAAGTTGCTCACCGCGGCGTTGCGCCGGAGCAGGCGCCTGTCGTATCCGGGTTCGTGCTCGAAGCGAGTGAACGGGACGCCGGCGAGATCGGCCACCAGTCGTGCGGTTTCGACCTCGCCCGAGGGGTCCGCGAAGCCGTAGGCGTCGACGCGATCCAGCGTCGCGAGGACGAGGCGCGAGTCGCTGCCTCCCGAGAGCAACAGCCCGTATCGCCGGTCGGCGCGGATCCGGTCGTCGATCGCGTCGAGGAACCGCTCGGTAAACTGATCGACGAACGCCGACAACGGGCGGTTTTCGGGCCGGTGAATCGGTTGCCAGTACCGTTCGGCCCGCACCTCGCCGGCGTCGGGATCGAGGGTCACGACCGACGCCGGCGGGAGCTGTTCGATCCCCGAAAGCGGCGTGTGCAGCCCGCGGACGGTCTTCGTTCCCAGATACTCCGCGAGGTACTCGGGGACGTACCCGGTCTCGATCCCCGGGTGGCCCGCAAGGGCCTGGATCGACGTCGAGAACGTGATCGCCCCGCGTTCGGCACGGTAGTATACTGGTCGTGTTCCCAGCCGATCGGTGACGATCCGGACCCGGTCGCCGTCCGGGTGCTCGACGAGACAGACGAACTCGCCGTTCATCTCCGCCAGCGCTTCGATACCGTCCTCGGCGTAGGCCCGGGCGCAGAACTCGGCCGTGGTGACCTCCGGCGGGCGCCGCTCGTACCCCTGCTGTCGTTCCCGGCTGTAGACTGCCCCCCAGACGACCAGCGAGGCACCCTCTCCGGGGACCGTGGCCGGTCGCCCCGCCCGGTCGTGAGCGATCACGCTACCGCGGAGTCGCCCCGTCCCGTACTCGAAGCGTTCGTCCGTCTCGGAACGCGAGAGCGCCGCGGCGATCGGTTCGACGTCGAGGCGTCGCGAGCCGTACGATCCACAGAGGCCGACCATCGTTCGTGTTACGAATGGCAGAATATTTATTATTGAGTAGCTATACGATCGCCCGATACCACGTCATATGCCAGCACGGGCCGGTGAACGTTGGGTTCGCAACGCTTTCGGCCGCCGGCCGGTCATCGGGGGTAATGAGCTACCGGATCGGTCTCGTCGGCAAACCCTCGGTTGGCAAGTCGACCTTCTTCAACGCCGCGACGATGAACGACGTCCCCGAGGGAGCCTATCCCTTCACGACGATCGATCCCAGCGTCGGCGAGGCGTACGTCCGCGTCGAGTGTGCCGCCCCCGAGTTCGACCGCTCGTGCACACCGGAAACGGGTTTCTGTCGCGACGAGACCCGCTTCGTCCCCACCAAGCTCGTCGACGTCGCGGGGCTGATCCCCGGCGCTCACGAAGGCAACGGGCTCGGAAACCAGTTCCTGACCGACCTCAACGAGACCGACGTACTCGTCCACGTCGTCGACTTCTCGGGGACGACCGACGCCGAGGGCGAACCCACGGAGGGCCACGACCCGCGCGAGGACATCGACTTCCTCGAGACCGAACTCGACATGTGGTACCTCGAGATCCTCGAAAAGGGGATCGATAAGTTCGAGGGGAGGTATGGAGGCGAGGAGGCCGACATCGAGGTCGAACTCGCAGAACAGATGAGCGCCTTTCGGATCAACAAGGACGAGGTCAAGCGCCTGATCCTCCGACTCGACCTCGGGTTCGAGCCCGCCGAGTGGGACGTCGAGGACCGCGAAGCGCTCGCCCGTGAGATCAGAAAGGAGACGAAACCGATGGTGATCGCCGCGAACAAGATGGACACGCCCGCAGCCAGGACGAACTACGAGGCGATCACGACCGACCCCGAGTACGAGCACCTGACGATCGTTCCCGCGAGCGCGCACGCCGAGAAGGCGCTCAAGCGCGCCGACGAGCAGGGTGCGATCGAGTACCGGCCCGGCGACGGCGACTTCGAGATCGTGGGTGACCTCTCTTCCGACCAGGAAGCCGGACTCTCCCAGATCGGGGAGTTCGTCCGCGAGTTCGACGGGACGGGCGTCCAGCGCGCGCTCGAAGCCGCGCTGTTCGAGGAGCTCGACGCCATCGCCGTCTTCCCCGGCTCGGCGAACGGTGACCCCGAGGACGGGAAGTTCATGCGTGACTGTTTCGTCCTGCCCGAGAGCTCGACCACCGAGGACTTCGCGTACTTCCTGCATTCGGATATCGGCGACGGGCTGCTCCACGGGATCGACTGTCGGTCCAACCGCCAGGTCGGCGCCGGCCACGAACTCTCGCACCGGGACGTCATCGAGATCGTTTCTACCAACTGAACGGACACAACGACTATGCGGGTCGCTGTCGTAACACGAGGCATGGCCAGCGTACAGGCCGACTCGCGCTGTCTGAACTGCGGCTTCACCGCTGCGTCGGGGAGCGACGAGTGGGCGCACGTGGCGGTTCCGAAGCTCGGGACGCTCACGCAGTGTCCCGAGTGCAACAGCACGAACGTCACCAGCGGGCGCTAGCGGGCCCGTTCGAGGACCGTTCCGTCCTCGCCGACCGCTACCGAGAGCGCGCCGGCGGCGACCGCGAACAGGTCCGACGCCGTCGGCGAGTCGACCGACTCCCAGTCGCCATCCCGATTTTCGTGGATCGTTCCCTCGGGGCCGACCGCGATCCACTCCTCGTCGTCCGTAGCCAGCCCGGTCACTGCATCCTCCGAGACCCGAACCGGCGTCCAGACGCTCCCGTCGAACCGCTGGACGACTCCGGAGTCGTTCGCGACTACAACCGTCTCGTCGGTCGCGGCGAGCGCGTCGAACCCGCTCGCGTCCTCGATTCCGATGTGTTCGAACTCCTCGCCCTGAAGCCGGTAGACGCCCGCGTTGGTGTCACAGCAGTAGCCGAGCGATCCGTCGAGGAACGCGATCGCGCTCATCGAGGAGCCGCTGCCCGGTTTGACTGGTTCGGCCCACTCGACTTCGCTGCCGTCGTACTCGCCCAATAAGACCTGCCCGGAGCCGTTGACCAGCGCGACGCGCTCCTCGTCGGCCGCGCCCACGACCGCGAGACCGGACCAGTTGTCTGTGATCCCCTCCGGGGCCGAGTGGTCCGTGTGGCGAGCAGTAGCAGGGTCGTAGCGCCCGAGGGCACCGCCGTCACCGGCGACCCAGATCGCCCCGCCGTCGGTGGTGGCGTCGACCCCGCGGAGCGTCTCCGAGGCGGCCCCCGGGCCGTTTTCGAGGGCGGCTTCCCACTCGCTGCCGGGTGGGCGCGCGAGCAAAACGCCGCCCTCCCCGACCGCGAAGGCCCGCTCGTCCGCCACGACGGCGTCGAACAGCGCCCCGTCGGTCGGCGCGTCGGCCTCGACCCATTCGTCCGGCTCGCTCTCGTCCGCGCCGGTCTCGTCGGCCTCCGTGATCCCGTCGGTCGATGCGGGCCCGTCGTCGTCCCGCTCGTGTGATTCGTCACCGATCGCGTCGGGTCCCGTCGGCTCCGACTCGGCTTCGGATCCGCCCCCAGTCCCGCCTGTAGGTTCGGCTCCGCCCCGTCCGGTTGCCGCCGGGTCGTCCACGGGGTCGGATTCGTCGTCGAGGGTCCCGTCGTCCTCGCCGACCGACTCGGTGGCGCTCCCGGGTCCAGTTTCGAGGGCTCCGTCGGGCGGGGAGCCGGATCCCGCTCCGGCGGGGGCCGACCTCGCCGCGGTCGTGGTCCCTGGGGTTCCTTCGGCCGTCGGTCCCGTGTCCCGGTCCGGCCGCTCCTCGTCGACGTCGCTCGCCGTCGCCTCGGCGTCGGTACTGGCGTTCGTGACGGCGGGCCCGTTTGCGGCCGACCGGTTCGAACCGGTCGCTTCGCCCGTCTCGCCGTCTCCGCCGACCGGTTCCGGGGCATCTCCGTCGCGGGTCAGATAGAGGTAGATCGGCGGGAGGACGTAGACCGCGATCGCCAGCACGACGAACCCACGGTGGACGAACGTCAACAGCCCGAAGGCGGTCAGGGCGGTCGCGGTGATGGTGTGAATGCCGGTGTGGGCGTACTCGCGGTAGAACGTGAGAAACCCCTCATCGCCACCCTCGGCGGCCGTACTCATTGACGGCCCTACTCGCGCGACGCCGATGAGGCTTTCCGTTGCACCGTCGGACCACAAGACATAGCCCTCCACCGAGTGACCATCACACATGGACCTCTCCGCCCGCGAGATCATGACGACCGACGTCGAGACCGCCAGCCCCGACGACGAGGTCGGCACCGTGCTCGAACGCCTCGCGAAGGCCGATTTCAACGGCTTTCCGATCGTCGAGGACGGTCGGGTGGTGGGGATCGTCACGCAGGGTGATTTCGTGCGGCTCTTTCGCAAGAAGGATCGGCTAGTCTGGATCCCCATCGGCGTCCCGCCCTTCAGCGAGACGCTGCCATATGCCGTGGACTTCTCGCTCGACGAACTCGATCTGGGTATCGACTTCGTGAAGAACGCCCGCAAGGACGTGCGCGAGATCATGACGACGGACGTCGTCACCGTCGAGGCCGACTCGGGCGTCGGGGAGGTCCTCTCGATTCTCGCGGGCGAGGACCGGGACATCAACCGCGTGCCGGTCCTCGAAGACGGGGGACTCGTCGGGATCATCACCCGAGAGGACCTCCTGCGGGCCCTGCGAGTGGAACTGGATCGTTGAGCGCAAGCTTCTCTACGCTGGATGACTAATCGTACCCTGACTGGGGGAGGACGATGATCCAACTGGGAGGACTAACGATCACGTGGGGGATGGCAGTGCTCGCACTCGCGCTCGTCGCAGGAGCCGTGTGGCTGGTCCGGCGGTGGCCGTATGCGGTGCTCGTCGTCGTCGGCCTGGTCGGGGCGGTTCACGCGCTGGCCTACGGGACGGCGTATCTCGACGCGGCCCGGGTCACGAGCGCGCGCGAAACGGCGATCGAACTGGCCCGCGAGGGCTTTCTCGTGGCCGCCGCCGGCCTCGACGCGGCCTTCGGTACCGTCCGGGAACTGATCGCCGCCGGCCTCGCGGTTCTCGACGGGACGCCGATGCCGGCGGCCTCGACGTCGGTACTGGAGTTCGTGGCCTTCCTGCTCGGGGCCGTCGTCGTGAGCGGTCTCGTCGCCGGCGCGGTGCTCTGGATCGTCCACTGGGCCGACGGCACGCCGCTCGGGGCGTGGCTCGCGGGGCTGGGCGTGGTCTTCGGTGCGACGGGGATCCTCTGGACGTGGCTCCCCATGGGACTCGCCGAGATGAACGCGATCTACGCCGTCGCGATCGTCGCCGCGATCCTCGCGGGCGTGGTCGGCGCGGGCTATGCGATCTCCGCGCTCACGGCGACCGACTCGCCGACGATCGGCCCGCGAAAACGGATCCGTGCGGACCGATAGGCGCCCGACCGATAGCCTATCCCGCGTCGAACCCCTCGAGAGGGTATGCCCGAGTGGCCCGATCTGCAGGGTGATAGCGAGGCGGTGCGGACCCGACGCGACGAACTGGTCGGGGAGGTGCGCGATCACGCCGGACGAGTCGCCTACCAGCTCGCCCGGCTACAGGGTGGCGAGTACGGCCAGCGGACCTTCTCGACGAAACGGGGCGAGTGGACCGTCAAATACGAGGCTGGCGACCTCCAGTATCTTCGCTACGATCCGGCCGCCGGCTCCGAAACCTACGTCGTCTCGACGAAACAGCCCCCCGAGCCCGCGGCGCTCGCGGACGCCCTTTCCGATTACGGGGCGTTCGTCGAGGCCTACAACGAGTACGTTCGCTCGCTGGACGGCGTCCTCGATGGGATCGAGACGGAGTTTCCGGCCGTCCAGACGACCGACGAGGTCGTCGCCCAGCGCGATCGCGTCCTCGGACGGATCCGCGAGGCCTGTGATCTGATCGCGGGGGAACTCCACCGCTACGAGGGCGGTGAGTACGGCACGTTCACCGCCCGCGTCTCGGGGACGCGCTGGGAACTGAAGTGGGACCGCGACGGCGCCTCGTACCTCCGGGTCGGTGGTTCGGGGGGCGTCTATCTCCTCTCGCAGTACGAACCGCCCTCGGCGACGGACATCCGCGAGCACGCGCCGGCGTTTCCGGGATTCGTCGCGGCGTACAACGATCACGTCGAGGACGTCGAAAGCGACCTGCGAGAAGTGTCGATCGGGACGGAGTAGCCTAGTGTGTGATTAAGGGTTATTACTAGTTAGAATCGATATATGGGGAACTGTTATTATAGGCCATCACTTCCGTTCGCACATGGCATGACAGAAAAGCACACACCGACGTGATCCGATACGGAGTATCGCCTGCGAACGCCAACCGCCATGTGTAATCCTCGGAGCCCGCCACCGCCGTAGAGGCCCGGCAGTGGCTGTCGTTCTCCATTACGCCACATCCGCCACGACGAGTTCTCGCTTGATCCCGATGGCCCGCTTCGAAGAGACGCAGGATACCGCCCCGTTCGGACGACGTTACTCGGCCCGGTCGTCGGACCCGACCCCGAAAGCGGGCCGATCCCCGATTCCCGGTTTCGGTGGCGATGCCCGCTTGTGGGCCGATGATCGACAGCGCCGGCCGTACTCTTCGACCATCCCGCGTTCGACGCCGAGTTCGTCCGCGACCGTTTCCGCGCGCTTTCCCTCGTCGATGAGTCCCGTCAGGATCGCATCGAGCAGGTCGTATGGTGCGCCGAGGTCGTCGGCGTCGGTCTGCCCGGCCCAGAACCCGGCGGTGGGGTCCTTTTCGACGATCCGCCTGGGGACCCCCACCCGGGTCGCGAGCGCCCGGACTTCTGTTTTGTAGAGATCACCCAGCGGATGCAGATCCGCCCCGCCGTCGCCGTACTTCGTGAAGTAGCCGAGCAGCAACTCCGAGCGGTTCGCGGTCCCGAGTACGAGCGACGAGCGAACGTTGGCCGCGTAGTACGCACAGGTCATCCGGAGCCGTGCGACGACGTTCCCGAGTGCGTCCCGCTCGTCCGTCGGTCCGATCGTCGGGGCGACCTGCGTCTCGAAACGGTCGAGCAGCCCCCGTAGTTGGACCTCCCGATGTTCGATCCCCAGCCCCTCGGCGATCGTCCGGGCGTCCGTCGCGTCGAGGTACTCCGTCTTGTGACAGGGCAAGCGCAGCGCCAACACCCGATCGGCTCCGAGGGCCTCGGCGGCGATCGCCGCCGTCACCGTCGAGTCGATGCCGCCACTCATCGGGACGACGACCCCCTCCGCATCCGCCCGCTCGACGCGCTGGCTGATGAACGAGACGACCTCCTCTCGAACCCGTTCGAGGTCCATCGACGCCGTCAGGAACGGTCCTTCGTGAGGGTGTTCGAAAAACCGACCGTACGTAGTTTTATTCTCGATATACTCTGCGGTACAATCTTCCATGTCGGTAGACACTCGACTATCTATCATATATAAGCACTATCCTTAAACAAAGTAAGGTGTTCTGGCGAGCCCGGCGTCCCACCCGGGATCTACACGCTCCGTAAGAACGGGCCGGAACCGGTTAGTCGCGATCGGCGCTGAAGGCGGGCGAGACGCCGAGGTTCTCGTCGTCGATCAGACAGCCGAGCCGGCGACGGCAGCCGGTGTCGAAGGTCGCCGGCGCGCCGGCAGTCGGCTCCCTGTTTCGTTCGATGGGAGTAGTTCGTGGCGATTCGGTCGCGGGTCGGTGGGGTTGTGGGGTGCTACTCATCGGGTGTCGGGTTCCATGATCGGAAAGCGATGCTGGCGGGGTGGCGGTCAGTCCTGGACACGTACTACCGACATCTGTAGTTCGTCCCAGCAGCCGATACATAATGAATGTTCGGGTAGATTGGGGGGCTGCCGGATCGGACGGTACGGTATCGGGCAGGGTCGAACCGGCGATTCGACCGCTCAGTGGACGAGTACCTCGCCGTCTTCGACGGTGATGTCGAGCAGGCTCGTCACCTCGAACTCGGTGTCGTCGAGTGCGGAGGGACCGACCTTCCGCAGCACGACGACGACGTCGGCGATCTCGGCGCCGATATCCGAAAGCGAGGCACAGATCGCCGCGAGGGTGCCACCGGTGCTGAGCAGATCGTCGACGACGAGCACGCGGTCGCCGGCCTCGACGTCGTTGATGTACATCTCCGATTCGGAGTAGCCCGTCTGTTGGTGGAGCGAGACCTCGCCGTCGAGCCCGTAGGCGCGCTTTCTGATCACCACGAGCGGGATGTCCGTCTGCAAGGAGAGGGCGGTCGATAAGTGGATCCCCATCGCCTCGGGCGTGACGATCTTATCGACGTCCAACTCCGCCGTCTGCATGAGTTCGACGACGACCTCGCGCAACAGCGCGGGATCGAGCATCGGGACGCCGTTGCTGATCGGGTGGACGAGGTACTCGTAGCCGTCCTTGTCGATGATCGGCGCGTCGTCGAGCGAGGCGATGAGCGTCTCCATGGCACGGCTTCGGGCATTCGGGCTAAAAGCGGATCGTTCTGCCGGGTGGCCTCGGCACTCATAGGGCTCCTCATCGCACGCTGCCTAGACGTGCTCGGTGCGGGTGTTCGTCATCGGCCGGTGATGACTACCGGCGGCGTGCCAAAGAGGGTTGCTTTCGGCCCGCTCGTCCCGATGATATGTTGATGGTCGAACAAGCGATACTCGTATATCGATCCGAGTGCCAGAGTCAGTGATGAGTACCGTCATCGAGTTCACGGTTCCTGCGGACTCCTGTTCGCTGGGCCGGGCACTAGGCGGTGAGTCCGAAGCGCTGATCGAAATCGACCGCATCGTCCCGACGGACGACACCATCCTCCCCTTCTTCTGGGTCTGGGGTCGGGATCCAGAGGCGTTCGTGGCGTCCGCGAACGACGAACCCGCGATCGACCGGATCACGCTGGTCGACCGCGTCGAGGACGGCGCGCTGTTCTCCGTCCGATGGAACCGCGAGGAGGCCGGGACGCTGTTTGCGATCAGTCGCTCGGAGGGAGCGTTGCTGGACGCCCGAGCGACCCCCGAGGAGTGGCACTTCGAGGTCCGATTCGCCGAGCGGACCGACGTCACCGACTTCCGATCGTTCTGTGAGGATCGGAACGTTCCCCTGACGATCGAACGGGTGATCCCGACACACACTCCCGACGAGGACCGCTACGGACTCACAGCCGAGCAACAGGAGGCACTGACGGTCGCCTACCGACAGGGCTACTTCGAGGAGCCCCGCAGCGTCACGCTACAGGAGGTCGCCGCGGAGCTTGGCATCTCTCCGCGGGCGGTCGCGGGCCGACTGAGACGCGGGCAGGCGGCCCTGCTCGAACATATCGGTCTGTCGTCGTACCCGGCGTGAGTATATAAATCAGTTCAGCTGTGAACGGATAGAGCAATACTGTCGGCGGGACTATCGTAGTCTGCGGCCCGACGAGTTCCGTACCGACGGAAGATACGGCGCTCACCCGCTGTCGGCTGTGTCACGCATCGGGCCATGGAACCGCTGTCAGAGGCACCCACCCGGAGTTCATCCACCTTCTTCCTGTTCGATTCGCTCGCGAGCAGCCGCCAGCACCAGCGGGAGCGTGATCGTCGCGTCCGCGTAGACCGAGGCGTTCTCGCCGGCCTTCTCGATCTTGCCCCACGAGCGCGCCTCGTCGAGCGTCGCCCCCGAGAGCCCGCCCGTCTGAGGAGGATCCATCGTCAACTGCACCGCATAGTCGTAGGCGGTCGGCGTCACGAGCATCGTCTGGAGGACGTAGTTCTTCGGCACGCCGCCGCCGACGACGAACGCCCCCGTCCGTTCGGCGTGGTAGGCGAGATCGTTCAGGTGGGTCATGTCCGAGAGCGCATCCAGCGAGAACGCCGATGTCTGGGAGTACATCCACGCCTGCAGGCCGAGCACCGAGTCCTGGATCGCGGGACAGTAGATCGGGACGCCCGCCTCGTAGGCCGCGGCGGCGATGCCAGGGTCCTCCTCGATTCCCTCTTCCCGATTGACCTCTGCGGTCGCCCGCCCGAGTTCGGCGGTCAGCTCCTGAATCGAGACCGTCCCATCGAACGCGGGAAAGACCTCCTCTCGGAGGTGGGTCTCGAGCAGGGTGAAGTGTTCCTGTGGGAGATAGACGTTGTAGATCCGGTCGACCCATTCGTCGCGCAGGGTTTCGTCGTGTTCGCGTTCGGTGTCCTCGCCGTGCTCCCCGTGTTCACGCGAGTCGTCGGGCGAGTGTGAGCAGGGCGCGCCGGGCCGTCGGTCGTGTGGTCCGGCGCGCCCGTGGTGGTGCTTGCCGCCGATCCCCTCGATGGCGTCGTGGGTGAGGTTCGCGCCGGTCGTCACCAACGCATCGATATAGCCGTCGCGGATCAGATCGACCACGAGCCGGCGCATCCCAGTGGGGACCATCGCGCCCGCGAGCCCGAAGAAGACGCTGACGTCTTCCTCTCCGAACATCTGTTCGGTGATCCCGATCGCCCGGTGGAGGTCCGCCGCGCCGATCCCTGCGTTGCCGTACTCGGCGGCCAGTTCGCCGACGCTCATCCCGGCGCGAACCCTCGCGTGCTCGATCGGATCGTGGGCGAACTCCTCGCGTGGAGGGGTTTCGTCGGTCATGAATCTGCTGGGACCGGCAGGCGTTTCAAGCGTTCGATACCACGATGGAAAGGGGAATAGCCATGCGGGGCGGCCCGTTGTCGGATGGTCGGACCGCCCCCTGTTCGCCGGCGGTGCGGTTTCTGCCAGGAGACCGCACAGAGACGAACACGGGTCGAGCGTCGTTGGACCCGTCCGTACTCCTCCGATCGGGCTGTGAGCCCCCGGGGGAATACACCAACGTGTACTACCTGATAGCCCATTACTATCCACCAATTAATTTCGTGCGTTCTGTCCTGATCGTTTCCGATACCGAATTAGTGATACATTTATTACCTACTCGATGACGGTTTTTGACGTCAAATTACTGAACTAAATTCCCGTCGGGGCGTCGATCCACGTCGCTTCGAGCCCCCAGTCATCGGCGAGCGCCTGTAGGGAGCGAACGCCGAACGTCTCGGTCGCGTAGTGGCCCCCGAGCGCGACCGTCACGCCGGCTTCGCGGGCCTCGTGGTAGATCTGCTGTTTGCCCTCGCCGGTCACGAACGCGTCCGCACCCGATTCGGCGGCCTCATCCAGCCAATCGGCCCCGCTTCCGGTGACGATCGCCACCTCCGAGAGGGATTCGGGTCCGAAATCGAGGATTCGCGCGTCCCGACCGCCGGTATCGAGGTCCGAGAGCGTCTCGGCGAGTTCGTCGACACCGAACGCAGAGGGCGCATGCCCGGATAGTCCAATCGTCTCGCCGCCGAGCGAGCCGAAGGGCTCCGAGTCTTCGAGTCCCAGACGATCCGCGACCCCGGCGGCGTTTCCGAGTTCGGGATGGGAATCGAGCGGGAGGTGCGAGACGTACAGCGCCACCTCGTTTTCGATCAGCGCGGCGATCCGGTCGTGGGCCCGGCCCGTGATCCGCTCCAGCCCGCCCCAGACCAGCCCGTGGTGGACACAGAGGACGTCCGCGCCGGCCTCGGCGGCCCGCTCGATGGTTTCGACGGCGGCGTCGACCGCGAAGGCGACGTGGCCGACCTCGCCCTCGGAGCCGACCTGGAGGCCGTTCGCGCTCGCGTCGAGATCGGCGAAGGCGTCTGTTCGGAGCCGCTCGTCGTAGCGCTTACACAGCATCATCAGCTTCATGCCGGCCGGTTCGATCGCCACCGTTAAGAACGTGTGTTAACGAGTGCGCGTGCGGTTCGCGCAACGTCGGATCGAACGAGGTGACTCACGATGAGCAAGGTTCGAAAGGCCATGCGGACGTGGCGACGGCTGCCACGCAGCGTCAGACGGCGCATCACCAGCAAGGCACGGCGAATCGTTCGCCGAACCGGCTCCTCGAAGTGACGGTCGATCGACCGACGGCGTTCTTTCGGCGCTACGTCCGATTATTCGCGTGTTCGTGGACGAACTCCCTGAGTAGCTTTCCGCCCAGCGCCGCGGCCTGCCCGTCGTCGCGGTCGTTGACCTCGACGACGTCGAATCCGACAGCGTGGGGCGCGACCACCCGAACGACCTCACGCATCTCGCGGGGGGTCAGCCCGAACGGCTCTTTGGTGCCCGTCCCGGGGGCGAAACCGGGGTCCGTCCCGTCGATGTCGACGCTCAGGTAGACGTCTCGTCCCGAGAGGCGCTCCGTCGCGTCGGTCGAGCCGAGCCACGTGCTTGCGTCCTCGGGCGCGACGACCGTGACGTCCCCCTCGGCGGCGCGCTCCCACTCTTCTTCGCTTCCCGTGCGAGCACCGACGACGATCGCCTCTTCGGCCGTCTCCAGTACTCGCCGGGTGATACAGGCGTGGGACCACTCGTCGCCGTCGTACTCGCTCCGGAGGTCCAGATGGGCGTCGATCGTGACGAACAGTTCGGGCTCGGTCGCTCGGACGCCCGCGGTGCTGACGGTGTGTTCGCCGCCCAGAAGCAGGGGGATCGCGTCGTCCCAGACGACGTCGCGAAGCACACCCGAGAGGTACTCGATGTATGCGGGCACGTCGTTCCAGGCGTGGACGTCACCGTGATCGGACACGGAGAGGGCAGAGAAGTGCCGGTCGGTCCGTCGGTCGTAGTCGTCGAACGCCTCGGCGAACGTTCGGATTCGATCGGGGCCGAACCGCGTGCCGGGCTGGAAACTCGTCGAGACGTCGAGGGGCGCGCCGACGACCACGTACTCGGCGTCCTCGCGTGGTGCCGACGCACCGGGAAACATCAGACGATCTTTCGCTGGCCTTCCATCTCGAGGTACTCGATGCTGTCCTCGGGCGAGAGGTCGGCATCGGAGGGCGTGCTGATCGTGATGGTCTCGTAGGTGTCGAGGTCCATCACCTGTGCGACGGTGTCGCTCTCGACGCTGATGACCTGGCCCTGCTTTCGCTCGATTATCGGGACGCGGATCTTCGCGTCGACGGGCTGGGAGAAGCTGCGTTTCTTGCTGTCGAAGACGCCCTTGCCTTCGACGCGGGCTTTCGCGCTGCCGTGTTTGCCCGGTTTCGCAGTACTGTAGTGGGTGATCTTACACGCCGCCTCGTCCATCATGACGTAGCCGCCCTCCTGCAGATCGCGAACCTGCTTTTGCTGCGTTACCATAGGGAGCGGTATCCACGGTAGCTGTATAAGTGGTTTGGAACGCGCTACTCGTGGCGTTCGATCACACGCCCGACCCGGTCGAGACCCTCCTCGAGGGCCTCGGTATTGAGTCCAAATCCGATCCGGAAGTACTCCTCGAAGCCGAAGAACTCCCCCGGTGCGAGCACGACGCTCTCTTCTTCGACGACCGCCCGACAGAACGATTTTCCATCGGGAAACCCCTCGGGCACGCTGACGAACCCGTTGACGCCGACGGGGTCGTGCCACGACAGCCCGTGTTCGTCGATCCACGCCGCCACCCGATCGTGATGCTCGCGCGCCAGCTCGCGGTTCTCTTCGAGGATCGCCTCCTCCTGTCCGCCCAGCGCCTGTTTCGCGACGTGCTGACCGAAGACCGACGGCGAGATCGTGGTGTAGTCCTTCCAGCGCACAGCCCCCTCGATCACTTCCTTTGGTCCGGCGATCCACCCGAAGCGAAGTCCGGCGAGCCCGTAGGCCTTCGTCAGGCTCGTCGTGCTGATCCCGTACTCGCCAAGCGAGGCCACCGGCGCGATCGACTCCTCTGCGAGCAGCCGGTAGACCTCATCACAGAGCAGGTACGTGTCGTTCTCTTCGGCGAGGTCGTACAGCGCCTCGACCGTTTCCTCCGAGTGGTACTTCCCGGTCGGGTTGTTTGGGTTGTTGAGCACGAGCAGACGGGTCTCGGGTCGAATCGCGTCCGCGACCGCATCGAGATCCAGCGTCCAGTCGGGCGCTTCGAGTTCGACCTGCGAGACCGCACAGATCGACTCGGGTACCGCAGAAAGCGCCTGATAGGTCGGCGTGACGACGACCGCGTGATCTCCGGGGTCGAGCAACGACCGGAAGACGAGGTAGTTCGCCTCCTGGGTTCCACAGGTGAAACAAACCTCCTCGGCCGACCGGCCGTAGCGCTCCCCGACTTCGGCACGGAACTCGGGATCGCCGTCGGTCGGAATCACGTAGCCGAGCTGTCCGGGGTCGGTGTCGAAGCGCTCTGCGGGGAGGCTTCGGATCCCGCTCTCGGCGAGCATGATATCGGCCTCGTGTTCGTACTCGTCGAACCAGCGTTCGAGCTCGAAGGGGGCGATCTCCATGCGGCGGCTACGGTGGTGCGTGTATCAACCCTGCCGGTCCATCCCGACTAACTCGGGGGCACACGCCTCGAAGCCGAACCGTTCGTAGAACTCCGGAACGTTCGCGATCAGGTTGACGTAGGCCGTCTCGGGGGCGTTCTCGTCGAGATACGCGAGCAGCTCCTCCATCACCCGCCGGCCGAGTCCCTCGCCCTGCCGGTTGGGATGGACGGCGATATCGACGATCTGATAGACGGTTGCCCCGTCGCCGACGATCCGTCCCATTCCGACCGCCCGCTCGCCGTCGCGGACGGTCACCGCGAACAGCTCGTTGCCCAGTCCGCGGCGGGCGGCCGCCTCGGTGTGGGGGTTCAACCCCGCGGCGCGGCGCAGCGAGACGAACTCCGCGGGCGTGGGCGGTTCGGTCTCGATTTCGTAGCTCATAGTCGGGTGGAAGGACGCGGGATCATACTGATCACTCCTCGCGGCGCCTTCGCATGCTCTGGCGGGTGAACTGCGGTCGGGCGCGGATCCCCTTGCGGCGGCTCTTGAACGACCGATAGAGCACGTAGATGATGAACACCGACACCAGCGCGGGGACGACGGCGGGCTGCCAGGCCCGAAACGCGTAGATGATCGACGTCGAGATGAGCGTCACCGAGAGGATCAGCCCGTAGATCAGCCGCTTTGCGAACCGGTCGAAGACGTTGTTCGGGTCCTCGATATCGACGTTGACTGCGACGTTCCCGCGTTCGAGTTTCGTCAGCGTGCGGTCGGCCGTCTGGGGCAGGCGGATCGATGCCCGCGTCGAATCCCACAGCTCCCGGCCGGTCTCCTCGGCGACCTGTTTTGCCGTCTCCTCGCGATAGCCCTCTTCCGAGAGGTACTCCGTCGCGGTTTCGATGAAGTCGAAGTCTGGATCGAGCGTGACACAGACACCCTCGACGACCGTCGCGACACGAAGGACCAACGCGAGGTTCGACGGCAACCGGAGGGGGAACTCGTAGATGGTGTTTTCGATCTGGCTGATGATCTGGTTGACGCGGTACTGTTCGATCTGCTCGCCGCGGACGTCCGCAATCGCCAGTTCCATCACCTCGCCCATCACCTGCCGGTCGGCTTCCGGGGAGAGGGTCCCCATCTCGATCAGGGTGTCCAGAATGGCGTCGATGTCCTGGTTGGCGACGGCGATGTAGAACTCGACGATCTTGCCCTGGATGAACGGGTCGACCCGCCCGCTCATCCCGAAGTCATAAAAGACGATCGCCCCGTCCTCGCGAACCGCGAGGTTGCCGGGATGGGGGTCGGCGTGGAAGACCCCGTCGTCGATGATCATCTGGAGGTAGGTCCGTTGCAGGGTTTCCGCGAGTTCGTGGCGGTCGATCCCCTTCTCGTCGAGTTCGCGGACGTTGCTGATCTTCGTCCCGCCGATGTACTCCATGGTGAGGACGCGTCCCGTCGAGTGGCTCTCGACTATCCCGGGGATCCGAACCCGGTCGTTGCCCGCGAAGTTCCCGCGGATCTCCCGGAGCATGTCGGCTTCCCGCTCGTAGTCCATCTCCTCGCGGATCGTCTTCGCGAACTCCTCCGAGAGGTTCTCCAGTGAGAACGCCTGAGCGTCCTGGACGAACCGCAACAGTAGGGGAAGGGAGAACTTGATCACCCGCAGGTCGGCCTCGATCAGCGACTCGATGTCGGGTCGCCGGACCTTCACCGCCACGAGCCGGTCGTCGATATAGGCCCGGTAGACCTGTCCGAGACTCGCGCCGCTGATCGCGTTGCGGTTGAACTCCGAAAAGCGCTCCTCGACGGGGCCCAGGTCCTCCTCGAGGACCTTCTTCGCTTCTGCCCACTCGGCGGGCGGGACCTCGTCTTGGAGCTTCGAGAGTTCCTCGATGTACGCCGGCGGGAGGACATCCGGGCGCGTCGAGAGCAACTGACCGAGTTTGATGAACGTCGGTCCCAGCGTCAACAGCGACTCCAACAGCCGATTTGCACGCTCGCGCTGGGTTTCGACGTCCACCTGCCGTCCGCGCCCGAAGAACACGAATCGGCGTCGATCCCGCGTATAGGCCCACAGCAACGGCAGGAACTGCCATGCAACGACGAAAAACCGGCGGTACGCACGGAGCCGTACCATCCGGGCCTATGCGTCCTCGATCGGGATGATCGTCTCCTCGGTCGGCGGTCGGCGGGGGATTTCCAGTTCGAGGACGCCCTGATCGAGGGTCGCGTGGGCGTCCTCGCCGATCGCGTCCGGGGGCAGGGGCAAGTCCAGATCCACGAACAGCGAACGGTCCTCGCGGACGTACTCGAAGTCAGCGGGGACCGTCTTCTCGCGGCGCGCTTCGACCCGAATCCGGCGGTCTTCGGTCGTGATCTCGGTGGTCTCGCCCGTCGTGCCGGGCAGGTCGATCACCACCAGATACGCCTCCTCACCTTCGAGCAGGTCGGCGAAAACGGCTTCGGGCAACTCCCGCAGGGCCTCGCGCAGCGCTGACATACCCGACGGTAGGGACGCGGGGGCGAAAAAGCCCGCGGTCAGGCGACGAACACGAGCAGGCAGATCCCCGCGACGAGCGCCCCCGGCACGAGATACAATCCGCCGCGACCGAGCGCGCGAAGCCCCGTCGCCCGCGGCGAGCGATCCGATACCAGCAGTCGGGTCCCCGATTCGACGTCCGCCCCGACCACCGCGTTGACGCTGCCCGCACGCCCCGATTCGGGTCGAGCCCGCCCGAGGACGTAGACAGCCCCGCCGGGCCGGAGCCGCCGTTCGGTGTAGCGCCGGTCCGTCCCCGTCGACAACGAGAGCGGTCCCACGTCGAGGTGGGTGTTCTCACTGGAGAGGTCGTCGTTGTCCTCGATGTACCGCCGGATCTGCTCGGACGGGGCGGTCCCGCCGTCGACACGGACTTCCTCGACGTCCCGCCCGAGCCGTACGTTGGCCGCGCGCGGATCGACGAGTACGCTCCCTGAGTCGTCCGCGAGCACGAACGGTCTCGACCGGGTTGCCGAATCGACCTCGGTCCACGAACCGCCGTGCTGGTTCGACTCGTACTCCTCGACGACGACCTCCGCGAGCAGGCACTCCGTGCCGGTAACGGGGCCCGGGACCGTCCCGTCTGTGGTCCGTGCGGTGCCGTGGAGTTCGATCGCTCCCTCCGAATCGGTCAGCAGATCGCTTACCCGCCCGGTCGGGGCCGAGAACACCCGGTAGGCGGTGTGGAACTCGCGGCCGGCGACGAGGATCGACCCGAGGACGACGACCCCACAGACCACGAGCACGAGGAACGCGATCGGGGAGGCGAGGACCATAGCCGAACGTCACGGTTTCTTGATGTAAACGTATCGGCGACGTGGGCTTTTATTCCCGGGGCCGCAACCCCCTCGTATGAGTCAGGACGACCTCCAGCGCTCGGGGTTCAAAGAGCGCACGCGGATCGACGAGGCCCGCGAGCGGTTGCTCGATCGAGTCACGCCACACGAGCGAAGCGAGCGGGTCTCGCTTGCGCGCGCGGACGGTCGGACGCTCGCCGCCCGCGTGTCGGCGCCCAAGCCCGTCCCGGGCTACGACCGGGCGGCGATGGACGGCTACGCGGTGCGCGCAGCGGACACCTTCGGCGCGAGCGAGCGCTCGCCGAACCTCTTGCGAGAGGGCGAGGACGTCGGTCCCGAGACCGCGGTTCAGGTTCACACGGGAAGCGAACTCCCCGCGGGCGCGGACGCGGTCGTGATGATCGAACAGGTGGCCGAAATCGGCGGCGAACTGGAGGTCAGCGACGCGGTCGCCGAGGGCGAGAACGTCGGGCCGACGGGGGAGGACGTATCGGAGGGCCAGACGCTCTACGAGCCGGGCCACCGGGTTCGGCCCTCGGATCTCGGCCTCCTGAAATCGGTCGGGCTGACGGACGTGGCGGTCCGCGAGCGACCCACCGTCTCGGTAATCCCGACCGGCGAGGAACTCGTTCAGGCGGACCCCCAACCGGGCGAGGTGATCGAGACGAACGCGCTAACCGTCTCGCGGTTCGTCGATCGCTGGGGCGGCCGGCCCACCTATCGGGATATCGTCACCGATGACCACGAGGCCCTTCGGGCGGCGATACAGCGCGACCTCACCAAGGACCTGATCGTCACGACAGGGGGGTCCTCGGTGGGCGAACGCGACCTCATCCCCGAGGTCGTCGACGACATCGGCGAGGTGCTCGTCCACGGTGTCGCCCTCAAACCGGGCCACCCGGTTGCCTTAGGTATCGTCGAGGATACTCCCGTACTGATGCTACCGGGCTATCCCGTCGCGTGCATCGTCAACGCCGTGCAGTTCCTCCGGCCGGCGCTCAAACGCGCGGGCGGGATGGCCTGTGAGGATCACCCCACGACCGAGGCGGCCCTCGAACGCAAGATCAGAAGCGAGCCCGGAATCCGGACGTTCGCGCGGGTGAAACTCGACCGGGACGGTGGGGAACCCACGGCGCTTCCCACGCGGGTCAGCGGCTCGGGCGTGCTTTCGAGCGTGGCGCTTGCGGACGGCTGGGTTGTCGTGCCCGAGGAGCGCGAGGGGATCGCCGAGGGCGAGACCGTCGCCGTCGAGAACTGGGAGTGGTCGCCATGAGTTCCGTCGGACGACTCGCTCACGACGTTCGCGAGGCTTCGACCGACGACACCGCTGGAAACGAGTTCCAGCGTGCTCACGAGAGCGTTGCTCGCATGAACCTCACGCTCACACCGGAGGTGCTCGCATGAGCGAGCGAAAGGAGTTCCGCGAACTCGTCCCCCCGGAAGAGGCCCACGAGGCGATCGCGTCGCTCGATGTCGGCGGCGGTACCGAGGAAGTCCCGCTGCGCGAAGCCCGCGGGCGGGTGCTCGCACAGCGAGTCGATGCCACGCTCGACGTGCCGGGGTTCGACCGCGCGAGCATGGACGGGTATGCTGTTCGTGCGCGCGACACCTTCGGCGCGGGCGAAGCCGACCCCGTCGTGCTCGAACTGTCGGGGGCGGTCCACGCCGGCGAGGAACCCGAGATCCGGGTTGAGGAAGGGGCCTGCGCGGAGATCTCGACGGGGGCCGTGATGCCCGAGGGTGCCGACGCGGTGGTGATGGTCGAGCGAACCGACGAGGTCGAAAACGGGATCGAGATCCGCACCTCGCTCGCGCCGGGCGATCACGTCATGCTCGCCGGCGCGGACGTCGCCGCCGGCGAGCGCGCACTCGGGCCCGGAACGCAGTTGACGTCACGGGAAATCGGCTTGCTGTCGGCACTGGGCGTCGATTCGGTGCCCGTGCGGGCGAAACCCCGCGTCGGGATCGTCTCGACGGGCGATGAGCTGGTGCGCCCGGGCGAGGCGGTCGCAAGCGAGCGCGGACAGATCTACGACGTCAACAGCTACACGGTCGCCACCGCCGTCGAGGAAGCGGGCGGCGAAGCGGTCCTCTATCCCCACGCCGGCGACGACTACGAGGAGATGGAGCGGATCCTCACCGAGGCCGCAGCGGAGTGCGATCTGGTGCTGTCCTCGGGCTCGACGTCGGCGAGCGCCGTCGACGTGATCTACCGCGTGATCGAGGACCAGGGTGAACTCCTGCTTCACGGCGTGGCGATCAAGCCCGGCAAACCCATGCTCGTCGGCGAGTTCCCTGACTCGGCGTACGTCGGCCTTCCCGGCTACCCGGTCTCGGCGCTCATGATCTTCCGGCACTTCGTTGCGGGCGCGATCCGCCGGGCTGCCGGCGTCCCCGAGCCGCCCACGGCGACCGTCGAGGCCGAAATGGCCGTCGAGGAGCGCTACGAGGAGGGACGTACCCGACTCATGCCCGTCGGTATCCTCGAAAGCCGTGGCCGCACCCTCGCGTATCCCGTCGATAAGGGCTCGGGTGCGACGACCAGCCTCGTCGAGGCCGACGGGATCGTCGAGGTCGATTCCGATACCGCCTACCTCGACCCGGGCGAGCCCGTCTCGGTCACGCTCTTCTCGCCGGACGTCCGCCCGCCGACCGTCTTCGGCGTCGGCGAGGACGATCCCACCCTCTCGAACCTCCTCGACGACCTCGACCGGCCACGATATCTCGCTATCGGCGGGCGTCAAGGTCGACGCCGCCTCGCCCAGGGCGTTCCCGACTTCGCCGTCGTTACGGGCGGGAGTGACGACATCGAGGCGACCGAGCTCGGCGCCTGGACCCGCGAGTGGGGGCTGGTCGTCGGGTCGGGGAATCCCGAAGGCATCGAGGGACTTTCGGATCTCGTCGACCGGGAGCTACGGTTCGTCAACCGACCCACCGACGCGGGGCTCAGGACGACCCTCTCAAAGGCGATCGAGCAGCTCGCGGCGGCCCGCGGGGAATCACGCACCGAGCTGGTCGAGCGGATCGACGGGTTCGAACTCGCCGCCCGTGCCCAGGAGAGCCCCGCACGAAAGGTCGCCGCGGGGGGCGCGGACGCGGGGCTCGGACTGCGTTCGACCGCCGAAAAACTCGATCTAGACTTCGTCGCACTGGGCGAAGAGCGGGTGCGGGTACTCGCAAACCCCGACCGGGTCGGGAAACGGGGCGTCGAAGCGCTCAAAAACGCGCTCGCGAACGTCGACCCGGAGCTACCGGGCGTCGGGCGCTGAAGCGAGTTCGAGCTCCGAGAAGCTGCGCACGCGGTGGTCGCCGAGCACACAGACGCCCCGGCTGTCGGTGCCGTGGCGCTCGACGTGGATCGCGTCGAGGCCGGCGTTCCAGGCCGCTCCCACGTCGTTTGCCCCGTCGCCCGCGAGCACGCCCCGGCCCTCGGCGCCGAGATCCCCGATCGCTCGCTCGACGGGCGTCGGGTCGGGCTTCCAGCCCAGCTCGTCCGAACAACAGACGACGGTGTCGAACCAGTCGGTGATATCGAGCCGGTCGAGGACGGGCTCGGTGAGATCGGGTCGACAGTGCGTGACGAGCCCAACGGGTCCCTCGAGGTCGGCGACGAACCCCGCGTCCTCGTACAGCCGCGTCGCTTCGACACGCTCTGCGGGGGTTTCGACCGCGTCGAAGGCGGCCCAGAACGGCTCGCGGTCGAGGCCCAGCGCGGCGATCTGTGCCTCCCGATTGGCCCCGAGGCCGTACCAGAGGCCGCGTGCCTCGGTATCGGTGAACCTGCGACCGAGGCGCTCGCCCACACGGTCGAACGTCTCACGGACATACGGCCACTCCACGTCGACGAGGGTCCCGTCCAGATCGAGTAGCCAGAAGTCGTAGTCGTAGTCGGAGTCGGACGCGCTGCCGGTCATCGAGTGTCGTCCCTACGGGCTCACGGTCATATCAGCGTATCGCCTGCACTACCCGTTTCCTATCCGTCGGGTTCGACCTCGATCGAACTCCCGAAGTACTTGTTCAGCACCTCGCTTCCGGCCGTGGCGTTGAACAGGTCGAGATCCGCCGCGATCGCCTCCTTGAGCGCTGCGTACTCCTCGTCGGTGGTTTCGAACCGGCGATAGTCGACGGCCTCGACCGGGACGCTGAGTGCCTCCTCGGCGAGCGAGCGCAGGTGTTCTGGCGCGTTCGCCTCGCCGCGCCAGAGGGTGTCCCGGAAGAACAGCCACCCCTCCTCGCCCGGCGGGGCCGCCTCCTTCGAGAGGGTCGTCTCGAAGGTCGCCGGTTCGATCCGGAACCCCCGGTCGGGCTCGGGGCGAAACCGGACGCGAAAGACGTACCGGCTCACCTCAGCCCTCGTCGTTGACGCGCTCGGCCATCTCGATATCCTGGTCGGTGATGCCGCCCTCTTCGTGACTGGTAAAACGGACCTCGACCTCCTCGTAGCCGACGATCATCTCGGGGTGGTGAAACTCCTTTTCTGCGAGTTCGCCGACCTCGCGGGCGAAATCAACCCCTTCGAGGTAGTCGTCGAACTCGAAGGTCCGGGTAATCTCCTCGCCGTCTCGCTCCCAGCCCTCGGGGAGCCGTGACTGGATCTCCTCGTCGTCGAGCAGTTCTGCCATACCGCCACGAGGACGCGCAGGCGAATAAAAGCCGGCCCCGGACCGTGCGTCAGTCGTCCTCGATTCGGGCGGCGACCTCCGGCGGGACTCCCTCCGAGGAGTCGGGCCCGATCGTCTCGGCGCGAGTCGCTCCCTCGGTGGGATCGAACAGCTGGATGGCGGTGTTGATGGTCTCCCAGTCGTCCTCTGCGGCCGCCTCGCGCAGGCTCTTGGTGGGAGCCGAGAGCAGCTGGCCCACCAGGGCGTCGGCCATCGCCTCGACGGTTTCCCGCTGGTCGTCGGTCAGCCCGCCTTGCGATTCGAGCTTCGCGAGGGCAGTCGTTACCTCCGAGCGCTTGATGTGCTGGGCGCCCTCGTACATCCCGCTGATCGCGTCGTCGGCCTGTTTTCGCTTGAACTGCCCGAGCAGGTGCTCGAGTTCGCGGTCGATCATCGTCTCGACCGTCGAGGCCGCCGCCGCCCGCTTTGCTGCGGTCCGTTCGGTGACCGTCTCGAGGTCGTCGAGATCGTAGAGGGTCACCGACGCGTCCGTCTCTGAGTCACGCTCGATGTCTCGCGGTTTCGCGAGGTCGACGACGCACGTCTGGGGGTCGAACGTCCCGGCGTCGAGGACCGGCTCGTCGCTGCCGGTCGCGGCGATCACCACGTCGACGCCCGACAGCACCGTCTCGAGCCCGTCGAGCGAACGCGCCTCGGCGTTGACCGGGAGCTCCTCGGCGATCCGTTCGGCCCGCGAGCGGGTTCGGTTCGCGACGACGAGCTCCGAGAGGTCGTATCGCGAGAGCGCCTGTGCGGCGAGGGTTCCCATCTCGCCGGCCCCGATAACGAGTGCACTCGCACCGTCGATCTCGCGCTCGCCCGTGATTAGCGAGACGGCAGCGCTGCCCAGCGAGACGACCCCCTCGTTGATCGCCGTTTCGGTGCGCGCGCGCTCGCCGACGTGGATCGCCTTCAACAGGGCGTCGTCCAGTATCTCGCCGAGCGCGCCGATCCCGCGGGCCTCGGCGTAGGCCTCCTTGAGCTGGCCGATGATCTGGTCCTCGCCGACGACCAGCGAGTCGAGCCCAGCGGCCACCCGGAGGAGGTGGCGGAGACTTTCCTCGTGGCCCGACCACGTCGCCGCCCCGTCCGGGAGCTCCTCGGTCCACGGACCGAGCGCTCGCCGCCCCGTCGCGATGTCGTCACTGACGACGTAGGCCTCGGATCGGTTGCACGTCTGGAGGGCAAACGCCTCCGTGACGCCCTCGCGGGCCAGCAGCGTCTCGATCAACTCGTTTCCGTCGGGGCGACAGGCCTCGTCGATCGTATCGACCGAGGCGGTCTCGTGGGTGACCCTGACCCCCGTGATGACGCCACTCACGGCGACCGACCCTCCGATTCGACTCTATCGATCACGTCTGCAACCACTTGCGGGCGGTTCGTGTCGCCCGTACGTAAATCCTTCCAAACCGCCGACGAGGAGACGACCGCCCGGAGCGCCTCCCGGCGACGCTCGGGGGACAGGTCGGCCAGTTCCTCACGCAGTTCGGCGGTCAGTTCGGCCATCTCGCCGGCCCCCGCGAGTTCGGGTTCGATCCGTTTTCTGAGCTCCCGGCTCAGTGCCGGGCTCCGCCCGCCCGTCGAGATCGACACCACCACCCCTCCCTCGCGAACCGTCGCCGGCACCACGACGCTTCCGGGTTCCCGGGAGCCGTGCGTGTCGGCGCGATTGACCAGCACCCCGCGCTCGCGGGCCTCGCGTTCGACCGCCTCGTTCAACTCCTCGTCGTCGGTCGCCGCGACGACCAGCGCCGGATCGGCCCGCTCGAACCACTCGGGCACGTCCGCGGGCGTCGGCGCCGCCCGGACGAGTTCGCTCCCGTCGAACGCCCCCGAGAAGGCGGGGCTCACGACGACGACGCGAGCCTCGCGCGAAAAGCGCCGGGCCTTTCGCGCGCCGACGCTCCCGCCGCCGAAGATCAGCACCGTCTGGCCCTCGAAGTCGTGCAACAGCGGGATCATTCGGTGTTGGCCTCGGCGCGTTCCTCCAGCCTGATGCCGGTCTTTTTCAGGATGCGCGACGAGAACAGCGTGTCCCAGTCCGCCTCGCCGACGTCCCAGAACTCCGCCATGCGCTTTCGGACCCGCTCGATGCGCTCTTCGCTTTCGGCCTCGCTTCGCCCGTGAGTCATCGCGAAGAAGTTGTACGGCCAGACCCCCTCGTGGCGCGGGCGCTCATAACAGTGGGTGACGAAGGGCAGCGAGGCGACCGCGGGCCCGACCTCGCCCACGAGGTCGTCGGGGACGTTCCAGACGGTCATCCCGTTCTCGGTGTAGCCGAGCGCGTAGTGGTTCGGAATCGCGCCCACGCGCCGGATCTTCCCCTCGCGGTCGAACCGTTTGATCGTCGCGCGAGCCCATTCGGGATCGGCGCCGAGGCCCTCTGCGATCTCCTCGTAGGGATTGGCGACGATCGGGAAACCGCCTTGGATCGCGAGGACCAGATCGCGCTCGTCCGGCGAAAGCGTCGTGCTGTCGGTCGGCTCGACCGCGGGACCCAGATCCGAGCAGTCGACGTCGCCCTCGGAGATCGGTCCCTCGAGCATGAACTTCGCCTCGACGCGGAACTCCCGCTGTTTGGGCAGGTTGTACGTCTCCTCGCCCGTCTCGGATTCGATCTCGGCGAGCACCTCCTCGACGCGCGATTCGTCCGCCACCGAGAGGACGAACCACATGTTCAGATGGGGGTGCTCGCGCTCGTAGTTATGTGCGACCTCCCGGTGGCCGTTGACCGCCTCGGCGACCGCCTCGAAGCGTTCTTCGGGGGCGTGCATCGCCACCAACGTCGCGGTTCCTCCGATCTCCTGGGCGTTCACCAGCGCGCCGAATCGCGTGAGGACGTCCGCCTCGTCCAGACGCCGAACGCGTTCGAGCAGTTCCTCGCCGCCCACTTCGACGCCCCGCTCCGAGAGCGCCCGTGCGGCGTGCTCGAAGGGGCGTTCACAGACCGGAAACCCACCCTGAAAGGCGTTGAGCAGGGCGCGGTCGACGCGGTCGAGGTCCTCGACCCGAGCCCGATTCATACGCGACGCTCGGGGTTCGCGTGGGATAAGCGTCGCGCTCCGCCCCGCTACTCCCGAACGCCGGTGACCCGAAAGCCCGCCTCGCGGATCCCCGCGAGGATCGCCTCGTGATCCGCCGACGCCTCGTAGTAAAAGACGACGTCGAAGGTGCCCTCCCGGAGGAGCTGCTGGCACTCCCAGACGAACTCGTCGCCCTCGATGGTCAGCCCCTGGTGCTGGTTCGAGGAGAAGTCCGTGTCGTCGGTCCCCGAATAGACGTAGGTGTCGGTCGGGTCGTGGCCCGCGCCCTCGGCGATGATCTCGCCGATGTCGACGGTCGCTTGATGCATCTCGATGTCGTCGGAACTCTCCAGTTCGGTGTGGACGATCGCGCCGGCCAGTTCGATCTCACCGGGTTCGAGCAGCCGTTTGGTCCGCTCGTAGAGGTCGTCGTCGAGCGTCTCGCTCATACGATCGGTGGGCGTGCCGGCCCTATACCGTTCACGGTCGGCGTCGCTGGTGGCGCGTGAAAATGACAGAACGTGGTTCGCGGGCGGATGCCCCCGATCGATCGAGTCGAATCCGAGACTACAGTCGCTCGAGGTTGACTGCGCGCGGGCCCTTGTCGGCCTGCTCGATGTCGAACTCCACTTCCTGGCCCTCTTCGAGGTCGGGGCCGCCGACGTCTTCCATGTGGAAGAACACGTCCTCCTCGGAATCCTCGCTGTCGATAAAGCCGTAACCACCGGTGTCGTTGAAGAAATCAACCGTACCTTTCGCCATTGCAACTACCGCTTCGTCATCCACCTTTAAAAATGTGCGCACGTCCCGCCGAGAAACGACGACCGGGCGACAGATACGACGCGGTGGGTCGGAGGGCGTTCAGATGGGTCCCAACCGACAGTATCATTGTATCGGGTGGCGTCGCCGCAGATAGATGGTATCGCTCGCACGCTCGCTTGGTTCCCGCGTGTACGAGAACCTCCTCCTGCGCGAGATCGACGACGGACCCACCCACGTCGCCGTCATCCAGGACGGCAACCGTCGGTACGCCCGCAAACAGGGCACCGAAACCTCCGACGGGCACCGTGCCGGCGCACAGACCACCGAACGGGTGCTCAACTGGTGTGAGGAACTCGGCATCGAGGAACTCACCCTGTATGCCTTCTCGACGGAGAACTTGGAACGTCCCCCCGACGAGCGAGAGGCGATCTACGGCCTGCTGTGTGAGAAACTCCGAGAGTTCGCCGACGCCGACCGGGTCCACGACGGCGGCGTACGGATCCGCGCGCTCGGGAACCTCTCGCTGCTTCCCGAACGGGTGCAGGAGGCCGCCCGGTACGCTGAGCGACGGACCCGGGAGTACGACACCTTCGTGCTCAACATCGCGCTTGCCTACGGCGGCCGGGCCGAACTGTTGGGGGTCGCTCGCGACGTCGCCCGGGCGGTCGAGACCAGCGATCTGCGCCCACGCGAGATCGACGCCGACGAGATCGACCGGCGACTGTACGACGACGAACTCCGGGACGTCGACCTGATCATCCGCACCGGCGGGGACGAACGTACCTCGAACTTCCTGCCGTGGCACGCCAACGGCAACGAGGCTGCGGTCTTCTTCTGTGCGCCCTACTGGCCGGAGTTCTCGAAGGTCGACTTCCTCCGAGCCGTTCGGACCTACCAACACCGCGAGGCCTCCTGGCAGCGCACGCGAACCCGGCGCGCGATGGCGCTCGTGGGCGCGCTCTCGGACGTCGATCTGCCGAAGGCACGGGACGTCCTCGACGGCGAGAGCGAACCCGCTACCCGGGAGACCCCTGTGCCGATCGAACGATAGTCGCCCGAGTTCGACCCGAACGCTATTGTTACTGGCTGCGTATTGATAGCATGGTACATTCGTTCGACGACCGCGATCGGGACGGATCGGACGGTCCGTCGGGACGGCCGCCGGCGACCGAGGACGTCGCCTTTCTCACTCGGTCACAACACCGAACCGTCGTTCTCGACGCGCTTGCCGACCGCCCGCGGGATCGGCGCGACCTTCGGACGCTGGCCGGGGTGTCGGCCTCGACGATCTGTCGGACTCTACGTGAGTTCGAGACGCGGTGCTGGATCCGCAAGGACGGCCACCGCTACGAGGCGACCCAGTTGGGTGCGTTCGTCGCCAGGGGGACCGTCGAACTGATCGACCGGATCGAAACGGAGCGACGGCTGCGGGACGTCTGGCCGCTGCTCGCCATCAGGGAGGGCGACCTCGGTATCGGCGCGCTCTCCGATGCGGTCGTGACCGTCGCCGCGGCCGACGACCCCTACCGGCCGGTCAATCGGTTCGTCTCGCTGCTCCGAGAGACCGAACGGTTTCGCTTCGCCGGTCCCGAACTCGCGCTGCTCGAACCCTGCCGGGACGAGCTCCGGCGACGGATCCTCGACGGGATGACCACGGAGATCGTCGACCCGCCCGGCGGCGCCGACCGCATCCTCTCGACGTACCCTGACCACTGTGCGGCTCCCCTCGAAAGCGGCAATCTCACGGTCTTCGTATGTGAGGACCTGCCGACCTACGGGCTCTGTCTCCTCGACGACCGGGTCGGGATCAGCGGTTACGATCCCGACAGCGGCACGGTCCGGGCCCTGATCGACACCGACGCGCCCGCGGTCCGCGAGTGGGCCGAATCGACCTACGAGACCCACCGCCGGAAGGCGCGGCCGCTCGTCCCCGAAACCGCCGTCCCGTAACGGCTCGACTCCTTCGGGGCCGGCGATCCCTTTCACCGACTGCAATCCGATCACGTCCTCCCACTATATCACTAGTTGCCTACAATACCCGCGCGTCCGTACCTCGACCGGAGGTACCATGTCAGTAGATAACACGAATCAATGGAGCGTCCGAGGGGAGTTCGCCGAGGCCTGCAACTGCTCGGCCCCGTGTCAGTGTCTCTACGGCGAGGCGCCCGACGACGACGAGTGTACCGGGGCCCTGTTCTGGCACGTCGAGGAGGGCGAGTACGACGGGGCCGAACTGGACGGGCTCACGGTCGGCGTCCTCCTCTACGACGAGGGGATCCTCTTCGAGGGGGACTGGAGGGTCGTCTTCCTCCTCGACGACCGGGCGGACGAGGCGCAGGCGGCAGCCCTCGAGGCGGTCTTTACGGGACAGGCCGGCGGGGTCATGGGTGCGGTCGCCGAACTGGTCGGCGACGTGCGGGCGGTCGAGACCGTCCCGATCGCCTACTCGAGGGATGAGGACCACGTCTCGATCGCGGCAGGCGAGGTCGCGGCGGTCGAGGCCGACCTCATCGAGGGGTTCGGCGAGGTTCCCGGCGAGGTGTCCCCGCATCCGGTCACCGCACCGTCGATGGCGGTGACCACCGGAAAGTCCGCCACGGCGACCGTCTCGTACGACGAGGAGTTCTCGTGGGACGTCTCGGGGAACAACGCCTTCCTGGGCGAGTTCGAGTACGAAGGCGAGTAGACCGGAACCGCCATGTCCACACACGAACTGCGCGATCGCATCGATCTCAGCCGCCTCCCGCTGGTCGCGCTGTCGGCGTACCTGCTCTCGCTGCTCGCGTGGGTCGCGCTCGTCGGCCGGTGGCTCCCGATGCCGGGCGGGGAAGCGGGCCACGGCGGTTCGGCGGGGGCGACGATGGCCGACCCCGGCGTGCCGGAGGCGATGGCACTGTCGAGCGGGTTCTCGGGTATCGCGCTCTACTTGCTCATGTGGGGCGTGATGATGATCGCGATGATGTACCCCTCGACGGTGCCGCTGTTCCGGCTGTACGGCGGCGCGCTCCGGGACGCGACGGGGCCCGAACGCGCGGCCCGTCTCGGTGCGTTCATGGGAACGTACGCGCTCGCGTGGGCGCTCACGGGTGCGGTGCCGCTGGCGGTGAACCGCTACCTCCCGATCGCCGCCCTCGCCGAGGGCCACGGTGCGCTCTTCGTCGGCGGGTCGCTGCTGGTGCTGGCGGCCTACCAGCTCTCGCCGTACAAGCGTCGCTGTCTGGAGTACTGCCGATCGCCGCTGGGTTTTCTGACCGAGCACTACCGTCCCGGCGTTCGGGGCGCGATCGGCCTGAGCGCGCGCTTCAGCGCCCTCTGTATCGGCTGCTGTTGGGCGCTGATGGGGCTCATGGTGGTCGTCGGTTCGATGAACCTGCTGTGGATGGGCGCGATCACGCTCGTCGTCTCGCTCGAACGGCTGGTCCCGTGGGGCGACCGGCTGGCGACGGGGGTCGGTGTCGTCGCCGGCATCGCGGGCGTCGGACTCGTCGCGAGTTGGCTACTCGTCGGTTGATAGCCGACGCCGGGCTCGCCCCTCGTGCTTCGGCCTACCGGCCGAACCGCCGGCTTCGTTTCTTGTAGTCGAGCACGGCTCTGAGGTAGTCGCGTTTGCGAAAGTCCCGCCAATTGACGTCCGTGAAGTACAGTTCCGCGTAGACCGACTGCCAGATCATGAAATCGGAGAGACGCTCGGCCCCGGTCTTGATCAACAGATCGGGTTCGTCGGGAAAGACCAGTTGGGATTCGATGTCCGCATCGCGGATCCCGTCGGGGTCGCGCTCGCCGCGTTCGACCTCGTGGGCGAGTCCGCGCACCGCGCGGGTGAACTCGCGTTTTCCCCCGAGTCCGATCCCGACGCTGATCGGGGCGTCGACCCGTCGGGTGTCGTCGGGTCCGCGGACGTCGACCGCCCGGGGAGCGTCGATTTCGGCGAGTTCGCTCGCGAGGGTGGGTGCGGCCGCCGGGTCCAATACGCTCACATAGACGGTCACGCGGTCGGCCTCGTACTCGAAGGCCCACCGGAGGACGTCCTCGAGGGTCTCGTAGGCCCCTCGTTCGAGGAGGTCACGTTCGGTGATCACGATGGCGACGTGGCTCGGGGACGCCCCGTCGTGGCGTCGAACGCGGGCGGCGAGATACCGGTCGTACAGACCCACACGCCATCTCTCGCCGGCGGCCCCGTAAGCCTCACGACCCCGCTTTGTGAGCACCTCGGGGATCGCCCCACATCCGATAGTATAAGTGTTCGACCCCGAAACCGGAGCGGTGTGACCGGCGAAGTCCGGCGTGCGGGTGCGTTCGCGCTCGTGGGTAGCCTCTCGCTCGCCGCACCGTTTCTCGGCCCCGCCGCGTTCGTCCCCTTTGCCGCGGTCGGCCTGCTTGCCGCACTCGTCATCGACGGCGGGCCCGTCTTCGACCTCTTTGCGCGTCCCGGCGACCGCGAGGACAACACGCTCTACGGGCTGGCGGGCTTTTCGCTCGCCGCGACCGGCCTCGCGTTGTTGGTGATCGTCGGCTTTCCCCCCGAACTGTTCGCCGGCACGGTCTGTCTGCTCGCCGGCGGCAACCTCCTCCAGCAGGTAGTCATAGCCCGCCGGAGCGGGGATATGGCTCCCGCCGCCGGCTTCGTCGCCGGCGGTTTCCTCGCCGGGACCGCCGCCCAGTTGCTCGTCACGCCCGTCTCGCTTTCGGTCGCGCCGGCCTCGGCGGCGTTTCTCGCGGCCTGCGGTGCGCTCATCGCCTCGCTGCTCCGGAGCGTTCTCTACGAGCGCGACGACCCCCTCGTGTTGCTGAGCGTGGGGCTCGTGTTGTGGGTGATCGCGGATCTCGGCGTCGAGACCACGCCGGTCGAGATCGCCGCCGCCATCGCCGTGACGGCGCTTTTAGGCTACGTCTCCTATGCGCTGGGGACGGCCTCGATCCCGGGGATGGTCACCGGGATGTTGCTCGCGCTCGTCACGATCGTCCTCGGGGGCTACGGCTGGTTCGTCCTGTTGATCGCGTTTTTCGCCATCGGCGGGCTCTCCTCGAAGTTCCGATACGAGAGAAAGCGATCCCGTGGGGTCGCCGAGGACAACGACGGCGCACGGGGCAGCGGCAACGTCCTCGGTAATTCGGCGGTCGCGCTCGTCGCCGTGTTGGGCTATGCCGCCACGCCCGATCCGCTTTCGGTCGCGCCGGGCGTCTTCTTTTTCGCCTTCGCGGGTGCGGTCGCGACGGCGATGGCAGACACCCTTTCGAGCGAGATCGGTGGCGTCTACGACACCCCCCGGCTCGTCACCACCGGCGAGCGCGTTCCACCCGGAACCGACGGCGCGATCACGTGGCAGGGCGAACTCGCCGGGATCGCGGGCGCGCTCGCGGTCGCGGGGCCCACACTCGTGCTCTTCGAAACGATCACCCTGTCGGGGGCGGTGCTGATCGCACTCGGCGGCGTCGCGGGTATGACCGCCGACAGTCTGCTGGGTGCGACCGTCGAGAACCGCTGGCTCGACAATCAGGGCGTGAACTTCCTCGCGACGCTGGCCGGAGCGCTGGCGGCGGTCGCGCTGGCGGCGCTCGCGGGCCTGTTCTGAAACGCTACGCAGGGCCGACCAGTTCTTCGAAGGTGCGGATCCGAACGCTGGTGGGTCGTTTCGTGTACTGGCCGCGTTCGCGCGCGATCGCCTGCGAGACGCCCCGCTGGGCCGCGACGTCGAGGACGCGCTGGCTCAAATCGCCGTCGAGGACCATCGCGTGTGGCGGTTTCCCGGCGTCCCGAACCGTCTCGAAGGCGTCCTCGGTGGGCGCGTTCGCGAGTTCCCGGAACTCGCCATCGAGCAGGCGGACCATCCCCGTGCCCTCGCCGATCACCGCCTCGGCGTGTTCGCGAAGCGACTCGGGTTCCGGCTCCACCGAGGCCTCGACTCCCGACTCGTCGTCGGTGTCAGCGGGGCGATCCGCTCCCTCGTCGATAGTCGGTTCGACCGACGCTCGGGCCCCTTCGCCCGGCGTTTCTGCGTGGCCGTCGGGGGCGGGCCGGGCGCTACCGTCGGTTGCGGCGACGGCCTCGTGTGGACCCTCCTCGACCATCGCCTGATACGAGACCTTCTCCCGGAGCGCCTCGGTGACCTCCTCCCGGGAGAGGTCCTCGACCGACCGACCCGCGGGCGCGAAGGCGACCGAGTCGATCTCGCCGACCTGTGCGAGTTCCTTCATGATGAGTTCGCCCCCGCGGTCTCCGTCGAGGAAGGCCGTCGTCGTGCGCTCGTTGGTGAGTTCGGCGACCGCCTCGGGGACGTTTGTCCCCTCGACGGCGATGGCGTTCTTGATGCCGTACTTCAACAGCTGGAGAACGTCCGCCCGCCCCTCGACGACGATGATCGCGTCGCCGCCGGCCACGCGGGGCCCCGCAGGATAGCCCTCGTACTCGGTGATGTCCTCGACGCGAACGCTCTCGCGCACCTGATCGAGCAACTCGTCGCTCGAGAGCACCGTCTCGTCGAAGGCCGTCGAGAGCAGGTCCCGGGCCCGGCTGACGACCTCGCGGCGGGCCGCCGCACGGGTGTCCTCGATGCGGCTGATTTCGAGGGTCGCCCGGCAGGGCCCGACGCGCTCGATGGTTTCGAGCGCCGCCGCGAGAACGGCGGTCTCGACCTTGTCCATACTGCTGGCGACGGTTACAGTCCCAGTGGACTGGCCCGCTTGGCTCGCGATCTCGACGTCGATCCGCCCGACCTTCGAGGACTGCTGGAGGTCGTGGATCTCCAGGTCGTCGCCCAACAGCCCTTCGGTCTGGCCGAAGATCGCGCCGACGACGTCACTCCGCTCGACCACCCCGTCGGCCGTGATGTCCGCGTGGATGAGGTATTTCGCAGTATCGTTGAGTGTCATTGGTAACTGTCATGAACGTCTCCATGACGCCGTACGGTTCGCGCCCGACGGGGAAAATAATTGCCGTCTGCGTTCGACACGTACTCTCCGGGGCTCTCGCGGCGCTCGACTCACCGACCCCCGTCGCGGGCGTCGTGTCGGTACTCCTCGAAGATCGACTCGATGGTCTCGCGGGCGTCCTCGCGGCTCGTCTCGCCGAAGCGGTACTCCCCGATGGGGACGCTCTCGACGACGGCGATCGCTGCGGGGTCCTCGATCAGGAAGACCGTGACCGTCTGTGCCCCGTACCAGACCGCCATGAGCCGGCGATCGGCGCTGACGGCGACGTACTGTGCCTCGTCGATCGCTTCATCCAGTTCGATCGTCATGTCCTCCCGGTGGGCACCGACCGTGTTAGTTCTGCTCCCGGTCATGGGTAATCCCCGGCCGATGGCTATCGCGGCGCCGAACGGGAGGCACGTGTCGTCGCCTTCTTCGCACGGGTCGCAAGCGCGAGAAACGTGATCCAGACCGTCAGCAGCGTCGCGCCCCACGCGGCGACCAGAAACGCCGTCGTGTTGCCCGCAAGCGCGACGGCCGCCGGCTCGGCGTACGGGAGGGTCGTGTGGTGTGGTCCACCGAGAACGGGAACGAAGTAATCGACCGTGAGATCGACGCTGTACCAGACGAGCGCTGCGGCGATCGCCGAGATCGAAAAGTCGCTGTAGCGTTGGATCAAAAAGGCCTGTGCGACCATTCCGAGGTGACTCACCAGCAGGAAGGCGTACATCGGGGGGGCGGTCCCCGCGAGGAAGGCCTCCCGGAAGGCGACGAGGACGAAGGGGGTCCACAGTCCGAGTTTGATGTTGCCGAAGAAGGCGAGCATATCCACCAATTCACTCTGTCGGTCGAGCTTCCAGAGGGCGAGACTCAGTGCGATAAAGAGGGTGGCGAGCGGGCTGTCTGGCACCCACGGCCACATTACCGCCGGCGTGCCCGCGAACTGAAAGCGGTAGTACCAGAAGCCAAAGGCCGTTCCCACCACGTTGATCGCGACGATGAGCCACGCGTACCGCAGCGCGAACTCCTCCAGCCGGCGGGGGAGGGGCGCGAGCCACGCGGGGAGTGTCGGCCCGGTCATTATCCCGATGGGTGGGTGTGTGAACCAAAGACCTGCCGGTTCGACGCTCGACCCGACGGATTTAGGGCGACGAACCCGGAGCTACCGTATGGACGACCGAGAGACACTGATGATGACGCCCGGACCGACCGCACTCCCCGAGGAGGTCCGCGAGGCGATGGCCCGCCCGATACAGAACCCCGATATCGAACCCGCGTTTAGCGAGTTTTACGGGGACTTCCTCGGGAAACTCGCCCGCGTCTACGGCACCGACGACGACCTCGTGGTACTGGCGGGCGAGGGGATGGTCGGGTTGGAGGCGAGCGTCGCTTCGCTGATCGAACCCGGCGACACCGTCCTCTGTCTCGCGAACGGGATCTACGGAGCCGGGTTCGGGGACCTCGTTTCCCTCCACGGCGGCGAGCCCGTCCTCCACGAAGTTTCGCCCACGGAGGGGTTCGACCCCGAGGCGGTCCGGGAGGCGGTCGAAGAACACGAGCCCGACGTGGCGACGATGGTCCACTGCGAGACGCCGACCGGCGTGTTGAACGATTTCGACGGGGTTCTCGACGTGTTCGACGAGGCGGGCGTGCTGACGATCTGCGATGCGGTCTCCTCGCTTGGCGGCGTGGAGGTGCCGACCGAGTCCATAGATATCTGCCTCGGAGCCTCCCAGAAGTGTTTCAGCGCGCCGCCCGGCCTCGCGACCCTGTCGGTGAGCGAGGCGGCCTGGGAGCGAATCGAGGCAATCGAACAGCGCTCCTTTTATTTGAACCTCGAACCGTGGCGCGATCTCGGGTTCGAGGACCCGCCGGCGGCGTTCCCCTACACCCACTCGGTCTCGGACCTGTACGCGCTCGACGCGGCGCTCGACCGGCTGCTCGACGAGGGCATCGGAACCGTCTTCGAGCGCCACGCGCGGGCCGCAGCGCACTGCCGGGAACGCGGGCGTGACCTCGGATTGGAGCCGTTCGCGTCGGAACACAGCTCACCGACCGTTACCGCCTTCGCGGTCGAGAACGCGGACACGCTCCGAGAGCGGGTCGCGACGGAGGGCGTCGTTCTGGCGACCGGCCTGGGGGAGTTCTCCGAGAGCGTCCTTCGGGTCGGTCATATGGGCTACAACGCCGAAATCGGGAGAGTCGACCGCGCGATGGACGCGCTCGAAGCCGTCCTCGATTGATCTCATCGCTTCGGCAGTGACAGTTATCGTGGTTCGGGACGAACGGACGTCATGTCAGTTGATACGAACTCCGAACCGGACGAGGGCGATTCGGATGCGAATATCGGGGTGGGAATAGCTATCGGCGTCGCCCTCGGCGTCGGGATCGGGACAGCGACGGACGACCTCGCACTGTGGCTCCCGATGGGGATCGCCCTCGGGGTCGCCATCGGGGCGGGGATGGGAACCCGGTAGCGAAGCGGCGACGCATGGCACCACCGACACGTATTACCCATGTCCGTTCTACGGGCCGAGTATGGCCGAGGAGACCGACATCGAGGAGCTGAAACGAGGGACAGATCTCGTCAAACGTGGCTTCGCGCGGATGCAGAAAGGTGGCGTCATCATGGACGTCGTCAACGCGGAGCAGGCTCGCGTCGCGGAGGAAGCCGGCGCGGTCGCGGTGATGGCCCTCGAAGCGGTGCCCGCCGACATCCGCAAACGCGGCGGGGTCGCCCGGATGGCCGACCCCGCCGACGTCGCGGAGATCGTCGAGAGTGTCTCGATCCCGGTGATGGGCAAGTCCCGCATCGGGCACACGAAGGAGGCCCAGATCCTCGAAGCCGTGGGAGTGGACATGATCGACGAGTCGGAGGTGCTGACCCCCGCCGACGACGCCTACCACATCGACAAGCGCGACTTTACTGCGCCGTTCGTCTGTGGGGCACGCGATCTGGGCGAAGCTCTCAGGCGGATCGAGGAGGGCGCGGCGATGATCCGCACGAAGGGCGAGGCCGGCACCGGCGACGTCAATCAGGCGGTGCATCACCAGCGCCAGATCAAGGGCGCGATCAGGAAGATCGAGGGCATGGCCCACGAGGAACGCGAGGCGTTCGCCCGCGAGATCGAAGCGCCGGCCCACCTCGTCCACGAGACCGCAGAGGCCGGTCGCCTCCCCGTGGTGAACTTCGCGGCGGGCGGGATCGCGACGCCCGCCGACGCCGCCTTGATGATGCACCACGGCTGTGACGGCATCTTCGTGGGCTCGGGGATCTTCGGCGCCGAGAACCCCGAGGCGATGGCCGACGCCATCGTCGCCGCGACGACCAACTGGGACAGTCCTGAAAAACTCGCCGAGATCGCCTCGAACGTCGGCAAGAGCATGACAGGCGACGCGAACGTCGACCTCCCCGAGGAGGAAAAGATGCAAGACCGGGGCGTCTAAACGAGCTGACGCCGGTTTCGATCGGCTCGAACTCAGAGCACGCCGAAGCCGAACAGCGGCCCGAAGACGACGTGGAGGGCGATTCCGACCACGAGTGCCGGAACCGTCGTGTAGATTGAGGCGACGATCGCCGCGGTCTTGTCCATCGCGATCAGGGGAAAGAGCGCGTCCCCGTCCTGACTGATCGCGTTCGCCGTCAGCGCCGAGAAGGGGATCGCGCCCTCGGCGTAGACGCCCGCGAGGACGATTTGGGGGCCACAGCCCGGGATCAATCCGAGAAGCGCACCGCCGACCGGCGCGAGT
The DNA here is from genome assembly GCF_000196895.1 of Halalkalicoccus jeotgali B3. Taxonomy (NCBI): domain Archaea; kingdom Methanobacteriati; phylum Methanobacteriota; class Halobacteria; order Halobacteriales; family Halalkalicoccaceae; genus Halalkalicoccus; species Halalkalicoccus jeotgali. The sequence goes on from NC_014297.1 coordinate 1,159,936, forward strand.
AGCCCCGCCGCGGCCGCGAACGCCGCGATATCGACGTTGCCGAACTGAACGACGTACTCGTAGAGCAGGTAGCCCGCGATCACCCAGACGGTGACGAAACTCGTCTCCATCGCCGCGTGCTGGAAGGTGTCGTAGGCGCTGTGAAACGACTCGCGGACGTGCCCGACCCCGCCCTCGCCGATGTAGCGCCGGCCGACCGCGTAGAGGTAGACCGAGAGGATCGACCCAGTGATCCCGGCGACGGTGAAGGCTCCTTCGAAGGTGGGCGCGACGGTCATCGCCACGTCGGGCGCGCCCCGCAGCAGGTAGACGGTGCCTGCGATAAGCGCCACGAGCGCGGTGGCCCACCACGCGACGTGGGCGGCGTGGCTCAGCCACGTCATGAACCCCGGCTCCCGTTTCCGACTGTGGTCGTGGCTGCACGCGACGCCGTCGTACTCGTGGCCCGGGTTCGCCGCGGGGTTCGCGCCGGCCGTCCCACTCACGACACCGCCGTCGGTGGCGGTCGGACGGAGTCGGGCGACCGCGCGGTCGACGCGGCCGACGCCGAGGCCGAAGCGGTCGATCGCGTATCCCGAGACGATCGCCGCGCCGAACGAGATCCCATACGCATAAAGCGCCGCTTCGGGCGCGAGTGCGAGCAGGACGAACGCCGAGTCGCCGGCGGTGGCGATCAGCGTCGCGACGACGGTCCCGAAGCTGACGCTCCCCCGGACGTACAGCGGCATCATCACGATCGCGCCGCCACAGCCCGGCGTCAGTCCCAATAACGCACCGATCAGGGGCTGGGCGCGTTCGTTGCGTTCGAGGCGCTCGACCAGCCGTCCGCCGGTCCGGTACTGCAGGTAGCTGAAGAGGACGACCGTGATCGCGACGAACGCGCCCACCTGGACGAACCCGTCGCGGACCGACCCGAGGAGGATCCCGACCGGATCAGCCACACTGCTCACGCGCCGCCGGCGCTCGCTCCAATGAATTAGACATCTCTAATCCTATCTTTAGCCTACTACAATATAGGTTTTGCGCAGCGATCGTCGTCCGACCGGGTTTTTATACCGACCGCCCGACCCTTCGATATGGAGTTCGGCGTGCTGAGTACGGCGGGTATCGCGCGGAAGGCGTTCCTCCCGGCAGTGGAGGCGAGCGATCACGCGGTCGGCGCGATCGCCTCGCGCGACGGCGATCGCGCGCGAAGCGTCGCCGAGGAGTACGCGATTCCCCGCCACTACGGGAGCTACGAGGCGCTGTTGAGTGACGATGGGATCGACGCGATCTACGTCCCGCTGCCCAACGGGTTGCACGCCGAGTGGACCCGGAGGGCGACCGACGCGGGCCTCGACGTGCTCTGCGAGAAACCGCTCGCAGCGGACGCCGCGGAGGCCCGGGCGGTCGTCGAGCACTGTCGCGAACGGGACGTGACGCTGATGGAGGGGTTCATGTACCGCTATCACCCCCGCACGGAGCGCGCCGTCGAACTCGCACGCGAGGAGTTGGAGGGCGTTCACTCGGTGTCGGCGACGTTCAAGTTCCCGCTCGAAGGATCGGAGGACGTGCGCCTCTCGCCGGAACTGGCCGGCGGGAGCCTGATGGACGTGGGCTGCTATGCGGTTTCGGTGGCGCGGCACTTCTTGGGCGAGCCCGAGACCGCCTTCGCGACCGCCCACGATTCGCGGGACGCCGGCGTCGACACCGATCTCACGGGAATTCTCGACTTCGGCGGGGGCACTTCGGCCCGTGTCGCCTGTGGGTTCGACTCGCAACTGGTCCATACCGCGTCGAGGGGGAAAACGGCTGGATCGAGGTCGAGGACGCCTTCGACGCGCCCACCGACGAACCGACCGAGCTTACCTATCGGGTCGACGGCCGTGAGGGCACGGAGACCTTCGACCCGATCGACCAGTTCCGCCTCGAAGTCGAGGGCTTCGCCTCGGCTGTCGAATCGGGCGAGTCCCCGCGGACGGACGGCGAGGAGGCGATCGAAAACATGGAGGCCATCGACGCGCTGGCCGAGAGCGCCGAGCGGGGCGAGGTCGTCGACGTCGAGTGATCTCTCAGAACAGTTCCGCACCGCGTCCGACCCGCGTCTGGTAGGCGCGCGCCTCGATTCCCTCCCCGGCGAACCGATCGAGCATCGCGCTCGCGATGGGTTTTCGCCGGCGCTCCTCGCAGGCGGCGATGATCGCCGGGCCCGCGCCGCTGACGGTCACGCCGGTCGCGCCCGCTTCGAGGGCGGCTTCGCGCACGTCGGCGTAGCCGTCAATGAGGTCCGCGCGCGCGGGCGTGACGATCCCGTCCTCCATGCCCTGTCCGACGAGGTCGGGATCGTCACGGAACATCCCCGCGACGAGCGTGGCGGCCCGGCCGACGCACTCGACGATCTGTGAGACCTGTGCCGAGCGCGGTACCACCCGGCGGGCGTCCCGCGTCGAGATCACGATCTCGGGCAGACAGACCACCAGCGGGATCGAGGCGTCGACCTGCGTGACCCCCTCGGGGGTGGCGATCGTAAACCCGCCCATGATCGAGGGCGCGACGTTGTCGGCATGGGCCTCCCCCGAGACCAACGCCTCGCCCTCGGCGGCGTAGGGGACGAGTTCCTCGCGGGAGTAGCCCAGATCGTAGGCCGCGTTGATCCCGACGGCGACGGCGGCGGCGCTGGCCGCCGAGGAGCCAAGCCCCGAGGAGGGACGAACCCCCTTGTCGATCCGGATGGTCGCGGGCGATTCGAGTGCCTTCGCGACCGCGCCGGCGACGTTCTTCTCGGGGTCCTCGGGAATGAACTCGCTTCCCGCCCCCGCCATCTCGATCGTCGTCGCCTCGGCGGGTTCGACCCGAACGACGTCGGCGGGCTTCGAGAGCGCCGCGCCGAAGACGTCGAAGCCGCTGCCGAGGTTCGCGCTCGTCGCGGGGGCCCGCACGGTAACCATACCCGCCCTTCTTGTAGGGCCAGCAAAAAGGTAGCGTCTCCGCGCTTACGCGTCGCCCTCGTCGCGAACGCCCGGTGCGCTCCCGACGTCGACGTCCTCGGGTTCCTCGCCACCGCCGACGCCGACCTCGCCGTGTTCGTCTTCGACGTACAGGTCGTCCGCAAAGCCGCCCTCGGCGTGGGGATGCTCGGGATCGTCGAGTTTGTCGAGGGTCGCCGGTGCCTCGGGGATCCCGTCGGCGGGCCGGAAGGAACCGAGCGGGTCGTCGATGGTGATATCGTAGCGCTCGAAGAAGTTCGCGTAGCGCTCGTAGTGTTTTTCGAGTTCGTCGACGGGGATCTCCATCATCTCGGTCCATCCATGATTGAAGAAGTCGAAGTTGGCCTGGATGTGGGTGATCTCGCGGGCACCCGCCTCGTCGAAGTCCTCTTCGAGCGCGCGCAGGTAGGTGTCCATCGTCGCGTCGAAGAAGGCGTCCAGATGTGCGCGACGTTCCTCTTGTCTGTGTTCCTCGGCCTTTCCGAGGAAGATCCGCGTGTGCATCTTCACGAGTCCGTAGTTCGTGACGGTGCTGATGCCGGGAGTCGACAGCGCCTTTTTTGCGGCCCAGTGGCGCGGGTTCTGTCGGATCTTCATGCGAGCGGGTTAGAACGCCAAAACCTTGAACGTCCCGACGACGATCCTTTCGGAATAGCAACCGACTTTACCCCTCGTGTCGAACCGACGGCCATGACCCAGTCGTACGTGATCATCGGCGATGGGATCTCGGGGAGTTCCGCCGCCGAAACCCTCCGCGAGAAGGACCCCGACGCGGAGATCACGGTCATCACCGACGAGGGTGAACCGCTGTACAACCGCATTCTCATCAAGGAGTTCGCCAAAGGAAAACTCCCCGAAGCGCCCATCTCGATCCACGACGAGGGCTGGTACGAGGACCGGGACATCACCCTCTCGCTGAACACCCACGTCACCCGCATCGACCCCGACGCTCACGTCGTCCACACCCACGAAGGTGCGGATCTGGAGTACGACAAACTGCTGATCGCGACGGGCGGCACGCCGACCCAACTGCCCGTCGAGAACTCCGACGCGGACGGGATCCACCACTTCTGGACGTTCCAGGACGCCCGCAACATCGAGGCCGACGCCAGCGAGGCCGAGACGGGCGTCGCCGTCGGCGCGGGCCTGCTGGGGATCGACCTGGCGGCGATCTGTGGCGCCCAGGACGTCGCGGGCAAATATCTGATGCGCGGGAACCGCTGGTGGCGCTATGCGCTCTCGCTGGACGGTGCGGAGATCATCCACGATGGACTCCGGGAGAAGGGCGTTGAGCCGGTCTTCGACAGCGGTGTCGACCACTTCGAGACGGACGACTCGGGACGCGTCACCGCCGCGGTCGACCCCAACGGCGACCGCTACGAGGCCGACTTCGTCGGGATCGCTATCGGGCTGAACTTCAACACCGAGTACCTGCGGGGATCGGGTATCGAACAGGACGAAGGGATCGTCGTCGACGAGTACATGCAGACGAACGTCGACGACATCTACGCCGCGGGCGATCTCACCCGGTTTTACGACACGATCCTCGGCGAGTACGCCCAGAACGGCTCGTGGGGCTCGGCAAAGGAGCAGGGCAAGATCGCGGGCGTCAACATGGCCGCCGACGAGGAAAGCGAGGCGTTTCGCTGGGTGTCCTCCTACTCCATCACCCACTTCGATTTCCCCTTCCTCTCGTTTGGTCACCCCACCCTCGGCGACCAGCACATCGAGCGCAAGTACTCCGACACCGAGTGGCGCCGCATCGCCATCAAGGACGGCAAGGTCGTCGGCGGCGTGCTGATCGGGGATCTGGCCCCCCAGACCCGCCTGAAGAAGCTCATGCGCGAGGAGACCTCCGTTGAGGGCCAGACAGAGGTCCTGCTCGAAGAGGAGATCGACCTCGACCAACTCGTGGTCTCGCAGTAACGGTATCGCATACCGGTTCGACGCCCTCGCTCGGGGTGGTGTGATGACACCCCGTCGATTTTGCCGTCTTTCGGACCGCTAACTGGAAATCCGGGAAACACCTACCGAATAGGATGGTATCGATCAACAGGGGACGGATGGCTGCCGAGATCGACGGGGAGTACGTCGTCTACATCAACGGGATGCGGCTCAACAGGCTCCGAGCGCTCCCGAGGTATCTCTACGCCGGCATCCAAGCCGGGAGGATCTTCAAACGGTTGGAGGCGGATCCGGACAGCGGATTTCTGGGTTATCTGCCGGCGTACATGAGCCCGCGAAGCGGCGCCGCCATCCAGTACTGGCGCTCGCTCGAGGACATCAGACGGTTCGCACAGGACCCGGACGACCGTCACGTCCCGGTGTGGCGGTGGTACAACGAGGCGGGCGGAAACGACGGCGGACTCGGGTTCTGGGCCGAACTCTACGTCGTCAAGGACGGCAGTTTCGAGACGTTCTACCGCAACGTACCGCCCATCGGACTCGGCGAACACGGGTCGCTCGTTCCGATGACGACCCATCGCCGAGGACTCGGCCTCTCCGACGAGGAAACAGCCGTACATCCAGCCGACGACACCAATAACGGGTAAGGCCCGCTTCGAGGCACACACCGAAGGTCCTCGACACCCTTCTCCGAGTCGATGGTAGCAAACGAGAGCGACACGTTCGACATCGGCGGCGAGTTGACCGTCCACCGGCTCGGCTTCGGCGCGATGCGTCTCACCGGCGAGAACATCATCGGGCGACCCGAGGACGAGGGGGAGGCCCGGGAAGTCCTCAAACACGCCCGCGAGATCGGCGTCGACTTCGTCGATACGGCCGACTCGTATGGCCCGGCGGTCAGCGAGCGCCTGATCGGCGAGACCCTCTCGGGGGACGAGGACGTTACGGTCGCCACGAAGGGTGGCCTGTGGCGCACGCTGGACGGGAACTGGCCGCCGTGTGGTGATCCCGAGTACCTCCAGAACGCCCTGCTGGGAAGTCTCGATCGCCTCGGCGCCGAGTCGATCGACCTCTATCAGTTCCACCGCCCCGACCCTGAGGTGCCTTTCGAGGACTCGGTCCACCAACTGGCCGAGTTCAAGGACGAGGGCCTGATCGAGCACGTCGGCGTGAGCAACGTCTCGGTCGAGCAGTTAGAAACTGCCCGCGACATCGTCGAGGTCGCCACGGTGCAAAACGAGTTCAACGTCGGCGACCGGAGCGACGAGGACGTTCTCGAAGCGTGTGAGGACGCCGGAATCGGCTTCATCCCGTGGTCGCCCATCGGCTCGGGCGACAACGATTTGGGCGGGAAGGGTGAGGCGGTCGCGGAGATCGCCGGCGCCCACGACGCGAGTGACTCCCAGATCGCGCTGGCGTGGCTACTCCAGCGCTCGCCGGTGATCCTTCCGATCCCGGGGACCTCGAGCGTCGAGCACTTAGAGGAGAACGTCGCGGCCTCGGGGATCGACCTCACCGACGACGAGATGGCTCGCCTAGAGTAGGAAGCGGTACCGTTTTCGGTCGCCCCGGCCGAATACGGGTATGAACGGGGATGCGGACATGACGCTGGCGTTCGATCTGGCGGCGCTCCAGGAACTGGCCGAACCCGACCGGGTCTTTACCGACGCGCGCCAGTGGACCGAGTACGTCGGCGTCGTCAGCGAGAAGCCGACCTACGTCGTGACGAACTTCACGCGCAAACACCGGATCCGCCAGGACTTCTTCTCGGGCCCGCGCGGTCGCGAGGAGAGTCTAGAGAGCGTTCGCGAGCAGTTCGACACCGAACGCCACGTCTTCGTCGGCACGGGCGAGGAGGACCGCGAACTCGCAGAGCGGGTCGGCTGGGAGTACCTCCCGGTGGCGGACGCCGCCGAGGCGGCGGGCTGGACGCTGGCAGACGACGCCCCCGAACCGGAGCCCGACGAGGACGAACGGGACGACTGGCCCTGAACCGGGGAGACTTACTACGCAGGCCGGGAAGCGATCGATATGGCACTCGACGTCGTCCGTGCGCTGACGGAAGGCTTAGACCGACTCACGAGTCGCAACGGTTTCGTGTTCGTCGGCGCCTTCACGCTGATCGCGATCGTCGGCAACGTCGCCCTCGACAGCGCGACGGTTGCGCTCGAAGCGCTGACTGCCGACTTGGCTGCCCAGACGGACCAACCCCAGCCACAACCGCTGCCAGAGGGCGCGACGCCGCTTGCGGTCGATCTGCCTGGGTCCGTGATCGCCCTCCTGGTCCTCGGGTGGCTACTCGCGTGGGCAGCGACGAGCGTCCTCGCCGTGCGGGTCGTGGCGAGCGACCACACCGAGGCGATCCCCGACGATCTGCTCTCGCGGCGACTGACGCTCGCGACGGTCAACGAGGTATTCGCCCGGATCGTCGTCCTGACGCTCATCGGAATCGGGTTCGTCGCCCTCGTTCTCCCGGGGATCTTCCTCGCGATCTGTTTCTACTTCGTCCGGCCGCTGATCGCCATCGAGGACCGAAACGCGATCGATGCGATGACCGAGAGCTGGCGCCTCTCGCGGGGCAACCGGATCCGGATCCTCCTCTTGCTGGTCGGGGCGGTCGCCGTCTATGCAGCCATCTCGATCGCCGGGACCCTCGGCGCGCTGGCTCTCTCGGCGCTTCCCGTTGTGGGAACGGTGATCTCGATCGTCTTTGCGGCGGTCGCGAACGTCTTCTGGCTTGCCGTCTCCGCCCGGGCGTTCGTCCAGTTTCACGAGCCGGTCGAACCGGAACCCGAGGCCGGGGGGTCCGAGCCGGACGACGGATGGGACGACCCGCCGGGCGTCGAGTGGTAGAAAACGCGCCCTTTAACCGGCCGACGGGGTAAGGAAAAGCGATGGCAACGCCACGGGTTCCCGGTGACGAGGCGATCGAACTCCCCTGTGGCGAGTCGGTCTCGCTCGCCCAACTGGACATGGGGATGCGCGAGTACGCCTGTTCGTGCGGGGAGCGCCACGCCCTCGTGATGGACGTCCACCCACCCTCGCGGTTCGTCCCCGAGGCGATCGTCGCGGTGCTCAGAGAGACCGTCGAAACCGAAGACGAGTTCGGCGAGTTCGGCACGCCCCACATCATGGGCGTCGTCCTCGAGGAGTTTCCCGACGGAGTCGTCGCCGAGGACGTCTCGGAGAACGGCCAAGTCGGGTATTCGATGCTCTGGCTGACGGACTTCGACTCCCGACGCCTGCACGTCGTCGTCGTCGAGTTGCTGGTCGAACTGATGGAACACGCGATCAGCCACAGCGAGGACTCGGGGGCCACAAGCGAGTTCGAAGAGCAGATGCTCGAGTTCGACGTCGAGGCGTTCGTCGACGATTATCGAACGGCCCGCGAGTTCGAGAGCGAGTTCGACCGGCCGGCTTAGTTACTTCTACAGTAGTTCGCAGTCGTTTCGTACTCTGTGCATGATCCGTGCCGCCGGTTCACGGCCCAGGTATCACCGGTGTCACTGTAAGACGTTCATGTCCCGTCTTGAGTCTGCGCCTATCTGATCTCGTTGGCCCGGCTTGCGTTTCTCGTGGATCTCTGTCCGTTTCGTTCCGTGTATTTAATACATATTCTAATAGAATGGATTTATGGAAGACGTAGTCCTAGCTCTCTTGTTCAGCATCGGATCGCTTCTGGCCTTCGTGTGGTTCGGCTACCGAGGTGCGATTGTTTACCGTCTGTACAGATCGGTTTCGAACGGTGGTGGTAGCGATAGATCTGACCTCGTTGACGGGCGCAAAGCGACTGTCGAAGGGGATATCGTTATCGAGCAGGCTGCAAACGAAACCTACCCGGGAGAAACAACTCTTGAGTCGGTACCGGCCGCACTCTTGCTCTGGCGCGTCCGCAAGCGAAAGAACCGATCCGATGGATGGGATATGGTTGAATCCGGTTTGGAATCTGGCGTGTTCAAGCTAGATACCGGCGGCGGCCAGATCCGCGTCGATACGGACTGGCTTGTCAAACAACATGGAGATACGGGTATTGACTCGCTTACACCATCCGATTTGAAGAGTGAGTCGTTCAGGGATTCGCTTGCGGCCAAGACGGGTGTCGTATCACGATACGTCTACTTCGACCGGTTCCGCGATACCGTCGATGCTATGAAAACGGTGTCCTGGCCCCCGAACAGTTATCAGCATCTGGAACGTTCACGACAGAACTATCGGATCGAAGTCGCGATGGCGCCCGAAGCGAAATCGCTGACGGTCCATGGTCAGGTCGCCATCGAGCAGGGCGAAGTCGTACTATCCGGATCCGATAGCGTGCCGATGGCGATAGCCGATACTGGAATCGAATCGCTAGAAAGTAATCTGCGAGCGCAGATGACCACGTCCGGTGTGTATGCCTTTGGCTCGCTCATCGCCTCGGCGGCCTTCTTCTACGTGTGGGTGCTCCCCGAACTCCCCCTTTAGTCCGGCTGTACGCTACTGGCGTCGTTTCAGTGCTGACTGTTTCTCCCCTTCGCTCCCCCTGGTGATCGCCGTCGTACGGCTTTCCAGCCGACCTTGCTGGCCCGCCTACTGGTCCCCGCCCCTGTTGGAAGAGGAACCGTCCCGTTCGTGTACAACCATGCAAATAGGTTTGTGTATGAGCGTTCAGGATGCGGTATGGCAACTACCGACCGCTCGCGGGAGCGCCGCGAGGAGATCGAGGCGATCCTCGAACGCAAGCCGGGCGTCCGCGAGGTCCGCGACGAGGCCGACCGCTACACCGTCGTCGGGGCCGCGGGCCGAGGAACCTACGCGAACTGGCTGACGCCCATCGAGGAGCACTTCGTCTGTCACCGCAACGCAATCCCCGAGATCGCGGACGACTCCTGGACGATCACCTTTTCCGGCGGTCTCGACGGCGAGGCCTCCGTGGCCGACCTCACCGAGCGATTCCCGACAGTCGCGGTCGCGCACACCATGGAGTGTGCGGGCAACGGCCGCGGCCAGCACGACCCCGAGACCGCGAGCGTCCAGTGGGGTTTCGAGGCCGCCGCCACCGCCGTCTGGACCGGCGTTCCCCTCAGTTCCGTTCTCCGAGCGTTTTCGGAGGAACTCCCCGAATCGGGATGGCTGACCGCCATCGGCGGCGACCCCGGCGAGGAGGGGGTCTTCGCCCGGTCGATCCCAGTCGAGAAGGCGACCGACGACTGCATCCTGGCCGTCGGCGTCAACGGCCGGCCGATCCCCGCCGAACACGGCTACCCAGTACGATTGCTCGTTCCGGGCTGGTACGGCGTCAACAGCGTGAAGTGGCTCGACGAACTCCGACTCATGGACTCGATGGTCACGGAGGGCTCGCTCGACCGACCCGGGCGCCACGCCGAGTGGCAACAGGACGAGTACCGGATCCATCCCGCGGGTGAGACCCCTGAGCCGATGGAAACCATCGAAACGTTCGACACGTGGGACCAGTTCGAGTCCGACGAGATCGACCATCCCTACACCTTCGACGAGAACGTGATGTCGGTGATCGGCGCACCCGACGGCGAGGAACCGGTCCGCGCCGGAGAAGTCGACGTCTGTGGCGTCGCGTGGGCGGGCGACGATACGGTCGAGCGCGTCGAGGTCTCGACGGATGGCGGCGAACACTGGAGCGAGGCAGAACGGTTCGGCCCCGACTACGCGGGCGCGTGGCGGCTCTTTCGGACCACGTGGGACGCGACGCCCGGAACACACACGCTTGTCTCGCGGGCGAGCGACGACCGGGGCCGGACCCAACCGGCGACGATCGGCACCCCCGAGGAGGGGTTCGGAGCGCTCGATTCCGGCCGATACCCGTGGAACGAGGGCGGGTACGCCGCGAACGCCTATCTGCCGAACGCGTTCGAGGTCGAGGTCGAACCCGAGAGGTAGTCTTCGAATCTCGAAACGCGGCTTCGCTTTTCACAACGTATCGTTCCTCTTATTACGATGTGCGAACTGGGTCCGGGTGATGACCGACGAGGACACGGTCGACGGGGAGCAACGGACGATCCTTCTCATCGGAAGCGGCCCGATCCAGATCGGGCAGGCCGCCGAGTTCGACTACTCCGGCGCCCAAGCCTGCCGAGCGCTTCAAGAGGAGGGGGTCCGAGTCGTCCTCGTCAACTCAAATCCCGCGACGATCATGACCGATCCCGAGATGGCCGATAAGGTCTACATCGAGCCGATCACGACCGAGGCCATCGCGGAGATCATCGAAAAGGAACGCCCCGACGGCGTCATTGCCGGTCTGGGCGGCCAGACGGGGCTGAACGTCACCGCCGAACTCGCAGAGGAGGGCGTCCTCGAGGAGTTCGACGTCGAGATCATGGGCACGCCCCTCGAGACCATCTACGCGACCGAGGACCGCGATCAGTTCCGCGAGCGCATGGAGGAGATCGGACAGCCGATGCCCCGCTCGCGCACCATCGAGTCCGTCGGCGAGGTCGAGGACGCCGTCGAGGCCGTCGGCGGCCTGCCGGTAATCATGCGCACGACCTACACCCTCGGCGGGTCGGGGTCGGGCGTCGTCGAGGAGATGGACGAACTCAAGGAGTCGGTCCGCAGGGGACTTCGCCTCTCCCGGAACGGGGAGGTACTGATCACGGAATCCATCTCGGGCTGGGTCGAACTCGAATACGAGGTGATGCGCGACGCCGACGACTCGTGTATCATCATCTGCAACATGGAGAACATCGACCCGATGGGCATTCACACCGGCGAATCGACCGTCGTCACCCCTTCGCAGGTGATCCCCGACGAGGGCCACCAGGAGATGCGCTCGGCGGCGCTGGAAGTCATTCGCGACCTGGGGATCCAAGGCGGGTGTAACATCCAGTTCGCCTGGCACGACGACGGCACGCCCGGTGGCGAGTACAGGGTCGTGGAGGTCAACCCGCGGGTGTCTCGCTCCTCGGCGCTGGCCTCGAAAGCGACGGGGTATCCCATCGCCCGCGTAACGGCGAAGGTCGCGCTCGGAAAGCGTCTCCACGAGATCGAAAACGAGATCACCGGCGAGACGACCGCCGCCTTCGAGCCGGCGATCGACTACGTCGTAACCAAAGTCCCGCGCTGGCCCAAGGACAAGTTCGACGAGGTCGAGTTCAAACTCGGTACCGCGATGAAGAGTACGGGAGAAGCGATGTCGATCGGGCGGACCTTCGAGGAGTCACTGTTGAAGGCGCTTCGCTCGACGGAGTACGTCCCCGACGTCGACTGGGGGACCCTCTCGGACGAGGACCTCGAGGAGGGGTACCTCGAGACGCCCTCACCGGATCGCCCCTACGGGATGTTCGAGGCCTTCTCGCGGGGCTATTCGGTCGAGGAGATCTGTGAGTTGACCGGGATCTACGAGTGGTACGTCGAGCGCTACGAGACCATCGCCAGCGCGGCCGACGCCGCACAGAACGGCGAGTTCGGGGAGGCGGCCGAGATCGGCTTTACGAACGCACAGGTCGCGGCGGGGATCGACGCCAGCGAGGCCTCGACGATCCCGCAGGCCGACGGCGGCGCGATCGACGCCGTCGAGGCGAGCGCGCCCGAGCGCGACTTCAAGCAGGTCGATACCTGCGCCGGGGAGTTTGCTGCCTCGACGCCGTATTACTACTCCGCACGCGCCCGCGGCGACCGGCTGGGCCGCGACGAGGTACAGGTCGATACCGACGCCGAGAGCGTCGTGATCGTCGGCGGGGGCCCGATCCGCATCGGCCAGGGCGTCGAGTTCGACTACTGTACGGTCCACGCCGTCCAGGCACTCCGCGAGAACGGTATCGAGGCCCACGTCGTCAACAACAACCCCGAAACCGTTTCGACGGACTACGACACCTCCGACGGGCTCTTTTTCGAACCCATCACCGCAGAGGAGGTCGCGGACGTGATCGAGGCCACGGGTGCCGACGGCGCGATGATCCAGTTCGGCGGCCAGACCTCCGTCGACATCGGCGAACCGCTGGAGCAGGAGATCGAGCGTCGTGGACTGGACTGTGAGATCATGGGTACGGCTGTCGACGCGATGGACTTAGCGGAGGACCGCGACCGGTTCAACGGACTCATGGACGAACTGGGCATCGCCCAACCCGAGGGCGGCACCGCGACCAGCGAGGCCGAGGCGCTCGATCTCGCCCACGAGATCGGCTATCCCGTGCTCGTTCGCCCTTCCTACGTGCTGGGCGGGCGGGCGATGGAGGTCGTCCATTCCGATTCGGAGCTCGAGGAGTACATCGAAGAAGCAGTGCGTGTCGCCCCCGACAAACCGATCCTCGTCGATAAGTTCCTCGAAGGCGGCGTCGAACTCGACGTCGACGCCGTTTCCGACGGCGAGCGCGTGCTGATCGGCGGGATCATGGAACACGTCGAGAGCGCCGGGGTCCACTCGGGGGACTCTGCGTGTATGATCCCGCCGCGCTGGCTCGAGGCCGACGCGATGGGGCGCATCCGCGAGGTGGTCGAGCAAATCGCCCGCGCGCTCGACACCGTGGGCCTGCTCAACGTCCAACTGGCCGTCTACGAGGGCGAAGTCTACGTCTTGGAGGCGAACCCCCGGTCGTCCCGGACGGTGCCGTTCGTCTCGAAGGCCACCGGCGTCCCGATTGCGAAGCTCGCCGCCCGCGTGATGGCCGGCGCAAGCCTCGACGACCTGGATGCGAGCGAGGGGATCCCCGAACAGACCAGCGTCAAGGAGGTCGTCCTGCCCTTCGACCGCCTGCCCGGATCCGACCCGCGCCTCGGCCCCGAGATGAAGTCCACCGGGGAAGTCATGGGCACCGCCGATTCGTTCGGCAAGGCCTACTGGAAGGCCCAGCAGGCCGCCGGCGCCGTCCTCCCGCGCGGGGGCACTGCCGTGATCGATCTGGACGTCGACGGCTTCGACGAGTTCTACGAGATCAGGGAGTTCGAGGACGTGCCCGAAGCGATCCGCGAGGGCAAGGTCGATCTGGTGATCACGCGCGATCGCGAGTCACTCCAGACCGCCGTCGAGGAGGACGTCACCTACTACTCGACCGCGCCGAGCGTGCAGGCGGCCCTCGAGGCGCTGCGCGCGCGCGACGACCCCCTCGATGTCCGGGCGGTTTCGGACCGGCCCGTCCGCGAGGCCGAGTGGGGGCGATGACTGCCGGGTAAACCTTCAACCGGCTCGCGCCGGTAGGTCAACTATGGCTATCGAGACCGTTCTGGTGGCGGGCGCGAGCGGGAAGACGGGTCGCGAGATCCTGCACCTCCTTCGGAACACCGACCTCCACGTGCGCGCGATGACGCGCGACCCCGCGAACGTCGGCCGCCTCACGCGGCTGGGAGCCGACGAGGTGATCGTCGGGGACCTCCTCGAACAGGCCGACGCCGACCGGGCGGTCTCGGGGGTCGACACCGTTCTCTGTGCCGTGGGAACGAAACCGGGACTCGACGCCCTGACCGGCGGGTTCGTCGACGGACAGGGTGTGATCAACCTCGCCGACGCCGCGAGCGAAGCGGGCGTCGAACGGTTCGTCTTCGAGTCCTCACTGGGGGTCGGCGACGCGAAAGCGGGCCTACCCCTGCCCGCGCGCGTCCTCATCGGGCCGATCCTCCGGGCGAAAGACGACTCCGAGACCCACCTCCGCGAGTCGGGGCTGACGTATACGATCCTCCGGCCCGGCGGGCTGACGACCGGGCCGCCCTCGGGTGAAGTCGTCGTCGGCGAGGGCGGCGATTCTGTTTCGGGCCGTATCTCACGGGCCGACGTCGCCCGTCTGATGGTCGCCGCGCCGTTTACCCCCGAGGCCGAAAACCGCACCTTCGAGGTCGTGAGCCACGAGGGACTCCGGGGGTCGCCGAAAAACGTCGTCCCGATGACGTGGGTCGAGCCGAGCGTGGCCTGAGTCGGACGGACCGACCGCACGTAGATTTGTCACGAAAATATTTAACGCATTCCACCGGATAGGACGCCAATGATTCCCGATACGGACGTCGAGGCGATGTGGGCCGTCGGGCCCGACGTGGCGAGCGCACCTCCTCCGATCCCCGAGGGGACGCCCGCGCTGATCGCACACCGCGGGTTCGCGGGACAGTACCCCGAGAACACGGTGGGTGCGATCCGGGCGGCCTCCCGGACGGCCGACTGGATCGAGATCGACTGTCGCCCGACCGCCGACGGCGATCCGGCCGTCTTTCACGACCACCGGCTCGATCGCCTCACCGACCGGCGCGGCCTCGTCGCCGAGACACCGAGCGAGGTGGTCTTCCGGACGGAAGTGCTCGAAAGCGGCGCCTCGATCCCCCGTCTCGACAGGGCGCTCGAGGCCGTCGGGCCCGACGTCGGCGTCGTCCTCGACCTCAAGGGCCGGTTCGGCGCTCTTTCGGGTCCCGACGGGCGCTCCGAGACGTGGGACTGGGTCGCGTCGGCACTCGACACCCTCGCGGGGGCCGACCGTCGCATCCTCGTCTCGACGTTCTGGGAGGACGCGCTGGCTGCCGTCGAGGAGACGGCGGACGTCCCGACTGCCGTCCTGTTCTGCGAGGACGCCGCGGGCGGGCTGGCGGTCGCTCGCCGGTATGGCTGTGAAGCGATCCACCCCGCCGCCCACCTGCTGACCGACGTGGGCGGCGGAGCGGCCCTCGTCGATCGGGCACACGAGTCGGGCATGGCGGTCAACGTCTGGTCGCCGGTCACCCGCTACGAGGGCGCGCTTCTTTCGGCTCGCGGGGTCGACGGCGTCATCACTGACTACGACGACGTGCTGCGGCCCCGGCGGGTGCTCCCGCCCTAGTCGGCGGTTGCGACCCGTCGGTCGGCCAGTTCGAGGACGTTATCGAAGAAATCGAGCGAGTCGTGGGGACCGGGGTTGGCTTCGGGGTGGTACTGACGGGTGAGTACGCCGAGGTCCTCGCTGTCGAGGCCTTCGGGTGTGTCGTCGTTGACGTTCACCTGCGTGACCTCGAGTTCGCCCGGTTCCGAAACCGTGTAGCCGTGGTTCTGGGTCGTCATGACGACCTTGCCGGTGCGCAGGTCCCGGACGGGCTGGTTGACGCCCCGATGCCCGAAGGTCATCTTCTCGGTGTCGCCGCCCAATGCCCGGGCGACGACCTGCTGGCCGAGACAGATCCCCGCGATGGGGATCTCGCCGACGAACTCCTCGACGAGTCCCCGGGCGGCCTCGAAGTTCGCGGGGTCGCCCGGCCCGTTCGAGATGAAGAGGACGTCCGGGTCGAGTTCGGTGATCTCCGCGGGCGTCGTATCGTAGGGCAGGACGTGGACGTCCGCGCCGCGGTCGGTCAGCGAGGAGGTGATCGAGCCCTTCGCGCCACAGTCGACCAGCGCGACGTCGTATTCGCCGCCGCCTTCGACGGTGTAGCGCTCGGCGACGCTGACCTGTGCGCCGATATCGACGTGCTCGCTCATCCCTTTGCACGCTTCGAGCTCCGCGAGCGCGTCCTCGGGAGTGGCCTCGGGCCCGGCGGCGATCCCACAGCGCATCGCCCCCTCGTCGCGGATCTCGGTGACGAGATCGCGCGTATCGAGGTGGTCGATCGCGGGGATCCCCTCCTCGGCGAGCCACTCGGCGACGTCGTCGGTTAGTTCGAGGGCGACGGCCGCGGTCGGGTGGATCCGGTCGGACTCGAATCGCTCGTCTCGGACGCCGTAGTTCCCGATCAGGGGATACGAGAAGGTCAACACCTGCTCCTCGTAGGAGGGATCGGTCAGGCTCTCCTCGTAGCCCGTGTACGCGGTCGTAAAGACCAGCTCCCCTCGGGCCGTCCCGGGCGCACGCCCGCGCGCTTCGAGAACACGACCCCCTTCCAGTGCCAGGTAGGCATCCGACATTACGAGAAGCGTATGAACACGCCGAGTATAAACCTTGCTTTCGAAGCGAAGTTACGAATTTCGTAACGATGAAGCGCGCCCGCCCACAACTACCGCTCCGATGGACGAACTGGATCGGGAGATCCTCGACGTGCTCCGCCGGGACGCCCGGATCCCGTACACCGAGATCGCAGAGAGCGTCGATACCAGTGAGGGGACCGTCAGAAACCGCGTCGACCGGATGCTCGAGACAGGCATCATCGAGCGCTTTACCGTCGCGACCCGGACTGGCAACATCAAGGCGATGATCGAACTCGGCGTCGACGTGGCCGTCGACACCACCGAGGTCGCAGAACGGATGGCCGACTGGGCGGCCGTCGACTTCGTCTGGCAGGTCAGCGGCGAGCAGGACGTGGTGTTGATCGTCGACGCGGCCGACACGACCGCCGTCAACGACCTCATCACCCGCGCGCGCGACGTCGAGGAGGTCGTCAGTACCACGACTCGGCTGATCCTCGACGAGCAGCGCTAGTCCTCCGGTGGCGCCCCGACGCCCGGCGTCGGATCGAGCGGGAGGTGGCCTTTGCGTTTGTGGATCCGCTTATATCCCCGCCGGAGGAGACGGGCGAGCGTTCCACCCGCGACCGCCGGCTCGACCCGTCCCGCCCGGATCGCCCCGACGATCGCCTCGGGGGTCGGTTCGGCGTCGATCTTCGTGTAGGCCCGCCCGACCTCGACGGGGTAGTGGGCGTCGCTGCCGCCCACGAGTGGAATCCCCCGCTCGTTGGCGATTTCCCGGACCAGCGGCCACGTCCGGGGGTGTTTGCCGTTGCACTCGATGGCGTCGAACTCGACGTCGGTCTCGCGGATCGTGCTGTTGCGAAACGGGTGGGCGATGATCGCCACACAGCCCCGGTCGTGGGCCAATTCGACGGCTTCGGCGGGCGTAATCGCTCCCTTCTTGGTTCGAGTCGGCGGATCCGAGCCGACGACGAGGACGTGGCCTTTCGTCGTCGAGATCTCGATGCCGGGAACGGAGAGAAATCCCTTGCTGGGGCTGCCGAGCGGCCGATAGTAGTCATGGTTCGTCAGCGCTACGCCATCGAGCCCGCGACGGCGCGCGACGGCCGCGAGCGCGGCGTGACCGTATGGGTCGAACCGTTCTGCGAGCCGGTCGCGACCGTGGAAAAAGCGCGTATGCGTGTGGAGATCGAGCGAGAGCATAGTCCCTCTGGGTGTCGCCAGCCCTTTGCGCTTGCGCCTCGACGGTCAGGTATGACCGGTGACGAATCCGATTGCGTCGTCGTTGCGAATCCAGTGAGTGGCGGTCCCGACGACGACATCTCCGAGATCCGGGAACTGGCGGCCGAGTACGGCTTCGGGCTCGCGGTCTCCGAGGAGTCGGGCGATGCCATCGAGTTGACCCACGAGGCGATCGAGGCGGGCGCGATCCGGGTCGGCGCCTACGGCGGTGACGGGACGATAAACGAGGTCGTCCGCGGGATCGACGCCGCCAACGCCTTCGAGTCGACGACGCTGGGGGTGCTCCCCGGCGGGACGGGCAACAACTTCGCGGGCAACATCGGTGTCGAAAGCGTCGAACACGGGTTCTCGCTGCTCGCGGAGGGCGAGACCCGGCGGATCGATCTGGGCGTCGCCGGCGACGAACTGTTCGTCAACTCCTGTGTCTGCGGGCTGACCGCCGACGCGAGCGAGGCGACCTCCTCCGAGTTGAAGGGGCGGTTCGGCGAACTCGCGTACGTCTTCAACACGATCGACCGGATGCGAAATTTCGAGTCGATCCCGCTGCACGTCCACGCCGAAGACGAGGAAGTCCTCTGGGACGGTGACGCGATGTTCGTCCTGATCGGCAACGCCAGACGATTTCCCGCCGGCGGTAGACAGCAAGCCAACGTCGAGGACGGCCTTTTCGAGGTGACGATCATCGAGGATGTCTCGACGGGCCAACTGGTCAGAGAGACCGCGACCCGGCGACTGCTTGGCGGGGAGGTCAGCAGCATCCACCGCCTCACGGCCCCGTCGCTGACCGTCGACGTCCGACGCGAGGAGCCGGTGTCGTTCAGTTTCGACGGCGAGATCGACCAGTTCAACCGGCTCCCGTGTCAGGTCCGCCCGCGGACCCTCGCCGTCCGGGTCGGCGAGGGCTACGATCCCGTGCCACCGGAACCGGAGGATGTTTGACCCCGGTCGCTGATATCGGGATATGAGCGCTCAGGACACCGCGGGCGAACAATCCCACGCGAACGCCCGCCAGAACGTCGTCGCGGTCGATGCCGACGACGCGAAACAGGGCGTCGTCAACCGACTCGAGGCCCACACCGGCGAGGGGATCCGCCACCGGGCGTTTACCGCGCTCGTTTTCAACCACGACGATCACGTGTTGTTGGCCCAGCGAAGCCCGGACAAACGCCTCTGGGACACCTACTGGGACGGCACCGTCGCCTCCCACCCCGTCGAGGGACAGAGCCAGTCGGACGCCACCGAGGCCCGACTCGCCGATGAACTGGGCATCCAGTCGAACCAGTACACCGACCTGCGGGTGACCGATAAGTTCGAGTACAAACGCTACTACCCCAACGAGGGCCTCGAATGGGAGGTCTGCTCGGTACTGAAATGCACGCTCGACGACACCGCGCTCGACCCCGACGAGAGCGAGGTCGCGGGACTCATGTGGGTCCCCTACGAGCGCCTCTATGACAACCCCAAGTGGTACCGCCAACTGCGCCTCTGTCCGTGGTTCGAGATCGCGATGCGACGGGACTTCGACTGAGGGGCTTTTTGGGTTCGGCGCGAAAAGGAACGACATGGCACTCGACAGTCGCGTCTATCGCCTCGTTGACGGTCCCGCGAACGTGTATCTCGTCGACGACGGCGAGTTGACCCTCGTCGACGCCGGCGTTCCGGGCGACGCGAAGGCGATTCGCGACGGGATCCGCGCGCTCGGCCACGCCGTCGTCGACGTGGATCGGGTCCTCCTGACCCACTACGATTACGATCACGTCGGCGCGCTCGCCTCGCTGGGATTGGACGCGCCGGTCCACGCGGGCGACCCCGACGGAACCTACGTGACCGGCGCGGCGAAACCGCCGCGTTCGAACCTGAAGGGCCTCACCCAGCGTGTAATGGCTCGGAATCTCGATTTCCCGGACCTCACCACGGTCCCCGTGGCCGACGGCGAGGAGATCGGCGACTTTCGAGCCTACCACACGCCGGGCCACACCGCCGGGCACATGGCGTATCTCCACGAGGACCTCGACATCGCCTTCCTCGGCGACTGCGTGCGCGAAACGGAGAGCACCCTTCAGCCCATGACCGGCTGGCTGTGTGCGGACGCCGAGCGAAACCACGAGAGCATCAAGGACCTCTCGGCGCGCACGCCGACGTTCGATTACGGCGCGCCGGGACACGGTGACCCCATCACAGCGGGTGCAAGCGCCGTCCTTCGACGGGTTGCGGCCGGTCTGTAGCCCGCGGCAGAACCCTTATTTCGTCGCCTCCGCTAGGACGGGACATGGCCCTTCAGTACTACGACCTCGTGTTGCTGGGTATCGCCGGCAGCGTCGTCCTCGGGCGGTTGATCGGCGCGTTCACGGCCGTCGGGATCGTTCCCGCCGTGATCGGCACCTCCGCGCTCGCCGCGGGGTTGATGGCCCACGCGATGTTCGTCCGCGGGCCCGTCGACGGGGTCGGGGATCTCACGGAGGAGGTCGAGCGGGTCGGGCCGGTCGAGTTCTCGAACTAGCGGGTCGTCGACCAGACCGCGACCAGCCCCAACAGCACGGCCGGGGCCAGCGGGAGGACGAGGTACGCGACGAAAAACGGCAGGGTCTCGGGCGGGTGAAAGAGGATGACCGCCGGCGCGACGAGGAAGGCGAAGACGATCACGCCGACGAGCGTCCAGCCCCGCCAGTCGAACTCCCGCTCGTCGGGGCTGGTCGCCCGCTCGACCCCCGGTTCATAGACGTACCCCCGATCGTCGCTCATCACCTACAGTTCACTATCCGGAACCACAACTACCTTTCCGAATCCCTCGCGCTCCTCGATGATCTCGTGGGCGCGGGCGGCCTCGCTCATCGGGAGCGTCTCGCGGATCTTCGGCTCGAAGGTACCGTCCCAGACGAGTTCGAGTGCCGTCTCGGCCTGCTCGGGGGTCGCCATCGTCGAGCCGATAACTGAGAGTTGGTTCCAGAACATCCGGTTCAAGCCCGCGCCGGGGTTCGGTCCCGTCGTCGCCCCACAGGTGACGATCCGCCCGCCCTTCGCGAGGCTCTTCAAGGACTCGTCCCACGTCTCCGCGCCGATGTGGTCGACCACCATGTCGACCCCCCGGCCGTCGGTCAGTGACTTCACCTCGCTCCCGAACTCCGTCTCGGCGTAGTTGATCGTCTCGTCGGCGCCGATCTCCTCCGCGTACTCCAACTTTTCGTCCGAACTTGCCGTCGCATATACCGTTGCCCCTGCGTGGGCCGCGACCTGCACGGCGGCGTGGCCCACGCCCCCCGAGGCACCGAGCACGAGCACGTCCTCGCCCGCTTTGAGCTCGCCGCGCTCGATGAGCATGCGCCAGGCGGTCTGAAAGACCAGCGGCGCGGCCGCTGCGGTCTCCCACTCGACGCCCTCGGGTACGGAAACGAGGTTGTCGGCGGGAGCCGCCGCGTACTCGCTGTGGACGCCCCGAACGTGCTCGCCGATGATGTGGAATCGCGGGTCCAGCGTCGGGTCGTCCATGCGCTCGTCGCCGACGCCCGCGATGAGCGCGACCCGGTCGCCCTCCTCGAATCGGGTGACGCTTTCGCCGACCTCCGCGACGACGCCCGCACAGTCGCTGCCCGGAATGTGGGGCATCTCCAGATCGAGGCCCGGCAGGCCCTTTCGCGTCCAGATGTCGAGGTGATTCAGCGCGCCGGCTTTCACGTCGACGAGCACCTCGTCGCTCTCGATCTCGGGATCGGGGAACTCGCCGTACTCGATTACCCCTCGGCCACCGTGCTCCGCAAACTGGACTGCGTCCATACGCGTGAGCATGGCTACCGCACCCAAAACTGTACTGGTGGCGGCCTTTTAGACGGTGGCCCTCGAAGGCGGGCTATGGCCGAGGAAACACGACACGACGACCGCAAGAACGAACACGACCATCACGAGAGCGGGGGCGCCGACGGGTCCGACGGCGATCACGGTCATCGGAACCACGACCACCACGCCCACGACGCCGAGGAGATCACGGCGGGCGTCGTCACCGTCTCCTCCTCGCGCGAATCCGGCGAGGACCCCTCGGGGGACGCGATCATCGAGGTCCTCGAGGACAACGGGATCGAACTGACCCACCGCGAACTCATCCCGGACGACTTCGACCGCGCCCAGCAGACCGTCGATACCCTCACCGACCGGGACGACGTCGACCTCATCGTCACCACGGGCGGGACGGGCGTCACGCCCGACGACGTGACCGTCGAGGCCGTCGAACCCCTATTGGGAAAGATGTTACCCGGGTTCGGCGAACTGTTCCGAACGCTCTCGTACGAGGAGGTCGGCACCCACGTCGTCGCCACGCGGGCGATCGCCGGGATCGCCGACGGCGTCCCCGTGTTCTGCCTGCCGGGCAGCGAGAACGCCGTCCGGCTTGGCACCCGCGATATCATCGTCGAGGAGGCCGGACACCTCATCGGCCTCGCCACCCGCGACGACGAGGACGAGTAACACCTACGACGGGAGCGGACAGAGACTCGCGGTGAAGACGACGACCTCGTCGGTGTCGTTTCGAGCGCCGTGAGCGACCCCGCGTTCGTGAAGCACCACGCCTGGCGCGCCGATCTCCTCTTCCGTGTCACCCTGAACGACGGTCACGACCCCTTCGAGGACATGAAAGACGTTCGTCGAGTCGGCGTGTTCGTGCGCCGAGAGTTCGGCGCCCGGTCCGAGCGCGAAGGCCTTGACCAGCACGTCGTCTTCGACCACGAGTTCGGTGCTCTCGACGTCACCCTCGTCGGGATCGAGACCGTGCTCCCCGTAGCGATCGAGTGTCATAACTGGCCTTCGGCGGATCGGCACAAAAACGCGGCGGTCGTTCAGAGCTCCTCGGCGACCGCATCGGGGCCCAACAGTCCGGGATCGACGATCAGGTCCGCGAGCGGGCGGGCGAATTCGGGCAGCGAGTCCTCCGCGTAGACGACGATCCGGAGGTCCTCGTTGAGTTCGCGCGCGATCGGAATCCCCGTGGCGTGGACCGTATCGGTGATCGCGAAGACGTCAGCGGAGCCGACATCGGCCGCTTCGAGGGTCTCGCGGTCGGCGAACCCCGCTATTCGAGTGACTTCGAAGCCCTCGACTTCGAGCGCTGCACCCAGTCCCGCGGCGTCCTCGCCCGCAATGATCGCGTTCATTCGTACTCGATGGTCGCGGGCGGTTTGTGCGTCACGTCGTAGACCACGCGCGCGACGTTCTCGTTCTTGCCGGTGATGCGACTCTGGATGCGTTGGAGCGTCTCCCAGTCGATCTCCTGGGCGCGGGCGGTCATGCCGTCACGCGATTCGACCGACCGAACCGAGACGACCCAGCCATGCACTCGATTGTCGCCTTTGACCCCGGTGGCTTTGCCGATCACCGCCGCCAGTGCCTGCCAGGGCTCGTACTCCTCGAGTTCGTCTTCGACGACGTGACACGCCTCACGGGCCACCGAGAGTTTCTCCTCCGTGACCTCGCCGATGACGCGGACCGCGAGACCGGGCCCCGGGAAGGGCATTCGCTCTGCGACGAGTTCCTCGAGACCGAGTTCGCGTGCGACCTCGCGGACCTCGTCCTTGTAGAGATCACGCACCGGTTCGACGATCCCCTCGAAGTCGATCACGTCGGGGAGCCCGCCGACGTTGTGGTGGGATTTGATCCCGCCCTCGCTCTCGATCCGGTCGGGGTAGATCGTCCCCTGGACTAGATAGTCGGCGTCGGCCTCCTTTGCCTCGCGTTCGAACTCGCGGATGAACCCCTCGCCGATGACCTCGCGTTTTGCCTCGGGGTCGGTCACGCCCGAGAGGAGGTCCAGAAAGCGCTCCTCGGCGTCGACCACTCGGAGCGACTCCATATACGAGAAGGTTTCACTCACTTGTTCGGTCTCGCCCTTTCGCATCAGCCCGGTGTCGACGTAGACCGGCGTGAGCTGGTCGCCGACGGCCTCGTAGGCCAGTGCCGCGGCGACCGAGGAATCGACCCCACCCGACAGCGCGATCACGGCGTTGGCGTCGCCGATTTCGTCCCTAATCTCCGCGACCGCGTCGTCGACGAACGCCTCGGGTCGGACCATCAGGCTTCGACCTCCGTTCGAGCGCGTTCGAGCACCGCATCCACCAGCCCGACGAAAGGTGGGCTCGCCCGTCCGGGCCGCGAGCGGAACTCGGGGTGGAACTGCGTCCCGAGGAAGTACGGGTGGTCCTCGATCTCGAGGATCTCCATGCGGTTTTTGGCGCGCCCCGAGAAGGTAAGCCCTTCCGCTTCCAGTTGCTGGATGTACTCGGGGTTGACCTYATATCGGTGTCTGTGGCGTTCCGTACAGGCCTCTGCGCCACCGTAGACCTTGCTTGCGAGCGTGTTCGGTTGAATGTCGGTATTATGAGCGCCCAGTCGCATCGTTCCGCCCATGTCCTCGATTTCGTACTGTTCGGGCAGGATGTCGATCACCGGGTGGTCGGTCTGGGGATCGATCTCCGTCGAGTGGGCCCCCTCGAGCCCGCAGACGTTCCGGGCGTACTCGACGACCGCCATCTGGAAGCCCAGACAAAGCCCCAGATAGGGAATCCCCTCCTCGCGGGCGTAGCGCACTGCTTCGATCTTCCCGCGCGTCCCGCGCGAGCCGAAGCCACCGGGGACGACGACCCCGTCGGCCCCCTCGAGGCGCTCGCGGTGGGCGGCGGCCATCTCGTCGGAGTCGACCCAGCGGACGTTGACCTCGACGTTGCGCTCTAGTCCGGCGTGTTTCAGCGCCTCGTGAATCGAGAGATAGGCGTCCTCCAGGGCGTACTTGCCGACGAGGGCGATGTCGATCTCCTGGTCGGCCTCCTGGGTGACCAGCTCGCGCCACTCGTTTTTCCGCTCGGCCTCGGGCAGGGCCTCCCCGGACAGCCCCAGTCGCTCCATGACGTACTCGTCGAGGCCCTCCGATTCGACCATCAGGGGGACCTCGTAGATGTCCTCGACGTCGGGGTTCGAGAACACCGCCTCGGTGGGCACGTCCCCGAACAGGGCGATCTTCTCCTTGGTCTCGGGTTCGAGGCGGTCGTCACACCGCCCGACGACGATGTCGGGCTGGAGCCCGATCGAGCGAAGTTCCTTCACCGAGTGTTGGGTCGGTTTGGTCTTCTGCTCGCCGTTTTTCGAGTACGGAACGAGGGTGACGTGGGCAAAGAGGATGTCCTCGTCGTCCTCCTCGTGGGCGAACTGGCGCAGTGCTTCGAGATACGGCATCCCCTCGATGTCCCCCACTGTGCCCCCGACCTCGATGAGACAGACGTCTGTGCCCGCGGCGGCTTCCCGAATGCGCCGTTTGATGTCGTCGGTGATGTGGGGGATGATCTGGACGGTCTTGCCGAGGTAGTCCCCGGCGCGTTCCTTCTCGATGACGTGCTGGTAGGTCTTGCCCGTCGTGACGTTGTGGTCGAACGTCATGTCGATGTCGAGGAACCGCTCGTAGTTTCCCAGGTCGAGATCGACCTCGCCACCGTCCTTCAGGACGTAAACCTCGCCGTGCTGGTAGGGGTTCATCGTTCCGGCGTCGACGTTCAGGTAGGGGTCGATCTTCACTGCCGTCACCGAGAAGCCGGCGTTTTTTAGCAGGCGACCGGTGCTCGCGGCGGTGATCCCCTTTCCGAGCCCGCTCATCACGCCCCCGGTGACGAAAATGAACTTCCTCCCGAGGGAGGGATCGTAATCGGTCGGCATACTGACCCTGTGCGAAGGGGATAAAAAACGGTTTCGGAGGGGTGTCACCGGGACAGCGGTTGGCACGACCGGCCCCTACGGGCCGGTTCCGCCGGCGAAGAACTCAGCCACCGACTCGCCGATCCGCTCGTGCTTGCCGAGAAAGAAGTGATCCGCCGATAGCTCCTCGACGCTCGCCCCGCGTTCTCTCGCCGCATCCACGACCGACTCCCACTCGGCGGTGCTGTCGCGGGTGCCGTAGACCACTTGGAGGGGACAGTTGAGGTCCGCGACGGCGTCGACCACGTCGAGATCACCGCCGACCTGCGCTGCGGGCGCGAGCGCCGACACCCCGATCAGCGGTTCGTCAATCGAAGCCGCAGCGAGAATCGCCATCGCGCCGCCGAAACTGTAGCCGAAGACCCCCACCGAATCGTACTCCTCAGCGGCCCATCGGATCGCGTTGCGAGCGTCCTCTCGCTCGCCCCGACCCTCGTCCCACGCGCCGTAGTCGAAGCGCAGGCAGGCGACCCCCCGCCCTCCCAGCGCGTCGCTCACCGCCGTCAATCTGGGATCGCCCCGATGACCGCGATGCTGGGGATGGGGCGGGCAGGCAACCACGGCGGTCTCGCCCGCGCCGTCGAGGGTCCCGCGAACGTCCCTCGCTCCGGGAACGACCACGTCGGTCATACGCCCCGTTCGGCGGGGATATTTTTAAGCACTGGGCCGCAACTACGGCCATGGGAATACTCTCGCGGATGTCGTACGTCATCCGGTCGAAGGTCAACGCCGTCCTCAATCGCTCGGAGGACCCCCGGGAAACGCTCGATTACTCCTACGAGCAGATGCGCGACCGCCTGCAGGACGTCAAACAGGGGATCGCCGATCTGACCACGCAGAAAAAGCGCCTCGAAATGCAGAAACGACGCCTCGAGGAGAACGTCGAGAAACACAACGAACAGGCCCGCGAGGCCGTCGCTCAGGACCGCGATGATCTGGCCCGCCAGGCCCTCGAAAAGAAGAAGGCCAAAATGAGCCAGATCGAACAGCTCGAGGATCAGATCGCGGACCTCCAGAACAAACAGGAGAACCTCGTCGAACAGAAAAACGAACTCCAGAGCCGCATCGAGCAGTTCCGCACCAAAAAGGAGACGATGAAGGCCCAGTACGAGGCCAGCGAGGCCAGCGTGCGCGTTTCGGAGGCGATGACGGGCGCGGGCGACGAAATGGAGGACGTCTCGCGGGCCATCGAGCGCGCCGAGGAGGACACCGAGGAGATGGAGGCCCGTTCGGCCGCGATGGACGAACTCCAGGACACCGGCGCCTTTGACGACGCACTCTCGGATCAGGACAGCATCGACCGCGAACTGGCGGCCGGCCGGACCGACAGCGAGGTTGAGGCCGAACTCGAAACCCTGAAAGGCGAGATGGGCAAGGAGACCGCCTCGGTCGAGGAGAGCGAGGACGACGGCGAGACCGAGACTGAAACGGAGACGAACGCGGACGTCGACGTCGAAGAGGAGCTCCAATCGAGCGAGATCGACGAGGAGCTGGAGGAGATCCGCGACGAGCAGCGATAGTCCACGGCGCCCGCTTTCGAGCCGGCCCGGCAGTTACTCCCCGACCACCCGCTCGAACAGCGCGAGCACCACGGAGTGGATCTCGACGAGCACGACGACGCTGACGACGATTATCGCGACCTGCAACGGCGTCGAGAGCAGACCCAACGAAACGATCAGCGTGGTCGCACATGCCGGCGCGTGGTTCGTGTTCGTCGCGATCATCGCCCAACTCGTCAGGACGATCGAGCAGACGCCGCTTGCGGCGAGCCACAGCCCGTCGGGGGAGAACGCGGCGGGAGCGGGCGTGATCGAGACGCCGTGTGCGAGCAGGCTGTAGGAGAGCAATCCCACAACGCCGCCGATGAGGTGGCCGCCGACGATACGGTAGGTCCGCGTGCGCTCGCCGCGCCGGTCGAACGCGAGGATGAACGCCGAGGGGCCGAGACTCGGGAAGACGAACGGCTGGCCGCTCGCCCAGGCGACCAGTCCCAGCACGGTAAACAGGACTCCCGCATAGAGGCTGGTCCCGACCCGTCGTCGTACCATGTCCGTTCTCCACCGGCACGTCGTAAAACCCTATTCAACCCGTCGGTGCTCACGGTTCCGTGATCGCCAGATTGAGGTGGGAACGCATCGACGCGGATGTACTGTGAGCGACTCCGACGACCTCGTGCCGCCCGCCGACACGATGCGCGAGCGGACCGACGAGAGCACGCTGAAGATCTGGTTTCTCGTCACGGCCAACCGCTGGCTCGTCACCGGACTCCTCTCGCTTTCGATGGTCGCCATCTTCGTCGGACTCTACTTCCTCGGACCGACCAACCTCCCGGGCGTCATGGGGGCGTCGTCGGTCGGAAACGTCTTCGGGTCGGTGATCATCGCCGTCGTTACCGGCGTCTCGCTCATTCTGGCCATCGCCCAACTGGTCCTCTCCGAACAGATGGGGCCGTTGGGCGAGAAACAGGCGGAGATGCGCGATCAGATCGAGTTCCGCGGCGAGGTCGAAGACCGGATCGACGCCGCCGTTGGCCCCGCGACCCCCTCGGCGTTCCTCTCGGCGCTCATTGAGGCGGTCGACCGGCAGGCGCGAGCGCTCAGGGAGTCGGTGGCCGACGACGACGTCACGGAACTCTACGAGTACGCCGACTCGCTTCTCGAACACGGGGAGGAGGTCAGCGACCAACTCGAAAGCACCGAATTCGGCTCTTTCGAGGTGATCCTCCCCGTCTTGAACTACAACTACTCCTGGAAGATCGTCGCCGGCCGGACGCTCGCGGCGCGATACGCCGACTCGATCGGTGACGACACCGAGCGACATCTCGAGAAGCTGATCGAGTCGCTTCGATTCTTCGCCCCGGCTCGCGAGTATTTCAAGATGCTGTACTTCCAGTGGGAGATCAACAACATCGCGCGGGGAGTGCTATACGCCTCGATCCCGTCGCTTGCGATCGCCGCCTACATGATCCTCGCGTTCGACGCGACCCTGATCACGGGTTCGACGCTGGGGCTTCCAAACCGGTATCTCGCCGTCGGCCTCCTCTATTCTCTCGCGTTGTTGCCGTTTACGGTGGTGCTCGCGTACATCCTCAGGATCGTCACCGTCACGAAACGCACGCTGGCGCTCGGTCCGTTCATCCTCCGGGAGACAAAACAGGCCGGCGACGTGAATTGAACCGGTCTCAGTGTTCGGTCACGTCGGTCGAGGCCGCCGTCCCCTCCTCGACTTCCTTGTTCGGGACCATCGGCCCGATCGAGGCCGTCCGACGGGTGACCGTCGCCGAGCGAAGCACGAACGCCGAGAGCAACGCCAGCGGCGAGAGCACTACGAGGATCAGCGGGATGATCACCTGTGGGGCGATCTCCGGCGAGACGGTCAACCCGCCGCGATCCCCGTAGAGCAGTCCCGTGCTCAACGCCGCGAGGATCGCCGGGATCCCGAGGTAGGTGATCAGCCGCGACAGGCGCGAGAGTTCCCGTTCCATGTACGTCGTCTTGAAGTGCGAGCGGGCGACGTTGAACAGCTGGAGGGTTTCGAGCAGATCGGTCAGGGCCTCGTCGGTTTCCTCGTCGATCCCCTCCGCGTGTTCGTTCTGGAGGTAGCGCCCGGCGTAGATCTGCTGGGAGTCGTCGTAATCGATCGTCAGCGAAACGGCGTGAAAGGTCCCGAAATCGGCGTCGTCGAGGCGATCGCGGGCATCGCCGGCGGCCTCGGCGACGGTCCGTGCGTACTCCGAGACCTCCCGCTCGCGTTCGTTTTCCTCCGCGACCGTCTCCCCGAGGCGGATCGCCCGGTCCTCGACCGCGCTCATCACCACTTCGAGCAGCGCGGTCGGTTCGGCGGGGCTGGCGTGGACGTCCGCTTTCTGTGCGATGTCCTCGCGCAGTTCCATCACGCCGTCGAGGCGCTCGCGCAGTTGACTGGCGGCGGCGAACTGCCGGGAGAGGATCAACTGGTTGATCGTGATGACGATCGTGACGACGCTGAACGTTCCCGCGACCATCCCGTTCGCGAGGCGGTTGATCGAACTCTCGTTGGTGAATCCGACCACGTCCGCGGCGGTGAGCGCCGCGAGTACGAGGCCGCTGACGGCGAGGATCCCTGCCGCAATGAGAAACCGGTTCCCGTCGAGGAGGATCCACCGCAGCAGTCCGCTTTCCGAGCCGGTCGTCGGTCCCGTTCGTTCCTCACCCATCGCCTTTGCCTACTCGGCTCCAGGGTAAAAACCATCACCCGGCAGCGGCGAATCGACGACACCCACACACAGCGCCGCCAGCCGAACAACCGCACGCTTTTGTGAGCACTCTCCTACAACCCCGTAATGAGCGACGAGCCGAACGATACGATGCGCGAGCGCGCCGACGGAAGCGGGTTCCGGTTGTGGGTGTTGATGCGGATGAACCGATACGCGCTCGCCGGAGCGATCATGGTGGGGTTGTTCGCGACGATCGTCGCCCTCGGGTTCGTCGGATTGAACCCCCTCTCGGTGCTCTCGGTTCAGGACCCCGACGCGATTCAGACGCTCTTTAGCTCGATGGTTGGGCCGATCATCACCGGCGTGACGCTGGTGGCGACGATCGGTCAACTGGTGCTCTCACAGGAGTTGGGCGCGGTCGGCGACCAGCGCGAGCGCATGCAGGAGGCCATGGAGTTTCGCCGCGACATCGAGTCCAAAACCGAACAGGACGTCAGCCCACCCGAGCCCGCCGCATTCTTGCGCGAACTCGTGGCGGGGATCGAGGACCACGCGGAAGCCCTCCGGGACGCCGTCGCCGGGAACTACGACGGGGAACTCGAAAGGGAGATCATCGAGTACGTCGAGGCCCTCGACGACCACGCGGAGGCGGTCCGCGAGAAGATCGAGAACACCCAGTTTGGCACCTTCGACGTGATCTGGACGGCGCTCGATTTCAACTACTCGTGGAAGATCTTCCAGGCGCGACAACTCCGCTCGGAGTACGGCGACTCGCTCTCGGAGGAGGCCGACGGCCTCCTCGATGAGTTGATCGTGACACTACAGTTCTTCGGACCGGCCCGCGAGCATTTCAAGACGCTGTACTTCCAGCACGAACTGATCAACCTTTCACGGGCGCTGTTGTACACCGGCCCGCCCGCGCTGGTCGTGGTCGCTGCGATGATCATGTACGTCGATCCGAACACACTGCCGGGAACGCTGTTCGGGATCGAGCGCATCTCCCTGCTGGTCAGCGGGGCGTTCGTCCTCACGCTCGCGCCGTTCGTCCTGCTTGTGAGTTTCGTCCTCCGGATCGCAACCGTCGCCCAACGGACGCTCGCGATGGGACCGTTTATCCTGCGGGAGTCGAGTCGCGACGCCGACAGCGACGTCTGAACCCAAGGGGGTTAACCCCGCGGGCCTCCCGGTAGGGACCGATGGACCGAAACAACGCGTGGGAGTATCGAACGCTCGTTCCGCCGCGGGAGGCGACCCAGAAGGAGGCGGGCAATCCCGAAGAGGAGATGAACGATCTGGGCGCCGACGACTGGGAGTTCGCCGGGACGATCGATTACACCGGCGGCGGCACGAAATACCTGCTGTTCAAGCGGCCGGCCGGCGGGGACTAACTCACCCCTCGACGCGGTCGAGGTCCTCGGCATCGGCCTGCTCGCGGAGAATGAACGGACCGATGGTGAGCGTCCGCTGGGAGACGGTCACCATCCGCAGAACGAACGACAACAAAAGCGCGAAGGGAAACAGCGAGAGGACGATCACGACCGAGACGACCACGAACGCGCTGTCGAGTCCGAGGACCGTCCCCGCAAACGGTGCGACGTCGAAGGCAAACCCCATGAACGTCGTCAACCCCAGCGCGGGCATCGCGGTGTAGAGCAACACCCGTGAGACGTCGATCAGTTCGTGCTGGTAGTACAGCAGCTTGAAGTACTGGCGGGCGGGGCCAAAGAGGCTGAGGTTCTTGACCAGTTCGTCGAGCAGTCGGTCGGTCTCGGGTGAGAGTTCGTCGCCGTGGCGATCGCGGAGGCGGCGGGCGGTGCGGGTCTTCCAAGAGTAGTTGAAATCGAGTACCGCCGACAGCGTCCCGAAGGTCCCGAACTCCGTGTCGTCAAGGTCGTCCATGACCTGCTGGCCGTGATCGGCGACGAGGTCCGCGAGCATTGTGACCTCCGTCGCTGCCGTCGAGTCGGGTTCCTCCGCGACCTGCTCGCGAAGCGCCGTGGCGCTCTGTTTGGCGCCCAGGAGTAACGTTCGGAGAAAGCCCGTCGGCGTCGCTGGTGGCACCCCGACGTCCATCGAGGTCTGGACGTCCTTTCGAAACTGGATCTCGTCTTGCATCCGGCTTCGCTGCTCGCCCAGATCCCCCATCTCCTCCGAGAGGATGAGTTGGCCGATCGTCAGGGTCAGCGCGATGCTCGTCACCGTCGCGAGGAAGATCGACTGAAACAGCGAGCGGATCGACGACGTGGTCAGGGCCGCCTCGAACGACCGCGGGAACGCGAGTCCCACGAGCATGATAACGAGAAACGAGACCACCAAAAGCAGGCCGGCAACGGCCCACCGGTTCCCGTCGATGAGAAACCAGACCTTGAGTCGGCCGTCGCCGACCCGTTCCCGCATCGTATCCGCCGGCGGCGACAGCGTTCCATCGGATTCGCTCACGGCGGGTCGTTGTGGGGCGATGGTCTATAGTCGTTCCATCTCGACTCGCGAGACGACCCGCTTTCGGGCCGGGGTTTCGACGTCAAGGAGCAGATTCAAGCGCGCGCGCTTCGATCCTCCGACATGGATTCGAACGCGGCCCCCGATCGGGGGGAGTGCGAACGGACGGATCGCCACGACAGGATCGGCCGCCGTCGGTTCGCCACGCTCGTCGGCGCTGGCGGCCTGTTCGGCCTCGCGGGCTGTCTCGGGTCGGGGTCGTCGGGCCAGCCCTCCTACGAGTCGGGCGACGTCCCCGACGACATCAACGGCAGCGCGCGCAATACCAGCGAGGCGTCGGCCGCATACTCCGCCGGCAGCACGACCCCTCGCACCGACCTCGCCCCGCTGTCGGACCTCTCGATCACCGATCACGAGTTCGTCTTCGAGAGCGGGTACACCGGCTCGACGGTCCAGGGCACGGCGGAGAACGCCGGCAACACCCAGATCAACACCGCGGAGGTCCGCGTCCGGGTGTACAACTCCGACGGCCAGCAGTTGGGAACGTACCTCGACTCGACGAGCGACCTCGGGACCGGCGAGGAGTGGTCCTTTCAGGTGATCATCCTCGAGTCGCCCTCGGACATCGCCGACTACGACATCGCGGTCGTCGGCCTGCCGGACTAACGGACGCCGGTGCCGCGTTCGACCGCCGCGAGGTCGATCCCGCCGGCCGGCATCCCGACCCCGTCGTAGGGGTCCTCGTCGAGCAACAGCGACCCGTCGAGGTCGGCGTAATCCAGAAGCGGCGCGAGGTGACACGCCGCCGCGATCGAGGCGTTCGATTCGTTCATACAGCCGAGCATCGTCTCCAGTCCGTTGGCACGCGCAGCCGCGAACATCTCGCGGGCCTCCCGGAGCGAGCCACACTTCATCAGCTTGACGTTCGCGATGTCGGCGATCTCCGCTACGCGGGGGATGTCCGCAAGCGTCACACAGGACTCGTCGGCGGCGATGGGAAGGGGCGCTCGCTCGCGGACGAAGGCCATCCCCGCCGGATCCTCCGCGGGCACGGGCTGTTCGACGAACTCCACGTCGTGGGCGGCCAGCGCCTCGATCTTCCCCACGGCCTCGCGCGGGGCCCACGCCTCGTTGGCGTCGACCCGGATCGTCGCTTCGGGTGCTTCCTCACGGACCGTCTCGATGATCTCCTCGTCGCGATCGGTCCCGAGTTTGATCTTCAGCGTCGAGTAGCCCCGTTTGCGGGCGACGGTGGTCTTCTCGCGCATCCGTTCGGTCCCGTCGATTCCGATGGTGTAGGAGGTCTCGGGCAGCTCCTCGGGATCGAGTCCCCAGTAGCGATACAGCGGGAGGTCGAGCCGTTTTGCGACCAGGTCGTGTAGCGCGATCGATATCGCACACCGCGCGGCGGGGTTTCGGTTCACCCGTGCCTTCATTCGACGCTCGATTCGCTCCAACTGGTGGGGCTCGCCGACCTCCTCAACGATGTCGAGAAGCGTGGGTAAGACGGCCTCGACGGTCTCGACCGTCTCGCCGTAGTGCGGGGAGGGACCGGCCCCACCGAGCCCCGTGAACTCGCCGTCGCTCACCCGGACGATCACGTTCTCGGCGGTCTCGACGGTCCCCCGGGAGATGGTAAAGGGAAACTCAAGCGGCAGCGAGACGCGCTCGAAGTCGGTCTCG
Organism: Halalkalicoccus jeotgali B3; assembly: GCF_000196895.1. Taxonomy (NCBI): domain Archaea; kingdom Methanobacteriati; phylum Methanobacteriota; class Halobacteria; order Halobacteriales; family Halalkalicoccaceae; genus Halalkalicoccus; species Halalkalicoccus jeotgali. The sequence goes on from NC_014297.1 coordinate 1,193,885, forward strand.
AGGCTCACAGCAGCGCCTCCAGCACCTCCTCGGTGTCGAACCGGACGGGGTCCGTCGCGGGCACGCCCAGATCCGATCCGTACTCGGAGACGGCGTCGCGGGCGGGACCGTCGTCGGCGATCTCCATCGTGTTGAGCGCGCCCGCGGCGACCTCGGCCTCGTGGACCGGCCCGGCGAGCCCCTCGTAGAGGTCGACGTAGGTGTCGACCGGCGGGATCGAAAAGTCCTCGTAGCCGTGGATCGCTTCGCGCCCGGCAGCGTGACAGAGCACGAGTTTGTCGGGCATCGCGCCGTGGAGGATACCACACGTCACCGCCGAGTACGCCGGGTGGATGATCGTCCCCTGGCCTTCGACGAACAGATAGTCGTGTTCGTCACCTTTCTCGAGGATCATCTCCTCGACGGCGCCCGCAGTGAAATCGCTGACGACCCGGTCGATCGGGTTGCCCCAGCCCTCGATCATGATTCCTGTCTGACCGGTGGGGATGAACCCGGCGTCGACGCCCTGGGCTTGGGCCGCACGTGCGAGTTCGAGCGAGACGGTCATCTTCCCGACCGAGCAATCGGTTCCGACCGTCAGAACCACCTCCGCATCGACGTCCTTTGCGATCCCTTGGCTGACGGTGAGGTCCTCGTCGGGTTTGCGGACGTCCCACAGTTCGCAGTCGTTCTCCGCCGCGAGCGAGACGAACTCCTCGTCCTCCGAAAGGAAGTAGTGCAGCCCGGAGATGACGTCACACCCTCTCGACAGGGCGTTCTCGACGTCCTCGCGCCAGCTCTCGTCGAATCCCCCTCCAATCGGTGCGATCCCGATCAGCAACGCGTCGGCGTTCTCGACGTCTTCCATCCCCTCGACGATGGGGGCGTCCGGGACGCCCGGCAGATACTCGTTGACCCGTCCGCCGGCGCGGTCGCGATCTAGAACGGCGGTCACGTCGTAATCGGCGTATCGGAGGACGCCGACGGCTGTTTTCGCGCGCTCGGGAAACTTCTCGTGTGCGAGAACGGCGACTTGCATACCGGAGGGATGCACAACGGGGTGTTAACCCTTTAGATGCCGACCGGCCCCACCCGCCCGCCGCCGACCCGCCGATTCCCGGCCCGTCGGCCCGGACCGCAACATATACCCCGATCTATTACGTAAGTTATCGTATGGTTTCTGTACTTCTGGTTCTGGGGATGTTGGCGGCCGTGTTCGTCGGATTCAACATCGGCGGCTCCTCGACGGGCGTCGCGTGGGGGCCGTCGGTCGGCGCGAAGATCATCAACAAGACCGCCGCCGCGGCGCTGATGACGTTTTTCGTCTTTCTCGGGGGCTGGACGGTCGGCCGGAACGTAATCGACACGCTTGGCGGGGACATCGTCCCGCAGACGATCTTTACGATCGAGGCGAGCATCATCGTCCTGTTTTTCATCGGACTCGGGATGATGGTCGCGAACGTCTACGGCGTACCCGTCTCGACCTCGATGACGGCCGTCGGTGCGATCTCGGGGCTCGGGCTGGCGACGGGTCAACTGGACATGGCGGTGCTGGGCGGAATCGTCATCTGGTGGCTCGTTGCCCCGATCACCGGGTTCTGGTGTGGTGCCGTCGTCGGGCGCTATCTCTATCCGCACCTCGACCGACGGTTCGCCCTCGAACAGTCCGAGGGCCCGCTTCTCGTCCTCGATCGCACGGGCGCGGTCCCGAAACCGACGCTGGGACCGGGCACGACCTCCCGAGAACTGATCAGCACCGTGGTCGTCGTCCTGATCGCCTGTTACATGGCGTTCAGCGCCGGCGCGAGCAACGTCGCAAACGCTGTCGCGCCGCTGGTTGGGGGCGGACTCGTCGGGGTCGAGGGCGGAGTGGTCCTCGCGACGGTCGCGATCGGGCTGGGCGCGTTCACGATCGCCCGGCGGACGATGGACTCGGTGGGCAACGACCTGACGGCGCTCCCGCTCTTGGCGGCGATGATCGTCATGATCGTCGCCGCGAGCATCACGACCGTTCTCTCGTGGATCGGCATCCCGATCAGCCTCGCAATGGCGACGGTCATGTGTATCGTCGGGCTGGGCTGGGGACGGGCCACCCGTCAGGCGACCGCGCGCGACCTCGTGCGGGGCGACCTCGCGAGCGACATCTCCGTCGACGCGATCACGGCCGAAACTACGGAGGAAGTCCCGCGGGTCGGCGAGGAACGGCCCGAGGACCTCCGGGGCGTCGAGCAACTGTTCGACGGGTCGGCGGTGATCCGGTTCGTCTCGTTTTGGATCATCGGGCCGTCGATGGCGACGATCCTCTCGTATCTGGCGTTCGTCCTCCTCCCGATCGCCGGCACACCGTAAGCGGGCGTCCGCGAGCATGCCGATCCCCTGTAGGCTTTTGCTTACCTCCGCCGTAGGACGAGATAATGGTCCCCCTCGGGCGATCCCTCCTTGACGTGTTCTCTCTTTTCCAGATCGTCGGACGGGTCCCCGAGATCACGGCCGGCATGGTCGTCGTCTCCGGGATCGTCCTGTTCGCGCTCGTGGCGTTCATCACCGAACCCGTTCCGATCGACATCACCGCGATTACCGTGATGGTGCTGTTGATCGTCCTCGAACCGTGGACGACGATCTCGCCCGCCGAGGGCGTCTCTGGCTTTGCGAGTTCCGCGACCATCACCGTCCTCATGATGTTCGTCCTGAGCGAAGGGATCCGGAAGACGGGGGTCGTCCAGACCATCAGCGCGAGGATCGCCGCCTTCGCCGGTGACGACGGGCGAAAGCTGCTCGGGTCGATCGTCGGCGTCTCGGGGCTGTCTTCGGGCTTCATCAACAACACCCCTGTCGTCGCGATCATGATCCCGATGGCGAGCGATCTGGCTCGCCGGGCGAGCGTCTCGCCCTCGCGCTTTATGATCCCGCTTTCGTACGCCTCGATGCTCGGCGGCATGCTCACCCTGATCGGCACCTCGACGAACATCCTCGCGAGCGACGTCTCCGCGCGCCTGATCGGGCGCCCCTTCTCGATGTTCGAGTTCACCGCGCTTGGCGCGCTCGTCTTGCTCGTCGGTTCGGCGTACCTGTTGGTGATCGCCCCGCGACTGCTTCCCGACCGGCTTCCCGCAGAGGGAGATCTCACTGCGGAGTTCGGCATGGCTGACTACCTCACCGAGGTGATCGTCCGCGAGAACTCGCCGTTCGTCGGGCACACGGTCCGGGAGGCCATCGAGGACGCGGAGTTCGAGTTCGACCTCGTCCAGCTCATTCGCGAGGGCGAGGTGTTCGGCGAACCGCTCGCCCAGAAGACGATCCGACCCGACGACGTCCTCGTGGTGCGGACCGGTCGGGACACCGTGGTCGACCTCATCGACGTCGAAGGGGTCGACCTGCTTCCCCACGTCGCCTTTACCGACGCCGATCTGGCCGCAGGCGAGGGGGGCCGCCGGACCGATTCCGGGGCCCGACAGGACCTCGTCGAGGTGATCGTCCCGCCGGACTCCTCGCTCGTGGGCGAGACCCTCGTTAGCGCGAACTTCCGGAGCAGTTTCGACGCGACCGTCCTCGCGCTCCGCCGGGGGCCGACGGTGCTTCATCGCCGGATGGACCACGTCGAACTGCGCGGTGGCGACACCATGCTCGTTCAGGCCAGTCGCGGCTCCATCGAGCGACTGGGTGCGAACCGGGAGTTCATCCTCGGAAGCGAGGTCGCTCGCGCCGAGTACCGCCGCTCGAAGCTTCCGGTCGCGGTCGCGATCATCGCCGCCGTCGTCGGACTCGCAGCCCTGGAGATCTATCCCATCCTCGTCACCGCGATCGCCGGGGCGGTCGCGATGGTCGCGACCGGCGTGCTCGATCCCAACGAGATCTACGACGCCGTCGACTGGTCCGTCATCTTCCTGCTGGCCGGGCTGATCCCGCTCGGAATCGCGATGGAGCGGACCGGTGCGGCGGCCTTTCTCGCGGGGATCGTGGTCGCGAGTACGACCGCCTTCGACGCCGTGGTCGTCCTCGGGGTGTTCTACCTGTTTACGGCGCTGATAACGAACGTTATCAGCAACAACGCGAGCGTCGTGCTCATGATCCCCGTCGCCGTCGACGCCGCAAACCGGATCGGTGCCAACGAGTTCGCGTTCGTGCTGGCGGTCACGTTCGCGGCCTCCTCGGCGATGCTCACCCCGATCGGCTACCAGACCAACCTCATGGTCTACGCCCCCGGCGGCTACCGGTTCACCGACTTCGCGCGCGTGGGAGCACCCCTTCAGTTGATCCTCACGGTCGTCACCACGCTGGGGATCGCGACCATCTGGGGGGTCTAGAGCCGGTAGAGCCGGGTTGTGAAGAACTCGCGAAGCGCCTTCTCGAGTGCCGCCTCGGGGTCACCCGTCGCGTCGACCGCCCGCCGGGCGTCGGCGTCGAACTCCTTGAGGAGGGTTCGCTGGCCGACGACGATCAACCGCTGTGCGTTCCGTGCGGCGATCGCCTCGTGGCACCTCTCGAGGTGGGCCGCGATCTGGTTGTCCCGGCGGCGCTCGAACCGGCCCTGTGAGAACCCGCCCTTCGAGTGGTCGCCTTTCACGTCGCTTTCGAAGGCCCGAACCGACTCGCGCTCGCTCCCGTCGTACTCGCCCATCGCAAACAGGTCCGAGCGAACGAGCGCGAACGCGAACTCGCCCTCGGGGAGGAACCACCCGGGATCGATCTCGACTGCGTCGCTCCACACCTGGAAGGCCGCGGGAGCCAGCGGAGGGCGGAGCGCGACGCTCACGAGACCGGCGTCGTCGGTCACCGCCAGACAGGGCTCGACCCGCGAGAGCAACGGGGCGCGCTCGCCGAACGCCGCCGTGACCACCTCGGGGAGTTGCCCGTCGACCATCGCCGTGAGCACGCCCTCCTCGCCGGTTCGGAGGCTCTCGAGGCGAGCGAGGACCTCACGGAGGCGCCCCCCGCGGAGGGTCTCGACGCCGCGAAAGTCGAGTTCGCACTCCCCGTCGGTGCGCCCGAGGCGTCCCTCGAGGTCGCTGATTCGGTCCTCGAGGCGGTTCTCGCGCTCCTCGGCGGCCTGCTTCTCTCGGGTCGCCACCCGGCGGCGCTCGCGTTCGGCCTCGAAGCGCGCTTCGAGGCGCTCGCGCTCGCGTTCCAGCTCGGCGATCCGATCCCTGAGGGCGGTCCGACCGAGCAGGTCGTCGAGCATACCGGATGGCGGCGGCGGGTCGGCTTTTATCTTCCGGCCCGTTCGGGGGAAACGATCTCCAGCAGTTGAGAGGCGCGATCCGCTTTCGCGAGCAGCACCTCGCGGGGGGCCGGGAGCGTATCGACGTAGCCGGGATCGAGCCCGTCGCGGGGGACCAACAGGGTGCGTTCGGGGACGCCGTCGTCGCCGTGAACCGCGAAGTGCTGTTGGGAGAGCTTCATCACGAGCGGGAGGTCGAGCCGTTCTACGCCCTCGCCGGTGGCATAGAGCTGCTCGTTGACCAGCTCGTGGTGATCGCGGCGCAACACCGCCCGGTCCCCGTCGTAGGGCTCGACGAACAACCGGCCGACGTAGTAGCTTCGGGAGAATGTCTCAAACATGCTATACGGTAGCACGTTAGAGGTGGCAGTATATAACGCTTTTGCGACATGTTTATGTCGAACCGCACTGCGGGGACAACGCCAGCGCTTTGGCCGTGGGGCCCGCGCTCACGGACGATGATCCCGCGGCGGTACGCCCGCTACTATCTGGAGAACGCCCCGAGTCTGTGCTGGCTCGTCGGCCTCAACGCCCTCGCGATGCTTGTCGGGGTTCGCTTCTACGTCGAGACGATGCCCTCGATGTCTACGTTCCTGTGGCCCCTCTATCTGGATTCGCCTGCGGCACTGTTTCTCGCGACGCTCTCGCTGGTGACGCTGCTTTCGACCCTCGGGCGCTCGCTCGATGAGGTCCCTCACAACCTCGCGCTCGCGTATCTCCACACGCTGGCGTTCGTCTGGCTCGTCAAGTACGGTCTGTGGACCGTTCTCGCGCTCAACCTGGGCTTCTGGGAGTACTTCCCCGATCTGTACGACTACTGGTTCATCGTCCTCACGCATTCGGCGTTTGTCCTCGAGGCGTACCTGATACCCCACTACGGGACGACGACGCGGGGCGCGCTCTTACTCGCGCTCGCGCTCCTCTTGGCCAACGATATCTTCGATTACGTTCTGGGGAACCACCCGCCGCTTCGGTACGAACCGGGGCTTGCGCTCGTTTTCGGGACTCTTCTGCTCTCGGTGCTCTCAGTGTGGGGTGCCTCACGGGCGTTCGAGCGTCTCGACCGATCGGCTGTGAGGCGCTGAACTCACGGGGAGACACCCTTTTCCGTTCCCATCGCATAGCGTCAGATAGATGGACTCCGCGGCGTTGCTGGATCTCCTCGGTAACGAAAACCGACGGCGGATCCTCCGACTTCTCTCACAAAAGCCCTGCTACGTCACGGAGATCTCCGAGTACCTCGGCGTCAGCCCGAAGGCGGTGATCGACCACCTCCGGAAGTTAGAGGAAGCGGGGCTAGTCGAGAGCCGCACCGACGACAGACGCCGCAAATACTTCCACATCGCGCGCAACCTCCGGCTCGAAGTGAGCGTTTCTCCCTACGGGTTCGCCTCGAAGAGCGCCTATCCTGCGAGTTCGAGCCTCGACATGACCAGTTCCTGTTCGCACCTGTCGATCAACGTCACCGCCACCGACGGGGGCGACGTCTGCGATCTGGCGGGGGAACTCCGGACCTTAGAGGAACTCGAAGACGAACTCTCCTTGGCCCAGCGCTGGGTGCAGGGCCGGATCGCCGAGGCCCACGAGCGCATCAGCGAGGCGATCGGTGACGCCGAAAACAGCCGCCTGTACGCGGCCGTTCTGTCGGCGCTCGATGACGGGGCGACCGATACGGAGACGATCGCCCGCGAGGCGGAGTTGCCCCCGCCGGTCGCGGAGGACGCCCTCTCGGTGCTCGCGGATCACGGCGTCGTCGCGCGCACGGAAACCGGTTGGGCGCTCGATTAGATCTCGCGGGTCAGCCCGTCGCGCAGGTCGGCCCCGAAGTACGCGCCGAGCGTACAGACGACGAACCCGACTGCCAGTCCCAGCGCCGCGATCGTCCGTCCGTTCCCGCCGACGAGCCACGGGAGGTAATCGAACGCCGTCGAGAGTCCCACCACTGCCGCGCCGGCCACTCCCGTCTCGATCATCGGGCGGTGTCGGCTCGCGACGCCGACGAGAAAGGCCCCGACGAACGCCCCGATGATCCCGCCGGCGACGGGAACGACCCCGCCGACCAGCGTCCCGGCGACGATCAGCGCGAGCGCGAACAGGAACCGTTTCGGGGAGAACAGCGTCCCGGCACGCTTGCGGACCCGGCCGGTCCGCGAGGGCGGCTCCTCGAGGTCGAGTTCGTGGTCCGCCGAGCGGGCTTCGGTCAACTGGTCGGTTCGCTCGGCCATACTCTTCCTCCCGTTCGCAGGAGCAAGGACCTTTCGGCGGGGTCGGCCAAACGGGTGGATTGAAGTCCGATCGCCGGGAATCGCTCCGTATGAACGCAGGCGACCGGGTCCGAGCACGGCGGGCCGAAACGACTTACGAGGGCGTCCTCCTGCCCTCCTCGAACGAGGACCACCTCGTACTCAAGCTCGACGGCGGGTACAACGTCGGGATCTCCCGCGACGGGGCGGACGTCGAGACGCTCGAATCGGGCGTCCACGAGATCGGGACCGAGAGCGACGGCGACAGCGAGGTCGCCTTCGACGAGGACCTCCCGACCGTCTCGCTGATCAGCACTGGGGGAACGATCGCCTCGACAGTCGATTACCGTACCGGGGCGGTCACGGCGCAGTTCGACGCCGAGGACGTCCTCCGGGCGGTGCCGGACCTGGCCGGCCTGGCGAACTACCGCGGGCGGGTCGTAGCGAACATCCTCTCGGAGAACATGACGCCCGACATCTGGCGGGAACTCGCCGAGGCGGTCTACGAGGAGATCGAGGCCGGCGCGGACGGCGTCGTCGTCATGCACGGTACCGACACGATGCAGTTCTCTGCGTCGGCGCTCGCGTTCATGCTCGACACTCCGGTTCCGGTGGTCTTCACCGGCAGTCAGCGTTCGGCGGATCGGCCCTCCTCCGACAACGTCATGAACGCGGTCTGTGCGGTCGAGGCCGCCAAAAGCGACCTCGCGGAGGTGCTCGTCTGTATGCACGCCACCGAGTCGGACGACCGCTGTGCGCTGCATCGCGGGACCCGAGTCAGGAAGAATCACACTTCCCGAAGGGACGCCTTCGAGACCGTCGGACGAAACCCGCTCGCCGAGGTCGACTACGAGAGCCGCGAACTCACGATCCGGGGCGAGCACGTGGCACGAGGCGACCGAGCGCTCGCGCTCTCACCCGCCCTCGAAGCCGACGTCGAGCTCTTGAAGTACACCCCCGGGATGGGTCCCGAAGCGCTGTCCCCCTACGAGGACAGTGCGGGCCTCGTGATCGAGGGCACCGGGCTGGGGCACGTCCACACCGACTGGATCCCCCGGATCGCCGAACTCGTCGAGTCGGGGACACCCGTCGTAATGACCAGCCAGTGTCTCGAAGGGCGGGTCTGTGACCGGGTCTATGACACTGGACGCGATCTGCTTTCGGCGGGCGTGATCGAGGCCGGCGACACCCTGCCCGGCACCGCGAAGGTCAAGCTCATGTGGGCGCTCGCGAACGCCGACTCGGCCGGGGCGGTCGAGGAGGCGATGGGGACCTCGGTCGCGGGCGAGCTCACCGAGCGCTCGGTGCCATGGAACTGAGGGACGCCCGACTGGAAGACCACGAGGCGGTCGCCGCCTTCACCCGGGACACCTGGCCCGACCGGGAGGCCGGCGACTACCTGCCCGGGATCTACCCCGAGTGGATCGAGGGCGACAACCGCACCCTCGTGGCCGACGCCGGATCGGAGATCGCCGGGATCGCCCAGTGTGTGATGCTTTCGGAAACGGAGGCGTGGTGCCAAGGGATGCGCGTGAACCCGGCGTATCGCGGCCGGGGAGTCGCCAGCCGGCTCACCCACGCCCTGTTCGAGTGGGCGCGCGATCAGGGGGCGCTCGTCGCCCGCAGCATGGTGTTCTCGTGGAACGTCCCCAGTCTGGGGCTCACGCGGAAGATCGGTTTCGACCCCGCGGCGGAGCTCCGCTGGGCCACGCCCGAACCGGACCCCGACGCCGAGCCCGGCCTCACGGTTACGGACGAGCCCGACGCCGCGTGGCACGCCTGGACCGACAGCGACGCCCGCAGCCGGCTGGGCGGGCTCGCGCTCGATCGCGAGGAGACGTGGGCGGTCTCGGAGCTCACCCGCGAGAACCTCCGGCGGGCGGCCGACGAGACCGCGGTCCTCGTGGTGTGTGAGGACGGACTCCGGGCGATGAGCTACCGGGTACGCGACTACGAGCACGAACACGAGGACGGGACAGAGCGCTATGCCGAGTACGGAATCGGCACCTGGGACGACCTCGAGGCGGGACGGGCGTTGTTCGCCGCGATCGCCCGAGACGCCGCCGAGGTCGGTGCCGACCGCACGCGGGTGTGGATCCCCGAGACCACGGGCTACGTCTCCGATGCGGCCTACCTCCGGGCCGGGGCCTCCGAAGAGCCCGATTTCGTGTTCGCGGCCGACCTGACCGCCGACCGGACCCGCCGCTAACTGGGGGAAAGAGCGCGAGCTCGTCGCCCGATTCGAGCTCGGTGTCCAGTCCCGCCCCCTGAATGAAGACGTTCGATCCGTTGTGAAGCAGGTTGATGTGTTCTGCCAGTTGGCCTTCCCCGTCGAGTACGCGCTCTTCGAGCGCCGGCTGGGAGTCGAGCAGCGCCGCCAGCGCCTCCCCGACGGTATCGCCGGGCCCGGCGTCGACGGCGACCCGTTTCCCGCCGGCCAATTCGGCCAGGTCGGCGAAGAGTTTCCACTCCATACCCGCTATGGTCCCTCGGTCCGAATGAGGGTTCCGCTCGTCGCCTCGTCACACGTCACCATCGTACATTATGCCATTATATAACACACTTACGCATTATCCGATATATGGACTAGGTTTATATTGGATGACAGACAGCAGTTGGGTATGAGCGCGACGACACTCACCCACGACCGCACCGAACTCCCGACCGAGATAGAATCGACCGGCTCGAAGCTCGTCTACCTCTACCTGCACACCGCCGGCGAAGCGACCATCGAGGAACTGCAGTCCTCGCTGGGAATGAAGCAACTCGCGCTGTTCCCCGTCCTCGATACGCTATCGAGCGAGGGGTTCGTCGACCGCGACGGCGAGACCTACACCCTGACGGCCTGATCCAGCACGTAGACCACCTCCTCGTTTTCCAGCCGCCGCCGGGGATCGGGCAGCACCTCGAAGTCGGCCCCCTTGATCCCCAGTACGACCCGATCGAATTCGGCCACTCGACGACCCGCGAGCTCGGCGTCCACACGACGTTTCGTCACCGCGGACCTGAACAGCGCTCTTGCGGCCCGTTCGGCGCCGTTTCCTTCCGCGAGCGTCACCAGCCGGTACTCCTCGGGCGCGAGGGGCGTATCGTCCGAATCGAGTGCCACGGTCGCGACCGTTTCGGTCGCGTCCCGGAGTTCGCCCGTCGCGATCCGGTGGCCCTCACACCAGAGTTCGATCGCGTCGCCAGGGCTCGCGTCGGGTGCCGGATCGGCGCGGATCGCGAGTGCGACGGTCCCGGGCGCGAGCCGTGGTCCGAGCCCCGAGGCCCGTAGCCCGACCGCGAGGCTCGATACCGTTCCATCCGTGCTGATCTCGCAGTCGACGTGGCCGATCCCGTAGTCGTCCCCGAGTCGACTTTCGAGGCGCTCGCGCAGTTCCGCGACGGTCAGTCCCCGCGGGAAGACGAACGTCGCCCCCGCCAGCGTCTCCTTGGTGTCCTTCGAGACCGGCTCGTAGCCCGGTGCGTCCTCGACCGTCGTCGGCAGCGTCACGGTGAGCACGCGCCCGACGGCCTTGACCAGCGGGCTAACCTCCCCCTCGACCGAGCGCGCCCCCGCTAGCACCGAGGAGTTCGCCGCGAGCCGATCGCCTGCTCGACGACCCAGCTCCGCCGCCCCCGCGCTCGCGGCGAACACGAGGACGTTTCGCACCGCTCGGACGGGAGCCAGCGGGTCCGTCCCGGCGTCGACGTACTGGGTCAGCGCGACGACGGTGTTGAGCCAGATCGCGACCGCGCTCAGTCCGACCAGAATCCCGAGGCGCGCCGGCATCGTTTCGCGGGCGTACAGCCGGTAACCCGCCGCGGCCGTCGCTGTCACCGCGCCTGCGAGCGCCGCGAGCGCGAGCGTCCGGACGGCGACCGAGAGCGCGGCGGCGATTTCGACCTGCAGCGCCGAGAGCGCGCTCACGTGATCCCCCCCAAATCGAGGACCCGGCGTACTCGCGTTCGCTCGGGGCGCTCGCTCACGCGAGCACCTCCCGGAGACCGCGAAGCGTTTCTGGCGTTCCGACCGCGAGCAACTCCTCGTCGTCGGCTACCTCGAGCGATGCGCTCGGCACCCGAACGCCGCCGGTTCCACGGACCGCGATCAGTTGGGCGCCGGTCTCGGCGCGGAGTTCGCCGGGATCGAGCGTCCGCGCGCGCCCGACCGGGACCGTCCGCACCCGGAACCCGGCCGCCTTCAACCGGCCGAGCAGGTCCCGACCGTTCGCCTCCCCGCGGACGCCGACCCGCACCTCGGAGTCGCCGAGGACTGCCTCGACGTCGGCCGGCGAGACGGCGACGGTCAGTCGTCGCGCAGGCGTCTCCTCGTCCTCGTTCCCGTCACCGACGCCGAGGACCTGTCCCTCGACGGTCCGCTCGGGAAACCAGAGGACGGCGCTGTCGCCCCGGTCGATCCCCTCGGGAACCAGCGCGTCGACCGAGACCGCACGCTGGCCGGCAGGGACCCGTCGGGAGAAACCCCCCAGGGCGGGTGCGGCGGTGACCGTCGCATTCGCCCGGCGATCCAGCGAGACGTCGACCGTCTCGAGGTCGTACGACGACAGCAGGCGGTCGCGGATCCGCGTTTCGAGTTCCGAAAGCGGCAGGTCGGCGGGCAGGGAGAACCGTTCGCCCTCGAGTTTCTCGCGCAGGCCCGATGGGAGGGGCGGATACCCCTCGACGTCCTCGACGCCCTTGACCGTCGCGTGGACCCGCCCGAAGCGACCGACCCGCTCGACGGCGTCCGCGGCGATGGTTCGCCTGCGGATCGAATCGAGGGTGATGCGACGCGGGAACACCTCGCCCATCTTATCGCCCTGATTATGCGCCCAGAAGGAGGCCATCAACACGACCAGCGCGGCGACGATCCCGACTGGCGTCTCCGAGATCGCGGGATCGAGCAGGCCGAGCAGCCCCCCCGAGAGGCCGGCGATCGCCGCCGCGACGACGACGACCCCGAGCCCGGGGACGGTCACGCCGGTCACGTACCGAAACGAGAACCCGAGCGCCCACGAGACGAACGCCGGCAACACCCCGGTCAGAACGCCGAGATACAGGCCGACGAGTACCTGTGCGAGAAGGGACTCCGGCATACAGGGCGCACCCGGCGACCGACCATAGGCCTGTCGGCTACGCCAGCAGCTCCTCAAGCCGGCGCTGGTTCTCCCGGGTACCGACCGCGACGGCGACGTCGCCCGCCCGGAGCGTGAAGTCGGCCTCGGGGCTGGGAAAGACCTCCTCGCCGCGCTCGACGGCGATGATCGTCGCGCCGGTCCGCCCGCGGATGTCGCTCTCTTCGAGGGGCTCCCCGACGATGGGGTCCTCGTCGTCGAGGGTGTACCACTCGAGGATGACGTCCTCTCCCAGCGTCGCCTCCGGGGATTCTGTCCGAACCGGCTGGAAGAACGCCCCCTCGAGGATCGACCCCACCACCCGCGATTCCCGATCCGTCAGATCGAGCAGTTCCTCCCCGTCGGCGTCGGGCGATTCCCGATAGAACAGTTCGCGTCGGCCGCTGTTGTGGATGACGACGACCGCGACACCCCCCTCCTCGAGGGCGACCTCGAAGCGCTTGCCAACCCCTGGGAGATCGGTTTCCGAGACGTCCATACAGCGCCTTCTGGCTTCGGCCGTATAAAGGTAGAACCCTCGCGCGGATGGAAAGGCTATTCTCCGGTCCCTCACATCGGGTAGGTATGTATCGTCGGTCGAGCGAGCGACGTCCCCGTCGGATGTAGAATGGCCGCAGAGAACCACCTGCTCGAGGTCGGGGTCATGTTCGCGGCGGTCGCCGGCGCGGGCGTCCTCGCGAGCCGGATCGACCAGTCGGTCATCCCCTTTTACATCCTCACCGGGATGGTGCTGGGACCGAACGTCCTCGGCCGGGCCGGCCTTCCCTTCGTCGAGGAGACGACCTTCGTCGCGGTCGGCGCGGAACTCGGGATCGTCTTCTTGCTGTTTTTCCTCGGATTGGAGTTCAACCTCGACCGGCTCCTCGAAAGCAAACACCGGATCGGCCGGGCCGGCACCGTCGATCTCCTGATCAACTTCGGGGCCGGACTCGTACTCGGGTATCTCGTCTTCGGGACGCTCCTTTCGGCCCTGCTGGTCGCCGGGATCGTCTACATCTCCTCGTCGGCGATCATCACCAAGTCGCTGATCGATCTGGGCTGGATCGCCAACCGCGAGAGCGACCCAATGCTCGGGACGCTCGTCTACGAGGACCTCTTCATCGCGGTCTATCTGGCGGTCGTCTCGGCGCTGGTGCTGGGCGGGGGCGGCCTGAGCGAGGCGCTCGGCTCGGTCGGTCTCGCGCTCGGGTTCATCCTCGCGTTGCTCCTCGTGGTCTACTTCGGCACCTCGTGGTTCGAGCGGGCACTCCACACCCAGTCGAACGAGTTCTTCGTCCTGCGGGCGGTCGGGATCACCGTCCTCGTCGCGGGGGCGGCACTCGCGGCGGGCGTGAGCGAGGCCGTCGCGGCCTTCTTCATCGGAATGGCCTTTAGCGCCACCGACTACGTCGACGAGATCGAGCACAACCTCGAGTCGATCCGGGACGTCTTCGCCGCCGTCTTTTTCTTCTGGATCGGCCTCGTGACCGATCCCTCGCTGTTTCCGGGGGTCGCCGGGTTGGTCGCGCTTGCAGTCCTCGTAACGACACCCACGAAGCTCGCCAGTGGCTTTCTCGCCGGGCGGATCTACGGTCTCGACGAGCGTCGGTCGACCCGCGTCGGGCTCGGCATGGTCACCCGCGGGGAGTTTTCGCTGATCATCGCGACCGTCGCCGCCGGCGGCGCGGGCCTAACGATCCCCGAACCGGTCGCGGCGACGATTCAGGCCTTTGCGGTCGGCTACGTCCTCGTGATGAGCATCCTCGGGACGACCCTGATGCGCTACTCGTCGGTCTTCGAGGAGCGCGTCCTCGCCCGATTGCCCGAATCGACCGCCTGAGAGGGAGCCGAACACGGGAGGTCTATAACGCCCACCCGGCGAATGGATGTATGGAGTGGGGCGAACGACGGGGGCTGATCGGGACACACCTGACGGTCGTGCTGACGGGGACCGTCGCCGTTCTCTCGATCGTCACCGGGATCGCGAACATCAGCGCTCCCGCGGTCGGACTGCTCGACGATTGGATCGCCATCCCGGAGATCGTCCACCGTACCGCCGGATTTACCGGCGCGATGACCGGCTTTCTGATGTTGCTCTCGGCCTACGGCCTTCGCACTCGGCTTCGGGTCGCGTGGTGGTCGACGGCCGTGTTGTTGCCGATGACCGCGATCCAGGGATTGCTCCAGTCGAGCGTGCTCTCGATTCCGCTCATACTCGTTTCCGCGCTTGCGATGCCGAACCTGCTTGCGAACCGCGCGCGCTTCGACCGCGAACTCGAACTCACGAACACCCAGATCGCCGCCGGCCTCGCGCTCGTCGGCGCACAGGCCTACGGCACGCTCGGCACCTACGCGCTGCGCGAGGAGTTCGGCGAGGTCGAGACGATCCTCGACGCTTTTTACTTCACGCTCGTAACCGCAAGCACCGTCGGCTACGGCGACGCGACCCCCCTCACCCAGCAAGCCCGGCTGTTCGGGATGTCGGTGCTGTTGGTCGGGACCGCGAGCTTCGCGGTCGCGCTCGGTGCCTTGCTCAGTCCCGTCATCGAAGCCCGCTTTGCGGCCGCACTCGGAAGAATGAACGACGCAGAACTCGCTTCACTGGACGATCACGTACTGGTTCTCGGCTACGGCGAACTCACCGAGCCGATCCTGCAGGAACTCGAATCGCGCGCACCCTTCGTCGTCGTTACCGAACACGACGAGCGCGCCGACCGGCTTGGCGAGCGCGATCTCCTCGTGCTCCGGGGTGATCCAAGCGACGAGGAGACCATCGAGCGCGCCGGCCTCGACCGGGCTCGGGCGGTCGTCGTCGCGACCGACACGGACGCCGAGGACGCCCTGACGGTGCTGACCGTCAGACAGCTTCGCCCCGACGTCCGTATCGTCTCGGCGGCGACCGACCGGGAGAACGTCCCGAAACTCAGACGCGCCGGGGCCGACGCCGTCATCAGCCCCGCGACCATCGGCGGCCGGCTCATGGTCCAGTCCGCGCTGGGACGGGACGACACCGAGGACGTCGCCGACAGGCTGCTCGGCGACCGTGACCGTTAGAGCGCCTCGTAGTGCTCGTCGAAGATCTCGAGGACGACCTTCAGCGCACCGACGATCACGGGGCCGACGAACAGCCCCATAAAGCCGATCAGGTAGACCCCGCCGATCACGCCGATGATGATGATGCTGGGGTTGATCTTCGCGTGGCGGTCGACGACGATGGGTCGGAGGAAGTTGTCCGTCGCGTTGACGATGATCGTCCCGTAGAGCAACAACCCGACGCCGAAGACTGTCTGACCGGTCGCGACGAGGTAGATCGCCGCGGGCCCCCAGACGAGGAAGGACCCGATTATCGGGATCAGCGAGAGGACGATCATGATGAACGTCCACAGCGTGGCGTTCGGGATGCCGACGACGAACAGGCCGATCCCGGCGATCGCTCCCTGGACGATCGCGACCAGCACGTGGCCGAGCAACACCGCCCACGTGATCTCGTTGAGCGAGGCGTACAACTCGTCCTGGACCGTCGACGGGAGCGGCAGCGTCTCCCTGAGCCACCCCATCAGCTTGCTCCCGTCCTTCAACAGGTAGTACAGCACGAACAGCCCGAGGCCGAGGCCGACGAACGCATGTGAGATCGTGCCGAACACGCCGGGGGCGCTCCCCGCGACGATCCCTGCGGCCTGTTCGGCGTACGCGCTTACCCGGGAGGCAAGATCGATCTGGAAGCCGGTGTACTGCTGAATTAGCGCCTCGACTTGGCCGAGGCCGAACCCGCTTACCCCGCCGCTCTGGAGTTGCTGGGCGAGTGCCATCGCGTCGCCGGCGACGGTCGCGCCGACCACGACGAAGGGGATGACGAACGCGATCAACGAGCCGACGATCAGGATCGCTGCCGAGAGCTGTCCGCCCACCTTCGGTTCGAGACGCTCGTGGAGCGGGTGGAGGACGAACGCGAGTAACAGCGCCAACAGGAGGTACTGGAGGAACGGCTGGACCATCGCGAACGACACCGCGAGCAGCAACGCGATCAGCCCGAGCAAGAACCCCCGTCGCACGTTCATACCGCCCCTGAACGCGCCCGCCGGATAAAATGCGGCCTTGCGTCACCGGTCGACGTAGTACGTATCGAAGGTCTCGATGGCGATCTTGAACGAGCCGACGATCACCGGCCCGAAGAACAGTCCCATCACGCCGAGCAGGTAGAGCCCGCCGACGACCCCGAGCATGATCGTCGCGGGGTTGAGTTGGGCCCGCCGATCGACGAGGATCGACCGCAGGTAGTTGTCCGAGAGGCCCACGACCGTCATCCCGTAGAGAAACAGCCCGCCGCCCGCGACTGGATCGCCCAGCGCGACCAGATAGACCGCCGCCGGCCCCCAGACGAGAAACGCACCGACGACCGGCAACAGCGCCAGCAACATCATCGCGACCGTCCAGAAGACTGCGTTGGGAATCCCGGTCACGGCCAGTCCAATCCCCGCGAGCAGGCCCTGGATCGCCGAGACGAGGACGTGGCCCACGAGCACCGCCCACATGAGGTCGTCGACGTTCGTGGCCAGTTCGCCCAGCACGACGTCGGGAAGCGGCGTGACCTCGAAGAGCCACTCGGTGAAGTACCGGCCGTCCCGCAGGAAGAAAAACAGGAGGAACGCCGAGAGGGTGATCCCGATCAGGGCGTGGGTGAACACGCCGACCAGATCCGAGGCGTTCCCGACGAGCACGCCCGCGAAGTTCTCGCCGGCGGTGCCGAGCGTCGTCGAGAGGTCGACCTCTCGGCCCGTCGAGGCGGCGATGACGCTCTCGACTTCCTCGAGGTCGATGTCGCTGTCGCTCAGACGCTGGGCCAGATCGAGCGCGTCGCTCGCGACGACCGATAGCAACGCCGCAAACGGCAGGATCACCACGCCGGTCGCAGCCCCCATCAACGCCAGCGCACCCCCCGTCTCGCCGGTGACGGGTACCAGCCGGCGATAGACCGGCGTGAGCAGGTACGCGATCAGCACCGCCAACAGCACGTACTGGCGGAAGGGCCAGACGATCGCAAGCGACAGCGTCCCGAACGCGCCGATCACGACCAGCATAAATCCCCTGCTGACGTCCATGCGAGATGACACGCCCGCAAGCGAGATAAAACGATCCGGCGCTACGAGAGCGCGAGGACGGCGTCGAGGCTGATACCGATGGCGCGCTCGACGTTGTCTTTCGCCTTTTCAGGCAGTTCCTCGTCGTCGGTCTCGCCCTTCTGGGTCCCCTCGACGAGGTTGCCGTCGACGGTACAGATCGCACCCGCACGCATCCCCTTGCGCCGCGCGAGGGTGAAGACGGCGGCGGCTTCCATCTCGACGGAAAGGATCCCCGCCCGCTCCCAGCCCTCGACGTACTCGTCGGTTTCGGCGTAGAAGGCGTCATCGGAGGCGATCGGGCCGACGTGGACCGCCTCGCCCCGGCCCTCCGCACCGTCGACCAGCGCCGAGAGCACCTCGAAATCGGGGACGGCGGGGTAGGTGACCGACTCGTAGCGCTTCGAGGTCCCCTCGTCCTTCGCGGCACCCGTCGCGACGATCATGTCGCCGATCTCGATGTCGTTCTGCAGGGCACCCGTCGTGCCCACGCGGATCACCGTCTCCACTCCTACTCGCTCGAGTTCCTCGATCGCGATGGCCGCGGAGGGACAGCCGATCCCCGTCGAGCAGATGGTCAGGTCGGTCCCCTCGTAGGTCGCGTTGACGAGTTTGTACTCGCGGTTCTCGGCGACGACCTCGGAAGACTCACAGAGGCCGGCGATCCGGTCGACGCGACCGGGATCGCCGGGAATCAGCGCGATATCGTTGAGGTCGCCCTCCTCTACCAGCAGATGTGGCTGTTTCGCCATACGCGCGAGTCTCGGGGGCCGGACAAAAGCCGTGCGGTCCTCAGCCCCCGACCGCGAACAACAGCAGGTTGTGGACGCCGGGACCGAACCCGACGGCGGCGATCAGCGCGAGCAACAGAAAGCCCTCGTTCGGTTCGTCCTCGACGTACTCGGCCATGAGCCAGACAATCACGCAGGCCAATGCGAGTTTTACGAGGACGAACAGCCACCCGACGCCGATGGTTTCGGCGGTGGGAAGTCCCTCGGCGACCCCCATGATTGCCCGCGGCAGGGGCGAGCGTTCGGTGACCTCGAGTACGTCGATTCCCACGGCCGTCGAGATCCCGTCAAGGGCGTGTGCGAGGACGACCAGCGCGCCGGCCACACCGGTCGTCGCCGCGACGCCCGGGAGCGCACGCCGAAACAGCCCCCACGTCCCCGCCGCGAGGACGATCGAGAGCACGAGCGCGACGAGCGGCCAGTAGGGTGTGATCGTTCCGCGCCCGTAGCCGACGCCGAAGGCTGCCCCGACCGCCAACAGCGCCGCGAGCGTGCCCGCGAGTGCGAGGAACCGGTCGTCCGTGACCGTCCAGATCGCCCCCGCGAGGACGAACGTGCTGACGTAGACGCTCGGGGTCCCCAGCAAGGGCGCGAAGGCGGGGGGAACGGCCTCGATCACTTCGAGGACGTGACACGCCGCACCGGCGACCATCCACGGGACGAACGCCAGCACCGTCGCCTCCCGGACGGGTGGTCGCCGCCGCCACAGCGCCGTCGCGACCGCCGCCGCCGCCACGAGCAAGACGAGGAGATATGAGAGCGGGGGCAACGAAAAGCCGTCGGGCAGGACCATACGCGGACCTCTCGGCGTGAAACGGAAAGCATTGCGATACGATTCCCCGTGGTATTTAGTCCCTCGCCACCATCCACCGCTGATGGAACGAACGGAGTTCGCTGCGGCCATCGATCACACCGTCCTCGGGCCGGAGACGACCCGCGAGGACGTCCGGGGAACCGTCGAGGAGGCCGCCGAATACGGGATGAACGCCTGTATTCCGCCGTGTTACGTCGAGGACGCCGCCGAGTACGGCGAGGTCACGCTCGTGACCGTCGTCGGGTTCCCCCACGGCCAGAACTCGCCCGGGGCGAAGCGAAAGGAGGCCGTCGAGGCCTGGAAGGCGGGCGCGGACGAACTCGACGTGGTCTGTAATCGGGGACGGCTCCTGGGCGGGGAGGACGAACGGTTCCACGACGAGCTCGCCGAGATCGTCGCCGCGGTGCCGGTCCCGGTGAAGGTGATCGTCGAAGCCAGCGAACTCGACGAGGCCGAACTCAGGCGGGCGGCCGAACTTGCCGTCGAGGCCGACGCCGCCATGCTCAAGACCTCGACCGGGTTCGCCGAGGGCGGGGCGAGCGTCGAGGCCGTCGAAATCCTCGCGGAGTACCTCCCTGTGAAAGCAAGCGGCGGGATCGGCGACTACGAGACCGCACGGACGATGCTTGCGGCCGGTGCCGAGCGGATCGGCGCCTCCTCGGGGGTCGCGCTGGTCGAGGGGTTCGACGGCTGACCTCGACCCCCGCCGGGTGGCGCTTGGCCGCCTTCGAACGTGTTAAGGAGCCTCCTCGAAAAGAAGGGCCATGTCATACCCTCCGAGTCATACGGATCGGGATCGCGACAGGACGGGCCAGCCCACCGTCGGCAGGCGCGACCGATAATGGCTGACGAAGAACTCGCGAAGGACCTCGGACTTCTGTCGGCGCTCACCATCGGTATCGGGACGATGATCGGCGCGGGCATTTTCGTCCTCCCGGGGGTGGCGGTCAGCGATGCCGGCCCGCTGGCGGCCGCGTCGTTCGTCCTCGGTGGCGTCATTGCGCTGTTTACCGCCCTTTCGGCCAGCGAACTCGGCACGGCGATGCCGAAAGCGGGTGGGGCGTACTTCTATATCAACCGTGCGCTCGGGCCGCTCTTCGGCTCGATCGCGGGCTGGGGCAACTGGATCGGGCTGACCTTCGCTTCTGCCTTCTACATGTTCGGCTTCGGCGAGTACGTCGCCGCGTTCGTCGCCGTCCCCGGGATATCGCTCGGCCCGCTCGCGCTTGCGGGTCCGGAGATCATCGCGCTGCTCGGCGCGACGTTTTTCACCACCGTCAACTACGTCGGCGCCAAGGAGACCGGCAAACTCCAGAACGTCATCGTCGGCGTTCTGGTCCTGATCCTCGCGGTGTTTACCCTCTTTGGCGTGTTCAACGCCGACCTCCAGACGCTGCGGCCGATCGCCCCGGAGGGCTTTTCGGCGCTGTTGCCCGTTACGGGCCTGATCTTCGTCTCGTATCTCGGCTTCGTCCAGATCACCTCCGTCGCAGAGGAGATCAAGAACCCCGGGAGGAACCTCCCGATCGCCATCGTGGGCAGCGTCGTCGTCGTGACCACGATCTACGCGCTGGTGTTGGTGGTGGTGCTCGCGGCGGTGCCAAACGAGATCGTCGCCGGCAACGATACCGCCGTGGTGCAGGTCGCGGAGATCCTCATCGGCCCGCTCGGCGCGGGCGCGATGTTGCTCGGCGGCCTGCTCGCGACGGCATCCTCGGCGAACGCCTCGATCCTCTCCTCGTCGCGGATCAACTTCGCGATGGGACGCGACAGGCTCGTCAGCCCGGCGCTGAACGAGATCCACGGGAAGTTCGGGACACCGTATCGCTCGATCGCGATCACCGGGGGGTTGATCGTTCTGTTTATCGTCTTCGGCAACCTCGAGTTGCTCTCGACGGCCAGCAGCGTGCTTCATCTAGTGGTCTACGGGCTGTTGAACGTCGCGCTGATCGTCATGCGCGAGGCCCGCCCCCCCGAGTACGATCCCGATTTCACCGTCCCGTTATACCCGATCACGCCCATAGTCGGAGCCGTGCTCTCGTTTGCCCTGATCGGTTTCATCGAACCTACCGTGATCGTCCTCTGTGCGGTGTTCGTCGTTTTTGCGGCCCTCTGGTACCTACTGTACGCCCGGAGCAAGACCGAATCCGAGGGGGTTCTTTCGGAGTACGTCCGCTCGCGCTCGGAGGCGATGCCCGACGCGGCCGTCTCGGCCGCGGAAAGCGTCAAACCCGAGGCCGCCGACTACCGGGTGATGGTCCCGCTTGCGAACCCGCGGACCGAACAGCACCTGATCACGCTCGCCAGCACGCTCGCGAAGGCAAACGGGGGAGCCGTCCACGCGGTCCACATCGTGCAGGTGCCCGATCAGGTCCCCCTATCGGCCGCCACGGACCACATGGCCGATCTCGACGCGGACTCGGAGACGCTGCTCGATCGGGCCCGCGAGGATGCAGAGACCTTCGGCGTGCCAGTCGAGACCCACACCCTCGTCTCCCATCGCGGGTTCGAGGAGGTCTTCGAGGCCGCCCGGACCTACGAGGCCGACATGACGATCATGGGCTGGAGCGAGAACGCCCACTGGTCGCCGGGGCGCGCCGAGAGCGCCTTCGACGAACTCGCCCACGACCTGCCGTGTGATTTCCTCGTCCTGAAAGACCGCGGGTTCGGCGTCGAACGCGTCCTCGTACCCACGGCGGGCGGGCCCGATTCCGACCTGAGCGCCGAGGTCGCCCGGACGCTTCGCGACGAGGTCGACTCGACCGTCTCGCTGCTGTACGTCGTCGATGGGCCGGAAGAACGGGTCGAGGGCGAGGCGTTCCTCACCGAGTGGGCGGAGAGCCACGGCCTCGCCGACGCCGAGATCCTGATCGACGAGTCGGGTGAGGTCGAGGGGGCGATCGCTCGGGCGGCCGAGGACCACGATCTCGTCGTTATCGGTGCAACCGAGCGGGGCCTGCTCTCGCGGCTCGTGCGCGGTTCGCTCGCCTACGACGTGATCGACGAACTCGACCGGTCCGTGCTGCTGGCCGAGCGCCCGACGTCCCGGTCGATCCGTGAGCGCCTGTTCGGTTCGGGGAGCGGTTCGGACGACTGACGTCGCCCGATCCGTCGTGCTTTTGGCCCCCGAGGCGCTCTCTCGGGTATGGCCCGGTACCACATCGAGACCTACGGCTGCACCTCCAATCGGGGTGAGAGCCGCGCGATCGAGAGCGCGCTGCGCGACGCCGGCCACTACCGGGCGGCGGGTCCCGCGGAGGCGGACGTCGCCATCCTCAACACCTGTACCGTCGTCGAGAAGACCGAGACGAACATGCTGCGGCGAGCCAAGGAACTAGAAGAGGAAACCACGGACCTCATCGTCACCGGCTGTATGGCGCTCGCCCAGAGCGAGGCCTTTTCCGACGTCGACGCCCGCGTGATGCACTGGGACGAGGTGCCCCAAGCCGCGCTCAACGGCGAGTGTCCGACCCCCGGGCCGGGCGTCGAGCCCGTTTTAGAGGGCGTGGTCGGCATCCTCCCCATCGCCCGAGGCTGTATGTCGAACTGCTCGTACTGTATCACCAAGCACGCTACTGGACGGGTAGACTCCCCGACGATCGAGGCAAACGTCGAGAAGGCCCGCGCGCTGGTCCACGCCGGCGCGAAGGAACTGCGGATCACGGGCCAGGACACCGGCGTCTACGGCTGGGACGACGGGGAGCGTTCGCTCCCCGAACTGCTCTCGCGGATCTGTGCCATCGAGGGCGAGTTCCGCGTGCGGCTGGGCATGGCTAACCCCGGCGGGATCCACGGCATCCACGAGGAACTCGCCGAGGTCTTCGCCGAAAACGAGAAGCTGTATGACTTCATCCACGCCCCGGTCCAGTCGGGCAGCGACGAGGTATTGGAGGAAATGCGCCGCCAACACAAGGTCGAGAAGTTCAGGGAGATCGTCAAGACCTTCGATCGGGAACTGGACCACTGGACACTCTCGACGGACTTCATCGTCGGCTTTCCGACCGAAACCGAAGCGGACCACGAACTGAGTATGGATCTCCTACGCGAGATCCGCCCCGAGAAGGTCAACGTCACGCGCTTTTCGAAGCGGCCCAAAACGGACGCTGCCGATATGAAGGGCCTCGGCGGGACGATCAAGAAGGAGCGCTCGAAGGCGATGAGCGAGGCAAAGAGAGAAATCGTCGGCGAGGTCTACGAGGGGATGGTCGGGGACACGTGCGAGGTGCTGTGCGTACAACCGGGCACCGGCGATTCGGTGAAGTGTCGCGATCCGGCGTACAGACAGGTGATCGTCCAGAACGCCTCCGAGTACGGGATCGAGCCCGGTGACTTCTTCGAGGCCGAGATCACCGCGAGCCAGACGATGTACGCGTTCGGAAAGCCGGTCTAACGTTCTTTTCCTCCCGAGAACCGGTCTCTCGGTACGTCGCGCAGTTCGACACCCACCTCCCCGTCGAGTTCCGTCGGTCCGCCATCTCCCAGTTCGATTCCGGCTTCGGGAAGCCGGGTTGCGATCTCGCGGGCGTACTCCGAGCGCACCCTGGCGAACGACGCGCGCGTCGGATCCGCGATCCAGATCCGCGCGGAGAGTCGAACCCTCTCGTCGACGCTGGTGATCCTGACCGATGGCTCGGGAGCGTCGAGTACGTCGGGGTGGTCCTCGGCCGCGCTCACGAGCACCGCGACGGCGGTATCGAGATCGGCGTCGTGACCGAGTTCGAGCGGGAGGTCGATCCGCAGCCGGTCGTTCAACACGGGGTTGACGACGGTCGTGGTCGTGAGCGCGGCGTTCGGGACGGTGACGACCTCGTTGTCGAACGTGCGCACCCGGGTCGCCCGGAAATCGATGTCCTCGATGGTCCCCTCGCCACCCTCCCAGCGGATCCAGTCGCCGATGTTGAACTTCGGATCCGTGACGATGAAGGCGCCGCTGACGACGTTGCCGACGACGTCCTGGGCGGCAAACCCGAGTGCGACCGTCAGCGCCGCGACGACGATCGCCGAGCGATCCAACAGGTACCCCAGTCCGGCGACCCACAGTCCGGCGACGACGCTCGCGACGACCACGGCGACCGCGAGCACCCGCTGGAGCCCCCGCCGGAGCGTCGGTTCCGTGCCCCGAAGTTCCATCAGGTAGCCAGCAGCGGGTTCGACGAGAAACCGACCGAGGGCGTACGCCAACGCGACCGTCAGGAGGAACGTCGCGACGTTGTCGAGAAGCGCGGCGTACCTCGCGAACAACCCGGCGAGTCGTGGCACGATCACGCCCTCCCGAACGCATCGCTCCCCCTCAAACCTTGGCCCGGCATGCCCCTCGAACGGCCATCGGGCGGGATATCAGCCTTCGCCCTCGCTGTCGAACTCTAGCAGTCGGTCGGCCGTCTCGTCCTCTTTCCACTCGCCGAGTTCCTTCGGGTCGATGTGGACGAACACGTCGTCGACCTCGGGCAGCTCGCGTACCGCCCGAACGATCTCGGTTTCGATCCCGTGGGCTTCGAGCAGGGTTCGATCCCCCTCGACCTCGATGTGGACGGAGACGTCGATCTCGGGGCCGACGTAGTGGGCGACCACGTCGTGGACGCCCTCGACGTCGGGGTGGGCGATGGTCCGCTTGACGATCTCGGCGTGGAGGTTCTCGGGCGGGGCACGTCCGATGAGGTAGTCGACGTTGTCCCTGAGGACCTCCCAGCCGGTATAGAAGACGCCCAGCGAGACGACGGCGGCGGCCAGCGGATCCAGAACCGGATAGCCCGCACGCGCACCGAGGACGCCGATCAGCGCGGCACCGACGGTCAGGACGTCGTTTCTGCTGTCCAGTCCGGCCGCGACGAGCGCCGGCGAGTTGTAGTCGTTCCCGACCCGGAGACAATATCGGTAGAGTCCGAGTTTCGCGGCACCGGCCCCGACGAGGACGACGGCGGCGGCGGGACCGGTCGCGACCGCGATCTCCCCGGCGTACAGCGCTCGGGCGGCTCCCCAGAGGATCGCCCCGCCGGCGGCGAAGATCGCCATGGCGATGAAGAGCGACACCAGCGGCTCGATGCGCTCATGGCCGTGTGGGTGATCGACATCGGGGGGCTGGGTCGTCAGGTACAGCCCCGCGAGAACGACAGCACTGTAGATCGCGTCCGTGAGGCTGTTTACGGCCTCCGACCCGATCGCGAGACTCCCCGTCCGATACCAGACGAGTGCTTTCGCGACGACGAGCCCCAGGTTCACCCCGAGAATCAGGAATCCGACCCTGCGCACCGTCACGGCCCGGTTCACAGCGGCCGTTCACAGCGGGCGGGTATATGGCCTTCGGGCTATCCGAACCGAACGGCCCCATCGTCGCTCGCTTCCGCCCCATCGAGTCCCCCGAACGCGTCGTACAGCCGGTCGTAGGTCTCCTCTAGGGCCTGGACGATCACCTTCGTCTCCCCGATGACCGGCATGAAGTTCGTATCACCCTCCCAGCGCGGGACGACGTGGGCGTGGAGGTGATCGTCGATCGAACCGCCCGCACCCCGCCCGAGGTTGTAGCCCGCGTTGAACCCGTCCGGCGAGAACGCCGTCTCCATCGCTCGGAAGGTCCGTCGTTTCAATCGAGCGTGATCTAGCAGTTCCTCGTCGGAGAGGCCCGCGTATTCGCCGGTGTGGCGGGCGGGGATCACCATCACGTGACCGGGGTTGTACGGGTAGTTGTTCAGGAGGACCAACCCGCGGTCGCTGCGGGCGACGACGCGGTTCTCCCGGTCGGCCTCTGCGGCCTCGAACGCACAGAACACACAGCCGGTCTCCTCGTCGGGCGCGTCGCGCTCGACCCACTCGATGCGCCACGGGGCGAACATCCGGTCCATGGCTCCGAATCGGTGATCGGACTCCTTAGTTGCACCCGTCCCCGGTCGCACGCCCGTCCGTCGCCCGAGTTATATTATTAACAACCTAAAAAAGATAGATTTTTTTATGATTAGGTGGTGTACTATCGTAATGGCCGCCAAAGAACCCTCCCCCCAAACGGTGCTCGAGCGCTGTTCGAACTGCGAGCGCGAGACCGAACACACGGTCTCGCTGGAGATACGGACCGAAGGATCGAACCCCGAGACGGACCACTACTCGCGGGAACCCTACCGTTTGACGCGGTGTCTCGGCTGTGGAACTCGCCGGAGCCAGCGGATGAACAACGCCTGATTCGGTCGATTCGACCCGAGGGCGTCGAGAACGGCCCTCCCGTCGTCCGGGTCGTGGGGTCGATCAGCCCCGCGTCGTCACTTCACAGCCCTCTTCGGTGACGATGACGGTGTGTTCTTTCTGACTGACCAGTGTGCCGTCGCCCTCCTTGAGCACCGGATAACCGTGGACGAGCCCGTGGGTTTTCAGGCGGCGAAGCGCCATCTTCGGACGGTCGGTATCGAGCCATCGAGCGGCAAAGGGGAGCGTCCGAAACTCCTCGGTGATCTGTTCGAGGGCCGCACGTGCGCCCCGGTCGCGGACCGACCCCTCGCGGTCGAGCGCGAAGATCTCCTCGTCGTTGCCCTCGGTGACCTTCCCGCTGCCGTCGGTCGCGAACGGTTCGATCGCGACCACGTCGCCGACTTCCAGAGTCGTGCTCTGGGAGACCCCTCGATTGGGAATGCTCGGTTCGGTGTGCTGGTCCCAGTGGCCAAGCCCGTGTCCCGAGAGGTTGACAACGGGGTTGAACCCGTAGCCCTCGATGGTCTCCTCGATGATCCGTCCGAGTTCGCCGGTCTCGACGCCCGGTTCGACAAGTTCGATCGCGGCCTCCAGCGCTTCCTCGGGGGCCGCCGCGAGGTCGTCGTGGCCCGAGAGGTCCACGGTGATCGCGGTATCGGCCAGCCAGCCGTCGCAGTGAACGCCGATGTCGAGGTTGATCATCTCCTCGCCGAACGTCGCCTCGTCGTCGGCACTCGGGGTCGCGTGGGCGGCCTCCTCGTCGATAGAGATGTTGACGGGAAAGGCCGGCTCCCCACCGAGTTCGCGGATACGGTCCTCGGCGTACTCCGCGACGTCGAGGTGGCTCGCGCCGACCTCCACCCGGTCTGCGGTCTCCTCACGGACTTGCGCGAGGATCTCGCCGGCCTCGCGGACCTTCTCGTGTGCCTCGCTTCCCAGTTCGATCCGGCTGTCTGGCATAGGTGCGCTTCGGACGAGCGATCCAAAGCCCTTGCGTTGCGCGGTTCCGGCGGTGACCGGCGCTGTAGCGAGTCGCCGGCGGTGCGGTGGCCGGCGCGAACGGGATCGCCATCTCCGGCGACCCCGTTCGCAGGGCGGGGAAAGGCTGGCTGACTCGGAAGCGGCGCGTAACTGCGCGCCGCGACTCGGCGGTGCCTGGCTGGAAATGAAAAGGGCGAACGAGGGACGTCAGTCCCGAGTGAGGGCTTTCGTTTGCATGAGCTCGCTGTTGTAGGCACTGCCCGTTTCACCGGCCCGATCGCAGACGATGACCCCTGCAGTCGAGTCGGTGAGGTCGGCGAACTCTCCGATAGCGCGGTCGGCGGCGTTTTGGGCGCTCGCGCCGTCCTCGAGATACGAGACCGCCTGCCGCGAGAGGGTCACGCGTGCGATGTCCTCGCCCGCACCCGTGGCGCTCGCACCGCCTGCCGGGGTGCAGTAAAACCCGCCGCCGATCTGCGGGACGTCACCGACCCGTCCCGCGAGTGCGAGCCAGCGCCCGCCGGTCGACGTCGCCGCCGCGACGTGCTCGCCGTCGCTTGCGACCGCACCCACCGTATCGTGGTCCTTTGGATCCCCGTCGATATCGCGGCCGTCCGGATCCTCGGCGCTCTCACCGAAACGGTCTTTCACCCACTCTAACTGCTCTCGTGGGCCGCCCGACGGTGGTTCGAGATCGTCCCAGTGTTCGCGTGTGCGTGAAGACCAGAGGTCCTGTTCGACCTCGATCCCGTGGTCGGCGGCGAAGTCGACGGCGTGAACACCCGAGAGGAGGACGTGGGGCGTCTCCTCCATCACTGCGCGTGCGACGTCGACCGCGTGGGTCACGCTGGGCATCGAGCAGGCCGCGCCCGCCTCCCTGCGGCCGGTCATGATCCCCGCGTCGGTCCTGACGATCCCGTCGCTCTGGACCGCCCCGCCGATGCCGGCGTTGAATCGGGGTGACTCCTCCAGAACCGCGATGGCCCCGCAGACTGCCTCGACCGGCGAGGCGGTCGCCGTCCCCGTTCTCGCGGCCTCGTCGAGGACCGTCTGCCGCGATTCGGGATCCTCGGGTGTGCTCCCGGCACCGCCGTGGACGATTACGTTCACGGCTACGGATCCGACCCGATGCGCTTAACACTACCTCCTGAAAAACAATCAGAATATATATGTAATCCGAATGTGTATTGAAGGTTGAACGTGAGACGGTGAGAACCGTCCCCGTCACGTCTGGCGGTTACCGGCGGGTAAGTGGTGGCCGTTACCGATATATTGGCTGAATTATATATGTGTTCCTCGGTCAAATGTGAGTGTACTCGGAGCCCACCAATGAACTCCCAACCCCTCGATACCACGGCCGGTCAGTTCGGAACGCCCACCGACGCCGAAGGATACGACATCGACGCCGACGCCTTCGGCGAGGCCGACGAACGCGAACTCGCCCGCTTCATGTCCGAACAGACCTGCCTCGGTTTCATCTACCACGACCGCCGCGAGTACGAGGCCGCCGTCGAGGCGTTCTATCAGGTCGACCGCCACCAGTTCGCCCACCTCACCGACGAGGAGGCACGCGAGGCTGCACGAGCGCTCACGGATGCGTTTTGGGCGAAAGACGACGTCGAACAGGCTCACATCGACGGCGCGGACGTCGATCCCGAACTCGACGAAGCCGACTGGAGCCCTGTCGAGGACGCCCTGTCGCGCCGTGCCGGGATCGTCGGCATGGACCCCGAATACGCGCCCAAAACCACTGAAGCGTGGCGAAACCACAAGACCGGCGGGGATTACTGGACCCCGACGATGGTCGCCCAGAGCCACGAGATCGACGCGGCGATCGGCTCTCCCCAGGAGAAACCCAAGTACGGCCGATCGGGCTACGGCCACCTCACCACCCGGTATCTGACCGGACTCGAACTCCACGATATGCACACTGAACGCCACTGGAAGGAAGCAGCGGACGTGATGACCGACTACTACGCCGAGATCCTCGGCGCCCAGGAGGCCGACCGATGAGCGCCAACGACCGCACGTTCGATGACGCCATCACCGAGGCGAAGGCCATCCTCGAAGGTCACGACGAGGCCGAATACGAGGCACTGTCCCCGAGCGCGAAGGCGAACTACCAGGAGGCCCTGGAATTCCTCTTGCGGCTCGAGGACTCAATCGAGGACGACACGGCGGACCGAGGCGACTCCGCTGGGTCAGCGACCGGCGGACGGTCCCCGAAGGAGGCCGAAACGGCGGACGACCCGGAGTTCGAGATCGATACGGATCTCGAATCGACGATGGGCGACGATGGCGACCGGGTCGGTCCCTTCGGCGACGATGGCGACCGGGTCGGTCCCTTCGGCGGCGACGACGTGGTCGTCTACGATCCCAAGGACGACGACGGGTGGCTCTCGATGCGCTACGACGCGACGATCCCCATCGAAAACATGCGTTGAACTGACGACCGGCCGATAGCTCCGAGGGCGAATACGTAGGTCTTTTACCGCCGATTGCCGACCGTCTAGGTGATATGAGCTACGAGAAGGTCGAAGTCCCGGAGGAGGGTGACGCCATCGAGTTCGACGGCGAGGAACTCTCCGTCCCTGACACCCCCGTTATTCCCATCATCTACGGCGACGGCATCGGTGTCGACGTCGCCCCCGCCGCCCAAACGGTATTGGAAGCTGCCGCAAACGCCACCGGCCGCGACATCGCCTGGATGCGCGTCTACGCCGGCGAGGCCGCCAACGAACAGTACGGCGAGGGCGAACACCTCCCCGACGAGACCGTCGAGGCCTTCGAGCAGTTCCACGTCGGCATCAAGGGCCCGCTGACGACACCCGTCGGCGCGGGCTTTCGCAGCCTCAACGTCGCGCTTCGAAAGAAGCTCGACCTCTACGCGAACGTTCGGCCCACCTACCACCTCAACGGCGTCCCCTCGCCCGTGACGAACCCCGAGCAGATGGACATGGTCTCGTTCCGCGAGAACACCGAGGACGTCTACGCCGGCATCGAGTGGGAAGCCGGCACCGATGAAGCCGAAGAGGTACGCGAGTTCGTCGAAGAGCAGATGGGCTTCGACTCGACCATTCATGACGGGCCCGTCGGCATCGGCATCAAGCCCATCTCCGAGTTCGGCACCAAACGTCTGGTCCGGCGCGCGATCGACTACGCGCTCGAACGCGATCGCGACTCGGTGACGCTGGTCCACAAGGGCAACATCATGAAGTTCACCGAGGGTGCCTTCCGCGACTGGGGCTACGAGGTCGCAGAAGAGGAGTACGGCGAGGAGGTTATCTCCGAGGACACCCTCTGGGAGGAGCGCGACGGCGAGGCGCCCGAGGACGCGGTGGTCGTCAACGACCGGATCGCCGACAACATGCTCCAGCAGGTCCTCACACGCACCGACGAGTACGACGTGCTGGCACTACCGAACCTCAACGGCGACTACCTCTCGGACGCGTGTGGTGCCCAGATCGGTGGGCTGGGCATCGCGCCGGGCGCGAACTTCGGCGAGGGCCGATGTCTCGCAGAACCCGTTCACGGGAGCGCACCCAAATACGCGGGCCAGGACAAGGTCAACCCGACAGCGATGATCCTCTCGGGACGCTTGATGCTCGAGTATCTGGGCTGGGACGACGCGGCGGATCTCGTCCGCGATGCGGTCGAGCAGACGATCGAGTCCGGAACCGTGACCTACGACCTCGAACGCCAGATCGAGGGCGGCGAGAAGGTCGCGACCAGCGAGTTCGCCGACGCGATCGTCGAGAACATCGAAGAGATGGCCTAGGCCATCTCTTCAAGCAATCAGACGCCTTCTGCGTCTGATCACATCGAAGAGTTGGCGTAAACAACGGTTCGGGCTCTCACGGCATCGCCACGAGAACGAACCGGCATAACCAGTTTCTCTGACCTCCGAGCGAACCTCGAGAACGGTTCTCAGTCCGCCGTCATCAGTTCCCTGTCGGCGATGCTCGCCACGAACGCTTTCAGCCTCCCGTTGAACTTCTCGGACTCCTCCCAGAACGGGCTATGTCCGCTCGCCGCAAACGTTACGAGTTCGGAGTCGGGGATCTGCTCGTGCATCCATTCGCCCACCAGTCCGGGGAAGACCGCGCTGTGTTCGCCGTAGCAGAGCAGCGTCGGAACCGCGATCGTCGGGAGGAATTCCCTGAAGTCCCGCGGAACCATGTCGTTCAACATCGCCGTCGCGACCGAGGTCGGCGTCAGCATCGTCCGGGCGTAGATCTCGGCGAGGCGCTCCTCGGAGCGGGGCTCGGCGAAGAAGGCCTGGATGATCGGCTTGACTGTCTCGGAACGGTTGGCCTCGATACCACCGACCAACCCGGCGAGCGCCTCCTCTGAGAACTCGCCCATGAGCGGGAACTCCCAGCCGTCGTCGGAGTAGAACTTCGGGGTTTGGTCGATCAGGCCGATCGCTCGAACCCGTTCGTCACCGATCTCATCGAGGTACGTCATGACGATCGGCACGCCCATCGACCAGCCGACGAGCGTCGCGTCATCCAGATCGAGCGACTCCATGAGGAATTCGAGATCCGCCGCGTAGCCCGAGAGGGTGTGGCCGTCGTCGGTCTTCCCCGAGAGCCCGTGGCCTCTGAGGTCGTAGGTGACGAGGTGGTGATCCATCGCGAGCACGTCGGCGTTCTTCTGCCACCAGAACTCGGAGT
Organism: Halalkalicoccus jeotgali B3; assembly: GCF_000196895.1. Classification (NCBI taxonomy): domain Archaea; kingdom Methanobacteriati; phylum Methanobacteriota; class Halobacteria; order Halobacteriales; family Halalkalicoccaceae; genus Halalkalicoccus; species Halalkalicoccus jeotgali. Next base: position 1,225,976 of record NC_014297.1, read on the forward strand.
CACCCGTCCAGCCGTGGACGAGTACGATCGTCTCGCCCTCGCCGCGTTCGTTGTAGTACAGCGATACCCCATCCGGTGTCTCGATATGAGTCATACTATTATAATGATCGATAATTAGAAATACGTTTTCGTCTTTTCGGCGGAATATTCGGTATGGGATGTATGCAACGCTCGGCTAGGAACGTCGAGGCGGACCGGGCTAGCTCGCCACGTCTTCGATCTCCTCGCGGATCTCCTGGACGTCCTCGAACGATTCTGCCTTCGAGCCCAGCACGTCGACACAGACCTCGACGAGTTCGTCCTCGCCGAAGGCGACCTGCCCTTCGGCGATCATGACCGCTGCGCGCGTCCCGACGTGGAGTTCGAGGCGATCACGGAGCTCGCGGACGATATCGACGATCTCCTCGATCTCTCCGTCGTCGAGATCCGAGACGCGCGACGAGACGATCTCGATCTCGGTGTCGCGCTCGTAGTAATCGAGGTGAACACCGATGAACCGGTCAAGCAGGGCGTCCTGCGGGCGGTGGACGCCGGCGTATTCCGTCGAGTTCGAGGTGAAGATCGCACGAAAGTCGGAGTCGACCTCGACGATCCGGTTTTCGCCGCGCTGGCCGGGCCGGTCGAGGACGCCCTCCTCGAAGACCGAGAGGAGAACGTTGTGGGCGGCGGGTTTCGTTCTCGAAAACTCGTTGTAGACGAGCGTCGCGCCGTTCTGGACGGCGACGGAGAGCGGGTTGTCGACCCACCGATCCCGGATGATCGACTTCTTCTTCATCACGCCCCGGACGAAGTTGTCCCGCTCTTTGTACTGGGCCTTGCCGGCGTGTTCGCCGACGAGTGATCCGGTGTCGATCAGTTCGTCGCCGTTGACCCAGACGACGGGCTGGTCGCGGGCGGCCGCGATCGAGAGTGCGAGTGCGGTCTTCCCACAGCCGGTCGGCCCGACGATGTGGACCGGTCGGGGGACGTCGAGCCAATTGCGCACGCGGTCCTGTATCGACTCGATCTCGTCGGTCTCGACGAACGAGCCGCCGATCGCCTCCTCGACGCTCGTCGGCGCGAACGTCGCGCCGTCCTCCCCATGCTCCCGTACGAACCGTTCGAGTTGGCGTTCTTCCTTGTCCATGGCTGTGTTCTCGGCCATCCCCGCTGATGAACGTGTGGATCGACAGTCGGCCGGTGACGGGAAAAAGGGCTGTGCTTGCGTCACTCGCCCCAGTCGGGGTTCGGGCGCGGCGGGCTGAAGACGTCCACCCCCCGGACGATGCTCTCGCCCCGATTCTCCGCGCCGTGGACCTCCTTGCCCGCGATAACGTACGACTCGCCCGCGTTTACCGTCTGCTCGCCGTCCTCAAGCAGGAAGGTCAACTCACCCTCGTAAATAAAGCCCGTCTGCTCGTGGTGATGGTCGTGTTTTGGGACCGTCGCGCCGGGCTCGAACTCGAAATGCTGGACGCTCATCTCCTCGCCCGCAGCGAGTTGGGCGAGGTGGACGTTCTCGACGGCCTCGGTCGTCTCCGCGAGTGGAACGTGCTCCATACCGTCTGCTCGCGCGGACGGATCTTATATATCGCCCTCTCCAATCCGGAGGCATGTACGCCGTCGTCGGCTGTACCGATTGCAACGCCCTCTGGCTCATTGAGGGGCGCCAGGAAACGGTCCGGTGTCGGGGCTGCGGGAGGACCCACCAGTACGGAAAGTTAAAACAGTTCGTCGAGACCGAGGACGCGAACCACGCCCGCGAGGTGCGCGCCTCGATGCTGGCAAGCCGGGGCGGGCACGCCGACGCCTTCGCCGCAGTCGATTCGTTCGCCGACCTCGATTCGCAGGTCGAGCGGTCCGTCATCGACGACGACGAACTGCTTGAGGGGGCGGGTATCGACGCCACGGCGGCGGCCGCGGCCGGAACCACCGAAAGCGCCTCGAAGGACCGCAGGGAGGTCGTCCTCGACGCCGTCGAACACTACGAGGAGCCGACGGCGCGGGCCGTCGTGGACTACGCCACGGAGCGGGGCATCCCGGAGGGCTACGTCGAACGGGCGCTCGAGAAACTGGTCCGCGCCGGGGAACTCACGGAGTCCGACGGCCGGTACCGCCGCCTCTGAGTTTCCTCGTCGAATTAGCCTGTCGGTAACTAAATACTTATACGCATAGTTACAGGTATACATCCTTCGAGACCCATGAACACGGACGTCTTTGTCGTCGACGACGAGCCCGAACTCCGGGAGCTAGTCTCGTTTCACCTCGAGACGGCCGGGTACGACGTGGCGACGTATCCCGATGGCGAGGCCTGCTGGCAACAGCTACAGGGGACGGATTCACCCCCGGACGTGCTGCTCGTCGACGTGATGATGCCGAACATGAACGGTTTCCAGCTGCTGAAGGCCGTTCGGGACGGCGAGGGTCTTTCGGAGCTGCCCGTCATCATGTTGACTGCCCGCGGAACCGAGACTGACGTGGTACAGGGATTCGACATCGGCGCGACGGACTACCTGACCAAACCGTTTCGCTCACAGGAACTGCTCGCCCGGATCGGGCGGTACGTCTGATGGCGCTCCCGCCCGGATTGGTATCCCGACCGTTCGTCTACGGCCTCTTAGCGGTCGTCCTCTGTTCGCTACTCGTCGTGGGACTGTTCACGGTCGGTCGTGCGATTCGGATCGAACGGCGAAACGAACGACGGGAAGCGGTCCGGCCGGCGGTTCGGGCTGCCCTGTTCGACCGGCTCGGGGGAGACGACCCCGATTGGGAGCCGTGGATAGAGGGGCTCACGCCGTCCGAGCGAGCGGTCCTCCGGGACCTGCTCGATACGCACCTCCGACTGCTCGACGGCGACGACCGCGAGCGCCTCCAACCGGCCGTCGCCGCCGTCGGAATCGATGAGTGGGCGATGCACATGGTACGGACGGGCGACCGATACGCGAAGCTCAGGGCCCTGAGTTGGCTCGCCTACGTCGACCATCGCCACGACCCAGCGCTGATCCGTCGGGCGTGTGCCGACGATCCCGCGCTCCAGGCCGCAGGGGCCCGCGTCATGGTCGAACGCGCGTACCCAAAGGCTCCGGCACGCGGGATCGCACTCCTCCTCGACGATCCGCCCGAGTCGCTCTCGGCGTTCGGTCTCGACACTCTCTACGAACTCGCCCGCACGCGGCCGGGTTTCCTCGCCGAGTACGCGGAGGCGCGATACGAACGCTGGACGGACACACTCCTGATCCAGGTGTTTCGGGTACTCCGAGTGACCGATTCGGGCGCTGCCGTCGATCGGTTCGACTGGGTCGTCGACCACTGTAGACACGATTCGCCGGACGTGCGGGCGGCCGCGATCAGAACCCTCGCCGACGGTGGCTGGCGACCCGAACTGCGCTTGCAGGTGCCGATCGACGCTCTCACCGACGACCCCTCGCCGGCGGTCCGTGCGGCGGTCTACGAGATGCTAGGAGAATGGGGCGACGCGGAAAGCGTTCGGACGCTTGCTCGGGTTGCCCGCCGAGAGGAGGATTCACGCTGCCGTCTCCGGGCTGTCCGGGCCCTCGCCCGGGGTCGACCGGACGACGATCTCGAAGCGGCCGTCAGATCGGACTTCCCGTCGCTGTGGGGCTGGGCGGTCACCGGCGAGGACCGGGTGAGCGCTCGATGATCGACGCTGCCACGTTCGTCGCACTCTCGGGGCTGTTCTTCCTCGGCTACTACCTCCTCGTGCACGCGAACTACCTGGTTCTTCACGTCCTCGCACTCGCGGAACTGCGCGAGAGCACACGCCAACGGACCTACGAACCCGCCTACCAGCCCTTTGCCAGTCGGTTCCTCCCTGGCGTGGCGATCATCGCGCCGGCCTACAACGAGGCGCCCACCATCGTCGACAGCGTCCGCTCGTTGCTGGCGGTAAAGTACGCCGACAAAGAGGTCATCGTAGTCAACGATGGTTCGACCGACGACACCTTCGCGAGACTCGACGAAGCCTACGATCTGCAGACGGTCGCGGACTACCCACTGGAGATACCGTCGGCGACGGTTCGCGGGGTCTATCGGTCAGCCGTCTCCGAGGAGCTGTTGGTGGTCGATAAGGAAAACGGCGGAAAGAGCGACGCGCTGAACGCCGCGGTCTGGATCACCGACCAGCCGCTGTTCTGTGCGGTCGACGCCGACTCGGTGATCGACCGCGACGGGCTATTACAGGCCGTCGAGCCATTTCTCGAGGACCCGAACCGGACCGTCGCGACCGGCGGGACGATCTGGGCGGCAAACGGCTGTGAGATCGAACATGGCGTCATTCGGTCGTTCGCACTCCCCTCGAGCCTGCTCGCGAAGGTGCAGGTCGTCGAGTACCTGCGCTCTTTTTACGCGGGGCGACTTGGATTGAGCCGGCTGAAGGGGTTGATCCTCATCTCCGGGGCCTTCGGCGTCTTCGGACCGACGTGGTCCGCGAGATCGGGGGGTATCGTCGCGACACCGTGACCGAGGACATCGACCTCGTGTTACGAATCCACCGCCACGCCGCCGAAATCGGGCGCGAATACCGCGTCCAATTCGTCGCCGAGCCCATCGTGTTGACGGAGGTACCCGAACGGCTGGGTGAACTGAGCCGACAGCGCCGCCGGTGGTATCGCGGATTGATCGAGACGGCCGTCGCCCATCGCGATATGATGGGACGCCGGTCTTACGGCCGCGCGGGATACGTCCTGCCCGTGTTCGTCGTCGTCGAGGTGTTCGGACCGCTCGTCGAGGGCCTCGGCTATGTAGTGGTCACGGTGGCCTTCGGCGTCGGTGCGCTGGATCTCGAGTTCTTCGTGCTGTATTTCGTGATCACGACCGGCATCGGTGTGTTGCTCTCGTGGTTCAGCGTCCTCACCATCGTCGGCGGTTTCAGCCGCTACGACCGGGTTCGACAGATCGTCGCGCTGCTCGGGATCGGCGTCCTCGAGAACCTCGGCTTCCGACAGTGGAAGGCGCTGGTTTCCTGGCACGGCCTCCTCGAGTACCTCCGAGGCGAGGACTCGTGGGGTGTCATGAGACGGAGTGGTTTCCGGGGCATCGAGGATACGGAGAGTTGAGCGGTACGGTTCCGTCGTCTCGACCGCGAGCGCTCGCGGTCGCATCACGCCCCCGAGTGACGCGTCCCCGGGTCGCCCTCCGTCGATGACGGATGGACCGAGAACTCGAATCGAGCACCGCCGTCGGTGCCGTCCGTGACCGTCACCGTCCACCCGTGTGCCTCAACGATAGTGCTGACGATCGACAGTCCAAGGCCGGTGCCGGATTCGGTGGTGGTGTGACCGTATTCGAAGACCGCCTCACGGTCCTCCGCCGGGACCCCGGGCCCGTCGTCTTCGACGTAGAACCCGTCGGGTGTCGCGCCGACACGACACGTCACCCCCTCGCTTCCGTGTTCGATCGCGTTGCGAAACAGGTTCTCGAAGACCTCCTCCAGTCGACTCCCGTCGGCCGCGACACACCCCGGATCGCCATCGACGACGAGTCGTGCCTCAGCAGTCTCGACGTTCTCCCAGGCGTCCTCGACCACCTCCGCGAGCGAAACGGATCGCGTCTCGCCGATGGCCTTTCCCTGGCGGGCGAGCGTCAGGACGTCCTCGATGATCCGTTCCATTCGGTCGTGAGCACTCTGAACCTTCCCGAGGAACTCGCGTTGTTCCTCCGGAACGTCGAGGACTTCGAGGTAGCCGCTGGCGACCGTCAGCGGGTTGCGGAGGTCGTGTGAAATCAGGCTCGCAAACCCTTCGAGGCGCTCGTTTTGCCGTTCGAGTTCCCGCTCGTGGTTCCGTCGTTCGAGTTCGCTTGTGACCCCGCGAACGAGGAGGTCGACGAACGCCAGTTCGAGGTTGGTGAAGTCCGACTCGCGCGGCGCGCGACTTGCGAAACAGACGAGGCCGTAGCGCTCGCCGTTGACGGCGAGTTCCGAGGTGACGTAGGAGTCGAACCCGAAGCGCCCGGCGACGGGATCGTCGTCCCACTCGGCGTCTACGACATTGGGGACGGCGACCGGTCCATCCCGGCCGATCGTCTCTTGACAGTACGACTCCGGTAGCGACCACTCCTCGTCCGGCCGGACGTTCCCGTCCGACCCGCGGACTTCGAGGATCCGGTGTCTGTCGTCCTCCAGACGCGTGAGGAAGGCCCCGTCGGCGTCGAGGTACTCGCGTCCGAGTTCGAGCGCACGCCCGATCCGGCCGTCGCCGACCGTGTCGGTGTCAGACCAGAGTTCGTACAGTCGGCGGCGGTACTCCTCGTGTCTGCGGTGTTCGCTGACGTCGGTGTAGATCCCGAACGCCTCTGTCCCCTCGGAGTCGATCGGGACGTTCCGGAAGAGGAACTCGTGGACGTCCCCGTCGGCCGTCCGCCGGTGGACCTCCGCCGTGATCTGCTCGCCCGCCATCGCCGTCCGGTCGATCTCGGCCGCCTCCTCCCTACGGTCGGGGGGAACGATGAGGTCGTTCAGCGACCGGCCGACCGCCGTCTCGGCGTCGTAGCCGAACACCTCCTCGAAGCCATCGTTGACCGACGTGACGATCAGATCGCCGTCGCGGAAATCGACCGTCACGGCCGGATCCGGGATGTAGTCGAACAGCGCCGCGAACCGGTCGCGCTCGCGGGCGAGCCCGAGTTGGTGTTCGCGTAGGGCTTGCTCGCGATCCGAGCGATCGATCGCGACCTCGGCGTTGGCTGCGAGCACCTGTACCAGCCCGAGGTCCGACTCGTCGAACTCCCCGACCGCGGTCGATCCCACGAGGACTACGCCGTGGTCACCGAGTGGTACGTACATCCCGCTTCGGATCGGCGTCTCGTGGTTGTACACTTCGCTTGTGGTACGGACGTCGTCGTAGACGGCCGCCTCGCCCGTCTCGAAGGCTTCCCACGCCAATCCCGAACCGGCTTCAAAGGTCGGCGGCCGACCGATCATCTCCTCGGCCGCCGGCGTCAGGGCGATCGGGACGAGACCGTCGGTATCCGGATCGTGGTAGTGGACGCCGACCAACGGGTGATCGAGCACGTCGACGACCGTCTCGACGACGATATCGGCCACGTCTTCCGGCGTCCGAACGGCCATGAGTTCCCGCGTCGCGTCGTGGAGCGCCGCCAGCATCCGCTCGTGTCGCTTCTGTTCGGTGACGTCCTGGAACGCCCCACGGATCAGCACTGTCTCGCCGCTCTCCTGGTGGGGCTTTCCCGCGACTCGGACCCAGCGGACGTTCCCGTCCGCGGTCGTGATCCTGGCCTCGATGTCGAAGGGGTCGCCGTCTTTGATCGCGCGCTCGATGGCCTCCTCGATGGTCGGGACGTCCTCGGGATGGTAGTATCCGAGGACGCTCTCTCTATTTAGCTCGTCCTCGAACGACAACCCGTGGATCCGGTAGACCTCGTCGGTACACCGCAGCGTCTCCTCGACGAGGTCGAGTTCCCAGCCGCCGACGGTAGCCATTCGCTGTGTGTGTTCGAGCAGATCGGTCTTGCGGTCGAGTTCGCGCTGGCGTTCGCGGCGCTCCGAGACGTCGCGGATCGCGCCCACGACGCCGTTGAACTCCCCGTCGTCGATGCGGGGCGCCAAGTGGTCCTCACAGGGGATTCGCTCGCCGTCTTCGGTTCGGATCTCGAACTCGACGGTGGTCTCGTCGATTCCCGTAGAGAGCATCTCCCCGAGGACCCGCTCGAACATCGCGGTCGTCTCGGGGTCTTTGATACAGTCGACGCCCTCGCCGACGACGCTCGCGGCCTCGTAGCCCGTCAGTTCGGTGAACGCCCCGTTGACGAACTCGAAGCGGCCCCGCCCGTCGAGGACGTAGACCGCGTCGTCCATCGCCTCGATGATCGCCTCGTACTGTTCGAGGTCGCGCTGGTGGCGCTTTCGCTCGGTGATGTCGCGGATGACGCCCGTAAAGAGGTGGGATCCGTCCTCGACGTACTCTCCGAAGGAGATTCCGACGGGGAACTCGTGGCCGTCGCGGTGGCTCGCGGGCAGTTCGGTCCAGTCCCAGTCCAGCCGCCGATCGCCCTCGCGGAGATAGCGACTGACCGCCTCGAAGTGGGGCTGTTCGAGGCGGTCGGGAACGATCTTGTCCAGCGAGTCCCCGACCATCTCCTCGGGGGCGTAGCCGAACATCGCCTCGACGGCCTCGTTGGCGTACTGGACGACGTTGTCCTCGTCGATCGTGATCACGGAGAAGGCGGCGTTTTCGGCGAGCGACCGAAAGCGCGCGTCGGCGGTCCCGAGCGCGCAGGGCTCCTTCCGACGCGCTACGTGTTCGCGCGCCTCGACCGCGTCCGCGATCCGCGTTCCGAGAAGCGCTCCCCGACGGGGCTCGATCTCGGCCGGGAGGACGTCAGTGACGCCTGCGGAGATGGCCGTCTCGACGGCGTCCTCGTCGTCGACTCGGAGGAACACGGGGAGGGCTGCGTCGACCTCACGAACCCGATCGAGGAGCGCGAGACCGTCGGTTTCCGGTGGGTCGTGCTCGCCGAGGATGCAGTCGATACTCGATTCGGTGAGTCGCGTGAGGTCGTCGTCGGTGGCCGTCCGCACCTCGAAGGCGCGACGGTCGCTTTCGATGGCTCGACGCGTCCGGGCGGCTGCCTCGGGGTCGCCGACGTAGAGGACCTCTATCGGTACGTGCTCCGTCTCGCTCATCGGCGCGGAATGTGGGACCCGGTCGGCGGTGGTCGTGTCGTCGCGCCAGTCATCGCCGGTCCCGGAGCCCGTCCGACCCCGACCCGCCGTCGTTGCCCTCCATCGATCCGGCGATGGTGTCGAGTTGCCCGGCGAGATCCGCCAGTCGCGATTCGAGGGTCGCGTACTCCTCGTTTGCGGCCCGGTCGGCCTCGGTCGTCTCCTCGGCCAGCAGGATCCGTTTGCGCGAGAGGGTCGAGAACTCCCGCAGCGTCGCGTGATAGCTCGCCATCGTGAGCGTCCGCCGGATCGCATCCCGGAGTTCCGCTCGCGTGATGGGTTTGCGGAGATAGCCGTCGAACTCCATGCTCACGAGGTCGAAATCCGGTTCGACGCCCGAGGCCACGAGGACCTGACAGGACAGATCTCGCTCGCGGATGACGTCGAGCACGTCGTCGCCCGAGAGCGACGGGAGCTGTCTGTCCAGTACGACTACGTCCGTCTCGGAGTCGATCAGCTCTAAGCTCTGCTCGCCGTCGGTCGCCGTCCGGACGCTGTTCACATCCGACAGCCACTGCGTATAGAGTGCGGCGAGATCGCGGTCGTCCTCGACTACGAGGACCGATACGTCGTCGAGGGCCGGTGAGTTCGGCGTTATCGTGGACATTCGGGGGGCACCAATCGGATACGTATTATCTTTCCGATGATTTATAATTTTCTCTAGTACATAATGGGACGCGATCGAACGGGAGCAACCAAAAAATATCGCCGGAACGTTTATTTCCGATTCGTTACTATCTTCTGATATGAGCGTTCGCGAACCGGTCGAGTGGCGGATCGATGCCGCCAGCTCGTGGGGACTGCGTGCGCTCGTCTACGTCGTCGTCGGGCTCTGGGGCGGCGGCGCGCTTCTGGTCGCCGTCGGGACGACGTTCCTGGGCGTTTCGATGGGGCTGGGCGGTGAGTACGGCTTTCTCGCCTTCCTCGGACTGCTCGCGCTGATCGGCGGGCCGCTCTCGGTGCTCTACCTTCTGCCGATACTCACGGACCGCGAGCAACGCCCGCCGCTCGCGGCGCTGTTCGCCGACGAGAGGGTCGCCGAGCGCTACACCGCCGCGTTCACCCGGGGACGGCTGTTCGCGGCCGTCCTCGGTGGGGCGCTCGCGATCCTCGCGGCGCTCTCGGTCGATCCGCGGGCGCTGTTCGTGCTGGTCGTCGGGACGTTGTTGCTGATCCCGCTCGGATCGGGCGTGGTCTCCTGGGGTCGGATCGATCCCGAAGAGGGGACCCTGACCCACCGCTATCGGACGATCTCGCTCTCGCGGGTCGAGCGGGTCCGCCGGGTCGACGTCGGGGGCGTCTCGCTGTGCTGGCTCTCCTACCGTCCAGGCGCCGCTGACGTGACGAGCCCACGATTCCTCGCGACCAGTCCCGAAGCGGCCGACGCAATCGAGCGGGCGCTCGCCGCGATTCCCGATATCGACGACGAGTACGAACCGGATCGGGCGGTGCAGGCTGCGCTCGCCGTTCTCGCGCTGTGTTTCCTCGGCCTCGCAGGGGCGGTGTTCCTCGCCGAACCCGGCGGCGCGGGCGATCCCGTCCTCAAGTGGTACATCGTCGTCGGGTTCGGTTTTTTCGGGACGATGCTCGGGCTCGCCGCCCTCGTTTCGGGTTAGCGCCCGAGGTCCTCGTGGGCACTGGAGAGGTGCCGCGAGGCGAGCGCAGCCAGCAGCGAGAGTTCGCCCGCGAGCGCGCCCGTCGCGATGATCTCCGCGAGCGCGTCGGCGTTCGAGCCGGGTGGGTCACCGCCGCCGCTCAGACCCAGAACGTCGAGTGCCTCGGCCTGCGTCGGCAGTTTCGTTCCGCCGCCAACCGTCCCGACTTCGAGGCTGGCGATCGAGAGGCTCGCGTACAGCGAGTCGTCCTTGACCTCGGCGGTCGTGATCGCGTTCGAACCTTCAACTACTTGGGCGGCGTCCTGGCCCGTCGCGAGAAAGGCCGCCGCGATCGTGTTCGCGGCGTGGGCGTTGAACCCCAGACTGCCGGCCTTCGCGCTCCCGATCAGGTTCTTTCTGGTGTTCGCCTCCGCGATCGCCTCGGGGGTGGTGTGGAGGCGCTCCTCGACGACCTCACGGGGGATCGTCACGTCGGCGGTGACGCTCCTGCCGCGGCCCTCGATCGCGTTGATCGCGGCGGGTTTTTTATCCGAACAGAGGTTGCCCGAGAGCGCGACCAGCGATGCGGTGGTCTCCTCTTCGATCAGGTCGCACGCGGCCTGGGTCGCGATCGTCACCATATTCATCCCCATCGCGTCCTTCGAGTCGAACCGGAACCTGAGGAAGACGTTGTCGCCGACGACGTACGGCGTGATATCGAGTAGCTCGCCGTGATTCGTCGTCCCCTCCGCTTTCTCACACAATTTTTCGATACTGCCCTGGACCCATTCGACGATCTCGGCGGCCTCGGCGATCCCCGCGACGCGGAAGACGGGCGCACGGGTCATCCCCGACTTCGTGACGCGAGCGTTCGCGCCACCGGCGGTCCGAATGACCGAACAGCCCCGGTTGACCGAGGCGACGAGCGCGCCCTCCGTGGTCGCGAGCGGCAGGTAGTGCTCGCCCCCGGCCGCGCCGCCCGCCGAGTCGCCATCGGTATTGATCGGAACCGGGCCGACGACGCCCATTGGGAGCTGTGCGCCACCGATCATGTTCTCGATGTTGGGCTCGGCATCGCCCGCCGAAAAGGAGAAGTCGCCAACTGTGCCGAGGTCGGCGTCGGTTTCGGCTTCGAGCAGCTTCCGGCGGGCGGCGGCGGCCGTCTCGGGGTCGGCGTGCTCTTCGAGCTCGTGCAGGCGCAGGTCGCCCTCGCGGACGCGCGCCGCGAGGGCTGCTGGATCGTTCATACCGGCCCCTCTCGTCGGGCGGGCCTAAGAATGCCGATCCGGACTACACGACGAACGCGAACATGAGATACGCACCGACGGTCGCGACCACCGGGATAACGTGTTGCATGGCGAAGACGTGGGTGGTTTTCGTCGGGTCGAGCGTCTCGACGACTCGCCGGCCGAGCGTACGCCCCCAGCTCGAAGAAGGTGGCCATCAGCAGGCCAGCGACGGACTTCGAGACGGGTGAGACACCGACCGCGGGGCCGAACGCGGGGGCGGTCGTCGCGCCGCCGATGTCGTAGCCGATGAACAGCGCGGCCAGCAGGATACCTACCAAGAGGAGGGGACTTAACGAGACCTCTCCGGAGTTCGACAGTATGAACCCGTGTGACCCGCCAAGTACGTCACTGGATCGGCGACTTCGGAAGGCTTACCGCCCTCTCGGCGGTGGTCGGGGTATGACGCACGCCGCGGATCTGCTGTTTCGAAACGCCGAGGTACACACACTCGTCGAGCCCGACGCGACCCACGAGGCACTCGCGATTCGGGACGGTCGGATCGTCCGCGTGGGTAAGACCTATGAGATCGAATTCCTCGAGGGCGTGGAGACGGATGTGATCGACTGTGAGGGCCGAGTCGTCCTCCCCGGGTTCGTCGACGCCCACACCCACATGGAGACGCTCGGGCGATACCTCGTCCACGCCGACCTCTCGGGGGCAGGTGGGCCCGACGACTGCGTCGAGCACCTCCGCGAGTCGGCCGACGAGCGAGGGGACCACGAGTGGATCCTCGGCTTTGGCTACGACGAGAGCCGGTGGGACGCGGGATATCTCACCAGCACGGACCTCGACCGCGTCAGCGGGGAGCGGCCGGTAGCGGCTTTTCGCGAGGACATGCACGTCGCCTCGCTCAACACCGTCGCCCGCGAGCGCTACGAGGACGACATGCCCACCGGGGACGTCAAGGGCGACGGCGTGATCGTCGAGGAGGCCGTCGACGTCGTCTACGAGGCGATCGCCCCCGGCCCCGAAGAGACACGCGAGCTCCTCGTCGCCGCGGGTGAATACGCCAACGCCCGCGGGGTGACCGGTGTCCACGACATGGTCAGGAACTCCCACGCCCCGCGTGTCTACCGGGACCTCGACGACGAGGACACCCTCACCCACCGGGTCCGCATCAACTACTGGAGCGATCACCTCGATGCCGTCTCGGAGGCCGGTTTGCGGACGAATCACGGCAGCGAGATGGTTCGAACGGGCGCGATCAAGACCTACACGGACGGGAGTTTCGGCGGCCGGACCGCGAAACTCACCGAGCCCTACGAGGGGGGCGGGACCGGCCAGTGGGTCGTCCCTCCGGAAGAACTGCGCGAACTGATCAAGCGCGCCGACGGCGAGGGATACCAGCTCTCAGTACACGCCATCGGGGATCGGGCGATCGAGGAGACCCTCGACGCCATGGAAATACGCGACGACCCGGGCGCGGCGCGCCACCGGATCGAACACGCCGAACTCCTTTCCGAGGAGGCGATCGAGCGCTTTGCCGAGTCGGGAATCGTCGCGAGCGTCCAGCCGAATTTCCTCAAGTGGGCCGGAGACGGCGGGCTCTACGACGATCGACTCGGAGACGAACGCCGAACGCGGACGAACCGCTATCGGGACCTGCTGGATGCGGGTGCACGCCTCGCCTTCGGCAGCGACTGTATGCCCCTCGATCCGCTTCTCGGGGTTCACCACGCCGTTACCGCCTCCGAACCGAGCCAGCGACTCTCGGTCACGGAGGCGCTTCGGGCCTACACCTCGGGGGCGGCCTACGCCGGCTTCGACGAACACCGTCTCGGCACGGCAGAACCCGGCAAACTGGCCGATCTCGTCGTCCTGGAGGAGTCGCCGTGGGAGAACGACGACCGGATCGACGACATCGAGATCGCGACGACCCTCGTCGACGGCACAGTCGTCTACGACGCCCGCTAACGTTCGAATCTACGCTCGATCGATCAACAACGGCTCGCCCGTCATCGCCTCGGGTCGGTCGATCCCGATACGCTCTAAGAGCGTGGGTGCGAGGTCACAGAGCGATCCGCCCTCGCGGACGGCGTATTCGCCGCCGGTCCCGTCGGGATCGAGGTAGATCATCGGGACGGGGTTGTACGTGTGGGCAGTGTGTGGACTCTCTTCGGTACCCATGTCGTCGGCGTTGCCGTGATCCGCGGTGACGATGACGTGCGCGCTGTGGGCCGAGAGCGTTTCGAGCAGTCGGTCCAACTGAGCGTCGACGGCCTCGACGGCCTCGACCGCCGCTTCGAAATCGCCCGTATGGCCGACCATGTCGGGGTTCGCGTAGTTGAGTACGACGACGTCGGGTTCTTCGCCCTTGACGATGGAGATCGTGTTGTCGGTGAGTTCGGGGGCGCTCATCTGGGGCTGGAGGTCGTAGGTCGGCACGTCCGGACTCGAAACGATCTCGCGGATCTCACCGTCGAACTCGATTTCCCGTCCCCCGTTCAGGAAGTAGGTGACGTGGGCGTACTTCTCGGATTCGGCGGTTCGAAGCTGTGTCTTTCCACGATCAGCGAGTACCTCCCCGAGCGTGTCCGCGGGCTGGTTTGGCGGGAAGGCAACGGGCACGTCGAAGGTCTTGTCGTACTGAGTCATCGCGACCAGATGCACGTCGGGCGCGGGCGTATCGACGTCCCATTCGGGGCGGATGTCCTGGAGCATGCGTGTGAGCTGACGCCCCCGGTCGCCCCGGAAGTTGAAGAAGATCGCCGCGTCATCGTCTCGTATCGCGAGACGGTCGCCAGCCGAACGCTGCTCGGTGCTGTCACCGTCCCGTGTCGTGGGACCGCTCTCTACGAGCGTCGGCTCGACGAACTCGTCGGTCTCGCCGCGGTCGTAGGCCGCCTCGACCGCCGCGGTCCCCGACGGGGCGGTGTACTCGGCCTCGCGATTCACCATCGCGTCGTAGGCTTTTCTGGTGCGCTCCCAGTTCGTGTCCCGGTCCATCGCGTAGTACCTGCCGGAAACGGTCGCGACCTCGCCCGTTCCTGCCTTTTCGATGACTTCCTCTAGCTCGCGCAGATAGCCCGCGCCGCTTTTCGGGTCTGTGTCCCGGCCGTCGGTAAAGGCATGGGTGACGGCCTCGACGCCCCGATCTGCGGCCCATTCGATCAGCGCGTGGAGGTGTTTCTGGTCGGAGTGAACCCCACCGGCACTGACGAGGCCGAGAAAGTGGACGCGGCCGCCTGACCCCTCTACATGGTCGAACACCCCGGCCAACGCCTCGTTCGTGCGAAATGCGCCGTCAGAAACTGCGTCGTTGATCCGGGTGTAGGCCTGTTTGACGACTCGGCCGGCGCCGATGTTGAGGTGACCGACCTCGCTGTTTCCCATCTGGCCCTCGGGGAGGCCGACGCGCCGGCCCGTCGGATCCAGCCGGCCGAACGCACCCGACTCCCGGATCCGGTCGAAGGTGGGTGTTTCGGCGCTTGCGACCGCATCCCGACCGCCGTCGTCGCCCGGTTCGCGAAGTCCCCAGCCGTCCAACACGATGAGTGCGCCGTCCATGCACGAGGTGAGACCCGCCGCCGGTAACTACTCTTCGCTACTCGCTCAGGTTCGTCCGGACTCGCCCTCCAGTACCGCCCGGCGTTCGCGGGCGGCTCGGGCTTCTTCGAGGGAGTCGTTCGAGACGAGACGATCGACCCGGCGTTCGAACTCGCGTTCGTCGATCTCGCCGTCGACGTACTGGCGTTTCAGCTCCGCGAGCGTCCGCTCGGCTCGCTCCTCGGGGGTCGGCTCGGGCGGGGAGAGCGACTCCGAGAGGCCAAGCGCTCCGAGCAGGGGGACCTCGCGTTCCGCTCGCCCGGCCACCGACGCCAGCCGGTCGTTTTTCGGAATCGAGGCGCGTTGCAGCAGCGACCACCCGAACCAGATCCCCGAGAGCACGACGAGGACGAGCAAGACGGCCACGACGGGGAGATACGGGACCGTCATATCGAGGAGGATCCCGACGATCGGCGTCCCCGTCATCAACGCGGAGTAGACGACGAGCCCGAGGTAGCCCAGTACGACTGCGAGCAGGCTGCTCGTGACGAGCAACACTACCAGCGAGATCCCGAGAGCGCGATTACTGAGCCAGCCCATTTCCTCCGGCCTATGACCGCTGTGAAGGTATATCTCTCGATCCCGGGCCGCCGACCGCAGCGTTTTTTTCGTCCCCGAAAGAGGCTCTTCTATGACGCTGGATCCGGTCCACTTCGAGGGGATCGCTGCGCTGGCCCGGCAGGTCGGCCGCGAGGTCGACGACGCCTCCCACCGGGAGTTCGCCGAGCGCGTCTGGGAGTCGTTTCTCGACCCCCTCGAAGTCGACGGCCGTCGGGTGCTCGAACCGCTCGACCGCCAGTACCGAAAGCGCGTCGCCATCGAGGACGCCGCCCTCTGTGAACGGCCCTTCCCCGAGAGCTACGGGATCGACTCGGGGACGATCAACCCCACGACCTACAAGAACGGCGTCGTGATGGACGTCGCGCATGCCGCAATGGGCTGTGTACCGACGGATTTGGATTGTCACCGCTCTCGGACCGTGGTGATCGGGCTGCATATCGACGACGATGCGCTCACCTTCGATGAGGACTGGGTGATCTACGACGAGGGCTACAGCCGTCGGCGAGTCCTCTTGCTTCGGGATATCGAGCGCCGCCGGTACACCGAGGCGACCGTCCACGCCCTCTCGCTGTACCTCGCAGAAAGCGAACACGCGCTCGCCAACGCCGACGGGATCAACGACCTACTGATCCTCGACGGGCCGCTCTACCCCAAGGGACTGCTGAGCTGGCGCGATCGCGAACCCGAACTCGCAGACCAGCTCGAAGCGAAAACACCACGCGAAGTGGTCGCGAGCTACGTCCAACTCGTCGAGGGGTTCTTAGAGAGGGGGGTGCCACTTGCGGGCTTCGTCAAAAACCCCGCGTCGAAGCGGATCACGAACGCCCTCGGCGAGCGCACGCCCGCACCCTGGACCGACGACGCGGCGCTGTTCGTGCGCCTGCTCGAACAGCACGAGGACGGCGAGCGGGTCCGGGACGAACTCACCTACACCAACTGGTTCGTCTCGCGGGCCGGCACGAACCGGATGTTCGCCAAGGACGGCGACGCCCTCGGCTTGGAACGGCGCCACACGGCGGCGGACTACGAGGTTACCTTCTTTGCGATCTACGATCCGCGCGACGACCTGCTCTACACCGTCGAGGCGCCCTACGGAGTGACGAAAGACGAGGAAACACGCACCGCACTCCAGACACAGATGCTCGCGGAGGTCGCCACCCAGCGTGACCCGCCGGAGGCGGTGGCGAAAGCCGACGAACTCGCACGCATCAGCGCCCGCGAGAAGGACTCGTTGCGCCGGATGATCGAGGACGAACTCGACACCGAACTCACGCGGACCTACGACGACCGACGATGGGGCGGCGATGAGACCTTTTTCTGATCCGCTAACCCTTGACGTACCCGATGGTCGGATCGTTACCGAGCCAGAACAGGAGGACGCCCACGCCCGCGATGATTCCGATCGGGAGGCTCACGGTCGGGGCGATGACCCCGCCCTCCGCGAGCATATCGACGAAGTAGAGCGCGCCCATACTGAGGAACCCCGCCATGGCGAACCATCCCAGCGGCCCGATCCGGTGCCCGCGACCGTCGACCGTCCTCGTCTTCGTTCCCATACGTTCCCTATTCGACCAGAGGTATATAATTCTAGGTTTTTGATAGGAAGATATAGTTCTCCGGAGGCCACGGGATCCCTATAGTTCCGCACCCGGTTCTGCCTTCTCGACGGCGAGTTCCACGTCGGCAGGGGGGATACCGATCCGGGCGAACTGCGTGCGGACGTGTTCTTTCGCGGCGGCGATCCCCTGTTCACGGGTGTCAAAGCCCCGTGGCATGGGCGACTCGAAGGCGACGTGCATCGTCCGACCGCCGACCTCCATCTCCGAACCGCCGCTTTCGACCTCGTAGAACTCGTCGCAGACCCAGACGTAGGGGGCGTCCTCGTCGGGCGCGCCCCGAAATGTGGGTGCGCGCTCGCCACGCTCGAAGAGCGTCCCGGTCAGCGTCGTGCCGCCCGCGCTACCCTGAATGAGAAGCATACCTCACCTATCCAGCCAGCGGGCAAAAGCCCGTTGGCGGTAGTGTTTTCACGCTCGCTGCCCGATGGCGCAGATATGTCCGATCTCGGCGATTTCACGCCCTCCACATCCTCCTCCGACGACTCAGCGACGGACCGGTTCGAGGAAAGTTCGCTCTCCGCGGCCGGCGACGACGTGGGAATCGGGGCCATCCCGACCGCCAGGGGACTGAAGATCGCCGAGGACGGCGACGACACGGAGATCCGCGCTTCGATCACCGCGGGCAACCGCTCGAACGTTCGCCTTGGAAAGTACCTCCTGCTCTCGTATCCCGACGACGAGAAACTGTTCTGTCGGATCACGGGGCTCGAATACGACCAGGAGTTTCATACTGACGACGCGAGCGAGATCCACGTCCGGCGGGCGATGCGAAACGGGGGGATCGAGGAGACTGACTACAAGTTCCTCGCGACGCTCGAACCCATCGCGGTCCTGTACAGCGACGGCGACGAGTTGAAACGGCGAATGGCCGACCGGGTCCCGAAACCCGAGACCGTAGTGCGAGAGGCG
The DNA here is from genome assembly GCF_000196895.1 of Halalkalicoccus jeotgali B3. NCBI lineage: Archaea > Methanobacteriati > Methanobacteriota > Halobacteria > Halobacteriales > Halalkalicoccaceae > Halalkalicoccus > Halalkalicoccus jeotgali. The sequence goes on from NC_014297.1 coordinate 1,244,175, forward strand.
ACCGACACCGAGGAGATCAAGACGGGGTTGAAGATGCCCGAAGACGGTGTCTTCGTGGGCCATCTCGCGGTCGGGGGTGAGAAGGTCCGGACCGCCGCCGAACCGCCGACGATCGACTACCGCTTGAAGGACGACTACGGGGCGGGCGACCCGCTGGTCTTCCGTCACACGCTCGTCGCCGGCGGCACCGGCTCGGGCAAGACCCACGGTGCGAAGAACGTCCTCCGGCAGTACCTCGGTTCCGACCGCGAGTACGAACTCGACGACGGTCGGACGATATCGCCGGCGGTCGTTCAGTTCGACCCGCAGGACGAGTACGCCCAGATGCACGACGACAACCCCGCCGTCGGGAGCGAGGACGAGCGCGCCTACGAGCGCGAGGGAATCGCCTACGGCGGGCATAGTGACACGAAAGCGTTCGTTCCGGCCGTCGGCGATTCCTCGTATGCGGCCGACGGGCACCACGCCGAACAGGTCGAGTTCACGATCCCGTTCTCGATGGTCCGGGCCAACAAGTGGCTTGTCGCCGGGAGCGACCTCAACGACAACCAGTTCAACGCGCTGACCTACCTGCTCGATCGTTTCTTCAAACAGTACGGCGATTCGGGGACCTACCGGGCGTTCAAGAGCTTCCTCGACGACCCCGCGTTGCGCGAGGAACTCGACGAAAGCGGTCGCGTCCACGAGGCGACCTTCGACGCGGTTAAACGCCGCGCCTACGGGTTTGACAGCGTCTTCGATCAGGACGTCCCCGCGATCACCGACCTCGTCCACGAGTTCGTCCGTCCGGGCGGCCTCTCGGTGGTCCCGACCTACCACATCAACGACTCGCGAGCCACGGAGGTCGTCGTCCTCGCACTCGCGAGCCTGCTCGTCGACCAGAAACTCTCGAACGACCCCTCATTCGACCGAATCAAGGAGACGCCGCTCGTACTGGGGATGGACGAGGCCCACAACTTCCTCAGCGGTGCGGAAAGCGCACAGGGCGGGAAAGTGATCGGGAAGTTCGCGGAGGCCGCAAAGCAGGGGCGCAAGGAACGGTTAGGGCTCTTTCTCATCACACAGGACCCACAGGACATCGCCGACGCCGTCTTCAAGCAGGTAAACACCAAACTCGTCCTCAACCTCGGTGACGAGGACGCCATCTCGGCGGTGAACATCCCCACGAGCCTCGCGGGAAAGGTTCCTTACATGGAAAAGGGCCAGATGGTCGCCTACTCGCCGGACAACTCCGAACCCGTCGAATTGATCGGTCTCTCGAAGTGTCTCACTAAACACGGTTAGGCACAGAGTATAATTGATGGGGCGGTGATGGGGGACGTATGGCACAGCGCGTCCTTGTCCCGATCGATGGCTCGCCACAGGCACAGGAGTCGTTCGAATACGCTATCCGCGAGTTCCCCGACGCGACCCTGATCGCGCTCACCGTTCTCGATCCGGCGGAGATGAGTGCCGGCGGGACTGAGATGGGGATGGCATCGTACGCCGACCGCTGGATGGAGGTCGAAGAGGAGCGTGCCGAGGAACGGTTCGATCGGGTTCGCGCGCTCGCGGCCGACGGCGACGTCGCGCTCGAGACCCAAACCGTGCTCGGTCGACCCGCACGGGCCATCGTCGAGTACGCCGAGGACAACGACGTCGATCACGTCGTCATGGGGAGTCATGGACGCGACGGCGTCTCGCGCATCCTGTTGGGGAGCGTCGCCGAAACCGTCGTTCGACGCTCACCGTGTCCAGTCACCGTCGTGCGGTAGTCGCCGGCCATCGTTCGGCCCGGAGGCCCACCGGAGACGGTTTTACCTCTCGGTCCCCTTCTCGAGGTATGGTCCGTCTCGATACCGCGACCGTCGGCGGCGGGTTCGTCCTCGCCGGACTCACACACCTCCTCGCACCGCGACCGTTGCTCGCGGTCGCCCGTCGTGCCTACCGGCAAGTGCTGGCCGCGGAGTTCGATGGGGACGAGCGAACTGAACGGCGCGTCCGTGCGGTCGGTTTGGTGTTGCTCGCGATCGGGACCGTCGTGGCTCCGGCCCGGAGGTCGATCTCGATCGTGCTCGAGAAGTCGAGATAGGAACAACTAGCTCTGCTGAAAGTATAAACTTTCTTACTAGATCTACGCCAGTCGTGAAACGTCGTTAGTAGTGTATCAATTCGGTAAAATGAAGAAAAACGGAATGAAATCTCGTGTCATTATATGTACTTGTCTAACACATAGGAAAACAGACACGAGGTGTCCCCGATGTCAGTACCCTCCATTCACACGGACAACACGTCCGGCTGCGCGGACCCCGAACAGCCCACCGATCATGCGAGTCGATTCGATGCCGCGGCCCTCGCCCGTCCGGTCGAGGCGGTCGCCTTCTGGAGCGCGATTGCCCTTCCGTTTCTGTATCTCCCGTTGTTGGTCAGCGGGCTCGGCTCGACGGCCCAACTCACCGCGTTTCTCGCGTTGCTCGCCGTTCACGCCGCTTCGATCGTTGGCGGTCACCGGTATAATCGACGCTAGACGACTACTGTTCGTTCGTCGTATCGAGTGCGTTCCGGGGCGAAAAGTCGGACACTCCCTGGAGCCGGTTCGTCGGATCCGTCGAATCGTTCGCCGGGACAGTGACGTATGGCCGGACTGTTCGGTCGGGAAAACGAACGTCTACCGGTCGTGTTCACGGGCGGTTTCGGGTTCTTCGTCTCCGGATGGTCTCTGATCCGGAACCGCCGCCTGTGGCGTCTCGTGGGTTACCTCGAGGAAGGCGTCCTCCAGACTCCGCTGTTTGCCGGTTTCCGCGCGCCGTTTCAGGTCGTCGGGCGACCCCTCCGCGACGAGACGTCCGTCGTGAATCACGCCCACGGCGTCGGCGAGTTCGTCGACGACGGGGAGGATGTGCGTCGAGAGGAGGATCGTCATCTCCTGGGCGGCGAGCTCCGCGATGGTATCGCGCATGGTCCGGGCGGCCCGTGGATCCAGGCCCGTCGTCGGTTCGTCGAGGAATACGACCTGCGGGCGGTGGAGAACCGCCTGCATGATACCGAGTTTCTTTCGCATCCCCGTCGAGTACGAGTCGATGCGCTTGTCGGCGCCCTCGACGAGGTCGAAGCGCTCGAACAGTTCGGTCATCCGCTCGCGGGCTTCCGTCTCGGGGACGTCGCGGAGACCGGCGATATATGTCAACTGTTCGCGGCCCGTCAACTCGTCGTACAGGGGGGCTCGTCGGGCAAGTAGCCGATGTGGGGCGTGACGCTATCGCGGTGCTCGATAGAGGCCCCGGCGACGCGTGCGGTGCCGCTGGTGGGCCGGGTAAGCGTCGTGAGCATCCGCATCGTCGTCGTCTTTCCTGCGCCGTTGGGCCCCAGAAACCCATAGACGCTCCCCGATTCGATCGAGAGGGTGAGATCGTCGACCGCGGTTTCCTCGCCGTAGCGTTTGGTCAGTCCTCTCGTTTCGATAGCAGCGGTCATGGCTCGTGTTACTCCCGGGCCCGTATATATTTTCTTGCTGACTTATTATGAAATATTGTGGCGGAGGGCGGCGTAAGCGTAGCCGACGGCCGAGGGAGCGTCGGCTCTCAGTACAGCGAAAAGCATTACATTTGTCCACTTTCAAATTTGAAATGCCAAAATCATAAGTATATAGGTTACAGTCGGTCGGTTATCGCGGCCCGCATCGCGGGGAGTTCAGCGACGAGTTGGCGGCGCTTGATCAGGCAAAAGCCGACGAAGATAATCAAAAAGCCCCCGATGGTCGCTGGATCGAGCGCCTCGGCGAGCAACAGCCACCCGGCGATCGCCGTGACGACCGGAACGACGTAGGAGACGAGGTTGATCTCGATCGGTCCAAGCCGTTCGAGCAGGTCGAAATACAGGAGAAAGCCGACCGCGCTCGAGACGACCGCGAGGTAGGCGAGCGCGAGGACGGCCTCGGAACTCCACTCGACGGCCGCGAAAGCCTCACCCGGCATCCAGACGGAGAGGGCATGCATCAACAGCGCGCCCAGCGCCATCGACCAGCCCTCCAGCGTTTCGATCGGGAGTTCGGCCTCGGCCCGTCTGAGCAGGACGCTTCCGAGGGCGAAGGCGGCCGCACCGGCCAGGATCAGCCCCGTCGCGATCACGTCCGCAGAGAGGACGTTCCCGGGATCCGGACGCGAGAGGATCGCGACGCCGGCCAGTCCGAGCGCCATCCCGAGGAGGCCGGCGGGCGCGAGACGCTCGCTCGGGAGCAAAACGCGTGCGAAGGCGGTCGTCAGAACGGGCGAGAGGCTGACGATCACGGCCGCCATCGCGCTGGTAACGCTCTGTTGGCCGACGAAGAGAAAGGCGTGATACGCGGCGATCAGTAGGGTGCCGCCGATCCCGACCGCGAGCCACTCCTCGCGAGTGCGGGGAACGGGTCGGTCGGTCGCGTAGGCGGCGTAGGCAAGCATGAACGCCGCCGCGAGGTCGTACCGGAGGGCGGCAAAGAGCACGGGCGGGAAGTACTCGAGACCGGCCCTGATGGCGACGAAGGCGGTCCCCCAGGCGACCGCCAACAGGAGAAACGAGGCGACGGTTCGGTACCGGCTCACGTCGGAACTGTCGGGGCGACCGCCTTGAAGGGCTCGACTCTGGGCCATATTTATATAGAATCGCCGTCATACTGGAGGTATGGCCGCCTATGGCCGCCGGTCCCTCCGAGATCGCTTCGACAGCGCGCCGACCCCCCACGTCGCCCACCCGCCGCGAACCCACCACCGGGACTTCTACGTCGCGACCGACGGGTCCTATCACCTCCACGACCATCGCGCAGGGATGGGGGTCGTCATCGAGACGCGCGACGGCACGCGCGTGGCGCGCTTTGCTCTCCCGACGACGGCGACCGACAACAACGTCGCCGAGTACCAGGCGCTTCACTTCGGGCTGGACGTACTGGCCGCCCGTGCTCCATCGACCGCCCGCATCGGTGTCCTCACCGATCACGACAGTCTGGCGACGAACGTCAACAGCGCCGCGCTCACTCACGACGGCTGGGGTCCCGGTGAGATACGCGTCCCGCTCGCCAGCCAGAACCACTGGCGCGGAATCCGCGCGCGCATCGCCGGGTTCGGGGAACTGCGCGCAGCGGTGATCGACGGGACCGACAACCCTGCCCACCCGCTCGCGAACTCGCCGAAGGAGTACGCCCACGTCAACCGCGAACCCGACCGGTGTGTCCGACCCGAGACGCCCCCTGTGAGCAGCACGCCGGGCGTCCCGCCGCCGTCACGCGCCGACCGCCACGCGAGCGACTAGTCGAGTTCCAGAACCGCCGGCCGTTCGAGCTCCAGCCCCCCCTTCGAGACCGACCGAGTCGGCCACTCGCCCGTCGTCGTCAGGACCTCCGGTTCGTCTTCCCTTACTAGCACCGTATCCTCGCTTTTCGCACCCTGCACCGTGGGGTTCCACGCGTAGGCCATCGGGAGCGTCACCTCCCCGTCGTGCCACGGGGTGGCGATCCACTCCCGTCCCTGATAGCCCGCTGCCCCGCCCTGGTGGTGGTGTTTCCACTCGCGAGGATAGCTCACCTCGCGGTAAGCTTCTTGAATCGCCTCGAAGACCTCGCGGGCTTTGCCGCCGGTTCGCCCCACCTGTCGAGTCGCGGCTAGTGCCGCCGTTTCCACCTTCGTTGCCGCCTCGTGACGCGATTCGAGCCACTCGGGGGCGTCGAACGCCACGGTGCGGGTACAACTGGCGTGCAGACCGTCCCGACGGGCGGTCACCGAGACGAGCGCGTACTTCCCGAGCTTCTTCGTCGTCGGCGTGTAATGGCGGTACTCGCGGGCGCGTTTCGCCCCGCCGACGAGCGCTACTGGCGAGTCGATCCCCTGCTCGGCGAGCTCCCCTCGGAGGTCGGCGGCCACCTCACGTTCCGTACTGGTGGGTTCGAGCTCCCGACAGACCCCTTCGAGGACCTCGGCTGTCTCGCGACCGAGTTCGCGATACGTCTCGATGTCGCCGTCCGTCAGCGGGTAGCGAAGCGCCGAGATATCGACGTGACGGAAACCGGGCACCCGGAAGTCCGCGGCCGCCCGTCCGTCGGTGTAGGAAGCGACCGCATCGGCGAGCGAGCCGGAGTACCAGTCGTAGGTCACGATCCGCTCGTCAGAGAGTTCCTCCTCCGCGAGCCGCGCGGCCTCGATGTTGTCGGTGATGACGGTGACCTCGTGGCCGTCATAGCCCGCGGCGGCGACGCCGAGGTCGCCCGCGCGGTCGACGACGTTGGTCCCGCCGGTGAGCCACGCGAAGTTCTCCGGCCGGGCGAGCCAGATCGAATCGAGGTCGTGGCGCATCCGGTAGGCGTCTAGTCGGGTCCGTTTCATGGTCGCGAATCGCCCGGCAGGACCAAAACTGCCGGGGACCGTTCCCGGTTGGACAGACCTATGTGCGGCCGGCCCCGAAATCCGGACGATAGCCATGACGCGAGTCACGACACGGGGGCGACGATGAGCCGCGACCGACTGCGGTCCCTCCTGTTGGCGACGACCGGCCTCACGTACGTCCTGTTGTTGATCGGTATCTATACTGCCGCTTCGGGTGCCGGCCTGACCTGTGCAGGGCGTTGGCCGCTGTGTGACGGCGCCGTCTTCGGGCTGTTTCCCGCCAACTGGCCCAGTTTCATCGAGTGGTTCCACCGCCTGATCGCCATGATCGCCGGGTTCGTCGTGATCGGCGCGACCTACGGGGCCTGGCGCTGGCAGGACGGCCGTCGGATCCGACTGGCGATGACCACCGCCCTCGCGCTGTATCCCGTTCAGGCGTTGCTGGGGGCCGGGACGGTGCTCGATTACTCGTTGTTCTACCTTACGGCGCACTTTCTCACCGCACTCACGATCTTCGGATCGCTCGTGCTCGCGACGCTGTGGTACGTCGCCGATATCGCGAGTATCAGACGAGTCCGATCCGCGCTGTTCGTCGCCGTTGGGCTGTTTCCGGTCCTCGTCGCGCTCTCGCCGGGGACGCTGGTCGACCACACGGCGGCCGTACAGGCGATTTACTATGCGATCGGCCTCGCACTGTTCGCGACGCTGCTTGCAGCAGCCGTCTGGTCGGGTCTCCTCGAAGCGACCGCGTCCCGCCTCTCGCGGGTGCGCCTGCTTGCGGGCGTCGGGGCCGCGACACTCGCCGCCCAACTCCTGTTGGGCCGGTACGTCTACACCGACCTGATCCAACTGCTCGATGCGACGGCGATGGCCGCCGCGTTCCTGATCGCCGTCGCCGCCGCGTGGCTCACCGCTCGGATCGAACCGGCCGCGGCCAGCCCGCAGGCTCAGTAGTAGTACAGTTCGAACGCGCTCTCACAGTCGAGACAACTCTCGACGCTGCCAGTCAGCCGGCCGTTCTCAGGCGACGGGGTCATCGTCGCCGCGGTCGGGGCGCCACAGTGCGGGCAAGTAACGCGGAGTTCGGTGGAGGACATAGACGCTACCGTTCGAACTGCTAACATATAGTTACGACGGCCCTATCGACCGGGCCTCACATGAAGTCGCCCAGACCCGACTGCGAGTCACTGGCGTCGGCCTGCTCGTCGTCGTCGGTTTCCATCGACTCGGTATCGGCGTCAGGTGACGCCGACTTCTCGGCCGTCGGGTCCTCTTCGGCGTACGTTCGGCGCGCACCCTCGAATGCCCCGCCCGAGCTCTCGACAGCGGCCTCCTCGCGTAGGCGCTCTGCGTCCGCGACGATGTCCTGGACCTTGTTGGTGTCCTTCCCGCTGCCGGTGACGAAGGCGACGTGTTCGGCGTCCAGTTCGTATCGGGCGGTCATCGCCACCGTGAGTTCGCGATTCTTACAGTGATGGGTCATCGCGGCGAGGTAGGGCAGGACCTCTCGGCGGGCACTCGACATGCTCACGCCACCGGATTCGGCGATCTTTTGGGCGACGTAGTCCCGGCGGTCGCGCGCACCCCGGGAACTCCCGAGTTTGCGCCAGTAACTCGGCGGGCCATACCGGGTCCATCCCCCTTTCGGCTCGCGGCGGGCGGCGGCGACCCCGGCGGTCATGTTGTCGCCCGCGTAGCGCCAGTACGAGTAGTTCTGCGTCGCACGCACCCGCCCGAGCCACCGGTCCGCCCGCGCGAGGGCGCTGTAGGCGTCGGCGAGTTCCCTCCCCGCGAAGTCCTTGGGGACGTTGTCCTCGATCCAGTTGATGAGGTCGTCGGGCGTCTCGTCGACCTCATAGGAGGCATAGAGCGCCTCCTGTGCCCCTTTCTCCTTGATCACCTCGTCGAGGAAGTCGAAGATCCCCTTGGTGCGGTCGCGCTCACCCGTGACGACCGCCTCGGCGGTGAGGCGATCCTCGCGTTCGGCGAGCGCCTGCAGGTCGTTGACCGCCGAGCGCAGGTCGCCGTCGGTGTTTTCGGCGATCGCCTCCAGAGCTTCGGCTTCGAATTCGATGCCTTCCTGTCGGCAGATGTCCCGCAACACGGGGACGATCGAGCGCTTCGAGACGTCCCGAAACTCGACGGTTTCACAGCTGTTTCGCAGGTTCTGGGACATGTCGTAGAACTCGTTTGCGATCAGGACAACCGGCTGGTTCGCCGACTTGATTACGTCCGTGACCGCGCGCGAGCCGCCGTAGTCGACGTTCCCGTGGAAGTTGTCTGCTTCGTCGAGGATCACAAGCCGCCGGCCCGCGGTCCCGCCGGTGAGGGTGCCGCTCTTTGCCGCCTCGCCGGCGATCCGTTTCACGATGTCGGCCTTTCGCTGATCCGAGGCGTTGAGTTCGATCGTCGGCCAGCCTAGGTCGTTCGCAAGCGCGTGGGCCGCCGAGGTCTTCCCGACGCCGGGGCTCCCGTGGAGGATGACCGCTTTCTGGTGGTCCTCCCAGCTCTCGGCCCACTCGCGGAACGCGTCGCGGGCCTTGTCGTTGCCCCGCACCTCCGACAGCGTCGAGGGGCGGTACGTCTCCGTCCAATCGGCCATTACCGGAGGGAGGGCCGAGGCGCGTTTAGTGGTTGCGAACTCCTGAACGGAATCCGGCAGAACGCCTTTATGCCCCGTCCGGATAGCCGGAAGCGATGGTAACCGTCGTTCCAATAGCGCTCGGTGTCGTCGCTCTCGCAATCGCCGCGGAGGTCGTCTCCCAGCGCGCCCTCGAACGCTACGGAGAGGGACTGGGTAGCATGCCGACCGTGGTGCTGGAGGAGTTCCCCGAGATCAGCTCCGGGCTGCTCGGAAAGTACACCAGCTTCGACCCCGATCTCGGGTGGGTCCCCCAGCCCGATCAGCAAAAACAGAAAGACACGGGCGATCACCTCCCCGGCGAGGAGGTCGAGAGCGTCGTCACCTACTCGACCGACGAGTACGGCAGCCGGGTCTGTCCCGCCGCTGACCGCGATGAGGGCCGCGGCGCGGTCTCGACGTACGGCGACTCGTACTGCTTTTGCCGGGAGGTCGACGACGAGGATACCTTCCAGAACCGCCTCGCACGGAGGATAGACGCCCACGTCGGCAACTACGGCGGGGGTAACTACGGCCTCGATCAGGCGCTCTTGCGGATGAAACGCCAGTACCCCGAGGACCCGACCGATCACGTCTGTATCGTCGTGACCGCCTCCTCGATTGCCCGGATCCTCTCGGTCTGGAAGCACTACCAGGAGTTCGGGAACGTGCTGGCGGTCAAACCGCGCTACGAACTCCGGGACGGCGAACTCGAACTCCTCGAGAGCCCCGTCGACGAGAAAGAAGACCTCCTTGACCTCGAATCCCGTGCGCCCTTCCTCCGGACCCACGACGGCCACTACGAGAACTGGTTCAAACCGCACCTCGCCAGTTTCCCCTACGCAACCGACTTCCTCGACGACCCCGACCAGGTCAAGTACGCGCTCTACGCCGCGGGAATGGACCTCGAAAGCGAGTACGGGATCTCGATCCCGGGGGTCGACCTCGGCGCGCGCCAGGCCGCGACGACCCTGCGGCTCGAACAGTCCCGCGTGCGCTATCACGAGCGACTGTTCGAGGAGAAGGCGGACCTCTTCGACGCGCTGATCGGCGAGTTCGTTTCGTACGCCGACGAACACGACTTCACGCCGACGTTCGTCATGGTCCAGCAGCTCCGATACGCAGCCCACGAGGCCGACCGTGGCCCGATCTACGGCGACCTCATGGACCGGCTCGACGAGCGCTATCCCGACCTGGAAACGATCGACATGGCCGAGCACCTCTCGGGCGACCCCGAGTCTCTGTACGTCCAGCGCGGCGAGGGCGGTCACTACAGCCCCGAGACCAACGCACGAATCGCCGAGGTGCTCGAAGAGCGTCTGATCGAGTGACGCACACAACGGTTTTACCGTGGGTTGCGAAGAGCCGTCATGTTCCCCGAGACGATCGCGACGGATCGCCTCAGACTCGAGCGACTGACTCGTGAGCTGGTCGATCCCCTCGAAGCCTACGAGCATTTCGCGAACGGCGACGACATCGAGGAGGAGACGCAGCATATCTCGTGGAACCCCCACACCACCCCGAAGGAGACGTGGGACGTCCTCGGCGAGTTCGAGGAGCGGTGGGAACAGCGCGAGGACGCCATCTATGCTCTCTTCCCCCGTGAGGGCGAGGCGGGGACGGGCGAGTTCGCCGGAACAACTGGCTTGCACTTCGAGTGGGACAAGCACGCCGCGGACCTCGGCATCTGGCTGCGAAAGCCGTTCTGGGGGCGTGGGTACTCCGGCGAGCGCGCGGCCGCCCTGTTCGCCCTCGCGTTCTCACGGCTCGACCTCGAACTCGTCTCGGTAGCTCATTTCTCCGGCAACGAGCAGTCGAAACGAGCCATCGAGAAGTACGTCGAGCGCTTCGGTGGGCGATACGAAGGCCGGCTGAGAAACCATCTCGTCGACGCCGACGGCGAAGTCCACGACGCGCACCGCTACAGCGTTTCACAAGAAGAGTGGTCCGATGCCGTCTCGGAGGAACGCACGGCCGTTTCCTTCGAAGGCTGAGCTTACTCCCCGTCCGGCAACTCGCCCGCGACGACCGCCCCACCTTTGAGAACCGCCGTCGGCTCGCGGAGCAACGAGACGTCCTCCAAGGGGTTGCCCTCGACCACGAGCAGGTCGGCGTATTTCCCGGGTTCGAGGACGCCCACGTCGAGGCCGACCACGTCAGCGGCGCTCGCAGTCATCGCCTCGATCGCTTCCGCCTCACTCATCCCGTGTTCGACCATAAAGGAGATCTCCGTGCTGTTGGTCCCGTGGTAGTTGAACGGGGTACCGACGTCGGTGCCGCCCGCGATGTTCACGCCCGCCTCGTAGGCTCGTTTGAACGACTCGATGTGGCGTTCGTAGACGTTACTGGTCTTCTGTGAGCTCTCCTCGGTCGCCTGCTCTGCGTTGCGTGCGATCCGGTAGGGCGCCGAAAGGGTCGGCACGAGCGTCACGTCGTTGGTGACGAGCATGTCGATCGCCTCCTCGTCCATGAACGTGCCGTGCTCGACCGTGTCGACGCCCGCCGCGGCCGCGGCCTTGATCCCCTCGGCACCGTGGGCGTGGGTCGCCACGTGGACCCCCCGCCGGTGGGCCTCGTCGATCAGCGCCTCCAGTTCCTCGCGGGTAAAGGCGAGCGTCTCGGGGTCGGTTCCGGGCGTCGTCACGCCGCCGGTCGCCATGAACTTGATGAAGCCCGCCCCCTGTTTGACCTGCTCGCGGACCGCCCGTCGACACTCGGTGGGCCCGTCGACCTCCCGACCGAGGTGGTGGCCGTGCCCGCCCGTAATCGTGATCGAGCGACAGTTCGCGAGGGTACGGGGTCCGGGGACGTCCCCGCGGTCGATCGCGCGTTTGAGGACGACGTCGAGGTCGCGAGCGCCCATCGCGCGTACGCTCGTCACGCCCGATTCGAGGGTCGTCCGGGCGTTTTTCACCTCGCTCAGCGTGAGTTCGGCGTCGCTCTGCCCGACGACGTCTTCGACGGTCGCCTGCCCCGACAGGGAGAAGTGAACGTGGGCATCGACCAGGCCGGGCAGTATCGTGTGGCCCGACAGCGAGAGCACGGACTCCTCGCCCTGTGGCTCGGCGTCGCCGACCGCCTCGATCAACCCCGACTCAGGGTCCATACGGATCGCTCCGTCCGCCGTGACTTCCTCGCGCCCGTCGAACAGGCGCGCGTCCCGCAGAATCATTACCGGTGTTTATCGGTGCGGGTGCTTGAATGGCACGAAGCGCGCGCCGAACCCGTCAGCGTTCGTGACCGTCGGTCACCGGGAGGTCCGACCCACACCACTCGCAAAAACCCACCTCGGCCGAGAGTTCGCGAGCACAGTGCGGACAGCGGCGGGACTCCCGGATCTCCTCGGCGAATCGTTCACGGCGTGCGATCAGGTAGGCGTCAACCACGCTCGCGGCGGCGGCGAGGGCTAGCGGAAACACCTCCCGGAAAGGTGCCGCCACGAGTGCGGCCGGACTCTCGAGCGCGCTCGCCGGAACGAACAGCGTCGACACCGCGGTGACGACGAGCAACCAGCCGAACGCGCGCTTCCAGCGCCGGAGGTAGATGTGCCCGAACCCGATCACCGGAACGGCGAGTGCGGCCGCGAGCCACGGCCGCTTTCGATTCGCTGGTCCGTCCATGTCCTAACTGAACGGTCAGTCAGTAGTAAGGATTACGGAACCCGGGATTTCGTATCGTCGGCTCCGCTTTATTCGAGCGGACGGGCGATCATCTCGCCCCACGGCTCGAAGCCGTGGCGGTCGTAAAAGGCGCGCGCACGGGCGTTGGCGGGGTCGACGTCGAGGACAAGGCGTTCAAGCGGGAGGGTCTGCTCGCGTGCGAGCGCACACGCCGCCGCCATCAGGTCGTCGGCGACGCCGGTCCCCCGGTGTTCGGGGGCGACGTAGAGTTCGTTCACCACCGCAGCGTCCCAGATCATCGCCAGTCGCTCCGGGAGGACGAAGACGTAGCCAACGAGGCCGTCGTCCTCGGCGACGGTCAGACAGCGCGGATCGTCCGCGACACAGCGCCCGACCCATGCGAGATACCGCTCGCGGTACGCGTCGGTGAGTTTCGCCTCGTAGGTCGTTTCCTTCGTCTCGCCGCCGGTTTCCGCGCCGAGTCCGCGCTCGAAGGCTGCTTTGAGCGTCCACAGATCGTCGTCGTCCGTTCCGGGTTCGTACGGTCTGGTCTCCATGGCTCGTCTTCGCGGGGCCCGCGTTTCGAGTTGTCGTTAGTCCTCGCTCAGATACTCGGCGGTGCGTGCGGTGGTGGTCGTCCGGAGGTCCTCGACGATCCGTCTCGTGATGGCCGCACCGCTTGCGACCAATAGCACGAACTGTTCGCCGGTCAGGGCGACGGGGAATCGGCGCCCGTTGGCCCGGACCGTATCGAACCCGGTCCCGTAGTGGGTGTCGGCGGTCGTTCCGAGTTCGACGACGTTGAGGACGTCAACGGTGAACCCCCCGTCGTGCCAGAACACCAGGTCCCCCGTGATCATGTAATACCGGTCGTACACCGGCCAGAAAGCGTTGATTCCGGAGCCGAACGAGTCGAGGACGATGTGTGCAAGCGTCATCGAGACGATGGCGACCCAACACACCTGAACGCCGTAAGTCCCCCAGCGACCGGACACGAACGAGCGCTCGCGCCAGTAGACATCCCAGATCAGAAGAACGGAGAGCATGATCGGAAACAACACCGAGTGCAACGCCGCCCGATGGGCGCCGGGGATCACGAACCCGACGAACACGTCGAGGTCGGGAACGGCCGCCGCCCCCATCACGACGAAGATGGCTCGCGTATCGAAGTGATCCGCGAGAAGCACCGCACCGATCAGTCCGCCCAGAGCGATGTGGACCGTCACAGGTGGCATGATACCACGTACCATTCGTTCCTATATGAGTCTGTTCGCTACCGAACGTCAGGAGAGTGCTCCGTATCGGTACCGACAGCTATGTGTGTGTTGTAGACGATCGTCGAAGCAATGTTCGTCACGAGCAATACCGGGGGCCGGTCGTGAGTTCCCGCTCGCCGCGGGAGGAACTCGCCGAGAAGGTCGCCGGGGAGATCACCCTCAGCGAGGATCCCGGAGCCACGTTGCGAAAGTGGCGCAGCGACTTTACGGTCTCCCAGACCGAACTCGCCGAGGAGCTCTCGATCTCCTCGTCGGTGATCAGCGACTACGAGAGCGGCCGTCGCGAGAGTCCGGGGATCGCGGTCGTCCGGCGGATCGTCACCGCGTTGCTCGACATCGACGAGCGCCGAGGCGGCGGCCGGATCCGCCAGTACGCGCGCGTGATCTCGGCGGGCTTCGAGAGCGACATCGTTCAGGACCTCCGGGAGTACCCCACGACGATCCCGCTGGCGCGTTTCTACGACGCGATCGACGCCACCGAACTCGTATCGGGCAACTCGGATCGCATCAGCGGTCACACCGTAATCGACAGCATCGAGGCGATCACGAGGCTGTCGAGCGAGGAGTTCTACCGCCTCTACGGGCAAAGTACAAACCGCGCGCTGGTGTTTACCGGCGTCACGCGGGGCGAATCCCCGCTAGTGGCGATGCGCGTCGTGAACCCGACGCCGAACGCGGTCGTCCTCCACGGGCTTTCGGAGGACGACCTCTGGGAGCACGCTCCCGATCTCGCGCGGGTCGATGGGTTCTCGCTCGCGGTCTGTAATACGGACATCGAGACGACCCTCGAACGGCTGGGGGAGCTCCCTCAAGTGACGAGATAGTACGGGTCGGCGAGGATCTTCGGCGTGAGTACCTGCCGGATATCGCGGGCGCGAAACGCGAAGACCTGCAAGCCGTTCAGATCGTAGCTATCGAGGACGCCCGCACGTTCGAGGTCCTCGCGGATCTTCGCCCGGTTCCACGTCATCGCCATCGTATACTCGTGCGAACGGTGGGTGATCGACTCACAACTCCCGTCCTCGCGACAGATCACTCCCTCGTACTCGACGATCTCGACGTAGGGCACGTTCAGGCGGTTTTCGAGGTAGTGGATGTGCGAGGAGCGAAGCCAGTCGGTTCCGACGTTCAGATACTGGACGTTCTCCCGATCCAGTTTGGCGAAACAGCCGTCGGCCGCCCAGGTGTCGTCCTGACGGCAGTCGTCGAACCGGTAGGGTCCCCGGACCAAAATCGAGTTCGTCGGGTCGTCGGTCCGGTACTCACAGTCCTCGAGAAACAGCCGCGAGAACGCCCCAAATCTCGGCATCGAGTGTCGTTTGTGGTAGATTCCCCCGTCGACCGACCGAAACGCGGGCGTGAATCCCGGGTTGAGTATCGACCCGAAGCGGTCGTCGAGTCGATTCAGGAGGAATACGTAGGGGTCCCGGTCGAACGCTCGGCTGATGTCGCGCAGACCGACGTGAACGAAGACGGCGTCGGTCCCCGCGTGCGAATCCAGCACGGACTCGAAGTCGGCTTCCGAGACGGTCCCGACGTCGTAGTTCCGTCGCTTTCGCCGGAGGGCCATCGAGGTCCGGTTGCGGAGTGCCCGACCGCGGTGGTAGCCCTCCGTCGCAGTCCGGAGCGTCGTGTCGATGCGCGAGTCCCCCCGTCGGTCCACCAGTGGTAGCTCCATGTTCCCCCTCGTCAGTAGTGTTGTCAATCCAACTAATCAATGTATCGCATATCACGATACGGATACGTACCGTCGGAGAAATGTTTCAGACCTGCTCGATTTGTTATAATGTTGAATACATAAATCCTATTCAAATAGAGTAAAGTTACATACTAACTCATACTCGATAATGAAGAGATCAGTTGCGGACGGCCGATTTTCTGACGTACCGGTCTCCCGGCGACGATTCGTCCAGTTGTCGGCCATGACAGCCGGCGCGCTCGCGTTACCGGGCAGCGCACACAGCGATCACACCTCCGAGAAGACGGGCGATCTCTACGAGTTCGTCAGGAACCACACCCCCGAGGAGTACCGTATCCCGACGCTGATCCGAATCGACGACGGGTCGGCATTCGAGGCGCTCTCCGCGCTCGACGGGATCGAAGCCTACCGCGAGACCAGAGAGCCCGAACCCGCGGCCTACGGCCGACTCGACGGGGCGGCAGTCGCGACGGTCCTCGACGTCGGGGGCGTCTCGGAACTCGAGTACGCGCCGGGGGCGAACCCGTTCTGGAAGCTCGGTGTGTTCCCCTCGAGGGTGTTTCCGGCCGTCGAGGACAGCGTCGGCTACATCGGCTTCGAGGAGTGTGAGGCCGGCCTTGCGGCGCTCGCGGAGGCCCACCCCGAGCGGCTCGCGCTCACCTCGGTCGGCGAGAGCCCCGGCCACCGGGACCTGTTCGAGGGCGATACGGACCCGAAGGACCTGTGGGTGGCCGAACTGACCAACGACGTCGGGAACGACTCTTCGTTCGAGGAGAAGGACAAGCTCGTCTACACCCTCTCGATCCACGGCGACGAGCGCGTCGGCGTCGAGGCCGGGAGCCGGTTCATCGAGCGGGTACTCGCGGGCGAGGAGCCGGCCGTCGAGGACCGCCTCGACGACGCCGTACTCGTGTTCCTGTACGCGAACCCGGACGGGTGGGTCGCCCGGGAGCCTCGGTATCCGAGCCCGGACGACGGCTTCGAACGCGTGAGCGCGACTGGGGTCGATCCGAATCGCCAGTACCCGACCGCGGGCCGGATCGACCCGGTCCACTACCCGGCGGACCCGGACGGGGCGGACCTCATCGACGACGCCCCCGGCGTCGACGGGGATATCCCCGAGCGCGTCGCCGAGCACGCACCCGACGCGCTCTCGATCGCCCGGCACATGCGTGGGTACGAGAACGTCGAACTGTTCTGTGACCTCCACGGGATGCACTGGTCCGAGCAGTTCGTCGTCTCGCTGGTCGCAAACGCCCAGTACGACCACCGTCGACTCGCGGAGATGGACCTGCTCAACCGCGCGATCGGGGCGGAACTCGAAGCGGAGATCGGCTCGCTCGAGGAGAACCGCGAGGCGCTCTCGATCGGGGCCGAGCGCTACGATCCCGTCCGCGAGGAGGGTGGGGAGGTCCCCGACGCGGAGGCGATGGTGCCCGAGTCGCTGTACGACTTCGGAACGGTCTACGACACCCTCGGATACAGCACCACGGGCGCGTTGCTGGGCTGGGCGGCCCACCCCGAGGAGGCCGGCGGGCTCGGCGCGAAGTCGATCGCCCTCGAGATGGCCTTCTCGAACACGATCTCGCCGATGCGACTGGAGTACAGCCCCGAACTGCTCGACGTGCAGGTCGGTGCGTACCTCGGCGCGCTCCGGGCGGCCAGCCGCGAGGCCCCCGCCGACCGGGACCCGTCGATCTCGGGGGAGGGCTCGACCGCGGTCGTCACCACCGACGACCTCGCTCGGTCCTCGGACGCGCTCTCGTTCGTCGGCGCGCGCTCCGAGGAGACCCGTACCACTGCGGAGATCGACCCGCGGGGCGACGAGACGGTCACGTTCGGCGTCTCGGCGCCGACCGACGAGATATCCCTTCGCCTCCGTGCCGACGGGACCGAACCGCTTCACGCGACGGTCTTCGGTCCCGACGGGGCAGAACGCCACGCCTTCGACGGCACGAGCACCACGTCGGGCCGGGACCCGAGTTGGACCGTCGCCGACCCCGCCGTGGGCCAGTGGCGCGTGGCGATCTCGAACCCGCGGTCGGTCCGCGCCGAGGTCGCCGTGCTGGTCGATGCGGTCGTCTCGGATGCAAGCGCCGACCCGCCGGACCCGCGGGACGTACTGGGGTACGAACAGCGCCTCTACGAGACGAACCCGCTGTCGTATTTCGAGTCCTACGCCGAGTTCGCCGAGGGAAGCGTCGAGTTCGTCTCGCCGGCGGAGGTCGCCTCGGGCGTCCTCACTGACGGCGACCGGCCGGTCTACGACGCCGTGGTCCTGATCCACGACTCGTTCGAAGCCCCGGAAGCGATCGACGAGTACGTCGAGGCCGGCGGCTCGCTCGTGCTCACCGATTCGGGTGTCGAGTTGCTCTGCGATCTGCACGCCGGGTCGCTCTCGGTGATCGGCTCCCGTGCGATCACCACCGGTCGGCGGGAGTTCGCCGCGCTCGACGAGTACCGGGCGAGTGAGCACCCCCTGCTGGCCGAGACCCGCGGGATCGAACGCGAACTCTGGACGCTCGCGCCGAAGGGCTACGCCATCGGGGAGGAAGCGCCGGTCACGTCCGTCGTTCCCGAGGTCTTCGAGGCCGCCGGGGGGTCGGTCGCCGCGACCATCGGCGGCGGCGTCGCCGTCGGCTCGATCGGAAACGTCCACGTGATCGGAAGCCTGCTGCCCCCGAGCAGTCAGGCCCACCTTCACCCGTTCGGTCTGCTCGATCACAGCGTCTCGATGCTCGGGCACACGATCCTCTCGAACGCGCTCGGCTACGCGGTCGGTCGGGGCGAGAACGAACCGCTGTTCTGAGCGTCCGACGGTCTACTCGACGAAGCGGTACTTGCGTTCGCCCATCCGGCCCCAGCCGTCGAAGACGAACTCGGCTTCGGGCGCGGTGAACTCCTCGACGTCCGCGTCGGTCTCGACGTCGTGGTTGTGGACGTCGTGGACGCGCTCGTACTCGTCATAGGAGAGGTCGTACCGCTTCTCGATCCCCTCGTCGACGGTCATCGCCTCGATCTTCTCGGTCCAGCCCTCCTGGACGGTCTCGGCGTGGATCTCGGCCTGCGCGCCGCTGCCGTAGGATCCAACGAGCAGGCGCTCGCCGGCCAGGTCGCGTCCCTCCTCGGCGGCGGTCTTGAGTGCGCTCGCCCGGGCGAGGTGGACCGAACCGGTGTACCAGTTGCCGACCTCCCGCGAGATCGAAAGCGTGGGATCGACGACCCGCGCGTACCACTCCTGATAGGCGTCGGTGCGTTTGAGCCCGTCCATGTACTCGCTGAGCGCTTCTTCGAACGTCCCGTCGTCGTCGAAGGCCTCTTCGCGGGGCTGGCGACCGATCTCCCCGGCCAACTCGTCTTCCTTCTGGGTGTCGCGGATCATGTGACGATAGCCGAAGAGCGCGGCCTTCCGGACCATCCCCGGGAACGGGGTGTGAAACGGGATGTACGTGAAGTCCTCGGTGTGCGTGCGCCCGGCGACGCTCTCGAAGTCCTCCAGGGCCTCGCGCATCCGGGAGAGATACACCTGCACGGAACGCTTGCCGTCGACCGAGGGGAACTGCTGGTTCGGTTTGAGGAAGTCGGTCTCGTCGGCGCTCCCGTAGCCCTGCTCGGTCGAGAGCGCCACGAGGTCGGGCTCCTCGGAGATGAGCATGGCGACGGCACCGCCCCCCTGTGTGGCCTCGCCGGGGTCGTTTCTGGCGTACAGTGCGGTGTCGGTCGCGATCACGAGCGCCGAGCGACCCCTGTGTCGCCCGGCCTTGATCCAGTTGTAGGCGTCGTCGATCGACTGGGTGCCCGCCAGACAGGCGAACTTGCGTTCGCCCTTGTTGGCGTGGCTGAACTCCCCGTCGAAGACGGCCTCCAGACAGCCCGCGATGTAGGTCGAAACGGGCTTCGAGTTGTCGAAGGAGCTCTCGGTCGCGACGTCGATCCGCCCGATGTCCTCGGGCCCGAGCCCCTCGCGTTCCATCAGGCGGTGGGCGGCGTTCGCGCCCATCGTGACGATGTCCTCGTAGGTGTCGGGAAACGAACTCGCGTTCAGTCCGAGGCCCTTGGTGTACTTCTCGGGATCCTCACCCTTCGCCGGCGCGAAGGTGTTCGGCAGATCGAGCTTGAGCTTCCCGGTTCGGATCTCGATGGCGTCGATACCGACGTCTGTCATGTGTCGTAACTATCGTGCGGATTATATGGGTCTGTCGACTATTGATTCGACGATCGACGAAATAATCGGGCCGCTGTCGGGCTCTCGGGCGGGCGGGTCCGCGAAAACCGTCGCGTGGGCCGGTCGGTCCTCAGTCCTCGTCCTCTTCCTCGATGACTTCGGGGTCGCGCATCGCGCTCTGAAGGCTGTCGAGGCCGTTGACCCACTCGGCGACGAAGCCGTACTCGATCTCCTCGCCGACGCTCACGTCCAGATCCTCGCCGTCGATGATCCGGGTACCGCCCTGCGCGCAGTAGCCAAGAGCCGCGTCGAAGTCCTCCTCGGCCTCGGCGTCGGCAGCGGCGTGGACGTACTCCTCGACGGTGGCTTCCTCGCTCGCGCCCCGGAGGATGAACTCCTCGGCGGCAGCGAAGACACAGACGAGACTGGTCTGGACGCCGTCGATCAGGAAGGCGGTTTCCTCGTTCTCGACCTCGACGTCCGAGAGGACGATCTCCCGGACCTCCGCGAGTTCCTCGACGGCCTCCTCCTCGCTCAACTCGCCCTCCTCGTGGGCGCTGACGATCTTCGCGACGGCGATGGCGGCGTCGTCCTGCAGGTTGAGAAGCAGGCGCGCCGAGTCCTCGTCCTCGGGGTCGATGTCCTCGGCTTTCAAGCGGTCGATCCAGTTCTGCCAGCGTTCCTCGGAGTAGAACGCTTCGGGCGGGGTGCTCATACCGAGAGGTGTCGACCCGCGTTCAAAGCCCTTTCTCTACTCGTCCAGTGTGCTGACCGTATCGATCCCGTAGACTTCCTCGGGTGTCTCGACGTGGGCGGTCCGGATCGCCCCCTCGTAGCCCTCCTCGCGGAGCCAGGTCACCCGTCGGGGGACGGTCTTGGGTCCCAGCACCGCCCCCGGACGGTCGGGATCGTCGATGAAATCGGTCTCCATCATGAAGGGCGCGTTCGATTCGGCCGCGCGCCGGAGTTCGTCCCTCTGACAAATGACGCTCGGGGTCGGACCCTTCAATCGGCCGTTCGCGTAGTGCTTGACGACGCGGTGAGCGGGTAAGCCACGCTCCTCGGCCCACTCAGCGATCTCGGTGAGGTCTTCGCTACCCTCGGTGTGGAGTTGAACCGCACACTCGTGGTCCGCGCCGAGCGAAAGGGCGTGTTTGAGGACCGCGTTCGAGGCCTTCCAGACGGCCTCGCTCACCTCGTAATGCGGTCGGCCGGACTTGAGGCCAAGCGCCGCCCCGCTCGCGACGTACTCCCCGGCGCGATCCAGCCCCGCGCGCATGATCTCACCCGCCTCCTCGGGTGTGTGGCCCGCGTCGGTCAGTTGTGAGATCAGTCCCGGATGGACGCCGAGGATCGGCCACGCACACCCATCGAGGACGTCGGTGGCCTCGGCGACGGCCCCCAGCGTCGTCTCGAAGACGGACTCGAAATCCGCACCCGCGTCGGGCAGATCCCCGAGGTGCCAGGAGGGTTTGTTGACGACGAGCAGGTGGGTGCCGCCGGCTCTCGAAAAGTCTTTGACGGCCTCGACCCCCTGACCGTGATCGGGATCGAGGTGCATGTGATCGTCGAGGATCGGCTCCATACCCGGCCTTCGCGTGCGCACCCGAAAGGGCCTACGTATCGCCGTCGAGCAGGACCGCCTCCTGGGCGGCGTTGCGCAGTGCGTCCGAGCGCCCGTACGTACCGGGTGCGACCGCGACGGTGTGGATCCCCCGTTTGGCTGCCTTCTCGAGGACGGGCTTGAAGTCGGTGTCCCGCGAGACGACCATCAGGGTGTCGACCGCGTCGGTATAGACGAGTTCGGTGGCGTCGATCGCGAGTTTCACGTCGACGTCGCCGCTGGTGATGACCACCTCGTACCCGCGGGCTTCGGCGGCCTGAATCAGTCCGGGCGTGGCGTGTTCGTCGAGGTAGAGTCGCGTCGCGACGAGGGTGCCGGCGTCGTCGCCGACGGCACGCACGTCGTCCAGATCCACGTCGAACTCCTCGCGCAGCACGTTGGGCCCGTCGACGAGCAATCCGACCCGCCGGCGCTCCGAGCGCTCGCTCCGGAGCCGCCTCACGACCTGTCGTAAACCCCCGACCATGCGTTTCCCACCGTGGAGGCCCCCCAAAACCGTATCGAAGTTTCGGCGGGATCGGAGGGAAACCCTTAGCCCCTCGCGTGCGACACCGGAGGTATGTCCGAGCAAGAACCGCCGCTGTACACCACCCACGAGGAGCGGGGCGCGAAGTTCACCCCCTTCGGTGGGTGGGCGATGCCCGTCGAGTTCGACTCCATCCGAACCGAACACGAGGCCGTCCGCGAGTCGGCCGGGATCTTCGACGTCTCGCACATGGGTGAGATCGAGGTCTCGGGGCCGGACGCCGCCACGCTCCTCCAAGGACTGACGACCAACGACGTCGAGTCCCTCTCCGTAGGGCGCGCCCAGTACTCGACGATCACGAACGAGGAGGGTGTCATCCTCGACGACACCGTGATCTACCGCCTCGCAGAGGAAGAGTTCTTGTTCATCCCGAACGCGGGCCACGACGGGGAGATGGAGGAGCGGTGGGTCGAGCATCGAGCGGAGTGGGACCTCGACTGTGCAGTCGAGAACCGAACCGACGAGTGGGCGATGTTCGCGATCCAGGGCCCCGACGCGGCGGCCCTCGTTTCTAAAGCGGCTGGCGAGGGACTGCGGGACCTCTCCCGGTTCTCGATCACGCGCGCCGAGGTCGCGGGCACGGAGTGTCTGTTCGCTCGCACCGGCTACACCGGCGAGGACGGCTACGAGGCGCTCGTGCCGTGGGACGGTGCCGAAGGGGTGTGGGAGGAGTTCGACTGCCAGCCCTGTGGACTCGGTGCCCGCGACACCCTCCGGATCGAGGCGGGCTTCCTGCTTTCGGGCCAGGACTTTCACTCGGAGGAAAACCCCAGAAACCCCTACGAGGCGCGCGTGGGCTTCACTGTCGATCTGGATACCGAGTTCGTCGGTCGGGACGCGCTCGCGCGCGTCGACGAGAACGGTCCCGAGGAACTGTTCGTCGGCATCCGCCTCGAGGAGCGTGGAATCCCGCGACAGTGCTACGAGATCCGCGCCGACGGGGAGCCGGTCGGCGAGGTCACCAGCGGGACGATGAGTCCCACGCTGGGTGAACCCATCGGGTTGGGCTACGTTCCTACCGACTACGCCGAGGAGGGAACCGAGGTCGCGGTGCGGATCCGCGGGACGGACAAAAGGGCAAGGATTGAAGCCCCCGGCTTCCTCGGTGATAGGTAATGAGCTTCGAGGTACCCGAGGACCTGTACTATCTGGCCTCACACGAATGGATCGACCCCGAGACCGGGCGAGTCGGAATCAGCGAGTTCGCACAGGACGAACTCGGCGACGTGGTGTTCGTCGAACTCCCCAACGAGGGCGAGGATCTCACCCAAGAGGAGGAGTTCGGCGTCGTCGAGTCGATC
Source organism: Halalkalicoccus jeotgali B3 (assembly GCF_000196895.1). NCBI lineage: Archaea > Methanobacteriati > Methanobacteriota > Halobacteria > Halobacteriales > Halalkalicoccaceae > Halalkalicoccus > Halalkalicoccus jeotgali. The sequence goes on from NC_014297.1 coordinate 1,267,336, forward strand.
AAGGCCGTCTCGGACCTCTATTCGCCCGCAAGCGGCACGGTGACCGCGGTCAATGAGGCGCTGTTCGACCGGCCAGAACTCGTCAACGACGACCCGTTCGGCGAGGGCTGGATGCTCGAACTCGACGTCGCGGACGACCTCGACGGGGTGCTGTCGGCGGCGGAGTACCGCGAGCAGATCGAGTAGCGAAACCCCGCCGTTCATGTACTCGTACCCGTAAGAGCCGCCATGAACCGGCGGACGAACGCTACGCTTTTGACGATGTATGATGACACGACACAGCCGCGGTAGTCCCTTCGCACCCCACACAGACGGGGAGACGGCCGCGATGCTCGAGGCGGTCGGCGCCGAGAGCATCGAGGACCTCTTCGACATCCCCGAACCGATCCGGTTCGACGGCGAGTTCGGGATCGAGCCGCGAAGCGAGCGCGAGATCAGAACGGAGATGCGGGCGCTCCTGGGGAGAAACGACGACCTCACGGAGTTCCTCGGACGCGGGCACTACGACCACTACGTCCCGTCGTTGGTCGATCACCTCGCCGATCGCTCGGAGTTCCTCACGAGCTACACCCAGTACCAACCCGAGATCACCCAGGGCTTTCTCCAGGTGCTCTTCGAGTACCAGTCGATGCTCGTCGAACTCACCGGATTGGAGGTCGCGAACTGCTCGATGTACGACGCCGCGACGGCGCTCGGTGAGGCCGCGACGCTTGCGGACAGGGTGCGGGAAACGAGCGGTTCGACCGTTCTGGTCCCCGAGTTGCTCCGCGAGGAACGTCGCTCGGTGCTCGAAAACTACACCGAGGGCGCGGGACTGACCGTCGAGACGTATCCTTACGAGGACGCCAACGCAGACCGGGAGGCGCTCGCGGACCTCGCGAGCGAGGGGACGGTGATGATCTACGCCGAGAGCCCCACCGTCCGGGGGACCGTCGAAGAAGGGCTGGGAGCGATCGCCGACATCGCCCACGACGAGGACGCGCTGTTCGTTCTGGGCTCGGATCCGGTCGCCCTCTCCGTGCTCGAAGAGCCCGCGAACGTCGGCGCCGATGTGGTGATCGGGGACGCCGCGACGCTGGGACTGGGCACGAGCTACGGGATGGGGCTCGGCCTTTTCGCCACCCGCGAGGGGTTCGTCCGGCAGGTCCCCGGACGGCTGGTGGGTGCGAGTACCGATTCAGCGGGTGAACGGGCCTACACGCTGACGCTCCAGACGCGCGAACAGCACATCCGGCGCGAGCGCGCAACCAGCAATATCTGTACGAACCAGGCGTGGGTCGCGCTTCGGACCGCGATCCACGCGGCCTCGCTCGGGCCCTCCGGGCTCGTCGACCTCGCGAGCGACTGTCTGGAGGCGCCTGCCGAGCTGGCCGACCGTCTCGACGACATCGTCGGGGTCCAGGCCCCGGTCCACGACCGCCACCATTTCCGGGAGTTCGTCGCCCGGACCGACCAGCCCGCCGAAGCGGTCCGCGAAACCCTAGAGGAGTACGGCTTTGCGGTCCACGCGATCGACGATCACCTCGTGCAGGTCTGTGTAACCGAGACCAATCGCAAGAAAGCGGACGCGCTGGTCACCGCGTTCAGGGAGGCCGCCAAATGACGCTCGAATACACGCAAGCGCGCTGGAACACGGACGACGAGGGGTACGAGCCGCTGCTCGCCGAGAAGAACGAGGAGACCGTCGATACTGACGACGTTCCCCTCCCGGACGACCTGAAACGGGACTCGCTAACGCTTCCCGAGCTCTCAGAACCCGAGCTCGCGCGCCACTACACCCGCCTGTCCCAGATGAACTACGGAGTCGATAGCGGCCCCTACCCGCTGGGCAGCTGTACGATGAAGTACAACCCCAAGTTCACAGAAGACGTCGCGGCGCTGTCGTCGGCCGGGGTCCACCCGGATCGCTCGCCGGGAAGCGTTCAGGGAACTCTCGAACTCCTCGCGCGACTCGAAGAGCAACTCGGGCGCATCGGCGGCATGGACGCCGTCACCCTTCAGCCGCCCGCGGGTGCGGCCGGCGAGTTCGTCGGCATCCTGATCGCGAAGGCGTATCACGAGTCACGCGACGATGAGCGCACGGAGGTCGTGATCCCCGACGCGGCCCATGGAACGAATTTCGCGAGCGCCGCACTCGGCGGCTACGACGTCGTCGAACTCCCTTCCGGCGAGGACGGCCGGGTCGATCTCGACGCCCTCGAAGCCGCCCTCTCCGAGGAGACCGCGGCGCTGATGCTTACGAACCCCAATACGCTGGGGCTGTTCGAGCGCGAGATCGAGGAGATCGCAGGGATGGTCCACGACGTCGGCGGCTTGCTCTACTACGACGGTGCGAACCTGAACGCCCTCCTTGGGCGGGCGCGCCCCGGTGACATGGGTTTCGACGTCATGCACTACAACGTCCACAAGACGTTCGCGACGCCCCACGGCGGGGGCGGCCCCGGCGCGGGCCCCGTCGGCGTGGTCGAGGAGCTCGCGGAGTTCCTGCCCAGCCCGCACGTCCGAGGGGGCGACAGTGGTTACGAGCTGTTCGAGCCCGAGAGCACCATCGGCAAGGTCCACGGCTTCATGGGCAACTGGCTCGTCCTCATCAAGGCGTATGCCTACATCGCCCGGCTGGGTGACGGGGGCCTTGCCGATGCGAGCGCGAAGGCCGTGCTCAACGCGAACTACCTCGGGAGCCGGATCGAGTACGAGGTTCCATACAGCCCGTTCCACCACGAGTTCGTCGCGAGCGCGGGCGAACAGGACGCCGCCGACGTCGCAAAGCGAATGCTCGATTACGGTGTCCACCCCCCCACCACCAAATGGCCCGAACTCGTCGGAGAGGCGCTGATGACCGAGCCGACCGAGATCGAGAACAGACGGTCGCTCGACCAACTCGCCGCGGCGTTCAACGCGGTCGCGAGCGAGGATCGAGCGGCGGTCGAGACAGCCCCCGAACGAACAACCGCCGGACGGATCGACCAGACGGAGGCCGCACGGAACCTCCGGCTCTCGTGGCAGTCCCTCGACGACAGTTCATAACTGGCCGGCACTCTCGGGGGGTCAGTTAGCAACTCTTACTATCTACCCTCCCTTCGATTAATACATGACCGTCGTTAGCGTCTCGATGCCCGAGGAGCTTCTGAACAGGATTGACGAGTTCGCGGACGACCACGGCTACACCGGCCGCAGCGAGGTGGTTCGGGAGGCCTCTCGGAACCTGCTGGGCGAGTTTCAGGACCGTGAACTCGAGGGCCACGACCTGATGGGCGTCGTGACCGTGCTGTTCGACTACGAGACGACGACCGTCGAGGAGCGCATGATGCGTCTGCGCCACGAACACGAGTCGCTGGTCGCCTCGAACTTCCACAGTCACGTCGGCGATCACTACTGCATGGAGCTGTTCGTCCTCGAGGGCGATCTGGAGTCGATCTCGCAGTTCGTCGGGAAGGTCCGGGCGACGGGCGACGTCCTCACCGTGGATTACTCGGTGATCCCGGTCGACGATTTCGCGGCGACGCTCTCGAAATAGACGGCCGTTCAGTCGTCGTCGGAGCGCTCCGAAACCGCCCCTTCTCGCCTCACCGCATCCGAGCGCCCGCTCTCCGAGCCCGTCCAGTCGAGTCGGCGCTGGAGGTACAGCGCGACGTGGACCAGCGCGAGCAACACCGGCACCTCGATCAGCGGGCCGACGACGGTCGCGAAGGCGACGCCGGAGCCGACGCCGAAGACCGCGACCGCGACGGCGATCGCGAGTTCAAAGTTGTTCGAGGCGGCGGTGAATCCGATCGCGGTCGTCGTCGAGTAGTCCGCACCGATTCCCCGACCCATTCCGAAGCTCACGAAGAACATCACGACGAAGTAGATCGTCAGCGGCACCGCGATCAACAGCACGTCGCCCGGCGAAGCGACGATGTTCTCGCCCTGCGTGGCGAACATCACGATCACGGTGAACAGCAGCGCGATCAAGGTCAAGGGATCGATCCTCGGAACGAACTGCTCGTCGTACCACTCCTCGCTTTTCGTTCGGGTCCCCAGATACCGCGAGAGGAACCCGGCGGCGAAGGGAATCCCAAGGAAGACGACGATCGCCTGGATCACCTGCATCGGGGTGATGTCGAAGGTCGTGATACCTGCGACGAGCGATTCCATGCCCAGAATCGGCGGGAGAACGAGCGCGAAAAACCAGACGTACACCCCGTAGGTGAGGATCTGAAACAGGCTGTTGAACGCCACCAGCCCGGTGACGTACTCGGGCGAGCCCTCCGCGAGTTCGTTCCAGACCAGCACCATCGCGATACAGCGGGCCATCCCGATGAACACCAGCCCGAGGAAGAACTCCGGGCGCGCGGGCAGACCCGGGACGAGCCCGCCGAAGAAGACCACCGCGAGCGAGAACATCAGCGTCGGTCCGATCAGCCAGTTCTGGATCAGACTGAGCCCCAGCACGCGCCAGTTACGAAACACGGTCGGCAACTGCGAGTAGTCGGCCTTCGCGAGCGGCGGGTACATCATCACCACGAGGCCGATCTCGACGAGGTGGAACTCCCGGATCGGGCCGACGATGGAGGGCGCGACGAAGCCGAGGCCGACGCCGATAGCCATCGCGGCGAAGATCCAGACGGTGAGGTACTTGTCCAAGAAGTCCATCGAGCGCGGATCGCCACAGGCCTCACAGTCACAACCGGGTCCGTGGTCGTGCTCGACGCTCATCGCGTCTTCCCCGGAGATGCGGTGGTCGTCGTTGTCCGACTCGATTCGACTCGGTCGCGTGGGTGTTCCAGTATCTGTCTCATCGGTATCGTGCTCACTCCTCGGCGGCGACGACGTCCAGTTGGATCCCCGCTCCACCGGGCAGCGAGCAGACCCCGACGGTCGTCCGCGGCGGGAACTCGCCGTCGAAGCGCGCCCGGTAGACCTCGTCGACCGCCTCGCGCACGTCGAGGTCGGTCAACTGGACTTCGACCTTCATCACGTTCTCCAGCGTCGCACCTCGCCTATCGAGCATCGCTTCGAGACGGTCGAGACACGCCACAGTTTGCTCATCAATTGAATGAGTGTTCAACACGTTTCCGTCGCGTTCGGGGAGGACCCCTTCGAGAAAGAGGAGGTCAGAACTCCCCGACCGCTGGCCGAACGCGCCGGTGGTTCCGATTCCCTCGCGCTGTTTCCGGCTCTCGTTGCTCGGTCGATCGATTCCACTCGAGACGGTCGAGCCGTCGTTCCGCGTCATCCGTTCGCCGAATGATTGAACCATATTTCAATTGAATATACAGTCATTCATAAATCCATTGCTACCGGCACGGGTCGTCGGTGTAGTCTGCGACCGGGTCGAACTATCAATGGAAAGGGCGGATCAACGGGTACCGTCGAGAACGACCAGAAGCGCGCTCGCACGCGGAGTCGCCCGGTACTTGCGCCACCGTCCGTCCTTACGTTTGGTGACGAGGTCGGTATCAACGAGCTTCGCGAGCGCGTGGCTCACGGCGCTGTCGCTGACGTCCATCAGCGGCGTGAGCTCACAGACACACAGTTCGCTGTCGGCTTCCACCAGCAGCCGGACGAGTCGGTATCGCGTCTCGTTGCCCAGCGCCGCGAGGGCCCCGACGTCTGTCGAGAGCGCCTCCTCGTCGACCAGCGCGTCGAGTTCGTCCAGTTCGTCGAGGCGCTTCTGGAGGTCCTCGCTACGACACTCTCCGAGCTCGTCTGCCAGATAGCGCTCGATCCGACTCGTCGCTTCGGCCATACAAACAGTTGTCCGATTACTCAAATAAGGGTTCCGGCGCGCTCATCGGTAGCCGACCGCAACAGCTATATTAGCAACTGCTTATATTAGAATACACTAATATGGTCGAGACGAACCAGTTTCAGGAGGCTGTATCGACTCCGACAGACGGGGAGGGATGCTGTTCTCCGGCACCGCAACCGGACGCCGCTGTCGTCGAGGCGGACGTGCGATTGCTGTCGGCGCTCGCAAGCGAGACGCGCTACGAGGCGCTTCGAGTGCTCGCGGATGCGGAGGGCGAACGCTGTGCCTGTGAGATCGAGAGGGCGCTTCCCGTGAGCCAGAGCGCGGTCAGCCAGGCGCTGGGTGCGCTGTACGACGCCGGCCTCGTCGAGCGCCGAAAGGAGGGGCGGTGGCGCTACTACCGGCCGACCGAGCGTGCACGAGCCGTGATCGAGACCCTCGACGCCGTCCGGAGTGAGCGGCGATGACCGGTGGAATCGATCCGGCCGAGCAGCGCGCGGCCGTCCGCGAGCGGTACGCGACGATCGCCACGGGGGACTCGGAGGGGTGCTGTGATTCCGGATCCTCGGGGTCGTGTAGTGGCTCGTCCGAGGAGGCGAGCGAGCGACTGGGCTACTCGTCCGACGAGATCGGAGCGGTCGCGGGCGAGGCGAACCTCGGGTTGGGCTGTGGGAACCCGACCGCGATCGCGGATCTGCGGCCCGGCGAGACGGTCCTCGATCTCGGTTCGGGCGGCGGGTTCGATTGCTTTCTGGCAGCCCGCCGGGTCGGCCCCGAGGGCCGCGTCATCGGCGTCGATATGACCCCCGAGATGGTCGAGAAGGCACGAAAGAACGCCGAGAAGAACGACGCCGGGACCGTGAGCTTTCGCCTCGGCGAGATCGAACACCTGCCGGTCGCGGACGAAAGCGTCGACGCGATCGTCTCGAACTGCGTGATCAACCTCTCGGCGGACAAGCCGAGGGTGTTCGCGGAGGCCTTTCGCGTCCTGCGTCCGGGCGGGCGACTGGCCGTCTCGGACCTCGTGCGCACGGCCGAGCCCCTCGACGGGCTACGGGCCGACCCCGAAAGCGTCGCGGCCTGCGTGGCGGGTGCCGCGACGATCGAGGGACTCGAAGCGATGCTCGCGGCGGCGGGCTTCGAGGACGTCGGAATCGACCCGAAAGACGACAGCGAGGAGTTCATTCGCGAGTGGTCCGACGAGCGCGACCCGAGCGAGTTCGTCGTCTCGGCGACCATCGAGGCCCGAAGACCGTAGCAGCGACTCATAATCGAGCGTGCCGTCGGGTCGTCGGCCCGGCTACTGCTCGGGTTCGATCTCGGCGAAGTACTCGTCGAACAGCGCTTCCACCCGGTTCGCGATCTCGTCGCGGATGGCCCGCACCTCCTCGGGGTCCTTCCCGTCCGGGTCGGGGAGGTCCCAGTCGCGCACGTCGGTCTCGGCGTCGAGATCGAGCGTCGAACAGCCCATGGTCGCGACGGCGGTACAGGATTCGAGTTCCGCTTCGGAGATCTCGCGGGGCGCGCGATCGGAGAGGTCGATGTCGAGGTCGGCCATCGCCTCGATCACCTCCCCGTGGACCGCCTCGGCCGGCAGCGTCCCGCCGGTGACGATGGCGAGGTCCTCGCCCAGTCCCCGCCGCTCGCGTTCGCGCTCCGCGAACGCGGTGGCCATCTGGCTACGGCCGGCGTTCTGGACACAGACGAATCCGAACCGGATCGGCGGCTCCGAACTCATACGGGTAATTCTGGGAGGGCTGTAGCTTTACTGCTACTATGTGGGCTATATACCCCTATGGACCTCCTGTGGGTCCGTGAGGCGGCGTGCGATCAGGCCTGGCTGGAGTCGATCCCGTTGATCTGGACGAACCCGTAGTCACAGTCGGGACAGTGCCACTTTACCTTCTCGCCCAGATGGAGCGTCGTGCTCGCCGCCCGGTAGAACGTGCGTTCGGCCCCGCACTCCGGACAGTCGTGGTCGAGTTCCTGCATACCGGTCCTCGAACGCGCCGGCGCTTAACCGTGATGATTCCTCGTCCCAGCCGTAGCAGAGAGCGCGACAGACCGCGGCGTCGGATCACTCGCTGACGGTGGTCCGAGGGCTGACGCTGCCGGTCTGACGGTAGACGCCGTAGACGAGGATCGCGCCCGCGAGCAACGGAATGACCGCACACGCCGCGTACACCGGCGAGAAGCCGACCGATTCGACCAGCGGCAAAGAGAGCACCGGCCCGAGACCCCCGCCGATGTCCCCGAGGACGTTGTTCGTGCCCATCGCCCGCCCCGTCCGGTCCTCGGGGGTCAGATCCGCGAGTAGGGCGATCAGCGGGCCGCTGGTGCCGCCCTGGCCCGCGCCGATAAACACGCAGGCAAGCAGCAGGCCGCCGACCGAGCCCGCAACGGTGAGCAGGAGAAAGCCGACGAACGAAACAGCCAGAAAGGCGAGGAGGACGGGCACGCGCCTTCCGAGGCGGTCGCTTACGACCCCGCCGCCCAGCATCAACACCGACGCCGAGAGGACGGTGATCGCCATGAGCACGCCGGAGGTGGCCTGCGGGCCGTATTCGAAGACGGAAAAGTCGTTCGCGGCCAGAAAGAGCACGAGCGTCGAGAAGAGCGCGCCGAGGTAGGCGAAGTACAGCCCGAAGTTGACGAGTCCGACCGTGAGCGCGGGGACCGTCGTTTCGATTTCCCAGGGCTTGATCGCCGTCTTGGCCCCGCTGACGTGGGTTTCGGGAATGGTCGCGGACGCGAGCACGCCCGCGACGAGGGCGAACGCCGCCGCGAGCGCGAAGGCTGTGGGAATCGAGAACAGTTCGCTCACGACCCCGCCCAGCACGAGGCCGGCGGGAAAGCCGAGCGTCATCCCGCCCCGAACGACGCCCATGTTGGTGCCCCGCGAGGCGCCGGTGCTCACGTCGGCGGCGATGGTGTAGGCCGTCGCGAACACGAGCGCGCTGCCGATCCCCCAGATCACGCGTGCGAGCAGGAACCACGCCTCGGGGGAGGCAGACAGCATCGCGGCGATATACCCGAGGGTGGCGACGGCTTCGACGAACAATCCCGTAATAAAGGGACGACGAGTGCCGATCCGGTCGACGAGCGCACCCGCGGGGGTGTTCGCGACGGTCCGCGTAAATCGGTTAGCACTCAGGATGATCCCGACGAGAAACGGCGAGATCCCCAGTATGCTCCCGAGGTTCGGGAGGATCGGAAAGACCACGCCGCCGCCGAAGCCGACGAAGAAGGTGCTGAGGATGACCGCGAGTACGATCGTGTGGTCGCGTCTCACGCCGTAGACGGCCTCCGACGCGAGCGAGGACGGGCGTCCATTGGGGCCTCTACCCCGCTTGCGCGTTTAGGGCTTGTCGCTGCGGCACGGCCTTCCGGGAGCCCTCGGAAGCTAAGTGGGTCCGCGCGCTCTCGTCGGTATGAAGGTCTACACCGGCCGCGGCGACGAGGGACAGACCGACCTCCGGACCATGGAACGGGTCTCGAAGACCAGCCCCCGGATCGATGCCTACGGCACGGTCGACGAGGCCAACGCGCTGGTGGGGACGGCGCGGCCGGCTGGCTACGACGACGTCGACGACCAGCTACGGGGGATCCAAAACCACCTTCACGTCCTGCAGGCGGACTTCGCGAACCCCGACCCCGACGAGGACGACCACCGCGTGCGCGAGGCACACGTCGAGCAGTTGGAGGCGTGGATCGATTCCTACGACGAGGAACTCGACCCCCTCCAGCAGTTCGTCCTCCCGGGGGGCAGCGAGACGGGCGCGAAACTGCACCACGCCCGCGCCGTCGTCCGGCGGGCCGAACGCCGCGCCGTCGCGCTCGCCGAGGACGAACCGATAAACGAGGTCGCCGTCGTCTACCTCAATCGCCTCTCGGACGCGCTGTTCGTGATCGCACGGGCGGTGAACAAACGCGAGGGCGTCCGCGAGGAGAACCCGACGTACTGACCTATCGAAGGCCGACCAGTTCGCGCGCCCGAACGTCGGCGTAGCCCGAAAACGAGAGTTTCAGCGCGGGGACGCCCGGAAACGAGAGCGTCTGGATCGCAAGCAGTGGGCGGTCGACCCCGACCCCGCGGGCCCGGAGCGCGCTCTCGACCGTGCCAGTCAGCGTCGCCGTCTCCTCGACGTCGAGGTCCGAGCAGAGCCCGCCGACCCGCAGCGGGAGTTCGGCGACGATCTCCCCGTCGGCGACCGCCCACCCGCCGCCCATCCCCGCGACGCGCGCGGCGGCGCGGGCCATCTCGCGCTCGTCGGCCCCGACGACGATCACGCCGGGGCGCTCCCAGGCCAGCGACGTGGCCACCGCACCCGATTCCAGCCCCAGCCCCGTCAGAAAGCCGGTAAACCCCCCCTCGCTGTCGGCGCGCCGATCGAGCAACGCGGCCTTGAGCACGTCCCCGTCCGGATCCGGCCGGAACCCGCCGCCCTCGACGACCGGCGAGACGCGCTGTTCACCGGTCAGGAGTCCGCCTTCGAGCGTGATCGCACGTACCCAATCGCCGTCGGCCGGTGTCGAAAACGCCCCGGGATCGGTCGGGATCGAGACGCTGTCGTAGAACTCCGGGGGGTACTCGCGGTTGCGCGGGCCGACAGTGGCCGAGCCGTTTCTGACGACCACCTCCCCGCCGCTGACGACGGTCTCGACTCGCACCCCTTCGAGGTCCGAGAGCACGACCACGTCGGCGACGTTGCCCGGCGCGAGCGATCCGCGGTCCGAGAGGCCGAAGTGTTGGGCCGGCGAGAGCGTCGCCATCCGGATCGCGTCCGTCGGTTCGATGCCGGCCTCGATGGCGCGGCGGACCACCCGATCCATGTGCCCGTCGGTCAGATCGCGCGGCCAGACGCCGTCGCTCGACAGCGAGCACTCGGCGGGGTCGACCCTGTCGATGGCCGCGGCCAGCGCCTCGATGTCGTCGCGAACCGACCCACACCGCCCGACGACGTGGATCCCGTTTTCGGCGCGCTCGATGACTCCCTCGCGAGTGATGGCCTCGTGGTCGTCGTCTATAATCGAGGCGAAGGCGGCGAGGTCCGCCCCGCGACAGCCCGCGGCGTGACCCGTCACCGGCTTGCCGACCTCGCCGGCGCGCTCGTAGAGCGCCTCGGCGGGCGTATCGCGGCCGACCGCGTGGATCCAGCCGCTCTCGCCGACCCCCACCACCCGGTCGTCCGCGAGCAGGTCGAGCAGTTCGCTCGCCTCCTCGTCGGTCGCCGCCGGGGGCTCGAACGTATCGAACAGCGGGGTCGGCGGGAGGGTCGCCCGTACGGTGACCGGCAGGTAGGCGGTCGCCGCGAGGAACTCCTCGATTCCGGACGGGCCGAACGAACCGAACCCCGAGCACTCGGAGATCACCGTCGTCGTCCCGCCCTCCAGCGAGTAGTGGTAGGCCAGTTCGTAACACTGCTGGAGGTCGAGATGGGTGTGGGCGTCGATAAAGCCCGGAACGACCGCCCTGCCGTCGGCGTGGATGACCTCGGTGTCGGGGCCGACCGCCGACTCGGGGTCCGCGGGGAGCGCCGCGACGCGGTTGTTGACGACCGCGACGGCCCGCGACTGGAACTCGCCCAGTTCGGGGAGTAACACCCGTCCGCCCTCGACGACGAGGTCCGCGGACGCCTCGCCGAGCGCGACCATCTGGAGGTCGTTCATCCGTCCACCACCGCCCGCTTGCACGCTGGCATGGCACGTGGTACCAGAGCGGGGATTAAACCTGTTGTGTCACGACCGGCGGGCCGGGAGACAGAATCCTTAAGTCGAGTCCGGGGAAACAACTCGCTGCGGGTCGGTGATCTAGTCCGGTTATGATACCTCCTTCACACGGAGGAAGTCGGCGGTTCGAATCCGCCCCGACCCACTGATTCTGTGGCGGTACGCGAGTATCCGACGTGATAGCTGGACGAATAGATATATATTCTCAGACATTAATTTTGACTAAATGACAGCTGTGGATCAGACGGCCGAGGACGGATCGATCGCCCTCGGCGTCGGGTACGAGGCGGTGCTCGACGGGATCCGGTATCCCGCGTTCGTCCTCGACGCCGAGCGCCGGGTCGTCGCGTGGAACGGGGCGCTGGCGGCGTTCACGGGGACGCCGCGCGAGGAGATTATCGGTCGAACGGAAGCCAGCACCGCCTTCTATCAGGACGGCCGTCGGGCGAAGACGCTCGCCGATAAGGTGATCGAGGCGCCCGAATCGGCCGACGAGGTCTTCGACGTGCCCCGGACGGACGCCGAGGGCACGGCCTACGGCGACGAGAGCACCATGTTCAACGCCCGCGGCGAGGAGCGAAACATCCGCTTTACGGCGACGCCGCTGTACGACGGCGAGGAACTGGTCGGCGCGGTCGAGACCGTCCGGGACGTCACCGACGAGAAGCGCCGCGGCGAGGCAATGGAGCGGCTGGTCGAGGAGACCGTCGAGACGATGAGCGCACTCAGCGCGGGCGAGTACTCGGCGCGCGCGAGTTTCGACTGTGAAGCCGGAGTCATCCGCGAGGACCTCCTCGGCGTGGTCGACGCGACCAACCGGCTGGCCGACCGCTTCGAGGCGCTGATGGACGACCTGCAGGCCGAATCGGAGACCCTCTCGGTGACCATCGACGACGCCGCCGGCGCAGCCACCGAAATCGACGCCCTGACCGACGAGCAGAACCGCTCGTTGCGGACGGTCGCCGACGGGATGGGCGAGTTCAGCGCGAACATGCAGGAGGTCGCGGCGACCGCCGCTGAGGTCTCGAACGCCGCCGACGCGGCGACCCAGGCGACGAGCGCCGGTACCGACGCCAGCGAGAACGCCCGCGAAGCGACCGACGAACTCGTCGCGACGAGCGACCGACTCACCGGGACGGTCCGCGAACTCGACGAGCGGATGGCCTCGATCGAGAACGTCGTCGAGGTGATCGAGCGCGTCGCAGACGAAACGAACCTGCTCGCGCTCAACGCTTCGATCGAGGCCGCACGCGCCGGCGAGGCCGGTGCGGGCTTTGCGGTCGTCGCAAACGAGATCAAATCACTGGCCGACGAGACGAAGACACACACCACTGAAATCACCGCACTCCTCGACGGCGTTCAGGAGCAGACGGCGGTCACCGTCGAGGCCGCAGAGCAGTCGAACCGGCTGGTCGAGGACGCCACGGGCGAGATCGACGAGGCGTTCTCGGCGCTCTCGCGGATCGAGGAGGCGGTCGACGAGGCCGCCTACGGTATCGAGGAGGTCGTGGCGGCCAACGACCAGCAGGCCGCGACGATCGAGGAGGTCACGGCGACCGTCGAGGACGTGACCGAGCAGTCCGACGAGATAACCGATCTGAGCGGCGATATCGTCGACCGGACGACCGCCCAGCAGGAGTCGCTCTCGTCGCTTTCGGCCCACCTGCGCTCGGACCGATCGCGGGCGGACCCGTCAACTGACGGGTGAACCTATTAGTACGTCGCCGGTCTGGGAACGGACATGACCGCTGGACTCAAAGGACTGCTCAAACGCGTTTTCACACTGAAGCTGCTCCGGAAACTCCTCCGGAAGATCCGGTAGCCTAGAGCAAGCCGACGAGCCGATAGAGCAACCCGATCACGAACAGCGCGACCAGCAGGGCCGTCACCACGGGGACGGCCGGCGAGAGCGTCCCCGGTCCGGTTCCGAACTCGGTGTCGAACATACACGCCACTCTCGCCGATGGTGGATAAGCCTTCCCTCGGCGCGGGTCATCGGTCCTCGAGGACGACCGCGACCTCGTTGGTCCGCATGAACGGCGGGGTCAGCGGCGGATCGTAGCGCAACAGGACCGGCTCGCCGACGGTGGCGATCCCACGGTCGGCGAGCGCGTCGGCGAGACGAGCCGTAATCCGCCGCGTCCGGTCCTCGGTCGCGTACCACGAGAACGACGCGATCCCGAGGGTTCGCTCGGGGTCGACGACGAGCCGTACCGACGGGTCCGTGGGCAGCGGTGCGTCCTCGGGGTCGTATTCCGACGGGAGGTAAAACGCCATCCGAACGCTTCCGTCCGCGGGCACGTCGGTGGTTCGGACCGGCGCGGTCATCGGGATCTCGACGCCCTCGGTTCTGTCGGTCCGGACCGGGGCGGTCATCGCGATCTCCTCGCGTCGCTCGTTCGCACCGCTGATGTACTCGAACAGCCGGCCGAAGGCCACGCGCTCGTCGGGGGCGGTGGTCTCGACGGCTATCGTCGGGGGATAGCGACGGAGTTCGACGCCGTCGAACCGATCGAGCACCTCGTACGGGACGCGCTCGGCGGCACGTGCCCGATGGAGCCGTCTCGCTGAAACGGCGGTGAAGAGGGCGATCCCGGCGGCGAGGGCGACGGTTCGGCGGTTCATGTCTCGAGGAGGCGCCCGGGCGGCAAATACCTGCGTTCGCGGAAAACAGTTTAGTAGCGAGCACCCACAGACGGGGTATGGCAATCCGAGACGCGACCCGTTCGGACGTCGCGGCCATCCGCGAGGTGGCCCGCCAATCGCTGCGGACGTCCTACGCACACTTTCTGGAGGAGCAAACGATCGATGACGCCGTCGAGCAGTGGTACGGCGACGGCCGACTCGAGGAACTGATCTCCGACGAGGCCGACGACGTCTCGATTCCCGTCCTCGAGGTCGACGGCGAGATCGTCGCGTTCGCTCAGTGTTACCTCGTCGAGTTCCCCGAGCGCGTCGGCGAGATCCACTGGCTGCACGTCGATCCCGAACACCGCGGCGAGGGCTACGGCTCGCAGCTCTACGAACACGTCCGCGAGACGTTCGAGGAGGAGGGAATCGACCGGTTCAAGGGCTTCGTCTTCGCGGAGAACGAACCCGGCAACGAGTTCTACGAGCGCCGGGGCTACGAGTCGGCCTACACCCACACCCAGGAGATCGCCGGCGAGGAGTACACCGAGAACGTCTGGGTCGATATTCCCGAAGGCGAGCGGTATCGCCGTGCGGTCGAGCCCCACGAGGACGCGGACGGAACCACGCTGTACGTCGCCTACCGGGAGGCCTCCGTGGGATCGCGCGGAGCGTTTCACGTCGCCTATCTCGACGAGGACCTCGAGGAGCGCTACGGCTGGTTCTGTTCGGCCTGCGAGAGTTTCGACAACGCGATGGACGCCTCGGGCCGGATCGTCTGCAACGAGTGTGGGAACACCCGCAAGGCGACGCGCTGGGACGCCGCCTACCTCTAACCCGTAGGCTCTTTTCGCCGCCCGCCGTCGCCTCGCGTATGTCGACCGTCCGATGTTACGACTGTGGCCGTTCGTTCGCCTTTCCCGAGCGAAAGCGCTGTGAGTGTGGCGAACCCCTCTGGTTCGACCATGGGGAAGTCGCGTGGCCCGATCGACGCGATCCGGGGATGTGGCGCTACGCCGACTCGCTTCCCGCCGCGGCCCCCGCGGGCGTCGGGGCCGCCGCCGGCGGCACGCCGCTGGTCCGGGCGCCCCGCCTCGATACCGGCGGCGTCGAACTGTACCTGAAAGACGAGGGGCAGAACCCGACGGGAAGTTTCAAGGACCGGGGCAGCGCGCTGGCGGTCGCCTCCGCCCGCGAGCGCGGGATCGATCGTGTGGGGACCGTCTCGCATGGCAACATGGCGATGAGCACCGCCGCGTGTGCGGCCGGCGCGGGATTGGAATGTACGGTCTGTGTCCCCGCCGACATCCCCGAGGAGCGTCTTGCCCATATTGCACGTTACGGCCCCGAAATCCTGCGCGTCGAGGGCGAGTACGGTCGTCTGTACGAGCGATCCTTAGAACTAGAGGGGGTTGACTTCGTCAACTCCGATACCCCGCTTCGGGTCGCGGGCCAGAAGACGGTCGCCTACGAGATCTGCGAGGCGTTCGCGTCCGACGTCCCCGACGCGATCGTCCTTCCGGTGTCTAGCGGCGGCCAACTGAGCGGGATCTGGAAGGCGATCCTCGAACTGCGCGCCGCCGGCCTGATCGACGAACGCCCCCGCCTGTACGCCTCTCAGGCGAGCGCCTGCGACCCGATCGTCCGGGCGTTCGGGGCCGACAGACGGGAAGTGAGCCCGATCGAGGGTGGGGAGACGATCGCCTACTCGATCGCCAACGCCGACCCCCCGAGCGGAAATCGGGCGCTCGCGGCGCTGCGGGATACGGATGGCGGGGCGGTGTCGGTATCCGACGATGCCATCCGCGCCGCCCAGCGACGACTCGCCCGCAAGGGGGGCTTTCGCGTCGAGGCGTCCTCGGCGGTCGCCTACGCCGGTCTCGAACGACTACTCGAGCGCGGCGAGATCGGCTCCGGAGAGCGCGTCGTGGTGATCCTCACCGGGAGTGGGTTCAAGGAATCCGACAGCGTTTCGATCAACGCGAAGAGGGTCACACTCGACGCGCTGACGGGCGCGTTCTAGGACTGTCGCGATACCCCCGAAGACGCGACAAGAGTTATAGGGGTGTCCCGCGACACTACGATTGAATAGAAACATCGAAACCGTGTCCGGGGTTCGGTGTTCGTTCGAACGATTCCGATCCGGTCGGAGTCGAGCCCGTCCAGCCGTGTGAGAGAACGACTCGCTTGCCATCGTTTCTCGGGTACGGAGCTACTGGCGGCAGCGGTCGAGACCGGACGAAACACAATGAAAACGAGCATCGAGGTGGAGTTCTGGGTGATCGACCGGGACGGATCGCTGACCGATCCCGGGGATCTGACGGAGATCTCCCCACAGGTCGAAGAGGAGTTCGTCGACTGTCTCTTCGAGATAAAGACGACCCCGTGTGAGTCGATCGACGAACTGCGCGACGAACTGGTGGGACGACTGGCCGAAACCATCCGCGAGGCGAAGCGACGCCGAAAGGCACTCGTGCCGCTCGGCACGCCGATCAACGGCGGAGACATCGCCCAGTTTCCCGAGGAGCGAAGCCGCATCCAGCGCCGGGTCCTCGGTGAGGACTTCGACTATGCCAAACACTGTGCGGGCACGCACATTCACTTCGAGAAGCGTCGCATCGTCGACCAGTTGAACGCGCTCGTCGCGCTGGATCCAGCCCTCGCGCTGGCGAACTCCTCGCCGTACTACAAGGGCCGACGGGTCGCCGCCGGCGCACGGCCCTACATCTACCGCAAGCGGGGCTACGCCCAGTTCCCCGATCACGGCCAGCTCTGGAGCTACGTCGATAGCGTCGCCGAGTGGAACGACCGCCTCACCGAGCGCTACGTCGAGTTCGAGCGCGCCGCGCTCGATGCCGGGATCGACGAGCGCACGTTCAAACGCCACTTCACGCCCGACGATACCATCTGGACCCCCGTCCGACTGCGGAAGGCCTACCCCACCGTCGAGTGGCGCTCGCCCGACGCCACGCTCCCGAGTCAGATCCTCCGCCTCGCCGAGGAGATGTACGCGGTCGTAGAGCGGGCAAACGAGAGCGTCACCATCGAGGGCCACCACGGGTTCGCGACCGACGACGGGCTGGTGTTGCCGGAGTTCGACGTGGTCCGCGAACTCACCGACGCCGCCATCCACGAGGGACTGGGGGCGGATCGCGTCCGCTCGTACCTCGACGGAATGGGATTTGCGGTCGATGCCTACGACCCGCTCACCGAGCGCCTCGACGGCCAGGAGTACGTCGGCGAAGCGGACGCCCGCTCGCTCAGAACGACGTACGCTCGCCGGCTCGAACGCGACGTCGCCCGTCTCGAAAAAGGGCAGCAGCGCGTGTAGTCTACAGCAAGTCCTCGACGTTGTCGGCGACCTCCTCGGGGGTGTCCCCGACGGGAACGCCAGCGTCGTTCAGCGCGTCGATCTTCGATTCTGCGGTGCCCGTCCCGCTGCCCGAGACAATGGCACCGGCGTGGCCCATCCGCTTGCCCGGCGGGGCCGTGCGGCCGGCGATGAAGCCCGCGACAGGGGTGTCCATGTTCTCGGCGATGAACTCGGCGGCCTGCTCTTCGTCCTCGCCACCGATCTCGCCACACATGACGACCGCGTCGGTCTCGGGGTCCTCTTCGAACAGCGAGAGGGCGTCGACGAAGGAGGTGCCGATGATCGGGTCGCCGCCGATACCGACGGCGGTCGTCTGACCCAGCCCGCGGTTGGTGAGGTTGTCGACGACCTGGTAGGTCAGGGTGCCCGAGCGCGAGACCAGCCCGACGTTACCCGACGAGAAGATGTTGCCGGGTAGGATGCCGAGTTTGGCCTCGTCGGGGGTGATAAGGCCGGGACAGTTCGGACCCACGAGGTGGGTGTCGACCTCCGAGAGGCGCTTGTAGACCTTGCTCATGTCCTGGGTCGGGATCCCCTCGGTGATCGCGACCGCGAGGTCGAGCTCGGAATCGAGCGACTCGAAGATGGCGTCCGCGGCGAACGCCGGCGGGACGAAGATAACGGAGGCGTCCGCGTCCTCCTCGCGCACGGCCTGGGAGACGGTGTCGTAGACCGGCACGCCGGCGACCTCCTGGCCGCCGCGTCCGGGCACCGCGCCCGCGACGACGTTCGTGCCGTACTCCATCATCTGTTCGGTGTGGAACTTCCCCTCGCCGCCGGTGATGCCCTGGACGACCACGCGGGTGTCCTCGTCGACTAGAATGCTCACGCGAACCACCTCGTGGTGAGGGTGAAGTTATCGTGCGCGAGCGAGCGAACTCCGTGAGCGAGCGAGTGTACGATTGAACTCATTGGTGGACCTCCTGTGCGTTCTCGACGGCACGCTGAACCGCTTCCTCCAGCGTCTGTTCGACCTGTACTAGATCGGCGTTCAGGATTTCCATGCCCTCCTCGGCGTTCGTCCCCGCCAGTCGGACGACGACCGGTTTCGGAATCTCGTCGAACTGCTCTAAGGCGTTGTTGATCCCCTTTGCGACCTCGTCGCCGCGGGTGATGCCCCCGAAGATGTTGAACACGACCGACTCGACGTTCTCGTCGGAAAAGACCATGTCCAGCGCGTTCGCGATCCGGTCGGCTTTCGCACCGCCACCGACGTCGAGGAAGTTCGCGGGCTCACCACCATAATAATCGACCAGGTCGAGCGTCGTCATCACGAGACCGGCGCCGTTGCCGATGATGCCGACGTCGCCCTCCAGGCGGACGTAGTCGAAGCCATACTCGCCGGCCTTTCGTTCGAGGTCGTCGGTGTAGGACTCCTCTTCCATTTCGGCCAGCTCGGCCTGGCGAAAGAGCGCGTCCTCGTCGATGTTCATCACGGCGTCGGCCGCGATGACCTCGCCGTCGCTGGTGACCATCAGCGGGTTGATTTCGGTATCGGAGGCGTCGCGGTCGTCCCAGAGCGAAAAGAGCGTCGTGAGGACGCTCGAAACGTCGCCTGCGACCTCGCGGTCGATCCCGGCGTCATAGACCACCCGGCGGGCCTGATAGGGCTGGAGGCCGAAGGCGGGGTCGACGTGCTCGCGGGCGATCGCGTCGGGGTCCTCTTCTGCGACTTCCTCGATGTTCACACCGCCCTTTCGTGAGACCATCGCGACGGGTTTCCCTTCGCCCCGGTCCATCGTCACGCCGACGTAGAGTTCGTCGACGAAGTCGACGGCCTCCTCGACGAGGACGCGTTCGACGGTGTAGCCTTTCAGGTCCATCCCCAGGATCGAGTCGGCGGCCTCGCGGGCCTCCTCGTCGTTCTCGACGAGTTCGATCCCGCCGGCCTTGCCGCGCCCACCGACCTGCACCTGCGCCTTGACGGCGACTGGATACCCGACCGACTCGGCCGCAGACAGCACCTCCTCGGTGCTTTCTGCGAGTTGCGAATCGGGCGTCGGGATGCCCGCGTCGGCGAACACCGACTTCGCCTGATACTCGTGGAGCTTCATTGGTGACTCGAACGGAACTCCTGCGTACGGCGAGTTAGTAGTACCGAAAGCGGTCGCAATGCTTGCCGCGAGGGGGCGATTCGCCGGGAATCGTCCGGTCCGTTGATTCCGGGTCGATGGCGGCTCACTCCTCGTCCTTCCACTCGCCGGCCTCGACGCCGTGGTACTCGCCTTTGGCCTGCCGTGGAGTCGGCCACGCCGTCAACGCGAGCGCACAGGTGTAGTACGCGAGGACGGTTCCGACCACGACCGTCCCCGGGACCCCCGGCATCGCGGCGGTCTCGACCCAGCCCTCCCCGGGAACGAAGAGGCTGATCCGAAACAGCCACGCCAGGAGCAGCACGCTCAACAACAGGAAGTAGACCCGTCGCAGTCGTCGTGTTATCGCCTCCCGGGCCGAAACCTTCAACGTGGGGTTTCGCAGGTCGTCGGCGAGGTCGGTGCGCCATTCAGGTCGGATCGAGCTCTCGGGGTTGAAGGCGTTGGCGAAGACGTTCTCCTCGATCATCCGGACTCGTGATCGCGTGGCGTCGAACGACCGGTAGCGCCTGATGTCGAAGACGAGAAAGACCGACAGGGCGAACATGCCGATCAACAGGAAGTACGGCGGACTCTCGGACGAGGCGAACGACAGCGAGAGGACGGCGGCGATCACGGCGATGGCCCAGTCGGTCGTCAGGTCCAGCCTGTCCAGCCGTTTCGACATCTGTCCGACCTCCCCCCGGTAGTAGTGAGGCAGCAGGGCCAAGAAGTCCGAGGCCTCCGTGCCGGCTTTCGCGGCCACCTCACGCGCCTCGTGGGTCTCGGGGTCGAATCGATCGGTTCGGTCCATGTTCCCACTAGGCGCCCACGACCAAAGCTCTGGACGCCCCGGCGGTCCCGAACAGGCTTCCGCATCCGTCGCGCTTTATCGTCGCGAGCGCCTCGGTTCGACAATGACGCTTGCGATCGACGCGACCGATCTCGAAAAGGAGTACGGCGACGTCCGGGCGCTCGACGGCCTCTCGCTGTCGGTCGAGGCCGGGGAGTTCTTCGGTCTTCTCGGGCCGAACGGTGCGGGCAAGACCACGTTCATCAACACGCTGGTCGGACTGGTCAGAAAGACCGGCGGCGAGGTCAGCGTCTTCGGCGAGGACGTCGAGGACGACTACCGGGCGGTGCGCGACAGCATCGGGCTGGCCCCACAGGAATTCAACGTCGACCGGTTTTTCCCGATCCGCGAGGTGTTGATGCACAAGGCGGGCTACCATGGCGTGAGCGAGGCCGAACGGGAGCGACGGGCCGACGAGGCGCTCAAACTCGTCGGGATCTACGACAAGCGAAACACCCGTTTCGACTGGCTCTCGGGTGGGATGAAGCGCCGGCTCCTGCTCGCGCGTGCGATCGTCACCGAGCCGGACCTCCTGATCCTGGACGAGCCGACCGCGGGCGTCGACGTCCAGTTGCGCCACGACCTCTGGGAGGTGATCAACCGGCTGAACGACGAGGGGACGACGATCCTTCTCACTACGCACTACATCGAGGAGGCCGAACGCCTCTGTGACCGGGTCGCGATCATGGACTCGGGCCGGAAGGTCACGGTCGCCACACCCGAGGAACTGACCGAGCGGGGCAGCGACACGATCACCGTCGAACTGCGCGACCCGCCAGCGAACGCCCCGCCCCTCGACGGGATCGAAGCGATCGAGGGGACGCGACTGGAGGGGGACCGACTGGCCGTCCGGGTGGCCGGGAGCGGCGGTCGGGTCGCCCCCCGAGTGCTCAACGCCCTCGAAGACAGGGGTCACGAGATCACCGACATCGAGATCTCGCGCACGTCGCTGGAGGAGATCTTCGTCGAACTCACCGAAGGACAACGCGGGAGCGGTGACCCCGAGGAGAACGACGAAACCGACGAGGACGGTGTGACCGACGGGACGGCGCGTCTCGCTGGGGAGGCGCGCTGATGGCCGCAAACCCCCTCTCGGCGCGCTTTTATACGCTGCTCGAACGCGAGGTCCAGCGGTTCGTCCGCCGGCCGTGGAACACCTTCCTCCCGCCGATGATCACGAACGTACTCTACTTCTCCGTCTTCGGGGTGATCCTCGGGACGCGCATTCAGGAGATCCAGGGCTTCTCGTACATCCTGTTTCTCCTGCCCGGGCTCGTGGTGCTGGGTGCGATCTCGAACGCCTTCGAGAACGCCTCGTTTTCGATCTTTCACGGCCGGTGGAACGAGTACATCAATCTAAACGTGTGTAAAAGGTTGTGAGTACTTATAATATAAAGAGTATTCTCAGTATCACCTCAGTCGTGTCGAGATCCTTGGATTCTTGGATTCATATCAGTCTTCATATCTTTTTTATTTGGCGAGAGAATCCTTCCTTCTCGTATCCCGTCCGACCTGACTTCAGAAATCCCTCTACTCCTCGTTCAGTATAATGAAAAGTCTGTACACATATTATGTAACATTTCCGAAAGCTTTAAGTATCAGGAGATTGTAACTATATACGTATGACGCATAATATCATTCGAATGAATCAAAGCGAGAAGGATCGGCTCATGAAATCTATCGAAAAGAGGTACGGCGACCCCAATCGTATTTCTCACGGGCTCGCTATTGCTGAATTATCGGAGGAGGCTACAAAGAATGAGTGATACTCAAATGGCGCGAATGGCTGTCGCTCTATCGAGTCACTCTCCGAAGTATAAGGAGTATTCCGAAGAAGAAGAAGTGATCGAAGAATTACTTAAGGAGGAGGTCGAGCATACGACGAAACTACTTGAATCGAGAATTGCTATTAGTTCGAACGACGAAGATACTCAGTCGATTAGTGAGTTGAAGAAGTCTCTGCCGTCTACTGATACAGTCACCGAATTGGAGGAGTCTCATGGCTCTGAGAAGGCACAGCACATTCTCGATAAACAGAAAGAATTGCGAGAATTGCGAAAATAATTACATAGAATGATCTCTCTAATTTAATTTACTGAAAGAAAACTGCAAGTGTGATCGACACACCGCATATCCTATGAATTCCATATTGTGGTATGTGACGGTGCTACTTAAATCTGTCGATCACTTGTCAGGAAGACGAGAGCATTCAATTCATGAATGTCAACTACAGATACTACAAGTGTACAAACGTATAGTGATCGACCGAATATTCCCATTAAGGGTAAAGAATGGAGCGACGTAGAGTATTCTTTCAATAAAAAATTGAGTAAGACAGCACCTCATATTTATATGGGCACCGCGACTCCCCGCTTCACAAAGCCGCATGGAGATTATCATTACGCGAGGATCAAAGCAGTATCCGATTACTGTGAAGAACACTATGATCCTCTCACGACCGTCTGGCTCTCTCTTCAAGCCGACGAGAAAATCAGGGGAGAGTGGGTAGATCCATTGATGCACGACGATGGTTTCAGATCTAATGCCGTGAAACAATCCCTCTTTCGTGTGAGAAAGAAACTCGACGTAGACGAATGGGCTGGCTGTTGGCTGATGAGTCCAAGAAGAACAGGCTATAGCCACCGGCACTATGCTCTATGGATTAACAAGGAGGTCGAAGTAAGTGATTTTCATTCGGTGATCGATAGCCATGTACGTAATCACCCGACGGCTTCGAGTGAGAAAAACCAGTATAGAGACGCGATTCAGATTCGGCAAGGCGATGAGGTGAAAGGATTACCTGCCGAGATTGCTCATAATCTTCCCGAGATCGGAGCCTCTACTGATGTGAGAAGCGTCGATGAAGCGAGACGCTGGTGCTCGATGTACTGGTTCGATGATCGGATTCGATTTCAAGAATTAGGGAGCTTCAGAGAGTATGCCGAAGACAGTCGTCCAGAGAGAGAAGGTGTGTTCAAACACGGGCGAGGTTGGGTGAATGAATGAAGTGTTACGATCCTTCAGGATGTCATAGAACTCTTACCATGGTCGCTATTTTCACGGGTAGTCAGGACGAATTGACCGATATGTAGAGCCTGCGAATCTATCAGAAACTATTTTATCCGATAAACGACAATAGAAAACATGGCATGGATGGCTCAAGGGCTGGTTTTACTGTTTTTCTTGGTGCTTACTGGCCAGTATGCGTATCGGGAAGCGAAGAGGGAGAACCGGTCGTCACCGAGGCTTCGAGGGATCTTCTGGATAGTGTTCGGTATCCGAGGGGCCGTCACCTATCTTGTTCAGATCCAAAAACGAGAGTGGAAGCGATTAGGATGGATTGGATTTTCGCTACTACTCTTTGCGGTGTGGGCCGTCGGAACCTTCGGCTTCTGGGGACTAAGCGGTGGTTTTCATCTTTGGGGAGGACTGTTCGCTGGGCTCCTCGTCCTGTATTGGCAATTCAACCTCGAACAGGAGGGGGATGAGTTTAGATAGCTCACCATCGAGATATAACCGTGAAGTAGTGCCACTATATCTACCGATTCCACCCCTCCGAAGAGAGGGTATGAACTGTTCTATGACACCCTCATCCTTATTATGTGGTTCATGTGATAACACAGAATCCATCGAATCATCGATCTGTTACGATCCTTATTATGTGGTTCAGAGAGATGAGAGTATCCTTCGATCCTCAAATCATATAATGGTCATCGAATAAATCACTCAATCCATGAACCATATAATAGTCATCGTAACAGATCAATTACTCCTCGTATCTGACTCTATGATTACATGGACGATAGTATCGATCAGCGGGCGATGGTCCGACGATCTCGATATAGAGAATCCTCATACCACATACATGACATCGATCCATCACCGCTCCTCGAAGTGACGGCAGTCGAGAGAGTGAGTGAGCTGATCGAATCCTCCGAGTTTCGAGAGTAGTTCGTGTTCACAGTCACGGCACTTCTCGTATTCCTCGCCTCCCTGATCCTCCGGTTCGATGTGAGTACTGTATGCCTTCTGAAGAGCCTCACGTCCATCCTGAGAGCCGCCGTCCGTCACGAGAGGCGTAGACATTGCCACCATGATCGGCGCTCTTAGGAGGCAAGCGAGGCCGTGTTTACACATCCCTGAATGGTACTCGAAGGCCTTGCACGTGCAACGAACGGGCATCCCGTCCTCGAAGTGAACGCTGTAGGTATGGCCATTCTCGCCCTCATACGACGTGTTGTGAACGTTCACGACCTCGTGGGAGGCGATGCAGGTGAACTGATAGCAGTCGTCCTGTGCCTTCAAGAGAGCGCCGCTGGTAGCTCCCTCGATCAGGTCCTTCTTCGATCCGATACCGTTTTCCGATCCGCTTGTGTCTACTGACATGGGTTGATCCCAACCCACGGCTTCGGTGCTGCAAACACCGGAGCCACTTTCTATAATGGCTCGCCGTGAGTTACATCAACCTATGAGCCATACCCATATAAAGCTATCTGAATAATACTGATATGATATACGTATCCTATAGATCCTGTGCTCCGTTCTGAGAGCGATGAGTCTGAAGAGGTCATATGATACTCGTATCAATGCCATTCCTCTGAGGATGCCAGCACGTTCCATAGAATTGAATCCTACTCATACTCATTCCCTCAATCGAGGGCTTACTCTCTCCAATATATGAAACATCTGAGCATTACTGTATATAGATATAAACACTTTGCATGTCTTTATAGTATCTGAATAATACTGATAAGTTATATATATATCCTACATATGTAAAACGACCCCATGTAAGTATGAAGATGCTGTATTCCGACAATAGAGTACACTGAAAGCTCACATCTCAATATGGTGTGAATGCTCTTGCCGCCTTCTTATGATCCTCTTCTGCCATCTTCATATAGATTTCAGTTGTTTCAAGCTTTTCATGTCCGAGGAGAGCTTGAAGATTCCTCGGATTAATGCCACTCTTGATAGCCTGCACCGCGTAACTGTGTCGAAGGGTGTGGCTTGTAATCATATTGAGCTTTCTCTTACCACCTGCATAGCTCCCGGCAGTTGATTGTAAGTCGGCAGACTCTGCCGCTCCTTTCACAATTTGATTAATATAATCCGTGGTAACATGAGGATTCGTCTGTGTTGGGAAGAGATACGTATCAATATCTTTACCTACTAAGTTCTTCCCTCTGTATCCATCAAGGTATTCATCCATCAGAAAATCGATATACTCAGGGTTGTAGTACACAGTTCGAGAAGACGGTGACTTGGATTTGAAGGAGGGGATGTATATCGATGTCTCCTGTCTGTCAATCTCATCCATTTCGATAGACGCAAGTTCTCCGACTCGCATTCCTGTGTTGAATTGAAGTCGTATAAGAAGCTCATTTCTTCCGATAGGTGACGGCACATTTCTACAGAGAGTATCGATCTCATCAGGCGAGAGATATTGAATACCCTCTTTATTTTGAGACTTCCGAGATTTCTTCGTATCTCCTCTGAGGATTTTCTTGTCGTCCTTGTCGAAGCCCTCGTATGGATTTTCAGGCACCTTCGGCATGTCGAAGATGTCGGTCATCTTCGCACACTCCTGATAGAAGACGCTCACTGCCGAGACGTGAGTCGTGATCGTCGTCGGAGCATAGTCGTCTCTTGAGAGTTGCGTAGTATATGCGCGTAAATCTGCCGTTTGTGCATCCCATACAGTTTTTTCTCTTGATTCTTCAAGAAATGTCTTCCAATGTTTGATATTCCTCACATATCTCGATGCCGTCGCTCCCGTTTCCGAACGAGAGATGTCATTCCGACGATGCTCGAATTCTTCGAGGATTCCATTCCAGTTCATCATTCTCGTTTAATGTACACAGTTTTCTCGTTACTGTGGAGTCGCTCTACTCGGCTCGTCATATTTATGATATTATCAAGAGCGTCCTCCACCGTCTCCAAATCAGCACCTATAGATGATGCGATTTCATCTGCCGTGATCCCGTATTCCGCGTAATACCTTGTTCGATCAGCCGGAGGTACAGGGATCGCGTATTGAAGAAGGATCTTTGATAGATCATACAGTTCTCCTTCAGTTGATTGCTGATTATCCATATGGGTGACAGTCGTCTGAATATCAGAGACGTTTTCCTCCAATTCATTGAGCGCACTCATCAACTCTTCAGACGCGCCTGTGTCTCTCTGAGGAGCCTGTCGATTCTGTGAATGTAATCCTTCGAGTTCTCTGAAAACGCTTGTACGGATCAATTCTGCAAGGCTCTCATACTCTCCTGAGAGCACAGCATCTTCCCATTTCTCTTTCCTCTGTTCATTGACGACGAGAGCAATTCGTGGTTTTTCTGAAGGCATACCTTCTCTTTATCGAGGAGCACCTTGAACCTTTACACAACTTCTTGTACACCATCAGATTGATCGAGTACATCCACGAGACGATCACCTCGCCGCTTTCCTACACCGAGATGGTGCTTGCGTACGTCCTCTCGAGCGCTTCCAGAGGGATCGTCGTCGGGATCATCATCGCGGTCATCGGCGCGTTCTTCACCCCGGTGGGGGTCGAACACCCCCTGTACCTCGTGGCCTTTCTACTCGTGGTCACGCTGCTGTTTGCCGCCCTCGGAATCGTCGGTGGGCTGGTCGCCGAGGACTTCGACCACCTGACAGTGATGAACCAGTTCATCCTCCGCCCGCTGGTGTTTTTCGGCGGCGTCTTCTACTCGCTCGAGATCCTGCCGTCGCTGTGGCGGACCGCCTCGCTGTTAAACCCGATGGTCTACATGGTCAACGGCGTGCGCTATGGGTTTCTTGGTTACTCCGACGTGGACCCGAACGCCGCGCTTGCGGTACTCTCGGGGCTGACGCTCGCGGTGATCGCGCTCGATATCGCCATGTTCGCACGGGGCTACGGGCTGACGGACTGAGGGGGTAGGGTTTTGTCGTCCGAACCCGACTCCCCGCGTATGCGTGCGGTACGATACCACGACCACGGCGGCCCCGAAGTACTGAGCGTCGAGGAGATCGAGCGACCCGAACCGGGCGGACACGAACTGCTCGTCCGGGTCGCGGCCGCGGGGGTCAACCCCGTCGACACCTACTTCCGCGAGGGATCGTTCCAGCCCTATCAGCTGCCGATGACGCCCGGCTCGGACTTCTCGGGTGTCGTCGAGGAAACGGGCGACTGGACAGCCGGATTCGAGGCGGGCGATCGGGTGTTCGGAACCGGTCTCGGACGGGACCACCAGGGCACCTACGCCGAGTACGCGCTCGTGCCCACCGATAGGGTCGCCCACCTGCCCGAGAACGTCGACTTCGACGCGGGCGGCGGGGCGGGTGTCGCCGCCGTGACCGCGTGGCGCGCGCTGATCGACCACGCGGGCCTCGAACCCGCAGAGACCTGCCTGATCCACGGCGGTTCCGGCGGTGTCGGACACGCCGCCGTCGGACTGGCGGCGGCGACCGGCGCGGAAGTGGTGACGACCGCCGCGCCGGAGTACCACGACGTGTTGGAAGAACTGGGCGCCGATACCGTCCTCGACTACGCCGACGAGGACCTCGAAGAAGCGGTCGGGAAGTACGAACCGGCGGTGATCCTCGACCATCGCCTCGACGAGTACCTCGATTTCGACGCGGCGGTGGCCCAGCAGGGTGCGCGGATCGTCGGGATCGGCAACACCCGACCACAAGCGGGCTGGGAGAACGTCCCGGCCGCCCGTGCAAAGGAGCTCACCGTCCAGTTGATGAGCATGTTCAACACGCCCGACCTTTCGGCTCGTCTCGAACGGGTCGCGCGACTCATGGAGCGCGAGACGCTGTCGATCCACGTCGATCGGTGCTATCCACTTGAGGAGGCGGGCGAGGCCCAGCGCGCGGTGGTAGAGGAGAGCTTCCTCGGCAAACTCATGGTCGAACCCTGACTCAGTCGCCGACGTAGTACCACATCGCGTTGCCCTTCGCGACGTCGGGACAGGCCCCGAGTCCGGGCTTGACGACGGTCTCCCACCACCCGCCGTCGGGAATCGCGTACTCGCCCGGATAGCAGGGATAGACCTCGCGGATGAAGTCGCTCCGGCGGGCGCTGCCCTGGCCCCTAAGGAAAGCGTAGGCGGCAAGGATCGCCCGTCGGCGTTCGGTCTGTTCGGTGCCGGTCCCCGGGATGTATCGGTCCTCGATGAGGCTGCGGACCTGCTCGGGAGCGTCGCATTTGGGCTGGCGCGGTCGGTCGGTTTCGACGACGATCCGCCCGCTCGCGTGGACGGTGACCGCACAGTCTTTGTAGCGAAACGAGAGCGGGTCGTCGTCGCTCTCGTTGTCGAGGTGATCGCGGATCGAATCGGTGTCGACGACCGATTCCAGCGGCGGGACGAGGTCCATCGGGGCTTGGTCTCTGGCGGCGGCGATGGCCGTCGTGACGGCGACGATGGGCGACGTGTCGGCGGTGGGCGGGTAGTGGATCTCGTGGGTGGTGCCCTCGCCTTCAGTCGTGTCCGGCCGGCGGATCGGGTCGTCTTGTGACATGGTCCTAGTCGTCTCGTCTATGAGTTCGGTCGAGGAGTCGGTCGACGTGTGCCGGCTCGACCGCGAGTGCGGCGGTTCGTCCCGTCCAGTCGACGCTCACCAGCTCGTCGTCGGCCAGTTTGGGGAGCCCGGCGTGGTAGAGATCGATCGCGACCAGACGCGCGTTCGCGGGGTCGCGTCCCTCGGGGTGGTGGGCGTTCTCGTCGGCGGCGACCCGGCCGGCGATCGTCTCGATCGAAAGGGTTCCCGCGTCCCGCAGCACCCGCAACACCCGCTGTTCGCGCGAGTCGGCCACGGCGTTCTCCGTGGTTTCGACCGCCACGACACGGTCGAAGGCGTCCCCGATCATCGAGAGGGTGTGGTCGTCGTGGTCGCGCGGGTCGACCCGCACGTAGGCGATCGCGCCGGTCATCCGCAGGCGCTTCGCGAGGGCCTCGACGAACGACGCCGTTCGTCTGGTCCCGACGTGTTCGATCACCGGCGTCAGCGATTCGAGCCAGATCACCGTCTGCTGGTCGGTGTGGAGCCACTCGGTGATGTAGAGGTTGATCGCAGTGTAGAGTTCGGCCAGATCGCTCGGGCGCTCGACGGCCGTCAGCGGCAGGTCGACCGTCTCGTGGGTCGGGCGCTCGGGGGTCGCGGGAGCGATCGGCGTTCCGATACGGATCGCGCCCGTCTTGACGGGCAGTTCGCCGAGTTGTCGCTCGCAGGCGTCGACCCATTCGAGGGGGTCCAACTGCGTCGTGATCGCCAGCACGTTCATCCTCGCCGGATCGCGCTGGTCCCAGATCGGTCCCCAGGCTTCCTCGGAGGGCCCCCGGAGCAGGATCGTCGCCGGACCGTCGCCGTCCTCCCCGATCCCACCCGGCGTGACCGACTGTGAGGTCTGCGTCATACTCGCCCCTCAACCGGGAGCGGCAAGTACCTTGTCGTTCGTCGGCCGGTATCGGCCCGTGGACAGGTCAGATCGGGGAATTTCGCCCGCCTCCCTCGGATCCCGTCCCGGCGGTCGGATTTATTCACGTCGGCGTCCAAACGGGGGACATGTCCGCGAACTTCGAATACGACGGGCGGGTGGTACTGGTGACTGGCGCCTGTGGCGCGCTCGGCAGCGCGGTCTGCGAGGCGTTCGACGCGGCGGGCGCAAGCGTCCACGCGACCGACGTGATCGACGTCGAGAGCGAGGATTCGCTGCTCGATCCCGACCGCGTCGAGTTTCATCGGGGCGACCTCACCGACGAGGACGACGTCGAGCGGGTCGTCGAGGCGGTCGTCGACTCGGCGGGCCGACTCGATTATCTGGCGAACGTCGCCGGGACGTGGATGGGCGGCCAGCCCATCGACGAGACCGACCTCTCGGAGTTCGAGACGGTCCTCGATGTGAACCTGAAAAGCGCCTTTCTGGTCTCGAAACACGCCCTGCCCCATCTCCGGGAGACCGACGGTGCAATCGTCTCGGTCTCGGCGCGGGCCTCCCTCAAGGGCGGTGAGGGCGACGGTCCCTACCGGGCCTCGAAGGCCGGCGTTCGGCTGCTGACCGAGACCCTCGCCGAGGAGAACCGCGGGACGGTTCGAGCCAACTGCGTCATGCCCAGCGTGATCGACACGCCCGCGAACCGCGAGATGATGGACCCCAAGGAGGAGTGGGTCGATCCCGCCGACATCGCCGAGGTGTTTCTGGTCCTCTGTAGCGACGCGACGGGTCCCACGAGCGGCGCAGCAGTCCCGGTCTATGGCGAGGCCTGACCCCTCGCTTCGCCGGAGTGTTCGACGTCCCACCGATCCGATTCCGGCGTGATCCCGCCGCAGGGGAGTGATTCGATCCGTTCGGCGGCGCTCGAAATCATGTCATTTGCTTTCATGTATCGGTGGGTTTATATACGGTGGTGCGAATCTTGGCCCCATGTCACAACGAGAGACGTGGGCGACCAGAACGGGGTTCATCCTGGCCGCCGTCGGCAGTGCGGTTGGCCTGGGGAACATCTGGCGGTTCCCGTTCCAGACCTCGGCCAACGGCGGGGCGGCCTTCCTGGTCGTCTATCTGGCGGCGGTGTTGTTGATCGGGATCCCGGTGATCCTCGCGGAGTTCGCGATCGGGCGACGGGCGAACGTCGACGCCGTCAAGGCGTTTCGTAACCTCGATAAGCCGAATTGGCGCTTCGTCGGGGCGATCGGAATCCTCGCGTCCTTCTGGACGCTGTCGTACTACAGCGTCGTCGGCGGGTGGGTCACCCGCTACATCGCCGGCAGCGTCACCGGCAACGCGCTCGCGGCCCCCGAGAGCTACTTCGGGGCGGTCTCGGCTGGCGTCCCCGCGGTCATCACTCACGCGATCTTCATCGCGGTGACGATCGGTATCGTCGCCTTCGGCATCGAACGGGGGATCGAACTCGCGACGAAGTTCATGGTCCCGAGCATCGTCGTCCTGCTCGTGATTCTGGCGGGATTCGCCGCCACGCTGCCCGGCGCGGGCGAGGGCTACGCCTTCTTCCTCTCGCCCGATTTCGGCGTGGTCGCCGAGAACTGGCAGTCGATCCTGCCGGCGGCGTTCGGACAGGCGCTCTTTTCGCTGTCGCTCGGCTTTTCGGTGATGATCACCTACGCGTCGTACCTCGGGAGTGACGACAGCCTCTATGCCGACGGACTGGCGATCGCGATCACGAACACGTTCGTGGGTGTGCTCGCGGGACTGGTCGTCATGCCGCTGCTGTTCGCTCAGGGCGTCCCGCCGGGCGAGGGCGGTGCCGGTGCGGTGTTCATCGCGATTCCGACGGCGCTCGCGGAACTGCCCGGCGGTGGACTGGTCGGACAGGTCATCGGCGTCGTCTTCTTCGCGGTCGTCTTCATCGCCGCGCTGTCGTCGGCGATCAGTCTGCTCGAGGCCGTCGTCGCCTACGCCGTCGACACCTTCGGAATCGCCCGCGCGCCGGCCGCCGTCGGGCTGGGGATCGCCGGCTTCCTTCTCGGAATTCCCTCGGCGCTCGACACCGCGTGGCTCGACTGGTTCGACGGGCTCGGCGTGACGCTGTTCCTGCCGCTTGCGGTGCTTGCGGTCGTCGTGTTCGTCGGCTGGATCATGGGCGGGGAGGCTGTCGACGAACTCCGGCGTGGCTCCTCGCTTGGCGTCGGGCCGGCGTGGCTGTGGTCGCTGCGGACGTTCGTGCTCGTCGTCGTGCTGGTGGTCGTCGCACTCAACTTCAACGACCTCTTTCTCACGCCCGAGACGGGCTACTACATCGTTCCGGCCCCGCTGCAGTAGCCCCGATCGGGCTCGACCGTGCGGAACGTTTTTGATCGACTCGGTAATGGGTTGGCGTATGCTGAACCGTGATGGATGGTGGTGGCCGTGACCATCGACGACGACATCGAGGAGCTCCGCGAACTGAAGGCGGAGGCCGAACTCGGCGGGGGCGAAGACCGTATCGAGTCCCAACACGAGAAGGGCAAGATGACCGCCAGAGAGCGCATCGAGTACTTCCTCGACGAGGGTACCTTCCACGAGTTCGACCAGCTTCGGACCCACCGGAACCACAACTTCGGAATGGAGGAACGCAAGATCCTCGGCGACGGCGTCGTCACGGGCTACGGCGACGTCAACGGCAGAAAGACGTTCGTCTTCGCCCACGACTTCACCGTCTTCGGGGGCTCCCTCGGGGAGGTGTTCGCCGAGAAGATCTGTAAGGTGATGGATACCGCCATGGAGGTCGGTGCGCCCATCGTCGGGCTGAACGACTCCGCGGGCGCGCGCATCCAGGAGGGCGTGGTCTCGCTTGCGGGCTTTACCGAGATCTTCCACCGAAACCAGAAAGCCAGCGGCGTGGTCCCACAGATCTCCGGGATCATGGGGCCGTGTGCGGGCGGGGCGGTCTACTCGCCCTCGATCACGGACTTCATCTTCATGGTCAAGGACACGAGCCACATGTACATCACCGGCCCGGGGGTGATCGAGACCGTCACCGGCGAGCAGGTCACCCAGGAGGAACTGGGCGGCGCGCGCACGCACGCGAACCAGACCGGGGTCGCGCAGTTCGCCGCCGAGAGCGAGAAGGCCGCGCTGGACGACATCAAGCGCTTGCTCTCCTACGTTCCCCAGAACAACGTCGAGGACCCCCCGAGGGTGGAACCGTGGGACGACCCCGAGCGCCGGGACGAGGAACTCAACCGGATCGTCCCCGACGAGCCCCGCAAGCCCTACGACATGGTCGACGTGATCGACGGGGTCACCGATGAGGGGGCCTTCTTCGAGGTCGCCCCCGAGTTCGCGAAGAACATCGTCGTCGGCTTCTCCCGGCTCGACGGCCACTCCATCGGGGTGGTCGCCAACCAGCCACGGGCCAACGCCGGGACCCTGACGGTGGATTCGAGCATGAAGGCCTCGCGGTTCGTCCGGTTCTGTGACGCCTTCAACGTCCCCATCCTCACCTTCGTCGACGTGCCCGGCTATATGCCCGGGACGGATCAGGAACACCGGGGGATCATCCGTCACGGCGCGAAACTGCTGTACGCCTACTCGGAGGCGACGGTGCCGTTGCTGACGGTGATTACCCGCAAGGCCTACGGCGGGGCCTACTGCGTGATGGCCTCGAAACACCTCGGGGCGGACGTCAACTACGCCTGGCCCACAAGCGAGATCGCGGTGATGGGTCCCCAGGGCGCGGTGAACATCCTCTACCGCCAGGAACTCGAGGAGGCCGACGACACCGAGAAACGGCGCCAGGAGCTGATCGACGAGTACAGAGAGGAGTTCGCGAACCCGTATACCGCCGCCGACAGGGGCTTCGTCGACGACGTGATCGAACCCGCAGACACCCGCTCGCGGCTCGTCGACGACCTCGAAATGCTGCGCTCGAAACGCGAGTCCCAACCGGAGAAGAAACATGGAAACATCCCACTATAACCTCGACCTCCCGGACGACGCAAGCGAGGACGAAGCCGCGGCGATCGCTGCCGCCATCGGATCGCACCTGCGTGCCCAGGAGGCCGCCGCCACCGAGGGCGACGAGCCGACGTGGGAGGGCGAACGCTGGACCTTCGCGGGTCGGGTCGAGGCCACACAGGGGCGGCGAATACGCGTACCGAGCGGCGCGCCGACCGACCGGTGGGCGGCGGCGGGCCGAACCGATAGAATGAGGTAATCCACTCGGAGATAATTCAACAATGTTCAGGAAAGTCTTAGTCGCGAACCGAGGTGAGATCGCCGTGCGCGTCATGCGCGCGTGTGAGGAACTCAACATCAGCACGGTCGCCGTCTACAGCGAGGCCGACACGGATTCGGGCCACGTCAGATACGCCGACGAGGCGTACAACGTCGGCCCTGCGCGGGCCGCCGACTCGTATCTCGATCACGAGGCGGTGATAGAGGCCGCACGGAAGGCCGACGCCGACGCGATCCACCCCGGATACGGCTTTCTCGCGGAGAACGCGACGTTCGCCGCGAAGGTCGAGGAGACGGATGGCATCACGTGGATCGGCCCGAAGAGCGACGCGATGGAGCAACTGGGCGAGAAGACCAAGGCCCGCCGGATCATGCAGGAGGCGGGCGTGCCGATCGTCCCCGGGACGACCGACCCCGTCGAGGAACCCGAACAGGTACGGGAATTCGGCGAGGAACACGGCTATCCGGTCGCGATCAAGGCAGAAGGCGGCGGGGGCGGGCGCGGGATGAAGATCGTCCACGATCCCGAGGAGGCTGACGAGCAGCTCGAAAGCGCGAAACGCGAGGGCGAGGCGTACTTCGACAACGACTCGGTGTACGTCGAGCGCTTCCTCGAGAACCCCCGGCACATCGAGGTCCAGATCCTCGCCGACCACGCCGGCAACGTCCGGCATCTGGGCGAACGGGACTGCTCGCTGCAGCGGCGCCACCAGAAGGTCATCGAGGAGGGTCCGAGCCCGGCGCTGACCGACGAACTCAGAGAGCGGATCGGCGAAGCCGCCCGCCGGGGCGTGAGCGCCGCCGAGTACACCAACGCCGGCACCGTCGAGTTCCTCGTCGAGGAGGACGTAGAGCGGGAGGGCGGCGAACTGCTGGGCTCGGAGACGGACTTCTACTTCCTCGAAGTGAATACGAGGATCCAGGTCGAACACACCGTCACCGAGGAGATCACGGGCATCGACATCGTCAAGTGGCAACTTCGGGTCGCCGCCGGCGAGGAGATCGGGTTCGCACAGGACGAAATCGAGATCGACGGCCACGCGATGGAGTTCCGGATCAACGCCGAGAACGCGGCCGAGGAGTTCGCGCCCTCGACCGGCGGGAAACTCGAAACCTACGACCCGCCGGGTGGGATCGGCGTGCGCATGGACGACGCGCTCAGGCAGGGCGATTCGATCGTGACGGATTACGACTCGATGATCGCGAAGCTGATTGTGTACGGCAGCGACCGCGAGGAGTGTCTCTCGCGGAGCCTGCGCGCACTGCGCGAGTACGAGATCGAGGGGATCGTGACCGTGATCCCGTTCCACCGACTGATGCTCGCCGACGAGCGGTTCGTCTCGGGTACCCACACCACGAAGTACCTCGACGACGAGCTGGACAGGAGTCGCATCGAGGAGGCCCAAGCTCAGTGGGGCAGCGAGACCGACGGCGCGAGCGACGACGAAGACGTCGTCCACCGCGAGTTCACCGTCGAGGTCAACGGCAAGCGTTTCGAGGTCGATCTCGAAGAACGAGGCGCCCAGGCGGTCGGTAGCGCAGGCGGTGGCGGCGCCGCACAGCCCCCCCAGCCGGCCGGGGGAAGCGACTCCGGTGGCGAGGAGGTCGCCGCCGACGGCGAGCAAGTGACGGCGGAGATGCAGGGCACCATCCTCTCGGTGGAAGTCGAGGAGGGCGACGAGGTCGAAAGCGGCGACGTGCTCTGTGTGCTCGAAGCGATGAAGATGGAAAACGACGTGGTCGCCTCCTCGGGCGGGACCGTCGCGCAGGTTCTGGTCGGCGAGGGAGAAAGCGTCGACATGGGCGATACCCTGGTGGTCATCGACTGAATGGAAACACGGAAGGCACTCTGTGACGCCCTGGCCTCGGGGCCCGTCTCTGGCCCCGACCTCGCCGAGGAGTTGGGTGTATCGCGCAACGCCGTCTGGAAGCAGGTCGAGGAGCTTCGCGAATCGGGCTTCGAAATCGAGAGCACTGACGCAGGGTATCGAGTCGTCTCGGTTCCCGAGTTCTGTGGCTCGGCCGTCGAGTACGGGTTGGACGCCCCCTACGAGATCGAGTACCACGAGGCGATCGACAGCACGAACGCCCGGGCACGGGAGTTGGCGAAAGCCGGCGCGGGGCGCGTTGCCGTCCTCGCGGGCGAACAGACCGCCGGCCGGGGCCGGCTCGAACGGGCCTGGAGCGCTCCGAGCGGTGGGATCTATCTGAGCATCGTCCTTCGCCCCACGATGACGCCGATGCAGGCACCCCTCCTGACGCTTGCGGGTGCGGTGGCGACGACCCGCGCGCTCCGGGAGGCGGGCGTCGACGCCGGCATCAAATGGCCCAACGACATTTTACTGGCATCCTCGGGCGAGAAGCTCGTCGGGATCCTCACCGAGATGGAGGGCGAGGCCGATCGCGTCTCGTGGGTCGTCTGTGGGATCGGGGTCAACGCCAACGTCGACGCTGCTGCGCTCCCCGAGGGCGCGACCAGCGTCCGCGAGCAGGTCGGCGATATCGACCGACGCGTGTTCACCCAGCGCCTCCTCGAGGAATTCACGACGCTTCGGGCCGACCCCGACGCGATCCTCGACAGGTGGCGCGAGCACGCGCTCACGCTCGGCCAGCGCGTGCGCGTCGAAACAGGGGCGGGCGACGTCGTCGGTCGAGCACTCGACATCGAGTCCCCCGGCCGACTGGTGATCGGGACCGACGAGGGCGAGGTCCGGGTACACGCCGGGGACTGCGAGCACCTCCGACCGGTCTGATCTCAGTCGAGGTCCTCCTCACGAACCCGAACGGTGAGGACGGGGACCGGCGAGCCCCGGACGACGCGCTCGGCGACGCTCCCCAGCAGGAGGCGGTCGATCCCGCCCCGCCCGTGGGTGCCCATGACGATCAGGTCACAGCCCTCCGCCTCCGCGTATCGGACGACCTCCTTCGAAGGGGTCCCCTCGATCAGGGCCGTCTCGACGGGGACGCCGTATCGATCGGCGATCTGCCGGACGCGTTCGAGCGCCTTCTCGCCGTCCTCCCGGAGCATGTCGCTGACGCCCTCCCAGGAGGTCTCCATCGGGAGGCTCGCGAAGCTCGCGGTGTTGACGACGAAGACGGCGTGGATCGTCGCCCCGTGGACGTCCGCGAGCGCCGCGGCCTGTTCGATGGCGCGCTCGACGCCCGCCGACCCGTCCGTGGGAACGAGAATCCGGTCGTACATGTGCACGTTGTTCGCATACCGACCTTAACTGTGTTGCGCCGGGTGGAGCACCTCGCTGACGTCCGAGACGCCGGCCCGGCGTACGACCGCCCGCACCGGATCCCGAACCCCCGCGAGGTTGTCCGAATCGCCGTCGAGGACGCACAATCGGGCCTCCCGCCCTTCCTCGATCGTGCCGGCGTCGAGCCCCATCAACTCGGCACCGGCGCGGGTCGCCATCGCGAGCACCTCGGGCGCGTCGAGGGTCGTGACCTTGGCGGCGAACTCCATCTCGCGGAACATCGAGGGGCTGTTGAGCATCACGTTGTCCGTCCCGAGCGCGACGGTGGTTCGCTCGACCAGTTCCTCCATGGGCGGCAGGCCCACGTTCGTTACCAGATTGGCCCGCGGACAGACGACGACCGGAATCTCCTGTTCCTCAACCCGGTCGAGGTGCTCGTCGCTCGCGTTGACCATGTGGACGAGATAGTCGGAGTCGAGATCGAGCGCGGGGACGATGTCGTCGGTGCGGTTCTCGCCAGCGTGGATGCCGAAGGGCTTGCCCGCTTCGCGAGCCGCTTCGCGCTCGCGCGTGAAATCGGCGTCTGCCGCGCCGCTGGCGCCGTAACCGTCGCCCGCTTCGAGGGCTGCGAGTTCGTCACGTCCCATCGCGAAGGCCTCGACCGGGAGCCCCTCGGCCGCTTCTCTGAGGACCGAGACGCCGTCGGCCCCGCCCTCGCGGAAGTCGAGAAAGCCCGTCACGCCGCCCGCGTGCATGAACTGGATCGATCTCTTGATGGCTTGGACCATCTCCTCGCGGTCGCTCTCACGAAGCAAACGGTGTTTCAGCCCGTCGGGTGGCGCGACGAGTTCCTCCAGGGTCAGTCCTCGCCCCGCTTCCTTGGCGATGGAGTCCCCGATGTGGGTGTGGGCGTTGATAAAGGCGGGAACGACGATTCGGTCGCTCTCGACGCGCTCTTCCTCGATTGCGGTGATGTGCCCGTCCTCGCAGACGACCCGTCCCTCGACCGGGGTGTACTCTGGCCCTCGGAGGACGGTCCCCTCGACGATCATATCGGGGACAGTCGCTCGCGGGATTTGAACCCGGCCATTCTACTCGGCGCCGACGCCGAAGCGATCTAGCGTGGTGTAGAGCCCGGGCCTCGCGTCGCTGATCAGCGTGCCATCGGTGTCGAGCCCGAGGACGGCCTCGGTCGCGTGGCCCACCCGTTCTGTGGCCTCGGCGGGCGCGTACACCCCGAGGCGCCACTGGTTGAGCTGTGACTGCCTGAGTGTGCGAACGAGTGGCGATTGCTCGTCCAGTCGGCGGATCTCCCCGCCGACGACCACGCGGGTGCTCGATTCGGTCATCTTCGGGTACGCCGGCACGTCGAGGACCACGCCGTCGGGTTCGATGCCGGCGCGGTCCGCGATCGTCTCCTCGTAGTCGACGAGCGCCTCGTGATCGAGGTCGAGCAGGTCGCCCGGAACGTCCCGGTACTCGGCCCAGACGGCCCGCTTGAAGAGGTTCCGGTGGGCGAGCCGACGGGCGATTTCCGATGTGCGTTCGGTCGTCCGCAGCGCCACGAGTAGGTCGTGGTCGTCCATCCTCCTGAGGTCCCTTGGGTCGGTCCTCGCCGCGATCAGTCGTTCGGCCCCCCGACGGAGCATCGACTTGCCGATCCGGGCGACGTGGTGGCTGTAGACGGTGGGGTTCATCAGTGCTCGGGCGACCAGCAGGCTCTCTGCGGTCTGGACGTTGCCCTCACCCAGCACGAGTTCGTCCTCGACGAAGCGCAGTTCCCGAACGAGCCGACCGTGGTCGATGGTGCCGTAGGGGACGCCGGTGTGGTGGGCGTCCCGCACGAGGTAGTCCATCCGGTCGACGTCGAGTTCGCCCGAGACCAGCCCCCCGTACTGGCCTTCGCCGTGGATGAGCCCGGCCACTCGGTCGGGGTCGAGGTCGTACTCGGCGAGGACCGCCTCGACCGAGCCGCCGTCGATGATCCCCTCGACGTCCTCGTGGTACTTGCCGGTGTGGCGCTCGATGACGTCCTCGACGTTGTGGCTGTAGGGGCCGTGACCGATATCGTGTAAGATTGCGGCCGCCCGGATTCGCTCGGCAGTTCGACCCTCGATTCCGAGTTGGGAGAGCGCTTCGCAGGCGAGGTGATAGACGCCAAGGGAGTGCTCGAAGCGGGTGTGGTTCGCGGAGGGATAGACCAGCGAGACGGTCCCGAGCTGCGAGATGTGGCGCAGGCGCTGGACCTCGGGGGTGTCGAGCAGCGCGCGGGCGACCCCGTCGACTTCGATGTGGTCGTGGACGCTGTCCTTGATCGTCTTCATACCCGATCTGGGTCGTCCGCGTGCTTAAACCGCCGGACCGAGCGAATCTACGGTGGCTACACGTCACTCGTCGGATCCATCCCGATGGAAAATCCCGATCCGGATTATATGAAGCCGAGTACGAACGCGACGATCCCGATCGTACCGAGAAGTGCTGCCGACTTGTGATCGATATCGGGATCGTTCACGTCGATATCGGCAAACTCGCCCCATTCGAAAAGGACCGCAATACCCATGACGATCAAGCAGATCGCTCCGACCGAACCAGCTAGATCTGCTAAGAGATCGATTGGGACTGCGCCCGGATCGGAGAGTACTCGTGGAACCGCCTGAAAAGAGAGACCATTGTGTTGCGCGAGGAAAAATCCCATACTCAGAGGTACGAGACCGAATGCCCTTGGTTCAGCCACGCTAGTATGTTTTACTTTCTATAATAAATATTTTCTTCCGATGTGATTCGTCGTTTTCAGGCACCGATTCGTATCGCTCTCGGAGATAAATCGCCTGTCAGCGTTGGCGGCTACAGTGCAGCGGCGATCCCGTCGGCCCAGCTCAGGAGGGATTCGTCCTCACCGTAGCGCGCGACACACTGCAGCCCGAGCGGGAGTCCGTCAAGTTCGCCCGCCGGCAGCGCCATCGTCGGCAGCCCGCAATGGGTCCACGGGAGGTTCATCACCGGATCGCCCGTATCGTCGATCCCCTCCGGTGCGGGCCCGGGTGCGCCCGGACAGACCCAGACGTCGATCCCCTCCTGATCCATTTCCCGCTCGACGGCCTCGCGGAGCGCGCCGCGTCCGATTCGCGCTTCGCAGAGCTCGCCGACGTCGACGTCGTGACCCTCGCGGATCAGGTCGGCGGTCGCTTCGGCGTAGCGATCGCCGTGCTCCGCAAAGCGCTCGCTGTGGGACAGCGCGGTCTCGGCGGCGACCAGACGTTGATGCCGGTCGTTGATCGCGTCGATATCCTCCAACAGCGCGACCCGCCGAACCTCGTAGCCCGCCGTCTCCAGTCGGGCGACCTGCTCGTCGAAGGCCTCGCGGGCCGCCGGGTCGGCCTGGTCGAGATACGGCCCCTCGGGGACCCCTAGCGTCGGCACTCCAGTACTCTCGGGCCGCCAGTGCTCGTAGAGGACGCTCGCGGCCAGTTGTGCGCCCGCCACGTCCTGCGTGAAAAAGCCGACGTGATCCACTGAGGGTGCGACCGGGAGCACGCCACCGATGGGGATCCGTCCGTAGGTCGGCTTCAGGCCGACGATCCCGCAGAACGCGGCCGGGCGGATCACCGAGCCGATGGTCTGGGACCCCAGTGCCAGCGGGCAGAAGCCGGCGGCGACCGCCGCGGCTGAACCACTGGAGGAACCGCCGGGGGTGTGCTCGGGATCGTGGGGGTTGCGCGTCGGACCGGGCTCGAAGTAGGCGAACTCGGTCGTGACGGTCTTTCCGAGTACGAGCGCGCCGGCTTCCTTGAGCGCCCGTACGCTGTCGGCCTCGGGGCCGGTCACCGTCTCGGACGGGACGGTCGAACCCGCTTTCATCGGGAACCCCTCGACGTTGAAGATGTCCTTTACCCCCACTGGAACCCCGTACAGCGGCGGTCTCGTCGCCGGATCGTCGAATCGGGCTTCGAGCGCGCCCGCCTCGCGCTGGAGTCGGTCCCATCGGGCCGGTTCGTCGAGCAGCGCCTCGATTCGCGGTTCGGCACGCTCGACGCGTCCTTCGAAGGTCGCAAGATATTCGCCGAGTTCGATATCACCGGTCCGAAGCACTCTCGCGATGTCCGCGAGCGGTTCGTCGTCGATCATTCCCGAACCGAGGGGGCCTCACCCCTTAATCGTTGATGATCGTTATCAGGGATCAGTACGGCAGGAAGTACAGCCCGACGGCGATCACGGGCGCGAGCGCGACCATGACGATCAGGGTGTAGCCGAGGATGTCCCGCGCGTCCATCCGGGTGATGCCCAGAAGCGGGATTGCCCAGAAGGGCTGGAACATGTTGGTCCACATGTCGCCGGCGCCGTAGGCGATGATCGCCTGTCCGGGTTCGACACCGAGTTCGACCGCGGTTCCGCCAACGATTCCGCCGATGATGCCCCACTCGCCGCCGCCGCTGGGGACGAAGATGTTCATGACGCCGCCGAGGAGCCACGCCACGACCGGGAACGTCGCCGGCGTGGCGACGTCGAGTAAGAACGCCGCGATCAGATCCGAGAGCCCGGAGTTCGAGATGATCCCCAAAATTCCGGCGTAGAAGGGAAACTGCAGGATGATTCCCGCCGAACTCTCGGTCGCGTTCCGAATCGCGCCCATGTAGGCCGTCGGCGTGCCGTAGAGGAAGAGGCCAGCGGCGATGAAGGCGAAGTTGAAGACGTTCAGATCGAGGGCCTCGCCCAGACCCGCCGTCGCGAAGTGCTGGAGGACGTAGACGAACATCCCCGTCCCGACGAGGTAGGCGATCAGTCGGCTCTCATTGAGCCGTTCGGAGGGGGTCCGTGCGACAGTCTCGCCGCCGTCGGACCGCGGCTCCGTGTCGGGCCCGTCGAGCAGTTCGGGCGCGTACTCCTCGATCCCCACGGCGTGATCGGGTTCGGGCGCGAGGTAGTACATCAGCGGAACGACCGTCAGAAAGACCATGACAGCGAGCCCGAACGCGTACAGGGTAAAGGCGCTCTCGGAGAGGGGGACGACCCCGATGACGTCCTCGAAGACGTGGCCCTCGGTCGCCGAGAGCAACCCGGCGCTCGTCGAGGGGCCGACGTGCCAGATCACCTGACTGGTGTAGCCGGCCGCGCACAAAAGCGGGTAGTGGAACGTCTTCCCGCGCTCGCGGCCGGCTCGGGCGACGAAGACCGCGAAGATCGCCCCGACGATCAGCCCGACCCCCCAGTGGAAGTAGCCGGCGCCCATCGCGACGGCCGCGACGAGCGCGGCCGCCTGCGACCCGGTGTCGGGTATCGAGGCGATCCGGTCGAGCAGGCCGCTGACCTGCTCGGAGTCGGCGACCGCGTAGCCGGTGACGAGAATGAGCACCATCTGCATCGCGAACTCCAACAGGGTCCAAAACCCGTCGTACCAGTTGACGATGTTCGCGAGCGGGCCGTCCGAGGTGAACGCGAGCGCCGCCACGTACGCGATCAGCGTGAGGCCGATCGCGAAGATAAACGGGCTCGGTACCCACCGCTCGGACCAGCGTGCGACCGACTGCCCGAGCCGCTGCAACGATCCTTGGGAACTGCTAGCAGACATACGACCGATGAAATCACGCGGGGGTGATAGCCGTTTTGCTTCGATCCTCGAAAGCCGGGCTATCCGGAGAACTAGGACCCATCGTACAGGGCACGGAGGGCGAGCAAGCCGAAGTAGAGCAAGACCAGCGGCGGGAGCACCTCGAAGAGCAACCCGCCGCCGAGCGTCGGGCCGCCGACCGCCAGTCGACCGATCCAGACGATCCCCAGCACGACGGCGACCGCCCCGAGGGCCCCGCGCCCGAGCGTCCCGAGCCTCCCGGACCCGCCGCTCGCTTCGTCTTTCGAGTCGTCGCGCTCGGTACCGTCCCCGTCTGTCATGAGGCGGCTACTCGCGGCGGGGCCCTAAGTCGCTTCGTCTCGCTACGACTCGATCTTCGCGACGATCTCGCGGGCCTGTTCTTTCGCTTTCTCCTCGCCGACGTGTTTCTCGATCAGCACCGAGGTCACCTCCCAGTCGTCGCTCCCCTCGATTTTCCCGGTACGGACCTCGCTTCCCTCCGAGACGGATTCGGCCGGCTCCTTCGCCCAGTCGGGGGTCCGGATTTCTTCGTAGCGGTCGGGATCGCGGAACCTGACGTGGACGTACTCGTCGTCGGTCTCGACCAGTTCGATGTCGGGTATCTCGGCCATGCGTCGCGGTACCACTGGCGAC
Source organism: Halalkalicoccus jeotgali B3 (assembly GCF_000196895.1). Taxonomy (NCBI): domain Archaea; kingdom Methanobacteriati; phylum Methanobacteriota; class Halobacteria; order Halobacteriales; family Halalkalicoccaceae; genus Halalkalicoccus; species Halalkalicoccus jeotgali. The sequence goes on from NC_014297.1 coordinate 1,310,818, forward strand.
GACTAAAGCGTCGAGGTTGCTCGCGCCGGCCGCCCGGCGAGAGCGAGCGCTTAAGGCCGGCCGACCGCCTACCCGGCGTATGGTCACGTTCCTCTCCGGGGGGACCGGGACGCCGAAGCTCCTCTCGGGGACCGCGGGCGTCTTTCCCCCGGCGGAGATGACGGTGATAGCGAACACCGGCGACGACATCGAACTCGGGGGGTTGTTCGTCTCGCCCGACGTCGACACCGTGCTCTTCGAGCGCGGGGGCGTCCTCGATTCCGAAACGTGGTGGGGGATCGAGGGCGATACCCACGAGACGAACGACTTCCTCTTCGAACTCGCCGAACGAGCGGGATTGGACGGCGGGCCGCGCTACCTCCCCGAGGAGGCACAGACGAACGGGCGCGAGATCGCTCGCTGGCGGCGTTTTTCGGGAATCGCGGAGTTCATGACGATCGGGGACCGGGACCGGGCGGTCCACCTCACCCGGACGAGCCTGCTCGACGAAGGTCACAGCCTCACCGAAGTCACCCGCACTCTCGCGGGGGCGTTCGGCCTGGAGATCGACCTCGTGCCGATGAGCGACGACCCGCTCGCGACGATCGTCTCCACCCCTGACGGGCCGATGCACTTCCAAGAGTTCTGGGTCGGACACCGGGGGACACCGACCGTCGAGGGCGTGGAGTTCCGCGGGGCAGCCCGGACGACGGAGGCGGTCCGGGAGGCGCTTTCCGAGCCCGTGGTGGTCGGGCCCTCGAACCCGGTCACGAGTATCGGCCCGATCCGGGCGGTCGAGGGCGTCGAAGAGCGCCTCGCCGAGACCCCGGTGGTCGCGGTCTCGCCCTTTATCGGGGATCGTGTCTTTTCGGGGCCGGCGGGCGAGTTACTGGCCGCGATGGGGTACGAGCCGAGCACGGCTGGCGTCGCCGAGGCGTATCCCTTCGCCGACGCGTTCGTGCTGGATTCCGCGGATGAAACCGACCTGGACCGCCCGGTCGTTCGCACCGACACGACGATCGACTCGCCCGCGGACGCGACCCGTATCGCACGGGCCGTCCGCGAGGCGCTGGAGGGGATATGAGACTCGTCGCCGCGAGCCTGAGCGGGCAGTCGGACGCCGAGTGGGCGCGTGTTGCAAGTCCGTACGTCGACCGCGCGGTCCTCGGCGGGATCGCGCTCGACGAGCCCTCCCGAACGGCGGCCCGCGAGCTGGTCGCCCGGGATCGCGAGGAGTTCCTACCGGCGGATCCGCTCGCGTTCGTCGACGAGCAGCTCGCGGCGCTTTCGGACGTGCCCCTTGAAACGGGCGTTAACGTACGAAGCACGTCGACCGCGCCGATCCGTGCCGCCGGGGAGATCTGTCGGCGCCACGACGCGATCTGTGAGATCAACGCCCACTGCCGACAGGCCGAACTCCGTCGCGTGGGCTGTGGCGAGACGCTGCTTGCGGACACCGACCGACTCTGTGAACAGGTCCGTGCGGCAGCCGAAACGGGGGCGCGCGTCAGCGTGAAGGTCCGCGCCGAGGTTCCGGGAGTGGACCTCGTCGAGACGGCGCGCGCGGTCGAGCGGGCCGGGGCGGGGATCATCCACGTCGACGCGATGGATTCCGAGCCCGTCGTTCTGGCAGTGTGTGAGGCGAGCGAGCTCTCGGTAATCGCGAACAACGGGGTCCGAGGGCGAGAGAGCGTCGCGGAGTACGCCGAGTACGGCGCGGATGCGGTGAGTGTCGGGCGGCCCAGCGACGACCCGCGGGTGCTCACACGTGTTCGCGAGGCGGTCGACGAGCTGGCCTCACGGGAGGCACACGTATGAGGCCCGCCGAGAACGCCCAGCTCGCGCTGTTGCTCGAGGTCTCGGGAACGCCGAAGCCGGGCAACGTCGACCGCGACCGGAATCTCTCTGACCTCCGATACGAGGATTTCCTTGTAGGTGCAGTCGGCGCGGGACGGGGGCTTCGCGCGGCCGAAACGGGGCCCGTCGGCGAGGCGTTCGAGCGTGCCGTCGAGGGGATGGCCGAGCGCCATGGGCGAAACAGCCAGTTCGGCGCGCTGCTCCTTCTCGTGCCCCTCGTCCGGGCGGCAAGCGAGGGCGAGCTCTCGCCGGCGGGTGCAGAGCGCGTGGTGAACGACACTACCGTCGCGGACGCCGCGGACTTCTACCGGGCGTTCGAGCACGTTGCCGTGTTCGTGTCCGACCCACCGGCCGACGTGGACGACCTCGACGTGCGCCGCGGGGCGGCGGCGATCCCCGCCCTCGAAGACCGGGAACTGACCCTCGCCGACGTCATGGCGCTTGGCGACGCCGACGACGTGGCCCGCGAGTGGACCACCGGGTTCGAGCGATCCTTTCGGGTTGCAGACCGGGTCGGGGAGCTGTCGGGACCGCTCTCGGCCCGGGCCGCCGAAGCGTTCTGCGAGCAGTTGGCCGAGCATCCCGATACGCTAGTGGTGAAAAAGCATGGCGAGGAAATCGCCCGGGAGGCGAGCCGGCGGGTTGCCGACGCGATCGGGAGTCGTGATGATATCGATGCACTGGCTATGGAGTTCGTCCGCCGCGGGATCAACCCCGGCACTACCGCCGACATCGTCGCGGCCGGCCTGTTCATCGCGCTCGAACGGGGGGTCGAGCCGTGAGCAGCGCGGGCGAGGGAAAGGAGGGGTGGCCGGTCGAACTCACCGGCGTCACCGAGTCGGTCGTCTCGACGCTCGGGCCGAACGACCGGTGGAACTTCGCGGCGCTCGGCCTGTTTGCCGGTGAGCCGGTCACCGCCCGTACCTGGGGGAACACGCGCACGCGACGGAACTTCCACGGACGGGGCGAGGGCTACGTCCAGTTCACCCGCGATCCCGTCGCGTTCGTCGAGGCAGCCTGCTCGATCCACGAGCGCGAGGAGCCGGTTCTCCCCGCGGCGGACGCGTGGGTTCGTGTCGAGGCCGAACACGTCGGCAGCGGGGAATCCGGCGGGACACAGTGGGAGGAGTGGGCGCTCCGCCCCGTCGAATCCGTCGTCGAAAACCGCGTGGTGCCGACGACCTCGCGTGGGTACTCCGCCGTGATCGAGGGGACGGTTGCGGCCTCCCGGCTCGACGTCGAGAGCTACGATACTGGGGCGCTGCTCGACCGTCTCGCGTACTTCGAGGGAGTCGTCGAGCGCTGTGGCGGCGAGCGCGAGCGCGAGGCGTTCTCGCGGCTCTCCGAACACACGGGCTGGACGCACCGAAACGAATCCTTTTAGGCCGATACTCCAGTAGAGCGGGGTATGGCAATCAAACCGGCCTACGTCAAGAAAACCGGGACGCTCCTCATGGAGCGCTATCCGGAAGCGTTCGGCGGCGACTTCGAGCACAACAAGCGAAGCGTTCGGGAGCTCACCAACATCGAGTCGAAAGGCGTCCGCAACCGCATCGCGGGCTACGTCACCCGGAAACACGACCAGCAGCAGGCGGCTCAGTAACACCGATTCTCGCAGCAGTTCGTTCCGACAGACGGCGACAGCGACGCGTCTAGCAGCATTTGCCAGTACCGTAACCGGCTTTCGGGCGTTCGTATCCAAACCGTTTTGAACGGCTCCGGCCCTAACTGCGCCAATGACTCACACTGTCGGTATCCTCGGCGCGACCGGTGCCGTCGGCCAGCGACTCATCCAGCTACTCGACCCCCATCCCGACTTCGAGATCAGCGCGCTCACCGCGAGCTCCGAGAGCGCGGGAAAGCCCTACCGAAAGGCCGCAAAGTGGCGAATCAGCACGCCCATTCCCGAAAGCGTTGCCGGGATCACCGTCGCCGAAACCGATCCGGACGCGATCGGCGACGTCGACCTGCTGTTCTCCTCGCTTCCCTCCTCGGTCGGCGAGCGCGTCGAGCCGGCATTCTGCGAGGCGGGCTACGTGGTCTCCTCGAACTCCTCGAACCAGCGCATGGCCGAGGACGTCCCCCTCGTGATCCCCGAGGTCAACGCCGACCACCTCGGGCTGCTCGAAGTCCAGCGCGACTCACGGGGCTGGGACGGCGCGATGATCAAAAACCCCAACTGCTCGACGATCACGATGGTGCCCACCCTCGCCGCGCTCGATACGTTCGGCCTCTCGAGGGTCCACGTCGCGACCCTGCAAGCCGTTTCGGGGGCTGGCTACGACGGCGTCACCTCGATGGAGATCATCGACAACGCGATCCCGCATATTGGCGGCGAGGAGGAGAAGATGGAAAGCGAGTCCCGTAAACTGCTGGGCGGGTTCGACGGCGCGGAGCTGTCGATGCACGACGCGACGGTCTCGGCCTCCTGTAACCGCATTCCCACCCTCGACGGCCACCTCGAGAACGTCTGGGCCGAGACCGAGGAGGAGGCGTCCGTCGAGGACGCCCGCGAGGCGCTCGAATCCTACGAGGGGATCGACCTTCCCAGTTCACCCGACCCCCTCATCGAGGTGTTCGAGGAGCCAGAACGTCCCCAGCCCCGACTGGACCGCGAGCGTGAGGACGGCATGCAGATCTGTGCGGGCGGGTTACGCGAGAACGAGACGGGGCTTCAGTACAACTGTCTGGCCCACAACACGCTCCGGGGCGCCGCGGGTGCGAGCGTGCTCAACGGGGAGTTGCTCGCGAAGGAAGGCTACCTGTAGACGCGATTCCGCCCGGCTTGATCGGGAACCCGCCGATTAAGTTGCACCAGCAACTACCTGCGATATGGCGACGGACGAGCGACTCGCGTGGCACGTCTCGTTGGCCGGGCGCGCGCTCAGCGCGCGCATTCAGCGCCGCCTCGCGGAGTACGGCCTCGGACACGGCGAGTACCGCGTGCTGTTCGCGCTATACGACGAGGAGGGGCTGACTCAGACCGACATCGTCGAGTGCCATCACCTCGATAAGTCGGTCGTCGCCCGCGTTACGGGCCGCCTCGAGGAGAAGGGCTACGTCGAACGACGTCCGGACCCCGAGGACCGGCGGCGCAAGCGGCTGGTTCTCACCCCGGCCGCCGAGGAGCTCCGCCCGGCGGTTCGGGAGATCAAGGAGGAGGTGAACGCGGAGGTGACCCGCGGGCTCGACGACGGGGAGGTCGAATCCCTCGTGGCCGGCCTGCGGACCGTGGCCCGGAACCTCGGCGCCGAACTGGAGGACGAGTGATGGTCGTCGAGAACCGGGGAGCGGCCGGCGCGAGCGGTCTCCGACGTCCCGAGATCGCGCTGTGGGTGGTCGTCGCGTCGGCGACGCTGACCGTCATGGCGGGGCCATCCTCGGGCCGGTCGTCAACCAGATCCAATCCGGGCTGGGGGTCCCCCAATCCCAAGCCGGGTTGATCATCACGACTCACGGCCTGTTTATCGTTCTGACCAGTCCCATCGCCGGCGCGATCATCGACCGGATGGGGCCGCGGCGACCGTACGTCGCCGGCCTGTTCGTCTACGGCGTCGCCGGGGCCGCCGGGCTGGTCGTCGAGTCGTTCCCGCTGTTGCTGGCCTCGCGGGCGGTCCTCGGGGTCGGCGTCGCGTTCGTCTACACCGGCGTGACGGTGCTCATCTACAACCTCTTTTCGGGCGAGCGAAAGGACCGCGCGATGGGGCTTCGCGGGAGCGCCAACAGCCTCGGCGGCGCGGTCTGGCCGGTCGTCGGCGGCGCGCTCGGAACGCTGTCGTGGCACGCTCCCTTCGCGGTTTACGGGCTGGCGCTTCCGCTGGGAGTGCTCGCGTCCCTCACGGTCCCCGAGACCGCCCTCAACCGCGAGATATCGGCAGAAACGGGCGACGACGGCGGAATCGCCGGTCTGCTCTCGGTGTTCGCCGCCCGACCGGTCATCCTGTTGGTCTATGGGCTCTATTTCGTCGCGAACCTCCTGTTGTACGCCTACACCGTCTACTACCCCGCGCTCTTGGCGACGTTCGGGGTCGAATCGTCGCTGGTCATCAGCCTCTACCTCGCGGCGCTCGGCGTCGTCGGCGGGACGAGCGCGTACTTCTACGACCGGATCAAACGACGCTTCGGCTACCGACAGCTCACGCTCGCGGCACTCGCGCTGTGGACCGTCGGCTTTGCCGTCGCGGCGGTCGCCGACGGGCGGTTCGTGGCCGTTCTCCCGGTCGCGCTGTTCGGGCTGGGCCAGGGGCTCGTCTTTCCCACTGTCTTGCTCTGGATCGAGGAACTGGCCCCTGCCGATCGGAAGGGCCAGTACAGCTCCTATGTAGCGATGTTCGGCTATATTGGCCAGTTCCTCTCACCGGTGGTACTCGGACCCGTCGCGGGTGCGGCGGGCGTCCACGCCGTCTTCGCCGTCGCTGGCACGTTCGTCGGCGTCGCGGTGCTGGGCGTGGCGATCGCCCACCACCGCCGGTAGCGGCTCAGGCGACCTGATTCTCCAACTCGTCCTCGCCCGCGTCGATTCGCTCGACGTTCCCGGCGACGATATCGGCGAGGCGCTCGTAGTATCTCGGCGTATGCCCGGCGTTGTGGGGCGTGATCTGGACGGTGCCGAAGTCCCACAGCGGGTGGTCCCCGGGGAGGGGTTCGGGGTCGGTCACGTCCAGCGCCGCCCCGCGGAGCTTGTTGCGCCGCAGCGCGGAGACGAGCGCCTCCGTCTCGACGACGGGACCGCGCGCGATATTTACTAACAGAGCGTCCTCAGGCAGCGTGACGAACTCCTCCTCGCCGATCAGTCCGCGAGTCGTGTCGGTCAACGGGCAGGCGAGCACCAGCACGTCGGTTCGGGAAAGCGCCCCATGGAGGTCCGCTTCCTCGAAGCCGACCACTTCGTCGGTCGGACCGCCCTTCTCGGGGGTGTAGCGCACGCCAATGGTGTCGACGCCGAAGCCTGCGAGGCGCTCGACGATCGCCTGGCCGATCGCGCCCAGGCCGACGACCGTCACGGTCGCGCCCATGAACTCGTCGGTCTGGTAGTGGCGCCACTCGTGGTTCGTCTGGCGGTCCCGGCCCTCGAAGAAGCCCCGGTAGAACGCGAGGATCGAGCCGACGACCCCCTCGGCGATGTTCGGGCCGTGGACGCCGGCAGCGTTGGTCACCGCCACGCCCGCCTCCTCTAGAGAACCCATCGGGAGGTGGCCCGTGCCGGCGTAGGCACACGCAAAGAGGTCGAGGTTCTCGGCGTGGCTCAACAGGTCCTCGTCGATCCCCATCCCGACGGCGATCCGTGCGTCGGCGATCAGTTCGCGCTCCCCGACGGGGGTCTCGGCGACCCGGATCTCGTGATCGGGTAATCGGTCTCGGAGCTCGTTCGAGAGGTCGGTGACCGGCATGCCGTGCGTACCCCGTCGAAGGACGAGGATGGGTTCGGTGGACATGTCTCGTCGGTCCCGCTGACGGACCTTAACTCTCCCCGATAGGCTCGCCGTCGACGAACACCCAGTCGGGGCTCGTCGAGATCTCGAAGGGCTCGCCGTCCCAGATCACGAGGTCACCATCGGTCCCTTCTTCGAGGGTGCCGACCCGGTCCGCGATCCCGAGGATCTCGGCGGGGTTCTTCGTCACGGTCGCAAGGGCGGCCTCCTCCGGGAGCCCCTCGCGGATCGCGAGGCCCACACAGACGTCGAGGTGCTTCTGTGGGAGGACCGGCGCGTCGGTTTGGATCGCGACTTTTACGCCGGCTTCGTGGAGGATTCCGGGGGTCTCGAAGGTGATGTTCGAGAGTTCGTACTTCGCGCCGCTGTAGAGGCTCGGGCCGACGACCGCCGGAACGCCCCGCTCGGCGAACTCCGCGGCGATCAGGTGTCCCTCCGTCGCGTGCTCGATCGAGAGGTCCTCGATCCCGAACTCCTCGACGATCCGGAAGACGGTCATGATGTCGTCGGCGCGGTGGGCGTGAACTCGCAGGGGGAGATCGCCCTCGATCACTCGCGAGAGGTTCTCCATACCGAGATCGCGCTCGAAGGGCTCGTCGTTCTCACGACTCGCCTCCCTGCGTTCGAGGTAGTCCTCGGCGTTCATCAGCGCCTGTCTGAGCGTCGCCGCGACGCCGGGTCGGGTGACCGGCGCACGATCACGGTCCTTCCCGTGAACTCGCTTTGGGTTCTCGCCGAAGGCGGCTTTCATGCCGTCCTCGCGGATGAACATCGCGTCGGCGGTCGTCCCGTGGGTCTTCATCGAGCAGATGATCCCGCCGACGACGTTCGCGCTGCCCATGCGCGCGCTGACGGTCGTCACGCCGCCGCGACACGCGTGGGAGAGCTCCTCGTCGCCGGGGTGAAACCCGTCGAGGACGTTGACCTCGGGAGTTACGGGATCCGACACCTCGTTGTGATCTGAGTCCTCGGGCTCGCCCCATTCGCTGACGCCGGCGTGACTGTGTGCGTCGACAAGCCCGGGCGTGACCGGCTTTCCGCCGGCGTCGATCTCCCGTACCCCGTCGGGGATCTCGACGTCGGTTCCGACGGCCGTGATCGCGCCGTCCTCGACGAGAACGGTTCCGCCCTCGATGGATCCCGCCTCGGTGAGCGTGTGAACGTCCCCATTGGTGATCGCGTACATACTCCACCCTTCGGGGAGGCCGCGATCAATATTTCGGTTCGAAACACGCTTTCGTGCACTATCGGTTCAGGAGGTTTAAGAGCGTCCGAGCGACGTTCGGTGTATGGAGCGCGTTGACGTTGCGATAGTCGGCGGCGGCCCCGGCGGAATGTCGGCCGCCGAGGAGGCCGCAAAGCGCGGGGCGAGGACGCTCGTCGTCGAGAAGGGCGTTCCGCGGGCGGATCGCGAGAGACCGGGTCCGGACTCGACGGACGCCGCCGGGATGCTCGATTACTGGGTCGACATCATGGACATCCCCTTCGAGGAGATCCCCGACGAGATCGTTCTCCGGGAGCTCGAGGGAACCGAGTTCGTCGGCCCCACCGAAGGCTGTACGATGTACTCGACGGGGATCGATTCCTCGTACTCGAAGTTCGGCTTTACGTTCGACCGGCCCCGGATGGACGACTGGCTGCGCGAGCGCGCCGAGGAGGCCGGCGCCGAATATCGCGTCGGCATGGCGGTCAAGAGCGTCGAGAGTGACCTCTCGGCGGGTCACACGCACCGTCTGACGCTCGGCGACGGCACCGAGGTCGAAGCCGAATACCTCGTGCTTGCCGACGGTCCCCAGCGAAACGTCACGATCCCGGTTCTCGACCAGTTCATCCCTGGAAAATCGATGGGCGATCTCATGGGCACCCACGCCAACCACATCGCCTACCAGGAACACCGCCGGTTCCCCGAGGAGGTCTTCGAGGACGATCTCCTGACGTTCTGGTGGGGCCACATCCCCGGTCGCACCGCCTACCCGTGGATCTTTCCCAACGACGGTACCGTCGCCCGGGTCGGCCTGACGATGCCCATCGGAATGAGTCTAGACCAAATCGAGAACCCGGAGAGCTACCCCCTTCTCAAGCCCGACGACGAGCGCCTGCCCTCCGGGCGGGAGTACCTCCGGCGCCTGCTCGAACGCGAGTACGGCGATCGCTACGACATCGAGGAGGACTTCCCGCTGGTCGCCGAGCGCGGCAAACGCGGGGGCACCGAGGCCTACCCGATCTCCTCGACACGGCCGATCGACTCGCCCACGAGGGCGGGGATCGCCGTCGTCGGCGGGGCGATGGGGACGACCTCGGCGTTTCACGAAGGCGGCTATCACGTCGCCGTCCGATCGGGGAAGATCGCAGGTCGACTCGCCGCCATCGGCGATCTCACGAGTTACAACGACACCTGGAAGGGCCGGATCGGCGAGGAGATCCTGCGCAACGTCTCGATGGCGGAGCTCGTCAAAGAGTACACCCCCGCCGACTGGGATCGGACCTTTCGGGTCGCCGACCGGATGCTCGCCGAAAGCGGCGGGTACGACATGTTCCGCCGGAAGTTCGGTGCCGGAGTGGGCGCGACCCGCCTCCTCTTTCAGTACCGAAAGACCAAGTTCGGCTTCCGTAACGGCCGGTACGTCCAGTTCCACGAATCGGAGTACTCGCTGTAGCTCCGACCGCACGACCGGGACGCGACTACGGGTCGGGAAACGCCCGTAGTTCGCGCGGCGGAACGAGGTAGTTGCCCCGCCGTCGCACCGTGAGATACTGGAGGATGCCGTTGTTGGTGATCGAGCCGACGGCGCTGTCGGCGGCGAGATCCGCGCCGGTCATCGCCTCGCGTACGCGGACGAACTCGTCGATCTCGCGCTGCAGCGAGAGGAAGTGAAGCCCGGGTCGGTCCCCATCGGTGGTGTTGAAATCCCGGCGAAGGAGGAGCGGTTCGCCGTCCTCGCGGGCGCGAGCGGCCTTCTGGGCGTGGCCGACGACGCCGTGGTCGCGGGCGTCCTCGAGGGTACTCGCGATGCGCTCGGCGCTCAGGGCGTTCGAGTCGTCGAGTTTCTCGCCGTACTCGCCGACGAGTCCCTCCGCGGCGTGCTGGTGGCTGAACAGTTTCGCCACCCGCTGGAACTGCGAGTCCTGTTCGTACCACTGGCGGAGATCGATCGCGATCGATTCGACGTGGCGCGTCGTGCCCCCGGCGAAGGGGCCCTCCTCGATGGTCACGCGATCCTCGGTCGCCTGACTCTCCTCGAAGCCCGAGCGAAACCCCATGAAGAAGGGTGCCTCCTCGTGGATCGGCTCCGAGTCGGGCACGCCCGGCGTGTCCTGGTGCTCGGCGGGCAGACCGGGACCGACGAAGCCGGTGAGCCGCTCGCGCGAGCCAACCAGATCCGCGATGTCGGAGTCCATTTCGACGCCGTTTACCTCCTCGACTTCGCCCAGCAGCGACTCCTCGGCGGCGAGCACCGCCTGGGAGTGGTCGCTCGCGAGGTGGATCTGGCAGTCGCCGGATTCGAACTCGGGGGACTCGAAGTCGGTCAGCGCCGTGGGTTCGGGCAGGCTGTCCCAGCCGACCCGCTCGAAGTACTGTGGGGTGTAGCCGACGGCAAAGAGCAGTCCCTCGTGGCTCCACTCGTAGGCGCGTTCGAGGGTCGCGAGCGCGTTCTCGAAGCGCTCTCGGTCCTCGTCGGTCGGGTCACGCGCGAGGGATACGGAGAGCAGGACGTGATGGCGCGCGGGGACGACGTTCTCGTTGTCCCCGGAGAGGACGCCGTTCCAGGCGTGCTGGCGGGCCGGGACGGCATCGGGATCGCCCGCCGGGATCTCGACGTTCGATTCCTCCTCGAGACAGGCCGCGAGTGCGCTCGCCCCGCCGACGGCGACGAGTCCCTTGAGGTACTCGCGACGCGAGAGGACGCCTCGGTCGGGGAGGGTCATTCGAGTTCGACGTAGGGTGTGGGCGCGCAAATACCTGTCTTCGCCCGCTCGATACACAGGGCTTAATCGCCCCGCGCCCATAGGGGGACTGCACACCTCAAGTCCCCGGCGGAGTTCTCCCACTCGGGAGCGATGATCGCACGGCGAACCCGGGTGTGCGATATTCCGGTCCGTCCGTGACCGAACGCGGAACGACCGCGAACGGATGCGCCCGGCACGAGGGTTTCCCGGTCGACGCGGCACGCCGCCTCGGGATGAGACCGGTCGTTAGTGTTCCGGGCGACAGTTCCCCTGTGATGAGCCGACCGGCCGCGAGACGACCGTCCCATCGGTTCACTCATGAACCACCGGTGCCTACTTCGGGGTGAACGACCATGGGCGATCGACTCACCGGGTTCGTCGGAGACGCACGCGGAATCGCGGAGGAGTTCCTGTACGACGACGGCATGCTCGGAACGGTGCTCGCGTTCGTACTGGTGTTCGGCGGGTCGGCCGCGGCCGTCCTCCTGATCGTCCTGATCGCCGGCCTGCTCGCGTGACGCGATGGAAACGACTTTTCGGGGCAGGGTGCAAGCGAGGGTATGAACGTCCAGTCCATCGCCGATCTGGGTCCCGAGCGTCGCCGCGCGCTGTTCGAGCGCGACGCCGGCATCGAGGCGATCCGGGGCGACGTCGGGGAGATCGTCGAGCGCGTCCGTGAGGAGGGTGACGTCGCAGTCCGGGAGTTCTGCCGGGAGTTCGACGCGGTCGACGTGGGTAACCTCGATATTACCGACGCCGCCGAGCGCGCCTTCGAGGCGGTCGATGCCGACACGCGGGCGGCGATCGAGACCGCCGCGGAGAACGTCTGGGAGTTTCACGAGCGCCAACTCCCCGAAGACTGGCGCGAGGAGTTCGCCGAGGGGCGCGAACTCGGACGACGGTTCCGGCCCCTCGATCGGGTCGGCGTCTACGTCCCCGGCGGGGCGGCGGCCTACCCTTCGAGCGCGCTGATGGGGGTGATCCCCGCGACCGTCGCGGGCGTCGAGACGATCTGCGTCGCGACCCCGCCCGCAGAGGAGATCAACCCCGTGACGCTGGCGGCGATCCACGCCGCGGGCGCCGACGAGGTCTACAGCGTCGGGGGCGCACAGGCGATCGGGGCGCTGGCCTACGGGACCGAGTCGGTCACACGAGTCCAGAAGGTCGTCGGCCCCGGCAACCGCTGGGTGACGGCCGCGAAAGCCGAGGTTCGGGGCGACTGCGAGATCGACTTCCTTGCAGGCCCGAGCGAGGTGCTCGTGATCGCGGACGAAACAGCCGAGCCGGCGTTCGTCGCGAGCGATCTGCTCGCCCAGGCCGAACACGACGAGAACGCCTCGGTGGTCGCCGTCACGACCGACCGGGCGGTCGCCGAGGCGATCGCCCGCGAGGTCGACGAGCGGGCCGCCGACCGCGATCGCCGAGAAACGATCGAGGCGGCGCTCGAACAGGACGCCAGCGGCGTTTTTGCCGCCCGTTCGATGAGCGAGGCGATCGCCTTCGCCGAGGCGTACGCCGCCGAACACCTCTCGATACAGGCCGATGGGGATGAGGCCGTTCTGGATCGGATCGACAGCGCCGGGAGCGTCTTTCTGGGACCGTACACCCCCGTCGCAGCGGGCGATTACGCAAGCGGCACGAACCACGTCCTGCCGACTAACGGGCTCGCAAAGGTCACCGGCGGCCTGTCGATCGAGCAGTTCCTTCGTGCGAGTACGGTCCAGCGCCTCTCGCCCGGTGGCCTCGACTCGCTCTCGGATACGATCGACACTCTCGCGCGTGCGGAGGGCCTCGAAGCCCACGCCGAGAGCGTCGCCGTCCGGTCGCGCGAGCGGGCCGAACGCGAGGGGGAGGGCGGGGAGGAGCGCGATCCGCTCGGAGAGTAGGCGAACGTTTTTATCGACGGGCAGGTATCGGGGAATATGGATGCCGAGGACAGGGACGCGCTGTTGATCCTCGGGACGATCCTCGTTCTCGTGATCGTTCTCCCCCTCCTGATCCTCGAGGCGCCCTGGGTGCTCGCGCTCGCGATGGTCCTCGTAGCGGGCTACTGGTGGGAGACGAGGCGAAATCCCGTTTCCGTGATCCTCGAGGCCGTCCGGGACGATCAAGCGGCCGACTCACGGGATCGACTGGATCCTGCTACTGACGACCCCCTCACCGTGCTCCGCGAGCGCTACGCCCGCGGGGAGATCAGCGACGAGGAGTTCGAACGCCGCCTCGACCGCCTGCTCGAAACCGAAACTGAGTCGCTGTCCCGCGAGCGCTCGCGGATCTACGAGCGGTGACCGGCGGTGGACGGACGGATCTGTCGGCGTCACAGTTAACCGCCTCGGGGACAGATCACTGGACATGAGCACCGAGACCACCACCGGGGCGGATCCGGAGATCCAGGTCTCCCCGACGGCCGCAGAGCAGGCACTCAGTCTGCTGGAGGGCGAAGACCTCGATACCGGCGTCGCGGGCCTGCGACTGTTCGTCCAGCAGGGCGGCTGTGCTGGCCTCTCGTATGGAATGCGTTTCGACGACGAACCGGAAGACGACGACACCATCTACGAGCACCACGGCCTACGCGTGTTCGTCGACCCCGCGAGCATGCGGTATATCGAGGGCAGCGTCCTCGATTACGAGTCCGGCCTGCAGGGTGCGGGCTTTCACGTCGAGAACCCGAACGTCGTCAGCGAGTGTGGCTGCGGGGAGTCCTTTAGAACGTAGCTCGGGATCCGATAAAAACCGCCGCCCGCTCAGTCCTCGACTTCGAAGGCGACTTCGAGGGTCGCCTGATACTCGGGTTCGTCGACGTTCTTGAGTTCGACGCCGAACTCATCGACCTCCGCCCAGTAGACGTTCTCGAGGGTGTTCTGGGCACGTTCGATCGCGTTGTCGGCGGCGTCGTCGAAGCTCTCGGTGCTCGTCCCGACCAGCGTGACCTTTTTGAATACCATCGCACCGTCTACAACGGCCGCCCGTCGCTTAAAAACCGGGGCCGGTGGCTACGTTTCCTCCTCGTCATGGGGGCAAGTGACGGTGAGGGCGTTTTCGACCAGCGTCCCGTGGCCCCGTCGGAGCCGATTCGAGAGCGCCTGTGGGGTGATTCCGAGTTCTCCGGCCAGTTCCTTCATCGAGAGGTCGCGTGGGATCCCGTAGTAGCCGGCCGACAGCGCGGTAACGAGGGTGTCGTGTTGGAGGTCGATTTCGGGTTGTCATAACAACCCCACTACTAGCCGGTCGGCTGCAAACGGCATCGCAACGGGGTCGATTCCCAACCGGTAGCGAACTGTCCCTATGGCCGCGAGCGAAACGCGGCGGCGAGTCTCGGCGTGGCGCTCGTCACGGCCTCGCGCCAGCGGTCGGCCCCGTGGACGCCGATCCAGTAGCTCGCGCTCGCGAGACCGATTCCGGCGATAACGTCGGTCAGCCAGTGGATCCCGAGATACATCGTCGAAACCGCGACGCTCGTCGCCAGCACCGCCGCGATGGCGAGCCAGCGCGGATAGGCCCCGCGCGTGCGCCACGCAAAGAGGAGGACCGTCACCGAAAGCGAGGTGTGAAGCGACGGAAAGACGTTCGTGGGCGTGTTGACCGCGCTCGTGAGGAATCGCGAGGAGGGATAGACGTTGTACATGAACTGTTCTGCGATGCCGAGGTTCCGCGGGCCGTAGGCGATAAAGAGCAGGTAACAGACCAGCCCGAGGGCGTAGTTTGCGGTGTAGGCGATAGTCAGCTCGTGGAGCGGCCGCTGTTTCGAGAGCGCGAGATAGGCAAACAGGGGAAAGACGAGCAAGAACACGTAGCCGTAGACGTAAACCGCCGAGAAATACAGCGTCAGCTCGGTGGTCTGGAACGTCTGGACCCACGCGACGAACGTCCCCTCGAGCCGGAATATCCGGTCGGTGATCTCGACGCCGATCAGCCACGACAGGCGCTGGGCGGTCCGGCGGGTGAGGCTGTTTACCACGAGGACGACCGCCAACAGCCCGATCGCGGGGGCCGCGAGTCGGAGTCGCGCTCGCAGGTCGTCCCTGAGTTCGCGAAGCTGGCGGCGATCGATGCAGAGGGCCGCCCCGACGACGATCAGGGCGGTCACGACCACGACGATCGAGAGCAGTACCGTTATGAGTCCACTAGCCATGCCTCAGCGCACGATAAGTTCTCCTCCCTCATTGTATATATACCCTGCCTCGCGGAAGAGGTCGTGTGCGGTCTTTTCCTCGACGGTTCCGCTTCCGCTCTCGCCGACGAACCCGGCGGGATGATCCGTGGTCCACTCGTCGTCGGGACCGCCGACGGCGATAGGGTCAAACGCCGGGATCGCGTTCCCGGCGAACACCTCCGTGCGCAGGTACTCCCGGTCGAGCAGCCGCGAGAGGGCGCGTCTGAACCGGGGGTTCGACAGCGGCGCGTTGCGCGTGTTGAATCCGACGTGGTAGTACGCGCTGGTGGTCTCGGCGGCGAGGTCGACCTCGCTCGCTTGTCGAGCGCGTTCGATCTCCCCGGGCGAGAGCGCCGTTGCGCTGGCGTCGAGATCGCCCGCCTGGATCGACTCGACGAGGGTCGCCTCCGAAGGGAAGTAGACGAAGGTCAACCGCTCGTATGGCGGTCCGCCCTCGAAGGCCGGGAACGAGCCGTCCGACAGTTCGGCGAGGAAGTGCTCGTCGTTGCGAACGAGTTCGAGGCGAGTGTCGGGCGTCGCCGCCTCGAACCGGAGGGGTCCCGAACCGACGGGGTTCATGTTGTCGACGACGAGCGCCTCGGTGACGTTCTCGAGGTCGAAGACCGCGATCGAGGTGAGGGCGGTCCGCTCCTCCCAGATGTGAGTCGGCAGGATCGGGACGGTGAGAGCGCGGAGACCGGTCTCGGGCGTGCCCGCGAGCGCGAACTCGACGGTTCGCTCGCCGGTGGCTTCGACGCCATCGACGAGCGAGCTCCGGGCGCGAAAACAGGGTGCCGGGACGGTCGGGCTCTCGGCGGTGCCGGTGGTGTCCCGAAGCAGTCGGTGAGTGAAGGCGACGTCGTGGGCGGTCAGGTCCGTCCCGTCGTGCCACGTGAGTCCCTCGCGGAGGCGAACGCGTAGTCGGTCGTCGATCCACGACCAGTCGTCCGCGAGCCACGGTTCGACGGCTCCCTCGATGTAGCGCCCTAGCGGATCGTACAGCAGTCCGGTGACGACCCATCGGTCGCGGTATTCGGCGGAGAGGGGGTTCAGGTTGTAGGTGATTCGCCTGTCGGTGATGCCGACACGGAGCGTCTCGCGCGGCCGGGACCCGCGTTCGGCCCCGGTTCGCTCCTGAAGGCCGAGGTAGCCCAGTGGGGATTCGAAGGATCGATAGCTCCACCCCGAGTACCGGTCGGTTCGGATCGCCCGCGACTCCTCGGGGTAGGCGACGACCGAGAGGGGCGCTTCCTCGCGGACGGCCTCGGCAAGCGAGGAAAGCGCCGTCGTCCGGGTGTCGCCGCTCGCCGTGCGCTGGGTTTCGAGCGGGTCGTCCACGCCGGGGACGTTCACGTAGCCGTAGGGGTTCTGCCAGCCCGGTTCCTCGCTGAATCGCGAGTGAAGCAGTCCATACAGGTAATCCGGATCGAAGTGGCCGGGATGCTGGCCGACGTATAGGTCGAAGTTCTGGTTCAGGAGGACGTTGCGCCAGAGCTTCTCGGTGGTCACCGGCTGGAGGCCGACATCGATGCCGGCGGTCGCGAAGGTTTCGGCGAGATGGCGGGCGATACCGACGGGAACGGGGTCTTCGTCGGCGGGGACCGTCGAGATGGATAGTGAGACCTGCTCGGGCGTATCGCGGTCGACGGAGGCTTGAAACCGGTTCAGACAGCCGGCGCTCGCGGCCAGCGCGCCGGCCGTGCTAGCGAGGAGGGTACGGCGACCGAGCGGTCCCTTCGGTACGGGCACAGTTCTGACGGTACGGGGTCCGGAAGCATCAACGTTCGGCCGTGGCCTACGCTCGCATCGAGGGTGCGTGGACCACGTCGTAGCCCGATCCGTCGGTGACCGAGATGACCGCCCACTCGTAGTCGGGTTTCAGGTCCGAGAGGCGGCGAACGAGCGACTCGGCGGCCTCCCGATATGTGACGAAACAGCGAAGCGAGCCCGAATCCGGGATCGAGTCTTCGTCTTCGTCGGTAGTTGCGGTTACGTGAACGACCTTCCACTCGCGCTCGGCGCGGAACTCGGTGCCGTCTCCCGACAGCGTGTAGCCGAGTTCGCTGAAGATCGACCGGGCCTGCTCGACGGGTGGTATGCTAACAGGTCCCATCCGGTAGGTGCTACGACGACGGCGATTATAAAGGTTCACCCTTATTCGTGCGCCGCGTCCCACTCGGTGGGCTTGCGCTGGTTAGGACAGTCGTTACAGACGATCCGACCCATGGTGTCCATGGCGGTGTTGGTGCTCTCGCAGTTCCCACAGAGATAGCCCCACCGCTCGCGTCGGTCCGTCGTCCGGTAGACGACGTAGAAGGGCCCGTTCGAACCCCTCTCTGCCTCCTCGCGGGCGACGTAGTGAGTCTCCCCGTCGATCGACAGTCGGTCCATACCTCCCCTCGCCGTGCCGGCCGCTTGAGGGTTACCCTAACCGGACGCGGTGGTCTCTCCCGCCCGGATTCCTCCCGACGACGACATCTCGACGGTCCGATACATTCTAATCAGGAAAATTGAATTAATAAGTTGACAATAATACGGGTCGAAGACGAAGTCACCGGTAGATGACACAAAGATCACCCTCCCGTCGGGCGATACTCGGGTTGAGTGGAGCGACCCTCGCCGGATTGGCCGGCTGTCTCGGGAGCCTCTCGACGGACACCGACGAACCGACCGACCACATCGACGATACCGACAACGAATCGGATGACGGGAGCGACGACGAGGACTCGACGCCCCCGGAGCCGCCGGACGGCGGGGCGGTGGTGTTCGTCTACGACGACGGCCCGATGGAGGATTACACCCAAGCGTTGCCGGCCCACCGGCGTTTCGATGCCCCGGCGACGGTCGGGATCGTCAGCGACTGGGTCGGGCGCGCCGACTATCAGGACAACGGCTGTATGGACGTCGAGCATCTCGAAGAACTGGTCGATGCCGGCTGGGAGATCGCCTCCCACACGACCGAACACACCACGCTGGGCACGTTCGAACTCCTGAAAGACGCCCACCCCGACGACACGCGCATCTACCCCGAGGAGATCCGCCATGGCTACCACCGGGGCAAGACCATTGAGATCATCAACGATGAACACGATTTCACCCGCACGGTCGCGGATTACGGAACTGACGGGACGGGCAGATACGTCGAGGTCGACACGCCCATCGACCGCCGGTGTCTCGCCGGCGAGACGATAGTGCGCTACCCCGAAGAACAGATGCGCACCTCGCTAGAGGAGTCGAAGCGCGCGCTCGAAGGGATGGGGTTTTCGGTCGAGACGCTGCTTGCGCCCTACGACAACTTCGGCGAGTACGCCCGACAGTTCGCCACGGAGCACTACTCGGGCGTGGCAAACGCCCGCCACGGCGAGCGAGTGAACGCCCGCGAGGGGTTCGACCCGTATCGGACGCGTCGGGATTACTTCATCGAGTACACGGATCGCGAGTCGGTCACACGCGACCTGGACGAGATCGCCGAGACGGGGGCCCTGGGGGTGGTGGGTGCACATACGTTCAAGGAGGAGGTCACGGAAGAACGGATCGCGGACACCCTCTCGTGGGTCCACGAGCGCGATATCACCGTCCTCACCCTGCGCGAGGCCATCGAACGCTACGCGAGGTGATCGTCGGAGCTCGACCGGCTCGTACCGATCGATGGAGCGGGCCCGTAGCCGGAAGGGATCCGGCAGTGGGCAGGCGTGGCGGATCGAAGGGAAAGGTTGACGCCGGTCGACGGGCGAACAACGGGTGTGACTCGCGTCGTCGTTCCGGTCAGATATCCCCTCTCGAGACGCTCGAAACGGACCGTCGAGCGCGCGCTCGCTGTCGCAGAAGACGACGACGCCGACCTGACCGTGTTACACGTCAACCTCTATCAGAACGGCCACCCGATCACGCGTTCGGAACTGAAGCGCGCGATCGAGACCGAGTTCGGGCGACTACCGAGCGTTCGCTACGTCGTTCGGTCGGGCTTTTTGGTCGAGGAGACGATCCTCGACGAGATCGCCGCCGAGGACGCCGACATCGTCGTCATCGGCCACAGGCAGGCCTCGCGCTGGAAGCGCCTGATCAACCGTCTGGTGCGCGATCCCGACATCGAGAGTTTCCTCAAGAACCACCTCGACTGTACCGTAATCACCGTCAGCGGCTGACGTCCGACTCGGTCTGTCCCTCGGCGCGGTCCATCGACACGCGGGCCTCGCCGCTGGTGTCGTCGAAGACGACGTGTGCGTGAGGGTACGGGATCTCGACGTCGAGGTCGTCGAGTTCCTTCCAGATCCGCTCTTGGATCTCCGACTGGACCTTCGCGGCGTAGTACGGCGTTCGAACCCAGTAGCGCAGCCTGAGTGCGACGCCGTGATCGCCGTATTCGCGGATCTGACAGGTCGGACGGGCCGGATACCGGGCGTTGCCGACTCGGATCGTCGGCCCGCCCGCGATGACGCCCTCGGCCTGCCGGGCGGCCCGCACGACCAGCCGGCGCGCCTCTGCGAGGTCGCCCTCGTAGGTAACGGTCATATCCAGCGTCATTCGCGTGCGCTCGTCCTCGGCGGAGTAGTTGATCACGTCCCGTTCGCGGATCGTGGCGTTGGGGATCACGAGCACGGAGTTGTCCTCGGTGAGGATCTTCGTATAGCGAAGCGTGATGTCCTCGATGAACCCCCGCTGTTGGGCGTCGACGATCTCGACCATGTCGCCGATCTCGTAGGGTTGGTCCGCGAGCACGAACAGCCCGCCGACGTAGTTGCCGATGACCGGCGCGAGGATGACACCGATCACCGCCGAGATCACGGTCACCGAGAGGAAGATGTTGCCGATCCCGACGCCGAGGATCCCGGCAGCGATCGTGACCGCAAAGAGGATGATTCCGAGTTTGATGCCGCGTAGGACCGTCCGCGAGAGGCTCTGGCGCTCGAATTGCTGGGCGACCGGCCGTCCGAGCATCCGGACGACGACGCCCGAGACGTACCAGCCGACGACCAGCACCGCAAGCGCGAGCAACAGCCGACCCGTGATCGAGGTGACGAGCCACTGGAGGAATCCCTCGATCGTCTCGACGATCGTCTGGCCGATCTGCATCGTCCGTAGTTGTACGAGCGGCGCCCAAAGCGTTGTCGTCTGATGGCCGGTCCGGGAACCGAACGCCGGGCGCCGACAGTATAACGAACCACCCGAGCGTAGCCCGGCCATGGCGCAGACTCCCATGGAGACGTCGTTTCACGTCACACACGAGGCCGATCGGACGGGCGAGACGCTGCTGGTCGGCCTCTCGCAGTTCGGACTGGCCGGGCTGACGGCCGTCGACTACCTCGCCACTCAGCTCGAACTCGAAGAGACCGGTCACATCACCGCCGAGGCCCTGCCGTCGATCACGCCCTTCGCCGAGGGCCGCCCGCGACACCACACGCGGTTGTACTCCCGTCCGGACCTCGAGTTCACCGTCCTCGTCGGCGAACTGTTCGTCCCTGTTCAGGCGGCCGACCCGTTCAGCCGGGCGATCCTCGAGTGGACCGACCACAACACCGTCGACGAGGTGGCCGTCCTCTCGGGGATCCCCCTCGCACACGGCCCCGAGGACCACCGCACCTTCTATATCGCCACCGAGGACTACCGCCGCGACCGGCTCGCCGAGACCGACGTCGACCCGATGGGGATGGGGTTTCTCGACGGCGTCAACGCGAGTCTCATCGAGCGAGGACTCGATACGGACCTCGACGTGGGCGTGTTCGTGACTCCCGTTCACGCCCAAACCCCCGACGCCGAGGCGGCCCTTCGCCTCCTCTCGACGCTGAAGGCGGTCTACGACCTCGATCTCGACACCGGACCCCTCGAAGCGTTCGCGGGGGAGGTAAAGAACCACTACGCCCAGCTCTCCGAACGCCTCGAAGCCGCCCAGTCCCACGAGCGCCCCGACGACCGGATGTTCATGTAACGCCGTTCCGAAACGGCGTGCTACTCGAATCCGGATACGTAATATGGTGCCGGCGTCAAGACTGCCCATGACCAGCCCGGATCTCCGTGCGACCCTCGAAGCAGTCGGCGAGCAGTTCAACCTCGGCGAGTACGAGATCGACGCCTACCTCACCGTCCTCGAACACGGCCAACTCACCGCAAGCGAGATCGCCGACAGGACCGACATCCCCCAGCCGCGAGTCTACGACACCGTTCGCAGCCTCTCGGACCGCGGGCTGGTCGAACTGCGCGAGACCCGCCCGATGCAGATCATCGCGGTCGACCCCGAGGAGGCCTTCTCGCGGGTTCGGGGCTCGCTCGAGGAGATGGTCGACGAACTCGAGGCGCGTTACACCGCCCCCGCCCGCGAAACGGAGGCGGTCTCGTTGGTGAAATCCCGCTCGACGATCCTCAGACACCTCGAAGACGTGATCGAGGCCGCCGAGTACGAACTGATCCTCTCGTTGACTCCGGACCTGCTCGATCGGTTCGCCGACGATCTGCGCGAGGCGCTCTCGTCGGGGGTAAGCATCGAACTGCTCGTCGCGCCCGTTTCCGAGGCTCCCTCGCCCGAGGAGTACCCCTACGGCGAGGTCTCGACGGTCGCTCGCGGTCGGCGCGGGATCACCACGCCCGTGATCGCAGTCGCCGACGGGGTCTACTCGGTGTATGCCACCCAGGACGCCATCCGCGACGACCGCGACCGGTACGGCGTGATCTTCAACCGCTCGGCGCTTGGCTTTCTCGTCTCGGGCTTTTTCGGGACCGTACTCTGGACCACGGCCGAGACGCTCGCAGAGAACGGCGACGGACGGCCCTTCCCGAGAAAGTACGCCTCGATCCGCCGGTGTGTCAAGGACATCCGCGAACTCGGTGGGGATTTCTTCGCGAGCGTCGAGGGCCGGGACGTCGAGACCGGCGAGCCCCGCGTGGTGCGCGGGCGGGTCGCAGGCGTCGACTTCGAGGATACCGAGGAGGTCGCGACGATGACCATCGAGACCGACAACGGCGAGGTGAGCGTCGGTGGGCGCGTGGCCGCACTCGAGCGGATCGAGGCCCACGAGATCCACGTCGACCGCGACGGCGTTCCCTCCCAGTAACTCGACGACGGCAGCATTGCGCAAGGGTTGGATACTTGCTTTTCGAGCACGGCGATACGGTAGAGCGATGAGTCAGGACCGAGTACGATGGGAGTACGAGACGCTCAGGCCTCCCCGCGAGGCGACGAAAAAGGAGGCCAGCGACCCGAAGGCTGAACTGAACGCGCTCGGCGAAGAGGGCTGGGAGCTGGTCGAGACCGTCGAGTACACCGGCGGCGGAACGAAGTTTCTGCTGTTCAAGCGTCCAATTGACGACGGAGCGACATGAGCGCGGACCCCGATGCCGGCCCCGACATCGAGGCCAACGCGGAGACCGAAACCGAGATCGAGACCGATCGCGACACCGACATCGGCACCGCCAACACGATGCGGGAACGTTCGAACGAGAGTCGCGTCAAGCTCTGGGCGACGATGACGGGAAACCGGCTACTGATCACCGGTCTACTGGCGCTCAGTTTTTTCATCGGGTTCGTCGTGGTCGGGGAGTGGTTCGTACCGAATTTCGAGTCGACGATCCATTCCGACAGTATGATCAGCTACATGTTCTCGACGATGATCAGCGCGATCGTCACCGGGACGACGCTGGTCGTTACGATCAGCCAGATCGTGATCTCACAGGAGAACGGCCCGCTCGGTGATCAGCGCACACGCATGAGCAACACGATGGACTACCGGGAGTACACCGAGGAAATGATCGGCTCGCCGGCTCCCGCGGATCCCTCTGCGTTCCTCCGACAGATCATCGGCGCGACCGAACGTCGGGCGCGATTACTGCGCGATAGCATCGCCGGTAACGACGACGAGCAACTGCGCGCGGAGGTCGACGACTTCACCGAGAGCCTGATCGAGAACGCAGAAGAGGTACGAGACGAGCTAGAGGGAGGGAGTTTCGGCTCGTTCGACGTTCTCAACGCCGCACTCAACTACAACTACGGCATCAAGATCTTCCAGGTCGAGCGCATCGCAAACGACCACCCCGAGGATCTCACCGACGAGGACATGTCGATC
Organism: Halalkalicoccus jeotgali B3; assembly: GCF_000196895.1. Taxonomy (NCBI): domain Archaea; kingdom Methanobacteriati; phylum Methanobacteriota; class Halobacteria; order Halobacteriales; family Halalkalicoccaceae; genus Halalkalicoccus; species Halalkalicoccus jeotgali. The sequence goes on from NC_014297.1 coordinate 1,334,241, forward strand.
CTCGACGACCTGAAGTCGACGCTTTCGATGTTCGGGCCGGCCCGCGAGCACATCAAGACGCTGTATTTCCAGTGGGCGCTGATGGACCTCTCACAGATGATCCTCTATACGTCGGTTCCGGCCCTGCTGGTCGCCGGGAGCATGCTCGGGTTTTTCGACGGGCTCTCCCTACCGAACACGACCTTCGGCGTGAGCAACACCATCCTGATAGTCGGGGCGGCCTTTACCGTCACGCTGATCCCGTTCCTGTTGCTGATCAGCTACATCGCCCGGGTGGCGACCGCCGCGAAACGCACGCTCGCGATCGGCCCGCTCGTCCTTCGGGAGTCACAGCGCTAGTCCGGCGCCAGTCTTTTGCTCGCCTGCCCCGATAATCGAGCGTGAACGACGCCGACGACGGGATGGAGTATACGACCCTCGGAACCACCGGCCTCGAGGTCTCGACGCTCTGTCTCGGCTGCATGAACTTCGGAAGCGACCGGCCCTGGATGATCGACGACGACGAAAAGAGCCGGGCGGTCATCGAGCGCGCGCTCGATCTCGGGATCAACTTCCTCGATACGGCGAACGTCTACTCGCGCGGGGAGAGCGAGGAGATCGTCGGGCGGGCCATCGAGGGCTACGACCGCTCGGAACTCGTGCTCGCCACCAAAGTCTACGGGGAGATGGGCGAGGGCCCCAATCAGGGCGGGCTCTCACGAAAGCACATCATCGACCAGTGCGAGGCGAGCCTCGACCGACTCGGGACGGACTACATCGACCTCTATCAGATCCACCGCTGGGACGACCAGACGCCGATCGAGGAGACGCTTTCGGCACTCAACCATCTCGTCGAGGAAGGGCTCGTGCGGTATATCGGCGCCTCGACGATGATGGGCTGGCAGTTCGCGAAGGCCCTCTACGAGAGCGACCTCAACGATTACGAGCGATTCGTCTCGATGCAGCCCGAATACAGCCTCGTCGATCGCCACGAGGAGGAGAACCTGCTTCCCGTGTGTGCCGATCAGGGCGTCGGCGTGGTTCCGTGGAGCCCGCTCGCGGGCGGCTTTCTCACCGGCAAGTACGAGCGCGACGCCGAGCCCGAATCGGGGCGGGCGGCCACCGACGAGCACACCCGCGAGCGCTTCACCGAGGAAAATTGGGCGGTGCTCGACGCCGTCCGCGAGATCGCCGCCGAGAAGGACGCCTCGCCTGCACAGGTCAGTCTGGCGTGGCTGTTGCACAAACCGGTAGTCGACGCCCCGATCATCGGGCCCCGGTCGCTCGACCACCTCGATGAGAACGCCGGGGCGGTCTCGGTGTCGCTGACCGACGAGGAGATCGAGCGTCTAGAAGCGCCGAAGACCCCCGTTTGGTCGCGTGCGACCGGCGACCTCTGAGGCGACCAGTACGTTTATCCCCCGTGGCGGGGACTCCCAGCTATGTCCGGCGACGAGGGCGATCTCGGGACGATCCTCGAGGAGGGTGGTCTCTCGCCGTATCAGGCCGCCGCCTTCGTCGCGCTGTTGGATCTGGGGTCGGCGTCCGCCCGGACGATCGCACGGGCGAGTGACGTACCCGACCCGCGGATCTACGACGTGTTGCGCGATCTGGAAGCCGACGGCTACGTCGAGACCTACGAACAGGACCGTCTGCACGCCCGGGTGAGCGACCTCGATCGGATCACCGACAGACTGGCCGCACGCGCCGAGCGCTTCGCGTGGGCCAGCGAGGAGGTCACGGAGCGATACGAGCGCCCCCACGCGGAGATCGGCGAGGCGCGGATCGTCGGCCGGTTCGAGACGGTGTTCGACCACGCACGCGGGGCCATCGAACGGGCGACCGACCGGGTGCAAGCCTCGCTCACCCCCGAGGAGTTCGCGGACCTCGAACCCGCGCTCGCGGCCGCCATCGACCGTGGCGTCGACATCCAGCTCTCGATCCACGGCAACGAGGACTCGATGCCCGCCACCGGGACGCTCGCGGGCGCCTGTACTGAGGCGCGCTATCGGCCGCTTCCTGCGCCCTTCGTCGTGCTCGTCGACCGCTCGGAGCTGTGTTTCGTCCCCCACAGCGACTCGATCAACGAGTACGGCGTGATCGTCGACGACCGAACCCACGCCTACGTGTTTCACTGGTTTTTCACCCTCTGTCTGTGGGACGTCTGGGAGGTCCACTACTCCGGGCGGGCGAACGAGCCGCCGATCACCTACGCCGGCCTGCGCGAGTGTCTCCGGGCGATCGAACCCGAACTCGACGCCGGGCGGACCGTCCTCGTGACGGTCGAGGGGCGGTGGACCGACACCGGCGAGGGCTGTTCGATCGTCGGGCAGGCACTCGAGTGTACCTACACGACCCAGTCGGCAAACGTGCGGGTCGACCCGACGATCGCCGCCTACGCCGGGCGCGCGACGCTGACTGTCACCACCGACGACGGTCCCGTCTCGGTCGGCGGGTGGGGTGCGACCGTCGAGGATGCCGAGGTGAACCGGATCACCGTCGAGTCGATCGAGTAGGACAACGCTCTTGCCGGTTCCGGCCGTTTCGACGGGTATGGACGAACTGCCGGCGCGTTTTGGCGGCGCCGACTGGCTCGATCTCGGACCCGACGAGGAGGTCCTCTGGGCCGGCCACCCGAGTTTCGTCCCCTATCTCGGGGGATTCGCCCTCGGGGCGGCGTTGATCGTCGCCGGCGTCGCCGGGGCGATCCTGCTCGGGGAGTTCGCGCTCGTGGGCGTCCTCGCGTTCGCGGTCGGTCTCGCAGTGGTCGGTTGGACGTACTACCAGCGGATCTCGACGGGTTACGTCATCACGAGCGCCGAGGTCTACCACAAGGAGGGTCTGATCGCCCGGGACGTGACCCAGATCCGCTACGAGCGGATCCAGAACACCTCCTTCAGCCAGACGGTCCTCGAACGCACGCTCTCGTATGGCGACGTGATCATCACCAGCGCGGGCACCGGCGAGGTCGAGATCACCCTCCGGAACGTTCCCGACCCCGAGCGGCTCAAGCGACTGTTGAGCGAGCAACTCGACGCAGTTTACGCGACGGGGACCGCGCGGGCGGAGCGGTCGATCCGGACCGACACCTGAAACCGACACAACCCTCATACCGTCGCCCCGAGAACGGACATCGATGGGACCCATCGTCCTCCGTCGGCCGGAGTACACCGGACAGAACCGGTGTTGGCCCTGTACCGTCGCCAACGGCCTCGTCCTCGCAGGCTGTTGTCTCGCGCTCGTGCCCCTCTCGATCCCGCTTTCGCTTTTCGCCCTGCTCGCGGGCGCGGGTGCGATTCGATACCGGGGCTATCTCGTCCCCTACACCCCACAGCTCACCGCCCGCGTGCGCCAAGCGATAGCCAGCGAACCGGCCCGCCCCCGTGCCGGCTCGCTCGATCTGAAGGACGACGAGGAACTCGGCCGGCGAACGGTCGAGACGCTGCTGGCCGAGGGAGTGCTCGTCCCCGACGGGGACAGACTCCACCTCGAGGAGCGGTTTCGCGGGGCGTGGCGCGAGGAGATGACCCGGCTGCGTGCCCGCTCGGACGAGGGACTGCTCGCGGCGATTACGGCGGCGACCGACGGGACCGACGTCGAGCTACTCGAGGCGGACCGTCCCTTGTTCGTCCTCACCGGTTCTGTCGGCGGCGAGGCGTGGGTATCCCGGCCGGTCGTGATCGCGGAGATCGCCGCCGAGCGGGCACTGGGTGTATGTGTCCCCGACATGAATCGCCGGGATCGGCTCACGGCCGCTCGTGCGCTGCGCTCGTTTCTCGAGTACTGTCCGGTCTGTGAGACGCCGACCGAGGAGACCCGTCCCCACCTGTGTTGCGGGAGTGCTCCCACCCCGGAAGCACGCTCGGGAACGGTCCTCGTCTGCCCGGCGTGCGACGAGGCGCTGTATCGGTTTCTCGACGACTAATCGCCCGACGGGGCGGTTTACAACGCTTGTAGTATCGTTATTCCAAACAACTAAATAGGAAAGATCCGTTTCTCTGCCAGAGATGGGCCGAGGGAACACTAGACGACGCTCTGGGGTATCGAGACGAACCTTCGTCAAGGCGGCCGGTGCCTCGGGCGTCACCGCCGGGTCGCTCGGGTTGGCCGGTTGTGTTGGGAGCGCGAACCAAGACGCGCTTATACTGCACGCCGACGCGCGCTTTCAGAGTTCACAGGACGCGATCCAAGAGGCGCTCTGGGAGGCCGGTCTCGATCAGGAGATCGAATTCGACGTCCGGGCGGCCTCCCAAAACACCGAACAGCGCCGCCAGGAGATCCAGTCAGCCCTACAGGCGGGTCGGGCACCCCCGGACGTCTTCCTGATGGACTCGGGGTGGACGATCCCGTTTATCCTCCGCGAACAGACCTCAACCTGACCGAGCGACTCTCGAACGACGTACTGAGTCGGGTGCAGGACACCTACATGGACACCTCCGTCGAGACGGCGAGCCATCCCGAGACGGGGGATCTCCATGCCCTGCCGCTGTTTCCCGACTTCCCGGTGATGCTCTACCGGAAGGACCTCGTCGAGGAGGCGGGCTACGACACGAGCGGGTGGGCGACCAACGCGCTCTCCTGGCAGGAGTTCTCCGAGGTCGTCGCCGACACCCAACAGCAGGCCGGTCTCACGTACGGCTTTACCACACAGGGGGCGGCCTACGAGGGGCTGTCGTGTTGTACGTTCAACGAGACGATGTCGGGTTGGGGCGGGGCGTACTTCGGCGGTATCGACAACCTCTTCGAGGCCGGCGACCGGCCCGTCACCGTCGACGAGAAGCCGGTCCTCGACGCGATCCGCATGATGCGGGCGTTCATGTACGGCGAGGAGGACGAACACGCCCTCGACGGGTTCCAACAGATCTGTCCCACCGCGATCGTCCAGTGGATCGAGGACGACTCGCTGGGTCCGTTCCAGAACGGCAACGCCGTCGCCCACCGGAACTGGCCCTATGCGATCGCAGAAACCGCAAGCGAGGACGCCTTCGGCGAGGCCATCGGCGTAATGCCGATCCCTTACGGCGTCACGCCCGAGCAGGCCCAGTACGAGGGAACCGGCGGGACCTGTGCGGCGCTCGGGGGATGGAACCTGGCGATCAACCCCTACAGCGATCGTGTCGATGAAGCCATCCAGATGATCGAGGCGTTCTCCCAGGAGAGCATGCAGGTCTTTCTCTTCGAGGAGCAGAGCCTGTTTCCGCCGAACCTCGACCTGCTCGAAACGGAGGAGATCCGACAGATCGAACCGCTCGGGCGGTACGTCGAGACGCTCCAGACGCTCGGCGAGAACGCTATCCCGCGGCCGGTGACGGACATCTGGGCCGAACAGGGCGCCGTGATCGCGATCGAGGTACAAAACGCCTACACCGGACAGAAATCACCCGAAGAAGCGATGACCGATCTGAGAAACCGACTGCAGGAAAGCGAACAGGACGTGGGGAACTAGAATGGCGACCGACACGCGCAATCGCGGACGGCTCGCCCCGGTCGTCGACTGGATGGAAAACTTGAGCGAGGCGGCCTACGCCTACTTGCTGTTGCTCCCGGCGTTCGGGCTTCTGACGCTCATTGCGTTCTATCCACTGATCTCGACGTTCTGGATGTCGCTACTCGAAGACCAAACCCGAGGTGCAGAAACCCTCGGCGGGTTCGTCGGACTGGACAACTACATCGGCATCCTCACCGGCGATGCGCGCCTCGCCCGGCAGTTCCTCGATATCCAGTTCACTGGAAGCTTCCCGTTCTTCGAACTCGGCGTCGGGTTCTTCCAACAGGCGCTGTTCGTCACGCTGGCGTTTGCAATCCTGAACGTGCTGTTTACGACGCTGATCGGGTTCGGTCAGGCGCTCGTACTCGATAAGGACTTCCGAGGGCGGCGCTGGGTCCGGGTCGCGGTCATCATCCCGTGGGCGGTGCCGATCGTCGTCCAGGGGATGATCTTCTACCTGATGTTCCAGCCGACCGTCGGCTTCGGTGCCGACCTGATGAACGGCCTCGGCCTGTTCAGCGCCAATCCGCTCGCGAGCAGCCGGGACTCGTTTTTCATCATCCTGATCGCAGACGTCTGGAAGACCTCGGCGTTCATGGCGCTGCTCATCCTGGCGGGCCTCCAGAGCGTCGATCGGAGCCTCTATGACGTCGCGAAGGTCTCGGGGGCCTCGGCGTGGCAGCGATTCAAACTCATTACCTTCCCGCTCGTCCTTCCGGCGCTGCTGGTCGCGATGCTGTTTCGGACCATGGACGCGATGCGGGTCTACGGGCTGATCGAATCGACCGCGGGCTGTACGACCGTTCCCTCGATGACCTGTATGGTCATCGAAGGGATGTTCGGCGGGACGCGAATCTACGGCACCGCAGCGGCGGTGGCGTTCATGACGGCGGTGATCATCGGGGTGTTCATCTCGGTCTACATCGTCAAATTCCGGGACACGGACGGAGGTGTTTACTGATGGCAACTGAAACGGAGACGAGGACACGGACGGAAGGCGAACAGGACGACGACGCGGGGCCGTTCAAGCGATGGGTTTCGGGGTCGATCTCGCAGCCCGGACGGGCCTACCGGCCGATGTTCTGGCTCGTGACGATCTTCTTCCTCGTTACGACGCTGTTTCCCTTCTACTGGCTGTTGATGGTGGCGCTGACGCCCGAGGGCCAGCTCCAGGACGTGCTGTTTACGCCCAACGGCTTCAACCCCGGCGTGTTCGTTGAGATCTTCCAGATCCTGCCGTTTCACCGCTACATGTTCAACAGCTTCGTGATCGCGACGGTGACGACCGCCTTCGTCCTCGTGGTGGCGAGCCTCGCGGGGTACGTCTTCGGGCGGCTGCGCTTTCCGGGGAAGAGCCCGCTCATGTTACTGGTCTTGCTGGTGTCGTTTTTCCCGCCGGCGGCGTTTTTCATCCCGCTGAACGACCTGTTCAACGCGAACATCGACATCCTCGAACCGGTCCTCTCGAACGGGAGTCTCTACAACACGCCCTACGCGCTGGTCATCCCGATGTCGGCGCTGTTCATGCCGCTTGCGATCTTCATTCTCACGACCTTCTACAGCCAGATCCCTGACGGGCTCGAAGACGCCGCCCGAGTCGAGGGAACCACCCGACTCGGCGCGCTGTTTCGGGTGATCATCCCGCTCTCGGCGCCGGGCGTCGCCACCGCGGGCGTGCTGACCTTCATCGGCGTCTACAACGAGTTCTTCTTCTCGTTTCTGATGACCGACGGACAGCCCCAGAACTGGGCCCCGGTCCTGCAGGGGATCCTCGGGTTCCAGGGACAGTACCAGACGCTGTACAACGCGATGGCCGCGGCGTCGATCGTCGCGGTGTTGCCGATGGCGATCCTCGTGGTCGTCGCACAGGAGAAGATCGTTAGCGGACTCACTGCGGGCGGACTCAAGGAGTAACCCATGGCAAACGTAACACTCGACGGAGTCACGAAACGGTACGAGGACGTAACGGCAGTCGATGACATGAACATGGAGATCGGGGACGGGGAGTTCGTCACCTTCGTTGGTCCCTCCGGCTGTGGGAAGTCGACCACGATGGAGACGATCGCCGGGTTGACTAAGCCCACCGAGGGCCATGTCTACATCGGCGAGCGCGACGTAACCAACCTCCCGCCCAAGGACAGGGGGATCGCGATGGTGTTCCAGAACATCGCCCTGTTTCCCCATATGGACGTCTACGACAACATCAGCTTCGGGCTGCGGATCCGCAACCACGAGAAATCCGACATCGATCGGCGCGTCGAGGAGGCCGCCGAGATCGTCCAGCTCGACGGGATGATGCACCGGATGCCCGAGGAGATGTCCGGCGGCCAGCGCCAGCGCGTCGCGATCGCCCGTGCGCTCGTCCGGGAGCCCGACGTGTTCCTGATGGACGAGCCACTCGCGAACCTCGACGCCAAGCTCCGTGTGCACATGCGCACGGAGCTCCAGCGACTCCACCGCCGGCTCGACACCACGATCATCTACGTCACTCACGACCAGGCAGAAGCGATGACGATGTCCGACCGGATCGCGGTGATCAACGCCGGGAAGCTCCAGCAGATCGCCCCGCCGCTGACCTGTTATAACGAACCGGCAAACCGCTTCGTCGCGGGTTTTATCGGGTCGCCCTCGATGAACTTCGTCGACGCCGAGGTCACCAACGACGGGCTCGAAAGCGAGAACTTCACCATCGAGTTCGATCCCTCAACGACTGACGGACTCGCCCCCGGCGATCGCGTAACCGTCGGCGTCAGACCCGAGGACGTCTACCTCGAACGTACCGCCGACGGCGTCGAACATCCCACGGGGCTGATCGACGCCCGAACCGACGTTCTCGAACCGATGGGCAACGAGGTGTTCGTCTACCTCGTCACTGGCGACGACACCGAGACCAGCATGGAAATCGAGGGCGGCGCCACGACCGACGACCAACTGCTGATGAGCGTCGATCCCGACACTCGAATCGACGTCGACGAGGACGTCGAAGTCGTCCTCGACCGCTCGCGGATCCACCTCTTCGACTACGAAACCGGCGATGCGCTGCGCCACGGGCTCGTCGATATCGCCAGCGCCGGCTCGGGGACACCCGAACGCGGCGTCGGCGACAGCGACTGAGCGGCTTTATAGTCAGCATAACAATACGTCCACGATCCGAGTTCCGGATGTAGTCTCATCCGACGAACGACACATGAAACGGACGACACGATCATGAACGAAAGGGTAATCCCATGAGTTTCGCTAGTTCCTCCAATGAACGATCCACGAGACGTTAAGATCGGGGTCATCGGCCTCGGAAACATCGGTCGCTACCACGCCGACCGACTGCGTAGCTACGGGGCGGAGATCGTGGGCGGGATGGACGTGCTTCCGGAGGCTCGCGAACGCTTCGGCCGGGATTACGGCGTGGCGATCTACGAGGACCACGAGGAACTCTATTCGGTCGCGGACGCGATCATCGTCACCACGCCCAACAAGTTCCACGAGGAATACGCCGTCTCCGCGCTCGAAGCGGGACTGGACGTCTTGCTCGAAAAACCCCTCGCACACTCCGTCGAGAGCGCAGAGCGGATCGCGGCGGCCGCCCAGTCCTCCGAGGGGTTCTGTATGGTCGGCTTCCACAATCGCTATCTCCCCTCCATCGAGGTGTTGACGACCGAACGCGACCGGGGACGGTTCGGCGACCTCTCGCATGTCGAAGCCAACTACATCCGCAGGCGCGGGATCCCCGGGCGCGGCTCGTGGTTCACCTCCCGGGAGATCGCCGGTGGCGGCGCGCTGATCGACATCGGCGTCCACGCGCTGGACCTCGCGCTGTACGTGCTGGATTTCCCTGAAATCGCGGAGGTTTCGGGCGTTGCACGCTCGGAGTTCGGTACCCGTGAGGACTACACCTACCTCCAGATGTGGGGCGACGACGCGGGCCACGAGCGCTTCGACGTCGAGGACTCGGTCAGCGCGTTCATCCGCTGTGTCGACGGTCAGACCATCTCGCTCGAGGTCGCGTGGGCGGCCAACCGTCCGACCGACAACGAGTTCGTCGTCCGTGGTAGCGACGCTGGCGCGCGCTTCGACCGGGCCAGCGGCGACATGACCATCTACGAGACCAGCGCCGACGGCTCGCCACACTTCAACGACACGCAGGTCAAAACCCGCGAGCGAGACGCCCACGCCGCCGAACAGGAGACGTTCCTGCAGGCGGTCGCCGCAGGCGAACCGCCCGAACGGAACACCGTCGAACAGGGGCTGCTCGTCCAGCGAGTGATCGACGCGATCTACCGTTCGAGCGAGAAAGGGCGGACGATCACGTTCGACGAGCGGCCGCTCGTGGCCGAATAATCACCGGGGTTTAAAAAGAAACGTTACCACACCTGTGGACACACGTTTTACTTGTCGATGTTTATCTCGACATCGGCATCTCCAGAGACATCTACATCAATATCTACATCATCAGTTTCCTCTCGCTCTTTCAGAGCATCATATATCGCCTGCGCTATGACCTGCGATCCAACCATAAAGACGAATTCAAGAATAACCCCTGCCTCGCCGGAGCCCGTCCCACTCCCACGAACCTGTATTGGTTCAACTTGTGACTTGATTTGATCGCGTATCTCGTGTGCGTCTTTGAGCGACGCCGTATCCATATCTACGTTCCAGGTTACTTCAGGCATACAGAATAGCATACTCGTATCCTGAAATAAGTATGCCTGAGAAAGGAGCCAGGGGGCTACTCTCTGTCGCCCGAGGGGGCGACAATCCTGAGAAAATATGGGGTGGAGCTATTCATCATCCACCTATCGTCCTTGGGGCCTCTATAGCGCCTCAGGTGAGCGCCCCTGGCCCTTGGGCCTCCGTCCAATGGGACAATGAGCCTGTGTCTCCCACCCTGAGTCGTCTTCATAGTCACAATGATAGTGTCATCGTTGCGCTCAACTCCTGTGACTACTGGCGTAGCTTGAGACAAATGACTCACCTCGACGACGTCGCCTTCCTCTACCTCCAGCATGTCGCTGAACTCTCCTCGTCGCTCGACACATGACTTGAGCTCGTCGAAGTCGACATCCTTCGGGCCGACGAGCCTTTGCTCGTCAGTCAGTGCTTCGAGCAACTCGCCCTTCGTCATCTTCGATCGACCCTCGACACTTTGCGACTTTGCGACTTCGTACAATTCATCGCGAGTCTTCACTTTGAGATTTTGTGCGCTCATCTTTTTTGGGACCTCTTTTCCATTCATTCATTTAGTCTGACACACAATAAGTGTCACTCTTTCAATACGAAAAGTGCCTGCAGCCGGTGGTGGTGGAGCCATCCTGTGCTTTACTGTTCCACTCACAGACTCGCTCTCGTGACACTTGTATACAGAACTGCCTCCGACTCGAGCCTTTTGTTTCATCCGCCCACCTCGCAAAACGAAATCAATCCCACGGCAGAGTGCCGAAACCGAAAATTCTCGCAGCCCTGAAGTTCAAGCCTTAGTCAACAGTTGACGCTCCACCGACAAAACCACTTACAAATAACGAAACAGACTCACAAACCGTTCTCGTCTCTAATTTTCTGCCTGACGAATTCAGGAAGGTTATGATGACCTCGTCCGTGCAATTCCGGCATTGTTTCACCTGATGTATCGATGTGATCAGGCAAGTCACCATCATGCAGAAGACCAAAATGCACCGAAAGTCGATACCCTGCGTCGAATTCCTTACCACACTCCGGGCAATTCATCGAGTCACTTCACGATTGTCGACGATCGCCTCCTCCTGAAGCCCGTGAGCACAATCTGAACAACAATTGACTTCGAAATGGCGGTAGTCTTCGAGACTTCCCTTCACGATGACGCTAGCGCGCCGATTACATTTCGGGTTCTCACAATTCCCGAGAAGCTCCGTGTGCTTCACATCGTAAACTGAACATTGAAAAACGGTTTCGTCTAGCATATGATATATATAGTTTGAAATGTGATAAAGGTTAACATTTATTGTGATACAGTCCATATTATGATATGCAGTACAATAGGTACCATCGCCCCCTTCCCTGTTTGGGGATAAAAACAGGAGAGCTGTTCAGTGAGTTTTCTGACACATCGAGCGGGTGGAAATCCCGCTTCACTCATTCCTCGCTAGAGCCGCGCTCATCGTGAGAATGCTCGATACAGATTCGCGATTGTCGACAGAATAGTCGACCATCATCATGTTTAACTCAGTCCGTTGATCGATTTTTTCCGCAGCTCCCGAGAGTACATTCGGCGTCGGAACGAAACGAGTAATCTTGAATTCCGTAACCGGGTTGTCATTCATATTATCAAAGCAGTGCTGACGACAGTCATCGCAAAGTTCGCCTCTGAGAGCGCGATATTCGCTCCCGAACGATCCTTCGATGAACTGACTACACATTGGCGGGAGTAGCACCTGATAATTTCCTTCGTCTTCACATCGTGCGCAAATCATTGTCCAACCTCCGTGACTTTTGCAGCTCGTTCTTCGAGGAATTCGACGTCGACATCTTCGTAATTGAAAATGAGCGGCTCATCACATTCCTCAACTGGGTTTTCACAGTACATCAGGACTGGAACCGCGTCGACCCTGTGAAGATTCAAATTTAGGCCGAGAACCTGTTCAGTGACATCAATATAACGCCTTCCGATGATCGCGACCTGAGTTACTGATCTACATCGTGGGCACGCTGAATCGAGGTCGACGCGAATGATGCCGCTGACTTCTGAATGGGATTGTGGGAGGCTCATTCTTCTACCGTAGCTTGTTCCGACGAGCTGAGTACGACATCTGATTCGATGAGAAGAGTTATTCTACTTTCTTCGTTCACGCAATCTCGGAGAACCTCTTCGCTCACTCCGAATATTGATGCAAACGAGACTGGAATATCCCCTGTGTTTTCTCCACATTCCAAACAACGAAGTGTTACGTTGTTATCATTCCCTGTCGCATCAGTAGTGACTCGTTTCGGAAATATGCAAGAACAAGAGTTCATTGTTCGTATTCGTCCAGGAGTTCATTGACGATTTCAGTATACGTTTTCTCAAAGCCCTTCATTTTTCTGAGCCGATTCCTCGTAGTTTTTTGGATTCCGACCATTTTTCTGTCCATTAATCCAATAATTAATAATACATGTAAACAAATAAGTGTTCTCAATATTCTGATGATTCCGCGGAACTATGTAATTTGATTGATAGCTCAAAATCATTCCTGTACTATATATTTAGTACGAATATGATTTCTTGCTATTAACGAAGGGACATGTATTCCCAACTATGCGCGTCATGTAAGTGATACATTTATTGTCATACATTCTATATATTATATATGGACTCTCAGATCCCGGTCCTGGAGTGCTGCTCAGATAAGGAGCAAGTCCTACTCGTGCTGACGATGTGCGATGAGCCGGTTACTGATGAAGAAATTGCGGAGTACACAACGATTAGTGTCGATCGCGTGCACGCGATGTTATTGGAGTTGGTCGACGGCCCAAGTATCAGGAGGGTCGGAGAAACAAAGTGGGAGACGACAGATCCGTTCCGTTCAGCAGTGGAGGTAATCCCTGAGTGGCGTCTCGATCCCGATGACGACGATTCATACGTCAAAATTGCCGTTTAGACATGTTTCTTATATTTCGGATTTCGGCGTAAAACATACCTAGATATCCGTTTTTTAGCCTTTCAGTCACATACATATCAAATATATGTCAATACTTATTGTGATTCGGATATAATAATTATATAGATCATGTCACAGACCAAGAAAGATCTAACGACAGTCGCAGTGTCGAAGCAAACGCATCGGTGGATCAATGGACTCCGCCGTGGCGGCGAGACGTTCGACAGACTCATTCAGAAGATGGCTGCGCAGTACGATCCGGAGGAGGCGAACTGAGATGTTGGGAAACTTGACGAGCGGTGGGAGTCACGCACCGTCAAATCCTCACGAAGTCGTCAAGGAAGAGGTCGATTTCAGTGAGCTCTATGATTCGGCCAATACTGGACGAGTTGCAGTACCGCTACGACGTATGTATCAAGCTATTATCCATTCTGATTCTTCTCTCACTGATGATGACCTACTTGTTCATTTCAGTGGCGCTGATAGTGCTACTTCTACGCCTCATGGCGTTTATTCCACTGGATCCGCTCATCGCTTTCTTGCTGATTATCGTGACGAGCTTAAGTCGCTCCCCGGCGTAAAGCTGAAAAACGGACACTGGAAGTTCATCGGTGTCTCGAAAGGCCAGAACACTATCCCACTTAGTGAGTTGCGTACTGATCCGGTGACTCAGTTTGAGGCAGGATTGGATCAGAAGGGCGTCCAGCGTGATTCGGAAGAACGGAAGCGCCACCTGAAAGCATTTGAGGAGTTGCGCGCTGGCAACTTCGATCCTCATCGCGCACGCATTGATCTTGATGTCTTCGCCTCACTACCCACTGTGAACAAGGTCGTCGATGACCCGCCTGAACCGGAGGACATCGAGATCGAGACCTACGCCGATGTTCTTGAAGCGGAGGAGTTGCTCGATAAGGATCCCACTGTGACTTGGGAGTTCGATGGTCAGTAACCCGTTTCAGGAGGGCCTCACAGTAGAAATCGCGAGTGACGCTTCGAATTTCGACGCAGGGATTGCTCAGGCTACATCAGTTCTAGACTCGTTTGAGGCGAAAGTCGGAGCAGCCGGAGGCGCTTTAGCCGCCTTATCTGCAGGCGGATTAGCAAAAGCAGCTAATTCGGCTGCAGATTTCGATCAAGCGATGACCGAGTCGTTGTCGGTTGTCGGCGATGTGAGCGCTGAAATGGAAGAGCAGATGAGGTCTACTGCTCGGACTGTAGCTCAAGAGACTACGTATTCTGCACAACAGGCAGCAGAAGGGTACTACTATCTCGCATCTGCCGGTCTTGAAGCCGAAGAACAAATCGCTGCACTCCCTGAAGTCGCTAGTTTCGCGACTGCCGGTAACATCGAGATGGCAGAAGCATCTGATTACGCAACTGACATCATGAAGGCGTTCGGCTATGAAGCCGATGAGCTTGATACTGTGATGGATACCTTGACTGCGACGTTTACAAATCACAATCAGACGGCGCAGGATATGGGTACTGCGATGTCGTATGTCGCGCCAGTTGCTGAAGCTGCAGGGATGTCGATCCAAGAAACTAGTGCTGCCATCGGGATGATGGGTGATGCTGGTATCAAAGGCTCGAAAGCTGGTACATCACTACGTCAAGCGATTGCCAGTCTTCAGAGTCCGACGTCGAAACAAGCTGAGTTGATGAACGAACTCGGCATTAACGCGACTGATTCTGAAGGTAATCTCCTGGGTATGACGGAGATCATTCGGCAACTGGAACAGGCTGGTGCCGGCTCAGCGGAGGTCATGGAGTTGTTCGGTACCCAAGCTGGTCCTGGGATGCAAGTCCTACTGAGTGAAGGCTCAGCCGCTCTCGACAAAAATACTCAGAAGATCCGTGAATCTGGTGGCGTTACTCAAGAAGTCGCCGAGAAACAGCTTCAAACATTCAACAACCAGTTACAGATCCTGAAATCGAGGGTTGAGGAGGTCTTCATCGCGATGGGTCAAAATCTCCTACCTGTGATGAATGGTCTGGTCCAGATAGCTATTGATGCAGTCGGTGCATTCGCAAATATTAATTCATCGACAAACGGCCTGTTAGGAGTAGTCATTCTTCTTACTGGTCTAGTCGGTGGCTTGGCAATGGCAATCGGTTCAGCAGTGAATGCGGGCCTGACGCTCACGTCAGTACTCCTACCGTTGAAAACTGGACTATCAGTGATCGGAGGCGTCATTGGTGGTTTGACACTTCCGCTAGTAGCACTCATTGGCACAATAGTGGCATTAGCAGCCGCTTGGAAAACGAACTTCGGCGGTATTCGTACTCAAACAATGCGCGTCGTCAAAGCATTGCGCGACGCTCTCTCACCTGTACTTGATCTCTTCGGTGGCAAATCGGTCAACATTCTTGGAATGGTCAAACAGGCCTGGAATTCATTCATTGCGATCGCGGAACCGATCTTCGCGACATTATTCACATGGTTTGCCGACAAGCTCATTGTAGGGATTGAGGCATTCGGAAATGTCCTACGTGTCGTGATTCCAGCTGCGATTGGCCTCTGGAATCAGTTGAAGTCAGGAGTCGGTGGAGCAATCAACTTCATTCGAAATTCGGTCATAGCTCCCTTTGTTGAGTGGTTCGCACCGGTCTTCAGGAAAAACGTCATGCCTGTGATCAAAGAAGCACAGAGGACGTTCAAAGTCTGGCAAGAAATCGCCACATACGTCTTCGATACTATCCAGAAACGTGTCGGAGCGTTCATCGAATGGTTCAGTCCTTACTGGAACTCATGGCTTGGTGACACACGCCAAAGCTTCAATACTCAGATGGCCGGCATCAGAGATCTTTGGGACAAGTACGGTGACGAGATCATTACGATCGTAAACTTCCTCACTGACACTGTCTCTGGCGTGTTCAAGGGCTTCTTCAAAGTCATTAGTACTTCAGCACAGTCGTTCTTCGCACTACTTCGCGGCGACTGGCGAACAATGCTTGAGGTGTGGCTTGACTTGTTCAAGGACATCGGAGGCGGTATCATCAGCTTCGTTGAGAAGTGGGGCGGTAAGCTCACTGGCGGGATCGGTGATATCGTCGATGCTGTCGTTGGCTGGTTCGAAGATCTCTACGAGAAGCTCATCGGTGGCTCAATCGTCCCGGACATGTTCAATGACATCCTTGGCGCGACGAAACAGTTCGCTAAGGACTTCGTGAACTTCTACAAAGGCATCTTCGAAGACGTCATCTCTGGAATGACGAGCTTCGCTACGGACGCTACGAACAAGATTGACAACATTATGGACGATGTTCTTGGTAAAATCACAGGTGTTGCAAGTGACTTCAAGGCCGCTGGAGGTGATCTCGTTGAATCACTGGCAGATGGTATTTCTGGAGCAGTTGGTTCAGCAACAGATGCAGCCGGTGATGTAGTTGGTAAGATCAGGGATTTCCTCCCTGGCTCAGACGCAGATACTGGTCCATTGTCGGATCTTGAGGCAAGCTCGCTCAGTCTCTCTCAGACGCTTGGCGAAAAGATGCTTGATGGCACACGGTTTGTCGAAAGAGCTTCTCAACAGCTCGCACAAGCTGCTACGATCGACGCTCAGGCTTCTACACCGAGCTATGACGGATCCGGTTACTCACTCAACCAAGCTGTCTCATCTCTCACGAGTGAGGTCGAAGGGCTTCGTCGAGATGTCCGGCGCGGAAGCGACAAACGAGTCGAACTTGACGGCAAAAAGGTCGGGTCGACTGTTGACAAAACGATGAGCAGGAAGACACACCAGTGGGAGGTATCACGATGAAACTTAGGATCAAACACCCAGCATACGGCATTCCGGGAGGCAGTCGCCCGTTTGAGTCCGTACTCAATGGGATCGAAGCAACGATGGAGGAATCATTCGATAAACAATCTCATGCCGAGATAACCGTGTATCGTGACGAGTGGAACGAAATTGTCGATGACGTCGACCCACTTGTGGATGAGTTTTACATCGAAGACGAAAATAAATCTGGATCGATTTTCGGTGGTAGACTCACGGACGTAAAGCGCGGAGGTGTTCAAATCGAACTTATTCTCGGTAGTTTCGAGACGGATGCGCGTCAAGGCGAGCCAGTTCAGGACACCGTCGTGTTCGACAATTCGCCTGACAGCCTCGTCGTGAGTTCCGCACTCGAACGAACTGATACGTTGTCAGCCGGGCAAATCCAGAACGTCGGTCATGAGATGTCAATCATGTTCTCAAAGACGAGCCCGGCGAAGATGATTCGAGACACAACGGAGATGACCGGCGGTGAAGTTCGGTATAATCCGGACAAAACTGTGGACTATAAACACAGGTTGGGGAGTGATAAGTTAGACATCATTGGTCCTACAAATCAGACTGTCACGGAGGAATTCGCTGCCACACAGGTTACTCAGGAGCGTCCGACTCATCTCTTGATGCTGGGCGCTGGAGAAGGAGACGCTCAACTACAAACTACCTCAGTGGCTCCATGGTATGACGATTCCGTGCCGCGACAAAACTGGATTAAGCGTGCCAACAAAGAGATCACGAACGAGCGTCGTCTACAGCGCGTAGCAGATCATGCTATGGCGGAATATAACGAATCTCCGCAGTACATTGAGATAGAAATCGAAACATTCGATCTACAGATCAGTCTCGGTGATACCTTCCCTGTGATATATGAGGAGGAAGACATCAACACACGTCTCCGTGTTATGGAGCTGACGACGAACTACTCATCTGAAGGGGTCACTCATGAAGCGACCTTGTCTAACAGGAGGTTCACTCGTGCATCGAACCCTGGACAAAATACGAGGGAAACGGCTGCGCAATTTCAGGAGTCGTTCCAAGGATCTACTGTTCCCATCTCAACGACAGGTGGTCGTCAACCAGTTAGCAATGATCTCAACTACGAGATGAGCGTCGATTACCCAAGTGACGTCCAGAAGGAGATGCGTGCTAAGCTTCACGTGAGGGGATTGCCTTACAGGGCATACTCACAAGGAGTGTCGGCTGGAGGCGGAGGAATCCTCTCAGAGACGTCTGGAGACAACGCTGATTTCGAAAGCGTCGTAGACTCACAAATCGATTCCGTATTCCAAGGGACTGATAACGCCTGGCAAGAGATCGGGTCGTTTACCACCGACGAAGACACATCGATGTTGTTCGTCTCAGTGCGCGCTCAACGAGAAGGGACTACCGGGAGCGATGACTTGGGAGGTACGTACATTCGCCTCCATGATCAGGGTGACGACAGGTTTTATCCACGGCATCTTGGGTCTCAGATCAGTCCTCAGGAAAACGATACGGTATCACGGACGCTACTCATTCCAAAAAACGTGAACGGAGATGACATCATTCTCCAAGCTCGATACTCCGGCGAAGACTCGACAACAAACATTGGCTTCGAGAGTGACTGGGTCGCAGTCGGGCAACACAACCATGAGATCGAGCTAGAACTCAACGAACACTCACACGATGTTAAGCCAGGGATCATCGAATTCGATGAATATCCGTCACGGTGTGATGTAAGAGTCAACGGTGAATCACATGAAGTCTCACTCGGCGATGGATCAAACGAGTTCGAAGAAACAGTCGATATTTCTGACAGGCTCGATGAAGGATTCAATGAGATCGAAGTGACTTCCGAAACGCTCGGACACTTGGACGTCACATGTGCTTTGGACGTCTACAGGCAAATTAGAGGCGAATAGAGGCTGCTGCGACTGATCTTTGGTGCCGTTACCCCTTGGGGTTACAGTTAGGAAGTACCGCTCCGGAATCAGTTATTCAGTTTGTCGCGCCAATCGTCTACAGGATCAGCCTTGATCGCTTCACGATGTGCCTCCGTGATACTCGTGTCAATGTATTCGTCAGGCGTTCCGTCGTGTTTTTTCGCAAGGTGGAGGACGACGCCGTGACGTGACTTGAATTTCTTATCACAAGCAGGACACGGTTCAGTCATCTCCGGCTCGTCATCCCGATCTGAATCACAGTTTGGGCGCTGCGCTTGGTGCATCGTGACACCAAACTCATTCGTGAATGACTCACCACATTTTTGACATATTTCCATATATACAGTATGTTTTGAACCGCAATACATATTGTTATATGTCAGGTATATTATTTCACAGATACCATCATTTATAATGATATAGGCATTATAATCATTCAAGGACAAATCACATTCAGTAATCTCACAGTAATTGTGAAAAACCGAGTGGGCTAACACTCGGTCAAAAGCTGAGGTGACATGGTCCTGATGAGGAAGACGATGTCAAAAAAAGATAACAGCCATCGATCAATAAACGTAACGGAAGCACTGTGGATTAGAAATAAAGACGCCGAGCCAAAGGAATGTGAACTAGACTCCTGTCATCGGGATTGTAATTCGCTGATCAGTTTCGGTGAAACCGTCAAGGAACTCTGTGATCCACATTCTGCAGCGATTTGCAAAGAGTCCGATCATCACCTGGTGCTAGATGCATGAAGGACCTAATTCCACGTAAGCAGGAATATCACTACCTCATCACTGAGGCACAAGATGACACAGAATGCGACTTGTGCGTGTGGGGTAATACTGCTGACTATTCAGTGTTCTTTGACCTGAATCGAGTGGATGCGTGTGAGTACTGTTTAGCGGAACATGATCAGCTCGAAACTGGATATGATGTTCCATACGTCAAATATAACGACGGCTGGCACGAGGTTAAAGAGCCATCTCATTGCTGCAGTAAATGCGATCAGAGCGGCTACATCAAGATCAAGAGAACCTACTGTTACGATCACTTCCAAGAAGAATTCTTCACGGTGGTCGGGCAATGATCTCCGGTCTCGTAGTTCGTGAGCATATCGACGGAGAGAACTGTCACTACTGTCCTAGAACTGCGCGATTCACGGTGCACCATAATTGCTCATGGCCTACATTCGATGTCTGTGAGCAGCATCTCAACCAGGACAATGAACTGTTCGATACAGACGATGCCCCCGACGCTTCAATGTACTACTACAATGGACACGACTGGATCGCGGTCGTCCGAGAGAAACTCAATACCTGTGATGAATGCAGTGCTGACTCATTTGTGAAGACATCACAAGGAACAGTATGGTGTCGAGGGCACTTCCGAATAGCATTCAGCAAGCACCTTACTGCGGATATGATTACTGATCAAATAGCAGGATAGTTCTTAACTGATATTTATAAATATCCAACTAGTACAATATTCTTATTTTTTATTGATCTAATAAATTTACTTATATTCTACTGGGTTATTCTCTCTGGATAGAAAAGAATATTAATTAATCACGTATAGTTAATCGCATGCCTAAAATTGGACTACGGTTTGGCGAAGTACAGGCAGACGAGATGATCCCTCCAATGGAGACTATTGCTGATGAAGTCGAAAATAACCGTATTTTCGGAAAAACTGGATCTCAACACGGAGTGGCGATGTCTTCGTCTGAAGAAGAATATACGATTGGAGACGATTACATTTTTGCGCGCTATGTACACGAAGTACCGCAGGAACGAACAGAGATCAGCGATGGGGAAGTAGTTCTTGCAGAAGGGAATGTCGCGAGAATAATGCACTTCCTCTTGACTCGTGATGGTGACTACGCGTACGAGTCAGTCGATCGTGTCTATGATGATCATGCTCTTGAGTATTTCATTGGGGATGACTCATTCGAGATCGACTTCGAGTGTAATCGATATAATCGGTTTACTCGAGATCAAATGCGAGAATTCTATTCGAATGCATTCCGCGTTCGAGGGATGAAACTGAAAGAGATCGGGGAGCGAGATCGAAATGGTACCTCAGTTTCTGACGAAGTCGCAGATTACATCGAAAACGCTGGTGAAAACACAGTCAGGTCTGAATTTAGCACTGGACAAAAAGACAAGAATCTAAAAGGGCCCGATATCATCGACGGATTTGGACAGCTGTCTGAAATAGACTACATCCGCATAAAAGACTCGGAAGGTGAAATCAATGAGGCATACAATGATGGTCGTTACACGATGTCTTATTCGACAGATACTAACCTCAGCGATCTTGGTGGGAAGGTTCGAGATACGATTTCCACAGTCACAACCGGTCTTACGAGAGTAGACGACTAGCGCCGTTCGGAAGAGTCACTCGTCACTATGAAGTCGCGATGCTAAGCACGAAAAACTGAGTAAGTGCTTTCTTTTTCTTCTGATTTGTGGAGAATCCTTAATTGTTTACAAGTATTATCAATGACTGGATGGAAAGAACTACCATTGCGCTCGAAGCACAAACGAAAGAACGATTGCGTGACGCGAAAGCAGGGTCGACGTTCGATAAGATTCTGAACGAACTAATGAATAACTACGAATGAGCAATAATGGAACCGAGGAAGATGGAGCCTCCTCAATGTTAAATAACAACTGTAAATATAAAAGAATTACGGAGGAGATGAACAGTCCGCGTTGGAAACAAGCGATGGCTATCGCGATTGAATGGTATCATGACCAGATCGACGAAGTAATTGAGGATCACACTGAGGATGGGAATCATCCAGAACGTCCAACGACTGCTCGCGACTATTTTCACAACCGTGGGTGGACGGATGAGACGATAGAACGATTCAAACTTGGATGGGCGCCTGGTGATCAACGCAAACTCGGGGATATACTCATTGAACACGATTTCAGCGATCCGGACCTCAAAAAAGCAGGACTCATGAGTGAGTATGGACCGGAATACCAAGGGAGATATATCTTCCCCTACTTCGAAAATGGTGATCCGGTCCACCTTATCGGGCGGTCAACAGGTCCAAAAGGTGAATATCATCCCGATGATTACGAGCATAATGGTGGATACCAAAAAATAAAATCACGCGATCACATTGAGGCATCTGAACCAATATTTGGTGTTGATCAAATCGGTGACAACGATACTCTTCTTATCACAGAAGGTATAGCAGACGCGATATCTGCACAACAATGTGGTTATCCGTGTATTTCGCCGGTTACGACATCGTTCAGTCACAAAGACAGGGAAAAACTCATAGAGCTGTTTGAGGACGAAACTGTCGTCGTCATTCAAGACAAGGACGCAGTCGAATGTTCGCTTGGGAACGACGGAACTGTTATCGATACACCAGAATATGGGCCAGGTGAGAGTGGCGCTCGGATTACAGTTGATTATCTCAGACAACATGGGATCGACGCTCGGTTGGGTCATCTTCCACAACCAGCGTCGATGAAAGTCGATCTTGATGACTACCTATTGAGATGGGAGGGCGATCTAACTCCTGTAATAGCAGCTGCGAAGCCAATCGAAATCGAGGAGGAAAAACGAGATCGCGATTACGAGCCTGCTCAGTCGCTTAGGCAAGCTGACGAAGTCACATCACTCTTTAGTCTCAAACTGACCGATGTCGCGCCTGTTGAACCCGGGTTCAGGGGAAAGAACCCAGTATATCACTCCGGCGAGTCAGATGACTACTTCGTCGTCTCAGACGATGGTGAGACTGCATACGATCATAAACATGGGAATGTTACTCTAAACGCTCAAACGTACCTCCTCTGTGAGATGGGAGAACGGAGAGTCAGAAATGTCGAAGGACCCCTCTCACGCCGAGAGAAATTCCTTGTGTTCAAGAAGGCAAAGGAAGAGGGCTTCATTCCTGACGACGACAGAATCACGAAAGACGCAATGGTATACGTTGCGCTGGAAGAAGGATTCTGCACAGAAAACGATCTAGCCGGAGATGGTATTCTCCCAGCACGCGCATACAACAAAGTTCTCGATCATCTCGACTTCAAACATGGACGACATCCAGTTAACGAGAAAGACATCCCAGTCATTCCTACATTTGATCCAGAACATCCAATTGTATACCAACAGTCGACGGGCATGTCACTCAACGATGTCCGGAAAACTACTCAGGCAGAAATTAAAGCCGCAATAGAGAGCAGCGACGATGTTCTCCTGTATGCCCTTCCGTCAATGGGGAAAACAGACAGTTCGATATACGCTGTCGAAGAGGCAAACGGGAAAATCGCGATCCTTGTACCAAGGGGACATGAAAGCGATTTCGATCAAGGACTCTATCGTGACATCGAGGATACGTGTGTTGCTGTCGGGGTCGAAAGCAGGATCTTACCGAGTTTCCACAGAGAATGCGAATCAGCAGTAGGGGCTCATGGAGATGATGTTAAAGACGACGTGATAAGCGCATACAATAATGGAGCGTCAGCGAGCGAAATTCACAGCCAGTGGGACCTTCCATGTCAAGAGAATGGTGGGTGCCCTTACATCGAGAAAATGAGCGAAGATTTCGACGAAGACGTCCTTATCGGTCACTACAAACACGCTCACGTTGAAAGTGTCATAAAGAATCGAACTGTTATTATCGACGAATATCCTGCACAAGCATTTGAAGTATCACTAAAGGGAGATACGCTAAACAGCGCGATCAATACCTTCATCGACAGTGATGATGACGAAGTCGATTTCATGACACTAGTCGAGAACAGCGACGAAAACCTCATCGACCTTATCGCGCCAGAATACGTCACACCGGAGGGCGACTTCAAAACGCGCAATAACGACTTTGCATTCACTGAGAACGGTAACGTCTGGGCTCCGGCTATTATCATGACGATCCTCTATGGGCAGTCAGTCGGATCCTGGAGGCGGCTTGTCATCAACGATAAGGTTTGCATCTTCACACGAAGCAACCAGGACGACACACCGGAATTCCGGATGCTCAACAGACCTGACTTCTTTAATGCGAATAATATCATTGCGCTCGATGGAACACCAGAACAGGAACTGTGGGAATTCGCGCTTGACAAAACGCTTGAACAGCGGACAGTCGTGAGTCACATTCACGAAGAATTTGTCACTGATATTCTCAGGAACGAAATCGTCCTAACGAAAAACACTACATATCCAGCCGGCGCTGGAGGGAATCGCGTCAAAGCGATCCGTGACATCAAGCTCTTTGAATATATCGATGACAAGCACGACGAACTGACACCCCTTATCGCGCCACGGAGAGCACTCGAAAAGTACCGATTTGTTAACGGAACTTCAATTACGAGTGAGCGGGAGGTAGGGTGGTACGGAAACCTCCTTGGATCGAACAAATTCAAGAACGCAGAAATTGGTATCGTCTCTGGCAGCAGACACAACGGTGACAGCTACATTGAACAATGGTGCGCCTACAACGATGTCGAAATAGAACGTGAAGGGACAGGAATGGACCTCACATACAATGACGAATTTGCCGACGCACTCCTTAGACAAATGCGCGAACACCAAACTGTTCAAGCGATATTTCGATTTGGGAGGGACAATCGGCCATCGCGCATTTACGTCAACACAAACGCGCTGCCAGAATGGTTCCCCATCTACGATGAAGTGCTATGGACTGATGAAACAGGATTAAATATCCTTGAAGTACTAGATAAAGCTAACGAGCTTCAAGCGTCTGAGATAGCCAACGAAATAGATATGAGCGCCTCTAACACGCGAAAACGGCTCAACGAACTACATGACGAAGGGCTCATTTCGAAGCGAACACATCGAGGGCGAAATCATTGGGGCAAACAAGTTAACGAGTAAACAACAAGAAATCATATTCGTACTAAATATATAGTACAGGAATGATTTCTTGCTATCAATCAAATGATACTTATTCCCAACTATGCGCGCTAGACTTGACTACGTTATCTCTTTGCATGTAACTATAGGCAGTTACATCTAATGCTTTTCGTCATGTCAAGTAAACTAAATTGGATACATCAAACGCACCATCAAACGCTGTAATGAATTTCAATTTTAGTTAGAGTAAACTCTAGTTTAATTCGTGTTTCGAATTCGCTTCTGCCGGTTCCTGATCGATTGTTCGGAAGAATTGTGAAATGAACTTGTTTCAAGTTTAGAGTTTAGTCTAGATCGTCATGCGCGCGGCTTGATTTTGATATAACTGGGCAAAGGGTCCATCGAGTGAAACTGCACGCACGAAATCGGCCGGTTCGGTAGAATGACATTGCTATTGCTCCTTGATGTGGATGTCGCGCACTGTCACATAAGATGTGACGGAAAGACGCGCGGCAGGTTAGACCAATGATAGAGTGTCAACGATGCGGAGCAGAAGATATCAGCGAAATCCAAGATGGAGATGGACTCACGTTTTGTGTGGACTGTCTCTATGAGTTAGAACAGACAGCGTGCCACGATTGCGGTAACGAAATGGACGATTATTTCGACCTATCGTCAACAACACTCTGGCTTGAAAGTACGATTCGGCTTTGTTATGACTGTTTAGAAGGGTACGACGACGTCGAAGTACCAGAAAAGCGCACTCCAATCTGCGGGCACTGTGGGGACCTTACAGCTAAAACAGAAATCGTGACTGTAGAAACGAAAAATGGCGATAAAATGACAATATCTGTTTGTCCCGCCTGCGAAGATTTAATTAGCGATGAGCCGACATTAGCTATTGAGCGCACCGTCTTCCAGCACTGAACCCCAAGGGGTAACGGCACCAAAGTGCCGTCGCAGCAGTAATGAGCGATGGCTCAGCTGAATTTTTTGTAAGCTTCTGCGACGTCGTCTTCGACAAGTCTCATGTATTGCATCGTCCGTTCAAGGCTCGCATGCCCTAGTTGTTCTTGGACTGCTCTGACGTTGACCCCTGATTTTAGCGCATGGACTGCATGACCATGTCGAAAGCTATGAGGGCGGATTCTCATTCGTTTGTTTCCGTCCTGAGTTTCTTGAGCGACCTCATTGAATTCTTGTGCAGCATCGAGTATGACGCTCCTGACGACGGAGTAGCCGATCTGGTCTGATGATTGACCTGGGAAGAGGTATTCGCTATTGGCTCTAAGTGGGCGTTCAGTTTCAAGCCAAATATCGAGTAGACGATTGAGTGAGTTTTGGTAGTGAACGTAGTCCCATTCTGATGTCTTTTTCCGATAGATTTTGATCCGGTTGTTGCGTTGATCAACGTTGTCGACTTCGATGTCGATAAGTTCTGAAACACGCATTCCGGTTTGCCACAGGATCTCGATGATGAGTTTGTTTGAGACAAAGTGACGCTCCGGAAGCGCGTCTATCATTTTGTCTTTTTCATCTTCTGTGACATAGTGGAGGGTATCGTCGTCGCGCTTCGAACTGATGTTGAGATCTGAGAGTGTGATTCCGTCACAGGGGTGGTGGTCGATAACCTGAAATTTGTCTTTCGCGGAGCTGTATAGTGATTGGACCGCTGTATATCGTGTCCGAATAGTATTTGCCGAGTAGTTATCATTCTTGAGTGACAGGATGAAGTCTTCGATGTCAAGTGGTTCTACCTCTTTAGCGCTCAGGTTCTGTTCATGCAGCCACTGATCGTATTGTTTCAGGCACATGCTATACTGGATATACGTGCCATGGTCGTCTCCCTTGATCCGCATGAGCCGGTCCAGAAACCGCTCTATGAGCTCATCGCTAATA
The DNA here is from genome assembly GCF_000196895.1 of Halalkalicoccus jeotgali B3. Taxonomy (NCBI): domain Archaea; kingdom Methanobacteriati; phylum Methanobacteriota; class Halobacteria; order Halobacteriales; family Halalkalicoccaceae; genus Halalkalicoccus; species Halalkalicoccus jeotgali. The sequence goes on from NC_014297.1 coordinate 1,360,753, forward strand.
TCCTGATGTCTCATGACCGGTAGTACACTCCGTTAATCGAGTGGACGTTGTGCAGTTCGTTTTGTAATTCTTTGAGCGCAGTCCGGACGTCCTCGACATTCCCGTCGATGTGTCGAGCGATGTATTCCGGGTTTCCGGACGCCTCCGTGTGGCTATGCTCATCGAACATCGCGCCGTCTCGATCTGGAATCGAATTGGGGAGGAGCTCGTAGACTTGTGAGGCGATATCTCGAGTTGGCTTGAGCATCGACTCGATCACTGCTAGCCGATGTTCGACGTCGTCTGAGCCGAGTGAATTTTCGAGTTTATCGAGCCTCTGGTGTAGTTCGCTGAAGTCCTGAGTTTCACTACTGAAGCCGTTGATCTCCTTAAGAACGCAAAACCTGATGAATTCTGATAAGTTTCGTCCTTGTGAGTTGGCTTCTTGTTCCCACCTTGACTTCGTCTGTTCTTTTAGTCGAATTCTGACTGAGCTGTTTCTCCTTTTTGCCATATATGTATGTAAGACTACATAAGACAATAAAGGTTACACATACGTTATCACGATTATCTAATGACCACCGGGATTTATTCTCGTTCGAGTTCATCCCGGTGTATGGACATCGGCGTACTCACCGTCCCGCTGGGCGGTCAGTCCCGAGAGGAAGCGTTCTCGTATCTCGCCGACCTCGGTGTCGGCGCGGTCGAACTCGGCTGTGGGGGCGCTCCGGGTGACGACCACCTGCCCCGTGGGGAGTTCCTCGGGGACGAGGCGGCCCAATCGGACCTACTGAATCTACTCGACGAGCACGATCTGCGCATCAGCGCGCTCGCGACCCACAACAACCCGTTGCATCCCGGCGAGGAACACGCCGAGGAGGCCGACACCGAACTGCGCGAGGCAATCGAACTGGCCGACGAACTCGACGTCGGGATCGTCACCTGCTTTTCGGGACTGCCCGCAGGCGGCCCGAACGACGAGACGCCGAACTGGATCACCGCGCCGTGGCCCACCGAACACGCCGATGCCCACGAGTACCAGTGGGAGGAGGTCGCGATCCCCTACTGGCAGGACCTCGCGGAGCACGCCGCGGATCACGACGTCGACGTCGCCATCGAAATGCACCCGAACATGCTGGTGTACGAACCACACGGCATGGCTCGACTGCGAGAGGAGACCAACGAGTACATCGGCGCGAACTTCGACCCCTCCCATCTGTACTGGCAGGGGATTTCTATTACTGATGCGATCCGGTATCTCGGCGAGCGCGACGCCATCCACCACGTTCATGCGAAAGACACCAAGGTCTACGAGGAACAGGCACGCGAGAAGGGCGTCCTCGACACCACCCCCTACACCGACGAGCCCAACCGCTCGTGGCTGTTCCGTTCCATTGGATATGGCCACGGCGAGAGTCACTGGAAGGACGTCGTCAGCACGCTTAGAATGGTCGGTTACGACGACGTGCTCAGCATCGAACACGAGGATTCCCTGACGAGCGCGAACGAAGGGCTGGAGAAGGCCGTCGACGTGCTCGACAGGGCGGTCTTCGAGACGACGCCCGGCGAGGCCTACTGGGCCGAATAACGAGATTTAGCGCTGTTTCATCGGTTCATCACTACGTCAAACCCGATCGACTTGATCTCGCGTCTGTCGGCAAATCCGTACTGATGGGATAGGAACCGGTTTGTTCCTGAGTTCTAAAAACGATATAATCTATCAATTGACTTATTAGATAGTAGACCATATCCCGCTTCATGGTGCTAAATGATATGGTCTTGACGTATGAGAACGATGCCCGAAAACCACTCGACAGTAGCCGGGAACGTACGTTTCACCAGGGATGGGAAGATGCACTTGACAGTGGGCCGTATAGTGAAGGAACGTTCAACAAGTTGAGTTGGCAAAACCTAGGCAATTGCCTTGGTTGTCTCTTTGGAAACGTACCTGACGAAATGCGAGACGAACTCATGTTTTGGGCAGAGCGGCAACGCCGACTCGATTAACACTAATCCATTATATATCTGGTACGCATCCCACATACGATCGACTAACGCAGCGGGAAGCTGCGCTTTGACAAAGTATTACGGCTCCAGAACGACCTTGACGCAGTCGTCCTCTTTGTTGTTGAACGTCTCGTAGAGTTCGGGGCCGTCCTCGAGCGAGCCCCGGTGGGTGATGATCTCGGTGGGGTCGATCTCGCCGTTCTCGATCGTCTCGAGCAGCGGGTTCAGGTAGGCCTGGACGTGGGTCTGGCCAGCGTTGACCGTCAGGGCCTTGTTCATCAGCGGGCCCATCGGGACGTCGTCCATCCCGTCGATGTAGACGCCCGGAATCGAGAGGGTCCCGCCCTTGCGACAGGACTTGATCGCCTCCTGGAGCACGTACGGGCGATCGGGCTCGTCGGGGACGTGGTCGACGCAGGTGTGGTGGGCCTCGGAGCCGACGGCGTCGATACACCGGTCGGGTCCGCGCCCGTCAGTCTCGTCCATCAGCCAGTCGTAGACGTCGTCCTCCGAGTAGTCGACCACCTCGGTGTCGGCGTGACCCTCGGCCATTCCTAAACGCTCTTCGACCCGGTCGATGGCGATCACGCGATCGGCACCCATCATCCAGGCGCTCTGGACGGCAAACTGGCCGACCGGCCCACAGCCCCAGACGGCGACCGTGTCGTTCTCCTCGATCTCGGCGTTCTCGGCAGCCATATAGCCCGTGGGATAGATATCCGAGAGGAACAGCACCTCCTCGTCCGAGAGGTCCGAGTCGATCTTGACGGGCCCGACGTCGGCGTGGGGTACCCGCAAATACTCGGCCTGCCCGCCATCGTACCCGCCCAGTGTGTGCGAGAAACCGAAGAGGCCAGCCGGCGAGTGGCCCATCGTCTCGGCGGCCATCTCGGCGTTCGGGTTGGTCTCGTCACACAGCGAGTACAGGTCGTTCTCGCAGAACCAGCACTCGCCACAGCTGATGGTGAAGGGGATGACGACCCGATCGCCCTCCCGCAGGTCGTCGACCTCCTCGCCGACCTCGACGACCTCGCCCATCGGCTCGTGGCCCAGGATGTCGCCCTCCTCCATCCCCGGCATGAAGTCGTTATAGAGATGGAGATCCGAGCCACAGATCGCCGTGGCCGTGATCTCGACGATCGCGTCGGTCGGTTCCTCTATCTCTGGTTTCGGAACCTCGTCGACGCGGACGTCGCCCTCGCCGTGCCAGCGGAGTGCTTGCATACAGTTACGTACTGGGTAGTCGTTTCGATAAAAGCGCGGCCTGTCATGGCAACGCCCCTTGCCGCCGATACGGAAACTCCTAACTACATCTGTGGTGAACGATCGCGCATGACACTCGACGTCGGCGTACTCGGCTACCGATTCATGGGCAAGGCCCACGCGAACGCGATGGCGCGGCTCCCGATGTTCTTCCCCGATGCCCCCGAGATCAATCGGGAGGTCCTCGTGGGCCGCGACGAGGAGGCCCTCTCGGAGGCGACCGACCGGCTCGGTTTTTCGAGAACCACCACTGACCCGACCGAGGCCATCGAGTCGGTCGACGTCTTCTACAACCTCGGTCCGAACTTCGTCCATCCCGAATACTCGATCGAGGCGCTCGAAGCGGGCGTGCCGGTCTTCTGTGAGAAGCCGCTCGCGCCCACCATGGAGGAAGCAGAGGGGATGGCCGAGGCGGCGAGCGAAGCCGGCGTCCCCAACGGCTGTGCGTTCAACTACCGGTTCGTCCCGGCGATCCAGTATGCGAGAAATCTGATTGAGGCTGGCGAACTCGGCGAGATATATCACGTCCGCGGGCGGTATCTGCAGGACTGGCTGGTCGACCCCGAGGCTCCGTGGGCGTGGCGCCTCGACGAAGAACTGGCGGGGAGCGGCGCGCTCGGGGATCTGGGTGCCCACACGATCGATCTCGCACGCTTTCTCGTCGGCGACGTCGAGGGAGAGATCAGCGAGATCTCGGGCCGGCTGCGGACGTTCACCGACGAGCGCCCCACCGAGGACGGCGAGACCCGCGAGGTGACCGTCGACGACGCCTACCTCGCGACCGCCGAGTTCGAAGGCGGCGCGGTCGGGAGCTTCGAAGCCTCCCGGAACGCCAACGGCCGGAAGAACGACCACACCATCGAGATCGAGGGCTCGAAGGGGAGCCTGAAGTTCTCGCTCGAACGGCTCAACGAACTGGAGTACAAACGCGAGGGTGCACGCGGGTTCGAGACGGTGCTGGTGACCGACAGCGACGACCCGTACATCGATCACTGGTGGCCACCGGGCCACGTCATCGGCTGGGAGCACACGTTCGTCCACGAGAACTACGAGTTCCTCTCGGCAGTCGATTCGGGTGGGGAGTTCGCCCCGAGCTTCGAGGACGGGCTCGCGACCCAGCGCGTGCTCGCGGCGATCGAGGAGAGCGACGAAAGCGGCGAGCGCGTCAGTCTCGATTGAGAAAACCAACGAGCGACTCGTTGACCCGGTCGGTGGCGTCGAGTTGGACCCAGTGGCCCGCTCCCGCGACCCGCTCGATCTCGATATCGGGCACCCACTCCTCGAGGCCTTCGGTGAGGGCGGGCGAGAGCGCCTCGTCCTCGGTCCCCCAGAGAAGCAACGTGGGCCGCCCGACCAACCCGTCGCTGGTGGTCGAACAGGGCCGACTCTGCCCGGGGATCTTCGAGCCGAGCGTCCCTCGGAACAGCGCCCGGTAGTAGTTGAGCATCGCGCTCATCGCACCGGGTCGCGTGCACGCGTCCGTATAGCGCTCTATCGCCTCCTCGTCGAACGCCTCGGGGGACCGCGAAGCTCCCCGAAACAGCGCCCCGAGGAGGCGTTGCCGTCCGAACCGAACGAGGAGTTCGGGGAGCCACGGCAGTTGGAAGAGGAGGACGTACCACGAGCGCCGTCGCTGGTCGGACTCGCGGTCACGGAGCTCGCGGCGGTACGCGCTCGGATGGGGCGCGTTGAGGACGACCAGTCGATCGACACTGTCGGGATACCGGGCGGCGACTTCCCAGGCGACGACGCCACCCCAGTCGTGGCCGACGAGGTGGGCGCGCTCGGCCCCGAAGTGGGCGATCAGCTCGCGGACGTCCTCGATGAGATGTCCGATCCGGTAGGCGCTCACGCCGGGCGGTTTCTCCGAGCGGTTGTATCCACGCATGTCCGGCGCGACGACCCGGTAGCCCGCCTCGACGAGCGCGGGGATCTGTTCGCGCCAGCCGTACCAGTGATCGGGGAACCCGTGGAGGAGGACGACGAGCGGTCCCTCCCCCGCCTCGACGTAGTGCAGCCTGAGGCCGTTGACGATCGCCTCCCCATGGGACCAGTCCATGCCAGATTCTCCGGGCGACAGCCGGGTAGCTCTTGTGCTCGGGGTCGCGGGCATCGAGCGCGGCTCCGCCTCAAAAGGACATGGCCCCGTCATCGGTGATGATCGCATCGAGAAGGCGGACGGGGGTCGCGTCGTACATCGGGTTCTCGATAGCGAAGTCCTCGGCCGGTTCGAGCAGCACCTCGCTCGCCGGGCGGTACTCGTTCTCGAAGACGAACCCGCCATCGATGAGTTTCGCCCCCGATCCGGTCACGTACATCGGCACGTCGAGGTCGGCGGCGGTCGCCGCGATCGGGTAGGTCCCTACGCGGTTGTACAGCGTCTCGCCGACCAGACAGTCCATTCCCATCAGCACGCAGTCACACTCGCCGAGATAGGTGCCCGACGCGCTGTCGACGATCAGCGTCGGCTCGACGCCCTCGATCGCGGCCAGTTTGCGAGCGGTCTTTCGTCCCGCGAGCCTGGGGCGGGCTTCGGTGACGTAAACCGACAGCGAGACCCCTCCGTCGACGGCCCGCTCGATCGCTGCGTTCACCGTCGAGGAGTAGTCGTGGGTCAGGATCGTCATGCCGTCCTCGAGGTAATCGGCCGTGTGGGCGGCGGCGCGTTTTTTCCCCCCGTCGATTCGTTCGATCACCCGGTCGATCGCGGCCGTGAGCGCGGCCTTTCCTTCCTCGACCGTCTGTGGGTCCGCTTCCTCGACCTCGCGCGTGATGGTCCGGTGGACGTTGTACAGCGAGGCGTGCGAGGGGTTCGCCCGCCGGAGCACCGAGCTGTTTCGCTCGACGTCGCGGACGAACTCCTCGACCGTCGCGTACTCGCGACCGGTCAGCTCCGAGAGCGCACGGGCTGCCTTGACAGCCACGACCGAGGAGCTGTGCGTCTGCATCTCCTCGATCTCCGCAACCGTCTCGTCGATCATACCCGAACCAATCAGCCTCAAGCAAAAGACCTTCCGACGAATCCCTCGCTTGCCCTCTTCATGTCGCTACGAGAGAGCGCGTCGCGCTCTCTCGGCATCCCGGAAATCAAACATTTCCGAGGACTACCCCTCTCCGGCGTTCTCGGGCGGTCGGGCAGGCGGCAACTTCGCGGCCCGCCCTCGGCCACCGTACTGTCCGCTCCAAGCACCCCGCAACCATCGCCGTCTACCGCTGATCGCCCACCGGGGAGCTAAACGGCCCCGGTACCTACGTGGAGGTATGGTCGAGGTCACCTACTACTGTCCCCGCTGTGGCGCGCTCGCGGGACTCGAACGCGACGCCTATCTCGCCGACAAGTCGGTGACGCCCTATCCGCTCGAGGGCTGGGAGTACGCCACACCCGGCGAGGACTACGAGGACGCGGAGGGCGTACGGTTCGTCTGCGGGAGCGGGGAGTCGCCGGCGCTGTCCTTTCGGCCGCCCGAGGACGGCGAAGGGAGTTCCGAGGACGTCGGCTGTGGCGAGCCGTTCTACCTGAGTTTCGTCCGGTTCGAGGCGGGCAGAGAGATCGAACCGCGCCCGCCCGACGAGTACGTCGAGATCGGTGCGGGGATCGGTCCGCGGGGACTGCGGGGACCGCGTGGACCCGACGGCCGGTCGTGACGGGGGAAAGATAAGGCCGATGGGAGCATAGGGTGAGTATGAACGATCGGATCCTCGAGGACCAGCACGAACTCGTCGAGCTGCTGGAGGCCGCCGGCTGGGACGTGACCGACGCCGAACTCTCAGTCTACGAGAGCCCGTGGGAGAACGAGGAGGTACCCGAAGCATCGGTCACACTCAGCGCGCGAAAGCGCTACCCCGAGGAGGAGGGGGACGACGGGGACGATGGCGACGACGAGAGCCCCTACCGGATCTCCTAACCCTTGATGTTACAGACCGGAAACGTGCGCGCGACCCGGTCGCCGATCCCCAGTGCGTCCGAAACGCGAACCACCTCGTCGACGTCCTTGTAAACGCCCGGGGCCTCCTCGGCGACGGTCGCGCCGCTCTGGGCTTTGACGTAGATGCGGTCCTGGTCCTGCAGGTCGTCGCGTACGTCCTCGCCCCAGAACTCGTTTTTCGCCTGCGTCCGGCTCATCACCCGGCCCGCGCCGTGGGCCGTCGAGCCGAACGTTTCCGCCATCGACTCGCTGCCCCCCCGCAGCACGTAGCTGCCCGCGCCCATGCTCCCGGGGATGATGACCGGCTGGCCGACCTCGCGGTAGGCGGCGGGCACCTCGGGGTGGCCCGCCGGGAACGCCCGGGTCGCGCCCTTGCGGTGGACGTACAGTTCGCGCTCCTCGCCGTCCACCTCGTGGACCTCCTTTTTCGCGATGTTGTGGGCGACGTCGTAGAGCAGTTCCATGCCCATCTCCTCGTGGTCCCGTCCGAACACCCGCTCGAAGACCGCCCTCGTTCTGTGGGTGATCAGCTGGCGGTTTACCCACGCGAAGTTGATCGCCGCACACATCGCGCCGTAGTACTCCTCGGCCAGTTCGGAACCGGCGGGCGCGGCCGCAAGCTCCTTATCGGGGAGCTCCGCGAGCAGGTCGCCGTGGCGTTTCTCGATCTTCCGGAGGTAGTCCGTACAGACTTGGTGGCCGAGTCCCCGCGACCCACAGTGGATCAGGACGACGATCCGGTCCTCAGCTAGTCCGTAGGCCTCGGCGACGTCCTCGCGGAACACGTCGGTGACGCGCTGGACCTCGAGGAAGTGGTTTCCCGAGCCGAGCGAGCCGATCTGGTTCTTCCCTCTGTCCTTTGCTTTCTGGCTCACCGCTGCCGGATCGCTGTCCTCTCGTACGCCCTCGTCCTCGCAGTGATCGAGATCAGCGGGCACGGCATACCCCTCTTCGAGGGCCCACTCCATGCCCCGGTCGAGGATCGCCTCGACGGTGTCGATCCCGCTTTCCACGACGCCGCCCCCGCCTAACCCCGAGGGAACGTTCGCAAAGAGGGCGTCGACGAGTTCCTCCTCGCGGCCCGCCACGTCATCGTAGGTGAGGTTCGTCCGCACCATCCGCACGCCGCAGTTGATGTCGTATCCCACGCCGCCCGGCGAGATACAGCCCTCCTCGGCGTCGAGCCCGGCGACGCCGCCGACCGGAAACCCGTATCCCTGATGGCCGTCGGGCATACACAGCGCGTGCTCGCTGATCCCCGGCAGGTGGGCGGTGTTTTTCAGCTGCTGGAGGGTCTTGTCGTCGCTGATCTGCTCTAAGAGCGCCTCGCTCGCGAGGACGCGGGCGGGCACGCGCATCCCGTCCTCTCGGGGGATCTCCCAGACGTACTCACGCACCTTCTCGAGCGTGATCCCGTCGGCGTCGAACGTGGTCATACCCGACACTCGACCACGCGGTGGGGAATACGTTTCGACGCGGCTCACTCCTCGGTGGCCGACCCGATCCCCGCCGGCGAGTGCCGGGATTCGACGGTCCCGGCGACGCGCTCGCCGTACTCCGTCGCGCTTGCTGTACCTTGGTGATACTCGAGCGCCCACGAAGTTTCGACCTCGGCGGCGCCGAAGACGGTCGACCCGCCGTCGAGGATCGTCACATCGAGGAACGCCGCCTCGTAGCCCGCCCCCACGATCGCGGCGTACGCGCCCGCGATGGGGCCGAGGTCCTGAAAGACTCCGCCGTCGCCCAGACCGGTCGCGACGTACTCGACGGTGAGGGCCCCCCGTTCGCGCTCGACGGTCTCGACGGCGACGCCGTGCTCCGAGAGGGTCTCCTCGAACTCCGTCTCGTCCTCGATGTCGCGCTCTGCGAGCGCCTCGATCCCCGCGACGAGTACGTCAGAGCGCTTCGTGACCGGCAGCGCGGGGACGTACTCGCCGGTCGGCCACTCCCGGTTGGGCGGGAACTGTTCACCGACCTCGGCGACACAGCCCGAGAGGCCACCGAGGGCCACGAGCCCGCCGGCGCCGCGGGCGAGCAGCGCCCGGCGCGAACACGAGGGGTCGTCCATGGGCCCCCTACGAACGCTCGGGGTATGGATCTACGGCCGGCATTGGCGTGCAGGCTCAACCGTTTTGACGCCCGTGTCTGTACGTCCGCCATGGCGATCGAACTGTACGACGTCGCGCTGGTAGTGATCGGGATCGCGCTGCTCGGGGTCGCCGTCCTGCCGCTGGTGGTCTCCGAGCGACCGATCTCGCTGCCGATCTTCTTCGTCGCCTTCGGCGCACTCGTCTTCTGGCTGCCGGTCGCACCCGCACCCGACCCCCTCGAACAGGGTCTTCTCACCGAGCACTTCGCCGAACTGGGGGTGGTCCTCGCGCTGATGGGTCTCGGGCTGAAGATCGACCGCCCGCCGAGTCTGCGGGGGTGGGTCTCGACGTGGCGCCTGCTCGCGATCACGATGCCCCTGTCGATCGCCGGGGCCGCCCTGCTGGGCTGGTGGCTCGTCGGCCTGCTTGCCCCCACGGCGATCCTACTGGGTGCGGCGATCGCGCCGACCGACCCCGTGCTCGCGGGCGAGGTCCAGGTCGAAGAACCCGGCGAGGGTCATACGAGCGAGGAGGGCTCGGAACCCCGCTTTGCGCTCTCCTCGGAGGCCGGCCTCAACGACGGGCTTGCCTTTCCCTTTACGAACCTCGCGATCGCGATCGCGCTCGTCGGTCTCGCGCCGGGTAACTGGCTCGGCGAGTGGCTCCTCGTTGCGGTGGTCTACAGGACCGTCGTGGGTACCCTCGCCGGAATCGTTTTCGGGGCGATACTCGCCCGGCTGGTCTTCGCGGCCGTCCCCGAGACGCGGATCGCCCAGTCGGTCCGTGGGCTGGAGGCGATCGCCGGAACGCTCGTCGTCTACGGGCTGACCGAGATCATCGGTGGATACGGCTTCATCGCGGTGTTCGTCGCCGCGCTCACGATCCGCCACTACGAGCGCGACCACGAGTACAACGAGTCGCTCCACCGGATCTCCGAACTCGCAGAACAGATGCTGATGGCGCTGATAATGGTGTTCTTCGGCGGCGCGCTCGTCGGGGGTCTGCTCGACCCGCTCACGACCGAGGGGTTGATCGTGGCGCTCGCGACCGTCTTTCTCGTCCGGCCGCTTGCGGGGATCGTCGGCCTCGCCGGGTCCGGCCTCGCGTGGGCCGACCGGGGTGCGATCGCCTTCTTCGGCGTGCGGGGGATCGGTTCGTTCTACTATCTGGCCCACGGGCTGAACGAGGCGGCTTTCGCCGACGCCGATCTGCTGTGGGCGATCGTCGGTGCCATCGTCCTCGTCTCGGTCCTCGTCCACGGCGTCAGCGCCTCGCCGATCATGAATCGCCTCCACTCCTAAACGTCCAGAACGACGTAGGCCTCCCAACCGTTCTCGACCTCCTCGATGCGCATCTCGGAGTAGGTGACGGCTTTCACCTCGCGGGCCTCGACCGCTTCGAGGGGCACCCCGCGCGAACTCGCGTCGAGTCGCCACTCCTCGCCGGGGTCGATTGTGATCCTGTTGTCGACCGGGAGGACGAGTCGAACGTCGCGTTCGTAGATGAGCTGATCGAGATAGTCGAACAGCAGCGCCTCGCGACTTTCCGCGATCAGCGAAAACGAGAAGCGCTCGCCGTCGGCGGGAATCGAATCGCACTGGGCGGCTGCGAGTCCATCCCCGAGCGCGCCGAAGACCGAATCGAGGGTCGGGCCCGAAGCCCCGATCCCCACGTCGGCCGTGTGCTCGCGGAGGTCGAACGTCGCGTCCATACCGTGTGTGGGGTAGTGCAGCGCCTAAAGGCGTCGTTAGGGGCGGTGAACTTATAGTGAGGTCGGTACTATACAAGGAGAGTGAGCGTCAACGTCGATCTGCAGGTCGTCGGACCGGGCGACGACACACACGTCGAGACCGCATGGCGGCTGAAGGAGGACATCCGGCTCCGGGAGGGCGTTCTCAAACAGCGCCGCGGCTTTTTCACCGACGCCTATCGTCGGTCGACGGTCCATCTCCTCTTTCTGGACGATCGCCTCGTCGGTTTCGCGGCGACCCGTCGGGACGGCTACCTGCTCTTTCTGGCCGTCGACCCCGAGTACCGCGGACAGGGCTTTGGCGAGCGGCTGGTCGATCTCGTCGCCGAGGACCACCGCGCCGTGACCTGTCACGCCCGCACGACCAACGAGGAGGCGCTTTCCTTCTACGACCATCTCGGCTTCGAGATCGTCCGGCGGATCGACAACTACTATGAGGACGCGGGGGACTCCTTTTATCTCAAGCGCGGGAATACCGATGGGATCGCCGGACGACTCTCGGCGTATCTCCATCGCTAGCCCTATATCGACGGGACCGAGAGTCACTCGGGTATGGAGGAGCGAACGTGCGCGTATCTCCGGGGGCGCTTTGGCGACCACTATCGCCGAGCGACGGTGAGTCCGCCGCCCGGAGCCGGCGAACGCGAGTGGGGGTACATTCCGTGGCGCACGGGCGGGACGACGATGATCCGCCATCGCTCCCTGCTCGACCTCGGCGACATCGACGACTTCCTCGCGCGCGAACGCCCGCGACACGTCTACTTCTCGGCGGGACGGTACGACGATCCGGGGGCGGGCTCGATGGGCGAGAAGGACTGGCGTGGCTCGGATCTGATCTTCGATCTGGACGCCGACCACCTGCCCGGCGTCGTTCCGAGCGAGGACTCCTACGGGGAGATGCTCGCCGACTGCAAGGAGGCGCTGTTCAAGTTGCTTTCCTTTCTCGATGCGGACTTCGGGTTCGAGGAACTGACGGTCGTCTTCTCGGGCGGACGGGGCTATCACGTCCACGTCCGGGACCCAGGCGTCCAGGACCTCGAACGCGACAGCCGGCGCGAGATAGTCGATTACGTCCGGGGGATCGGGCTGGATTTCGAGGAGCTGATCGTCCGTGAAACGGTCGCGGGCCTCGGGCGGCGAACCCCTGCCGAAAAACGCACCCTCGATACCCGCGGCGGGTGGTCAAAACGGGCCCACGAACACGTCCTCGATCTCGTCACCGAACTCGTCGAACTGGCCGACACAAACGAGGAGACCGCCATCGACCGGCTCCGCGAGTTCGAGGGGATCGGCGAAGGGAAGGCCAGAGCCGCGCTGACGGCGATGACCGAGAACCGCGCCGAAATCGAAGCCGGGAACGTCGACGTTCATCCGGCCTTTTTCAGCCTCGCCCGGCAGATCGCCGCCGAGAGCGTCACCCGGGACAACGCGCCCATCGACGAACCGGTCACGACCGACACCAACCGTCTCATTCGCCTCCCCGGAAGCTTACACGGGGGCAGCGGGCTCGCGGTCAAACGCTTGGACCGCGAGGAACTCGACGACTTTGCCCCGTTGATCGACGCGGTCCCGGGGACGTTTCGGAACCACGAGATAACCGTCGAACTCTCCGAGTCCCGTCGAGTGGAGTTAGGCGGGCTCGACCGCTCGCTTGCGCCCGGAACGCACACCCTACCCGAGTACGCGGGGATCTTCCTGATGGCGCGCGGGTGGGCTGAGAAGAGCCGCGAGTGAAACAGTTAAGAGGATCGGGAATGACAGTCGGGGATATGCACTTACTGTCGGACGCAAACCATTGTGCGAGTTCGCCGAACCGTTGTGGCGAACTCGCACAATCAGTTGCAGCCGATAGTAACTGGTTCGTCGAGGAGGTGTGCCGGTAGGTGGATCTCGGCGAACTCCAGTCGGTCAAGGACACCGAGCGGGGCAAGGACAGCCTCCAGCACCTCCCCGATTCCTTCTACACCGATGTCGCGGATCACATCGCGTCGCTGAAAGACGAGCGAAGCGCACGCGCGAACGAGGCCGACGACCCCTTCGGCGACCCCGAGGTCCAGCGCCTGACCGGCGAGATCGACTCGACCGAGCAGGTGGTCACCTCGATTTACGAGCGCCGAGTGGGGAAACTCGTCAAACTCGCGAGCTTCGCCGCCGCCGACATGCCCGCCGACGAGGAGGGACTCACGAGCGAGGAGCGCGAACTGTTCTCGGACCTCGTCGCTCGGATCAAGGAAAACCGCGGGCACGTCCTTGACGTACTGGCCGGCGAGACCGACCCCGACCCCGTCGAACCGGCCGACGGATCGCCCGAATCGACGCCCGATTCGCCCGACCAGCCCGATCCGACCGAGGAGCCGTCGGAACCGACCGACATGGGGTCCGAACCCGACTCGACGGTCACCGCCGCCGACCTCATGGGCGACGGCTCGGAACCCGAGAGCGTGCCCGCGAGCGCTGGCGCGATGACGGACGAACCCGACACGGACGACGTGGCCGGTCCTGCCGGGCCATCCGACCTACCCGAACCGTCCGAACCGGACCGCGCGGACGATGACGACGGGCGGGTCGAGCGGACCACCCTCCGGATCACCCGCGACGTCGGCGAGATCGTCGGGGTCGACGACCGCGAGTACGAACTGGCGACCGACGACATCGTCACCCTCCCCGAGGTTAACGCCGGCGCGCTCCTCGAACGCGAGGCCGCCGAACGCCTCGACTAGGAGGATTCGTTCAGCCGCTACTGATCGGATACTTGATTAGTACCGGCTCTCGATATCGGAGTATGGCTCTCCGACGGGAGTTGCACCACGCCCACCGGATCGCCCGCGTCGAACTCCGCCGCGGCTGGCGCTCGGCGGTCGACCGGTGGACGCTCGTCGGCGTCGGGCTCGGCGTGTGTCTGTTCGCCGGCTGGACGCTGTTTCTCGGCGCGATCAGCTACGTTCTCGGGTCGGTTGCGGGGGGCGAGGCGCTTTCGATCACCGATTCGACGGGCGGGCAGCTGGTCGGCTGGGTGTTGTTTCTCGCCGGGTTGATCGCGTTTCAGGTCGTCGAGCGCCGCGCGCGAATCGACAACGAGGCGCTGCTGTTTACGACCGTTCCCGCACGGGCCGTGCTTCTCGGGCTCCTCGGTACGGAACTGGCCCGCGAGTCGCTGCTGTTCGGACCGTTCGTTCTCGTCGGCGCGACCGGCCTCGCGCTTGGGGCGGGCGCACCGACGCTGGTTCCGGTCGTCGCCCTCGTGGCGCTTCCGGTGCTCGCCCTCGTCGTGTTGTTCGGCCATACCGTTGGGATCGCGGCGAAGCTCCTGGCCGAACGAATGAGTGGGTTCGGGTGGCTCCGGACGGTGCTGGGGACTGTCCTGGGCGTCCTCGTCGGGCTCGGGCCCGTGGTGTTCTTCGGCGGGGCCGACTGGCTCGGCCTCTCGATCGACGTCGGTTCGCTGCTCGCGGTCGTCCCCGTGGCGGCCTACGTCGACCTGCTGGCGATCGGAACGCCCCTGCAAGCCTCGTTCGGCCCCGACACGGTCGTGGCGGTGGCTCTCGTCCTCGGTGCGATCCCCGCCCTGTTCGTCCTCGATTGTCGGCTCGCGCTGGCGCTCTGGTTCGGCGAGTCCGAAGGGAGTACTGCAGTCCACCGGCGTGCCCGTACGCCGCCGGCGTGGCTCGAACGTGGCTCGACCGGCTGGCTCGTCTGGTGGTACTGGGTACGGGGACTGCGTGCGCCCGCCCGCTTCTCGCACCTGCTGTACTACACGTTTCCCCTGTTCTGGCTCGTCTTCGACGCGATTCGAGACCCCTCGACGCTCCCCGTGGCGGTTTCGACGGTGCTCGCGGTGCTGGGCGTAGCGTTCGCCGGTGCGACGTTCGGACTGAACCCTCTGGGCGACGAGCGCCGGGCGCTGCCGGCGGTGCTCACGACGCCGTCCGGGGAACGGTTCGTCCGCGCTCGCGTCCTTGCGGGCCTGCCCTGGACCGCCCTCGCGATCGCGGGCGTCGCCATCGCGGGCGCCATCGGTCGGTTCGATCCGGTGACGACGCTGTTGCTCGGGCTCGTCGTCCTCGCACTCTGTGTCCTGAGTGCGACCATCGCGCCCGTCGTCGGGATCGCACTCCCCCGCTTCGAACCGATCGCCGCGACGAACACCGAGGCGATCACGCCCAGCTTCGGCGCCGTTCTCGCCCATCTGGTCGCCGTCGGAACGGCCGGTACCGTCGGCCTCCTCGCCGTCTTCGGTCCACTGATCCTCGGTACGCTCTCGGGATCGGCGCCCTCGCTTGCGACAAGAGTGGGGCTCGTCTGTGGCGTCACGCTCGTCGTTCTCGGGACGAGCTACGTGGCGTATCGCCGTGCCGCGGGTCGTTTCGGGACGACGAGGATCGCCTAAAAGATGGGCGCCGGCTTACTGGAAGGTCCGGCTGACGTTGTCCTCCTCGAGTTCGGCGCTGCCACGGTCGAAGCGCTCTTCGATCTCGGCGTAGCGCTCGCGGGTCTCGGGGGTGACGCTCGGGTTGACCTCCTCTAAGGCCTGCTCGAAGTGCTCGCGGCTCACCCGGACGTTGCCGACGCTGTCGGCGGCCTCCTCGGGGCCGACACTGTTGATGAACTCCCGCGTGGCTGCCATCGAGGCCTCCCGGCAGACCGCCTCGATGTCCGCGCCGACGTAGCCCTCGGTTTCCTCGGCCAGCTCGTCGAGGTCCACGTCGTCCGCGAGGGGTTTCTCGCGGGTGTGGACCGTGAAGATCGCTTTTCGAGCCGCCTCGTCGGGCACCGGCACGTGGACGTGACGGTCGAGTCGACCGGGGCGAAGCAGTGCCGAGTCGATCAGGTCCGGGCGGTTCGTCGTCGCGATCACGACGACGTCCTCCAGTTCCTCGAGCCCGTCGAGTTCGGTCAGCAGTTGCGAGACCATCCGCTCGCCGACGCCGGAGTCGCCCGAGTGACGGCCCCGCTCGCCCGCGACCGAGTCGATCTCGTCGAAGAAGATCACGGTCGGGGCGTTCTCGCGGGCCTTGCTGAACACCTCGCGGACCCCCTTCTCGCTCTCGCCGACGAACTTGTTGAGCAGCTCGGGGCCCTTGATCGAGATGAAGTTCGACTCGGCCTCGTTTGCGACGGCCTTCGCGAGCAGCGTCTTGCCCGTGCCCGGCGGACCGTAGAGCAGGACGCCCTTCGCGGCGTCCAGGTCCATCGACTCGAAGACCTCGGGGTACTCCAGTGGCCACTGGATCGTCTCGCGCAGGCGCTCTTTGGTGTCCTCGAGCCCGCCGACCTGCTCCCAGGACGTGTCGGGCACCTCGACGAACACCTCACGCAGTGCGGAGGGTTCGATTCCCTTGCGAGCGCTTTTGAAGTCCGCCTCGGTCACGCGAAGCGCGTCGAGCACGTCGGCGTCGATCTCCTCGCTCTCGAGGTCGAGTTCGGGGCGGATCCGTCGCAGCGCGTTCATCGCTGCCTCGCGGGCCAGGGTCGCGATATCCGCGCCGACGAACCCGTGGGTGTTCTCGGCGTAGCGCTCGAGGTCGATCCCCTCCGCAAGCGGCATCCCCCGGGTGTGGACCTGCAGGATCTCGCGGCGTCCTTCCTTGTCGGGGACGCCGATCTCGATCTCGCGGTCGAAGCGCCCGCCGCGGCGCAGTGCGGGGTCGATGGCGTCGACCCTGTTGGTAGCGCCGATGACGATGACCTGCCCGCGCTCTTCGAGCCCGTCCATCAGACTCAACAGTTGAGCCACGACGCGCCGCTCGACGTCGCCGCTGGTCTCGCCGCGCTTTGGCGCGATGGAGTCGAGCTCGTCGATGAAAACGATCGCGGGAGCGTTCTCCTCCGCTTCCTCGAACATCTCGCGCAGTTGCTCCTCGCTCTCGCCGTAGTACTTCGACATGATCTCCGGGCCGGAGATGGTGTGGAAGCTCGCGTCGATCTCGTTGGCGACGGCTTTCGCCATCAGTGTCTTACCGGTGCCGGGCGGGCCGTGCAGCAACACGCCCTTGGGCGGCTCGATACCCAGTTGCTGGAACAGCTCGGGGTGGCGCATCGGCAGCTCGATCATTTCCCGTACTTGTTCGAGCTCGCGGTCCAGTCCGCCGATGTCCTCGTAGGTGATGTTCGGCGAACCGCCCTGACCGCCTCCGGCGATCCCCTCGTGGATCTGCTCGGCGGGTTTTTCGCTGATCGTGATCTCCGTGCCGTCGGTGACGACGACCGTCCCCGACGGGGTGGTGTCGGCGATCTTCAGTGGGATCTCCCGACCACCGCCGGACATCGGCCCGATCCCGAAGCCCACGCGAACAGTCTGGCCCTGCGTGATCGCCTGTCCACTCAGGCGATCACGAACCAGCGGGCCGATGTTACCCTGAATACGGAGGTTCTGGGGCGTCGCGATGGTGATCTCGGTTGCGGGGTTGACCTCGGCCTTCTCGACGGTCGCGCGGTCGTCGATGCCGACGTTTGCCTCCTGTCGGAGCCGGCCATCGATACGGATCACACCCCGGCCGTCGTCTTCTGGATAGCCCGGCCAGACGCGCGCAACGGCCTTCTCGCCCCCGCCGCCCGCGATGAGGATGTAGTCCCCGTTCTCGAGGTCCAGTTCCCGCATCGACGCGCGGTCGATGGCCGCGAGTCCGCGCCCCGCGTCCTTCTGTTTCAACGGTTTGATCGTGAGTTTCGCGCTCATTGCTCCACCTCGATGGTGAGAACGCCGTTTCTGATAAACGCTCGTGCCTCCTCACCCGGAAGGTCGAACTCCTCCTGGTGCTCTCCGTCGGAGGTTTCCGTGATCACGATCGCGGTGTCGCCGACCACGTCGACGGTCGACTCACCCGCTTTGCTGCCCAGATCGACCGCGATCACGGACTCGTCGTCGTACTCGTAGCGACGGACGAACGCCTCGTTCTCGCCTGCTTTGTGTTGTGGCGTCATCGTTGTACTAACTCTACGTTAGTCACGTTGATATATAAAACCTTTCCCGGCAGTAGCACTACCGGGGGGCGATCGCCCTCGACCGGTGGTATTGTGATTCGGGGTAATGAGCTTTATCAGACGAGCGATCGAACCGATGGTATGGAGACTGTCTCACATCACGGCCGGGAGACCGCCTACGAGCACCGCGACCGTGGTGGCGGGGGACGGGGGATCCTCTGTATTCACGGCAGCGGCGGCTCGCGCGACGTCTGGAAGTCCCAGGCGAGACTGGCCGACGACCGGCCCGTGATCGCGCTCGATCTCTCGGGCCACGGCGAAAGCGGGGATATCGCCAGCGAGGCGGGCTTCAGCACGCTGTCGGCGTACGCCGACGACGTGATCGCCGTCGCGCGCGAGACCGACGCCCGGGTGCTCGTGGGCAACTCGCTGGGGGGTGCGGTCGCGCTTCATATCGCGCTCTACCGGGAGTTCGATCCCGAGGCGCTCGTGCTGGTCGGGACGGGAGCGAGGCTCGCGGTGCTCGAGGACCTGCTGGCGTGGCTCGCCGAGGACTTCGAGCGCGCGATCGACTTCCTCCACGAGCCCGGCCACCTCTTTTACGATGCCGACGACGCGCTCGTGGCACTCTCGCGGGGAGCGATGGACGAGTGCGGGCGGCGGGTCGTCGAACGGGATTTCAGGAGCTGTCACACCTTTGATGTCCGCGACGATCTCGACGGGATCGCGGTCCCGACGCTTGCGGTCTGTGGCGAGCACGACCGGCTCACGCCGCCCGCCTATCACGAGTACCTGGCCGAGGAGATCCCCGACGGCGAGTTCGAGACGATCCCCGAGGCTGCCCATCTGGCGATGCTCGAACGACCAGGGGCGTTCAACGAGCGGGTGTCGGCGTTCCTGACCGACCGCGATCAGTAGACGTCCTCGACTTCCTCGACCGTTTCGGCGTGTTCCTCGGCGGGGAACTCCCCGCCCTCGACGGCCTCCTTGTACGCGCCGACGGCGGATTCGATCTCGCCGCGAACGTCCCCGAACTGCTCGGAAAAGGGCGGGGTCCACTCGCCGAGCCCGATCACGTCGGTGATCACGAGCACTTGTCCGTCACAGTCGGGTCCGGCGCCGATCCCGATCGTTGGAACCGAGAGCTCCTCGGTGATCCGGGCGGCGAGGTTCGCGGGGACGTGTTCGAGCACGAGCGAGAACGCCCCGGCTTCCTCGTGGGCGACCGCGAGCTCCGCGATCTCGGTGGCGGCCTCCCGGGTCGTACCCTGTCGGCCGTAGCCGCCGAGCTGGTTCACGCGTTGTGGGGTGAGCCCGAGGTGAGCCATCACGGGGATCCCCAACTCAACGAGCCGCTCGGTCAGCTCGACGGTGTGGGGCCCGCTCTCGAGTTTGATCGCGTCCGCGCCGGCCTCCTTGATCATGCAGCCGGCGTTCTCGATGCTCTCGGCTTCCTCGACACCGAACGAGAGAAACGGCATGTCCGCGACGACCAGCGTCTCCTCGGTCGCCCGCGTGACGGCTCCGGTGCGGCTGTGGACCTCCTCGACGGTCACGGGAAGCGTCGAATCGTGACCCAACACGGCATTTCCCATGCTGTCGCCGACGAGGATCACGTCGATCCCCGCGGCCTCGATCAGCTCGGCCGTCGGGGCGTCGTAGGCGGTCAGCATCGTGATCGGCTCGTCGGCCGCGCGAATGTCCGCGACAGTCGGCATGGAGGGGATTGCCACCGCCCGACCTAAACGACCGCGGTTCGTCGGTCCGAACCCACAGGCTTACGAGCGCACCGCGCCCACCGTCGGGCGTGCCAACCCCAGTCGAGCGCCACGACCCCGAGGGAATCGATTACGGCTGGGTCATGCAGGTCACGTTCGTGCTCACGATCGTGGTCGGTGCGCCGGTCGTCGCGCTGCTGTCGATCGCTGCGGACCTGCCGACGTGGGGCGACCGACTGGAGTTCACCGTCCGAGTAGGGTCGGTCGTCTGGATCGCCATCGGCCTCACGACGTTCCTCTACGCGCGCCGACGGGTCTGATCAGACCAGCTCGCGGACGTACAGGAACCCCGTTCCGGCCCGTTCTGCTGTGATCGCGTCCCTGTCGGTATCGCCGACGAAGACGGTCCGTCCGAGGGGTGCCCCGAGGGCCTCGGCGGCCGCTTCGAGCGGCCCGGGGTCGGGTTTGGGCTTCGCCACCGAGTCCCGGCCGATCACCGCCTCGACGTGGTTCTCCAGGTCGTGTTTCTCGAGGGCGATCCGGCAGGCCTCCTCACAGTTGAGCGAGCAGACCGCCACCGGACGGTCTTCCCCGACGATCTGGTCGGCCAGCGCCAGTCGCTCCGAGCGACGGGCCCCGCCCCGTTCGTACTCGGAGATGATCTCCTCGACCTCGCCCCGCAGATCCACCTCTGAGGCGCGCTCGAGCAGATCCCAGAGCGAGCCGCTCGTGTCGACCCCCCGCTTGGCGAAGGTCGTGACCACCGCGGTCGCGACCTCGTCCCAGTCGACCGCGAGATCGACGAGCGTGCCGTCGAGGTCGTAGACGATCGCCTCCCACCCGTCGTCGATCCGGCGTGGCCCGTCGGTCATACCGGTGTGGTAGGTGACGCGGGGGAAAAATAGCTTGCCAACGAAAGGCAGTAGTGGGCGTGACAGCACGTACCGTACTCCATCGGTGACCGAATCGAAGCGCCCCCTCACAGGGGCTCGACCAGGTCCTCGAGGGCCGCTTTCGGGTCGTCGGCCTTCGCGACCCCGCTCGCGAGCAACACGCCCTCCGCACCGAGATCGGCGGCCGCGGTCAGGTCCTCGCCGGTGCTGATGCCGGCCCCACAGAGTACGTCCACCGAGTCGTCGACCGCTTCGGCCGCGGCGACCGCGTCGGTCACGATGTCGGGATCGGCCTGACTCACGGGAGTGCCCGAACCGATCAGTTCGGGCGGCTCGACGGCCACGCTGTCCGGGCCGAGCGCCGCGACGGCTTTTACCTGCTCGGGGTTGTTCGCACAGACGACCGTCTCGAGGCCGGCACGCTCGGCGGCCCCGATCCCGGCGTCGATATCGGCGAGTGTCAGGCGTTTCTCCGAGTGGTTGATCATGGTGCCACTCGCGCCCGCTGCCGCCAGCGATTCTGCGAGTGCGCTACCGGTGTGACTGCCCGTCTCGTTGCCATCGGTATGCTGGGCCCACGTCTCGACGCCCGTCCCGGCGACCGATTCTAACCGAGCGGTCTGGGGCGCGACGGCGATCCGGGTGCCCGACTCCTCGCTGACCTCGTGTGCCGCCGCCGCGATCTCGACTGGGTCACACGGGTAGGCCTTGCAGTTGACCAGAACGAACATGGCTCGACCGAGGGCGGGGTAATTAAAGAGTCTTCCCGATCAGGTCAGGAGTCCTTTCGCGTGACGACGTCACCGAGCGTATAACTGCCCGTCGAGGAGCCTCCTTCCCACTCTGTGTCCTCGGTGTCGCCCCTCTCCGACAGCGAGATTTCCAACTTGCGTTCGAGCTTCTTCTGGACCGAGTCGCTGGGCAGCATGTCGCCGCGTTCGAGCTTGCGGATCAGGCTGGCTTTCTCGTTGAGCTCGCCGGCCAAGTCCTCTTGACTGAGTCCGGCCGACTCGCGGGCCTCGCGGATCCGCTGGTCGTAATCGGTGGCGACCTCATCCATCTCGTCGAACATGTCGCGCCGGCGTCGGCTCGAACCGCCGCCCGACCCACCCGAGGTCGTCGACTCCGAGGAGCTCGACTCCGAGCGACCCGACGAGGAGGACGTCGAGTACTTCGAGGAGCTCCCCGAGGAGTCCTGGGTCTGGACCTCGGTCCCGAAATCCGCACAGGAGTCACAGACATCGAGTTCAGCGCCCTCGATCTTGACCGTCTTGGGTGTGGACGTCTCGGTGCCACACATCTCACACTGAACCATACCCGTTCTTGCGGGCGGGGGTGTATAAATGGTGCGCCACGCTCACCCAAGGGTTCCCATCGCGTGATAGAACCGCTGGAAGGCGGTGACGTGGCCGACGACCGCGAACACCACGAGCAGCCAGCCCACGAGCGTGAACCAGCCGATCGTGACCGGGAGCAAGCCGGTGAGTACCGCGACGACACCGACGAGAACGAGCCGGTCGGCCCGGCCGAGCAGTCCCCCATAGACGCGATCCAGTCCGACGGCCTGGGCCTGCGTCCCGAGATACGAGGTCATGAGCACGCCCGTGACGGCGACGAATCCGAGCGCGTACTCGCCGATCCCGGCCGCCAGCCCGGCGATAATGAGGATGTCCGCGTAGCGATCGAGCACGTGGTCGAGCAGATCGCCCGCCGTCGAGGCGACGTTCTGCCGGCGCGCGAGCGCGCCGTCGAGCAGGTCGAGCGCCCCGTTGAGCAGGACGAGCAACGCTCCGATGAGATACCAGCCGGGGGTCGCGCCGGCGAGGTAGAAGGTCCCGGCCGCGACGCCCGCGAGTGCGAACGCGAGGACGCTCACGCCGTTGGGCGATAGTCCGATCCTGTCGGCACCCTCGACGAACGGCTCAAGGGCGCGATCCGCGAGCGGGCGGTACTTATCAAGGGTCACGAGAACGTCACCTCCCCGGCACTCGGCTCTCGCTCGCCCGCGAGCACGCGCTCGATCTCGCTTGCCACCTCGTCTGGCGACCGGTCGGTCGTGTCGATCTCGTAGACGCTCTCGAGACCGTGTTCGGTGACCGCCTCCGAGAGGATCAGATCGAGTTCCTCGCTCTCCCGGTTCTCCCCGGCTTTCGCCTCGTCCTCCCCGCGCTCTCGCAGGCGGCGTTCGAGGTCGTCGGGGGCACACCGCAGGACGATCACTCGCTCGGCGGGCAGGTGGTGTGCGAGGTGGGACTCGACGATCCCCTCGCGTCCGCCGACGAACTCGCCGAGGGCGTCCAGATCGACCACGAGGCTGTCGCGCTCGGCGTCGCGCTCGGTGTAGAGCCCCTCGCGTTCGATCACGTCGTTCAGGTGGAGCACCTCCCGGTCGAGGCGCTCGGTGGCGCTCGTTTTCCCCGTTCCGGGGGTGCCGGTGACGACGGTTCTCATGTCGCCCCCCGGAGGACCTCGTTGCACTCGGTGATCGCGAGCCGGGTCTCCTCCTCGGTCCCGCAGGTGATGCGGATGCACTCGGGCAGCCCGAAGCTCGTACAGTCCCGGACGATGACTCCGCGCTCCCGGAGGCGTTTCGCGACGTCGCTCGCGTCGCCGACCTCCGCGAGCACGAAGTTGCCCGCACTCTCCCAGGTGGGGGCGTCGAGGCGCTCGCAGATGCGGTCGCGCCCGGCCTGCACGAGCGCGACCGAGCGCTCGACGTGCTCGGTATCGGACAGCGCGGCCAGCCCCGCCCGGCAGGCGATTTCGCTGGCGGCAAAGGGCGTGTTGACGCGCGCGTAGGCGTCCGCCCACGCTTCGGGAACTAGCGCGTAGCCCAAACGAAGCCCCGCAAGCCCGTAGGCCTTCGAGAACGTCCGCAACACGGCCACGTCGTCGCGTGTCTCGACCAGCGAGACGGCGCTCGGGCTCTCGGCGAACTCGCCGTAGGCCTCGTCGACGACGATCAGGGTGTCCTCCTCGGTTCGTTCGGCCAGCGTCTCGACCTCCGCGACGGGGATCTCGCTGCCGCTCGGGTTGTGCGGACTGGTGAGGTAGACGATCCGCTGGCCGTCGTAGTCGGCGAGGATCTTCCGCGCGCGCTGCTCGAAGCCCTCGGCCTTCGAGACCGGATAGGTCGTCACCTCGCCGTGGTGAAACCGGGCGCTCATCCCATAGTAGGCGAATCCCGGTTCGGGGACGAGCACGCGATCGCCCGGGTCGATGGCCGTCCGCGCGAGGTAATCGAGCGCGCCGTCGCCGCCGTTGGCGAGCCAGACCTGATTCGGATCGAGGTCCCAGCGGGCGGCGAGTTCGGCCGTGAGATCCGCGTGGGAGGCCTTCGGATAGGTGTGAACCCGATCTGCGTGTTCCCGAATGGCCTCGACGGCCGCCGGGGACGGCCCGAGGGGGTTCTCGTTGGAGGCGAGTTTCACGAGCGAGTCGGGATCGAGCCCCAACTCGCGGGCGACCTCCTCGATTCCCCGCCCGGCCTCGTAGGCGGTGTGCGAGGAGAGGTCCCGTGGATACATGGTCGCCTGAAATCGGTCGGGAGTATTAAGCGTGGTTACACGCGCCGCCCGGCACCACCCGCGGATCGACCGGCCGTGCTACGGCTGGCGCACGTCGTGTTCGAGGGTTCCGATCCCCTCGATCTCGACTTCCACCCTCTGGCCGTCCTCGACGGGACCGACGCCCTCGGGGGTACCGGTCGCGATCACGTCGCCGGGTTCGAGGGTCAGATACTGGGTGATCTCCGCGATCAGCTCCGGAATCGAGAAGATGAGGTGCTCCAGGGTCGAATCCTGTCGGGTCTCGCCGTCGACCCGTAGCTGGATCCGGGCGTCATCGGGCACCTCCTCGGGGGGCGCGAGTACCGGCCCCATCGGCGCGGCGTTGTCGAAGGCCTTTCCGCGGACCCAGTTCTGTTCCTCGTCCTGGTCGTCTCGATTGGAAAGGTCGTCGAAGCAGGTGTAGCCCGCGATGACCTCGTCGGCCTCGTCCTCGCTCACGTGACGGCACTGCTCGCCGATCACGACCGCGAGTTCAGCCTCGTGTTCGACGTACCGCTCGGCGGGCAGGGTCACGGTGTCGCCGTGGCCCGCAACGGCGTTTGGCGGCTTGAGAAAGAGGAGGGGCCGGTCGGGAAGTTCCTCGTCGCGCTCCGCGGCGTGGGCGGCGTAGTTGCGGCCGATGCAGACGATTTTCGAGGGTTCACACGGCGCGAGGACGTCGATCTCCTCGCTGTCGTACGTCTCGCCGGCGAAACTGACCTCGCCGTCTACCCATTCGCCCTGTCGGATCGAGCCGGCGGGATCGCGGAATCGAACGCGGTGCATGGGTGGTCCTCAAAGCGCGCCCTCAAAAGGGTTCGTTCGGCGGCAGGACTGCCGCGGCGACACCTTTTATGCGTTCGTCGGCCGATGGTCCAGCCGTATGGAACTCACCTGGCACGGCCACTCGACGTGGCACGTCACCGTCGGCGACACCGACCTGTTGATCGACCCGTTTTTCGACAACCCGAAGACCGATCTCGAACCGAGCGATATCGACTCGCCCGACTACGTCCTGCTCACGCACGGTCACGCCGACCACATCGGCCACGCCGGCGAGTTCAGCGACGCGACCCTCGTTGCCGTGCCCGAACTCGCCACCTACGCACAGGAGGAACTGGGCTTCGAGGACGCCGTCGCCGGCATGGGGATGAACATGGGCGGGACCGTCGAGTGTGGCGACGCCTACGTGACGATGTGCCGTGCGGATCACACCAACGGTATCAATACCGACTACGAGTACTCCGCGGGCCCGCCCGTCGGGTTCGTCATCGGCGATACGAAGCCGACACAGGTTTCGGACGAAGAGAGCACCAGCTTCTATCACGCCGGCGACACCGGCCTGATGACCGAGATGCGAGAGATCATCGGCCCGTATCTCGAACCCGACGCCGCCGCCCTGCCGGTCGGCGATCACTTCACGATGGGGCCGTGGCAGGCCGCCATCGCCACCGACTGGCTCGACGTCGATTACGCCTTCCCGATGCACTACGATACGTTCCCGCCCATCGAGATCGACACCGAGGAGTTCGAACGCGAGGTGAACGCTACGGGCAGCGACGCGGAGGTTCACGTACTCGACGGCGACGAGACGTTCGACCTCTCGGCGTAACCGGACTGTCACGCGCTCGGTCTCCGTTCGCGAAGCGACGACAACTGACTCCCGTCGCCGGATCAGCAGTAGTACACCCAGAACCGGTGATCGTTATCGCACGCGGCGACAATATGCTCGCCCGCGAGCGCGACGCTTCGCCGGATCAGCAGGTCGGTTCCCGGAGTCGGACTCGGGACGACGACCTCGTCCCCGCAGCGTGGACAGGGAATCGTGCTCGTCGAATACGCTGATTTCGTTTCGGTTCGGCTCCGTTTCGTGGTCGTCGAGCGCGGCCTCCCCCGTCCGCGACGGTGTCGCCCGGTCGACGGACCCCCTTTCGTGTCTTGCATAGCTCCCCTCGGCGACGCCGCGGGCATCTCGGACTCCCGTGCTACGACCGTTCCACCCACGTCCGGCGCCACCGGTCGTCGATACGTATTGTGTACTGATAACATATATTATTTAGTACCGATCGCCGAATCGGTGGCCGAAGCGAGTTTTACGGTAACCGGTACCGGTGCCCTTCGCCTGCTAACACCACCTTTAGGACCTTCGCGCCGAACCGTCGAACTGCAATGACCGACATCGAGACGTCCACCGTCAGCGAACAGGGCTTCGTAAGCAACAGTCAGGTCGGCGACTTCGAGCTCACCATCGACGCGACCGAGGAGGAGGGCCCGGGTCCGAACGGCGTGCTCGTCGCCGACTACGCCTCGTGTTTCCTGCCCGCCTTCCGCGTCGGCGGCCAACAGCGCGACCACGACGATCTGGGCAAGCTCCAGATCGACGCCGAGGCCGACCTCGACGACGACGACGACCTCACCGCCATTCGCTTCGACATCTACGTCGAGGAGGACCTCGACGACTCGGAACTCGACGGGATCGTCGAGCGCGCAGAAGGCATCTGTCACGTCCACTCGGCGCTGCGCGAGGAGCTGCACGCAGACATCAGCGTCGAAGGCGGCGCGTTCTGAGCGGTCCACACTTCTTTAAGCGAGCGCGCGACCCGTCGGGTTCGTGAAACAACACTTACGCCCGACCCCGTCGTGGGGTGAGTCGCGATGGTAAAAGAGCTACGCACCACGAGCGAGGAGGGGTTCCAGTCGACCAGTTCGATCCGGGAGTTCGACCTCACGATCGACGCCGAGGGTGAGGAGACGCCCGACACGGTCGAGACGCTGCTTGCCGATTACGCCGCCTGTTACGTCCCGGCGCTCCGCGTCGGGGGCCGACAGCGCGACGTCGACGACCTCGGGCGGATCGAGAACGCCATCACCGGCGAGGTAGACGACGACGGCAAGCTCACGGCCGTGCGTTTCGAGATCGAGGTCGAGGCCGATGTCGACGAGGAGACGGGCCGCCGGATCGTCGAGCGCGCGGACGAACTCTGCAAGGTCCACGACGCGCTCAAAAACGGTCTTCACGCCGACACCACGATCGAGGGCGGGGCGTTCTGACTCGGCGGTCAGCGGGGCAGTTCGACCGCCCCGAGCTGTTCGAACAGCCCGAGCATGTCGAAGGTCGCCCACGTCTCGGCGACCCGGCCGTTCTCCAGGCGATGCATGACGTTCCCGGTCAGGTCGACGCGCGTTCCGGTGGGTTCGATTCCCATGAACTCGCCCTCGTGGGTCCCGGTCTCGGTCGCGCGGAAGGCGACCAGATCACCCGCCGCGACGGTCTCGTCGAGGGTCATCTCGACGTCCGGAAAGCCCGCCCGCCACATCTCGACTGTCTCCTTGAACCCCTCGGGGCCGCGCTTTTCCTCGGGGATCGACGGATCGTGTCTGACGTAGTCGTCGGCGAACAGTTCGTCCGCCGTCGCGTAGTTCCCCTCGTTGACGACCTCCCGGACGAACCGTCGGACGATCGCCTCGTTTCGTTCAGGATCCGATTTCGCTGTCTGTGCCATCTCTCACCACCGTGTGTGTATATAGCACTCGGGCGGGGATAACGCTGTCTCGCCGTGGAAAACCCTGATACGCCCGCTCTCCGAAACGAGGCCCATGAGCGAACAGCCGTGGATGGACCGGATCGTCGGCGACCGGATGGCCGTCGACCGGGAGTTCACCGAGCGAGTCAGTGACTCGCGGTTTTCGAGCCAGCAGTGGGGGTTGATCATGACCGCCACCGAGTTCGAGATCCGCGACCCGGACGAGCCCGAGCGGGCAAAGTTGGTCGCCAACACCGAGAAACTCTCCCAGATCATGCCCGAACTGGAGAAGATCGACGCCCAATCGGGGGCGATGGGCGGTGCGAGCGAGGCCGGACGGTCCCCCGACTCCTCGGGGGGCGTCATCGACTCGATCAAGGGCGCGCTCGGATTCGACAGTGCCGGGGGTGGGGGTAACGATGAGGACCGACAGGCGGCCGAAGCGCTCACCGCCGAGTACGCAAACCGACTACAGGAACGCCTCGAAGGGCAAGGAAAGTGGGAATCGGCCCGCGAGGCGGCAGCCGAATCGACGTCGGATAGGCCTTAGAGCTCCTCGCCCGCGTGGTGGAGGCTCATCTCGCCGGCCTCGTAGATGTTGATGAGTTCGTTGACGAGCTCGTCGTACGATTCGTCGTCCTCGCGCAGCGCGTCGAGTCGCTCGATCGTCTCCTCCTCGAGATCGACCTGTGTCATACTCGCCCCTTCGCGGGCTGACGTTGTAAGTGTTGGCCGTGCCGCGGCCGAACCAGCAGGCATTTGACCCCCCGAGCGCGAAACTGAGGCAGTTTGGACAATGGGTGAGGATCGGGCCAGTTTCGTCGAGTACGGTATCGAGGACAGACCGCCGCTTTCGGAATCGATCCTGTTGGGGCTTCAGCACTACCTCACGATGGTCGGCGCGAACATCGCGGTGCCGTTGATCCTCGCGGGCGCGATGGGGATGCCCGCCGACGTCACCGCGCGGTTCGTCGGCACTTTCTTCGTCGTCTCGGGGGTCGCGACGCTCGCCCAGACGACGCTTGGCAATCGCTATCCCATCGTTCAGGGTGCGCCCTTCTCGATGCTCGCGCCCGCCTTGGCGATCATCGCCGTCGTCGGGACGATCCCCGGTGAACCCGCCTGGCAGACCGACCTGCGCTCGCTGCAGGGGGCGATCATCGCCGCCGCCGTCGTCCAGATCGCAATCGGCTATCTCGGCCTGATCGGCCGCATTCGGAGGTTCCTCTCGCCCGTGGTGATCGCCCCCACGATCGCGCTGATCGGGCTGGCGCTCTTCGACGCCCCTCAGATCACCGCCGCGAACCAGGACTGGTTCCTGTTGGGGCTCACGGTGGGGTTGATCGTGCTGTTCTCGCAGTACCTGAAGACCAGAAACCGGGCGTTCCAGCTCTTTCCAGTCATCCTCGGGATCACCATCGCGTGGACGGTCGCCGCCGTCCTCTCGGTCGTCGGCGTCTATTCGCCCGACTCGGCGGGCTACGTCGCACTCGGGCAGGTCGCCGCCGCGCCCGCCCTGATGCCGATCTACCCCTTCCAGTGGGGCCTGCCCCGCTTCGAGTTCGCGCTCGTCGTGGGCATGGTCGCGGGGGTGCTGGCCTCGATCATCGAGAGCTTCGGGGACTATCAGGCGGTCGCGCGTCTGACCGGCGCGGGCGCGCCGAGCGAGAAGCGCATCAACCACGGGATCGGCATGGAGGGGCTGATGAACGTCTTTTCAGGTGTTATGGGCACCGGCGGCTCGACCTCCTACTCGGAGAACATCGGCGCGATCGGCCTCACCGGGGTCGCCTCGCGGTACGTCGTGCAGGTCGGCGCGGCGATCATGCTCGTCGTCGGGTTCGTCGGGTATTTCGGCCAACTGGTCGCGACCATCCCCGACCCGATCATCGGCGGCCTGTTCGTCGCGATGTTCGGCCAGATCGTCGCGGTCGGGATCAGCACGCTGAAACACGTCGATCTCGATTCCCAGCGAAACGTCTTCATCGTCGGTTTCGCGCTGTTCGTCGGCCTCTCGATCCCCCAGTACATGGCGAACTTCGAGAGCGCAGCGGCCTTCCGTGAACTGGCTGCCGGCGTTTCGCCCGTGCTGGGATCGCCCCTGTTCGCCGACACGGTCTTCGTCATCGGCGGCACCGGCATGGCCGTCGGCGGGCTGGTGGCGCTCGTACTGGACAACACGATCCCGGGCACCCGAAAGGAGCGCGGGCTCGAACAGTGGGACGAACACACCGAGGACGAGACGGCCTTCGAGAGCGCCTGGGAGCGCTTCCGACAGACCGCGGACTGACAGCGCGTCGGGACCTGCGCTGGGGGCGCTACTCACCGAAAAAGTGTGCGTTTACGCCGCTTGGGGCGTCTTTCGCTCGGCTTCCATGATCGTCTTGAGGTTCGCGAGCATCGTCTCGACCTCGCGTTCGTTGTACTTCCTCACGACGGGTCTAAGTACCGTATCGAGCACTTTCGACGGGAAGGCAACGTCCATCACGCACGTAAAGCGCGTCCCGCCGTTTTCCGGCTCGAAGGTGTAATGCATGCTGCCCTCGATCTCCCCGCTCATCTCGTAGACGCGCCGTTCGTGGGGGACGAACTCGACGTCCTCGAAGCGCCCGTCGATCGGGATGCCGACCATCTTGAACCGGAACTTCCCGCGGTGGCCGCCGCTCGGTACCGCCTCGACGTTCTCGATCCTCTGGAGACTCGGCATCACGTTCAGGTGATTTTCGGGCGACCCCATGTACTCGAACACCCGTTCCGGCCGCGCGTCCATCCAAATATCTCTCTCGATTGTGACCATCTACTCCTCTCCGACCACCGAACCCCGGCGTCGACCGCCGTCGATTCCGGTGATCCGACGTACTATATGGCGCGCTGAGAGCATAAACGCTGCTACCTCGGCGCGGTCGGGGACCGAATCCCGACTCCGGCGCGTTCAGGCCACGTCTCGCCACTTGATCGAACAGCCCCGCGAGGGCCGTTCTTCAACCGAGACTGCCTCGCCCGCGAGCAGTTGCTCGATGGCCTCGCGGAGGTCGTGTTCGCTCGGCTCGGCGTCGGGGTCGTGGGCGTCGTCGACCCGGCCGTGGTAGGCGAGCCGGAACTCGCCGTTTTCCCGTCGGAACAAAAAGGGGTCGGGCGTACAGACCGCGCCGTAGGCGCGCGCGACCGCCTGGGACTCGTCGCGCAGGTAGGCGTCGTACCCGATGGATCCGTCGGCGACCAGCTCTTTCATGCGGTCGAACGAATCTTCTGGGTATTCCTCGGCGTCGTTCGCGTTGATTCCGACGACCGCGACCTTCTCGTACTCGCGTCCGAGTTCGTTCAGCGGTTCGATCTTCGCCTTCGCGTACGGACAGTGATTGCAGGTGAAAACGACGAGCAGCGCCTCGCGGTCCGCGAACTCCTCGGGCGAGTGGGTTTTCCCGTCGGTTCCGGGCAGTTCGAACTCGGGGGCCCGATCACCGCGTTCGAGGTCGCTGTCGGATTTCTGGAGCGCCATACCGAATCTCGGGGCCGCGAGGGACAAAAGCGTTGATTCGAATCACTCGACGGCGGTGAGGTAGACCGCCAGAACGGCGAAGCCGATCCCGGCGACTTTTCGGGCGGTGATCGCCTCGTCAAGCGCGACGAATCCGACCAGCGAGCTCGTGACGAGGAACATCCCGAAGATCGGAACGACGACGCTGACCGGCCCCATCGAGAGCGCCCGGTAGTACGCGAGAATGCCCACGGCAAGACAGATTCCGGCGGCGTACATATAGGGCGCGTCGGGGTGGGTGAGATACTCGGCGACGGGTTCGTTCGAGAAGACGACCACCACGAACGCGGCGACGACGAGCATGGAGTTCGAGACGATGACCGCGACGTTGCTCGGCACCTCCGTCGTCGCGATGCTCATCAGCGGTGCGACGAACGTGTACGCCACCAGTCCCACCAGCGCCCACAGTAAGTAGTTCATACCGACCCTATCGGTGCCGGTTCGGTATGCGTTGCGATCCCGGCAGGGGCGAATATCCGGCTAGAGGGAAGCCTTAACCCGCTGCCCTTTGCTCTCCCTGTATGGAAGCGAAACGCGAACTGCTCGACGTCCTCTGTACGAACGCCCGTACCGAGACGGCGGATCTCGCGCGCCAGACCGGCCTTTCCGAGGACGAAGTCGAGACGGCGATCGCCGACCTCGAAGGCGAGGGAACGATCCGGGGCTATCAGGCGATCGTCGACTGGGAAGCCGTCGACGAGGACCACGCCCGCGCCGCGGTCGAACTCAACGTCACGCTGGATCGTGAAACGGGCTACGCGGAGGTTTCAGAACGCCTCGCGAAGTTCCCCGAAGTGTCCTCCTTGCATCTGGTCAGCGGGAACTACGATTTCCTGATGATCGTCGAGGCGGGTTCAGTGCGCAAGATCTCCCGGTTCGTCAGCGAGAAGGTCGCACCGGTCCCCGAGGTGACCCAAACGGTGACACACTTCGTCATGGAGACGTACAAGGAGGGCGGTATCGGGATGAACGGCGGCGACGACGACGACCGCCTGTCGGTTTCGCCATGAAGGTGATCGGATACCCCGTCGCCTCCGAATCCCCGCTCTATTGCGCTCACGAGTGCCAGACGGGGTGGCTGTCGTGAGCACGGTCGCAGCGGAGCTGCTCCCTGCTCACAAGGACTACACGAGGTGGTCCTCGTGAGGACCTCCGAACGTATCGGACGGGTCCCGCCGTCGGGCATCAGGAAGTTCTTCGAACTCGCAGAGGAGCGCGAGGACGTCATCTCGCTCGGGGTGGGCGAGCCCGACTTCTCGGCACCGTGGGCCGCCCGCGATGCCGCCATCGCCTCCCTCGAACGGGGCCGGACCTCCTACACCGCAAACCGGGGAATGTACGACCTCCGAGAAGCGATCGCGGACCACTGCGCGGAGCGCTACGACCTGCGCTACGACCCCGACGAGGAGATCCTCGTGACGACGGGCGTCAGCGAGGGCGTCGACGTGGCGCTGCGAGCACTGGTCGACCCCGGCGACCGGGTCGCGATGGTCGATCCCTCCTACGTCTCCTACCGGCCGGGAGTGTTACTGGCCGACGGCGAGCCCCTGCCCGTGCGAACCCGCGAGAACGAGCACTTTCGCCTGACATACGAGGCCCTCGACCGGGCGGGCGCGAGCGAGGCCGATCTGCTCATCCTGTGTTACCCGAACAACCCCACGGGCGCGGTCATGCACGAGGAGCACCTCGAACCCGTCGCGGAGTTCTGCCGCGAACACGACCTTCGGGTGCTCTCGGACGAGATCTACGCTGACCTCACCTACTCGGGTGAGCACACCTCGATCGCCACTCTCGACGGAATGCGCGAGCGAACGATCGTCTTCAACGGCTTCTCGAAAGCCTACGCGATGACCGGGCTTCGCCTCGGCTACGCGCTCGGCCCCGCGGAGGGAATCGGGGCGATGAACCGCATTCACCAGTACTCGATGCTCTCGGCCCCGACGACCGCCCAGCACGCCGCCCTCGAAGCCTTGGTGAGCTGTGATGACGACGTCGAGGAGATGGTGAGCGCGTTCAACCGCCGCCGGCGGTTCGTCCTTTCTCGCTTCTCGGAGATGGGCCTGGACTGCTTCGAGGCCCAGGGGGCGTTCTACGTCTTTCCGGAGGTCCCCGGCGACGACGAGGCGTTCGCGGAGGGACTGCTCGAAGACCAAGGCGTGGCGGTCGTTCCGGGTTCGGTCTTCGGCGAGGCCGGCGAGGGCCACCTCCGTGTGTCGTACGCAAGCGGTCTTCCCCAGTTGAAGGAGGCGATGAACCGGCTGGAGGCGTTCCTCGCCTGACCGGCGGTTCGTCCGTCACGATCCCCGCCGAACCGGCGCTCGCGGTCGAATCGCCCCCTTCGGCCGAAGCGTACTACGTCGAGAGGCCCTGATGTCGGATGTGCCTCATGGCTGCGTTTCGGCCATCAGACGCTCGAAATGGTCCAGTCTTCGACGTGACGGGCAGATCGATTCTTGTGGGGAGTCGGCGTGGTCGTCCGAGACGACCGTGTGACCGGAGTGACAGTGGTGCTCGATGGCCAGCCGCGAGACCTTGACGCGGCCGTATCCGTCGTCCGTACTCGCGGTCCAGTCACAGTCGGTGCAGTGGAGGGTGATATAATCCATGCGGAGTCGGACCCGCTAAATACTGACTTTGGGATACCAAGGTGATTAAGACGACACCGATAGCGTATTTCCCTCACCGTCCGTGAACCGAGCATGGTTCGGATCCTCTCGGATGCGGACGTCGACGTGCTTCTCGACCTCGAAGGCCTCCTCCCCGTCGTCGAGGAGGCCTTCGTCAAACAGGGCCGCGGCGAGGTCGAGCGCCCCGATCGCCCGCACTTTCCGGTCGGCGTGGGACTGGAATCGGACGACCCCCTCGGGACCGGGCTGACCATGCCCGCGTATATCCACGGTGAGGAGTGCTATGCGACGAAACTCGCGAGCGTCCACCCCGATAATCCCGACCGGGGGCTGGCGACGGTCAACGCCCAGATCGCCGTCACTGACGCCCGAACGGGGCAAGCGAGGGCGTACATGGACGGTACACGGGTGACCGGTGCACGCACCGGCTGTATCGGCGGACTGGCCGCCCGCGATCTCGCTGGCGACCCGCTCACGGTGGGCGTCATCGGCGCGGGCACGCAGGCCCGCTGGGGGGTTCGCGCCATCGCCACCGGAAGTAGTGTCGAATCCGTTCGGATCCACTCGCCGAGCGACTCGCGAGAGCGCTGTGCGAGCGACCTCGCGGGTCGCGGGCTCCCGGCAAAGGCCGTCGACTCGCCGACGGAGGCCGTCACCGGCGCCGACGTGGTCCTGACGGCGACACCGAGCGAACAGCCGGTGTTCCCGGGGAACGCGCTCGAACCCGACGCGCTGGTCGTCGCCGTCGGGGCCTACAACGGGGCGATGCGCGAACTCGACGCCGAGACGATCGAACGGGCCGAAGCGGTGCTCGCGGACGTCCCCGAGGAGGTTATCCGCACGGGCGACCTGCGCGAAAGCGGCCTCGAAGTCGGGGACCTCGTCCCCTTTGCCGACGTTTTCGAGGGGCGTTTTTCCCGGCCCAACGGGATCGTCGTCCTCTGCAGCGTCGGTTCTGCGGTGCTCGACGCCGCGACGGCCACCCATCTGGTCGAACGTGCCGAGCGCGAGGAAGTCGGAACGACTGTCGATATCGAATGATGGAGTATGTCCCGCTCCCTCACAGCGGAGGGCCTCGTGGCCTCGGTAAACGACCCTGAAATCGATATAGTGCGACGAAAAGTCGAACGAGCGGGCGATCCACTCACGCGGGTCGCTCGGTGGGCTCGGTTTCCGCGTCCTCCCTCAGCGGTTCGCCTTTGTAGGTGTTGATGCCGAGCAGCCGGTTCATCGGGCATTTCTGGGTGAGACCGGTCACCGTCAGGACCGCCCCGACGACGAGGCTTACCACGATCAGGACGGGCGCGAGAGCGATCATCCCGAGTGCCGCTGCGATCCCGACGAGCACGAGCACCGGTCCGACGACCAATCGAACTCCCCGGTCCCAGCTACCGACATTTTTCTCTTTCGGATAGAATCTCATTTCACTCCGCCATGTGAGGATAACCCTTCCGTAGAGATAAGTCCTATTTTAATCATGAGTATATACTTTTATGGGTATTTAAACTCACACTCTGGTGTTATTATACGCGAAGGAGTACGAAACGCGAATCGGAAGACGATCTGGATCGGTCGGTCCGTTCGAAGGACGGGAATGCCGATCGATCGTGAGTCGGCGGGCTGGCTCGCTCGGCGCGAGACGGCGCGAACGCGTAGGCTTATGCGCGAATCGGTGCATGGTATACGCGAACATGAAGAAACTGATCAACGAACCCGAAGACGTCGTCGACGAGATGCTTGAAGGGATGGTCGCAGCCCACCCCGAGTACGTCCGCCGGCTCGAGGGGACGAACGTGCTCGTGCGCGCCGACGCGCCGGTCGAGGGGATGGTCGGAATCGTCTCGGGTGGGGGAAGCGGCCACGAGCCGACCCACGCGGGCTATCTGGGCGAGGGAATGCTCACCGGGGCGGCCGCCGGCGAGGTCTTCACCTCGCCGACGGCCGACCAGCTCCAGGGGATGATCGCCGCCTGCGAGGGCGGCGCAGGCGTGCTCTGCGTGGTGAAAAACTACGAGGGTGACGTGATGAACTTCGAGACGGCGATCGAACTCGCCGAACTGGAGGGCGAGACCGACGTCGAGTACGTCGTCGTCGACGACGACGTAGCCGTCGAGGATTCCCTCTATACCTCCGGTCGCCGCGGCGTCTGCGGGACGATCCTCGTCCACAAGATCGCGGGCGCGGCCGCCGCACGGGGCGACGATCTGAGCGAGGTCAAACGCCTCGCCGAGAAGGTAGTCGACGGGGTCGGAACGATGGGGATGGCCCTGACTTCCTGTACGACCCCCGAGAAGGGCGAGCCGACGTTCGACCTTCCTGACGACGAAATCGAACTCGGGATCGGGATCCACGGCGAACCGGGCGTCGAGCGCACCGACGTGATGGGTGCCGACGCGGTCGCAGAACACCTCACCGAACGGGTACTCGAGGACCTCGATCTCGCGGAGGGCGCGCGGGTCGCCACGATCGTCAACGGGATGGGCGCGACCCCGCTGATGGAGCTGTACGTCGTCAACCGCCGCGTGCAGGAACTGCTCGACGAGCGGGGGTTCGACGTCGGGGAGTGCTGGGTCGGCGACTACATGACCTCGCTGGACATGGCCGGCTGTTCGGTGACGGTACTGGAACTCGACGAGGAACTCGAGGAACTGCTGGGCGCGCCAGCGGACACGCCCGCCCTGACGGTCCGGGGGGACTGAGCCGTGGACGAGGGCATCCAGCGCGAGGCGCTTGTGGCCACACTGGCGGCGATCGCCGATCGGATCGAAAGCGAAAAGGACCACCTCACAGATCTGGACTCGGCGATCGGCGACGCGGACCACGGCGCGAACCTCCATCGGGGTTTTCAGGCCGCGCTCGACGGGGCGGATCCCGACGACGACCCAGCGGCGTTCGTCAAGGCCGCCGGGATGGCGTTGCTTTCGAAGGTCGGGGGCGCATCGGGCCCGCTCTACGGGGGCTCGCTCGCCGTCGCGAGCAGCGAGTTCGAGGAGGGGATCACGACCGAGTCGTCGGTGGCGTTCGCGGAGGCCTACCTCGAGAAGGTGAAGGATCGCGGCGGGGCGAGCGTCGGCGATAAGACGATGGTCGACGCGCTCACGCCTGCGGTTCACACCTACAAGCGCGCGATCGAAGTCGACGATCTCGACCCACTGGCGGCGCTCTCGAAGGCGGTCGACGCCACAGAGCGGGGCGTTCGCTTTACCACCCCGATTCGCGCGAGCAAAGGCCGAGCGTCGTATCTCGGCTGGCGCTCCGTGGGCCATCCCGATCCGGGCGCGACGAGCACGCTCTACCTGCTCGAGGAGATCCACGACGTGGCCGCCGAGTACCTCGACGGCGAGGCGGCGACGGTGGTCGACGCGGCGGCCGAGACGGAAGCAGAAGAGGGTTCGGGGGTCGAGGAATGATCGGCCTCGTCGTCGTCTCCCACAGCGCTCGGCTCGCAGAAGGGGTGTGCGAGGTCGCCGGCGAGATGGCGAGCGAGGCGAGCATCGTTCCTGCCGGCGGCACCGATGGCGGCGAGTTGGGAACCAGCGTCGACCTGATCGCCGACGCGATCGAGGCGGCGAGCGCGGGGGCGGAGGGCGTCGTCGTGCTCGCCGACCTCGGAAGCGCGGTGATGAACGCCGAGATGGCCGTCGAAGTGAGCGAAATCGAGGCGACCTTCGCGGACGCTCCACTGGTCGAGGGTGCGGTCAACGCCGCCGTGAGCGCGACGAGCGCGAAAGCCACCCTTGAGTCGGTCAGGGAATCCGCGGAGGAGGCAGGCGACCTCTCGAAGACCTGAGTCGGTCAGTCCAGTTCGCGCGCGAGGACGTCGCGCAGGTCCGCGATCTCCGCGGCCGAAGAGGTCAGTTCGCCCGTGTCGGTTTCGATTTCGAGGACGCCATCGGCGGTCGCCTCGCCGATCTCGACGACGGGCGCGACTCCCGCAACGCGCTCGTGGACGCCCTCGGGGTCGGTCGTCTCGATTACCGCTCGCCCCACCCGTTCGTGAAAGAGCCGTCCGAGCGCCGGGCCACCCGAG
This sequence comes from Halalkalicoccus jeotgali B3, assembly GCF_000196895.1. Lineage (NCBI taxonomy): Archaea > Methanobacteriati > Methanobacteriota > Halobacteria > Halobacteriales > Halalkalicoccaceae > Halalkalicoccus > Halalkalicoccus jeotgali. The sequence continues at coordinate 1,398,567 of NC_014297.1, forward strand.
AGGTCGACCCGCGCGCCGGCCTCGCCGACCATCTCCGCGAGCGTCACGGCGAGCCCGCCGTGGCTCGCGTCGTGGACCGCAAGCGTCCCCTCGTCCTCGGCGACCTCTGCGAGCGCCCCGACGAACGCGGGGGCGCCTTCGGCGGGGGCGGGGAAGCGATCGGAACCACCGAACCGCGCGAGCAGTTCCGAGCCGCCCAGTTCGGGCGCCACATCGCCCGCCAGCACCGGGTCGCCGACAGCCAGTAGGGCCCCTTCGCCCGCGAGGCGCGTCGGCGGGGCGTCGTACCCCGCGCGCGCGCCGACCATCGCGAGCGTCGGGGTCGGCGGGATCGGGCCGGTCGCAGAATCGTTGTACAGCGAGACGTTCCCGCCGACCACCGGGACCGAGAGGTCAGAGCAGGCGTCCGCGAGCCCCGAGACGATCGCCCGAAAACCGCCGTAGACCTCGGGCTTCTCGGGGTTGGCGCCGTTGAGACAGTCCACGGCCGCAAGCGGCGTCGCGCCCTTCGCCGCGAGGTTAGTCGCGTTCTCGACGGCGATCGCCCGCGCGCCCTCGTAGGGATCGGCCGCGGTCCAGTTCGGGTCGGCACCCGCCGAGATCGCCAGTCCGGTGCCGGGCCCGCGGTTCGCACCGTCCGGGCGGTCCGTGCCCTCCCTGATCGCTAGCACGGCGGCGTCGTCGCCCGGCTTGACGGCCGTTCGCAGGCCGACTTCGTGGTCGTACTGCCGGTAGACCCACTCCTTGCTCGCGGTGTTCGGGCTCGAAACGACCGCCTCGAACGCGTCTTGTAGGTCGATTTCGGGCAGATCGCGCTCGGGGTCGGCCGGCTCGACGTATGCGAGGTCGTTCATCGGCGCGCCGTCGGCGAGCAGTTCCGGAGCGACGTCGACGACCGTCTCGCCGTCGAACTCACAGACGTAGTTGCCCTCGGCGACCTCCCCGATGACCGAACAGCCCAGATCGAACCGATCCGCAACCGCCCGGACCCGCTCGACGCTTTCCGGGCGCACCTCGTAGCACATACGTTCCTGGGACTCCGCGAGCAGGACTTCCACGGCCGTCATGTTCGGCTCGCGCTGGTGGACCCGCTCCAGGTCGATTCGCGCGCCTAACCCGCCCTTCGCGACGAGTTCCGAGGAGGCCCCACCCAGCCCCGCCGCACCCAGATCGCGGGCAGACTCGATCAGCCCCTCGTCGATCAGGGTTTCGTTGGCCTCGATCAGTAACTTCTCCGTATACGGGTCGCCGACCTGCACGGCGGGGCGGTCCTCCGTCTCGGCGTCTTCCGCTAAATCCTCGCTGGCGAACGATGCCCCACCCAGACCGTCCCGGCCGGTCGCGTTGCCAACGAGCACGAGTTTGTTGCCCGCCCGCTTGGCCGCGGCGGTGACGAGGCGCTCCTCGGAGAGCAACCCGACGCAGGCGACGTTTACGAGCGGGTTCCCCTCGTAATCGGGGTGGAAGGCGAGGCTTCCCCCGACGGTGGGAACCCCGATGGCGTTGCCGTAGTCGGAGATCCCCTCGACGACCCCCTCCAGCAGGTAGCGCGTGTGGTCCCGGTCGAACCCACCGAAGTACAGCGAGTCCATCAGCGCGATCGGGTACGCACCCATCGAGAGGGTATCCCTCACGATGCCGCCGATCCCCGTCGCCGCGCCGTCGTAGGGATCGACGTAGGAGGGGTGGTTGTGGCTCTCGATGCCGAGCGTGACGTAGGTCTCGCTCGGCTCTCCGGTTTCGGTGTCGGGAAGCGCCACGACGGCGGCGTCGTCGCCCGGCCCGACGACGACCTGTTCGCCCTCGCTCTCGAACGCGCCCAAAAGTGGCCGCGAGGAGCGATACGCACAGTGCTCGCTCCAGAGGTTCTCGAACAGCGTCGCCTCCGCGCGCGTGGGTTCCCGGTCGAGTTCGGTGGTGATGATCTCGCGATCCGAATCCGAGAGGCTCATTCACTCTCGTGTTCAGCCGAGGGCGATAAATCGCTTTCCATATACACGGTCGTGCATCAACATGTGGGACAGGTGTGACCTCGTCGCCGGGCGGGACCACGAGGGATCGGAGCCGATCAGACCGGCGAGTCGGCCGTCAGTTCCTCGTCGAGCCGTCGGTTGTGCAATGCGGTGCCGTTCGTCCGGTCGAAGAGGTGGATCGCTGCTTCGGGGATCCGGATCCGAACCGTCGACCCCGTTTCGATCGACCGGAGGCCGGGGACGGCCGCAATGAGGTCGATCCCGTTCATGTCGAGATAGACGTTGTTCTCGTTGCCCTTGGGTTCGACGACGGTCACTGACGCCTCGAACTCGTGGTCCGCGGGTGACCCCGAACGGGCGACGACTTCGATATCCTCGGGTCGGACCCCCAACACGAGGTCGGTCACCTCACCGAGATCGGCGAGGGTCGCCTCGTCGAGCGAGTACTCGAGGGCACCGTCGCCCGTCACGAGGCGCTCGCCGTCCCGGCGAACGTCGATGAAGTTCATCGCGGGTTCGCCCATGAACCCGGCGACGAACAGGTTGTTGGGTTGGTGGTAACACTCCAGGGGTGTCGCAATCTGCTGGAGGACGCCGTCGTTGAGGATCGCGATCCGGTCGCCCATCGTCATCGCCTCGGTCTGGTCGTGGGTGACGTAGATCGTCGTCGTCCCCAGTTCCGATTGGAGCTGCTGGAGCTCCGTGCGCATCTCCGCGCGGAGCTTCGCGTCGAGGTTCGAGAGGGGCTCGTCCATCAGGAAGACCGACGGATCGCGGACGATCGACCGTCCGAGTGCGACCCGCTGTTGTTGGCCGCCCGAGAGCTCACCGGGCTTGCGATCGAGGAGGTTCTCGATACCCATCATCGAAGCGGTTTCCTCGACGCGCTCGCGGATCTCCTCGTCGGGCATGTCCGTCGATTCCTCGAGCCCGAAAGACATGTTTTCCCGCACCGTCATGTGGGGATACAGCGCGTACGACTGGAACACCATCGCGATGTCCCTGTCCTTGGCGGGCACGTCGTTTATGGTCCTGTCGTCGAGGGAAATCGTGCCCGACGTGATCGATTCGAGACCCGCGACCATTCGCAGCGTCGTCGACTTCCCACAGCCTGAGGGGCCGACGAGGACGAGGAACTCGCCGTCGTCGATGTCGATCGATACCTCGTCGACGGCGACGATCTCGCCGCCGTCGTCCTCCGTGAACACTTTCGTTACCTTGTCGAGTTTGGTGTGCGCCATCTTAGAACCTCCGTACGCGTCGGTGCAGTCGTCGCCCGGTCATACTTCTACCCCCTCGGCGAACTCGTCGGCGAACAGGACGTAGACCACCAGCGTCGGCAGCGCCGTGATGAACGCGCCGGCCATCCGCAGCGGGTAGTCGGTCCCCTCCAAGGCCTCACCAAGCCCCGAGAGGATCAGCGTCGCCGAGGCCGCCGGATCGCTGACGCTCCCGATGATCGTCAACGAGAACAGAAACTCGTTCCAGATCTGGGTGAACTGGAAGATGAACACGACCGCGAACATCGGAATCGACAGGGGAAGGACGATCCGCCTATAGATGCGCCAGACGGTCGCGCCGTCCAGTCGGGCCGCCTCGATCATCTCCCAGGACATCGTCTTGTACTGGGAGCGAAACAGCAGCGTACAGATCGGGATCCCGTAGGCGGTGTGGGTGATAACGAGTTCGAGGAGCGTCGCGGCCCGATCCGACAGTATCAGCCCGAGTCGCACGTCGAGCATCGCGTACTGCGACCAGAACTGCGTCAGCGGGACGATGACCGCCTGATAGGGGATGAAGATCCCCGCGATGAACAGCGTGAACACCGCGACCTGCCCGCGCCAATCGACCAGCGTCAGCCCGTAGGCGGCCATGCTCCCGAAGACCGCACAGAGAAGCGTCGCGGGGATCGTAAACAGCATACTGTTTATCATCCCGCTCCACAGCGTCTCGAAGGCGAACTGCCACTTCTCGAAGGTCACGCCCGCCGGCCCGGGCGGGGCGAACGGCTGGGTGTTGATGAGCGCCTCCGAGGTCTTGATCGAGGTCACCAGCCCCGACTCGATCGGGAGCAGGTAGAAGACGACCAGCGCAAGCATCGTCGCGTACAGGCCGATCCGCCGGAGATCGAAGCCCGTCGTCGTTTCGTCGCCCGTTTCCTCTCCGGCGGAAACCGATCGTTCGCTCATAGGTTACCTCGTGTGTACTGGCTGTAGAGATACGGCGCGATCACCGCGAGCGACAGTACGAACAGCGCGATCGCGATCGCGGAGCCGTAGGCCCACTCCGATTGGCCGAAGGCCTCGCGGACCATCTTGGTCGCGAGGATGTCGGCCCCCTGTCTGGGGCGATAGCCTCCAAAGACCGCATACAGGAAGTCGAAGGCCTTCAGCGCAAACAGCACCAGCGTCACCGAGGCGCTGACCATCGCGGGGCGCAGTTGCGGGACGATCACGCGTCGATACATCCGGAGGGTGCCGGCACCGTCGACTCGGGCGGCCTCGTACTGGTCGGTCGGGATCGAGCGCAACGCGGCCAGGTAGATCACCATCGTATAGCCGCTGAACTGCCAGACGAGCGCGAAGATCACCGCCCCGAGGACGATCTGTGGGTTCCCCAGCCAGTTGTACGGCCCGAGCCCGAAGATCCCGACGAACTGGTTGACGATACCGTCGTTGACGTTGTACATCCACCGCCAGAACTGCGCGGTGACGATGAACGACAGGGCGAACGGCAGCAGGTAGATCGTCCGAAACCCTCGCCCGAAGCGGACCTGTCGATCGAGCAAGATCGCGAGTCCCAGTCCGACGAGCAGACACGTGACCGTAAAGACCACGAGCAGGACGAAGGTGTTCCGGGTCGCCTCCCACATCGCCGGGTCCTCGAGCATCAGCCGGTAGTTCTCGAAGTTCAGGTTGCTGTAGTCGGCCCCGCCAAAGCCCGAGTAGTCCGTCAGCGAGAGGACGAAGTTCCAGCCGATCGCCGCGTAGACGAAAAAGCCCATGAGCAGGAACGGCGGGCCCCAGAAGGGCGCCGACTGGACGATGTCGCTGTCGAGCCAACGCCTGGCCGTCGAGCGACTCTCCGTGGCCCCGCCGTCGGCCCGGACGCGGCGCTTCCCGCGCATCCGCCGCAAAAACGTTAGAACACGTTTCATACAGATGGCGTGGTCAGACCGTGTCCATGAACCCTTGGGTCGCGGCGTCGACGTCGAAGGGGTCCGCGAAGTTGTCGTTCAGGACGCCCTCGAGTTCCGACTGGGTGCTCTGAGGGACCGCGAGCCCGTGGGCCAGCGTCGGAGGCTTTTGCTCCGCGTTCTGGAAGTCCTCGATGGTGTCGGTGAGGTACTGGTTGAACTCGTCGGTGGGGACCTCCTGGCGGGTCGGAATCGAGCCCTTGTACTGGTTGAAGGCGACTTGGGCGGCCTCGCCGCCGGCAAAGCGCATGAAGGTCGCGGTCTCCTCGGGGCTTGGGTTCTCGCCCGGGTAGATGAACGAGTCGATGTGAAGTCCGTACATCCCGTCGGTGCCGGGGAACCGGACCGCGTCCCACTCGGCGCCGTACTCCAGGCCCTCGTTGATGTAGGCACCGGCGACCCAGTTGCCCTGGTGGATGAACGCTGCGTCGCCGTTCATGATACGCTGGTTGACCTCCGTGAAGTCGACGGAGGCGGCATCGGCGTTGATGTAGTTGCCCAGAAGCTCCCCAAGCGTCTCGAAGGTCGAGCGCACGGCCGCCTCATCGCCGTTGCCCTCGATGAAGTTCGTGTAGGCGTCGAAACCGTGCTCGCTGAGCATGGTGACCGCCCAGGTCTGAAGGATCCCCCACGGTGCGAGCGCGAACGCCATCGGCGTGGCCTCCGTCTCGGTGCTGACCGTATCCAGGGCATCGATCAGCGCGTTCACGTCGGTGAGCGACGCGGGATCGACGCCAGCCTGCTCGACGACCTCGATATTGTAGAAGAGGTCGTTCATCCGGTGGGAGCCGATCGGGACCGCCGAGAAGCCGCCGTCGAACTGG